>CAKSAP010000006.1 GCA_934436505.1 uncultured Eubacteriales bacterium | reverse complement strand
ATAATGATTTTGCCATTGTCTGTTACCTCCACATTCTTTTTTATTTTGAATGTCCGCAAAATCCGTCCTACATCGGAGGGCCTCCACGGCACGTCAAGATGATGAATTGCGACAAGTCTTTTTTGTACGTTCATGCCGTGTCCCATTTTAGCGGTTGAACCTATAAGAACTGCGATTTCTCCGTCTGTTACAGCCTTGAAAAGGGCTTGCCTTTTCGAATCGCTGTCGGCACTGTGAACAAAGGCGATTTCATTTTTCGGAATTCCCATTGCAATTAAAAGCTTTCTTAGCTCATCATACAGATTAAACCCTTCCTTAGGAGTTGAAATATCACAGAAAACAAGCTGTGTGCCTTTATTCTCTCTTGTGCTCTCGTAAACCTCCGTAATATTTTCGGCACAACGCATCACCTTAGAGTCGGGGTCAAGCCCGAAAGCAACGTCGATAAGTCTCATATCGAGTGCCGCCTTTCTGCCGTCCGAGGTAACCTTTAGCATATTATCCTCTTTTACTGTTACTCGCTTTTTCCTAATATCGTCGGCTCTGTCGGATATTTCTCTTAAATATTCCTTGAAGTCGTCCGAGCCGCTTCTAAGCGAATCGCTGTAGCCCTCAAGCAAAGGAATTCCGGCTCTTTTGTCAACCTGATGAAAATCGGCAATACTCGAAAGCGTAGCGGTAAGCTCGGGTATGTTACCGAACCTTGAAAATCTTGTTACGAGATAGTAGCTGTTGGTGTCAACGTCAATTTCGAATTCCGTTTTCTTTCTCGCAAACATTCCCGCCCATGCGTCGAAATTGAGAATGCCTAAAAATTCAAGCTCGCCCTGCTGAAGATATTTCTGCATTACATAAATATCGGAAAGTGAATTTGTTATGGGCGTACCGGTTGCGAACACAACTCTTCCGCCGTCATTCATTCTCTGGACGCAATGCACCTTGTCCATCATAGCGTTTGCTCTTTCCGAGCCGGAAGTTCCCATACCTCTTACTCTTGTTATACGGCTTTCAATGCTGACATTTTTGTAATTGTGAGCTTCGTCTACAAAAAGAGTGTTTATTCCAAGCTCGTCAAACGGTATTGTTTCAGGCTTCTTTTTGTAATTTTTCTGAATATCGTCAAGCGTTTTCATCAGCTTCTCTCTTTTCTTTGTAATTGAAGCCTTTGAATTGAACACCTTTTCCGCATTCGAAAGCATGCCGAGCATTTCCGAGTACATCCTTGTATAGTACTGTTTTGAAAGTGAAAGCATATCAAAGCAGCTGTAGGTCATCAGAATAGCATCGTAATCTTCGTTTTTGATTTTGTTAAGCGTTTCGCTTCTTCTCTTTGTATCGAAATTGTTGATGCTGACGGTCAGGATATTCGAATTGGGATACATTCTTTTGAACATCTTTTCCCACTGACCGATAATATTGTTGGGGACAACGTAAAGATTTTTCTTTGATTTGCCAAGCCTGCGAAGTTCCATGCCCGCCGCTATCATAACAAATGTCTTTCCGCTGCCGACATCATGCGCAAGCAGGGTGTTCGGGGAAAACAGTATCCTCGCAACAGCATTTTTTTGATAATCATAAAGCTTTATATCCTTAGCCATATCGGGAAATTCAAGGAACGAGCCGTCAAAATTACGTTTGCGGATATTACCGTATCTGCGGCAGTAAGCCGATTGCAGTCTCTTCTTTCGCTTTTTATCCGCCCACACCCATTTCTGAAAGGTCTCAATCATATAGTTCTGTTTTTCGAGCAGCTTGACCGTTTCCTCCTGATTTATAATTCTTGTCTTGCAATTAGGATTGTTGGGCTCTTTAAGGTCATAAACCGCAAGCGTTTTCATATTCAGAGTGTTTTCAAGCACATAAAGCATATCCATACGGTCTGTGCCGTAGGTTTTATAGTTTACCTCTTCGAATGTGCCGTGAAATCGTCCTTTACGAAAGCGTGTCTTTTCGGGTATATCCCAAATACCGGTAAGCTCATCGTGTCTGACGGCATAATCCCCACAGGCAACCTGTTTGAAATATGTCAACGCCCTTTCGCTTCTGAGGTTTTCTCCGAAAGCCATATACGCTATAAAATCGTCTATTACATCTGTCGGTACCCACGGTGAGCCGAGTGTTACATATATTTCATCAACGGATATATCCGGATTAAGTATTCCCTCAAGTGCTGTCACATTGTTCTGAAAATAGCCATTGTATTTTTCATTAGCTTGCTTTGCGGTTTGATATTTATTCATCAAATTTCCCGACAGATATTCATCCGCCGTTTCCCAGCCCTTGTAAAACACTTCGTTCCAATACAGTGGATTTTGATATATTGAGCCTCTGAGTCTTTCAATTATGGTTTTCATATCCCTGCCGGTAACGCTTGAAATGAATTCAATATCAACCATACCGAGCGTGTCGAGTGAGAGCATCAGTCCGTCTGAAACGGTTTCGCAGCTGATATCCGCCCTATCGTCAGCTGTAAAGCTGTTGACGTAATCCATCGGAAGATCCATTCTGGTTACGCTTTCAATATGCTCCTGCTCCTTTTTGCGGCGTCTTGCCTCGGCTCTTCTCGCCGCAGCCTGTCTGCGTTTTTCGGCTGCCTCCATTTCCTTCCTTGTCTTTTTAGCTTCCTCCTCAATCTTACGTCTTCTTTCCTTTTCCTTTGCCTCATAGCCCGCAAGCCTTACCGTTTCGATTATTACATCAACATCCTCGCAGGTTATTACATCCGAAACCTCTTTGACCGCATCAAAAAATTTATCGATTTTTTCGCTTCGTTTTTTTGTCGATGTCAGTATGTCGATAAGCTCACATTCGGAAAAATTAGAATAAACCTTTTCGCTTCCGCAATTGCAAAATGTTCTGATCTTAAAATAGTAAGGTCTTCCGTCCGACACTCTGCATTCAAAGCTCGGCTGCGATGAGCTGAGCTCGAATGTATATTCGCCCTTTTTTGTCCTGCATTTATAAAGCTCGTAGCCGTCGCTGTCAATTCTTCCGCAGGCTTTTATGGATATACAGTCATCCTTTACGGTAAAGGAAAAAATCGGAGTGCTGTTTTCAAAGCCTTTTCTGTCAAAAGCATAATCGCCAACAACATCAATCACAAAAATCACCTCAAGCTCAAATTCATTTTTTCTTATTATAGTAAAAGCGACGCACCCTTTATGGTGCATCGCTTTGTTGTCTTAACAGCGTTTTTTTACTTACTGCTCAAGCCAGGTTCCTGTTTTCGTGTCGGTATAAACGCCTAACTGTGAGTCGGCAAGATTGTGGATTATGCGTGAGAGTGCCTTGCGTTCAATAGTAACCTCGTAGGGCATACTCTCAAGAAGCCTGAGTATCTCGTTCTGTCTTAAATGCTTTGCCGAGCTTGAATGCTCCTTTAATATAAGATAGACAAAAAGCGGCGCCATAGTCTTTCTCTTGTTTTGCTTTAACGGTTTGTAAAGCTTATCGAGCAATTCGTCATCATCGGTGTAGAACTGTTCAAAATATTTTCTTGTCGAGTCGTCAACCGCTTCGATTGATATGCCGTAGTCATGCACAACAATCATTGCAGCCAGCTGACACGCTTCTATGTTGACAATATAATCGGGTGCCTTTAGTGTAAGGAGCTTGTAAACTCTCTGTGCGTGGCGAACAAGGCTTGCAGCACGAATATTTGTCCCTACCCTGTTCTCGCTTTCGGCAAACAAGCTGTTTATATACTCTTTATAATATCTCCTTTCCTCATCAGTAACCGTAACATCTATATAATCTCGCATAAACTCCTTTTCATCGTCCCCGAGCTTTCCGTTTTTAACATAAGTCTTTGACAAATCCTTAATCCAATCAACCGTTGACATTCTGTCAGAAATATCGTTGATTCTGTTCATATCAAAGTTATCGGTACTGAAGGCTTTAACATAGGTTGCCCAGATATAGAACAGCTCGCCGTCTCCTAACACCTTTTTCGCATTTTCATTCGTTCCGTCAAGCTCATCATCGTGTTCTGCGATTTTCTTTAACGCATCAAAGAGCGAAGCAAATTTTTTCTGTGCCTCCTTTCTTCCGTTATTGCCCCAAGCGATACGGCAGCGATAGCTGAAAGTTCCTCCCCGATATTTCGAATCGTCGTACGGACCAGGAATAAAGGTTACTCCGTCTTCGTTAAGGTTGTCGTACATAAGGTCAATAAATTCCTCGGGAGTAGTTTCCTTTGTGAAGGTATGGGTATCCTCAACATAATTACACATATAAATTCCCCTTTCATCAATTAAAAATTTACATAATAATACCAAAAAAAGCTGCACCAAAATTGGTACAACTTTCTAAACCGTAATTACTATATCATAACCGATATAAAAATGTAAACACAAAACGGGAAAAATTTTTGAAAGTGAAGCAGATGCACCGTTTAAGGCACATCTGCTTGCTGTTCTCCGTTAAACAGGCATAACAATCCAACCGGAAAGCGTATGTCCCGAATATCTTGCCTCTACAATTCTTTTAGCTTCTAAAGAACTGATAGCCTCGACCATTTCGGTAATTCTCATGCCCTTGTTGTCAAGAAAGAACTGGCATTTGTAGGTACGCATTTGTAATTTCTCCTTTCTCATTAAACTCCGCAGCTTATGCTGTAGGAACATATTACAATAACGGTATGTCCCAAATTTGACCGCAGGTGTTTTATATAATAAAGGCACAACATTAAGCCAAAAATGAGGAGAAACAATAAAATGAAAAAGGTTATGACACTTTTGCTCGCAGTTATTTTGCTTGTAGGTACATGTGTATTTATAGGCTTGAGCACCGTAAAATCTGACGGCTATTATGATTACGGCGACGATGACGAAGCGGCTGCCGAGTATTATGCAACATACAATTTCGAGGACGATTACACAACCGAGGCGCAGACAAAATATTACCCGTCAAGCACATATCAAGCTCAAACAAGGCAGGCAGGCTATTCCGCAACGACAGAGTATCAAGCACCGACAAAAGCCCGCATCAACCACGTTGCGCTGCAGGGTGCTGTAATTGTTGAGCAAGACGGCACCTCAAGCTTTACATACTGCCGAAAATGCGAGGCTTGCGGATACGTTGAATCAAACACGAAAATAAACACAGGCGGATCATACGGAAAATTAGTAACAAGCTTCTACTGTCCTAAATGCAAAAATAATCAAACCATTGAAATTGAACATTCAAAATATTAGTCAAAAGTAAATATATACTATTATATATAATTAAAGCCGTCGTAATATCCTTATCAAAACCCCGTCCTGTTTTTTCAGAGCGGGGTTTATGCACCCAAAAAGGTACGTCTGAAATGGTATAATATATGCGTAAGAAAAAATTTGAAATATGTCATTTGCTTTTGGAGGTATGTTATGCGTTTTTACAGAATTGAAGCTACTATTCTTTCAGATGTTGAAATTCCGAGGAGAAGGACAGATGATTTCTATACCTTTGCCGATACTATGCAGAGCTATTCTCAGTCATTTTACCTAAAGTCTGATAAAAAAGACTATGTTTTTGCCATTAACACAGGCAGCAATAACACTATGCGCTTCGGTGCGATTATCAACGAGCACAGTGATATAAACAAGGTACTCGACAAGTATATGAAGCTGTGCGGCTTCAAGGTTGAATATGACTTTATCGAGGAACAAATCTTTGACAGCTTAAGAGCAAATCTTCGAATGGCTGACGGTGCAGATTTCATAAATGACGACGAAGAGCTTGCCAAAGGCTTTGGTATTCTCCCGTTGTTTGAAAATCGCTACGGCAACGGCTTAAACTATGGCGAAAGCATTATAGAAGCCAAAAGTCATGAGCAAATTTTCAAAGAGGCGCAGGCTCATCTCTATTCGGACAGCTTTCTCCCTGAAATAGACAGAATTTATGCAGGTAAAAGCCTAAAACGCCCAATCGGTCATCCCGTTCACTATTTAGTGAGGACACGCTCGGAGAGAACAAGAAATGAGCTTTCTCGCTCGCTGATTTCGGCTCTGTATGAAAACGGAAGAATTTTCAACAAACGATATACCTACATAGATTTCTATTCGGACTCCAATTTTAATGAAAATGACCTTGAAGCACTTTACAGAAGCTGCGGCGGAGGTGTAGTAATCGTCAGATATCACTCCGGCGAAACAAAACCCAGCGGACCTTTTGCCCGAAACAATCGTAACAGCATTGAGAAAATTTGCGAGATTGCAAAAATGTTCTATCAATCCGTTCTGACTGTTTTCTGGATAAATCTCGACAGCGTAAAAACCCGTGATTCCTTTCTTGAAAATTTGACATCAATGCCGATAGTTGAAATTACAGAGGATATGGCAGACGCAAAGCGTGCAAAGGCTTATCTGACAGAAAAGGCAAGGGAGTGCAAAATCAAAGCCGATAACAAGCTTTTCAACAACCTAAAGGACGGTAACAGCTACCATATTGCAGAGCTGAACCGTTGGTTTGACGAGTGGTACACGGACAAGCTGCACACCGTTGTTTATTCACAGTACAAGGATGTTAAAACGGCAAAAGCCGAAATTGTAAAAGCGGCGCCAAAAGGAAATGCATCTGCCGAGCTGCGTGAAATGATCGGTCTTGACAGCGCAAAAGAGGTTATCGAAAACGCCGTCAACTTTTTCAAAATGCAAAAGCTATATTCGGAAAAGGGCATAAACGCCAACCGCCCGTCAATGCATATGGTGTTTACGGGAAATCCCGGAACCGCAAAGACCACGGTTGCCCGCCTGTTTGCACAGATAATGAAAGACAACGGACTTCTCACAAAGGGCGACCTTTACGAGGTAGGCAGAGCTGATATTGTCGGTCAGTTTGTCGGCTCAACAGCTCCGCTTGTCAAAAAGTATTTCAAAATGGCAAAGGGCAGCGTGCTTTTCATTGACGAAGCTTACTCGTTGGTTGACGACAGAAACGGACTTTACGGCGACGAAGCTATAAACACGATTGTTCAGGAAATGGAAAACAACCGTGATGACCTTGTCGTTATCTTTGCAGGCTATCCCGATAAAATGGAGGAATTCCTCAATAAAAACCCCGGCTTGCGCTCAAGAATTGCATTTCATGTAAGCTTTGACGATTACAGCACCGACGAGCTTATCGATATAGCCGATTTAATGATTAAAAAGACGGGCTTTGAATTTGACGAAAAAGCTCATAAAAAGCTCAACAGGGTATTTGATGCCGCAAGGGAAAAGCACGATTTCGGCAACGGAAGATACGTTAGAAATTTGATTGAGCTATCGACCCTAAAGCAGGCGTCTCGCCTTGTAAAATCCGATATTGACAGCTTGACGGATGCCGAGATGCGAACTATAACCGAAGCGGATATTGCTGCACCGATTTTAAGCCATGACGACGAAATTTCAGCAGCTATCGGCTTCTGATAAGGCAAGATTGGCAATTTTACAACCGTTTATTGACTTCTGTAAACGAAATTTCAAAATTCAATATGCAAACAAAAAATCTCACTCTTTTTATGGAGTGAGATTTTTTAATTTATTTGTTAAATTGAATTTACAATCGCAAGCAATCTGTGCACAGAACTGCCTATGTGTTATCCTGCATGCTTTATTTTTCTAAAACAATGCACTTACAAGCTACTTCCAATTTATCGCCGGAAACGAATGTAATTACAGTTTCAATATAATCGTTATAACTCTCCAGCGAGCTGTCAACAAAGCCATTATCATTTTTGTATTTAAACAATTTTGATGTAATAATGCTATCATTGCTGTCAACTAATTCAAAATCCAAAATTCTAGAGGATTCTCCCCAAAAATCGCAAGATGTCATAAAGAAACCAATTACATTTTTATACACAATTGTATATCTCTTACAACTGCTATAATCTATCATATTTAAGCTTATTTCCTTTTTATTTCGCTCAAACATTAAAGTTTCAAGAACATCATCATGTATATAAGCTTTCTTTGAACTAATAATATGAGCATTTGAATTATCTATCTTCATAATCAATCTCCAAAATAAATTGAATTACAATGTTCAGGAACAAATACCATTATTTAATGTAATAGTAACAAAAATACTAATCTAAGTCAATCGCTTTCGGGTAAATTATATTTTCGCTTTTTGCGCAAGTCTAAGGTGTGATTTTACATAATAAACGGAGTAAAAATTCAACCGTTTTTCCAAGGCTCTAAAATTGCAATGCACGAAAAACGGTGCAAAGGGAGTGATATATTACCAAAATAGGAGGTGCGAATGTGAAACGGTCAAAAAACAGGTCTATAATTGAGCCTGTAAAATCAGGCAGGCATTATGCAATCATTCGCATACGAAGCGAATCGGCGTCTCGGATAGCAGTTGACGAAAAAATGTAATTTGTTATAATGAAAGCAAATAAGCGAAGGGAGAATTTTATATGGGTATTGATTTAAGCACCGTGCCGACGTGCAAGCTTGTTGAGGAGCTCAGGAAAAGAGAGGGCGTTTGGGCAACCTCAATCGAGCCTTATGAGGATTATTCAATTACCGTCGGCGAAGAGGTAATCAAGGATAGCGGACCGGTTGTTTTATTAAAAATTTGGGATTGAATTAAAAGGAGATATTAAAATGCGTTTTACAGAGAAAGATTCAAAAAATTTTGAGGTATCGGCAGAAAAATTAGCACCTTGGCTGATAGGTAAAATTCTTTGTCGCAAACTTAGCAACGAAAAAATATTGCGATTTAGAATTTTAGAAACAGAGGCTTACGGTGATAAAGATAGTGCCACTCACGCTAACAAATATAAAATGGGTAACGCCGCAAAAACACAAAGAATGGAATGTGGAACAATTTATGTGCATTACAGAAATGGTAATAACTATTCAGGAAGTAGTTTTGATATAGTAGCAGGCAAAAAAGGAGAAGCTGAAAGTGTTTTAATTCGTGGTGTTATTAATATTAAAACTAAAGAAATATATAAAAACATAAGATTGTTAGGCGAAGCATTATATATTGATTATGAAAAACTAAATCAAGTATCTATTCTTAAATCAGATGAAATTTGGCTTGAAGATGATGGATTTGTTACGGAAGGCAAAATAAAGAAAAAAACAAGAATTGGATTGGATACAGCAAAGGATATCTGCGATTCTGATAAAAAGCGTTTGCTTCGATTTGTTTTAGATGACAAGGAGTTATAATGCTCTATTTTTCATCTAAACTAAACATACAAGAGTACAAGCCTGCGGCGGACAGAGTGTTCGCCGCACTTGATTTATTTAATATAAAATATAAATTATTAAATAATACAAATGATATCTGGGCAAGGGACTATATGCCTGTGAAAACTAAATCGGGCAAATATGTATCGTTCAGATACGAGCCGAGCTATCTTGACGGCTCTCCCGAGCTTCGCACCGATTTTCGCAGAGGTATTGCGCCGAATTTTAATTTCAAAAAGCTTGTTTATTCCGATATAAATTTAGACGGCGGAAATGCGGTCTTTTCCCCATCGAAAGAAACGGTCGTTATCAGCGACAGAGTTTTTTCGGAAAACCTGAAATATTCCTCCGCCGAATTGGTGCATGAATTGGAAAAGCTGTTAGAGGCAAGGGTTATTATCATTCCGTCGCTTCGTTTGGATATGACGGGACACGCCGACGGTATGGTGCGTTTTGTCGATGAAAACACCGCTGTCGGCAATGCCACTCGCTCGCTGTTCGGATTGGAAGCACATATCAAATCAGCTCTGCGAAGCCACGGAATTGAGGTTATTGATTTCCCGTATTTTGATTCAAAGGGCGATAGTGCTGTCGGCTGCTACCTTAATTTTTTAGAAACCGAGCAGGCAATTTTTCTGCCGATATTCGATGTCGAAGCCGATAGCATTGCTTTAGCCACGGCAAAGAGTATTTTTGACAAACCGATAATTTCCGTCAATATAAACGAAATTGCCGTAAACGGCGGTTTGCTGAATTGTATCAGCTGGGAAAATTAAAGCATAGCTACCGATTTACCGATGGCTATGCTTTAATCACTTTATATTCAAAAACACTTATCAAACGCTTATAAATTCAATCCGTTTTTGTCGGGTAAATTGCACGTTTTTTATTTTCCTCCGCCAGAGCTAACGCCTTGAATTTTTTCTGCTTTTTCAAATATATGATTGCAAGGGGAATATCCGCAAGCAACCACGCCGCAGGTGCCGCATAGCATACTGCGTTAAAGCCGATAAGCGGAGTAAAGATAAGAGCTATCGCTATTCTTCCTATCAGCTCGCCTGCGCCTGCAACCGCATTTGCATATGTAAAGCCCAAGCCTTGAAGCGTATTTCTTAAAACAAACAGCACCGCAACAAGGCTGAAGCACTCCGCCGTTGCAATAAGGTACTTGTGAGCCGCAAACAAAATCTCTTCGTCAGGCTCTGTCATAAACAGCCTTACAATCGGCATACCGACAGAAAGCAACGCACCACTCAAAACGAGCGAAAGAAGTATATTGAGTATAAATATTTTTCTGACCGATTTTACAATTCTGTCGTAATTCCCTGCACCGTAATTCTGACCGACAAAGGTCTGTGTGCCTACGCTGAGTCCGCTTAACGGTATGTTGGCGAGATTTTCGACCCTGCCTGCTGCGGTAAAGCCTGCAATGGTAGCTGTACCGAATGAATTTACCGCACTTTGCAAAAACATTGAGCCTATTGAGGTTACGGTAAACTGGAGAGAAACGGGTATTCCCAATTTCAGCTGCGCAAATGCCGTTTTTATATCGGGCTTTAGATTTTCTTTTGAAATATGTACGCTTTCGTTGTGCCTTAAAATGTAATTTCCCGTGAGCACGGCTGCGGTAACGTGTGAAATAAGCGTTGCAAGAGCAGCACCCTCAACGCTCCAATGGAATACCGTAATAAACAGTAAATCAAGAACGAAATTCACGAAAATACTTATTATAAAGTATAAAAGCGGTTTTCTGCTCTCCCCTACTGCCCTTGAAATTGCGGTAAAATTGTTCGAAAGCATTTGAAAGGGAATTGCGAAATAAAGGATGTTAATATAAGCAGCGGAAAGTCCGAGAATTTCATCGGGCGTTCCGATAAGTCTCAAAAGCGGTGTGGAAATGATGTGCGCAATTACGACAAGCAAAAGTCCGAGCAAAAACGACACTGTAATACTGCTTCCCGCATATCGGTTGATCTTTTCCTGATTTTTCGCACCGAATGCCTGTGCCACGGGGATTGTAAATCCGCTTGTAAGACCGAGTGCCGCACCGATAATAAAGGAATTTATCGAGCCGACTCCGCCGACAGCCGCAAGAGCGTCCGTGCTGACATACCGACCGACAAGTATGTTGTCAACCAATGTGTAATTGTACTGCAAAAGCGACGAAGCCATAATCGGCAGCGCGAATTTAACAATACTTTTTATAGGCTCGCCGTTGAGCATTGAGATTTGTTTCATCCTTGTTCATTCCCATAAGTTTTTTCCTATTATATATCCTGATTATTTGTTTTTTCAATACTTAAATGGCATTTTTTGAAAATATCGGGAATTTTATTCGGACTAATAAACAAGAGTTGATTTTTTGCTCTTAAAATAAAAGACCCAAGAATAAAAATCCTTGAGTCTCTGTGTAATATTAAATCTGCTTTATTGAATTTTCTCTGCTTATTTTACACATTTCTGTGCTTCAAGCTGGTCAAGCAAAAAGAATACATTTGATATGTTATTGTATTTTGTCCGTTTTCTCTCATACTTTGAAATTTTTTCAACTTTCTTCTTATACCGTTTCGTGCCTTTAATTTCATTAGTAAATTCAGGCTTGCGTACCCTCGCCGGACATTCCGCACGATACAGGTCATGCGTATATATGTACTCAAAAAACGAACGCAAGTCATTTCTCTGAAATTTCTGAAAATGGTAAAAATTAAAGACAGCAAGCGAATGAAACCGAACATTGTTTTGATGCCACAAATCCATAAGACCGTATTTGGCAGACGGAACAATACGCCAATATCCGTAGGGTGTTGAAACTATTAAATAGCCATCCTTATATTCGTACATTATTTTCTTACCCTTGCAGAACTCTTGAATCCATTTTTTGTCTTTTTCAAATTCCCATCTTACCGGCGAGCATTTTTCGCAAAAGCGATAGCCCGAGTCAACTGCTTCTTGGATGTTAATCTTTTTGTTTCTAAAGCTTGAACGTTTACCTATTCCGCAGTCGTTTGTATGAATAACCTTTGTCCTTGAATTAAAAATATACAAAACTAACTCTCCCTCCAAATAATACTTTTATATTAAATTATTACAGTTGTCCTCTTTTATTGATAAGATTATACCACACGTTGAAACGGTATATAGATTTTTTCAACTTGCAAAGTCCAATTCAACGGACTGAACTCAGCAGTTTTTGTTCCAATATTAAAAAATGATAAAATTCTCTTAAAATAAAAGACCCAAGAATAAAAATCCTTGAGTCTCTGTGTAATATTATAAGTCTGCTTTGTTGAATTTCGGGCACGCCGACTTTAGTGCCTTTAGTTTATATAAGTCCGACGTCCTTTACCGTTTCGCCGTTATAAACATACACTCTGTTTACACGGGCAGGTATTCTGCAGGGCAACTCATAATTAAAGGAATAAGCGCTGTTTGACAGCTCCTCCATTGAAATATGGGCATCCTTTTGAGTGCCGACTATAACGACCTCATCATTTACATTGCAATCAATATCGCTGACGTCCACCATAAATTGATCCATACAAACTCTGCCGAGTATTTTTGCGTATTTTCCGTTTATGATGACCTTTCCCTTGTTTGACAGGCAACGTGGGAAGGCATCGGCATAGCCTATCGGAATTGTCGCAACCTTAGTCGGCTTATCGGTTTTGTAAGTGCCGCCGTATGAAATCTCTCTTTCGGGCTCAAGCACCTTGATATGCGAAATTTTTGTGTACCAGCTCATTATCGGCTCAATGTCGAGCAGGCTCTTGTCAACCTCCTCCGACGGATAAAGACCGTATGTGATAATGCCCATTCTGCACATATCAAAATACTCGTCGAAATTCATAATACCTGCGCTGTTGTTAAGGTGCTTAATCGGTATTTCAATTCCCCTGTCGCCGAGCATATCGCAAAAGCTCTTGTATTTATTTCTTTGCTCAACCGCCTTAGACAAATCCGCTTCGTCGGCAGTTGCAAAGTGAGAAAACAAGCCCTCGGCAAAGATATTCGGAAGCTCTGTTATGCGTTTGCAAATGTCGGCACTTTCTTCATTGACCTGAAAGCCTATTCTGCTCATTCCCGTATCAATGCAAAAATGGAACGGTGCATTCTTGTTCTGCTTAACCGCCTCTTCGGAAAGAGCGACTGCGTCGGCATATGAAAAAATCGGTATTCTTATATCATATTTAACCGCAGCCTCAATATCAAACGGGAATACTCTGCCCAAAATCAGTATCGGCGTTTTAATTCCCGAGCGTTTAAGCTCAATCGCCTCTTCAATACACGCAACTCCGAAAAAGTCGCATTTATCGTCAAGAAATCTGCCTATCTCAACAGCTCCGTGACCGTATGCATTAGCCTTGATTACGCCGAGCACCTTAACGTTGCTCGGAAGCTTGTTACGCACGCTGTTGAAATTATGCTCAAGCCTGTTCAAATCAATTTTCAAATAAGTACGGTGCTCCATTATTTTATCGCCTCGATTAAACCTACTGTTTTTATGTCATTTTGTGAAAAAGCCTCGTTGAGCTTCTTTACAAATGTAAATGCCTTTTCGCTGTCGCCGTGCACGCAAACGGAATGAGCCTCAATGTCAATTTCCTCGCCCGTATAGGCAACTACCTTTCCCGTTTTTACCATTTTAATTACTCGCTCAACAGCCAAGTTTTCATCTGTTATCATTGAGTTTTCAAGCGACCTCGCTCTGAGTGAGCCGTCAGCCTCGTACGCTCTGTCGGCAAAGACCTCGCTTGCATATTTCAAGCCCTTTTCCCTTGCCGATTTTATCATTTGAGAGCCTGAAAGCGCCATCAAAATCAGATTTTTATTGTAATCGGTAATTGCGGCGACTATTGCGTCCGACAGCTCCTTACTTTTAGCCGCCTGATTATACATAGCGCCGTGTGGCTTAATGTGAACTATTTTGTCCTTTCCGACTATATCCCCCAAGTCCTTTAATTGAGTCAAGGTATAGTCGTAAACCTGCTCGGGTGTTACATCAAGATTTGTTCTGCCGAAATTTTCCTTGTCGGGATAACCCGGATGAGCTCCTATATCAACGTTGTTGTCAATGCAAAGCCTTGCCGTAGCTTTCATCATAGTATGATCGCCCGCATGAAATCCGCAGGCAATATTTGCGCTGTTTATCAAAGGGATAATCTGCTTATCAAACGCAGCACCCTCGCCTAAATCGCAATTCAAATTGATTTTATACATATAATCACCTAATACTTCAAGTTAACATTTTTCACATCGGTTATAAACATATGACCTGGAGAATGTGTTATGGCAATTTCGGGCTTTGTTTGCATTACCGCATTTTGAGGCGTAACGCCGCAAGCCCAAAACACCGGAATTTCCCCCTCGTTTATCGTTACGCTGTCGCCGTAATCGGGCTTTGTAACGTCCTTTATGCCTATCGCCTCGGGATTTCCGATTTGTATCGGCGCACCGTGAACTCTCGGCATAGCTGCCGTAACATTGACAGCTTTTACAACCAAATCGTTTGGAATGGGGCGCATCGACACGACCATATTTCCATGAAATTTTCCGGCTGACTGAAGCTCGATATTCGTGTTAAACATAGGTACGTTTTTATTTTCCTGAATATGCCTTACGGGAACATCAGCCTCTAAGAGCTCACTTTCAAAGCTAAACGAACAGCCGATAAGGAAATACACAAAATCGTCCTGCCAATAGTCCGTTATGTCCGTAACCTCTTTTTCAAGAACGCCGTTTCTCCAAATTCTGTATTTCGGGAAATCCTTACAAACGTCGCCCTCGCTCGCCATTGTTTTGAACTGCTTTGAGCCGACGTCGCCGACCTCTAAAATCGGGCAAGGCTTAGGATTGCGCATACAAAACAGCAAAAAGTCAAACGCATAATCCTTTGGTAAAATGCAAAGGTTAGCCTGTGCATAGCCGTTACACATACCTGATGTTTGAAAATCTATTTCGCCTTTTCTTATAAGCTTTTTAACCTCTTGAGGTAACATATTTGAATAGTCCATAGCCACTCCTAAAATAACCTGTCAATATACTTTTTCTGCTGATTTGCTATCTTTTCGGCAGTATCAACATCAATAATTTCAAAGTTGATTTTGTCGTTCGATTTAACCTGTGCAAGCTTCGGCAAATCTGCGCTGATTACAGTTGCGATTTTTGCGTAGCCGCCTGTTGTTTGGTGGTCTGCCATAAGTATAATCGGCATTCCCGAATTTGTAATCTGTATTGAGCCGAAGGTTATGGCATCGGAAATAATCTCAAGCTTTTTCTTTCCACGCAAGGCAATGCCCCAAAGCCTGATACCCATTCTGTCAAAATCGGAGGTAACGGTATATCGCTGATTTGAAAACAGTGCCAAATCGTTCTCGGAAAACATATCCTCCTGAGGACCCAACACAACTCTGATTTTTACAATTCTGTCATAGGTGTTTTCGGCAAGCTCTCGCTTTTCTATATTTTTAAGCTTAGCAGCTTTACCGACTTTAACGGTATCTCCTGCCTTGAGCTTTCTGCCGTCAAATCCGCCGACGTTAATTTTGAGGTTTGTTGAGGCACTTCCCATAAACAGCGGGACATCAAAGCCGCCTGCAACCGCAAGGTAGCATCTCAAGCCCTGCTTCGCAGCCTTAATGCTTAAAACGTCCCCTGCCTTTGCCGAGTAAGCCTTGTTTGTTCTGATTGGCTTGTTGTTCAGGGAAATGTCAAACCGTCCGCCCGAAATTGCAAAAATATGCTCCTCGGTAAATTTAGCCGTTATACCGAGCATTGTCATTTCAATAACAGGTGCATTTGCATCGTTTCCGCAAAGCTTGTTGGCAATTCTTGTTGAATAGGCGTCCATTACACCGCCTTGAGTAAAGCCGTCCTTCATAACTCCGAATCTGCCTAAATCCTGAATGGTTGACAGCATACCTGCCGATATAATCTCTATCATAATTCAACCTCGCTGACCGTAGGAGTATAGGTGCCGCTTGCGACCTGCTTTTCAATTTCAAGATATTCCGCCTTATCGATACTGAAAAACCTTATATAATCGCCTGCTCTGTATAATATGGGCGACTTCTTTGATTTATCAAATACCTTGACGGGCGTTTTGCCGATCAGCTGCCAACCGCCGGGCGACGCAATGGGATAAATACCCGTTTGCTCTCCGCCGATACCGACAGCACCCTCGAATATTTCAAGCCTCGGAGTTTTCAGTCTCGGAGTGAAAAGTCTCTCGTCCATACCGCCGAGATAAGCAAAGCCCGGCAAAAAGCCCAGCATATAAATCAAATAAGGCTTTGACGTATGGAGAGCAATAACCTCTTCCCTTGTAAGCTTGGTGTGGCTGCATACCGTCTCCATATCCAATGCGAACTCGTCATCATAGCATACGGGAATGTTCCAAACTCTCGCTGCACCCTTTGCATGGCTTTCGCCGTCCCTTATGAGTGCCTCGATTTTCTTTTTGAGCTTCTTCGAACTGATTACCGAGCAATCATAAAAGACAGTTAATGACGCAAAGGTCGGCACAAGCTCAACAACTCCGTCGATATGCTTTGCTTCAAGCCTGTCGCAAAGAGCAGTTACCTGTGAATTGACCTCTTTACTTATTTCATTTTGAAATTGTACAGTAACAGCACTGTCGCCGTTTTGCAAAAATGAATAGATCATTTGAAATACCCTTTTTTAATTGTTGTTTCAAACCACGCAGTTGTCTTATCTTCAACCGTGTGGGGATAGTCAATAAGTCCTCGCATAAGAGAAAGCATAGGCAAAACAATATTCTTGCCGATACCGTCGATATACGGTCTTGCCTCGCCATACATATCAAGCATACCTGCTTTCGCAGCGGCATCCATAACCGCCGATTCCTCTTCCTCCGTATGAAAGAGATTGACATCGCCCAAAAGGAATGACGTGCAAGCCATAAGAGCGTTCATACCCCAATCGCTTACGGTTGCGGTAATAATGTTGTCGGCAGCGGTATCAGCCAAAATGCCAAAGCCTGTTCCTGCCTTGCAGCCGCCCTCCTCGGCATAAGGAATATATTTTCTTATATGCTCCTCGATAGCTCCCATTCCGAGCTCGTTGCCGAGGTCGCCGATAGAGAGATTATATACGCCTCTCTTTTGACATTCTCTGAAAAGAACGTCGTATTTTGCCTCGACATCTGTTGTATTTACGCCGACGGCATTGTGATAATAACCGTTTTTGTTTCTTCCCGGAGCTTCATTTGAAATAATTGCACAAGGCAAGCCGTGAGAAAGTATCTCGGCGGTTTGCTCGTCCTCCTTGCCCTTATCCTTTGTAAAGGGAACAATGCAAATGGTATTGTCGGGAATGTTGTCAATATCGTATGTGATATTGACCCCCAACACCTCGCTCATAGCCTTGATTGCCTTTTCGCACTGCTCGGGTACAATCATAACGGGCTTTGCGCCGAAGGCTCTTATTATAAACCGTGAAAAAACGGTTGACGAAATAATTCCGTCCGTCTCCGCCTCGTTCCACGGAAGAAGTATAAAGCCTGTTAAAATAAAGACCTTTTCGCCCTTTTTGATATTCTCCACAAGTCCCTCTGCTCCGTTGAGCGACAAGGGCTTGCCTGTATGCTTAATTGCTCCGTCATAAAGAATTCTGCAAACGCCATAGCCTCTCGGGTCAAGGTTCATAAGCCAATCGAGGTTATAGCCGACATTAAGTTTAGTAAGCTCTGTTCTGTTCATTATGCTTTACACTGCTCCTCAAAATCTTTAACTAAAGCGTCCTGAATTGTTTTCAGCATTTCGGGTGCTTTTCCGCCTACGCTCTTACCGTCAACCGTCTTAACGGGAATACAGAAAGAGCCTGTCGAATGAACAACAACCTCATCTGCCGACATCAATTCGTCAAGTGTGTAATCTCTTTCCTCAACGCCGTAGCCGAGCTTCTTTGCAAATGCGAGAAGCCTTATTCTTGCCGTACCCGGAAGCACCATATCATCAAGCTGATGCGTTATGACCTTGCCGTCCTTAAATATTGATACGTTTGAGTGTGCGCACTCGGTAACTAAATCGCCTCTGTGGAAAATTGCCTCCTGACAGCCTGCTCTGCTAGCTGCGGTAGCTGCAAGGCAGGACGGAATGAGGTTAAGTGTTTTACAATTACAATAAAGGAATCTCTTATCCTCATATGTAATAACGTCAATCGGCTTATATGTATCCGCAACAGGACAGGGAGTAAGAGTTATCCACAAATTGCCCTGCATATTTTCGGGGTAAACATGACCACGAAGTCCGTTTCCACGTGTAACCTGCATATAAACGAACTGATCTCCGTCGTCAACCTTTCTGACAAGCTCTCTGAGCAATTTATCAAGCTCGTCACGCTCGATCGGAATATTCATACCGAGAAGCTTCGCAGAGTTATAAAATCTTGTAAGGTGTGCGTCCATATCAAAAACGATATGATTATGAGCGTAGGTTGCGTCATAAACGCCGTCACCAAACCAGCAAACTCTGTCAAGCATCGGGATTTGCATATTCTCGATTTCATCGTATTTGCCATTATAATACCCTAAGTTTTTCATTATGAATACCTCCGTAAAGCAAAATAGGGTCTGCGTTTTGCAGACCCCGTTATCACTATTAGATTATCATATTTACTTTTATATGTCAATAAAAAATCGACTGTGTTTTTGTAAAAAAATTACTGTACACTTTTTAGCAATTTGTACAAAACACGGCAATTTTGAACATTTTGAGCAGCATATTTTTCATTTTCGACCAAATAGCAGTTAAATTTTCTAATCCTCATAAAGCTTTAACGCATTTTCCAAATCAAGCTTACACATTTCCACAAGCTCTTTAGGCTCGGTTATTTTGATTTGACTTGCATCTAACATAACGCCCACCTCAAATTTGATTTGTAAACCGTAAACATATTATGCAACAATCGATGTGCCCTTTTTAGTACACGGAAAGAATATTTGTATTAAATATCTCTTTGTGGTATTATAATGGTACTGTGATTTTTGTAAATTACTTTGAAATGATATATCGGAGGATAAAACTATGGATATAAGAGAACAGATACACACTCTCTCCGACGAAATGCTTGAAAATCTCGGGAAGTTGGTTGCGATCGACTCAACGCTCGGCACTCCGTCCGAGGATAAGCCGTTCGGCGAAGGCCCTGCAAAAGCACTTGAAGCAGCACTTGAAATTGCAAAAGCTTTAGGCTTTAAGACTGTCAACCTTGACAACTACTGCGGTTACGCCGAAATGGGCGAGGGAAAAGAAATTATCGGTATTGCGGGTCATTTGGATATAGTACCCGTCGGCGGCGATTGGAGCTATGACCCGTTCAAGCTCACCCGTGAGGGCGACTGCGTGTACGGTCGTGGTACAACCGACGACAAAGGCCCTGTTATAGAGGCTCTATATGCTATGAAGCTGCTTCGTGACTCGGGCGTGAAGCTCAACAAGCGTGTTCGTCTGATTATGGGCTGTAATGAGGAGACAGGCTCTAAATGTATGGAGCATTATAACGAGGTGGCGGAGGAATTGTCCTGCGGATTTACCCCCGACGCAAGCTTCCCGTGCATACACGGCGAAAAAGGTCATATGACAATGACGGCATACTCAAAAAACACCAAAATAATATCTATGGACGGCGGCTTTGTATCAAATGCGGTATGCGATAACTGCACGACCGTAATTCCGACAGAGGAGCAGCTTAAAGAAAGGCTTGAAAAGGCACTTTCCGAGACGAAATTGCAGGAATACAGGGTAACGGAAAGCGGAAATCAGCTTACGATTTACGCAAAGGGCGTACCTGCACACGCAAGCACTCCTACCCTCGGCGTAAATGCGGCAGGCGTTACTATGGAATGTCTTGAAAAGGCAGGCTTTGAGGACGCTTTCGTCAAATTCTACAACAAGCATATCGGTACTGCCTGCGACGGCTCAGGAGTAGGTCTTAAAATCTCGGATGAATTCGGCGAGCTGACCTTCTGCAACGGAATTGTCAAAACCGAAAACGGGGTCATTTCCTGTGCAGTTGATATTCGTGTTCCCGTAACCTTTACGAAAGAAGATATTTTGAAGCGTTTAGAGGGTAATTTGGAGGACGAAAACGGATATATCGAGGTTGAGGAAATCGGCGAGCCGTTGTTTTTCCCAAGCGACTCCCCGTTGGTAAAGGCTTTATATAAGGCGTACGTTGACGTTACGGGCGACACCGAAAACAAGCCTATGGTAATCGGCGGCGGCACATATGCAAAGTCATTGAAAAATATCATTGCATTCGGCCCCGAAAAAATCGGAAAGGACTATCGTATCCACGGCACTGACGAGTTTATCCTTGTTTCCGAAATGGAGGAAGCGGTAGAAATTTATATTAAGGCAATCGAAAATCTGCTTGCTATTTAAGCTCAAAAAACACAATACACAAAAATCAACCCCACCGTAGTCCTAAAACGACGGTGGGGTTGTTGTATTAAAGCTATTTCAGATATTTATACGGCTAATTACAGAATGCCATTGTTTGACATATTGTAAATAATCTGCGCAACTTCTGCTCTGCCTGCGTTGCCTGTGGGATTGAGGTAATCGGAATTGCCGATTATACCGTTTTCAACTGCCCAAGCAACACTCTCTTTTGCCCACGGACTTGTGTTTCCGCCGTCGGAATATGCGTTGAGAATTGTATCAGCATCGCCCGAAACAGAACCGTTAAGGTATCTGCAAAGCATAATGCAAATCTGCTCTCTTGAAATGTATGTGCCTACGCCGAAGTTGTCTGCCGAGAAGCCGTTTGCAACGCCTGTGTCCTTTGCCCAAGCTACTGCCGAAGCGTAGTAAGAGCCTGTCTGAACGTCAGAGAAGCCGCCGTTCTGTCCCTCATATGCCGAGAGGTCAGCGCCTGCAATTCTTGCAAGAATAAGCACGAAGTCCTGCCTTTGAATGTTATTCGCAGGTCCGAATGTGCCGTTTGAATAACCGGTAACATAACCATTTCTCGAATTGTATTTTACTGCCGAATAATACCAATCTCCTCTTGTTACATCAGGGAATGATTTTACAGGTGTACCGTCTATTGAAATAAACTCAATACTATTATCGTCCGCATATCTTTCAGCTTCTGAACCAACTATGCCGTAAATCTTAAAGCCGTCAATTGTTTTTTCCTCATTATAATATCCAAATGCCCAAATGCCAATTTCTGTTACACTAGCGGGAATCGTTACACTTGTGAGCAAGGAGCATCCAATGAAAGCCCCATTGTCAATGCTTGTTATACTGCTTGGTATTGTCACACTTGTAAGCGAGGCGCAATCCTTGAAAGCAAAACAGCCTACATTCGTTACACTATTGGGAATTATTATGTTTGTAAGCGAGGTGCAATCCTTGAAAGCAAAATAGCCTACATTCATTACGCTATTGGGAATTATTATGTTTGTAAGCGAGGTGCAACCGCTAAATGCAGAATCAGCAATTATTTTTGTCCCCCGTTTAATTTCAACATTGCCGGAAACATCCTCTTTAGCTTCAATCAAATGGTTTCCGATATATAAAAGTCCATTATCCCAATTTGAGATGTTATTGTAATAAGCTGTATTGTCAAATGCACCATTTCCTATACTTATAACGCTGTCGGGTATTGTTACGCTTACAAGCGAGGTGCAATTTCGAAAAGCATACTCTCCTATACTCGTTACACTATTAGGAATTGTTATGATTGTAAGCGAGGTACAACCACTAAAAACTCCCCAGCCAATACTTGTTACACCGTTTCCGATTGTTATGCTCGTAAGCGATTTGCAACCACTAAAAGCATTATCGCTTATTTCTGTTACACTGTCAGGAATTGTTAGACTTGTAAGTGAGGTGCAGCTACCAAAGGTTTGCGAGCCAATTTCCGTTACACCGTTAGGAATTGTTATGCTTGTAAGTGAAGTGCAACCGTAAAAACCTAAATAGCCTATTTCTGTTACACTGTCAGGTATTGTCACACTTGTAAGCGAGGTGCAATACTCGAAAGCCCCAACACCAATGCTTGTTAAATTGTCAGGTATTGTTATGCTTTTAAGTGAGATGCACCTGTCAAATGCCCAAGCACCTATACTTGTTACGCTGTCGGGAATCGTTACGCTTGTAAGCGAGGTGCAATTTTCAAAAGAACTTATACCTATATTTGTTACACCGTTTTCAATTACAACTTTTGTAATTGAAGTTCCCCACGGCGAAGCATCACCCCTGCTATAATCCTTCATTTTTCCGTTGCCGCTGATTGTAAGCACGCCATCGCTGTCAAGAGTCCATGTACAATCTCCGGTTGCGCCGCTGTTAACAACATCAGCCGCAAATGAGTTTACCGCCATAAGCGGTACGCTTGTTATTATCATCAAGAGTGATAATAATAACGAAATGATTTTTCTTGTCTTTTTCATTTTTTATCCTCCTAAACAATAAATATTTTAACTAACATGTGTATTTATTCTTGTAATACTGCTAAATAATTATTTTGTCAACGAAATTAGTTTCTTCACAGAATACATATTATCATTGATTTGGCAGATAACAGTACAATAAGCTGAAAATATTTCCCACCACCCTTTTATCATATTTTTTCGTTTACGATACTATGTATCTATTTAACTTTACTGCATTTTGCGGTAAATGTCAATACCGCATTTTGCAGTATGATAAAATTTTATCGGTGATTATCTATGTATATACGCATACGGAACTTGCGTGAGGACAGCGACTGCACGCAAGCGCAAATGGCAAAAATTTTGAATTGTTCGCAGCAGGTTTACAGCAATTATGAGCTTGGGCAACGGGATATTCCGACCGATATACTTATAAAGCTTTCCGAGTATTATAATGTATCGACCGACTACCTGCTCGGACTTACAGATAAAAAAGAGCGAAATATTTAACCCACCGTAGTCCTAAAACGACGGTGGGTTTTGTTATAGCTTATTCGTTTGTTCTTTTATTCTTTCAAAAGGTCTTTATAGAGCTTAATATACTCATTTGCCGACTTGCCCCATGAATAATCACATTCCATTCCACGCTTAACAAGTATCTTCCAGCCCTTTTTGTTCTGATAGCCGTCAATCGCTCTGTGGATGGTGTGGAGCATATCGTGTGCGTTGTAATTTGAGAATACAAAGCCGTTGCCCTCTCCGTCGCCCGAGTCCTGAATACTGTCACGAAGTCCGCCTGTTTCACGAACGATCGGAACAGAGCCGTAACGAAGCGCAATCATCTGCGAAAGTCCGCAAGGCTCAGACTGCGACGGCATAAGGAACATATCCGAGCCTGCATATACCTTCTTTGAAAGCGGAGGATTAAAGCCGAGATTGATTGCAACCTGATCGGGATGGCGGCGAGCTATATCCTTAAAGAATTCCTCGTACTGCCATTCGCCCGAGCCGAGAACCACAACCTGTACGTCGGTCGTGATGATAAGCTCCTCAAGAACAGCCTTTACAAGGTCAAGTCCCTTATGCGAAACAAGCCTTGTTACCATTCCGATAAGCGGCGTATCTGCCTTTTGCGGAAGTCCCATAAGCTCCTGCAACGCTTTTTTGTTCTTTGCCTTGCCCGATGTGAAATCGGATGTCGAATAGGTCTTGAATATATCCTTATCCGTTTCAGGATTGTAAAGGTCAACGTCAATGCCGTTGAGTATTCCCGACAATTTCCAGCTTCTCTCGTTGAGTATCGGGTCAAGTCCGTGCGAGTACCACGGGTCAAGAATTTCATTTGCATATGACGGGCTTACGGTGGTAATTCTGTTCGCCGACTCGATAGCGCCCTTCATAAAGTTTACGTCATTGTCATATTCGACAACCGAGGTGTACTCCGCAGGAATACCGAGTACCTCGGGGATAAGCTCCTTGCCGTAGGTTCCCTGATACTGAATATTATGAATTGTAAATACGGTTTTTATGTTTTCATAGCCCGGTGCCTGTGCGTACATTGTGCTGTAATAAACGGGCACAAGTGCCGACTGCCAATCGTTGCAATGAATTATATCGGGCTTGAAATCAACATGCGGAAGCATTTCAAGAACTGCCCTTGAAAAGAAAGCAAATCTCTCGGCATCATCATAATAGCCGTAAATTCCGTCTCTCTTAAAGTAATACTGATTGTCGATAAGATAATAGATTACTCCGTTATATTTTGCCTCAAACACGCCGCAATACTGCCTTCTCCACGCAACGGGAACGGTAAAGCTTGTGATAAAGGTCATTGTGTCCTTTAACTCCTGCTTTATGGTGTCGTACATAGGCATTACGACCCTGCAACCCACCATCCTTTTCCTCAAAGCCTGCGGAAGACTGCCCGCAACATCGCCAAGTCCGCCCGAAGCCATAAAAGGCAACGCTTCACTCGCTACATATAAAACCTTCATATTCATTCCTCCACTGCATATTTTCGTACTTTGAAAGTTAACTGCAACAATTTGTTAAATTACAATTCCCTTTCCGATATAGAACGGATAATTCTCCGCACCCGACAAATTCTTGTTCGGTGTGATTACCGCAATTTTATCCATTATAACATAATCAAGCGACGATCCCGAAGCTACAAAGCTCTCCTGCATAACGATTGAATTTCTGACAACTGCGCCCTTTTCAATTCTGACGCCCCTGAAAATTATTGAATTTTCAACCTCGCCGTCGATAATACAGCCGTTTGCGACAAGTGAGTTCTTAACATTTGAGCCGATACCGTAGGTTGACGGCATATCGTCTCTCGTCTTTGTATATACGGGTCTTTCGCTGTTGAAAAGCTCATTACAATTATTTATATCAAGCAATTCCATGCTCGCCTTGAAATATGTGCTCAAAGAGTCAATCGTAGCCGAATATCCCTTTGCCTCGAAGCCGTAAATGTTGAGCTTTCCGACATTGCGCTGAATTAAATCGGTCTCAAAATCTGTATATCTCTTGCTTATAGCCTCATTCATAAACCTTTCAAGCAAGGACTTTTTCATAAACATAACGCTCAGGGAATAGTTGCCCGTCTTTTTGGTAACGGGAGTAACGTCAATCTGCTTTGCCTTGCCGTCCCCGTCGAGGTCAAGCACCAAAACATCGGAAAGCGACGGGATTTGACCGTGCTTATATACAACTGTAATATCCGAGTTTTTCTCGGTGTGATACTCTGTCAACGCTTCAATATCAATGTTTGAAATTGTATTGCAGTCCGAAAGCAAAACATATTCCTCGTTTGCCCTGTTGATAAAGCCCATAATGCCCTTTAAGGAAGCTATTTTATCGTCGTTTCCGCCCTGCTCGGCAGTCGAATACGGCGGAAGAATTATAAGCCCCTTTGTCTTTCTTGAAAGATCCCACGGCTTACCCGTTCCGATATGGTCCATAAGCGAATGATAGTTCGCCTTTGTGATAACGCCGACATCCTCAATGCCTGCGTTGACCATATTTGAAAGAGTGAAATCTATAAGACGGTATCTGCCTGCAAACGGAACAGAGCCCATTGTACGCAAGCCCGTAAGCTCGGGAAGGCACTCGTCATATGAATTTGAAAAAACGATACCTACTATATTCTTTCCTGTCATATCACTCAGCCTCCTTTACTCTGTCCGAATCAATCATTTCCTTTGGATTAACCTTTGCGCCGTCGCCGACATTGACATTTGCACCGACTACGGCAATGCCCCACTCGGCTCTGTTTTCACTGTCCTCGGGACGTGAGCCGACAGTTGCTTTTTCGCCTATAACGGAATTCTCGGCAACGATTGAATACTCGACGTCTGCGCCTGCCTTAATTGTAGCACCGGGCATAATTATCGAATAACGAACCTTTGCACCCTCTTCAACCGTAACATTGTCAAAGAGAATTGAATAGTCAACGTGACCGAACACCTTTGAGCCCTCGGCTACCATTGAATTCTGAATATCGGCACACGGTGCGATATACTGCGGAGGCGCAACGGGAGTTTTTGAATAAATCTTCCAGCTTGTGTCCGACAAATCAAGGTCAACCTTAGGATTGAGAAGGTCAAGGTTAGCCTCCCAAAGCGAGTCTATCGTTCCGACGTCCTTCCAATAGCCGTCAAAGAGATAAGCAAACATTCTCTCCCCTGCATTGTGCATTGCAGGAATTACATCATGTCCGAAATCGTTGGAGGACTCGGGATTGTTCTCGTCGTCGATAAGATACTGACGAAGCTTTGACCAAGTGAATATGTAAACGCCCATAGACGCCTTATTGCTTGTGGGATTTTTCGGCTTTTCCTGAAATTCGGCGATTGAATTATCGTCATTGAGCACCATAAGACCGAAACGGCTTGCATCCTCCCACGGAACTTCAAGCATTGCGATTGTGCACGCCGCATTGTTCTTTTTATGATATTCAAGCATCTTATTATAATCCATTTTATATATATGGTCGCCCGAAAGAACGGCAACATATTCGGGATTATAACGGTCGATAAAGTTTATGTTCTGATAAATTGCGTTTGCGGTGCCCTTGTACCACTCCATGCCCTTAATCTGCTGATACGGAGAGAGCATATGCACTCCGCCGTGCGCACGGTCAAGATCCCACGGCTGTCCGTTGCCTATATAATCGTTAAGCTCAAGCGGCTGATACTGCGTGAGCACGCCGACAGTCGTTATACCTGAGTTTACGCAGTTTGAAAGCGGAAAGTCAATAATTCTGTACTTACCGCCGTAGGGAACTGCGGGTTTGGCGATATTCTTGGTCAGTACGCCGAGTCTTGAGCCCTGTCCGCCTGCAAGAAGCATCGCAATACATTCCATTTTGCGTGCCATAAAAATTCCTCCTTGGATTTTAGAAAAGATATTCGGTAGTTATATATTTTATCTTGTCTTTTTCAAATAAATTGTCGTCATAGGCGGTAAATCAAGAGAAATACTTTGCTCGAAGCCGTGCATATTGATACTTTCCGTATGAATAACGTCCTTATCGCCCTTGCCCGTTCCTCCGTAGCACTCGTCGTCGGAGTTGAATACGATTTTATATTTGCCCTTGTGGGGAATACCTATTCTGTATTCCTGCCTTTCGACATTCGTAAAGTTGCAGACAACGATTATTTCCTTGCCCTTTTCGTCTATTCTTCTGAAAGCGATAACCGAGTTGTCGCTGTCGTCCGATGAAATCCACGAAAAGCCTTCCCAAGAATAATCTATCTGCCACATAGGAGAGTTTTTCTTGTAAAATTCATTTACAGCCTTGAAATATGCTTGAAGCTGACAATGCTTATCGAAGCCGAGCAACAGCCAATCAAGACCCTTTTCATAATTCCATTCGATAAACTGACCGAATTCAGAGCCCATAAACATAAGCTTTTTACCCGGATGAGCCATCATATATCCTACAAACGCCCTGACCCCTGCAAATTTTTCATCATAGCTGCCGGGCATTTTGTTTATAAGGGAGCATTTACCGTGAACAACCTCATCGTGCGAAATCGGAAGAACGAAATTCTCCGAAAAAGCATAGAACATTGAAAAAGTAATGCAATCGTGATTGTACTTTCGGTGTATGCCGTCAAGACTGAAGTAACGCAAAATGTCGTTCATCCAGCCCATATTCCATTTGAAGTTAAAACCGAGTCCGCCCATATAAACAGGCTTCGAAACCATCGGCCAGGAGGTGCTTTCCTCGGCTATCATCATTGCGTTCGGGAACTCTGCAAAAATATGCTCGTTGAGCGTCTGCAAAAATTCAACCGCTTCGAGATTTTCACGTCCGCCGTTTTTATTTGCAACCCATTCCCCGTCCTTGCGGTCATAGTCAAGGTAGAGCATTGAAGCAACTGCGTCAATTCTTATGCCGTCAAGATGAAATTCCTTGAGCCAGAACGTTGCGCTCGACATAAGAAATGAGCGAACCTCGTTTCTGCCGAAGTCAAACACTCTTGTTCCCCAGCCGTAATGCTCGCCCTTTCTCGGGTCTGAGTATTCATAAAGCGGAGAGCCGTCAAACTCATAAAGTCCGTGCTCGTCCTTCGGGAAATGTGCCGGTACCCAGTCAAGAATAACGCCGATACCCGCTTCGTGGCATTTATCAACAAGATACATCAAGTCCTCGGGTGTGCCGTAGCGTGAGGTTGCGGAAAAATAGCCCGTTACCTGATAGCCCCAGCTTCCGTCATACGGATATTCCGTAAGCGGCATAAACTCAATGTGGGTATATCCCATTTTTTTAACATACGGGATAAGCTCTTTCGCCAAATCCCTGTACGAATAGAAATTACCGTCCTCGTGCTGTTTCCATGAGCCTGCGTGCACCTCATATATGTTTATCGGAGAGGAATAAATGTTTGAGGAATTGCGTTTTTCAATCCACTTATCGTCCTTCCACTCATGGCAGCCCTCGATTTCATAGAATTTCGAGGCAGTACCGGGTCTTGTCTCGGAATGAAAAGCATACGGGTCGCATTTAAGAACGATATTACCCGATTTTGCGGTTATGGCAAATTTGTACGAGTCAAACTGCTTTATGCCGTCAACAACACATTCCCAAACACCGCCCGATTTCGGAAGCGCAGTCATAGGAGTTGCCTTTACGTCCCAATCGTTAAAATCGCCTACTAAGCTGACAGCCTCGGCATCGGGTGCCCACACTCTGAAAACAACAGAATTCTTCGTTTTCCTGTGTGCGCCGAAATATTCATAAGCGTGGGAGTTGCTGCCCTCATGGAAAAGGTAAAGCGGAACTTCACGCTCTTTTTCTTCTTTTTTAACATAGGTTTTTGACATAAACACTACCTCTATATTCATTATCTTAATTATTTTATCAAAATCCAAAATAAATTTCAAGTAAAGTTTGACTATTTTATTCAATGAATGAACGAACTTTACGATTGACTTTTGTGTAAATCTACCAAAAAGCACCTTCTTTGACAAAAAAATCTCCCATACCCAAGAATGAGTGTGGGAGATTTTTTTGTTAATATTACTCTGTCGTGGTTTCGGTTACGCTGCCTCGAAGGACAAGGGCGTCATAGGTTCTGTCATACTCGACGCCGCCGTGCTCAATTTTTACAATTCGGTTTTGATTATCCGCACTCAGCAATTTCGAGCAAAGGATATTAAACAGATTGTACATATCCTTCGGCTGCGACGTCTTTTTGAAAAAAATTCCTATGCTCACGCAGCCTGTATGCTGACGTGTTCCGGGAATAACTGTCTCTCCGCTTGCTGCTGTAGAAGTCAACAATTCGCCGTAGACAAATGACTTAATTCCGATACATATGCACGGCGTTACGTCAAATTTCGGGATATTGCCCCTGAGCGTATGTGCCTCAACGACATTTACGGGAAAATGACTGACCTCGCTCGTCGCAGCTGCCGCAGCCTTGACCTCGTCGATTATATTGTTAGCATTCAAATTTCAGCGCCCACCTTTTCCTTGATTACAGCCCATATATACCAAACGCTTTCGCCGTTGTATATCTTCTCGCTCTTTTGCACCTCATAGCTTTTACCGTCCGCCGTATGAAGCGTCACGGAAGCGCCCATTTTTCGCAAATCCTTGTTGCCTGGTCCTATGTAAAGATAATAGTTTTCCTCGGCAAGACCTATTTCGGTATTTGTGCCTGCAACATACATCTTGTTTTTGTATCTCAACGGCTGCACAAGAGCGTTGAATATTTCAGAATTGAGCTTTTCGCTTGTGATGTACACGGATCTTCCGTACCTTTTAAGCAGGCTCTCCAAGCTGTCCGATTTTCTCATACTTACACCTGCCTAAACACAAAATCCATATCCTTGAGCAACGGTGCGGCGGCGATAATTGACTCATCACGCAATACAGAAGCCTTTTCAAGCGCAAGAGCAGGACTTTGAGAAATCGTAACATCTCCCGCCTTAAAGGAGGCAGGTGTGTCGTCCTGCGCCGCATTGCGTAAAAGAAGCCTGTAATAGCTCAGGTACACCGCCGCATTGATAACCCTCGGGTCATTTGAGCTTTCCGCCTTTTTCAGCCTGTCGGTAAGCTGGGCGCAAGCCACCGAAACTGTCGGCATAATATCGAACGTATCGTCCTCGGAAAGCTTCATAATTTTTCTAACTGCCTTTGCGACCTTGACAACATCAATCATTTTGTGCCTCCGATCAGACGGTCAAAACCTTTGACGCATCTGTAAAGATTTTTGCAAAGCCTGAAATCTCGGTAATTGCCGCACGTTCAAGCTGACGGTCAATGAGCTTATCATACTCGGTTGTAATGCCGCCTGCCTGTACCATTTCAAGCGCATAGTTCTTATCAAGACCGATAAGCTTGCCCGAAGCTACGGCAGAACTTTTAAGAAGCTTTGCGCCGAGCGGTGTAACAACCTTGCCCGTGCCGTGGAAATTAAGACCTGCGACAGCGTCCTTCATCTCGGGGAGAACAAGGATTTTAGCCGCTGCGTCGGGAGAAACAATCATTGTGTTGAGTGAGTACGGGTCAAAGCCGTTCCAGAAATTAACAAGGTCCTGATATGTAATCTCGCCTGCCTTTGCAACAGCCGTTGCTTTCGCTGCGTTGCTGTTACCGTCGCCGTCTGTAATTACGGTAACTGCGTCATTGAGCTGAGTTGTAGCGATATATGCGCCTATCTGCTTGAGCATAACCGTAAACAAATCAAGTCTCTGGAAGCGCAAAGCCTCATAGGAAGCGACGAGCATTCTGCCTCTCTTTTTGAGCTTTACGAGATTTGACTGTACATTCACGCTTGTTTCGGGAATAGCAGCACCCTCCGCAACGTCTTTGAGCTCCTTTTCAGCCTTTGTCGGAACGGAAGCGATTGTTCTGTAATCCATACCGTTTATCTGTGTCTTTGCGGCAACGATAAGCGGAAGAATATCAGCCTCCTCCTTGCCCTTTTTAACGGCTCTTGCCACGTATTCGGGGAAAAGTGCAGCAGAATCGGTGGTTTTGAAGAACTTTTCGATTGTGTCGCTGCCTGCGCCGCTTACCTTGATGTCAAAACGCTTGAGCTGTCTTTCGAATGCGTCAAGACCGTCAAGAGAAGTACCCTTGTAATTCTCGGAGGGGTCAACGCTTTCAAGCTCTGCTGTAAAGCCCTTACCTGTTGAATAAAGTCCCTTATCAAGTTTAATGTTTTCATAAATTGCCATAAATATACTTCCTTTCTTTTAATTAAAATCTGAACTGTGAGTTTTCATTCGGATTTTTCTCCGATTTTTCCTTTGCAAGCTGCGGCACAACAAAGCACTTCTTTTTCTCCTTGAGTGCTGCGTTGAGCTTTCTCAAATCCTCGGTTGAAATCGCTTCGCAGATGCTTTTTGCAATGTCATTTGAGAGCGTTTCTACTGTAAAGGCAAAACACTTTACAGTATCATTCTCAAGACTTTCCCTATACATCTCGGCATCCTTTGCTTTTTCCGTCAAACCGTTGATATAGCTTGCTATTTCACGTGCCTCCTCGGCAGAAACAGTGATTTCTCCCTGTGCCGAATTGATAGCTTTAAGCACATCGTTCATCTGTCTTTTCTCTCCTAAATCAAATTTTTTCGTAACGCCCGCATTTCTCTGTGCAGGCACTGCCACAAATGACCATTCATACGCATCCGTAGGTGAAACAAGTTCATAATAACAGAGCTGTCCGTTGTATTTTCTGCCCTTTTTGTGAGTACAAGCTCCGAGTCTTACGTCCTTAGAGCAAACCGAGCACACGCTTTTTTCAACCGAGCAGCCGATACTGACCTCTTTTTTAATTCCCGTCTGTATCTCCTCGATAAGCGTTTCATACTTTTTGATTTTAGGAATGTAGCAATAAGCCTTCAAGTAAACGTACTGCTCGCCGAGAGAATTGAGCTTTGCTTCGTCTCTTATAACCTCGGTTTTGAACGTTCTCGCCGACTGATCCTCGCTGTTCATACTGTGGTTTTTAATCGCAGTTTTTCCGACAAACAGTTCTGCAAGCTTTTCAATAGACTCAACCGTGAAGCGTTCAAAATCCCTGTCAACCTCGTTGTCACAGAGTATCACAGAAAAGACGAAAACATCATCCTTTGTGAGCTTTTTCTGTGAAAAGCTGTTGATAAGAGCCAAGTCCTCCTCGGTTATTTCGGGCAATTCCTTTTCAAAAGCTGAATCGTAATTCTTATTCATCCGTACCTCCTTTCCCGTCTGTAAGACGACTGTATATTTCATCTGCCTGTGCGTTGAGATACCTTGCGTTAGCGTCCTCCAACGTATCCATAAGCGTAATATCGTCCCAAATGACCTCAATATCATTTGTATATCCGTAAGCTCTCAAATGAGCCTTGCAGATTTTTTCGATAACCGGCGTTAAAACACGGCGATAATGCTCAAGCTCCGTTGTCAGCGCGTCCGCCTGCTGTTCTGCCATTCTCTCCGTTGTTGACCAAGAAAGACCGAGCATAAACGGCGGTATTCCCATTTTTGCGATTATCTGTTCAAGCAGCTGCCGTACAGGCACCTCGCTGTCGAGCACCTGATTATCCGCACCGATTACCTTGACGTCCACATCGCCTACTGCGATAAAGTCACGCACCTCCGAGCTTTTCATAGCAGAGCCCCATTCCTCGGCTATCTGCATTGCTCTGTCCTTTGCATAAGCACCCGACATTGCGTCGTCCTTTGGCTTGTAGGTAACGGCAAATCTGACATTGCCTACCCTGTCCCAATTTTCGCCTATTGCATTGTAGATTTTCAAAAGCACCGAGCTTACAAACGGCAAGCCTCTCAATATCGACGTGCCCGTGAGTGAGCCCGCTTCGGCATTAAGAGTTGAAAAAACAACCCTATCCTGAAACTCCAACGGCTGTGAGCCGAAATCCTCGCTGTAACAGACATCGACCTTTCTGAAATCCGTTTTGTTGCGCTTTAGCACTACGCTGTCCTGCGGCGCATTGTAGAGATAGACGACCCTGCCCTCATCATCAATGACCATTTCCGCAACCGAAGTGCCGTATGTCAGAAGCCTGTCGAAGTAAACATCGATAAAGCTTTGCAGTGAGCGTTGTCCCGAATCCACAGGCACATTCTTGATAAAATCCGCTATAAGCTTGTCAAAGCGTTCGTCGGTTGTCTGTACCTTGAAGCCTCCGATAAGCCTCAAAATTTTATAAATTGCGGCATCGATAATCGGTACGGATTCACGCAGGCTGTGAAAAAGCGCATTGCTTATCGGGTCAAATGCCGAATAGCTGTCCAAAAGTGAAAATCTGCTTGAGCTTCTTCCCGTACCTCCTGCAAGCACAGGCACAGAGCCTTGTGCCGCTTTCTTTTTCTGTTTGAATATTGCCAAATTAAAACCTCCTTTCTCTTGCAAAGCTGACCGCAAAGAAATCGTTTGAACCTTCCTTTGTAACGGCAGCCGTAAAATATCTCATATCATCCATTGCGTGATCGTTTTCTTTTCTCGGAGCGTCATACTTTGCACCCTCATCCCAACGGTAAAGCGAAAATTCTCTTATAATATCGGGACAGGTCCTGCAAATTCTGATTTTTCCTGTTTTCAGCGCATCGGAGGTCTTATGAATACCTGCGAGCACATCATTTTCCGCCTTTTTTACGGTAAATTTGCCGTGTCGCTTGATACATTCAATAAACGAAGCCGCAGACGGATCTACAACAACAAATTCCAATTTTCTCTTACCGACAAGCGAGACGAGTGAACGGTAATACTCCTCGTCGGTCATTTGAAAGCCTTTTTGCCTTGAATCGTGGTAGAATTCGTCTATCCTGTACCAGCTTTCGCCGTGCTTACCCCATAATCCCATTGAAGTCGGATTGACTGTTCCGTAGTCACACGAGACGCAGAACTTATCAAAGCTATCCGGCACTTCGTATATGTACTTTTCGTTGAAAAACGGATACACAAGTCCGTCGGCGGCAACCCATTTTCCGAGTACAAATCTTTCATAGAAAGCACCGCTGTACAAGGCTTTATACCTTGCAAGCATTTCCTCGGAAAGTGACGGATTGTCCTCCATAACGAAGTGCAGATAAAAGCAGTTCTTTTTGTCACATTTCTTTATCCATTCCTTATAAAACCAATGGGATGGGTTTTCGGGGTTGCAGTTAAACCAAAGCTTCGAGCCGTCAACCGAACAGCGTGCAATCGCCTGCTCGCAAAACGAACGTGGCATTAAAGCCACCTCATCGAGCATTATTCCGGCTAAGGTCATACCTTGAATGAGAGCCGCAGAGGACTCGTCCTTACCGCCGAAAAGGTAAAATCTGTTCGTTATGCTTCCAAAGGAAATTTCAATCAGATTTTTAGACACCTTTTCCTCGCACTTAAACCCCAAATCACGAAGCAGAGGCAAAAGCGGAGTAATAACATTACGGCGAAGTGATGTGACGGTCTTTCCGCAAAAGGCAAACGAGCAGTCCGAGAACCCGTAAAATGCCCATGACACGAAGGATATGCACATACACACCGTTTTTCCGCTTCTTACTGCTCCGTCGCAAATAATGGCGTCGCAGGATGAGAAAGGACTGTTTTTGCACCACCACGTCAGGAGTGTCAACTGCTTTGGCGAAAATTCGCTGAATGAATTAAGCTTCATCGCTGTCATCACCGCCGTAAGAAGAATATTCGAGTGTTCCCGACAGGAAGTCAACGGATTTTTCGAGTGCTTTATAGAATGGAACTGCCGAGCCTGTGCTCTCCGAAGCTTCAAGCTGAGCCAAGCACTCAAGAGCCTTTTGGCGGTCATAGAATTTTATTTCCATACCGCCGCCCTTTGGAATTTTAATATCGGATACAGAAAACAAATCCATCTCCTCTAAATTCTCACGCTCGCCGTCAAGAAGTCTCACAGCGTCGCTCACAGAGCCGAAAGCAAGCCTGCGAAAGCCTGCCGCCGCCTCGTTTACGGCACTTTCAAGACGTGAAAGTCGGGCAATTTCCTTTGCGACAGCTTCCCTTGAGAGCAATCTTATTCCGTTAATCTGCGGCATTACCTTGTAGCCTGCAAGCACCGCAGCTTCCCTTGCGTTTCGAAGCTTTACATACAATGCGCAAAACTCCTTTTCTTTTTTAGTCAGCTTAGTTGTCATACATTTCTCCTTTCGTTTGTGAAAAAGTCCTTTCATAAGTAGTTGTAACTCGGGGGTAATGTAAACCAAAAACGGTTACATTTTCGCAAAAATCGAAAAAAATTTTTATAATTTATTTTTTAAGCGAAAAACTATTGACAACCAACAAGCAATGTATTATAATATCAAAGCCGTAATCAATGACGGCATAAAATGGCGGCATAGCTTAGTTGGCTAGAGCGTTCGGTTCATACCCGAAAGGTCGTAGGTTCAAGTCCCACTGCCGCTACCATAAGGCGGCCCGGTGGTCAAGCGGTTAAGACACCGCCCTTTCACGGCGGTAACACGAGTTCAATTCTCGTCCGGGTCACCAAAAGAAAAAGAGTATCCGTAAGGATGCTCTTTTTTCATATCCTATTTGATTTTCACAATAAAGTTTAATATTAGAACAGATTTAGCAGAGAATTGAACTCTTAGTCCATCTTTTGCGAAGCAAAAAGGGACATAAGCCCTATCGGGCAGAGAAAAGTGAAGAGTGAAAAGTGAAAAGAAGTGGGTGCTTCGCACGGATTAAGTTATATATCCAATGGAGTAGGACGTAAATTCACATTAACTGACAGCCGCAAAGCTGAAAAGTAGCATTAAAAAAGCACCATCTTACCATAAGCGTGATGCTCGATAAAGTGAACATATTGACTTTTTACGAAAATGGCATATAATAATTACGGAAGAGGGAATTGATCAGCCTGGAGATTTACCCCTTTACCCCGAGAACACGGACTTGGCCTGTGTTCTCATTTTTTATATCTAATTATTTTTATAACTTTATTTTCTTTTGCAATAAGAATGTCAAATCCGCTGATACCAGACCTTTTGTTCCGTAATTTTATATTTAACAGCCGCAAAGCTGAAAAGTAGCGTTAAAAAAGCACCTTGCATTTCTGCAAAGTGCTTGAGATATTTAATTGCTAAAGTTTACGACCAATCTTTTTTAAGTATTCAATAAATTCTTCGTGATCCTTTTCATATTCTTTTGGATCGGGCTCTGTATATCCTATTATTTCAGGCAATGAAGTATCATTCCACCTTGGGTGTGAATATAAGCCTTTTTTATCTTGTTCCATTTTCAATTCTCCTTTCGGGTATGAAAATACCGCTGCTGTTGAGTCAACGGTTAACAGTAAGTACATTTACAGCGATAGGCGCCCGGATTTCCACCGGGACCTCAACACGATGGAAGGTACTCATTCTTATACTACTACCTATCGCCTTTTTATTATTCCACAACTTTTTAACTCTGTCAACCATTGACTGATTAAGCTGGCGGTAAAAGTATTAAAAATGAAAATAGGGTGCATTACTGCACCCTGCGGAATATCGGGATTTGAACCCGAAAAATGCTTTTTGCAAAGCCGTTTTCCCAGACTTAAACTATATTCCTTTATTATTGCACCACAGTTTACGCACTTTCTCAAGTAAGAACTTATTCTATTACTTCGAGATCGTCTTTATCAATATCGAAGAATAGAGGCCCTTCGTTTCCTTCTTTTTCAACAATAAACTTTTCTTTGTCATTGAGAACATCAACAACAAAGCCTATAATGTTTTTGCTTTTAATTCTTACTTTATCATATAATTTTATTTTTGACATTGTATCACCTTCTAAAATACTTCTTAGTGTTTTTGTATGCTTTAATAAGCCTCGGCGTATCGCTGTACTTATCTATTTGCCAAACGGTAACAACAATATCTTTCTTGTCAATTCCGAGTTGCATATTAACTTGATAACTTACACTGCCATCACTGTTAGCGTTATACCTCAACGCCTTTTTGTATTCTGTTTTTAGTCTTCGGGAATTACGCCCTCGGCTCCGTCTCTAAAAGGACCGACTTTGTATTTTTTCATTACAGCGGTTCTCTCTTCAACGGTGGTCGCTGCATTGAATTCTTTTTCGAATGCAAGCTCTTCTTCTGTCGGCGGAGCATCAAATATTGCCTTGAACTCTTCTTCCATTTCGTCAAGGGTTTCCTCTATTGCCTGGTTTATTTCTGCATCAGTTGCGGGCTGTAATTTGTTCTCTTTCATATTCATTGCTCCTTTTTACTTATTATAACAAAGCCGTTAAAATTATTGCTTAATATGCGATGTATTTATTGATATTATAATCTATCCCTTTGCATTTTTCAATCTTTCAAATATACATCAATGTCCTTGTAATCGTACTCAGCCTCTCCGCCATATACTAAAATTGCATACGGTTTTATGCACTTTATCATTTCATCCATACCGCTTCGCCACATTTTCGATATTTTTTCAGCCGTAGGGACAGGGCTCGCCCCTGTCCGCAGCGAATTTGATGTATAATCAAGCCGACGGACAGCCGCATTTTCAGCCTCCCTTGTGTAAAGGGAGGTGCCGAACGAACGTGAGGCGGAGGGATTGGAAGGTTGATTTTATATGATTTTGTAAAACTCCCTCAGTCATTTTTTTGTTCCAAAAAAACGACAGCTCCCTTTACAAGGGAGCCTGTGTCGGACAACCGCAAGGGTTGTCCCTACGGATTATAGGTATATTCAGTCTGTGCGAAGCACCTGCTTCTTTTCACTCTTCGCTTTTCACTTTTCACTCTTCTCTGCCCGTCAGGGCATTGCCCCTGCCCTACTGTGCGAAATATCATTTTCAATCTGTAAGTTCTGCTTTTTCCTTTTTCCACGGACCTGTTACATAGAACACAATCGACAGAACGGTTGCGACGCACCAGCCGACAGGCCAAGCGCACCAAATTCCCGTTGCTCCGAGTGAAGTTTTCGAGAAAACAGCCGCCATAACAACACGCAAAATCAAATCTGTAAAGGTTGCAATCATAAACTTGTTCATCATTCCCGCACCTCTCAAAATGCCGTCTGCGACAAGCTTTGCGGAAACTATGAAATAGAACGGAGAAAGTATTTTAAGATAGGTTATACCCGTCAATATCGCCGTTTCGGTAGGCTCATCCATAAAGAGTTTGAGGAAAAACTCGCCCTTGAAGAAATAGAGTGCGAACAGCGGCAGGCTCAACAGCCACACCATTTTAAGTCCTGCCGTGAAGCCCTGCTTGACACGGGCAAGCTTTCCTGCGCCCATATTCTGTGCGGTGTAATTTGAAATTCCGTTTCCGAGGGTTGTAAACGAAGTGATTACAAGGTTATTGAGCTTGACCGCCGCCGAATATCCTGCCATTACAGGAGCGCCGAAGCCGTTGATAATGCCCTGAATGATTATGTTTCCGATTGAAATAAAGCTCTGCTGCAGGGTGCTCGGAACAGCGATTATAACAATCTGCTTTAAGATATTCTTGTCAAAAATCGGGCAGTTCTTTTCCTTGTCGATTTTATTAAGCCTTTTGAAAACCACCGCAATCGCAAGTATGCAGCTGATACCCTGACAGATAAACGTCGCCCACGCAACACCTGCAACGCCCATATGAAAAGATTTTACAAACCATATATCAACCGCAATGTTTGAAAGTGAGGATACTGCGAGGAAATAAAACGGAGTCTTCGAGTCTCCCAATGCCGAAAAAATACCCGTCGCAATGTTATAAAAGAACACAAACGGAAGTCCCCAAACATAGATGTCAAGGTACAGCTTCGAGTCCGCAAAAACAATGTCGGGCGTTCTGATAAGACGAAGCAATGCGCCTGCGCCGAATATTCCGATGAGCATTAACAAAACACAAAGTCCTGCACTGAAAATGCAGGCGGTATATACAGCAGTTTTAACCTTTTTGAACTCCTTTGCGCCGAAAAATCTTGAAACGACAACCGAGCAGCCCATATTACAGCCGAACGCAAACGCAATAAAAATCAGCGTAATCTCATAGCTGTTTCCGACTGCCGCAAGGGCATTTTCGCCTACAAATTTACCTGCTACAAAGCTGTCCGCTATGTTGTAAAGCTGTTGAAAAATTATGCTTCCGAAAAGCGGCAAGCAGAATTTCCACAAAACCGATTGCGGTTTTCCGACTGTCAAATCCTTATTCATTTTCTTTTCCTTCCATTTCCTTCAAGCATTTTATTATTGTATTTACACATATATCCGTGCCGAGTGCACTGCTTGAGAGCATAATATTATAGCTTTCGGGCATACCCCATTGAGTGTCCGAATAAAAGTCAAAAAACTGTTTCCTCATTCTGTCCATATGCTTTATCCTGTGAGCCGCCGCCCTTTCGTCAAGGCGGTTTCTGTTCATTACACGGCGTACTCTGTCCGCATGGTCGGCATAGATGAACACCGACAGCACATCCTCCTTAGGAAGTATCGCCGAGGCACAGCGACCGATTATAACGCAATCGCCTTTTTTACCGATTTCCTCGATAACTCTTTTTTCAGTGTCATAGGCAAGCTGACTTTCGGAATAAAACGCATTCCCTATCCCTGCCATATCCGCATACGGATTACCGCTTAAAAACTGAATACTGTTAATGGGCGACTCCTCGGTTTTTGAGATGAATTCCTCGCTCATTCCCGATTCAAACGCCGCCTTTTTGATAAGCAGCTTATCATAGCATGGAATTTGAAGAGTGCGTGCAAGCCTTTCGCCTATTTCACGTCCGCCGCTTCCGTACTGTCTGCCGATACAAATAATCTTGCTCATATTCGTCGCTTCCTTTTGAATTTTTACGGTTGCTTTTCCTGAACGCATATATTATAATTTGATTTAAGATATATGTAAAATGTAAATATTCTATTTTAATATATCATTTTTATATGGAGAAAAGCTATGAACATCAGCTACGACTATTACAAAATTTTCTATTCCGTTGCAAAATACGGCAGCTTCACGGCTGCGGCAAATGCGTTGTTCAACAATCAGCCGAACATTACAAGGACCGTTAAAAAGCTTGAGGAGGAGCTCGGATGCACCCTGTTTGTGCGACACAGGCACGGCGTAGCTCTCACTCCCGAGGGCGAAAAGCTATATGCGAGAATTGCGACGGCTGTCGAGAGCATTAAGCTCGGCGAGGAGGAAATCGAGCAGGATAAAAGCCTGCAATCGGGCAAGGTTACGGTTGCCGTAAGTGAAATTGCGCTTCATTGCTCACTTTTGCCTGCGCTCAAAAAATTCAGAAGCAATTACCCGGGCGTAAAACTGAAAATTTCTAACCTTACCACTCCGCAGGCGATTGCAATGCTTAAAAACGGGCTTGCCGACCTTGCGCTTGTAACACAGCCGTTTGATTTACCGTCGGATATAACCTCGGTTAAATTGAAAGACATCAATGAGGTTCCCGTTTGTAGCTCGGAGTTTTCGCTCGAGACGGGAACGGTTCTGACGGCACATCAGCTGATAAACTATCCTATTATCGGTCTCGGGGAGAGAACAGGCTCTCATAAGTTCTATACCGATTATTTCAATGCCTCCGACCTGCCGTTTGAGCCTGAAATCGAAGCAAACGCCGCCGACCAGATTTTGCCGATGATAAAATCCGATCTCGGAATAGGCTTTGTGCCCGAGGAATTCCTTGAAAGCGAGGATCTCTCAAGCCTTATCATTCTGAACATCACTCCGCCGATTCCGAAAAGAAGCATTTGCCTGCTCAAACGAAAGGGTGTTCATTCGGGTCTTGCGGCATCGGAGCTTGAAAGAATAATCTTTTGCGGGTAAAGATTTTTTCAAAATTAAAATAAAACCCTTGAAAATTGGCGAAAATGAAAGTATAATTATGTATATAGTATATTGAGGGTTTATGCGCTTAAACTTACACATAACTCATTTTCAGTGAAATATATGATACTTAATTGTTTTGAGGAGGAAAGAAATTGAACGGAGATTTACATTGTCATACTAAGCTTTCAGACGGTTCTCTCGGTATCGAAGACTTAATTATTTTAGCTAAAAAAAGAGGTATTACCACCATTGCGATTACAGACCATGACTGCCTTGCGGGAACGGTCAGAGGTAAAATAATCGGCGAGAGGTACGGTATTCAGGTTATCCCCGGCGTTGAATTGTCGGCAACCGATACAAAGACAGGCAAGAAGGTTCACATTCTTTGCTATCTCAGCGATATGCCTGCAAGACTTGAGGGTCTTTGCCACAAGAATTCTCTTGCAAGAAAAAAAGCGGCTCATATTATGATGCTTCACACAGCTAAAAGATACCCCGTAACCACAGAATTTATCATTAAATGCGCTACGGGCTCAACCAATATTTATAAGACGCACATTATGCAGGCTCTTATGGAATCGGGTTATACAACCTCGATTTACGGCGAGCTTTACAACGAGCTTTTCAGCAAGGACTCGCCTAACAACATCCTTGTTGACCCGAAATACCCCGACATTGAAGAGGTTATCGGTGCGGTACACGACGCAGGCGGCGTAGCTGTTCTTGCTCATCCGTATATGTTCGACAATCTTGACTCCTTGCCGAGGCTTATCGAATGCGGTCTTGACGGAATTGAGGTATGGCATCCGTCGGCTACAGAGGCACAGCAGGACGAGCTTAAAAAACTTGCGACAAAGCATAAATTACTTATGACAGGCGGCACGGATTTCCACGGTCTTTATAACGATAAGGTTATTTCAATCGGCGATTACGGCACACCCGACGACGCCCTTTCAAAGCTTATGGGTTATAAGGCTAAGCAAAAGCGTTTGCTTAAAAAAGCACAGAAGCTCGCCGAGGAAAAGGTTGCCGAAAACGCATAACCCAACACGGAGGTCTATTATGGACGACGATATTAAAATCTTTAACGCCAAACCGAAAAATGACACGCTTGACAGTATCGCTTTAATCGAAGAGATGAATACTCAGCGTATGAACGGCAACACCGAGAAGGCTAAACAGCTTGGTAAATATCTTGCTGAGCGTTTTCTTGACAGCGCAGAGCTTAAACGCTCACTTGAGGAGGAAATCGGAACGCTTGATTATCCCCCGAAGGTTATTTTGCAGATAAAGATTTTGGTGTTCTTTACGGCTGAATATTGCATTAACAGGCTTTTGCCCAATACTCTGCTCAAAAGCACGGCAACAAATACTATTTATGACCGTGTTATGAAAAACGCGGGCGAGTTTTACAAGGAATTTTCCGATGGCGTGGAATACAGCTTTTATTATCTTGCCGTTAAGAAGGATGATATTTTGAAGGCTGTCGGCAAGACTTTTGCTATGATTTGCCGAAAGGAAGACGACGAAGCCTACAAAAAGCTCGGAAGCGATATTTTCAGAGTTGTTTCAAAGGAAGTTCAGTCAATTATCGAAGGCTATAATTTCATAACTGAATAAATTGACAAAATTCAACCCCTCTTAATTCAAGAGGGGTTTTTCTATGTTTTGTTTTATTATTCTATTACAATGCCTTCCGCTTTTCTCTTTTCGGCAAGCTCTTCAAGTATGCGCTTTTTGTTGTCGCCCGAAATCTTGTAGAAGAACATCGGAATTGCGCACAACAAGAGGCTGATACCGGGAACTATCGAAACGAGCGAGAACATTGCAAAGCGGTGTCCTGCCGCAAGGTCGGTAGCCGCAACTATCGCAGTCGAACTATACATCTTTTCAGGCTCAAGACCTATGAACATATACATAAGAACGATGCCCGAGGTTGCAAGTGCGTTGCCGAGCTTATTTACAAAGCCCTGACAAGCCGAGCCGAGACCGTTATCTCTAAAGCCTGTTTTAAGCTCCATATAGTCAAGGCAGTCGCCTATCATAGCATATGAAATAACATTGAGAACGCCAAGCGGTATGCAGGAAATAAGCACGAACGGAATACAAACATAAAGATTCATTGTAAACCAGCCGATAAGCGTCGTGAATATACTTGCAACAAAGCCAAGCAAGCAGGTTACAATTACAATCTTTTTATAATCGTACTTTTTCATAAGCACGGGCATAAAGAGCATTGCGCCGAACATACCGACAATTGCACAAACCTGAAATATAGTTTTAACCGAGGAAACGCTTGCTTCAATCGCCGCAACACGCTCTGCGTCTGAAAGTCCGTTCAAATCGGGACCGATATAAAAAGCGTATCTCGCAACGTGAACTGCCGCCGCCTGCACCATATATCTGCCCGAGGAAAGTATGCCCATTGCGATAACAAGCATAAGCGGCTTGCATTTGAAAATTCTTGAAAGCTGACTCGGCTCGCCCGGTTGAGGCTTTCTGTCGGGAATAACAACTCTCTCTTTAACTCTGAAATATGAGCTTGCATAAAACACAATTCCGATAGCAACCGTAACGATTGCCATAATAAGATATTTTTTCTTGTTATAATCAAGTCCGTCGGAAGTGCCGAGAATTTTCGGAAGCGTAAGACCGATAACAAGGAAAAGCACCTCAGGAACGGCAGAGCCGACGCCGTTGAATGTTCTGCCGATAGAGATTACCCTGCCTCTCTCGTCTGCGTCGGGCGTTAAAACGTTAGGCAAACTCCAAAACGGAACGTCAGCCATTGTATAAATCATACCCCAGACGACGTAGACTACCGCCGAGTAAATCATAAGCTGCTTTTTTTCAAGGTTAGGGCTTAAATACATTAACACCGTAAGCACGCCAATCGGAATTGCGGCATAAATAATATACGGACGCATTTTTCCGTGCTTTGTGGTTCTGCGGTCAACAATCATACCCATAAGCGGATCATTGATTGCATCCCAAATTCTTGCAAGAAGCATAAGCAACAGCACGAACATGGGTGTAAGCTGCAAAACGTTCAAATAATAGTCGCTTATGTAGCTTGACATCATAGCGTATATCATTCCCTGTCCCATAGCGGCAAGGCAGAATGAATACATTTCTTTTTTAGGAAGATAAGTTTTCGATGACATGGTGCGCTCCTTTTGAAAATTTTAATATAGTCCCATTATACTATAAATTACACCGATTTGCAGTAGAAATAACAGAGCGATATTTGGTTAAAATAACTAAAGAAACGATAAAAAAAGCCGACTAATTAACCGTCGGCTTTAATTGTGTCTATTAAGGTTATTCTCCGAGTTCACGCCTTATTCCGAGTTTTTCTGAAATTCGCATAAGATTTTCAATATCGCCGTCTACAAGTCTGCCATCCTTATTCGGCGGAAGGTTTATAACCGAAAGGTTTTGAATGTCGAAAAGCGTTTTACAATTCTTTACGACATTGTCAACATTCCCAAGCGGCTCACTCTCATAGGTATCGGAATAAAACCAATGGCCCGGGCTTCTCGAACAGATTGTATATTCAAAAGGCATATAATATTCTTTCCCGTTAAAAGTGTAAACTTTCGGGTCATCCGCACGGCACATATTCGGATCCCAGAGTCTGAAATCAGACGGGAACATACTTATCGGATCGCCGTAACGGTATTTTTCGGGAAGATAATTATTGTCGGGCTTTGTTTTTTTCTCCTTATATTTGCCGATAGTTATATTTACGCCTATCTGGCACTGCGGCTGATTTGTCTTGACAAGGTTGTATATTCTGTCCAGACCCCACCTGCGGCAAGCCTTATCCCAGCCACCGTCAAGCCAAAGTTCAACAACCTCTCCGTATCTGCCGTCGGTAAGCTCTGACAAATGTTTAAGCATATATTGGATATATTTTTCGTCATTCTTATAGCATTTTTCGTGCCTGTCCCAAAGCGAATAATAAAGTCCGAGCTTTACGCCGTACTTTTTGCACGCCTCGGAAACAGCCTTGACGACATCAATCTTTACAGGCGAATATTTCACGGAATATTCTGTGGTATCAGTGTCCCAAAGACAAAAGCCGTCGTGATGCTTTGTAATGAGAACGACATAGTTCATACCCGCCTCATATGCTGTTCTTACCCATTGATCAGCGTCGATTGCACTCGGTCTGTAACTGTCAACGGGAAGCTTTCCGTTCGACCACTCGGTATTGTTAAAGGTGTTTATTCCAAAATGGATAAACATTCCGAATTTGCGTTCAATCTGCTCAAGCTGATACTTATTGGGTTCGGTTGCGGATATCTGTTCAATCGGATAGCTGTGTTCAGGATACGGTTTCTTTTTTCTGAAAAACATAACGCACCTCATAATGTATTTAATATTTACATTGTATCAACTTTCAAAATTAAAAGCAAGCGAAACCAAAATGGATATTCATACAGCCGCAAATTATCATTCTAACGAAAGGAGTAAGCCTCTTCCCTCCGCTGAACAAGGTAATTTGTAAGTTTTACATTCCCTTCGAGTTCCCTCACGCCAGCCCACCGTCTCACCTGCCGGTTCGGTCGGTGCTTCTGCATTAAATGCAGAGGTCTCCACAGGAGACCCGCACCCTTTACACAAGGAAGGCTGAAATTGTGGCTGTCCGTCGGCTTGATTATACATCAAATTTGTTGCGGACAGGGGCGAGCCCTGTCCCTACGGATTGTTGATATATAATGGTTTGCTGTTGAAACGATATTGAAAATTTCGCACAACCCGTAGGGGCGACCTGCGGTCGCCCGTCAATTCATAATTCATAGCAAATAAAAACGGGCGAACACAGTTCGCCCCTACGATATAATATAAAATTTTAATTGTTTGCAACCACTGTTTTGTTGTCGTTTAACGGCGGCAGCAAGCCACCGCCCTACCGTGTAAAAGGCAATTTGCGAATTTATGACGGCTAACGGATTTATTTAATTTGATAATTGATTAAAATTCAGCCTCCCTTTACACAAGGAAGGCTGAAATGCGGATTGAAATGCAATCACTCTGTTTTTTCGATTTTCTTGTCAAGATATTCCTGTAATTCGTGCAATCTTGATTTATCGAGTGGCTTTGTGTCTTTCAGTGGGTTTTCGATTTTAAGCTCGTCATACTTGAAAAATCCCATTGTGTGAAACGCCAAAAGCTCGTATTTTTCAAACTTAAACTGATTTGAGAACTCGGCATATTCGTCCATTGCCGCTTCGGTGTCGTTGATACCCGGCACAACCACCGTGCGAAGCCACAATCTAATATTTTTTTTGCTTGCGTACTCGCCGATTTTTATAAAGCGTTCAAATTCTCCGCCCGTGTATTTTTTATAGTCCTCTGCATTATAAAACTTCACGTCGAGAATAACCATATCGGCATTGTCAATCGCCGTTTTAACCTCGTCGGTCAATTCAACGCTTCCCGAGGTGTCAAGGCAATATCCGATATTTTCCGATTTTAACAGCGGTGCGATTTCATTTATAAATTTTGCATTGAGCAACGGCTCTCCGCCCGAAAAGGTTACTCCGCCGCCGTTTTTGAAATAAGGCTTATAGCGTTTAACCTTGTTGAACAGCTCTTGTGCCGACATCTCAATTTCGCCCTTATGATGCCAAGTGTCAGGGTTATGACAATAGGCGCAGCGCAAGGGACAGCCGCTGAAAAACACATCAAAGCGTATTCCCTCGCCGTCAACTGCGGCAAGACTTTCAAAGGAATGTATATTCGCCATAGCTTTATCTCCTTATCTAAAATTAACGGGCGGAAAATCCGCCCGTTTTGTTGTCCGAATTTTACATTGACTGATGGAATGTACGGGCAATAACCTCTTCCTGCTTATCACGAGTGAGCTTGTTGAAGTTTACCGCATATCCCGATACTCTGATTGTGAGTGAGGGATAGAGAGTCGGGTCATTCATAGCCGCAATAAGCTTTTCACGGTTGAGAACGTTTACGTTAAGATGATGTGCGTCCTGCTCAAAGTAACCGTCAAGCATTGTTGTAAGGTGCTCAATCTGCTGCTCCTTATCGCTTCCGAGAGCGTCGGGTGTGATTGAGAAGGTGTTTGAAATACCGTCCTGACAGCAAGCGTAGTTAAGCTTTGCAACCGAGTTGAGAGAAGCCAAAGCACCCTCGCAATCTCTGCCGTGCATGGGGTTAGCACCGGGAGCAAACGGCTCGCCTGCCTTACGTCCGTCGGGAGTAGAGCCTGTCTTTCTGCCGTACATAACGTTTGATGTGATTGTAAGAATTGAAAGAGTATGTCTTGCGCCTCTGTAACAAGGAGTCTTGCAAAGCTCTTTGTAGAAATACTCGATAAGATCCTTACCGATAAGGTCTGCCCTGTCGTCGTCGTTGCCGTATTTCGGGAAATTGCCCTCAATCTTAAAGTCTGTAATAAGTCCTCTGTCGTCCTTTATGGGAGTAACCTTTGCATACTTGATTGCCGACAAGGAGTCGATAGCAACCGAGAAGCCCGATACACCGAATGCCATCAAACGCTCAACGTCTGTGTCGTGAAGAGACATCATAAGTCTTTCATAAGCGTATTTATCGTGCATATAGTGAATGATATTCATGGTGTTAACATAAAGTCTTGCCATCCAGGAAAGATACTTCTTGTATGCCTCATAAACCTCTTCAAATGCGAGAGTCTTTTCCTCGAAGATTTCGCCCTCGGGAGCTATCTGTGCACCCTCGATTTCGTCCTTACCGCCGTTAAGAGCCATAAGGAGAACCTTTGCAAGGTTACATCTTGCGCCGAAGAACTGCATCTGCTTGCCCATCTTCATTGCCGATACACAGCAAGCGATTGCATAGTCGTCGCCGTACATTCTTCTCATTACGTCATCGTTCTCATACTGAATAGAGTCCGTATCAATGGAAACCTGAGCGCAGAAGTCCTTAAAGGTCTGGGGAAGTCTGTCCGACCAAAGAACTGTAATGTTCGGCTCAGCCGATGAACCGAGGTTGTAAAGCGTCTGCAATACACGGTATGAGGTCTTTGATACCATATGCTTACCCTCACAGGTTACACCTGCAAGCGCCATTGTAACCCAAACCGGATCGCCTGCAAAAAGGTCGTTGTATTCGGGTGTACGCAAGTGGCGAACAAGACGAAGCTTGATAACAAGGTCGTCGATAAGCTCCTGTGCGTGTACCTCGTCAAGAATACCCTCTTCGATATCTCTCTGAATGTAAATATCCATAAACTCGGCAATTCTGCCTATTGAGTTAGCTGCACCGTTCTGCTCCTTGATTGCGCCGAGATAACCGAAGTAGAGCCACTGAACAGCCTCTTTAGCAGTTGTTGCGGGCTTTGAAATATCATAGCCGTATGAAAGTGCAAGGCCTTTAAGCTGATTCATAAAGTCAAGCTGCTTTGAAAGGTCCTCAAGAGTGTGGATTGTCTCCTCATCAAGAATTTCCTTCATACCGAGTCTGCGCTTATCCTCTTTCTTCTGCTCAATAAGGTAATCCATACCGTAAAGAGCAATTCTGCGGTAGTCGCCGATAATTCTTCCTCTTGCATATGCGTCGGGAAGTCCTGTAAGAATACCTGCGTGGCGTGCAGCCTTCATTGTGTCTGTATATGCTCTGAAAACGCCTGTGTTGTGAGTAGTTCTGTAAGTGAACTCGTCCTTAATTTTCTCCGAAAGCTCATAGCCGTATGCGTTACAAGCCTGAACTGCGTTTCTGAAGCCTGCGAACGGCGAAACGCCTCTTTTAAGCGGCTCATCAGTCTGCAAGCCTACGATAACGTCCGTGTCCTTGTCAACAACATAGCCCGGCTCGTGTGAAAGGATTGAAAGTACCCTTTCGGTATCAACGTCAAGCACACCGCCGTTGTCATTTTCCTTAATGAGCAGCTCATGTACTCTGTCCATTTCTTTCTTTGTTCTGTCAGTAGGTCCTTCAAGGAAAGAGCTATCGCCGTCATAAGCTGTGTAGTTCAATTTGATAAAGTTAGATACATCAATTCTGTCGCACCATGCGCCCTTACTGAAACCTCTCCATGCTTCCATTTCTTTTACCTCCGTATTTACATTTATATTATCCGATTAGCCGCCTTTGCCGAACACAAAAGGCTTTCTCCGTGTCCGCAGTCCTTGCAGGCTGTTTTGCCGCACTTACCGCAGCAGGTTGAGCTGCCTTTGCAAAGCTCAATGTCTCCGCCGTGAATTACAAGCGACTTTCCGTAAATAATAGCGTCTGCCGTCTTTGCCCTTGCCGAATTATAGATTGAAGCGACGGTTGAACGGGCAATGTCCATTTGGATTGCACATTCCTCCTGCGAATACCCGAGAGTATCCATAAGCCTCATAACCTCGTACTCGTCAAAGGTAAGGTCAACAACCTCAGCATAATCGCCGAACGGTCTAAACCCCATTATCTTGGGGTATGCGCAAATACGTCTTAGCTTTTTAGGTCTTGCCACTTTTACCCCTCCGATAACTGTTTTTTCAACCTTATAAGTCTATTATATAGTATTTTTGACATATGTCAACAACGTTTTTTCACGGTAATTTCAAAAAGCATAAAAATCGCCGTTTCCCTCGCTGTTTCAAGGGTTTTAGCTCATTAAAAAAGCCTAATTTTCAGCTTGAAAATATATAATTACCATAATATTTTGCGACACTTTTTACGGTTTTTGTACAGTTTTTATAAATATTTATTTTTCAGAAAAAAGCATAAAAAAATCCCCGAAATTCAAGCGAATTTCAGGGTTTATATTATCAAAATTATTCAGCGTGATGATGCTCGTAATTGCAGCAATCCTCTTTGAAAAGCTCCTTGTCATATTCAATGCCGTTCTTTTCATAGTAATCTTTGATAGCTGCCTTGATAGCCTCCTCGGCAAGAACAGAGCAATGAATTTTAACTGCCGGAAGTCCGTCAAGAGCCTCAACAACAGCCTTATTTGTAAGCTTGAGAGCCTCCGAAATCGGCTTACCCTTAATCATATCGGTAGCCATTGACGAGGTTGCGATAGCAGAAGCACAGCCATAGGTATTGAACTTAACGTCTGTGATTATGCCGTCGTTTACCTTGATATACATTTTCATTATATCTCCGCACTTAGCGTTGCCGACCTCGCCGACACCGTCTGCGTCCTCGATTTTACCGACATTATGGGGACGGGCGAAATGCTCCATTACCTTCTCTGAATATTCCATTATACATTACCTCTTTCTTTCTGTAATCTTTCCCAAAGCGGAGACATCGAACGAAGTCTTTCGATTATCTCGGGAACACAGTCAATAATATAATCAATTTCCTCTTGCGTGTTGCTCTCACAAAGAGTAAGTCTCAATGAGCCATGTGCAACCTCGTGAGGAAGTCCTATGCTCAAAAGAACGTGGCTCGGGTCAAGTGAGCCCGAGGTGCAAGCAGACCCCGAGGAAGCCGAAACACCCTTCATATCAAGGTAGAGAAGAAGCGACTCGCCCTCTACGCCCTCAAAGCTGATATTTACGTTGCCGGGAAGTCTGTTTTCACGGTCGCCGTTGAGCCTGCTTGACGGGATTTTCAAAAGTCCGTCAATAAGTCTGTTACGCAAAGCGGATACTTTTTCCATGCTCTCGGCAAGGTTATCGTTAGCCTCTTTAAGAGCTGCCGCCATTCCTGCCATAGCATAAACAGCCTCCGTGCCTGCTCTCTTGCCTCTCTCCTGTGCGCCGCCCTCGATAAGATTGGGAATTCTGATACCCTTTCTCATATAAAGAGCGCCGATACCCTTAGGACCGTGGAATTTATGGCTCGACATTGAGAGCATGTCGATATTTTGCGCCTTAACGTCAATCGGAAGATGACCGACAGCCTGCACAGCGTCGGTGTGGAAAATAACGCCCTTTTCATGGCAGAGCTTTCCGATTTCTGCTATCGGCTGAATTGTACCTATCTCATTATTTGCGTACATTACCGTAACAAGTGCGGTGTCCTCACGGATAGCGTTTTCAACATCCTCAATTTTAACAATACCGTTCTCGTAGACGGGAAGATATGTGATTTCGCAGCCGTAGAGCTCTTCGCATCTCTTAACCGTATGAAGCACAGCATGGTGCTCAAAAGCGGTTGTGATAATATGCTTTTTGCCCTTTTTCGCCATAGCCTCGGCAACACCCTTGATTGCCCAGTTGTCAGCCTCGCTGCCGCCCGAGGTAAAATAAATCTCGTTCGTGTCGGCATTGATAACCTTTGCAACAGTCTCCCTCGCATTTTGAACGCCGTGATGAGCCTGCTGACCTATGTCATAAAGGCTTGACGCATTACCGAATGTATCCGTAAGATACGGCATCATTGCATTAAGCGCCGTTTCTGATAATTTTGTTGTAGCCGCATTATCGGCATAAACCTTCATAAATACATCTCTTTTCTATTGAAAATATCCAATTCATACTTTTTTTGTCTGAAATCGCATATATCATACAACAATAGTATGATATTGTCAATAACATTTTATAACATAATTGTTCAGAAAAAAATTAAATTTCCGTGAACAATTTTTCTGCATATCTGACAGAGCCCATTGCGTCCTTTGAATAGAAATCTGCGCCTATTCTGTCGGCATAATTCTGTGTTAAAACCGCACCGCCGACCATAATTTTGCACTCGGGATAATCCTCATGCAGCCGCTTTATCGTAATTTCCATATTTGCGACCGTCGTCGTCATAAGAGCCGAAAGTCCGACTAACTTTACCCGTTCCCTTTTTGCTGTTTCAACCACAAGCTCGGGGTCAACATCCTTGCCTAAGTCGATAACATCAAAGCCGTAATTTTCAAGCAAAACCTTGACAATATTCTTGCCTATATCGTGAATATCGCCCTTTACGGTTGCAATGACAATCTTGCCCTTTGGCTCCTGCTTTTCGCCGTCGGCTGTGAGCTTTAGCTTTATCTCGTCAAACGCAGCCTTTGCACAATCGGCACTCATCAAAAGCTGCGGCAGGAACATTTTTCCCGTTTCAAACGCTTGTCCGACAACATCGAGAGCAGGGATTATATAGCCGTCAATGACTTTAAGCGGGTCGGTATTTTCAAGCATAGCCTTTGCACAATCGGCGGACTGTGCTTTCATACCTTTAATGATAGCGGTTTTTAAGTCAACCGTTTCTCCGCTTGCGACAGCCTCAACCTTTGCAATGTTATTTATATAGTTTTCGCAGTTATCGTCATAGCCCTTGAGAGCGCAATACGAATAATAAGCGTTCATCATCATATCGCTTAACGGGTTTATGATACCTGCGGAAAGTCCCGAATGCATTGCCATTGTAAAGAAAGCCGTGTTTATTATCTCCCTCGACGGCAAGCCGAACGAAATATTGGAAACACCCAAGCAGGTGTTCACACCGAGTGTATTTCTCACATAATCGAGTGTTTCAAGGGTTACTTTAGCATTGTCCTTGCCTGTGCTTACGGTCATTGCAAGTGCGTCGATAATAAGGTCATCCTTTGAAAGTCCGTAGCTTTCGGCAGTTTTAATCATACGCTTTGCAATTTCAATCCTGCCTTGTGCGGTATCGGGTATTCCGTTTTCGTCAAGTGTTAAGCAAACCACAACGCCGCCGTACTTTTTAGCAAGCGGAAAGACCTTTTCCATACTTTCTTTTTTACCGTTTGCGGAATTTATAAGAGCCTTACCGTTATAGATGCGAAGCGCTTTTTCCATAGCCTCAAAATCAGAGGTATCAATCTGAAGCGGAATATTGAGTACACCTTGAACGGTTTTTATCGCACTAACCAGCATTTTCGGCTCGTCAATCTCGGGCAAACCGACATTGACGTCCAAAACATCAGCCTTTTTGCCCGCCTGCGCAACCGCCTCGGAGACAATATAATCCATATTGTTTTCAACAAGTGCGGCTTTCAGCTTTTTCTTGCCTGTGGGGTTTATTCTTTCGCCGACAATCACAGGCTTTTCCCCAATCAGCGTTGTTTTCGAGTAGGAAGTGACCGCTGTAAAGTGTTTTTGCTTTACAGGAGAAACCGCTATTTTTTTGCATTTTTCGGCAGTTCTTTTTATGTGCTCGGGAGTTGTTCCGCAGCAGCCGCCGACACAGTAAACACCGAGTTTTGCAATTTTTTCCATATCGTCGGAAAATTCCTCTGCACCGACCTTATAGCTCGTTACTCCGTTTACACATTCGGGCAAGCCTGCGTTTGGATTTACCAAAATCGGCGTGCTCGAATACTTAACAGCCTCTTTCACGTGCTCAAGCATTTCTTTAGGTCCGAGTCCGCAGTTCAAGCCAATCATATCTACGCCAAGTCCCTCAAGCGTAAACACTGCGGTTTTGACATCTGCACCCGTAAGAAGCTGACCCTTTTCATTAAAAATCATTGAAACAATCAGCGGAAGCTCGGTATTTTCTTTAATAGCAAGCGTTGCCGCCTTGATTTCGTAAAGATCGCCCATAGTTTCAAGCAAAACAAGGTCTGCACCTGCTTTTTCGCCTGCTATCGCCTGCTGCTTGAAAATGTCATAAGCCTCTTCAAACGGTAAATCTCCGTAAGGCTCAAGCAACTTTCCCGTTGTACTCATATCAAGCGCAACATACACATCACGGTCTGCCTGTTGTGTGGCTTTTTTTGCGATATTTACGCCCTCAGTGATAATTTCCTCAACCGAATGACCCGTACCGTCAAGCTTTAAGCGGTTTGCGCCGAAGGTATTTGCGGAAATAATATCTGCGCCTGCGTCTACATACTGCTTGTGTATTTTATAGAGAATGTCGGGATGCTCAATATTCCACATCTCGGGCAATTCTCCTGCTTTTAACCCGTTTTCGATAAGCAAGGTGCCCATTGCGCCGTCGCATATAAGCATTTCCTTACCGATTTTTTCTCTAAACTTCATTCTTTCACGCCCTTCTGAATTCGCACTCTGTGTTACCGCAATTTTCACACGAATTTATATTACAATCTTTATCCCTCGTCAAGCCGATAAACGCACTGACCGATTTTGTCGGTATCATAAGGCAGTTGTCCGAAAGATAAACTCCTATTCTTTTGGTAATGTCAAGCAGAGCAAAAAGCTCTCTTTGTGAGGTCAAATCAAGGTCTGCATACCCCGGAGAAAATCTCGGACGCAGATAGTAGCCGTTTTCAAGCTCTTTTTTCGCAATCTGCGAACAAACCTCGTCGCAATAGCTCTCACAAGCCGCTGCAAGTGTAGCCTGCGCCAAAACAGCCTTTGCCGAATTTGACGAAATGTACTTACGAAGCATTATATCGCTCGGAGTACCGAGAGTCGCCGCAAAAATCAAAAGCCTGTCCGAATTTTTAAGGTGGGAAACAAGCTTTTTGCTGTGAAAAGTCATATTTTCAACGGTTATCGACTCTTCCGTCTTTGTAAACTCAACCTCTTTATAAATACTTTTAGGGTCAGAGCAAAGCTCAACCTCTTTTTTCAATTCTTCTATCATCTCTGCGGTTTTCGGGTCGGGGGAAGCACCTCTAAAGCCCGAATATCGCAAGATTTCCCGTGTATCGATTTCCATTTTATCAGCCCTTGTTACAGCAGGTTCCCTTTGTCTTTTGCTTTTTTACGAGGTAGTCAAGCGTTATCGAATCGACAACCTCATTTATTGCGTCAAGCACGTTTTGCCAAATTTCAATCGTCACGCAATCGTCGCAATGCTCACAGTGATTTTCGGAATCGTCAAGGCATGATACGGGTGCAAGACTGCCCTCTGTCACACGCAAAATTTCGCCGACCGTATATTCCTTCGGCTCTTTCAAAAGCTTATAGCCGCCCTGTGCGCCCCTTGTGCTTTCGACAAGTCCGCTTTTTGACAGCATTTTTATAATCTGCTCAAGATATTTTTCCGATATTCCTTGACGCTGAGATATAGTTTTTATCGAAATATATCCCTCGTCATTGTGCATAGCAAGGTCAAGCATAAGCCTTAAAGCGTATCTGCCTTTTGTTGAAATCTTCATTTTTGTCACCTTAAAAAATTCTAAAAATTCGGTAAATATATAATAATACAATTTTAGTAGGAATTCAATAAAAAATAAAAAACTCGGAGGCTTCGACAAAAATTTCAGCCTCCGAAATAAATTATTTGTTATTTTCTTTTATAAGGCTTACACCCTTAAATCCCGTAAAAACGCAATAGACTATTATCCCAACCGTCATTGCCGTCTTAACCGCCGTTAATATATTTATGGTCTTGGTAAATGCCGATATTACTCTTAAATCCTCTGAAAGCTCAAACATAATTTTCTCCTTTACTTGTTATCGGGCTTCGACAAAAGCACTGCGTGCGCAATAGACGGTATGCTCTCGCCTTGCAGCGACGAGGTCGGCGACATCAAAGCGCCCGTTGCGACAAACAAAATTTTAGAAAGCTCGCCGCTTTCAAGCCTGTTCATAAAATACGTGTTCAGCACAGAGCCTCCGCAGCCGCAGCCCGAGCCGCCTGCGTGAACATCCTGCTCCTCTCTGTAATACATCATCATTCCGCAATCGTTGTATTGAGCAGAAATATCAAGTGAATAATCTTTTTTCAGAAGTTTAAGCAAAAGCTCGCTTCCCACAAAGCCGAGATCGCCCGTTACAATCATATCCAAATCGTCGGGCTTCATTCCCGTGTCCGAGAAAAAGTCCGAAATCGTCATTGCCGCCGCAGGAGCCATAGCAGCGCCCATATTTGTTGAGTCCTTAATTCCCAAATCGACTATTTTCCCGAAGGTAACAGCCTCTACACAAGGCTTGTTCGCAATGTGCTTTGCCACAACGCTTGCACCTGCTCCCGTAACCGTTCTCTGTGCCGTCGGCGTTCGCTGTCCGCCGTATTCAAGCGGTAAACGGAACTGCCTTTCGGCTGAACAGAAATGCGAGGAGGTTGCCGCAACGGCGAGCCTTGCCGCTTCGCAATTCACAAAAACACTTGCAATGCCCAATGACAGAGCCATTGTCGAGCAAGCACCGAAAAGTCCGATAAGCGGTATGCCGAGTTCTCTCAAAGAAAAGGTTGACGCCGTACATTGATTGAGCAAATCGCCTGCAAAAATATATTCGACCTCCTCAATCGGCTTGCCCGATTTTATCATTGCTTTCAAAACAGCTTCTCTTTGCAAGCTGCTCTCGGCTTTCTCGAACGACTCCTCGCCGAGTGTATCGTCCTCAAAAATACGGTCAAATTCCTCTTTCAGCGGTCCGTCGCCCTCGGTTTTTCCGACCACGCCCGCACCTGCGATAATCGACGGTCTTTCGTTTAGCTTCAACGTATATTTTCCCAAACGCTCAATCATAAAATCACCTATCCTTTAATAAGATTTTTAACAAAAACGGAGATTTTATGCAAAAAATAAGGACGGAAAAATCCGTCCTTAAAATTTGATATTTAATTATTTCTGACCGTAATATGCGTTCTTGCCGTGCTTGCGGTTATAGTGCTTTGCGAGTAAATAATCCTCAATTCCCACCTGCTTTTGCTCGACTGCGGCAATTTCTTCGGTCCTAAACGCCATCTTCGCCACTTCTTCAAGTATAAGCGCATTTTCAACCGCCTTGAAGCAGTTTTTGCCCCAACAAAACGGTCCGTGCCTGTGAATAAGCACTGCAGGACAGTCATTCGGATTTATGCCCTCGTTTTCAAAGCATTCGACTATGACCTTGCCGGTGTTGAGCTCATATTCGCCCTCAACCTCTGCCTTTGTAAGACCTCTTGTACAAGGTATATTGTGATTTGAAAAATCGGCGTGAGTTGTTCCGTAAGCCCTTATGCTTCTGCCTGCCTGCGCAAACGACGTCGCCCAAGCGGAATGAGTGTGCACAACCGAGCCGATACCCTCAAAGCTTCTGTAAAGCTCAAGATGCGTCGGTGTGTCAGACGAGGGATTGAGCGTACCCTCAACCACATTGCCGTCCAAATCGACAACAACCATATCCTCGGCTTTCATTGTGTCATATGGAACACCCGACGGCTTTATCACGACCAATCTACTTTCTCTGTCGATTGCCGAGACGTTACCCCAAGTGAGAACTACCAAACCGAACTCTTTAAGCTGCATATTAGCCTTGTAAACATCCTGCTTTAACTGTTCAAGCATTATTTGTTCCTCCAAATAACGTCGTTATATTCAAGCTCTTTTCTGAATTCGGGGATTTTTGTGTCCTTATTTATATACACAAATTCAATTCCCATAATCTCCGCAAAATCACGCATATGCTCTGCCGTAAGGTCATAAGAAAGAACGGAATGGTGTGAGCCGCCTGCATATATCCAAGCCGCCGCCGAAGTTTTGAAGTCGGGAAGCGGTTTCCAAAGAACGCCTGCAACGGGAAGCTTCGGCATATCGTGCTCCTGCGTCTGACATTCAATATCGTTTACAATCATTCTGAATCTGTCGCCCATATCAACAAGTGAAACAACAATACCCGAGCCTTTTTTAGCCTTGAAAACAAGTCTTGCAGGGTCCTCCCTGTCGCCTATTCCAAGCGGATGCACCTGAATTTTCGGCTTTTCACAGGCAATCGTCGGGCAAACCTCAAGCATATGAGCGCCGAGTATCATCTCATTGCCCTTTTCAAGATGAAGCGTGTAATCCTCCATAAAGGCAGTACCCTTGCCGATACCCTCTGCCATAACTTTCATAATTCTCGTCATTGCCGCAACCTTCCAGTCGCCCTCTGCGCCGAAGCCGTAGCCCTGTCTCATAAGATCCTGAGCCGCAAGTCCGGGAAGCTGACGAAGTCCCTGTAAATCCTCAAAATTCGTGTGGAAAGCCTTGAAATTTCCTCTGTCAAGGAATTTCTTTATAGCTACCTCCTCACGAGCCTGATAGCGAACAGCCTGTGTGTTATCGGTATCGAAAATATATTCTTTTTCATAAGCGAGCATCTGCTCGTCGATTTCTTCCTCGGTTACCTTTTCAACCTCCGAAATAATATCGCCTACGCCGTAATGGTCAACGCTCCAGCCGAGCTTAATCAAAGCCTCGACCTTGTCGCCCTCTGTAACGGCAACGTTTCTCATATTGTCGGAAATACGAAGCACCCTGAGCTTTCTTGACTCTGCCGCACCGACAGCAGCTCTCATCCAAACGCCGATTTGCGAGGTAAAGTCCTCGTCCTGCCAAAAGCCGACAACAACCTTTCTGTTCATACGAAGTCTTGCGGCAATATAGCCGTGCTCACGGTCGCCGTGCGCCGACTGATTAAGGTTCATAAAGTCCATATCAATATCGTTCCACGGAATTTCACGGTTGAACTGCGTGTTGAGATGAAGATACGGCTTTCTCAACGCCATAAGTCCCTTAACCCACATTTTCGAGGGCGAAAAGGTATGCATCCAGGTTATAACGCCTGCGCAATTTTCGTCATTATTAGCCTCGTTCATTATGTTGTAGATTTCCTCACTCGTCTTAACGCAAGGAAACCATTTAACCGTACACGGAATGTTTTTGTCTGCATTGAAGCCGTCAACCATTATTTTCGAATGTTTGTCGATTTCAACAAGTGTATCCTCGCCGTATAAAAACTGCGAGCCGACAACAAAATAAAAAACAGAATTTTTCATAATTTACCGCCTTTTTAATGAGATTTAGAAGTCGCTATCTGACTTTGTATGTCAAAAACATTATATTATATACTTTTTTCATTTTCAAGATAGAAATTAAAAGTTATATGCAATAAACGTCTTACTTGTTCTTATATTTTTTTGCAAGCTGCGAATAGTATTTCGCATTGCCTATGATTTTTGCGGCGGCAGCTTCGTCTATATCGCCGACCTTCTTTGCAGGCACTCCCAAAATCAGTGAATTGTCGGGAAACTCCTTGTTTTCCGTAACAAGCGCCCCTGCGCCGACAAGGCAGTTTTTGCCGATTTTTGCGCCGTTTAATACAGTTGCGTTCATACCGATAAGCGAGCCGTCCCCTATTGTGCAGCCGTGTATGACGGCGTTATGACCTACGGTAACATTTTCCCCGATAACGGCAGGGTAGCTTTCGTCGCAATGCACCGTGCAATTATCCTGAATATTTGAGCCCTTGCCCAAAGTGATTTTTGCCTCGTCGCCACGAAGAACAGCGTTAAACCAAACCGAGCTGTCCTCACAAAGCGTTACATCGCCGATTATCCTTGACCCCTCAGCCGTAAAAGCCGACGGCGAAACCGCAGGCGATATTCCGTTAAAATCTATAATCATAATTTACCTCACAATATTTTAATTACATTTTATCATTGAAGCATTACGCACAAAAACGGCACTCAATTTTGAGCACCGTCAACGTAAATATTATTGCGTATGTTCAATGAAAAATGCGAGCATTTCGTCTATCGTCTGCCGGCTTTCCTCAAGCTCGGGATATGCAACGCTCGTTATGTGTCCCGATGATTTGTTGACCGTCAAGCCCCAATCCCTGTAAACGTGGTCAATTCCGTACTCGGTCAAAACCCTGTCAAAATGCTCTGCCGAGGAGTGAAGAATATCCCTTGTGCACGACACCGTATAGCACGGCGGCAATTTGCCGAGAGGTATGACCTCCTCAGGCTGCAGGTAGGGATAATACGGCGAATTCTTATAGTCAATGCCGAAATAGCAGGATATAAGCGGTGCGTTGAAGCCTGCTTTCATCTCGTACATCCCCGAAACAAGACCTAATGCGTCAATTTGAAGCCCCGACGGGGAAACCCCGTAAAGCTCTTGAAGCTGCGGACTTGTTTCAACAAGCGAGGTGTAATATGCAAGATTTCCGCCTGCCGACTCGCCTGTTACATACACCCTTTCAAGGTCGATATTATAGCTGTCCGCATTATCATAAATCCACTTGTAAGCTGCCATAACGTCCTGCACCTGCGAGGGATAGAGAACGTCGGGCGAAAGTCTGTAATTTATACAAACCACCGTATAGCCCTTTTTGGCAAGCACCGAGCAATATACTCTGTTGTAATCCTTATTGCCCATCATAAGACCGCCGCCGTGAATTTCGATTATCACGGGCAGCTTCCCGCTTGTGCCGTCGGGATAATAAATGTCAAGCATATGTTCCTCTGTACCGTCGTCGATATACGGTATATCCTCAATACGGGTAACACCCTTTTCCATTGTCTGCGACGATAAGCGGTTTTCGTCAAAGGCGTCCATAATATCCCAAACAATAGAAACCGCCTGTGTTACAAAGCCCTTGTTTGTAAGCTCACCCATAGCGTTAGGGTCTGCCTCATTGAGCTTGGTATCGAGAATGAAAAGGCTGTTGAAAATGGCGGCAAGCTCCCTTCCTACCTCCTCTGATTGAAGGTCGCCGTCCGAGAGAATTACCCTTTTCAAAAGCGAATAAAGCTGTGAAAAAACAGTCCTTACCTGCGCCTTGATTTCGGTGTCTCCGTTCGCCTCCGCAGCCTTGACAAGGTTTTTGATTTCCTCGCTTCTGCTGTCGAATTCAAAATCAAGCTCGCTCGATATTACAGCTTCATTATCGGCATCCGTCTTGTTCACACGAAGCAAATTTGAAAGCTCGGCACTTTTTGCAAACAAATTTGTCTGCTGACATATCGGGATTGTTAAAGTTATAACAAGTACAAGTGAAATTATCCTGTTCAAACGCATAAATCATATCCTTTATTTATTGAAAAAAGACGCAACGACAGACGCTATGTACATCATAACGTCTGCCGTTCTTGTATTTTTGAAAACCTCGACCATATGGTCCGCAAGCTCCTTAAAAGCTCTCATAAAACCACCTTATTTTGCAACGATGTTTACAAGTCTGCCCTTAACATAAATCTCTTTAATTATATTCTTTCCCGCAAGCTCCTGTGCAACCTTTTCGTCTGCCTTTGCAGCTGCAATAGCCTCATCATTGGAAGCGTCGGCAGCAATTTCAATCTTTACACGGATTTTGCCGTTTATCTGAACTGCGATTTCAACCGTGTCGTCAATGCACTTAGCCTCATCATACTCGGGCCATACGCCGTCCTTTGCAAGCATCTCGCCATAGCCGAGAGTTGACCACATTTCCTCCGTGATATGCGGAGCAAAAGGATTGACAAGCAGGAGAAGCGTTTTAAGCTCTGCACGGTTGATTTTGCCGTTGTCGTAAATCTGATTGAGGAGAGTCATCAACGCTGCGATTGCCGTGTTGTACTTCATTTCCTCGATATCCTCGCTGACCTTTTTGACAGTCTTATGCATTGCAGAGGAAAGCTCCTTTGAATACTCGTCGCCGTCAGTGAGAATTTCCTGAAGCTTCCAAATACGGTCAATAAATCTCTTGCAGCCCTTAACGCTCGACTCACTCCACGGAGCAGCCTGCTCATAGTCGCCCATAAACAATACGTAAGTTCTCAATACGTCTGCACCGTAAACGTCAACAACCTCGTTCGGGTCAATAACATTGCCCTTTGACTTACTCATTTTAACGCCGTCGGGTCCTAAGATAAGACCCTGTGCTGTTCTCTTGAGGTAAGGCTCCTTGAACGGCACTGCGCCGATATCATAGAGGAAGCGATGCCAAAATCTTGAATAGATAAGGTGGCGTGTAACATGCTCCATACCGCCGTTGTACCAATCGACAGGTCCCCAATATTTAAGCTTTTCGGGGTCAGCCAATGCCTTGTCGTTGTGGGGGTCGATATAACGCAGGAAATACCAGGAAGAGCCTGCCCACTGCGGCATTGTGTCTGTCTCTCTCTTTGCGTCTGCGCCGCATTTCGGACACTTGCAATTTACGAAAGAATCAATCTTTGCAAGTGGGCTTTCGCCGTCCTGACCGGGCTCAAAATTCTCAACCTGCGGCAATTTAAGCGGAAGCTCGCCATAGGGAACGGGAACCATTCCGCACTTGGGGCAGTAAACAATCGGAATAGGCTCGCCCCAATAACGCTGACGGTTAAACGCCCAGTCCTTCATCTTGTACTGAACGCCCTCTTCGCCGATGCCCATTTTTTCAAGGTGCTCAATCATCTTTGCGATTGAATCCTTTTTATTATCCATACCGTTGAGGAAGTCGGAGTTTACCATCTCGCCGTCGCCCGTATAAGCCTCAACCGAGATGTCGCCGCCCTTGATAACCTCAACTATATCAATGCCGAACTTCTTTGCAAAGTCATAGTCTCTCTGATCGTGAGCCGGAACAGCCATAATTGCGCCTGTGCCGTAGCCCATCATAACATAGTCCGAAATATAAATCGGGATTTCCTTGCCGTTAACGGGGTTTTTAGCTGTAAAGCCTTCAAGCTTTACACCTGTTTTCTCCTTAACAAGCTGTGTTCTCTCGAACTCGGTCTTTTTAGCGCATTCCTGTCTGTATGCCTTGACCTCGTCCATATTGCCTATAATGTCAGCGTACTTGTCGATTATCGGGTGCTCGGGTGCCATAACCATAAATGTTACGCCGAAAAGTGTGTCGGGACGGGTTGTGTAAATCTTGAAGCTCTCGTCAACCTCATTTACCTTGAAGTTTACGAATGCGCCCTTTGATTTACCGATCCAGTTTACCTGCTGAAGCTTGATATTCGGGAGATAATCAACCTCATTGAGTCCCTCAAGGAGCTTGTCTGCATACTTTGTAATGCGAAGATACCAAACGTCCTTTGATTTCTGAACAACGTCGGAATGGCAAATATCGCACTTACCTCCCTGTGAGTCCTCGTTTGAAAGAACAACCTTACAGGACGGGCAGTAGTTTACCAACGTCTTATCTCTGAAAGCAAGTCCGTTTTCAAACATTTTAAGGAATATCCACTGCGTCCACTTGTAGTAGTCCTCCTGTGTTGTATCGATAACTCTTGTCCAATCAAAGGAGAAGCCTACCCTTTTAAGCTGACTTGTGAACTTTTCGATGTTCATATCGGTAACTTTTCTCGGATGAATACCTGTTTTAATGGCATAGTTTTCCGTGGGAAGTCCGTAAGCGTCAAAGCCTATCGGGAAGAGCACATTGTAGCCCTGAAGCCGTCTTTTTCTCGAAACGACCTCAAGACCCGAATAAGCCTTGATGTGTCCTACATGCATACCTGCGCCCGACGGATACGGGAACTCGACAAGTCCGTAAAATTTGGGTTTATCCGAATTGTCAACTGCATTGAAAACGCCCTCGTCATCCCATTTTTTTTGCCATTTTTCTTCTGTCTGTCTAAAATTATAATCCATAATTGCACCTCTGTATCGGATGTGATTTTTATTCAATTATCCACTTTGAAACGTCAACCTCTTTTGCATCCTGCCAAAGCTTTTCAAGGTTGAAATTCTCTCTGTCGGCAGGAGTGAAAATGTGGACAATAACAGTTCCGTAGTCAAGCAAAATCCAGCCTGTTGATCTGCCCTCTACGTGATTTGGCTCTTTTCCGAGAGCCGTCAGCTTTTCCTCAAGCTCCTCGGCAAGCGCCTTTATATGCGTTGATGAAGTACCGCTTACGATTACGAAATAATCCGCAACCGAGCTCAAATCGGTAATTCCAAGTGCCTTAATGTCCTCCGCCTTTTTATTATCAAGAATTTTGACGGTGTTTTCAAGCAGTTCCTTAGTCTGCATTGCTTTCATCCTTTCTCGCTTTCTCCTTTTCGGAAATTGCGACTTCATTATATGCGAGAATGCTGTCGGGGTGAACGACTGCTCCCGCTTCAACATTTTCCTTTATTGTAAACTGCAAGCCGTATAGCATTGCTTCCTCAAGGCTTCTTTCAGCCTTTTCCCTGATTACGTCAACGTCGGGGTAATTGCGTTCTGCCGAGGTGTAATCGGCTATATACAAAACCTTTTCCAACAGCGACATATTATCCCTTGCCGTCGTGTGATACCTGACCGCAGAAAGTATATCCTCATCCTTGACGTTCAGCTCGTGCCTTAAAAATACTTCCCCACTCATTGCGTGCCATATTTTCGGGTTTGCAAGCTCCGTGGGCGTCATTTTATGAGAATACTTTTCAATCAGCTCCCTTTGAGCTTCGTAATCGGTATCCTTCATTATATCGTGAATAAGACCTGCCGTAAAGGCTTTATCCTCGTCGGCTCCGTATTTTTTCGCAAGCCTTTTCGCCTCGTCGGCAACATTTAACGAATGATAAAATCTGTACTCACTCAGTCTTTTTTTGATTTCCTCGACAAATTCTTCATTTCTTTGGGTATCCATAAAGTCCTCTGTCCTCGATATATTTTCTGACCTTGCCGTCAAGATATTTTTCGGTGCTTTCTCCTGTTTCAAGTAACTTTCGAAGTTCTGTTGAGCTTATTTCAAACGGCTCTACGGGGGAAATGATTATTCCTTTGCCCGTAAGTCCGTCAATCGGTATTTTAAGCTCATTTTCGGAATATCGCCTTAACTCGTCAAGGCTTTCCTCCTCGCAACGGGAAGCGACGCACAGGGTGCACATTGACAGTATTTCACGGTATTCATACCACCTTGAAAACATCAAGAACATATCCGAGCCGACAATCAAATACAAATCATCGTCGGGGTACATTTTCTTGATTTCACGCAGGGTGTAAACCGTGTAGCTGTCGGTATCCCGTTTAATTTCAATGTCGCTGACCTCAAAACGCTTATCGCAAAACGCAAGTCGGCACATATTGAGCCTGTCCGTGTCGGACTCCAAGCCCTCAGCCGATTTATGAACCGGAGCTTTATCGGGAATTATCAAAACCCTGTCGAGCCCTAATTTTTCGCAAAATTCCGTGACAAGCCGTGTATGTCCCTTGTGCGGAGGATTAAACGTTCCGCCGAAAACACCTATTTTCATATTACTTTCTCACTGTTTTCTTTTTCTCGTGGAGCTTCGGATTGTATCTGTACAAAATCAAAACTCCGCCGATAACTCCGACAACCTCCGAATTTGTTTCAAGTGCCAATTTCTCGGCAATATCTCTCGGTGTGTCGGGGCAAGTTTCTCTCAAAACCTTTAATTTAATAAGCTCTCTTGCGGTGAGTGCGTCCTCCGTCTGCTTTATAAGAGTATCGGATATTCCGCCCTTTCCCACCTGAAAAAGTGCCTGAAGCGTATTTGCCTGTGATCTGAGAGCTGCTCTCTCTTTACTTGTCATAATTTCTCCTGTTTTTTGTAATTATATATACTTCTTAACTTCCTCCGCAAAAAGACGAAGTGCATTACCTCTGTGGCTTACCTTGTCCTTTTCCTCGGGTGTGTATTCCGCAAAGGCTCTGCCGTCAATGTAGAAAAGCGGATCATAGCCGAAGCCGTTAGTGCCCTTTCTCTCGTATCCGATTTTGCCGTGACACTCGCCTCTGACGGTAAATTCTCTGCCGTCGGGGAAAACACAGCAAACGCAAGCGACATATTTTGCCGTTCTCTTGTCGTCGGGTACATCCTTTAAGCAATCGAGCAATTTATCGTTGTTCTTTTCGTCGTTTCCGTGGTCGCCCGCAAATCTTGCCGAATAAACACCGGGTGCGCCGTCAAGAGCGTCTACCATAAGTCCCGAATCGTCTGCGATACACGGCATACCGCTTTCCTTGCAGCCAGAATCAGCCTTGAGCTTTGCATTTTCTTCAAATGTTGTGCCTGTTTCCTCAACATCCGTAAGGTCAATTCCAAGCTCGTCTGCGGTTTTAACATTTATACCGAGCGGCGATAAAATTCTTTCAAGCTCGGCTCTTTTTTTCATATTATGAGTGGCGATTAAAAAGTCCAAAAAATCCCCTCTTTTCTTTTTTCTCTTTCTTTTCTTCCTGCTCCTCGGACTCGTCTTTTTCCTCGGCTACTGCCTCTTCTGCCTGAGGAATTTCCGCATTTTCCTCTGATTTTTCCTCGTTAGGCATAACCTCGTCAAGCATTTCAACGGCAAGTTCGTCGATTATCTGCGCTGCCTGTTGTAATTGCGAAACTCCGCTTTCATTTGGCTCAGAGCCGTTATTCTGTTCTGCTTTTGCTTCCTGTGAGGATGAAACAGCTTCTTTACCGCTATGTTTATCTTCATCTGCGCCGTCGCCGTGTCCATCGACACCAGATCGTATATCGCCCAAGATGTTTTCAGTAATCTTTTCGCTTTCATTTTCATCCTCCTCATACTCTATCTTTTGGAAAAGTCCGTCCGCAAACGCCTGCGGATTAAACGGCTGTAAATCGTCAATCTGCTCGCCGACGCCGATAAACTTAACGGGTATTCCCAATTCATTCTTTATTGCAAGCACAACGCCGCCTCTTGCGGTACCATCAAGCTTTGTAAGAACAATTCCCGTAATTTCGGCAACCGCCTTAAACTCTCTTGCCTGATTTACCGCATTCTGTCCCGTCGTCGCATCAAGCACCAAAAGCACCTCACGGTCGGAATAGGGAAGCTCACGGTCAATAACTCTGTATATCTTTGCAAGCTCCTCCATAAGATTTTTCTTATTGTGAAGTCTGCCTGCGGTATCGATTATTACAATGTCGGTATCTCTCGCCTTTGCGGCGTTTACGGTATCAAAAACAACCGCCGCCGGATCTGCACCCTCTGCGTGCTTGACAATATCAACACCCGAACGGTCAGCCCAAATTTGTAATTGGTCAATAGCCGCTGCTCTGAAGGTGTCAGCCGCACCGAGCAAAACCTTTTTGCCCTGAGCCTTATACATTGCGGCAAGCTTACCGATTGTAGTCGTCTTGCCCACGCCGTTTACGCCGATTACAAGGATAACCGACGGCTGTGTTATCAAGCCCATATCCTCTCCGCCGTAAAGCAGCTCGGCAACGACATTTTTCATTTCCGCCTTGATTTTGTCGGGGGTTTTAAGCTTCTTTTCAGCCGCATTCTTTTTGAGCGTTTCCGTAATCTGAACAGCCGTTACCATTCCGACATCCGCCATAACAAGAATTTCTTCAAGCTCGGCATAGAGGTCATCGGTAACCTCATCCACATTGTCAAAAAGGTCGTCGATTGCACCCGACATTTTATTTCTGGTCTTTGTGAGACCGAAGTTGATTTTACTGAAAATTCCCATTGGTTTTTCCTTTCGGCATTATGCCAAACCGAGTTTTTTAGCCATTTCGGCAGTCTTTAATTCAAGCAGCTTTGATACGCCCTTTTCCTGCATTGTTACGCCGTAAAGGACATCTGCTTCTTCCATTGTGCCTCGTCTGTGAGAAATGAGTATGAACTGTGTGTTCTTCGTCATTCTTCTGACGTAGCTTGCATATCTTGAAACGTTTACGTCGTCAAGAGCCGCTTCGACCTCGTCAAAAATACAGAACGGAGCAGGCGTAACTTTGAGTATCGCAAACAAAAGTGCAATAGCCGATATTGCCTTTTCACCGCCCGACAAAAGGTCGATATTCTTGACATTCTTACCGGGTGGCTGAACCTTGATTTCAATATCACATTCAAGCAAATCAAGTTCGTTTTCAAGCCTTAATTCAGCCTTACCGCCGCCGAAAAGCTCCGAGAACGTCTCGCCGAAATGGGCGTTGATTTTGTTAAAGCTCTCCCTGAACTGCGCCGCCATCTTGCCCGTCAAATCATAGATAAGCTTGTTGAGCTCATTCTTTGACTTCTCAACGTCGGCTATCTGCTTCGACATAAACTCGTACCTCTCGGAAACCTCCTTGTACTCGTCTATTGCGGAAACGTTTACAGAGCCCAACGCCTTAATCTGTGCTTTCAGCTCCGAAAGTCGCTTGCCTGCCTGCTGATAATCGTCGATTTTAATATCAAGTGCCGCAGCCTCACGGCGTGTTAATTGATATTCGTCATAAAGCTTTGCGCTGAGCTCGTCATACTCCTTGCGCATTGCAACTTTCTTTTCTTCAAGTCTTGCAAGTTCATTGCCGAGCTGCTCACGTTCAACGGTCTTTGAACGCTCCAAAAGTCGCAAATCGCTCTGCTGCTTTTCGTATCCGTCACGGCTTTCGATAAGAGCGTCGATTTCCTGCCTTGATGCGCTTGAGCCTTTTTTAAGCTCCTCGATATTAAGCGAAAGATTTTCGATATTTTGAGTTAACTGCTCGTTTTTCTCGTTGATTCTTGCAATCTCCGAATCAAGCACCTCTGCCTTGCCCGTATGACCCTGCTTACGGGCGTTCAAGTGAACAAGGGTGTCGGTGTTCGTTTCAATATCTTTATTGAGCGACATTATTTTAAGGCTCAACTGTGAAGCCTTTTCGGAAAGCTCCTCACGCATTGCGATAATATTTTCTCTGTCGCCCGTGAGCTTTTCAAGCTCGCTCTCTTTTTTGGCAATAAGCTCATTCAATTCCTTAACACGAACGACTGCATTTGCTGCGTTTTCGGTTATCGTATCGATTCTCTTTTGAAGCGTCTGCTTTTCCTCTGCAAGCTCGCCTACGCCGCCCGATACCGTGTCAAGCTGTTCTTTGGCAAGCTTCAAATCGCCCTGAAGTCTGATTTTCTCCTCGTTCTTACGAAGCAAGTCGCCCTGCGCACCCTCTAAATCAGCAAGTGCCGCCGCCTTGTCCTCGCTTAACTGCTTGAAATCCGACTGCAACGAAGCCATTTCGTTCTTCATTGCCTCAAGACCCTTTGTGAGCTTTTCAATCTCATTGCCACGGCTCAAAATACCTGCGTTCTGCGTTCTTGAACCGCCCGTCATACTACCGCCTGCGTTGATAACCTGTCCGTCAAGGGTAACTATCTTAAATCTGTAGGTGTATTTTTTAGCAATCGCAACTGCACAGTCAAGGTCATCACAAACAACCGTTCTGCCCAAAAGCGATTTTATAATTTCACGGTACTTTGAGTCTGTTTCGACAAGCTCCGACGCCATATTGACATATCCGAACTCATCATCAAAACCCTTTTCCGTAAGAGCTCTGCCCTTAATTGCGGAAATCGGCAAAAATGTCGCTCTGCCCGAGTGTGAAGTCTTGAGGAAGTTGATAGCACGCTTTGCATCGCTTTCCGTCTCGGTTACAATATTCTGCACCGCCGCACCCAAAGCCGTTTCGATAGCGGTAGAATATTTATCTCTTACCGTGATAAGCTGTGAAAGCGGTCCGTGTATGCCACGAAGTGCACCTCTTTGCTGTTCACGGATAACCGCCTTAATAGCACCGGAATAGCCCTCCATACTCTTTTCAAGGTCAGATAAAATTCTTATTCTGTCCTCTGTCTTGTGAAGCTCTCTTTCCTTTTCAAGGAGAAGCGACTCACAGTCCGAAGCCTTTTTACCCCTCGACTCCAAACGCAGGGTATAGCCGTCGATTGAGTTGTTTATGGAATTTATTTCATCCTCGCACCTTTTGAGCGCTTCCTGTGCCTGCTCGTGCGATTTCTTGTATTTTAAGTAAACCTCTTGTCTGCCACCGAGTGTGCTGTCAATTGCGGAAATACGGTTTTTAATTTCCTCGATAGAAGAATTAGCCGTTTCGCTCAACACTCTGCAATCCGCAAGCTCTACTGAAAGCGCCGAAGCCTCCGCCGACAGCTTTTGCGCCATATCGGAGAATGTTGCGTTATCGCTCTTGAAGCTCTCTTCCCTTGCGGTAAGCTCGGACATCTCGTTTTCAAGAGCCGTTACCTGCTCTTTTGCCTGCTCGATAGCCTGCTCGGCAGCTCTTATTCTCTCGTCAAGATGCTGTTCTGTTTCGTTCTCGTCAGACTTATCTTTTTTGAGTCTTTCGATTGTCTCGTTATTATGTAAAATCGAATTTTCCTCAACCTTGAGCTGAGTTTCAAGAGCCGAGATTTGCTCGTCCGATACCGACGACTGCGCTCTTATCTCCTCGATTTTTATATTGATATTTTTAATTTCCTGTGCCGCAGAATCGATTTTTTCCTCGATAGCCACAAGCTCGTCCTCTGCCTGCTTGTAGTTTACCTCGGAGGTTGAAATTTTATGGTCCTGCTCACGAAGTCTGTCATTCGTGCGGTCAATGGTGTTAAGCCAAATACCGATTTCAAGGTCCTTGCGTTCCTCGGCAAGCACAATGAATTTCTGCGCCTTTTCGCTTTGAGCTTTAAGCGGTCCTACTCTCGTTTCAAGCTCCGTTAAAATATCACGAAGCCTGACAAGATTTTCCTCCGCCTGCTTGAGCCTTTTGGTAGCGTCTGCTCGCCTGTAACGGAAATGGGAAATTCCGGCAGCCTCCTCAAGCATCTCTCGTCTGTCGCCCGTCTTTGACGAAACCATATCGGCAATTCTGCCCTGTCCGACAATAGAGTAGCCGTCTCGACCGAGACCCGTGTCCATAAACAGCTCGTTTATATCACGAAGTCTTGACGACTCGCCGTTTATGAGATACTCGCTCTCGCCCGAACGGAAATAGCGTCTTGTAACAGAAACCTCGTCATTGTCGTTTTGAAGCGTTCTGTCCTTGTTGTCAAGGCGGAGAGTTACCTCTGCAAAGCCCTTTGCCTTTCTGATGTCCGTGCCGTCAAAAATAACGTCCTCCATCTTCGAGCCACGCAAATTCTTAGTTGACTGCTCGCCCAAAACCCAACGCACAGCGTCCGAAATGTTACTTTTTCCGCTTCCGTTAGGTCCTACTACGGCTGTTACGCCTTTATTAAATTCAAGTACCGTTTTATCGGGGAAAGACTTAAATCCCTGCATTTCCAGTGCTTTAAGAAACATATCATTTTTCCTTCACAATAATATCAAAATCTTCTAAAAAATCATTTCCCTTTATTGTACAATAAAATCCTTGATTTTTCAATGCTTTTTCATTTCTTTTTGACTGTCCCTTTGCCTTTGAAAGCGACTTTTCGGGAACTTCGATTACATATTCGTTTTCACGGCTTTTTTGTGAGAGCTCGGAGAGCATTTTTTCAAGATAAAGCTCGCCCTCGCAAAGCTCACGAAACGCCGGATGATACGCACCCGCAAGGTATCCGTCCTCAACATTTCCGCCCGAATGAAGTCCGAGCCTTATAACCCTTATGCCGTTTTCACGGAACATCAAAAGCAGCCTTGCGCACAATTTCACCGCTTCGTCAAGAGTCTGCGGAGTGTACTCGCCGCTTTTCATACAGTCGGCAAGCGGAGTGTTTTCAAGCACAATAGTCGGATAAATCCTGACAGTATCGGGCTTTAATTCAATGAGCTTTTCGGCTGTTTTTATATCCTTTTCAAAGCTCGAGCCCATAAGTCCCGTCATCATCTGAAGCCCTAATTCAAAGCCGTTTTCACGAATGAGCATACTTGCATTTTCAATATCCTTTACGGTATGACCTCGCCTGTTGATAAGCAAAACCCCGTCATCCGTGCTCTGCGCACCCAATTCAATGGACGTTACGCCGTATTTTTTCAGAATTTCAAGCTTATGCTCATTTATACAATCAGGGCGTGTGGAAATCCGCACACCCTTAAAATAATTTTTGTCTATATATTTTTTTGCCTCTGCAAGCAAGGAAATCATATATTCCTCGTCAATAGCCGTAAAGCTGCCGCCGAAAAATGCAATTTCCGAGCTTTCCGGAGAGGTGCTTCCGCTTTTTATCGCAATTTCACACGCCGTTTTCACATCTTGTGTCGAAAGAGCCTTAACAGAGCCTGAAATTGTCTTTTGATTGCAAAAGCTGCATTGGTGCGGACAGCCTGCGTGAGGCACAAATAAAGCTACGTTTGCGTGCTTTTTCAAATTCCCATCAACTCCAAAGCCTGCTGAGCCGCTGCCTGCTCGGCTTTTTTCTTGCTTCCTGCAACGCCCTTGCCGATAACATTTGAATTGAGATGCACCTCAACCTCAAAGGTCTTATCGTGGTCGGGACCCGATTCGCTCACAAGCACATATTTGAGCTCTTCGCCGTGATTTCTCTGCACAAGCTCCTGCAAAATAGTCTTGTAATCCTTAAAGCTCGGCTTTTTCTCGACATAGGGAGCCACGAAACGCAAAACGAACTTTTTCGCTTCGTCGATTCCTCCGTCAAGATAAATAGCCGCTATGACAGCCTCAAACGCATCCGACAAAACCGAAGGTCTGTTCCTGCCGCCTGTCATATCCTCACCGTGCGAAAGCTTGATATGGTCGCCGAGTCCGATTGTCTTTGCAAATTCAAAAAGAGACTTTTCACAAACGGCATAAGAACGAAGCTTTGACAGCTCGCCCTCGTGAAAATCCTCGTGGCGTGAGAAAAGATACTCTGCCGTGATAAAGCCCAATACCGAGTCTCCCAAAAATTCAAGTCTTTCGTTGTCCTTATATTCTCTTAAAACCTCGTTGGCATATGAGGAATGAGTAAGAGCTCTGTCAAGCAGGCTCTTATCTTTGAATTGATAGCCTATTGCATATTCAAGTTCAGTCATTATTTTCACCGTCTTTCATTGACTGAGAAACAATATCTATAAAACCGCTGTCGATATATTTTATTGCCTGTCCTATGGCATTTTTCAATGCATATGCATCCGATGAGCCATGAGCCTTTATAACAGGCTTCCTGACACCGATAAGCGGTGCTCCGCCGTACTTTTTATAGTTCATCTTTTCCTTAAACTCGTCCATTCCCGACTTTATGCCGAGATATGAGAGCTTGGAAAGCAGGTTTTTCATAAATATTGCTTTAATCTGATTTGTAATTGATTTTGCAACGCCCTCGTACATTTTTACGATAACGTTACCCGTAAAGCCGTCTGCTACAACGACATCTGCCTCGCCGAAGGCAATATCTCGCACTTCTATATTTCCCGTAAAGTTTATGCCGTCAAGAGCGCTTAATTTTTTATAGGTCTCAACCAACATCGGAGTACCCTTTGTCTCCTCCGTGCCGATATTTGCAAGTGCTACACGGGGAGAAGCAATGCCCATTATCTTCTCCATATAAAGACTTCCGAGCTTTGCAAATTGGCAGAGCATATCGGGAGTACATTCAACATTTGCTCCTGTATCGACAAGTATAAACGGACCTGCGCTTGTAGGCATAACAGCACCCAAAGCAGGTCGCTTTACACCCTTTATTCTCTTAACAATAAGCGTGCCGCCGACCAAAAGAGCACCCGTACTGCCTGCCGAAACGAAGGCGTCTCCCTCGCCCGATGCCAATGCGTCAAATCCCACCCCGAGCGAAGTGCCTCTTTTTGATTTTAATATTTCCGTCGGCGGAGTTGTCATTTCAAATACAGTGTCAGCCTGCTTAATTTCAAACGGAGAAATATCGAGAGAATTATCCTTTGCACATTTTTCGATTTTATCCCTGTCGCCCGTAAGCATTATATCAACGCCGAACTCTTTTCTTGCCTCGATACAGCCCTTTATTATTTCAAGCGGTGCATTATCTCCGCCGAAAGCGTCAACAATTATCTTCATATACCGTTCTCTCCTTTGAACGACTCCAAGTCGCCCATAGCCCTTTTAGCCAAAGCCATATATCTTTCGCTTTTATCTCTTATCTTATCGGGAAGCGGCGGCAAAACGCCGAAATTCGCTCCCATCGGCTGAAAGCTCTTAACCGTTTCGTCGCTTATATACCGTGAAAGTGCGCCTATCATAGTGGTTTCGGGCAGGGTAAGAGTTTCCTTTCCCAAAAGTCTGCGAGCACAGTTAAGTCCTGCCATAATTCCCGAAGCCGCCGACTCCATATAGCCCTCGACGCCTGTTATCTGACCTGCAAAGAAAATATACGGATTTTCACGCAGACTGAAATCCGAGCAAAGATATTCGGGCGAATTTATAAACGTGTTCCTGTGCATTACGCCGTAACGCAAAAATTCCGCATTATGAAGTGCCGGGAACATTGAAAACACCCTTTTCTGCTCAGGGAATTTCAAGTTTGTCTGAAAGCCGACAAGGTTATACATAGTGCCCTGCTTATTTTCTTTTCTAAGCTGGAGATTTGCCCACGGTCTGTGCCCTGTTCTCGGGTCAACAAGACCCACGGGCTTTAACGGACCGTAACGCATTGTGTCCTTGCCACGGGAAGCCAAAACCTCAATAGGCATACAGCCCTCATATACATCTTTTCTCTTGTCAAAGGAATGAAGCTCTGCACTCTCCGCCGAAATAATCGCCTCATAAAAAGCCTCATACTGCTCTTTATTCATAGGGCAATTTATATAGTCGTCCTCGCCGCCCCTGTCATATCTCGACTGCGTAAAGGCGAAGTCCATATCCACGCTGTCAGCCGATACGATGGGAGCCGCCGCATCATAAAACGAAAGTCCGTCACGGCACAGGGAGTGTATCGTTTTAGAAATACCGTCGCTCGCCAAAGGCCCTGCCGCAATAATTACAGCGTCAGCCTCGGGCAATTCCGTTACCTCTTTGTTTATGATTTTTATATTTTTACAAGCCTTGATTTTCTCTGTTACAGCCTTTGAAAAGAGTTCTCTGTCAACAGCCAATGCGCCGCCTGCCGGAACAGCCGTTTCAAGTGCCGTCTCAACGCAAACGGAAGAAAAGGTACGCATTTCCTCCTTCAAAAGACCTGCCGCCGAATTGAGCCTTTGCGCCTTCAAGGAGTTTGAGCATACAAGCTCTGCGAATAAATCTGTTTTATGTGCAGGGGAATGTTTTTCGGGCTTCATCTCGTAAAGCTCCGTTTCAATCCCTGCCATATTCAGTTGCCACGCCGCCTCGCACCCTGCAAGACCTGCGCCGATAACAGCTGCTTTCATTTATTCTTCCTCTTTTTTAGTTCTTTTCTTGCGCTCTGCCTTCTTTTCAAAGCCGCATTTCTCGTCAAGGCATACAAGCAAACCGCCCTTACGCTTGAACAAGGATTTTCCGCACTTCGGGCAAACCTCGTCGGTAGGCTTATCCCAAGTCATAAACGTACATTCGGGATAATTATCGCAGCCGTAAAAAGCATAGCCTCTCTTCGACTTCTTTTCGATTACATTGCCGCCGCATACGGGACATTTTGCGTTTGTCTGAACAACATACGGCTTTGTGTTCTTGCACTCGGGATAACCCGGGCACGCAAGGAATTTTCCGAATCTGCCGACCTTAACGACCATCATTCTTCCGCATTTTTCACACGGAATATCTGTAACGTCCTCTTTGAGCTGAATTTTAACGCCCGACATCTCCTCCTTAGCCTTTTCGAGTGTTTTCTCAAAGCCGTCATAGAAGGTGTGGAGCATTTTTATATAGTCAACCTCGCCGCTTTCAACCTTATCGAGATCGGACTCCATATTTGCGGTGAATTTAACATTTACTATATTCGGAAACTGCTGTTTGAGCAGGTTGACAACCGCCTCGCCAAGCTCGGTGGGTTTTAACTGCTTTTGCTCTCTTACAACATATTCTCTTGAAAGAATTGTCGAAACGATAGAAACGTAGGTACTCGGTCTGCCGACGCCCGTTTCCTCAAGAGCCTTGATAAGAGCCGCTTCGGTATATCTTGCAGGCGGCTGTGTAAAGTGCTGATTACCGTCAAGTGATTTGAGCTTGAGAACATCATTCTCCTTTATCGGAGGAAGAACGCTCTCTGAATCCTCGTCGTCATCCGTCGAAACCTCGTAAAGCTTTGTGTAACCGTCAAATTTAACGGTATAGCCCGAAGCCGAAAACTCGCAGAACTTACCGCCCGCCAAGTCCTTTTCGGTCGCAGCCTTAATTCCTACCTTTACGGTATCCTGTATGCAGGCAGCCATAAGACTTGCCATAAAACGCTTCCAAATAAGCGAATAAAGCTTGAATTGCTCAACGGTAAGGCTGTCCTTTACCTTGTCGGGAGAGAGCGACGGAGTTGTAGGTCTGATTGCCTCGTGTCCGTCCTGCGCATTTGCCTTTGTCTTGAAATATCTCGGCTTATCGGGAAGATAATTCTTGCCGTAGGTCTCCGTGATATATTCATTGGCAGCCGCACGAGCCTCCTCGGAGATACGAAGCGAGTCGGTTCTCATATAGGTTATAAGACCCATTGTGCCTACGCCCTTGATTTCCATACCTTCGTAAAGCTCCTGCGCTATCTTCATGGTCTTTCTGCCCTGATAGCCGAGCTTTCTCGAAGCGTCCTGCTGAAGCGTAGAGGTTGTAAACGGAGGTGCGGGCTGACGTCTCCTTGTACCCTCCTTGACGGAAGCAACCGTGTACTGTGCGCCGTCAAGTCTGTTCAAATATGCGTCTGCCTGAGACGTATCCGCAATTTTAACCTTGCCCGTTTCATCGCCTATAAACGAAGCGGCAAAGGATTTTCTTGAGCCGGGTGCCGTGAGCTTTGCATCAAGAGTCCAATACTCCTCGGGTACGAAAGCTCGGATTTCCTCTTCTCTGTCAACGATAAGACGAACGGCAACGGACTGAACTCTGCCTGCCGAAAGTCCTTTTCTGATTTTCTGTGAAACAAACGGGCTCAATTTATAGCCGACAAGTCTGTCAAGTATTCTTCTTGCCTGCTGTGCGTCAACAAGGTCAAGGTCGATTTTCTTGGGATGCTCGATACCCTTTACAACGCTTGTCTTGTTGATTTCATTGAATTTAACTCTGTTTTTGTCATCTGTATCAAGTCCCAAAACGGTTGCAAGATGCCAAGAAATAGCCTCTCCCTCACGGTCGGGGTCGGTTGCGAGATATACGCCGTCCGATTCCTTTACCATTTCTTTAAGCTCTTTTACAAGCTTTTCCTTGCCCTTAACTATCGCATATTTGGGCGCAAAGTCATTTTTAACATCAACGCTGAGCCTTGACGAGGGCAAATCTCTGATATGACCTACGGAAGCGGTAACCTTATAGTCCTTGCCGAGGTATTTCTGAATTGTCTTTGCCTTTGACGGAGACTCAACTATTACTAATTTCGACATATTAAAATCATCCTATACTATCACTGAATTTTTTTATATTTTCTGCCGGGAAGCACCTCGATAACGCCTTGCATTTCAAGCTCGGTAATTCCCGAAAGCACCTTTACAACATTAAGCCCCGATTTTTCGACGATAGTGTCAAATTCCGTATCGCCGTCCAAAGCGGCATAGATTTTCTTTGCCGTTTCGCTCGCCGTATCGGGTAACGGCTTCGGCTCTGATTTTACAGGCTCTGTATCGGCTTTCGATATCCTGCTCTGCGTCTTTTCGGCTCTTTTGTTATAAGTATGATTGACATTGCCCGAAAAGTCCTCGGCATTCCTCGAAAGCATAAGCGCAAACGGCTCATCCGCAAGCGAAAGGTCAAATCTTTCAGGAAATTCATCCATAAAATCCTCAACAATTTCTTTTGCATTGAAAAGCGGCTTTGCACCGTTGTTTATGATTTCGGAAGTTCCCGAATAAGCCGAAGAAAACAAATCTCCGGGTACGGCATAAAGCCGTCTACCTTGAGATAAAGCGTTTTTAGCGGTTATAAGTGAGCCGCTTTTCTCGCCTGCCTCAACGACAACCGTCGCAAGCGACATACCTGAAATTATCCTGTTTCGCTTCGGGAATGAAATCCTTGACGCCTGCGAAAACGGAGGAAATTCCGTTATAAGAACGCCGCTTTTCTTTATCCTGTTACGCAAATCCTCATTTGTTTTAAGGTAATTTGTACCGAGTCCGCAACCGAGCACCGCAACGGTTTTCTTGTCCACGCTCAATGCGCCCTCATGCGAAGCGGCGTCAATTCCGAGCGCACCGCCCGAAACTATCGTCATACCTGCAAGCGAAAGCCTTTGTGCGATTGCGCCTGCGACCTTTATACCCTGTACGGATGCGTTTCTCGTTCCGACCATAGCGATATTTGACTCTGTCATAAGCGTTTCAATATCGCCGTCGGCATAGAGAACAGCCGGTAAATCCGAAATCTGCGTAAGTAAAAACGGATACTGCTCGTCCTGCGGAGTTATTATCTCCCATCCGTTTTCCTCACACGCTCGCATTATACTGCCCGACTCCGACGGGCTGTGCAGAAGAAGCTTGTCCACGTGCTTTTGGTCAATAATGCCCGAAATTCGCCATTCATAGCTTCCTGCCTCATACAACTCTCTTGCAGAGCCGAAATATTCGATTATGGGTTTTATTTTAGCCCCTGTGCCATAGGCGTTTTGGAGCCAAATCCAATACTCACAGTCTCTCATCTCATTATTTCCCACATTGTGATAACGGCGGCGACAGATGCGTTAAGCGACTCTGCCTCGCCCTTCATTTTGATTGTAATTCTTTCCCTTGCGGTGCTTTTAACAGCCTCGGTAACACCGTTACCCTCGTTTCCGATAACAGCTATTACACCTGCGGAAAAATCTGTTTTGGTAATGTCACGGGCATTTTCATCGGGAACGGTTGCGGCGGTAAGCATACCGTCGGAATTCGCCATTTCAAGCGTTCCCACAAGGTCGTCAACTGCAATAATCGGTATACGCAAAAGACTGCCCATTGACGCACGCAACGCCTTTGGATTATACATATCACAGCCGCCGCACACGATTATTCCGTCAATGCCCAAAGCCTCGGCACTCCTTGCGACAGAGCCGAGATTTTGCGGATTTTGCACATTTTCAAGCGCAATATACTTCTTTGTACTCTCGATTTCAAACGCTGCTTGGCGTTTCATTTCGACAACGCAAAAAATCCCCTGCGAATTGACTGTATCCGAAATTTTTTCCGAAACCTCGTCGGTTATCAAATAAACGCTTTTTGCACAATCGGCAATTACGTCTGTGTAATCGGAAAATTTCGTAACAGCATCACGGGTAAAATATGCCTCTTTTATCGCATATCCGCTTTTAGCCGCATCAAAGCAAAGCCTTGCACCCTCCAAAACAAAAAGCGAGGTGCTTTTTCGTTCCTTTGAACTCGAGACTAACTTTGCGACCGATTTAATTTTCTCATTATTTCTTGAAGTGATTTCAGTATAATTCATAACACAAAAATTAACCACGCCCCGAAAACAAGGCGTGGTTCCAGCTTATTTAAGTGCTGCTTTTGCCTGCTCTGTAAGAGCTGTGAAAGCTGCGGGATCTGAAATAGCGATTTCAGAAAGCATTTTACGGTTTAATGAAACGCCTGCCTTATTAAGACCGTTGATGAATGTTGAGTAATTCATACCGTTCATTTTGCAAGCTGCAGAAATTCTTGTAATCCAGAGCTTTCTGAACTCTCTCTTCTTCTGCTTTCTGCCGATATATGCGTACTGACCTGACTTCATAACTGCCTGCTTAGCAGTCTTGAAAAGTCTTGACTTTGAGCCATAGTAGCCTTTTGCGAGCTTTAATGTTTTATTTCTTCTTTTGCGAGTCATCATCGCACCTTTAATACGTGCCATTTGTTATTCTACCTCCGAAAATTTGTGAAAACGGTCGAAAACCGCATTTAATTTATTGATTATTTGTAAGGAACAAGACGCTTGATCTGCTTCTGATTCGTTACGTCTGCAACTGCGGTCTTGCGAAGATTTCTTTTTCTCTTTGTAGATTTCTTGTTGAGAATGTGAGACTTGTAAGCGTGTGCTCTGATCGGCTTACCGTTCTTTGATAATTTGAAGCGTTTTTTAGCTCCCGAATGTGTTTTAATTTTAGGCATTTCTATTTCCTCCTGAATGATTTGTTTACTTATTTGGTTTTAGCGCTCAACGGTGCTAAGAACATAAGCATCTGTCTGCCCTCAAGCTTTGCGGGCTTTTCAACTGATGAAAGCTCCGAGCAAACCTCGGCAAACTTTTTCATTGTTTCCTCGCCGATTTGCGGATGAGCCATCTCGCGTCCTCTGAAACGAATTGAAACCTTGACCTTATGACCGGTCTTTAAGAATTTCATCGCCTGATTAGCCTTCGTATCGAAATCGTGCGTGTCGATGTTGAGAGAAAGTCTGATTTCCTTCGTCTCGATTATACGCTGGTTTTTCTTTGACTCCTTCTCTTTCTTCGTCTGCTCAAATCTGTACTTGCCGTAGTCCATAATCTTGCACACGGGAGGCTGAGCCTGAGGCGCAATTTTAACGAGGTCAAGGTTTTTCTCCTCAGCCTTTTTAAGGGCTTCCTTAGCGGACATAATACCTAACTGTTCTCCGTCCGCAGAGATAACTCTGACTTCCTTATCACGGATTTCTTCATTGAGTTGCATTTCTTTGACAGCGATGGATAATCACTCCTAAACAATAAATTAAAGCGTGAACAAAAACCGTTCACGCTCAATACACACAATAAGACCTTAGTCTTAAAAGTATTGACCTGTTTCATTAAAAATCACAGGTGAGAACGGGTGTTCTTCTTTGTTGTGCAGATATTATACTAAAACGCAAGCCGTTTGTCAAGCGTTTATTTCAAAAGTATTCCGGGAAACGCAAGCCATTCCCTGACGATAGACGTAAAAAGTGAAAACGGCTTTGATTTTGAGCTTATATTATACGGCTTTATCCCACTTCTTTTTGCAAGCAGAGTTGAACGGAGCTGATGAAATTCGGAGGTTATTATAACCGCTTCATTGCCCAAGCTGTTTTCGTCCATTATTCTTTTGGAAAAGAGCATATTTTCAGCCGTCGAGGTCGATTTGTCCTCAAGGATAATCCGCCCGGAAGAAATTCCCTTTTCAACAAGAGAATTTCTTATAGCCTCGGCTTCGGATATGTTTTCGTCGTCGCCCTTGCCGCCCGAAGCTATTACAACGGCATTTTCGTTTGCCGAAAGATATTTATATGCCGCCGCAATACGGTTTTCGAGCATTTCACTCGGCGTTTTGTCATTTACCTTGCAGCCTAAAATGATTGCAGGCGTATTTTCAGGTATGCTCTTCGACTCTGCCTTGAAGGACAGAATTTTAACCGTAACCGCAGTACAGTAAGCCGCAAAAATTATTAAAATTACTAATAGTATTTTAAGCAATACTTTACCGCCCTTTTATTTTTATTTCGGAAAAAATTCCGAGCACTGTACCTATTATATTATCGAAATTCAATATAAATGTCACAGGTTCACACTTTGACAGACAATTATAACAGCTTTTCAACGTCCTTTGTGTTAATTCGCTTCGATACGATAAAGGTTTTTCTCTTTAGCTTGCCCTTATCGGTCGAATATGTACCGCTTTCCTTTTCCTCCGTTGAGAAAATACCGTATGACGAGGTAACTGCCGTACCGTCGGGCAAAATAACGTTTCCGCAGTAGCCCGTATCGGCATTTGTGGTAACGCAAGGCTCTTTCTGGTCGGGAAGATAGGTGTGGGCAACCTTAATTCTGTAATCTCCCTCTCTGCCGTTTTTGAGGTCGTCATATGTGCCTACCCACGCAATCCAGCCCTCTGAATACCAGCCTCTTAATTTCTTTTCGCTGTACATTTTGTTTTTCTTTTTATCTCTTTCAATCGAACGGAAGGTTATGAACAATCTGCCGTCGGGAAGATAATCCGCCTTATGTCTTTCTCCGTTTATCGCACTCGGTGCAAAAACAGGCTTCGACCAGGTTTCGCCCTCGTCTGTCGAAAATGACAAAAGCGAATTGACCCTCTTTGAGTTGCTTCTCGTTATCAGCATAAGCTCGTCGCCGTTTCCTGCGTCGCTTCTTACACATTCAACCTCGCACATCTGCGATTTTTTCTCGATTTTTCTATGCGCCGAAAAATACGGTACAGGCTTCGTCCAATTCATTTTGCCGTCGTCGTCGAAGGTCAAAAAGGTCTTGTAGTTGACAAAATGCTTGTCGTGGAAAAGTCCCATCCATTTATCAATAAACTTGCCGTCTTTTTTAAGTCTTGTCAATGAGCTCATTGCGACAATCGGATATATTTCGCCCTTGAAGAAAAGTTCGAACTCCGAAAAGCTCTCGCCCTCGTCATCGGAAACAGAGCAGTTAAAGCCGCCGACAGAGGATTTTTCATCCCACCACTTCGGGTTTCCGCATATAAGTATAAGCTTATCGTCCCAATCTCTCTCGCTGAAAGTGAGTCTGTAAACCGTGGGTGTCTCCTTTGAAAGTGCCCAATTTTCAGGCGGATTTTTAACACCGTCGCCGTCAAGATAGGTTTTTCCGCCGTCAACGCTTCTTTTCGAAAGCACCTTGCCTCTGCCGTGTCCCTCGGGGAAGAAAGTCAATATATCCCCGTTTTTGAGCAATATGCTGTCTGGATGTCCCAAATAGCCGTTGCCCTCGTCAACTATCGAATATTCAAAAAGGTAGTCAAGGCTCCGATCCGTGTTACCCGTTTTCTTAGAAAGGTCAATCTGCTTTATAGAATAATCCTGTCCCTTATTTCTCATAATTCCTCTCCATTCAAAAAAATACCACCGAGAAGCCTCGGTGGTATTGTAACTTTAATTATACTTTAATTATTTAGCTTCGTCGTCCCAGCCGAAGTGATATTCCATACGATCCGTGCAATCGAAGGTCAAATCTTGCTTTCCGAGATAATCAAGATCTCCGACTCCGTTTACAACTGTCGAAACGCTCATATTTTTATCATAGGTTACGGACAGTATGTTGTCCGTAACGGCATTAAATGTTGCTGTAATCGTACAGCCGTCAAACTCAACCGAATAATCGTCAACCGTGAAATACGAGGAAGCCTTTCCCATTTCGTCAAGAATTGCCTTCTTGTCGTGCATTGAGTATGCCTTGAGAACGGAAGCCGCATCATCTTTAAGAACTATTGTGATAATTCTTGTAATTCCCGTAACGACCTTAACCTCTTTTTCCTCTTGCTTACCCTTTTCGTTCGTTACCTTTTCTGTGTAGGTCTGAGTTTCGTAAGCAAGTGAGCTCACAGCCGAAACAACGTCGTCCGCCGTAAGCGTGCAAGCCTTATCCGAGCCCTTGAGATACATAATATCCGTAAGGTCTGCGCCCTTTTCGGTCGTTGCGTCGGGAAGTAATTTACCTGCGCCCTTCTCTGAGAAATAGTCAAAGAACTTCGCCGCAGTCTTAACCTTACCGTCGGTATCGTTTCCGTCACGAGAAAATTTGATTGTGTTTTCGTTTGTCCAAAAGCTTTCCTTGTACTGCGTAATAGGCTTTTCGCTTTTTGCGCCGTTTACCTTGTTGACAAAATACTCCACAACATTCGCTTCGTTAGCCTTAATTGAGTCCTTTTCCTCCTGTGAAAGAAGGTCAAGCACCTTTTCCCACAAGCCGTCCTCGCTGAATCTTGTGATTATTTCATTATAGCTTAATTCAATCGTTATATCGTCTGAAAGCTTGTCATATTCCTCAAAAAGAGTACCGAGCTTATCCGCAGGAAGAACTGTTTTAAGTTCGCCGTAAGTAAAAGTAAAGCTCGAATCCTTAAGGTCAACCTTTGCGGTAACAGCCTTTGGCACCTCCGTCTCACCGCCGAGAACATCCCCAGCCGTGCAGGAAGCGAAAATCATTGCTGTCATAACAATACAGAGTATAACGGAAATTGCTTTTTTTAACGAAAAATTCATACAATCAAATCCCCTTTTGCGTTATGAAATAATAATAACACAATTTATACTTATTTAACAATAGGAAATTTTATTTTTTTAATAAGTATCCTTCAAGCCCTCGCTGTCATACAGGAATGCCGTTTCAAGAAGAACATTGATACCTGCTTCAACCGTTTTCGGCTCGAGAATATCGGGCTTGTCGTCTCTTGTATGATAATAGCTTGCAGGTGTCGGGTCCATAGCCGCAAGAGCAGAAGCCTTGAGTCCGCCCTGCTGCATAGCCGCAGCGTCCGAGGAGCCGAAGAAAACCTTTGCATAGGGAAGATTTAAGCCTGCATTTTCGCTTGCCTTTTTAACCATAGCAGAAACCTGACTGTCAAGCGTTACAGTACCGCTCATATCCTTGTTATATACGCCCATAAAGTCGTAATCCTTGAGAGTGTCAACTGCAATCGCAACCGTTTCAATTCCGTCGTTTGCGTGCTTTTTAGCGTAAGCTCGCGCACCTCTCAAGCCACATTCCTCGCAGCCTGTCGAAATTGCAACAACGTCCGTGTGCTCGAAGCGGATATCGTTTGCCTCCATATAGCGAATAACAGCCATTGAAGCGAAAACGCCCGTAAGGTTATCGTTTGCGCCGGGAACTACAAGCTTCCAGTTTACAAAGATTGAAGCAAGCGCTACCGGTACAGCCGTAATAAACGCAAGCACAATAATTACAATGTTAAGCCAATGCGGAACATTGAAGAATGACACAATGTCAAGCACAAGGTTTATTCCGATTGAAACTATCGCAGCGGCAATCATTTTAACAAGAAGCTTACCGCCGCCGAGATGCGTATAGTACCATTCGTAAGCAGAGTCGATATGACCCGCAAAAACAATTCTCTTTTTCGTTTCACCCGAAGCCTTACGTGTGCAAACTACATTGCAGGACTGTCTTTTCGGGAAGAACGGGTCAAGCATTTCCTTATAGAAAAGGAACTCGCCGACCATAAAGATTATCGACAAAACGGTACATACAGTTGCGGCAATTCCAAGACCTGTATTAGCCGCCTCAATCGCATTAAACTGCTTTAACAAAAGGCAGATAATCGATATAAGCATAAGCACAACGTCAATTACGACCCAGCTCATAAACGCCTTAGGATGAACCTCAAAATCCTCTATTTCAACACTGTCGCAGACATTTTTCATCGACTCCGCAACATAAGATTGAGCCTTTCTCTCGCTCTCCTCTCCGGATTCACGAGGGCCTATTTCGTTGCAAACCTTTTTAACCTCACGCACCGCATAGTTTGTCATTTCACGCAGACGTGACGGATAATTTGAATTACTTTCACTTGCTTTCATTAAAGCTACACTCCTGTCTAAAAAAATAAACTAATATATTTTACCACATTTTTTTACATTTGTCGATAATAAATCGTCTGTATCTGTATAGGCTTAATAAGTATAAAATATATTTATATTGATTTATACTGCGTAGTATGTTAAAATATTTTTTGCAATAGAGGACAAATTATCTTCGGATAACACAAAACAAAATATTTGTTTTAAGCGTTAGGCGACAGTTCCTTCTCTCATTTGACAATCAGAAGGAGGAACGGCTTTTTTTACTCCTTCTGAAATATAAAAGGAAGGAGGGAGTGCTTATGAAAGATTTTTTATTAAGCACCGATTGTAATGTTGATTGCTTTTGGCGATTGGTTAACAGTTATTTCCATCATCGCTACAGTTATCTCTGTCATCGTAACGGTAATCCATACGAAAAGATAGAATTTAACTTAATAACATACAATAGCAAAAAGACCGCCTACACCTTCCAAGCATAGCGGTCTTTTTCGCAGCAAGAGGGAACAATCGCTTAATTGTCCTCTGTTGTACTTTCATTATAAAGACATTAACCGAAATTGTCAATACAAATTTTTGCACTTATTTGCACTTATTTGCACTTATTCCGCCGTAAATCGGCGGTTTTCTTTTTTCTTTATTTGAATTGACAACGGAACACAAATTGAATAAAATATATTCATTCACTTGTGAAAGGCAAAGACTATGGAAAACAATAATAAAAAAGGTATATCTAAAAGAGCGTTACGCACAAAAATTATATTGCTTGTTATTCTTGCGATAATTATGATACCGCTTATCATTTTATATAAATCCGTCGGAGACACCACGCCGAAGATAAAGCTATATAACCGCAATCAAACGGAAAGCTCATCGGAAAATCAGGAGGAGCAGACAGCCGAGCCTCAAACAGAGCCGCAAACAGAGCCTGCTGCCGAAGAGCCTCAAGCAGTACCTGAGACAAAGGCTGCCGAAAAGAAGTCCGCTACGGTCATTCCGATAACGGATGCCGAAAAGTGGAATCTTGCGATAATAAATACAAAATATCCGCTTCCCGACTCCTATGCGCCGACTCTTTCGAACGCAATAAACGGCAGTAATATTCAGCTTGATTCAAGGATCAGCGAGCATTATGCCGAAATGTATGCGGCGGCAAAGCTTTCGGGTTGCGTGCTCACTCCTTATTCGGGCTACCACACCTACGCTCTTCAAGAAACGACCTATAACAGAAAGGTCAATTTCTATATAAACAAGGGTATGTCGGCAGAGGAGGCAAATCAAAAGGCAAGCGCTCAGGTGCTTCCGGCAGGCTGCAGCGAGCACAACGCAGGTCTTGCAATGGATATTGTCAGCGCAAGCTCCGATTTTATCAACACAAAGGAATACAAATGGCTTTGCGAAAACGCACACAATTACGGCTTTATTCTTCGCTATCCCGAGGACAAAACGGCGATAACAGGTATGAACTTCGAGCCGTGGCATTGGCGGTATGTCGGCACACAGGCGGCAAAAGAAATGAAAGAAAAAAATCAATGCCTTGAGGAATATCTCGGCTTGGCATAAATTTAAGCTAATAACAAATGACCCCCGAATATATCTTTATCGGATATACTCGGGGGTTTTGTTTTATCTTTTATAGCTTTTTTATTCCTGACTCTCTGTAAATTCTTTCCATTATTTCAATATCTTTTCGGTCGGCAGCCTTGATTTTTGCGAGCTTGCCTCTCGCCTTTTTGTTGAACATCAGCTCAAACAGGCGTACAAGCCAAAAAACAGGCAAGAGTATCGGCACTTTTTTAAGCACCGGAAAACGCAACCGCATATGCTTCAGCGACGGAAATAAAGAGCCGAAAATGCTTTGCACCTTTGAACGATTTTTGCCGTCTATATTCGCAACGCCCGTGTTTTTAACGGGAGGACCTAAGACTATGAAATTCTCCGTAATTTCAAGCGACGGGTCTTTTTCGCACTCTGAAAGCATCTGCTTTGATACCGCTTCGATCTTCTTTGCAAAGTCCTCGAGCGAAAGCTTTTGAAGCTCCTTTTCTATGTATGAAAAGTCAAGCGTTTCCGCCATTTTTTCACGCATAAGATAAATATCCATAGTCGGTCTGAAGCACGCACCGCCCGTGGTAAAATGCTCGGCAAGATGCGCCATTGTGTAAATATACATATCGCTGTCGCTCATTGTATATTCGTGCTCGCTGATTTTTTGAGCCTTGTCCCAAACAGAAAGGAAGTAGTCATACATATAATAATCTTCGACAAACAGCGTATTGTGAAGCTCAACCGTCAAAAACGGTTTTTTCGTGAATACGACGTCCTTTCCGTTGTCCATTTTTTGCTCAAAGCCGTGTGAAAGCAGTATTTCCGTTGCTTTTTCAACGTCTTGCAAACGAACAAGCACATCCGTATCCGACATAAAGCGAAGCTCCGGCGAGGGATACAGCTTTTTCAAATGAGAGCCCTTCAAAAACATAAAATCAATGCCGTTTTCGGAGAAATCTTTTCTTATTCTGTCCGTCTCCGCCTGCTGACTTATTTCACGGGCAACGACTGTCCGATATGACTTTTCAAGCCTGTCGTTATACTTAAAATCCTGCTTTGCAAAGGCAATATAGCCGATAGCCTGCAAGGAATTTTTAACAACAAGCTCTATAAGCAAATCCTGGTTAATATTCTCGGGAATTTTCGGAATTTCCCTTGAATTTATAACAGCTCCGACCGCTTTCAAAAGGTATTCTTTTGTAGCAATAAGCTCCGACATATTTTCTCCTGTTATACAAGTGTAAATTCCGCAAGCAACGGGAAGTGGTCGCTCGGATAAACGCCGTCAAAGGTGTCTGTTACGACCTTATAGCTTTTGACATTTATGCCTGTTTTTGAAATCATAAAGTAGTCGATACGGTTTCTGTCAAGCTCCTTGCCGAAATTCTGATAAGTGCAGGAGTCAACTGCGTTGTCAACCTGATACCTTGCGTCAAGGAAATCCTTTGTAACATTTTCATAGGTTACGCTTCCCTCTTCGGCGTTGAAATCGCCCATAATCATACTCGGCAACGAACCGAACTGTGAAATTTTGTCGAGCACAACGCCTATACCGTTTATTCTTGCCTCGTCACTGACATGGTCAAGATGTGTGTTGAAAACGACAAATTCCTTTTCGGTTGATTTTTCTTTGAGAATGACATAGCTGCAAATTCTGTAACATTTTGAGTTCCAGTCCTTGCTCATTACCTCGGGAGTTTCCGAAAGCCAGAAAGAGCCCTTGTCCACAAGGTCGTACATATCCGTACGGTAGAAAATCGGGCAACCCTCGGAAAATGTCGACTCGTCACGGTATGTAATAACCGAATCGAAGTCCGTGAGGCAATCCTTGAGATATGCGTACTGCCACTTTGTAGCCTCCTGGAAGCCGATTATCGACGGCTTGTTGTTCTCAATGTTTTTAATTATAAGATCGGCACGGTAGAACCAGCTTTTCTTACCCGTATCGAGCGGATTCATGCAGCGCAGATTTGCGCTCATAACCCTGATAGGTTCGTCAACTTCCTTGATGTCCGTAAACTGTGCGTGCTTCTTTTCAGCTTTGTAATGCGGATAATATCTGAAAAGCAAAAACGCCGTTATCACCGCCGCAACAAGTATCAGCACCAAAACGATTATAAAAATCTTAACCACTTTTTTCATAATTACCCTCCGTTAAATAATTCGTTGAGAAAAGCGAGAATGTTATTTTCGCTTATCAATGCATTGAAACAGCACTCATCGGTCAAAAGGTCAATGTTTTCCTCGGAATATTCGACCTGCTTTGACAAATAGCGTGTGTTAAAAAGCAATTCGTCGTTTACACAATCAATGAGCATTTCAAAAATCATCATAATGACCGCAAGCTTGAAATGGGCAAGCAAATCCCCGTCAAAGCAAGCCTTTATAAAATGCCTGAAAACGAAATACGAAAGTGATTTTTCATAGCGCATCTGATTTTCCGACAATGCCTTATGAATGCGTTCTTTTACATCTTGAAAGTCCAACGCCTCAAGACACAAAACATACTTTTCCCACAATTCGTCAAATGGCGACATTTCTTTTGCGATTTCAACACATTCCGCAAGGAATTCATCGGCAGAGCAGGGTACAGCAACGTCTTTCACACCGATTTTTGAAAAGCACTTTTCTATTCTTTCAAAAAGCGTTAAACTGCGGTCATTGATAATCGAAAACAGGCTTTTTCTAAGCTCAAAAACACTTTTACAAATATCCTCGGGCGTATCGTCGTCGGAAATTTCCTGCGTTTCAACAGTCTCATATTCAAGCGGTTTTTCGCTTTCAAGCAACAGTCTTACCGCCTCTTCGCAGCAGAGTCCGACCCCTGCATCCTTATAATTTCCGTACCACTCGTAAAATCTCGGATGCTCACGGCATATATCGCAAAGCATATCCTCCGAATGTTCGAGAATGATTTTGCAAAGTCCGTCCTTTTGAAGAAACGGGCAACGCTCATCCTCTGTTAAAACAAAGTGTGTTACGCCGTCGCAAACGGCAATGTTTTTTTGGAAAGTTTCGGGCATAAGCCTGTATTTTTCGTATGAAGCCGAGTCAATATCAATCTCCCAGCCGATACAGCAGCTATCCGTACAGCGATCCGCTATACATTTGAAATCTCGGTAAAACGTGGGGAATGTAAGTATCATATTACTCCGATTTGTGCGCTTCTACTCTGTTGAGCGTACATTTAACTCTGTACGAGTCAATTCTGATTTTGATTTTCTTCGTCTTTTTAGGTCTTTTGAAGGTGATAATTTTCTTATATCCGATTACAGTTTTCTTGGAAATTTTTCTCCAAATTCCAAACTGCTCAATATAAACCGAAAATTTCTCTATCTGCTGACCCGTTGCGATATTTTCCTGCAACACAAGTGCGTCAAATTCCGTCTTTTCGGGAAATTCAAATATAATTTCGGGCTTTTCGTCCTTCTCGTCAGCCTGCCAGAAAAGAGTATCGTCGGAGGAAATGATATTCCCTGCGTTTTCGCTGTTTGACGAAGCTGTTACCTTTGCATTTTTCAAAAGGTCGTTCGGGAAGCGTCTTTTAAGCGTGCGTCTGAAACTGTCGAGCAAAAGCACGTCGGTTTCGTAGATTTTACCCGTCTTATCGGGCGGAATGTTCAAAAGCAGAGTCGAGTTGTTTCCGACAGAGCTTAAATAGATTTTCATCAGCTTTTTAAGCGATTTTTGCTTATAGTTTTCGCTCTCGTGGAAGAACCAACCCGGTCTTATCGAAACGTCAACCTCGGACGGATACCAAATAAGCTCGTCCGCATCGGCTATCGCTTTTCTTGAGCCCATATCCATAATCATCTGGCTGTGGCTCTTGCGGAATTTTTTGTTATCCTCTTTTTGAGAGTTTTCAGCTGTAAATTCGTTAATAGAATAATAAGACGGTACAACGCTCCATTCGCTCACTCTGCCGATGCCTGCCTCGTTACCTACCCAACGGACATCGGGACCGCAAACATTGATTGTGGCATTGGGCTGAAGCTCACGCATAACCTTATAATAGCCCGGCCAATCGTACTCCTGAACCTTGCCGTTTTTGCCCTCTCCGCACGCACCGTCAAGCCAAATACAGAAAATATCGCCGTAATTTGTGAGAAGCTCTCTCAACTGATTTTTATAGTATTCGTTGTATTCTTCGCCCTTGCCGTAGCTTTCCTCATGCCTGTCCCACGGAGAGAGATAAATACCGAATTTCAAGCCGTATTTCCTGCAAGCGTCGGAAACCTCTTTTACAACGTCGCCGTTGCCGTTCTTGAACGGACTTGCTTTTACGCTGTAATCGGTATATGCACTCGGCCAAAGGCAGAAGCCGTCATGGTGCTTACAGGTCAAAATCATAGCGCTCATTCCGCCGTCCTTGATAGCCTTCGCCCACTGTTCAGCATCAAAATCGGTAGGATTAAACAGCTCGGGAGATGCCTTGCCGTCGCCCCACTCTTTGCCTGTAAATGTATTCATACCGAAATGACAAAATGCGTAAAATTCAAGCTTTTGCCAATTCAGTTGGCGTTCCGAGGGAACGACCTGCGCCGCACGCTTATAAGCCTCGACCATAGTAACACCTGCTTTTCATAATATTCTATTTAAAGTATATCATATATGAACACCCTTTTCAATCAAATGTTGACTTGCACATAATAAAAAGTGTATCATATATTAGGTGATGTCTATGGCAGGATTTGCCGACAAAAGGAACATAACGCTGTTAAACTCCGTATTTTCGCAAAGTGAAAAAATCGGTAGAGAGTATCTTGACGGCGTGGATATTGACAGGCTTCTGTCGCCTATTTTTGAGGCGCACAATATGCCTGCCCCGAACAACGCAAAGCGCTACGGCGGTTGGGAGAGAAAAAGTGCAAACAACTGGGAGAAGAGCCCCGAGACATTTTCGCTTGCAGGACATTCGCTCGGGCACTTTTTGAGCGCCCTTTCGGAGTGCTATGCCAAAAGCGGAGACGAAAAGCTCAAGCAAAAAATTTTATACATTGTCTCACAGCTTGAAAGCGTGCAAAGCAACGCAAAATCGGGATATATAGGTGGTTGTAAAGAAAATTGCTTTACAGAGCTTTTTGATAAAAATCTGACTTCATGGGCAGAAGGGTATTGGGTTCCCTGGTACAATTTACATAAAATTTTCAAGGGACTTACGGACGCATACTCGGTTACCGAAGACCAAACCGTTTTAAGAGTTCTGTTACGGTTTGCCGATTGGGCTTGCGACGGTCTGTCGGATTTTTCGGACGAAGATTTTGAAAAAATGCTCGAATATGAGCACGGCGGAATGAACGAGGTTTTCGCAAATCTCTACCGGATAACAAAAAATGAAAAATATCTTTACTTTGCCGAAAAATTTACTCATAAAAAGCTGTTTCGCTTCCTTTTGAAAGGCGAGGATAAATTAGACGGTTGGCACGCAAATACCCAAATTCCCAAAGTAACGGGTATGGCGGCAATTTACGCAGCCTCACCCGAAGCCCATAAAGAATACAGGACTGCGGCTGAAAACTTTTGGCGTTTTGTCACACAGGACCGTTCTTACGCAATAGGCGGCAACTCCGACAAAGAGCATTTTGAGAAAAAAGGAAAAGAGACTCTCTCAAAAAAGACCTGCGAGAGCTGTAATACATATAATATGATGCGGCTTTGCGAGTATCTTTTTTCTTTTAACCAAAAATCGGAGTATTTTGATTGGTATGAAAACGCACTGTTAAATCATATTCTTGCCCAGCAGGACGAAAGCGGAGCAAAAATGTACTTCGTCTCCCTTTTGCAGGGACATCACAGAACATACGAGAAAAAATATAAATCCTGGTGGTGCTGTACGGGTACGGGAATGGAAAACCCCGAAAAGTATGAAAACAACATCTTCTTTTTTGACGGAAGCACTCTTTACATCAACCTGTATATGCCGTCTCGGCTTGAAACGGACGGTGTCTCTCTTGAAATAAACACAGATTATCCCTATTCGGACAAAATCAGCATTGCCGTTAAGCGCAACACCGAAATTGACAGCTTAAAGCTTCGCATACCCGAATTTTCCCACAAAGCCGCCGCAATCAGACACGGGGCGAAGGAGTTTCGGGAAATCGAAAAAGGATATTTCACTGTTTCAAATATAAAAGGCGGCGATACCGTAGAGCTTACACTGCCTATGAAAATAACCGAGTATAAATCCCGTGAAAAAGATGTCTGCGCCTTGAAATACGGACCCGTTACGCTTTGTGCGCCGCTCGGTAAAATTACCGACAAGGTTTCCGAATACATTTCAAATGAGCTTTTGATTGACGACATAACCGTTGAATATCCGTCGCTTTTATTAAACGGGAAATCAGCGGAGACCTGCGTTGAAATATCGGACAGGGAAAAACTGATTTTCAAAATCCCTGCAAAATACTCGACACTCGGAACCCCGATTATACTCAAGCCGTTCTTTGAAACACGGCATGAATTCTACACGGTATATTTTGATAAAAAGTAAATAATGCAAGCAAAAATCCGTTCTCTCGATTTGGCTGAGAGTTTATAAGGAAGTATTGGTTTCTCGCATAAAAATTTATTATGCCTTTGTCGGAAAGCCTCGCAAGGCGACAGCCTTGCTTCGTTTCCCTACTTCTGCATAAAAGAATTTTTATGGTTACGAAACTGCAACGCACTTCAATATGATATATTTTTGATACAAGAAAAGGCAAACCCCGCAGATAATGCTGACGCATATCTGTGGGGTTTAACGCATTATTGTGCAAAAAGATGTTATTTTGAAGCAAAACTGCCTTATTAACTCTCAGCCTTGGGAGAACGGATTTTTAATCATTGTTATATCGTGGCAATTCTTATCGTATTTGTATTGCCCGTGGTGTCGGAGGTGCCTCCGGTTATCAATATTCTGTCGCCCGTTTTCAAATTCAAGGTCTTTTTTGCCATCTGCTTTGCCGTATAGAAAAGCACCTCGATAGACGGATAAACCTCGCACATTACGGGAGTAACACCCCAAGACATTGAAAGCTGATGATAAGTCTTTTTATTTACCGAAAGACCGATAATATCGACGGGCGGACGAAATCTCGATACCATTCGAGCCGTCATACCCGAAATCGAGCATACAACAATCGCCTTTGCACCTATATCCATTGCCATACCGCAAACGGAGTGTGAAATAGCGTCCATCTCGTTGCGAATACGGAACTCCGTGTTTGCAAAACGCTTTTTGTAGCGGATATTCTGCTCGGTATTTTCAGCAATTCTCGACATCGCTTCAACCGTCTGCACGGGATATTTACCTGCCGCCGTTTCGCCCGAAAGCATAACTGCGCTTGTTCCGTCGTAAACCGCATTTGCAACGTCGGAAATCTCCGCTCTTGTGGGTCTTGGATTGGTAATCATAGATTCAAGCATTTCCGTCGCCGTGATAACCCTTTTTCCGAGCATGCGGCACTTTGTGATAAGCTCTTTTTGGATTGCAGGCAGCTCCTCATAGGGAATTTCAACGCCCATATCTCCCCTGCCTATCATAATGCCGTCGCATACGGAGCAAATATCCTCAATGTTGTCGATTCCTGCCCTGTTCTCGATTTTTGCAATAAGACTTATCGCCTTTGCGCCGTTTTCGTCAAGGAATGATTTTACATCCACAATATCCTGCTTACAGGATACAAATGAGCAGGCAATATAGTCAACATCGTTCTTAATTCCGAAAAGCAAATCCGCCTTGTCATAATCGCTCAAATATTTCTGCTTTAACACCTTGCCGGGAAAGCTCATACTTTTTCTGTTTGAGATAACTCCGCCTGCGTCCGTTCTGCAAACAACATTATCGCCGTCAATTTTTGTAACGGTAAAAATCAACAAGCCGTTATTTACAAGGATTTTGTCGCCAACCGACATTTCCTTTGCGAGCTCCTTATAGCTTACGGATACTCTGTTCTCATCGCCCATAACATCCTCGGCGGTAAAGGTAAACGTGCCGCCCTCTTTAAGAGTGCATTGTCCGTCCTTAAAAAGTCCGACACGGTATTCGGGCCCTTTTGTATCAAGCATAAGCGCAAGCGGCTTATTCGCCTTTTCACGAACAGCCTTCAAAAGGTCAATTCTTCTCTGCTGCTCCTCGTGCGTGCCGTGCGAAAAATTAAGTCTTGCGACATTCATTCCTGCCTCAAGCATTTTTTGCAGGGTTTCTTCGTTATCGCAAGCAGGACCTACGGTGCATACAATCTTCGTTTTTCTCATAGTCAATCCTCTACTTTCTTTAATGAGGGCCTATCAAAAAAGGGACAAAACCGTAGTTCTGTCCCCTATCATATAAAATGACAACAGTATAAATAAGTCGATTTCGACCTATGACAGACTCCACCACATATACTGCGCAATTATTTTAACACGGTATATAATCGGTTGTCAATTTATATTATTGTCGAAAATCAAAGCCTGTATTCCGCCGATTTTATGTAATATAACCGCCGTCAGCAATACTTCTTTATTTCAAGCACAAGTCTGCCTTTTTTAGTCGTCTTGACCTCGCCTGAAAGGATAAATCTTCCGTATCCACGAACGGTTACAATATCGTTGTCGCTAACTGTTTTCGAAGCGGAAAGAGTCAAAACGGAATTTATAAACACCCGTTCCGAAGCAATGAGCTTTGCGGACTCGCTTCTTGAAAAATTGTAGACCGCACCGATGATAACATCAAGCCTTTTGGACGCCGCAAAGACAGTCAGCACCTCAAATTTTTCAGCCGTATTTTCGGGAATTAAAGACCGTTTCGCCACAACGCTTGTGTGCCGAACTCTCGTCAAGCTTTCGCAGATATAATCCGCAATATTTTCAAGGCAAATAACATATCCGCATTTGCCGTCAACGATAATATCCCCCACGGTTTCACGCTTAATTCCGAGATTCATAAGTGAGCCTAAAAAATCCCTGTGAGTCAGCTCGTCGGCAAATTTCTCGTTAAGCGGCTCGATTTTAACGCAGGCAATAGGGAAATCGTCATTTCCGACATCCTCGCCGAAGCCTGCCACCACCCTTTGCGCACCGTCATATCCGCCAAAGAGAACGCACGGCAGATACATCTTTTTAAGCTCGCTCTGTTCGGGCAAGGTCAAGAACGGCGAAAAGGTGCTGTACCCTCGCTCATACGCCCTGTTATAAAGTTCTTCAAATCTTTTTTCAAGCATAATATCACTGTTCATTTCAAATTTCGCAATAATGATAACATAAAGCCCGATATATCGCAAGGGTTGTCCGCAATCCGCAAAAGTTGGTAGCGACAGCGAGCCGTCGTGAGGGCGTTTACAACCGAACAGGCGAGCCGAGCGTGATTTTTGCGGAAGAGGAGGAGTTGCGTAGTGAGTGAGAGACAGCCACAGGCTGTTGCGAACGATACGGTGCAAACGACGACGAGGCTAGCCCCTGTCCGCAGCAAACCAATAAAAACAAAACAATTATCGGTTACTATTAAATTAAAATTTACATTAAACATTCCGCTCCCTCTCCGAGGGAGCTGTTGAGCGTAGCGAAACTGAGGGAGTTAAAAAGATTATTTCAAATTATAAAAACTCCCTCAGTCATTTTTCTGCGGAAAAATGACAGCCCCCTCAAAGATGGGGCGGAAGTACAAATTGAATTTGATATAGCTTGCGGACAGCCGCAAGGGCTGTCCCTACGGTATAATTTGTAATTTAATCCGTGCGAAGCACCTGCTTCTTTTCGTTTTTCACTCTTCACTTTTCTCTGCCCGTCAGGGCTTGTCCCCCGCCCTACCGTGAAAATTGCACAAAAAATACGCTCCCAATTTCTTGAGAGCGTATATAATCCGAAATAATCTTTTATCTCTTTGAGAACTGAGGTGCACGACGGACCTTGTTGCTTCGCAACGGTCC
>CAKSAP010000005.1 GCA_934436505.1 uncultured Eubacteriales bacterium | reverse complement strand
CAGGCAATCCGGACAGCAGGTGATGTAGAACACGCTGGAAATGTAGTTGTGAAAATGAAAAATTGAAGTAGTTCGATAACTTCAAGTTTGTCAACTTGCCCTTTGAGATAGGAGAAATCCTTTTCTCAAAAGGTTGTGCGATACTGAATGTTATGTTAAGATAGCAAGTATAGCGAGTGGGCAATTCCAATCGGAGTTGCCCATTTTTAAAACAAACAGAAATACAAATCGGAATTTTGCTTTCGATGACCAGAATGAAAATCGTTACCGTTGCGCCTGTTTTCACAAGCGTTGCGTGACATAAAAAGAATTCTATTTTAATATCAAAGTATCAAAAACAAAGGAGATTCTTTTTATGTTGAAGGAATTAAAGAAAAACAAAATGAGTGTTGTTGCAATTGTTGCAACTGGAATTTTATTTGGTGTTATGGGGGTATTAATTATTCCTATGATAGCAGTAATTGTAAAAATATCGAATGCATTATCCCAAAAACATCCTAGGATATACAAGTATAGTATGATTGCTTTTATCGGTATGTTATTGGCAATTAGCCTATTTTGCGTTGTTATTAAACATCAGATGAGTTTTCTTGTAATAGTTGCTTGTTTAGCAATAACATTATGCGACACTATTAAAAACAGATAATAAATGGAGTACAACTATGGAAATATCAGATTTGATTAAATCAGCCAGAATTGAAAAGGGCTTAACCCAACAACAACTGGCTGATGTTGTCTTTGTTACGCGACAGACAATTTCGAAATGGGAATTGGGAAAAAGTGTTCCTGACCAAGCCTCTCTTATATTGCTATACCAGTATTTGGACATCAAGGATAATGAGAAAAAACAGTTATCAAAGCTTATTTTTAATAAGCAAAATATTATATTAATTTTGATTGCAATCTTATTTTCTCCTATGGTTATTGGAGTACGTTTTATCTGTTGTAAAATTGATAAGATTGAAAATCGAAAAATTAAAGCGGTAATCAAGGTTATTGGCTTTGTTGTATTCTCATCGTATCTAGTATCTTTAAAAGAAAATGTGGCGTATTTGTTAATTGGTATATTTTCTCTGGTGTATTTGTTATATCAATTCTATTTGAGTGGATTGGAAACTAAATGATTTGTGTCAGCAAGTTTAAGGCAAGCGATAATTCATGAAATTCAAGTTTACAGAACTGAATCAAAAGAGCTCGAAGGAGCTCTTTTTCCTTTTTTATAATAGTATCATTATGGTATAATAGAGACATTAAAATCGGAAGTTGGAGGATACACGCATGAAAATTGTAATCATTAATGGAAGTGCCAGAAAAGGAAACACGCTGACAGCAATCAATGCATTTATAAAAGGAGCATCAGAAAAGAATGAAATTGAAATCATTGAACCTGACAAACTCAACATTGCACCATGCAAGGGATGTGGTGTCTGTCAATGCTCTAAGGGATGCGTCGATAAGGATGATACAAATCCTACAATTGATAAAATTGCTGCCGCAGATATGATTCTTTTTGCTACACCAGTTTATTGGTGGGGAATGTCAGCACAATTGAAACTTATCATTGATAAGTGCTACTGCCGTGGATTGCAGTTAAAAAATAAAAAAGTTGGCACGATTGTTGTAGGCGGTTCTCCCGTAGACAGTATCCAGTATGAGCTGATTGATAAGCAGTTTGACTGTATGGCAAAATATCTTTCATGGGATATGCTTTTCAAAAAATCATATTACGCAACAGCCAGAGATGAACTTGAAAAAAACAAGGATTCCATGAACGAACTTGAGGGGATCGGAAAAAATTTATAAAGCACGTTCCAAATTCAAGTTTGCCAACTTGCCCTTTGAGAGAGGAGAAATCCTTTTCTCAAAAGTTTGTGCGATACCGAATGTTATGTTAAGATAGCAAGTATAGCGAGTGGAAATTCCAATCGGAGTTGCCCATTTTTAAAACAAACAGAAATACAAATCGGAATTTTTAGGAGTAAAGACATGACTACTATTGTGCAGTTGCGCCCCCTTGAACACAGTGATAGAGAGCAATTTGTTTTAGACAATCAGGAAGCCTTCAATTACGGTGCCCTGGAAGAATTTGGCCTTAGAGATAATCATTTTGAGGAAGATGGACAGATTATATCACGAGAAACGATTGAGCAGTCCATTGACGATGGTGAAGCTTACCGCATCGTGCTCGATGGCAAAAAAGTAGGCGGTGTTGTGATTAAAGTCGAGGGTGAAAAAGGCGACCTAGATCTTCTTTTCGTTGCGCCATCAGTTCATAGTAAAGGCATCGGGTATGCTGCATGGTGCGAAGTTGAGAAGTTACATCCAGAAGTGAAAGTCTGGGAAACCGTAACGCCCTATTTCGAGCAGCGGAACATCCATTTTTATGTGAACAGGTGTGGATTTCACATTGTAGAGTTTTTTAATCAGTATCATCTTGACCCCAATGACCCAGAAAAGAATATCAAGGAACTCGATGAGCAGTTTCCGGACGGAATGTTTCGGTTTGAAAAGATTATTAGGTAAATTCCGGTTTATCAACCTGCCCTTTGAGAAAAAATCCTTTTCTCAAAGGGCTTTTTTGATTTTACAGATATTCGCAAGCGGAAAGATAAAGCCAACCTTCATATACTCTAAGCACAATAAGATTGAGGTTTTAATTGCAAATTGTCTGAATGAAATTAAATAAGTATAATAAAAAGAATTTATTTACAGTTTTGTTTTTTGACTTGAATAATATATGAAATAGTGCTATAATTCTAACCATCTCATCGATGATTTTTTTACAAAATAACAAGAAAAAGGGTGGTTACGTGTCAGTAAAGGCAAAAAAGGTACTAAAAATCATTTTGATTATTCTTCTTGTGGCGGTTTTGATTGTAGGCGGATATGTTGCTTATGTTATGATTGACTACCACAGAATTGAGGATAAGCAAGCGTTGCAAATTAACGACGTTACAAATGAAGCGACTCTTGTCGATAAAGAGTATAAGGTCATTTCGTATAATATCGGCTTTGCGGCTTATACTCCCGACTTTGGCTTCTTTATGGACGGCGGTACAAAGAGCCGTGCAAATTCCGAGGAGTCTGTTAAGAGCGTAATTGACGGAATCGGCGATTTTCTTAAATCCGAAAACCCCGATATTCTTCTTATCGAGGAAGTAGACAAAAAAGCAACTCGCAGTTATCACTATGATCAAGAGGAAGCGCTTCGAAATAAGCTTGACGGATACAATTCGGCATTTACGGTAAACTTCGACAGCCCGTATCTTTTCTATCCGATTACAAAGCCTCACGGCAAATCCTATGCGGGTATGATGACAATGTCAAAATTCAATATCGAAAGCGGTTTAAGACGCAGCTTGCCGATTGAAAACGGCTTTATGAAATTCGTTGACCTTGACCGTTGCTATTCCGTTTCGAGAATTACCGTTGAAAACGGCAAAGAGCTTGTGCTTTATACGCTTCATCTCTCGGCATATACCTCCGACGGAACAATCGCAACCGATCAGCTCAAAATGCTTATAAGCGATATGCAGTCAGAATATGAAAAGGGCAATTATTGTATCGCAGGCGGCGATTTCAACAAGGATTTGCTTAACGATTCGGGCAAGATTTTCGGAATTGACGGCGCAGATTACACATGGGCACAGCCTGTTGACTCAAAATTGTTTGACGGAACAAATCTCAAAATCGTTGCTCCTTATAATGAGGAAAATCCGATTCCCTCGTGCAGAAATGCCGACGGTCCGTATCACGACAAGCAGTTTGTACTTACTGTTGACGGCTTTATAGCTTCCGACAATGTTACTGTTACAAACAGCGACGTTTATGACCTTCAGTTTAAGTATTCGGATCACAACCCCGTATATATGACCTTTAAGCTTAACAAATAATCAAACTAAAGCGGACAGTTCATTTGAATTGTCCGCTTAGCTTTTGCTTGTAATGTTACTTATTATTGACTTTAATCCGCTAAAAAGATAAAATACTGTTAGTTTATAATTGTGAGGCGGATTTTATGAATATAACGGTATATCTCGGTGCTCTTGAGGGCAACGATAAAGCGTTAAAGGATGCGGTTATTGAGCTCGGTAAATGGATAGGCGAAAGCGGTAACGATTTGGTTTACGGCGGCTCGGAGTCAGGTCTTATGGGAGTTATCGCAAGCAGTGTTCTTTCGTCGGGCGGTAAGGTTACGGGTGTTGAGCCGCAGTTTTTTATTGACGCAGAGCTTCAATATGACGGACTGACAGAGCTTATCGTAACGAAAGATATGTCAGAGCGAAAAAATAAAATGATTGAATTGGGCGACGCTTTTATTGCTTTTCCCGGCGGCACGGGAACGCTTGAAGAAATTGCGGAAATTATGTCAAAGGTATCGCTCGGACACCTTGACGCACCTTGTATTTTATATAATCTCAACGGATATTATGACGGACTTAAAACCTTGCTTTCGCATATGATTGATATGGGACTTTCGTCAAAGGAAAGGCAAGAGGGCATTTATTTCGTTGAAAATCTTGATGAAATAAAACAGATTTTAGCTTAATAAAGGAAATGAATTTATGATTTTATATTTTTCGGGAACGGGAAACAGCCGTTATATCGCAAACAGAATATCGGAAAGAACAAATCAAGACTTACTTTGCCTTAATGACAGAATAAAAGCGGAGGATTTCTCCGATATAAAAACAGGGGAAAACGTTGTTTTGGTTACTCCGACCTATGCTTGGAGAATACCTACGGTTGTAAGCGATTTTCTCAAAAGGGTAAAGCTTGTCGGTGCTGAAAAAATATGGTTTGTTATGACCTGCGGAGGGGAAATAGGCAATTCCGCAAAGTATAATTCGGCTTTGGCAGGGGAAAAGGATTTGCAATATATGGGTACTGCGCAGATTGTTATGCCCGAAAATTATATTGCGTTGTTCGGCGTACCCGAAAAGGACGAGGCGAGGAAAATCGTTGCAAATGCGGAGAATGATATTGAAAAAATGCTCGATTGCATAGCAGACGGCAAAGAGCTTGCCACTCCGAGAAATAACTTGTACGATAGATTTATGAGCAGCGTGGTAAATCCGATTTTTTATCCCTTGTGCGTAAAGGATAAGGCGTTTTTCGTAAACGATAAATGTGTCGGTTGCGGTAAGTGCGCCAGCCTTTGTCCGCTTAACAACATAAAGCTTGAAAACAACAAGCCTGTTTGGAACGGTAATTGCACTCACTGTATGGCTTGCATAAGCTATTGCCCGACCGAAGCTATCGAATACGGAAAAAAGAGTGCGAAAAAGCCGAGATACACATTTGAAAGGCTTTAAGGGGATAGTATGATTACCGATGAAATAAGAGCAGAGCTTTTTAACTGTCAGGACTTGAAATACCGTGATTTTCATTCAAGGCTAATGCCCGATTACAATAAAAATAGCATAATCGGCGTGCGTTCTCCGCAGGTTAGAAGCATAGCAAAAACTTTTTCAAAGCGAGAGGATATTGACGGTTTTTTGCTTGAGCTACCGCATAAATTCTATGAGGAAAGCAACGTTCACGGCTTTATTATTTGCGGATTTTCCGATTATGATAAAACTGTCAAATATCTTGATGCTTTCTTGCCTTATGTTGATAATTGGGCGACCTGTGATTTATTAAAGCCGAAGGCTTTTCCAAAGAATAAGGACAGGCTTATAAACGATATTGACCGTTGGCTTGAAAGCGACAAAACCTACACAAAACGCTTTGCGATGGGTATGCTTATGGCTCATTTCCTCGACGAAGCTTTCAAAGAGGAATACCTTGAAAAGATATACACAGTCAGAAGCGAAGATTATTATTTGAATATGATGAAAGCGTGGTTTTTTGCGACCGCCCTTGCAAAGCAATGGGAAAGCTCTGTTAAAGTGATTGAAAATAACCTGCTTGACCGTTGGAGTCATAACAAGGCAATTCAAAAAGCGATTGAAAGCTATCGAATAACAGATGAACAAAAGGCATATCTTAAAACGCTGAAAATCAAATAGGTAAAAAAATAACGGCTTGAATTTTCAAGCCGTTAAATTATTGCGTTGTTTATAAGATTTTACCGTTTTCAAGGTCAAAGCGGAAATTCTCAAACTTTTCATTGATGATATAGTCAATATCAATTACCCGTCTGTTGTCATACATAAATTCAGCACGGAGAATTTTAACATTATCCTTTGAGAACACTTTGAGAAGCTCGTCAAGCTGTTCCTGCCTGTAATCGCCTACATTATCGGATGTGAAAAGCACGCTTCCGAAAAGCTTGTTTACGGTAGCAATGATTTTTCTCTGCTCAAACGTGCATTGCATATTGTTATCACGGAGCAGGAAAACATCGGGATCGTTCAAGAATGCTCTGCCGTTTAACTGGCGGCGGAAAATTGAGTTTCCGAGAGTATTTTTGGTTGAAACAAATTCTCTGTGAGTAAAGGTTTGGCTGTCCCATTTAAGATCCATATCCGCACCGATTCTGCAATAGTCAACCTTGCCGAACGAGGGCATAAGCGGAACGCCGCAGCCTAAAATCTGCTTGTCGCCGACACATTCTCTCAAGAAGTCCATAGCCTCGCACATAAGCTGACCTCTTGTTTTGTTGTGATTCGGAATTTGGCAAGCCGCATACAAGAAGTCAAGCTTTACAAGGTCAAAGCCCCAATCGTTGAGAACAACGTCGAAGAAATGCTTGATATAATCACGAACCTCGGGGATTTCAATGTCAAGCGCACAGAAGCCGCCCCAGTTAGGACCGCATTTCACAAGCTTGCCCTTTTGATCCTTTATAAACCATTCGGGATGAGTTTTGAGAATGTTTGAAGTAAACTGCGCACCGAACGGAGCAAGCCAAAGACCTGCAAGCATACCTTTTTTGTGAATGGCGTCCGCTTCCGCTTTCATTCCGTGAGGGAATTTCTTGAAATCAATCGAAAGCCAATCGCCCGTCGCTGTTTGATAGCCGTCATCAATTTGGAAAATATCAACATCGGCATCAATTTTTGAAAGTGCTTCAAGGTCATCTGTAACAATCTTTTCATTGATGTTAGAGTAGTAATTGTACCAGGTTGTGTAGCCGTTTTTAACCTTTGCGGTAGGCTTCTCGATATTCATAAGAGCAAACCACTTGTCAAAAACCTCGTCCTCTTCGCCGGTTAAGTGTACAACGTCAAAGATATTGTATTCGCCGTTATAAACAACGCCCTCAAGGTCTTTTGTGATGTTGATTTCGCCCTTTTCACAATCCGTTCTGATGATTGTGTAGCCGTTTCTTTCGCTCAAAGAAGCAAATAAATCGTATTCAGAGCCGTTTCTGACATAGAGATAAGAAAATGCGGTAAATACACCGGGCTTCTTAATATTCTCTGTGAAATTATAAGAGCCCGAAGCACCTAAAAGAGTGTGGCGGAACACAAGCGTTGTCGGTAAAACCGTGTGCTGAGGAACTTCGTTTACGAACATTTCACGGCAGTCTGTCCAAGACTGATAGCCGTTGGGGAAAACCCTGTCGTCAACGTCAAAAGTATAAGGCACCGTAACTGTGAGATTGAGAATTTCAATCGGCACCTTTGTTTTAAGGTCAAGCCTTATGCGCTGTGTTGACGCTTTATAATTGATTTTGAAATCGGGTGTTTCAAAAAGATTTGTCTTGTAAACGGTGTTGCCCGCCTTGTACTCAATATTTAATTTGAATTTTTCCATAAAAAAATCCTCCTAACCTTTCTTTTATTATACCAACTTTTGAAATTAAAGCAACTGTTTTATTGACTGCGAAAAATCATTGTGATAAAATTTTCAAGTGAAAGGCGGAGAAAGCTATGGAATGGAAAAAAGAATACGAAAAATGGCTCTCGTTCGACAGGGAAACCCGTGCAGAGCTTGAAAAAATAACCGATGAAAAAGAGCTTGAGGACAGATTTTATAAAAGCCTTGAATTTGGAACAGGCGGATTGCGTGGAATAATGGGCGCAGGCGCAAACAGAATGAACAAATACACCGTGAGTAAGGCTACAAAGGGACTTTCTGATTATCTCAACAATGAATTTCAAGGGGACAAAAGCGTTGTTATCGCTTATGACTCAAGAAATAATTCAAAACAGTTTTCTCTCTATGCGGCAGAGGTGCTGACACATAACAAAATCAAAGTCTATCTCTTTGATACGCTTATGCCGACTCCCGTGCTTTCATTTGCCGTTAAGTATCTTAAATGTACGGCAGGTATCGTTATAACGGCAAGCCACAATCCAAAGGAATACAACGGATATAAAATATATGACGAAAACGGCTGCCAGCTTGTACCGCAGCTTGCGAATAAGGTTATTTCCTATGTAAACGCTGTTTCGGATATAAAAAATGTCGAGCACGCAGAGCTTTCAAAGGCAGAAGTGGACGGACTTTTTGAATATGCCGGAAAGGATGTTCTTGACGCATTTATAAGTGCTGTTGAAACGCAATCGCTCTATCGTGAAAAATCAAGCCTTAAAATCGTATATACTCCGCTTCACGGAACGGGAAATATCCCTGTAAGAACGGTATTGCGTGATTTTAATGTTTCGGTGGTAAAGGAGCAGGAGCTTCCCGACGGAAATTTCTCTACGGTACGTTCTCCGAATCCCGAGGAAAAGGATGCGCTCACACTCGGAATTGAACAGGCAAAAAGAGAAAATGCAGATATTGTGCTCGGAACAGATCCCGATTGTGACAGAGTAGGCACGGCTGTTTTACACAACGGCGAATATAGGCTCATTTCGGGCAATCAGATGGGTGCATTGCTTGTTGATTTTGTGCTTTCGCATAAAAAGGACAGCCTTAACAATAAATCAACTCTTGTAAAAACGATTGTAACGAACGATCTCGGTGCAAATATAGCAAGAAGCTACGGCTTGAATATCGTCGAAACGCTCACGGGCTTTAAGTATATAGGCGACAGAATAAACGCTTACGAAAAATCAAATAAAAATGAATTTGTGATAGGCTATGAAGAGAGCTACGGCTATCTTGTCGGTATGCACGCAAGAGATAAGGATGCGGTTGTCGCTTCTATGCTCATTTGTGAAATGGCGGCTTATCATAAAAATAACGGCAGAACGCTTGTTGATGCGCTTGAAAATCTTTATGCAAAATACGGCTATTTTATAGACAGCCTTGATTCTTTTGTGCTAAAGGGAATTGACGGCACAAAGCGAATTAAAGAAATTATGGATACCTTCAGAACAGACGGAAAAGCAATGTTTGACGGAATAAGCGAGGTTATCGATTATTCAAAGGGCGTTGGAGCTTTACCGAAAGAGAATGTTCTGAAATTTGTCTTTGACGGAGGCACTTGGTTTGCGATAAGACCCTCGGGTACAGAGCCAAAGCTGAAAATATATTATTCGGTTTGTGAATCGGACAGAAACGAAGCGGAAAATACGCTCAAATCACTTAGAGATAAGCTGACGAGCGTTGTCGGAGGATAAAATGAGAGATTATATACTTAATGTTATAAGTCCTAAAATTCAAGGAGACGGAGGCTGGGTTGAGTTTTCGTCCTTTGACGGCGAAACACTTGAGCTCATATTCAGGGGCGAGTGCTCAAAGTGTCTGATACTTGAACGCTGCATTGCTTGGATTGAAAGCGAAATAAAAAAAGATCAGGGCATAGACGTTAAAATTAAGGCTGTAAGAAAAAAGCCGTATTTTTGGGATAAGTAAGGAGAAAAGCTATGGCACACATAAAGGTAGTCAGAAGAAGTATGCGCCCCGAGGAATGGACGCAGCTTCGTTTCGGTTGGCTTAAAAGATATATAGTGCGTGATAAATACGAAATTGACACCTTGCAGATCAGAGACGCAAGGCAGGTTTCGGAAATGAATTATGAATACTATTCCGATGAATACAGACCGCTGAAAAAGGGCGATATGTATTTTACTCCCGACGGCACGGCTTTTATAAAGGGCGACGTTAAAGTGCCTGAGAATTTAAGGGGAAAAGAGCTTTGGCTTACTCTTAAAACCGCTGCTGAAATTATAATAAAGGTCAACGGCAAATATGTCGGCGGCGTTGACCCTAACAGAGACAGAGTGCTGCTTTCAGGCTATGTTGACAGCGATGATTTGCATATTGAAATGCAGGGCTATAACCGTTCAAAGCCCGATGATGAGAGAAATCCCGAATCGTTATCGGTAAGGGGCTGCCGTCAGATTTTTGAGGGTGCTTACCTTGCTACCGTTGACCATGATGTGCTTGATTTGGTCTACGATTTTGAGGTGCTTTTGGATATTGGCGAAAGCGATTATTTCAATGAGGATTACAGGGCTTTTCTTAACCGTGAGCTTAACAATGCAATGAATTGCATATGTTTCGACGACGAAGAAAGCCTTACAGGCGTTAAAGAAGCGAAAGAATATATTGAAAATGTAATTTACGCAAACACAGATTATAAGGGAAACGGCGATGTGGCACTTGTTGCACATTCGCACCTTGACCTTGCGTATTATTGGCGAAGAATACACACCGTGCAGAAAAATTTGCGTACAATACTCATACAGCTGCGTTTGATGGATAGGTATCCCGAGTTCAAATATACTCATACACAGGCATACACCTATGAAACGCTTGAAAAGTATTATCCCGACGTGTTCGAGGAGCTTAAAGAGAAAATCCGAAACGGTCAGTTTGAGCCTGTCGGCGGTATGTATGTTGAGCCTGACTGCAATATTCCTGCGGCTGAAAGCCTTATAAGACAATGCCTTTACGGACAAAAATATTTCAGAGAGAAATTCGGAATTACCGTAAATAACTGTTGGCTTCCCGACGTGTTCGGAAACAGCTGGATTTTACCGCAGATACTTAAAAAAAGCGGAATTGATTATTTCGTTTCAAACAAGATGTCAACCTGGAACGACACTAACAGATTTCCGCACAACAACTTTATTTGGAAGGGTATTGATGCGAGCGAGGTATATGCCTGCGTTCCGCCGACTCATTTTATAACATGGAATATGCCTTCGCAAATTCAGGAAAATTGGGAAGCGTATCAAGACAAGAACACGGGCGGTCAAACTATGTCTATGTTCGGCTACGGAGACGGCGGCAGCGGTGTAACCGAGGAAATGCTTGAAATGATGAAGCGTTTTGACAAAATTTCTGCTATGCCGAAAACCGAGCATATTTCAGGCAAAGACTTCCTTGAAAAGAATTTCAAAAATAACGATAAGCTTGAAAAGTGGGACGGCGAGCTTTACCTTGAAATGCACAGAGGCACATTCACCACAAAATCCGTGCTCAAGCAGTATAACCGCAGACTTGAATATAAAATCCGTGAAGCGGAAATTATTTCTGTTTTGCGCTCGGCTTCGGGTGCTGAATATCCGTCAAAATTGCTTGAAGAATGCTATAAAAAGCTTCTTATAAATCAATTCCACGATATTTTACCGGGCAGTCATATAAATCCCGTATATAAGGATGCGATTGCCGATTATGAGTGGGTTGACAAACAGCTTGATTTGATTATAAAATCAGGCGAAAAATACTTTAACTCCTTGAACTTCGACAGAAATTCCCTGACCTTTATCGAAAATGAAAACGGTAGAGCAATAAGACACGGCAAAAACGGATTTTGGGCAATTCCGAAATTGTCGGCTTTGTCAAACGGAGATATAATCGACGAAACAACCGACGAGGCGGATTGGATTACAATCGGAGATTTTGTAGAAACGCCTTTTTATAGGATTAAATTCAATCCCGACGGCAGTATGGCAAGTCTTTTCGATAAGGAAAACGACAGGGAATGGGTTGACGGCGAGTTTAATAAGCTCAAGGTCTACGAAGATAACCCCGGTGTGTATGACGCTTGGGATATTCTCCCGAATTATAAGGACAAAGAGATTATTCCCGAGCTTACAAAAGAGCTTTGCTTGTTAAATAAAGACAGTGAAAGTGCGGAATTTACCGTTACCGTTAAAATCGGCGAAAGCAAATGGAAACGAATTATCAGACTTTTTCGCCGTTCGAGAGGAATAGAAATCGAAAACATTGTCGATTGGAAGGAACGCCGTAGGCTTGTAAAAGCGCAGTATGATTGCAATGTTCTTACAAGAGAGGCTGTTTGCGACACGAGCGCAGGCTATATCAAGCGTGAAACTCATTCCAACACCTCTTGGCAGAAAGCACGCTTTGAGGTTTGCTGTCATAAATGGGTTGACCTTGCAGAACAGGGCGGCGGCGTTGCGCTCATAAATGAGGGAAAATACGGCGTAGGACTTTGCGAAAATTCAATGTCGTTAAGCCTTTTGAGAGGAACCGTTCGTCCCGATATTGAAAGCGATATGGGCAAACACGATTTTTGCTATATGCTTATGCCTCATTCGGGCTCTTTCGTTGACGCTCAAATAAACAACAAGGCATTTGAATACAACGTTCCGCTTACAAAGGCGGATGTATCGTGTGCTAATAAATTTTCGGGTCTGTTCCTGCAGGCAATGAAGCGTTCCGAGGACGGAAAGCACATTGTAGTAAGACTTTCGGAGCAGGACGGAAAGAGGGGAACGCTCAAATTCCCGAAGCCCGTTAAGGTTTTGAATATGCTTGAGGACGTTCTTTTTGAGAGCGATAAAATCGAGTACAAGCCTTTTGAAATACTGACAATCGGAATATAATTGCATAGGCGGTCAAATTTTTGACCGCCTGTTTGTTTTAATTTGTGCTATTTTACACTTGCAAAATTATGTCGAATATAGTAATATACTAATATATTATTTTTGAAGCTTTGGGAGCAGGGAAAAATGGAATTACTTGAGCAGAGAATTATTAAAGACGGCGTTGTTAAAAAAGGCAATGTCCTTAAGGTTGACAGCTTCCTTAATCATCAGATTGATATTGAACTTTACTCTGAAATAGGTGCAGAATTTGCAAGATTGTACAAAGATTGCGATGTTACTAAAATACTTACCATAGAGGCTTCGGGCATTGGTATAGCGTGTGTAACTGCGCAGTCTTTTAATAATGTACCCGTTGTTTTTGCAAAGAAAAATAAAACAAACAACCTTTCCGACGATGTTTATTCAAGCAAGGTTGTTTCTTTTACTCACGGCAGAGAATATGAAATAGTAGTTTCCAAAAGCTACATTAAGCCGGAGGACAGAATTCTTATAATCGACGACTTTCTTGCCAACGGTAAGGCTCTTGAGGGTCTTATCAAGATAATCAATCAGGCAGGCGCAACGGTTGTCGGTGCGGGAATTGTAATTGAAAAGGGCTTTCAGCCCGGAGGGGAAAACCTCAGAAAACAGGGCGTGCGTGTCGAATCGCTCGCTATCGTTGAGTCAATGAACGACGAAACAGGGGAAATCGTTTTCAGACATTGATTTGTTAATAAACGGGGAGGCCCGTTAAAATATTTTTTGGAGGTCAAAAAATGAAAAAGTTTATCAAAATTTTGGCACTTGCTCTCGTTGTTGCAATGATTTTCTCATTTGCTGCTTGCGGCGGTACCAAAGACGACAAAAAGGCTGTTAAAATCGGTCTTATCTGTCTCCATGATGAAAACTCGACTTACGACGCAAACTTCATCAACGCTCTCAAGGATGTTCAGAAAGAGCTCGGTCTTACAGACGATCAGGTTCTTATAAAGACAAACATCCCCGAAAACGATGCTTGCTACACCGCAGCTTCTGAGCTTGTTGAGGCTGGCTGTACTGCAATCTTTGCTGACTCCTTCGGTCATGAGACTTATGTTCTTCAGGCTGCTAAGGAATTCACAAACGTACAGTTCTATCATGCAACAGGTACAATGGCTCATACAGAAAAGCTTGACAACTTCCACAATGCTTTCGCAAGCATTTACGAAGGCCGTTATCTTGCAGGCGTTGCTGCAGGTATGAAGCTCAACGAAATGATCGCTTCAGGCAAAATCACAGCTGACAAGGCTGTTATCGGCTATGTTGGTGCTTTCCCGTACGCAGAGGTTAAATCAGGTTATACTTCATTCTATCTCGGTGCTCGTTCAGTTTGCCCGAGTGCAACAATGAAGGTTACATACACAAACTCTTGGTTTGATATCGCTCTTGAGCGTGAAGCTGCTCTCAAGCTTATCAACGACGGTTGTGTTCTTATTTCTCAGCACGCTGACTCTGAGGGTGCTCCGAAGGCTTGCGAAGAGAAGGGCGTTCCGAACGTTGCTTACAACGTAAACACAATTTCAATGGGACCGAACACAGCTCTTATTTCTTCAAAGATTTATTGGGCTCCCTACTTCAAGATGATGTACGAAGCAGCTGTTAACGGCACTGCTATTCCCACCGACTACACAGGTTCTATCAAGGACGGTATGGTTCAGCTCACAGAGCTCAACACCGCTGTTGCTGCTGAAGGCACACAGGCTAAGCTTGATGAGGTTAAGGCTCAGTTCGAAGCTGGCACTTTGAATGTATTTGATACTTCTAAGTTCACAGTTAAGGGCGAAACTCTTACAAGCTACATGGCTGACGTTGACTCGGACGACAAGTTTACACCGGATACAGAGGTTGTTGCAAACGGCGTATTCCAGGAGTCTAAGTTCCGTTCAGCTCCTTACTTTGATCTTGTTATCGACGGCATTACCGAAGATACTGCATCAATTAAATAATTTATTTTCGGGCGGAGTTTACGCTCCGCCCGAATTTGTTGTTTATTTATTAAAATATTATAGTTAGTTTTGAAAAGAGTACAGCCGCATATAGTACGGCTTTTTTGTTTTCAAGATTAAGTTTAGCGTAATTGACAACTGTCATAAACAACGCAGGGAAGAAAGGAAAGAATCAATGAGTAAAGTTGCTTTGGAATTAAAAGGCATCACTAAAAGATTTGGCTCTGTTGTCGCAAACAACAATGTTAATTTGTGTGCGTATAAGGGCGAAATTCTTTCGTTGCTCGGCGAGAACGGAAGCGGTAAAACCACGCTTATGAATATGATCTCGGGTATTTATTATCCCGACGAGGGTCAGATTTTCATAAACGGAGAGGAAGCCGTTATCAGTTCTCCGAGGGACGCATTCGACTATAAAATCGGTATGATACATCAGCATTTTAAGCTTGTAGATGTATTTACCGCAGCCGAAAACATTGTTCTCGGACTCAATGAAAAGGGCGGCTACAATATCAAAAAGGCGACGCAAAGAGTTGCCGAAATCGCTGAAAAATACGGCTTTGATATTGACCCGAACAAAAAAATTCATGAGATGTCGGTTTCCGAAAAGCAGACTGTTGAAATTATAAAGGTTCTTTACAGAGGTGCTGATATTCTTATCCTCGACGAGCCGACAGCCGTTTTGACTCCGCAGGAAACAACAAAGCTTTTTTCTGTTCTTCGCAATATGAAAGCTGACGGAAAAACAATTATAATCATCACACATAAGCTCCATGAGGTTTTGGCTCTTTCGGACAGAGTTTCTGTTTTAAGAAAGGGCGAATATGTCGGCACTGTAATTACTGCCGAGACTAATGAAAGCGAGCTTACCGAAATGATGGTAGGCAAGAAAATCAGCCTTAACATTAACAGAAGCGAGCCGAAAAATCCGAAGGACAGGCTTGTCGTTAAGCATTTGAACTGTGTAAACCGTGAGGGCGTAAAGGTGCTTGATGATGTCTCGTTTACAGCTCGTTCGGGCGAAATTCTCGGTATTGCAGGTATCGCAGGCTCGGGTCAGCGTGAATTGCTTGAGGCTATCGCAGGACTTCAAAATGTTGAGCAGGGCGAAATTCTTTACAATGTTCCCGATTCCGATACGGTGGAAAATCTCCGTGATAAAACTCCGCTTCAAATTCGTTCTCTCGGTGTTCGTCTCTCTTTCGTTCCCGAGGACAGACTCGGTATGGGACTTGTCGGCAATATGGATATTGTCGATAATATGCTTTTGAGAAGTTATAGCAAGGGCAAATCCTTCTTCTTGCAGAGAAAGGAGCCGAAAAACCTTGCCGACGAGATTATCGATCAGCTTGAGGTTGTTACTCCGAGCGCAAATACTCCCGTCAGACGACTTTCGGGCGGTAACGTTCAAAAGGTACTTGTCGGACGTGAAATTGCGGCTGCTCCCACCGTTTTGATGGCGGCTTACCCCGTAAGAGGACTTGATATTAACTCATCATACACAATATACAACCTTTTGAATCAGCAAAAGGAACACGGTGTTGCAGTTGTTTTTGTCGGCGAGGATCTTGACGTTCTTATCGAGCTTTGTGATAGAATACTTGTTATCGGCTCCGGTAAAATCACGGGAATCGTTGACGGCAGAACAGCAAAGAAGGAAGAAATCGGTTATTTGATGACACAGACGAACGGAGGTGCCGAGAATGAGTAAGGGTACAAAGCATAATCACGAGCCTTTAATCCATATTACCAAAAGAGGAAACGTTTCCGAGGGTAAGGCTTGGGGTATTCGTATTTTATCAATCGTAATTTCATTGCTCGTTTGCTCGGTAGTGATTGTACTTCTCACACATTACAATCCTATTCAGGTCTTTAAGGCAATGGTAACGGGTAACTTCGGCTCGCTTACAAAGGTCAGATCGCTTTTCCAAAACCTTGCAATGCTCTTGTGCATTTCACTTGCTGTTACACCGGCGTTTAAGATGAAGTTTTGGAACTTAGGCGCAGAGGGACAGGTGCTTGTCGGCGGTCTTGCTTCGGCAGCTTGTATGTTCTATATAAAGGACGCTTTACCCAACGCAGTGCTCATTCTTATTATGCTTGTTACAAGCATTTTGGCAGGCATTATTTGGGGCGTTATACCTGCTGTTTTCAAAGCAAAGTGGAATGCAAACGAAACGCTCTTTACGCTCATGATGAACTATGTTGCAATTCAGCTCGTATCGTTCTGCATTATGTATTGGGTACCGAGCGGCTCGGCTGTTATGGGCGTTATCAATATGAAATCGCAGGCAGGCTGGTTGCCAAACCTCTTTGGTCAAAAATATCTTATAAATATTCTTATCGTTGTATTGCTTACCGTTGTTATGTATGTTTACCTCAAATACAGCAAGCAGGGATATGAAATTACCGTTGTCGGCGAGAGTGAAAACACCGCAAGATATATCGGTATCAATGTTAAAAAGGTTATAATTCGTACTATGGTGCTTTCGGGTGCTATGTGCGGCTTGGCAGGCTTCTTGCTCGTTTCGGGCACAAACCACACAATCACAAAGGAAACGGCAGGCGGTATGGGCTTTACGGCAGTTATGGTTTCATGGCTTGCAAAGTTCAATCCTGCAATTATGGTGCTTACCTCGTTCCTTATAGTTTTCCTTCAAAAGGGTGCAGGCGAAATTGCAACGTATTGCCGTTTGAATGAGAGCATTGCCGATATTTTGACAGGTATTATTATCTTCTTCATCATAGGCAGTGAATTCTTCATTAACTATAAGATTAACTTTAGATCAAAGCATAAGGAGGTTAAATAATGATCACTACGATTTTAACTTTTATAAGTGCTACGATTATTCAGAGTATCCCTCTCCTTTATGGCTCGGTCGGCGAAATTATCACAGAGAAAAGCGGTAACTTAAACCTCGGTATCCCAGGAATTATGTATGTCGGCGGTATCTCGGGCATTATCGGCGGATATATCTACGAACATTCAACGGATAACCCCAACACCTTCCTTTTGGTTATAATTCCGTTGCTTTCTTCGCTTATCGGCTCGGCTTTACTCGCTCTTATTTACAGCTTCCTTACAATTACTTTAAGAGCAAATCAGAACGTTACAGGCCTTGCGTTGACAACCTTCGGCGTAGGTATCGGTAACTTCTTCGGCGGCTCTCTTTTGAGCCTTTTCGGAGAGACGGGCTCGATTTCTCTTATCAAAACAGGTCTTTGCTATAAGGCATCGCTTCCGTTTGCAAGCAAGCTCGGACTTTTCGGCGAAACCTTCCTTTCTTTCGGCTTCTTGGCTTATCTCGCAATTATAATTGCTTTGATTGCGTCTTTTGTAATCAACAGAACAAGGGTAGGTCTTAACCTCAGAGCAGTCGGCGAAAATCCCGCAACCGCAGACGCTGCCGGAATTGATGTCATTAAGTACAAATATCTTGCAACCTGCATCGGCGGTGCAATAGCAGGCTTGGGCGGTCTTTATTTCGTAATGGACTACACAGGCGGCGCTTGGACAAATAACGGCTTCGGCGACAGAGGCTGGCTCGCAGTTGCAATCGTTATCTTCGCTATTTGGAAACCGAAATCGGCAATTTTAAGCTCGTTCCTTTTCGGCGGACTTTATATCATTTGCGTATATATTCCCGGACTTTCTCCTGCGGCAAAGGAGCTTATTAAGATGCTTCCGTATCTTGTTACGATTATCGTTCTTATTCTTATCAGTATTCGTCAGAAGAAAGAAAATCAGCCTCCTCAGAGTCTCGGACTTTCTTACTTCCGTGAGGAAAGATAACTTAATAATTACATTTAAGGCATTGGCTTCGGCTGATGCCTTTTTTGTATATTTCTCTCAGTTTAATTTATAATAAATAATAAATGAACGGGGGAGAGAAATGACTCATTATCAGCTTTTGGGAAAAATTCTCAAGGATGTACGTGAAGATATGTCGGACGACGAGCTTACGGAGCTTTTGCTTGAAAACAAAATATCTGTTTCGGATGATAGGAAAATCACTTTCGGTCAAAGGGCTTCGGATAAATTGGCAGAGTTCGCAGGCAGTTGGTTTTTTATAATAGCCTTTACGCTTTTCTTGATTATATGGATTTTGATAAATGTTTATTTCTTGAAAAATCCGTTTGACCCGTATCCGTTTATAATGCTTAATCTTGTTTTATCCTGCATTGCGGCGGTACAAGCTCCGCTTATAATGATGAGCCAAAAACGGCAGGAACAAAAGGACAGAGAACGGGCGGAAAACGATTTCAAGGTCAATTTGAAATGTGAAATTATACTTGAAAACCTCCACAGAAAATTAGACGAGCTGCTTGAATACGAGAGAAAGCGTTAAATTTTGTCAAAGGTAATAAAAAAATGTTGATTTATTCAAAAATATCGTGCTAATGTCGAATTGAAAAAAATACGGTAAATGATAAAATATTCTACGGTGATTTTATGAGTATAAAGCTTGTTGTAAGCGATATTGACGGCACTCTTGTAAATTCTAAAAAAGAGCTTTTGCCGCAAACGAAGAATGCAATAGACAGATTTATTGAAAAAGGCGGAATTTTCGCCATTGCTTCGGGCAGACCGAATAAGGGCATAGAAAGATATATAAACGAGCTTGATTTGTGCAACAGGGGAGGATATATAATTTCCTATAACGGGTCAAGAATAACCGATTTGAGTACGGGTAAGGTTGTGTATCAGAAGAATATTGAGGTCGAGCAGGTCAAGGAAATAATCGATATTGCCGACAGCCTCGGTGTTCCGCTAACCACCTATAAGGACGATATTGCAGTTACACAAAAAGCAAATGACAAATACTTTGAGCTTGAAGTGAGTATAAATAAGCTTGAGGTTAAAAGAACGGATAATTTGCTTGAAGAAATTAAATATCCCGTTCCGAAATTTTTGATTACGGGCGAGCCTGAAGCTCTCGAAAAAGCTGAAAAGGAAATGAGCGAAAGGCTAAAGGATGTAACTGTTTTCCGTTCAGAGCCGTTCTTTTTGGAAATTACGCCTAAAAATATGGATAAGGGCGTTGCTTTGCGTGAGCTCGGGAAATATCTCAAGCTTGATAAATATGAAATTATGGCTTGCGGAGACGGATATAACGACGTTGCGCTTGTGAAAAGTGCAGGTATTGGCGTTGCAATGAAAAACGCACAGCGTCCCGTGCTTGAAACAGCCGATTATATAACCGATTCAAACGAAAATAACGGCGTCGGCAAGGCAATAGAAAAGTTTGCTTTATAAACAAAAACGCTTTGTATCACACGGTACAAAGCGTTTTTTATGACTTTTATTATTCAAAAATTACTTTCCACTTGTCAGCCTGCCTGTAACAGTCAAAGCACATTTTAATTTGCTCTTCGTTTCTCTTTTCGCCTGCGAGAAGCGGCAAGTTGTCCTCGGCAAAATATTCAAAGCCCGTGGTTTCAATGTTTTCTTTGAACTCTCCGCCGATAACACGGCAAAGTGAAAAAATTTTGCATACGCCGTAGGCATAGAGTGGTTTGTTGTGCTTTGCACGGTCCTGTACCGCAATAAGCCTTTCAACTTCAACATCCAAACCCGATTCCTCTTTGACTTCCTTAACGGTGTTTTCGCCTACGGAAACATTTATATCGCACCAACCGCCGGGGAGCGACCATGCGCCGTTGTTTTCACGCACTAAAAGTATTTTATTCTCTTTGAATATAGCTGCCCTTGTGTCGATTTTCGGTGTCTGATAGCCTGTTTCGTTGCAGAAAATGTCCTTAACCTTTTCAAGCGGTATTTCCGACATATGTGACAATATTTCAGCCGAAATTTCTCTTATTCTTTCATAACGCTCTTTGTCGTAAACATCTTTTCCGTAGGTGAGACCTGCCTGCGCAAGACTTTGCAGCTCGACAGCCCAATCAAGCCATATTTTGTTCTGTTCCATATACCAAACCTCACTTTTAATTCTTTTATAATTCTATCATATAATTTTTATTTGTTCAACGACAAGTGAATTGTAAAATAATTGACCTTTTTTACATTAAGTGGTAAAATGTTACCAAGAATAATTTTTTTGAAAGGTAGTGGATAATATGGCAACCTCTAAAGATTTTATCAAGAAATACGGCGACAAGACTTTTAGCGAGCTTCCGTTTACCGATGTGGACAATTTGCTTCTGTGCGAAATTTTCTATATGCCTTTTGAAAAGGTGCTTTATAAGGGCTTTAACGATAAGCCTGTTCTCTTTTCCGACGCTTGCAAGAAAGTTTTTGCTTATAACGGCTACAAGCATATTTCTCCCGGCTTTTTAATGAATAACTATATCAGTCAGAAAATGATGGCTCTTGCCGAGACTGTAAGATATAAGGATGTTAAGGTGTACGCTTGTGAGAGCGTTTTCGGAACAGAGCCTGCCGTTCAGTTTGCCGCTATGACCTTTATTCTTCCCGACGATACAAAGGTTGTTGTTTACAGGGGCACGGACGACACATGGGTCGGCTGGAAAGAGGACATTGATATTTATACGAAAAAGGGTATTCCGTCGCACAAGCTTTGCGTGGATTATCTTGAAAGGGTTGCAAAGGATTTTCCCAACGGCGACATAATAATCTGCGGACATTCCAAAGGCGGTCATGTTGCACTCCACAGTGCACTTTATTGTGATGAAAGCGTGCGTAACAGAATTGAGAGAGTTTACAATAATGACGGACCGGGCTTTTACAGCTATAACTACATAGAGTCAAAGCCATATAACGAAATAATAAACAAATACCGCCATTTTGTTCCGGATTGCTCATTTGTCGGAATGCTGCTTGTTCACGACGACGATTACATTCCCGTTAAGAGCACAAGGCTTTTTGGTATGCTTCAGCACGATTTGGCGACATGGAAAATTAAAGGTACACAGCTGTTGACAAGGGATGATTTAACCTTTGTTGCAAGAGTTACGGACCTTGTTCTGAAAAAAATGCTTTATAATATGGACGAGGAGAAAACCAATAATTTTGAAGCTGTGCTTTCTGCCGTTATTGCAGGAATGGGTCAGGTCAATATTACCAATTTCTCAAAAAATCTTATTTCCTCGCTCAAGGGTGCAATAGATACTTGGAGCTCGATTGACGAGCCTGCAAAGGAGCTTTTCCGCACAACCTTTGTCGGTATATTTACGGTAATTGAGGAGTGCACCAAGCTTGTGATTATGCAGGATAAGGAAGCAAGACAAAAAAGCAGAGTAAGGCAATAAAAAAATATCAATTAAAAAATTAAATAAATTTCCGATTTAGTGTTGACAAATGGCGATTAAATATCCATAATATATAGGCAGAACAAAAATCGGTAGGTAAGGCTACCAAAGGGATAGGTTATCCGCAATTTGCAGTTATGTTTTTTGCAGATATAATGGATACGGACTGCTGCCGTGAAAAGTGGAGACACTGTAAGCAGGTCAACAGGTTACATCGAATTCAAGGTGTAATTTAACGCAGTTTCATTGCCCTTTGATGCTAAAGCTTGAACGGAAAAATAATGCTATTATTTCTCATGCCGAATTTTTGCGTCGGCATGAGATTTTTTATTTGTGAGGTGAAAACAATGGACGCAGGAGGCGTTAGAAGTACAGATCCTATTCCACGAAGTAGCTTGAAAATCCGTATGGCTTATGCGTTCGGGTTTTCGGAATAAAAGATATGTACTTTGTTTCCTATTTATTATTTGATTTTCGGAGGGAACATTATGTACGAGAAAGTAATTGAATTATTAGAGCAGAAAAAATATCATGAATTGAAGAGTATGCTTGCCGATATGAACGAGGCGGATATTGCGTCCGTTCTTATGGAATTACCGCAGGAAACTCTTCCGTTGGTTTACAGAATTTTACCCAAAGAGCTTGCGGCGGACGTTTTCGTTAATATGGAGTCCGACGCACAGGAATTTCTTATTAAGGCCTTCAGCGATACAGAGCTTCGTGAGGTGCTTGATGAGCTTTATGTCGATGATGCGGTTGACATAATCGAGGAAATGCCTGCAAACGTCGTAAAGCGTATCCTTATGCACACCGATCCCGTTGTTCGTAAGAGTATAAACGAGATATTGAAATATCCCGAGGATACCGCAGGAAGCATTATGACAATCGAGTACGTCGATTTGAAAAAGTATATGACGGTTGATGACGCTTTTACAAGAATAAGACGTACCGGCGTTGATAAAGAGACTATTTATATCTGTTATGTTACGGATGATAACAGAAAGCTTTTGGGACTTGTAACGGTTAAAGACCTTCTTTTGTCCGACAAGAGCAAGAAAATGTTTGAGATAATGGAAACAAATGTTATTTCCGTTACAACTCTTGAGGATAAGGAAATAGTTGCCGATAAGTTCCAAAAATATGACCTTATGGCTATTCCCGTCGTTGACCAGGAGGAACGTCTTGTAGGTATTGTTACATTCGACGATGCTATGGACGTCTTGCAGGATGAAAACACGGAGGATATCGAAAAGATGGCGGCTATTACGCCTACCGATAAGCCTTATCTTAAAATGGGAATTGTCGAAACATGGAAAAAGCGTGTTCCGTGGCTTCTTTTGTTGATGGTTTCCGCAACCTTTACAGGCAAAATTATCACAAGCTTTGAGGACGCATTGCAAGCGCAGATTGTTCTGACCTCGTTTATACCTATGCTTATGGATACGGGCGGTAACTGCGGCGGTCAGTCATCTGTTACGATTATCCGTGCGCTTTCGTTGGGCGACGTACGTTTCGGCGATATTTTCAAGGTTATTTGGAAGGAATTCAGAGTTGCGTTGCTTTGCGGTGTTACGCTTGCAATCGTCAATTTCGGAAAGCTTATGCTTTTCGACAGAGTCGGAGTTCTCGTATCCTTGACCGTTTGCGTAACAATGCTGTTTACGATAGTGTTTGCGAAGTTTGTCGGCGCAACGTTGCCTATTTTGGCAAAGAAAATCGGCTTTGACCCTGCCGTTATGGCAAGCCCGTTTATTACAACGATTGTTGACGCAATTTCACTTATTATTTATTTCAAGACAGCAGGCTTGATTTTGGGAGTATAGTTATTAAGCTTATTGACGGATTTTTTGAGAAAAGTCGGTCAATAAGCTTTTTATTTTTTATATTGACTTCTATATCCAGTTCAAAGTATAATAGAATAACAGGGGTGAGTTCTTATGAAGGCAAACAGGAAAAATATTATAATTACCATACTTTCTGTGGCGGTTGTTATTTTAACCGTTTTGCTTGTCGTTTTTGCCTTTCATTTCAAGGAAATTAAAGCAAATGATGCCAATATAATGAACTCCTTTTCCAACATTCAAAATGAGCTTTCACAAAAGAACGATGAAATAAGTGAGCAAAATTCAATTCACGAAAGCGAAAAGGAAGAGCTAAACCGTAAAATTTCGGATTTGAACAGGCAGGTTTCGTTAAAGAGGAAGCAGCAAGCTGAAAGTGCGGCAGCCGCTTTGCCTAATCCGTCACCCGGAAGCGGAGGTAAAACAATTTACCTTACATTTGATGACGGACCGTCGCCTAACACTCCGAGAATTATATCTATTCTTAATTCTTACGGAATAAAGGCGACTTTTTTTGTAAAGAATACTTCTTATAACGGGTATATGAAGGATATTGTTGATAACGGAAATGTCATAGCCTTACATTCATACACTCACGATTATAAGAAGATTTATTCCTCCGATGAGGCATTTTATCAGGATTTGCAGGATATTTCCGATTTGGTTTATTTGCAGACCGGAGTGCGAAGCAACATTATGCGATTTCCCGGCGGCGGAAGCAATACCGTCAGTAAAAAATACAATCCCGGAATAATGACAAGGCTTACACAGGGTGTAGCCGAGAGGGGATATATATATTATGATTGGAATTGCTCCTCGGGCGACGCTGTGAAAAATACTGTGCCTAAGGATACGATTGTCGCAAATTGTAAAAAAGTGCCGGCAGCTAAAAATGTAATTGTTTTGCTTCACGATACCGAGGCTAAGGGCACAACTGTTGAAGCCTTGCCTGAAATTATAGAGTATTATCAAAGCTGCGGTTATACATTTAGCACAATAACTGCCGATACACCTCCCGTTCATCATAAGGTAAACAACTGATTTTGTACACATTACATATTTCTTTTATACTGCAATTGTCATTTTGCACAAACATTAACTTTTTAGAACTCATTGGTTTGGAAATCCATCCGAATTATTTCAAAAACCACCATATATCGTGCTAAAGTTGTTGACGAGGACAAGTTTTGTGCTATAATATGATAACGATAAAAGAAATTTACTTAGTTTAATATGATATGGGGAGAATTATTATGTATTCAAAAGATGTGCTCGTTCAAAATCAGGTAGGTCTCCACGCAAGACCCGCAACATTCTTCATCCAGAAGGCTAATGAGTTCAAGTCATCGATTTGGGTAGAGAAGGAAGAGAGAAGAGTTAACGCAAAGAGCCTTCTCGGTGTTCTTTCACTCGGAATTATGGGCGGAACAGAAATTCGCATTATTGCAGGCGGCCCCGATGAGGAGCAGGCTGTTGAAGAGCTTGTTAAGCTTGTTGAATCAGGCTTCGCTGAGGAATAATCTTAATTTCAAACGATTTAAGGCACATCGGTTTTTTCGGTGTGCCTTTTTATTTAGGAGAGAATATGAACGCTAAAATGCCCGAGCTTCGAAAGAAAGCAATGAGTTTGCCGCTATTGCCCGGCGTATATATAATGAAAAACCGCAAGGACGAAATTATATATATCGGTAAGGCGAAAAAGCTGAAAAACAGAGTCAGCCAATACTTCGGCTCGCAGAACAGACATTCGGTAAAGGTGCTTAAAATGGTTGAAAATGTTGACCATTTTGATTATATCGTTACCGACAGCGAATTTGAGGCGTTGGTGCTTGAATGCAGCCTTATTAAGCAGCATATGCCGAAATACAACATTCTCTTAAAGGATGATAAGGGTTACAGCTACATTGAAATAAGTGGCGACAAGTATAAGAAAATTTCAGCGGTTTTGCAAAAGGGCGATGATCCTAAGGCTGAATATATCGGTCCTTACACAAGCTCGTTTGCGGTTAAGCAAAGTGTTGATACGGCAAATAAAATTTTTAAGCTTTACCAATGTAACAAGTCTTTTCCGAGGGATTTTCGAAAAGCCCGTCCTTGCTTGAATTACTATATTTCACAGTGCTGCGGTGTTTGCACGGGCAAGGTTTCCGAAAAGGAATATAACGAAAATTTCAATCAGGCTTTGCGTTTCTTAAAGGGCGACACACAGTCGGTTATCAATGAATTGAACGAAAAAATGCTTGAAGCGTCTGAAAACCTTGAGTTTGAGGCTGCGGCGAAATACAGAGACAAAATAACCGCTATAAATAAAATGAAAGACAAGCAAAAGGTTGTGTATAATAACATTGAGGAGCAGGATGTCTTTGCTTGCGCCGAAAATGACGGTACTGCCTGTCTTGCGGTTTTGAGATTTTCCGACAGTAAGCTTTATGACAGCGAGCACTTCTTTTTTGATACTTCGGAGGACTCTCCCGAAACGCAGAGAGCAGAGTTTATAACTTCTTTTTACAATATGAGGAGCAACATTCCGAGACGTATTACCGTTGAGGGCGAGGTTGAGGACAGGGAGCTTCTTGAAAAATGGCTTTCTGATAAAAAAGGCAAAAAAGTTACTATCTTTGTGCCTGCAAGGGGAACGCAGGTCGAGGTCGTCAAAATGTGCAAGGAAAATGCCGTTGAAAAGCTCGCTCTGTATAAAGGGAAAAGCGGAAAAACCGTTGCAGTTCTCGAGGAACTTCAAAATCTTCTCGGTCTTAAAACGACGCCCGATTATATTGAATCATACGATATTTCACATACCGCAGGCTCGGACTCGGTAGGCGGTATGATAGTTTTCAAGGACGGCAAGCCTTATAAAAAGGCGTACAGGCGGTTTGCGATTAAATCATTTGCAAATGATGACTACGGCTCAATGAACGAGGTGCTCACACGCCGATTTAACGAGTATGTTCTCAATAAGGATAAAAACGATACGGAGGGCTTTGGCAAGCTGCCCGATTTGATTCTTCTCGACGGCGGCGAGGGACAGGTCAATGCCGTTATGCCGGTGCTTCGTGAATTCGGACTTAAAATTCCCGTTTTCGGTATGGTCAAGGACGATAAGCACCACACAAGAGCGATTGCTTTTGACGGCGGAGAAATTGAGATAAATTCAAAACGTCAGGTGTTCACGCTCATTTCGGATATTCAAAATGAGGTGCATCGCTTCTCTATTGACTATCATCATAAAAAGCATACAAAAAGCACAATTTCTTTGTCTCTTACCAAAATCAACGGTATAGGAGAGGCGAAGGCAAGAGCCTTGTTAAAGCATTTCAAAACGGTTTCTGCAATTAAAAAGGCAACCGTCGAGGAGCTTTGCGAGGTAAAAGGAATAAATAAAGAACTTGCGGAAAACGTCGTAAAGTTCTATAATAGATAAAGGTGATTAAAATGTACAAAGCAGTAATATTCGATTTAGACGGCACGTTGTTAAATACTCTTGACGACCTTGCCGACAGCACAAACTTTGCTCTTGAAAAGAACGGCTTCCCGACAAGAACAATTGACGAGGTAAGAAGATTTGTCGGAAACGGAAACATAAAGCTTATTCACAGAGCACTTCCCGATACGGCAAGTGAGGCTCAGTTTCAAAAAACATATTCAGATTTTACAGAGCATTACAAAACCAATATGGCAAATAAAACAAAGCCGTATGACGGTATAAATGACCTGCTTAAAAATCTTTATGAAAACGGCGTAAAGCTTGCTATTGTTACAAACAAGATTGATTTTGCGGCACAGGAGCTTTGCGGCGGTCTTTTCGGCGACTACGTTAAAACCGTTATCGGCAGCGACGGAGTAAGACCTAACAAGCCTGCTCCCGACGGACTTTATCTTGCGCTTGAAAAGCTCGGCGTCGAGAAAAAGGACGCTGTGTTTATCGGAGACAGTGAGGTTGACATTGCAACAGCCAAAAATGCCGAAATGGATTGTATCGGAGTTCTTTGGGGCTTCAGAAACGAGGAACAGCTGCGTGAAATCGGCGTTAAAAGGACAGCGAAGAATGCCGCTGAATTGCAAAGTATGTTATTATTTTAATAAAAACTATTGACATTTGTGTCGAAAACGTGGAAAATAAAGCAGTATATGAAAGTTGGAGTATTGTCAAATGAGAGTAATTACAGGTTCTGCAAGGGGAAGAAAACTGAAAACGCTTGAGGGCGACGAAATTGTAAGACCTACAACCGATAGGGTCAAAGAAGCGATTTTCAGCATAATTCAGTTTGATTTGGCTGATGCGAGGGTTCTCGACCTTTTTGCAGGCTCGGGTCAGCTCGGTATAGAGGCTTTGAGCAGAGGTGCCGAAAGCGCTGTTTTCATTGACAGAGACTCACAGGCTGTTGAAGTTATCAAGGACAACCTGAAAACAACAGGACTTTTTCAAAAGGCAACCGTTCTCAATGCGGACAGCGTAAACTATATCAAGAATTCAAGAAATAAATTCGATATTATTCTTCTTGACCCTCCTTACAATAAGGGCTTGATTAACGAGGTACTCGAAAGTGCCGTCGGTTGCTGTGATGAAAATGCAACTATCGTTTGCGAAACCGATTTTAATGAGGTTTTGCCCGACAGTGCAGGCGATTTTGAAAAGTTCAGAGAATATAAATACTCAAAGACCAAGATTACAACTTACAAGCGTAAGAAATGAGCAGGTGATTTTTTGAGAACTGTTATTTGTCCCGGAAGCTTTGACCCGGTTACACTCGGACATCTTGATATTATTACAAGAAGCTCGAAGATATTTGACAAGGTAATTGTCCTTGTTATGACAAACTACAAAAAGCAAAACAGCTATTCTTTTACATCTGAGGAAAGAGTTGAGATGATAAGAGAATGTACAAAAAATCTCAAAAACGTTGAGGTTGACAGCTATGACGGCTTGCTTGCAGAATATGCAAAGCAAATCGGTGCGGTTGCCATTGTTAAGGGCTTGAGAGCCGTATCAGACTTTGAATATGAATTTCAGCAGGCTTTGATTAACAAAGAGCTGAATAATGAGGTCGAAACGGTTTTCATTACAACGAGGGCGGAGAATATGTACCTCAGCTCAAGCGTTGTTAAGCATATATGCAGCTTAGGCGGCGACATTTCAACATTTGTTCCGCCGGAAATATGTGATGTGATTATTGAAAGAATTCGAAAGGAAGATGTGAAATGAGTATAGAAAGTTTACTCGATAATATTGAGGATGTTCTTGAAAACAGTAAAAACGTTCCCTTTTCTTCAAAGATTTCTGTTGACGGAGAGGAAATAAAGACGATTATTGAGGACATCAGACTCAATATGCCCGACGAGCTTATGAAAGCAAGAAAAATCGCTTCCGAGAGAAAGGATATCCTTGATGCCGCACAGGCAACCTCTGAGGATATTATCGCTCAGGCAAGAGATAAGGCAAAGGTTATCGTTTCCGAGCACGAAATCACAAAGAAGGCGGAAGAAAACGCAGCCGATATTCTTCAGCAGGCTCGCACACAGGCTACCGAGATTATCGAGCAGGCGAGAGCAACCGCTTCCGATATGACCGAGCAGGCGCAGAAGTGGGCAACAGACCTTCGCACAAGTGCAGGCGAATATGTTGAAAATATTGTCGCAACAGCGGACGAAGCTCTTACAAATTCTGTTAATGAGATAAGAAAAGCAAGAATGTCTTTGAGAAGTGCGGCACAGCAGTCAAAAGAAGACTGATAATAAGCATTATAGTTCACCTCGTCGCATATAATTGTGTACGAGGTGAATTTGTATGTTTGTATATTCTGTAAACAGGCGTCAGTTAAAGTTTTTAGGCGTTATCCTGTGTCTTTTGGCTATGGGCATTATTCTTGCTTTTTTGACAAAAGACAGCATTTCGGCGGCAAAGACGGGCGAATTAAGCCTTAAAGCGTCTACCGCCGAAGAACGAATAGCATTTCTTTCTCAATACGGTTGGAGCGTGGAGGAAGAGCCGCTTGAGGTTAAGGAAATTATTATTCCTGCCGAATTTGACGACGTGTACGAAAAGTATAATGCTATCCAAAAGGAGCAAGGCTTTGACCTTACGGCGTACTGCTCAAAGAGAGTGAAAAAATGGACCTATAAGGTAACAAATTATCCGAATTACGAGGGCAGCGACTGTATAAGGGCAACACTCTTGGTTTTTGACGGCAAGGTAATCGGCGGAGATATATGCTCGGTTGAACTCGACGGTTTTATGCACGGATTTGTAAAGAATTAAAACAATTAACGGAGAAAGCTATGGCAGTTGAAAGGCTTGACAAAATAATATCTAAAAGCGGAAAATTCACACGAAGTGAAGTTAAGCGTCTTGCCCGAAACGGCGAAATCACTCTTAACGGCGAGGCGGTAAAGGACGTGTCTATAAAGGCTGATACGGAAAACTGTGCTATTACCGTATCGGGAGAGCGAATTGATACCGCAGAGCACGTGTATATTATGCTTAACAAACCGCAGGGCGTTGTTTCCGCAAGCGAGGGCAGGGGCGACATCACGGTTGTTGATATTCTCCCCGACGATATGAAAAGAAAAAATCTTTTTCCTGCCGGCAGACTTGATAAAGATACCACGGGATTTGTGCTTATTACTGATGACGGAGATTTTGCACACCGCATATTGTCTCCGAAAAATCATATAAAGAAAACATATATCGCAATATTGGACAAGCCGATTGACGAGAGCAAAAAGAGCGTTCTTGAAAGCGGTATTGAGTTAAAGGACGGCACTGTGTTTCGACCTGCCGAGCTCGAATTTATAGACGGCGATATGTCAAATATTAAAATCACTATATTTGAGGGCAAGTATCATCAGATTAAAAGAATGTTCAAGGCGGTCGGCAGTACGGTCGTTTCTCTGAAGCGTATTAAAATGGGCAATGTGTATTTGGATGACAAGCTGAAAGAGGGCTGCGCAAGGTATCTCACAAGCGCCGAAATAGAGGAAATTGAAAAAAGATGATTAAATATTTATGTTCTTTCCAATACTTTCGTTACTGAAAGGAATGAACATAATATGAAAACAAAAAATAAAATTTTAGCAGTTGAGCTTGCTGTTTTGACAGCGTTTATTATCGCTTGTGTTTCAAGCACAATGTCCTTTGCTTCCGCTTGCAAGGATATCAGAAGCAGCGTTCTGAGAATGCACGTTATCGCAAATTCCGACTCTGCCGAGGATCAAGCCTTAAAGTTGAAGGTTAGAGATGCTGTACTTGAAGCGGGTAAGGAATATTTCGACAACAGCGAGAGTGCCGCAGAGGCTGAAAAAAAGCTTGTTTTGGCAAAGGACGAGCTTGAAGCGGTTGCTAAAAAGACGGTTATTGATAACGGCTATGACTATGATGTAAAAGTAAATATCGGCAACGCATATTTTCCTACAAAGACCTATGACGGTGAGGTTACATTACCTGCAGGGGAATATGAGGCGGTAAATGTTGTTATCGGAAGCGGTAACGGGCATAATTGGTGGTGCGTTATGTTTCCTCCGATGTGCTTGCCTGCCGCCGAGAGCGATGTTGAGCTTGACGAGGTGCTTTCACAAGACGAATATGAAATCGTTAAAAGCAATCCTAAATTTGAGCCGAGATTTAAGATAATTGAGTGGTACGAAAAATTCATAAAAAATAATTGAAAATGACTTCCTTTATTCCTTTGTATTTGATATAATTGATTTATCATTATGTACAAAGGAATTTTTTGGTGAAAGCTATGACTAAATACAACATCATTCCCAAGCCTAATCATTACACCTGCGGCAACAGTGAATACGTCGTATCTTCGGGCACGGCAGTTCTTTGCCCCGAGGAGTTTGTGGGAGTAGGCAAATATCTTACGGAGTATCTTAAAACAAAGCCTGTTGAAAACGAGGGCGAGATTAAGATTAAAAAGACTCCGGAGCTTTCTCATGATGAGTATGAGCTTCATATTACGAATGAGGGTATTATAATCAAAGCAAGCACATATTCAGGTGCTTTTTACGGCGCAGTTACGCTTAAAATGATACTTATGCAGGCTGAAAAGAGGGACGGCAAGGCGATTGTCAAAACTCTTATCATTAAGGATAAACCTGAAAATGAATACAGAGGCTTGATGCTTGACGTCAGCAGACATTATTTCACGGTTGATGAAATAAAAGATTTGATTGAAAATATGGCTTTTCTGAAGCTTAATAAATTCCATTGGCATCTTTCCGATGACCAGGGCTTCAGAATTGAAAGCAAGCTTTATCCCGAGCTTACCGCAATAGGTGCAAAGCGTACCTCAAAGCATCTTAAAGGCTATGGACTTGAAAATGATAATGTTGAGGAAGCTCGTTATTATACGCAGGAAGAGGTTAAGGATATTGTTGCTTTTGCTGACAGACTCGGAGTTGAGGTAATACCCGAAATCGATATTCCCGGTCACACAACGGCTATTCTTGCTTCTATTCCCGAGCTTTCCTGCAAATCGGAGCCTGTCGAGGTTATGATAATCAACGGCGTAAGCGACGGTATACTCTGTGCTGGAAATGAAAAGACATTTGAGTTCTTGGACAAGCTTTTAGGAGAAATCACGGCTCTTTTCCCGTCAAAGAAATTCCATATCGGCGGCGACGAGGCGTTTAAGGGCTACAAGGTTTGGGACGAATGTGAAAAATGTAAGGCATTAAAAGAAAAGCTCGGACTTAAAGAAAGTAAAGACCTTCAGATTTGGTTTATGAACAGAGTTGCGGAAATACTTAAAAAGTACGGCAAAACCGCTGTTGCTTGGGATGACTGTATGGGTGACGCTCTTGATAAGAGTATTGAGTGTCAGCTTTGGAGACCGAATGCTATCGGCAAGGTCAGAAAGCTTGCGACAGAGAGAAATATTATCATTTCTCCGACAACATATTTCTATTTTGACAATAAATATTCCTTTGTTTCGCTTCGAAAGGTTTACAAATTCAACAAGGTAAAGGTTGGCTTTACAAGACCCGAGCAGAAATCGACGGGTATCGAATGTGAGCTTTGGACAGAGTGGATTGACTCAAAGGAAGCGCTTGATTTCGCTGTTTTTCCGAGAACGGTTGCTTTTGCAGAGGTTGTGTGGACAAATCTTGAAAACAGAAGATACAAGGATTTCTTGAAGCGTCTTGAATGGTTTAAGGTTTATATGAAAAAGAGAAATATAAACTATTCGAGAGTATATAATAATCTAATAAATCTTGACCCGAAATGTGCATATCATCTCGGCTCGGACGGAAAAGAGTACGCAAAGAGCGAAAAGCTTAAAAACGCCGAATAAAATATTTGAGGTTTAATAAATGGGATTTGGAAATATTGCAACGCTTTTAAGTGGATTAGGACTTTTACTTTACGGAATAAAAATTCTCGGTGAGGGACTTGAGCTCGCCGCAGGCGCAAAGCTAAAGGTTTTGCTTGAAAAAATGACAAGCAACAGATTTGCTGCGGTGCTTGTGGGCTTCGTTATAACAACGCTTATTCAAAGCTCTTCGACAACGACCGTTATGGTAGTCGGCTTTGTTAATACGGGCATAATGAATCTTACGCAGGCTATCGGCGTAATTATGGGTGCCAATATCGGTACTACAACAACGAGCATCTTGGTTTCTCTTGACATCGGAAAATATGCACCGATTGCAATCGGTATAGGCGTATTTTTGTCGATGCTCACCAAGAAAACCACCAAGAAGCACATCGGTCTTGCGATTACGGGCTTCGGTATGCTTTTCCTCGGTATGACGCTGATGAAGGACGCTATGGAGCCGCTTGCAAGTTCTCCCGTATTCTCCGAATGGTTAATGAATGCAAACAATCCGTTTGTGGCAATACTTATCGGTACTGTAATTACCGCTGTAATTCAAAGCTCGGCGGCGAGTATCGGTATTTTGCAGGCTTTGGCTTCGCAGGGACTTATACCGCTTCATTTTGCCGCTTATGTAATTTACGGTCAGAATATCGGTACTTGTATTACTGCACTTATTTCTTCAATCGGAACAAAGAAAAATTCCAAAAGAACAGCGGTTATGCACGTTCTGTTTAACGTGTTCGGTACTGTAATATTTATAATCCTTACAAAGCTTTTGCCGTTTACGGATTGGATCGAATCCCTTACGGACAATACGATGATGCAACTCTCGCTTGTTCATATCATATTTAACGTTGTTTCGACCTTGATTATGTTCCCGTTTGCCGATAAGGTGCTTGTTAAGCTTGCTTGCCTTATCGTTCCCGATAAAAAGGATTCCTCTGAGGACGACTTCAAGCTTAAATTTGTTGACAACCTTATGATTAACACTCCGCCGTTTGCAGTGGCTCAGGTTTCAAAGGAGGTTCACAGAATGGCAGGGCTTGCAAGGCAGAATTTCAGCATTGCAGCAGAGGATTTGCTTAATAAATCCTGTGACCACTTTGACGAGGTACAGCATACGGAAGAGGTTATTAACTTCTTAAATCATAATATTACGCCAATTCTTGTAAAAATAAATTCCCTTGATTTGAGCTATTCCGACGCTAAATATATCGGACGGGTTTTCCACGTTATAAACGATATTGAGCGTATCGGCGACCATGCTCAAAACTTGGAGGAGGCAGCAAAATCAAGAGTTGACGAGGGTATTGAAATTTCCGCTGAGGGCGAAAGAGAACTTCGGGAAATGTACGAAACTACCCTGAAGCTTATCGACGGTTCAATTGAAGCTTTTACGGAGCAAATTTTGGACAACGAAAACGCCGAACAGCTGAGCGAATACGAGGCCTCGGTTGACGATATGCAGACTGAATTTGAGCAGTCGCATATTGAAAGACTCAATGCTCACAAATGTAATACAAGGGCAGGAATGCTCTTTATTAACACAATTACCGACTTTGAGCGTGTCGCCGACCATGCGACAAACATTGCGTGGAGCGTAAGCAAAAAGCCGAAAAACACAAGTGATTAAATAAAGGAGAATAGAATGAGCGATTTTATCATTTCCTGCTGTTCTACGGCAGACCTTTCAAGAGAGGTCTTGAAAGAAAACAATATCGAATATACTTGCTTTCACTACAATATTGACGGTAAGGACTGTCTTGACGATTTGGGCGAAACAATGCCGATTTCAGAGTTTTATAAAAAGATGAGTGAGGGCGCAGAGCCTACAACCTCGCAGGTCAGCGTTGGTCAATATACTGAATTTTTTGAAAAATTTATTAAAGAGGGAAAAGCAGTTCTTCACATTTCTCTTTCGTCGGGTATTTCCGGCTCTTACAATTCAGCCTTGATAGCTAAACAGGAAATTCTTGATAAATATCCCGATGCAAAGCTTACGGTTGTCGATTCAATTTCAGCTTCCTCGGGCTACGGACTTTTGGTAACTCTTGCTGCCGATATGCGTGCAAAAGGTAAGTCCTATGAGGAAACAATCGAGTTTATCGAAAAATACAAGCACAATGTTCATCATTGGTTCTTCTCGACCGACCTTACAAGCTATATCAGAGGCGGAAGAATTTCTGCGGCGGCAGGCTGGTTCGGAACGCTTCTTCACATTTGTCCGCTTTTGAGAGTTGATGACGCAGGCAAGCTCATCCCCGTTGAAAAGTGCAGAGGCAAAAACAAGGTTATTACCGCTATCGTTGATAAGATGGAAAAATATGCCGAAAACGGAACTGATTATGACGGTAAGTGCTTTATTTCAAATTCAGCTTGTATGGATGATGTAAACGCTGTTATTTCAGAAATTGAAAAGAGATTTACGAAGCTTAAAGGCAAGATAGAGGTCTTTGACATAGGAACGGTTATCGGTGCTCATACAGGACCCGGCACAGTTGCTCTTTTCTTCTGCGGCGAACAGAGAGAAAAATAAAAAATTACGCACATACAAAACGACCCGAAAGTTTTTCTTTCGGGTCGTTTAATATAAAAGTCTGTTACAGTATCAATTCATAGCTTCCGCTTTTCAGTATCCGCAAAAGCTCCGTATTAGATTTAATTTCCGTTGCTGTAATAATTCCGCCGTGTGCAACGTCTTCGACTTGATGATAGTCCGAGCCCGAGGTCTTGATAACCCCGTATTTATCGGCTCTTGCCATTGCTTTTTCATTTCTCGAATTGTGCCGCACACAGCCGTTGTGCACCTCAATACCGTCAAGGTATTTTATAGGCGCTCTTGTTATATTGCTTCTGTACGGATGCGCCTGAACTACAAGCAAGCCGTTTTCTTTAGCGATTTTTGAAAACGTACTCAAATTCATATTTAATAAATCGCCGTTGCCTCTTAAAAATTCTTCCGTTACACCGTAAACAAGGTAATCGTTTTCACTCCTGCTGTCAAAACGAAGCTCCATACCGAGTAAAACATTCATTCTGCCGTTTGCAGCTTCCTTTGCAGCGTTAAAGCCGAGCATAAATACATCTATTTTGTCGTCCCACGACATATTGTCATAATCGTATCTGAAATATGTGTGAGTGCTTAAATGGTCGGTTATGACAACGGTTTTATAGCCTGCGCCGATATATCCCTCAACAAGCTCTTTTGCTGTTGCAACTCCGCAGTTGCTTGTTTCCGCCGTGTGAGCGTGAAGCTCGGTTTTGAATTCTTCCATTTAATCACCTCGAATTTATTATAAGACAAAAAGTACCTTGTGTCGATATTTTTATAATAATATGCTTCTGAAATATTGAAATATTTTTGTTTTGTGGTAGAATTATATGGTAGTTTGCTTGCTTTATCGGGAAAGCGAGCATTACAACTGAAAATGTTCTATGGTTTCGAGTGCGATTTTTCTGCTCGAATTAAAAGGGAATACGGTTAAAAGCCGTAACAGCCCCCGCTACTGTATGGAACAGCATTTGCCGATATGCCACTGTGAAAACGGGAAGGCGGCTGATGTGTATGTCCGAGTCAGGAGACCTGCCACAGAACTGCAAATCTCTTTCGGTGGGAAAGTAGGATGTGCATATAAAGTTTAACCTTCTTTATTTGTACTTTGAGCGGACCACTATGTGTGTCCGCCTCTTTTTTGTTGAAAGAACATCATTGGAGGTAAAAATGAAAAAGAAATTCAACAAAGTACTTTCGGGTATCCTTGCGGTTGCAATGGTATTTTGCTTGCTTGCAACTCAAGTTTCTGCTCAAAGCGTAGACAAAGAAATTAACGGGCTTGCTTCTTGGCTTGCAAACAGCGAGAAAACAGGCTTTGATTTTGAGGATACATCTGCGCTTGACACGGATATTTTGTGGACTGTTCTCGTACTTGCAAAGGCAGGTAACAAAACGGTATATCCCGAATTTGAAAATTATGTTAATACTATCGTTGAGGCACAATATGCGTCTTTGTACCCTGCAAATTTTGCTTTGATTTATCTTACCGAGCTTGCAAGGGGAAATGATACAACGAATATCGGCGGTCATGATATGCTCGCTTCTCTTAAAGATGTTGATTACACAGCGCAAACCTATCTCAGCAGTCTTTATTTTCCGCTTATAGCTCTTGATTATAAAGAAGCACCCGAATACAGCGGCGTAAGAAAGGCTATTGTTGACACGATACTTGCGGCACAGCAGTCTAACGGAGGCTTCCCGTATTGCTCTGTAGATACAGGATACGGCATTACTTCCGATCCGGATACAACCTCGTTTGTTATTCAGGCACTTGCTGATTTTAAGTCTGTTCCCGAAGTAGCAACAGCTCTTGAAAATGCTCTCGCTTACCTTGAAACACAGAAATTTGAAGACGGCTCTTACGGATATGTTGAATGGTCGTCTAAATCAGCGGAGTCAACCGCACAGGCTATAATTGCAAAGAATTGTCTCGGCAAGCCTTGTGACGACTCTGTTACTGCTCTTAAAGGCTTTATAAATCCCGAAACGGGCGCAGGAAAGGATTACACGGGTGCTGATAACACAATGACCACATATCAGACCTTGCTTGCTCTCCTTGACGTTAAGGACCGTGCAGCGGGCGGCAACGGTATTTACAAGTATACTGCTCCCGTTCCCGTAGACACCACTACTGAGGTTGATACAACAGCTTCGGAGAGCTCAACCGATGCAACAGTCGCACCGACAACGGCAAAGAGCAATAAGGTTGATATTCCGAGAACAGGCGGCAATACCGCAGTATCGGTATTTGTAGGTCTTGCGCTTGCAACAGGCGCAGCTTCACTTGTTCTCAGAAAAAAAGATGAAGACTAAAATTATTGCACTTTTGCTTTCGATACTTCTTGTTTTAACCGCTTGCGGAAAAGGTAACTCTTCCGAGGATACGGCAAATCAAGAGGTATCGGCAAACAGTGAATATTCAACCGAAGCACCGTCTGATACGAAAGCGGCTTCTGAAGCTTCTTTAGACGGAAGCGTCTCCAAAATATCGGAAAGCAAACAGAGCGAAACACAGGCTTTACCGTCCCCCGAAACGAAAAAAGCCGCAGAAGGCTCTGCAAAGGCTTCCGAGAACTCTGCAATGACGGCAGCCCCGACTTCGCCGCCACAGGTAAACGGCAACGAAAATGAAAAAATAACCGTTACATTTTCGGTTGATTGCCGTAATGCGATAAACTACGGAATTTTATCGCAAGGCTCATTTGCACAGGTTTTACCTGCTGACGGGATTATACTTTCAACCTCTGCAATAACCGTAAAAAACGGCGAAAACGTTATGTCTGCGCTTAAAAAAATTCTAAAAGAAAACCGCATAAATTTCAGCATATCTTCAAGCGGATATGTAAGAATGATTGGCGGTCTTTCCGAATTTGACTGCGGAGCATATAGCGGTTGGATGTATAAGGTAAACGGAGTGTTGCCTTCGGTTTCGACAAAAAGTTATCCTTTGAAGGACGGAGACAAGGTTGAATTTGTCTATACCTGTAAAATGGGCGACGTTTAATAAAATTTTTTAAGGCGGTACAGCTTCTGTACCGCCTTAATTTGTAAACAATATGTAAAGATTACACTTATTAACATATCAAATATTGTTTTTTTAGGACGGTTTGTGGTATTATATACTGTATTCAAAAAGTCGATTTTCTTTGCGAGGTGCAAATATGTATATAAATGAAATATTGGAAAACGGAGGAATAACAACGTCTTTTGAGGTTTTCCCTCCGAAAAATAACGCTCCGTTTGAGCCTGTTTTGAAATCAGTTGAAAAGCTTTCGCTTTTGAAGCCTGATTTCATAAGCGTAACCTACGGCGCAGGCGGCGGTACTTCGCAAAACACACCTAAAATTGCTTCGTATATTCAAAACGAGCTTCACACTCCGTCAATGGCGCATCTTACCTGTGCTTCTTCCACAAAGGAGGAGATTGACGCTATCCTTTCTCAGCTTAGAGACATAGGTGTTGACAACATTCTCGCCTTGAGAGGTGATTTGCCCGAGGATTACAATCCCGACGACAGTAATTATTACAGATATGCTTCTCAGCTTGTTGAGAGAATTTTGGATTTCGGCGGATTTTCGGTCGGTGCGGCTTGCTATCCTGAGGGTCACGTTGAGTCTAAAAACACACACGAGGATTTAATTCACCTTAAAGAAAAGGTTGACTGCGGTGCGCAATATCTTGTAACACAGATGTTCTTTGACAATTCCGCTTTATACAGCTTTTTATACAGAGCATTAAAGGTCGGAATTGACGTGCCTGTTATTGCAGGAATTATGCCTGTAATGAATCCTAAACAGATTAAAAGAAGCTGTGCGCTTTCGGGTGCAACTCTTCCGTCAAGATTTAAGATTATGCTTGATAAGTTTTCCGACGATCCCGTTTCACTCCAGCAGGCAGGAATTGCCTATGCTACCGAGCAGATAATCGATTTGATTGCGAACGGCGTAAACGGAATTCACATTTACACCATGAACAAGCCCGAGGTTGCAGGGGCTATAATGAACAACCTTTCTTCAATTCTTTAAGAGGTGATTTCTTGTTTGGCTATGTAAAGCCTGATAAGCCTGAGCTTAAAATAAAGGACTACGAAACATATAAGGCAATTTATTGCTCTCTTTGCAGAACCTTGGGCAAGGAATACGGCTTGCTTGCAAGGTTCTTATTGACCTATGACGCAGCTTTTTATGCTCTGTTGAAAAAATCTGTGCTTCAAGCAAAGCCCGATTGCGCATATAAGGGCGTGTGCAGATTTAACCCTCTTAAAAAGTGTAATTATATAGATACGGACAGTTATCTAAAGGACGCCGCCGCATTGACGGTAATTATGTTTTATTATAAGGTTCTTGACAATATAAATGACGGGAAGCCTTTGAAAAGATTGGCGGCACGGCTTGTTTACCCTTATATTAAAATAAAGTTTAACAAAGCCGTAAAAAAATATTCAAAATATAATGATATAATAAAAGCATCAACAGATGAGCAGGCAAGGATAGAAAACGAAAAAACGGACAGCATAGATATAGCGGCTCATCCGACGGCTGTTTCGTTGCAGAATATATTTTCCGACGGAATTGAAGATGAAACACAGAAACGCATTGTTGAGAGAATTGGCTATTGTCTCGGACGGTGGGTATATCTTATGGATGCGTTTGACGATCTTGAAAACGATATTAAAGCAGGGGCTTACAACCCGTTTGCTCTGAAATATAAGCTTGATAAATCATTTTTAACGGGCGATAATAAGGCGATTGAGGACGATATAATCAAATCTATCCGCCTTACCGCAAACGAAACAGGACTTGCGCTTGAATTGCTTGACAAAAACTGCTATAAGCCGTTAATTGAAAATATTATTTTTGACGGTATGGAAGCAGAGCTTATGAAAATAATAAAGAAAAAGAGAGGTGATTTGATTGAATAACCCGTATGATATTTTGGGCGTAAACGAAAATGCAAGTGAAGACGAAATTAAAAATGCTTACAGAAATCTTGCAAGAAAATATCAGTCCGACAACTATGCCGACAGTCCGCTTTCCGACGTTGCAGTTAAGAAAATGCAGGAGCTTGATATGGCATATGACGAGATAATGGCGCAGAGAAGCGGCGGTTATTCTTCAAATCGTTCATATTCGCAGCAGAACAGCGGAGCATATTACGGAAATTCGCAATTTGCAGATGTCAGAGAGAAGATAAATTGCGGCAGAATCGATGATGCGGAAATGATACTTGACGGTATTCCTAAGGATATGAGAAATGCCGAATGGTATTATTGCAAGGGTCAAATTCAACAGCGACGTGGCTGGTTTGACGAGGCTTACAGGAATTATTCAACGGCTTGCAGAATGGAGCCTGATAATGTTGAATATTCAAATGCCTTTAATGCGCTTAACAACAATTCAAACGGAGGATACAGGCAGACACATCAAGGCTCGGCAAGCGGCTGCTCGTCGTGTGATATTTGCTCGGGCTTGATTTGCGCAGATTGCTGTTGCGAATCATTGGGCGGAGACTTGATTCCCTGTTGCTGATATGACACAAAATTCAAAGAAATCATCAAAAACCGCTGTCGGCGGCGTAATAACCGCACTTTCGATAGTTCTTATGTTTTTGACCTCGGTAATACCGACCTTAACATATGCTCTTCCTGCGGCGGCAGGCTTTTTGATAACCTTGATTGTAATTGAAATTGATAAAAAATGGGCTCTCGGTGTTTATGCTGCCGTAAGCCTTTTATCTGTTTTGCTTATTGCCGATAAAGAAGCGGCGGTTATGTATATAATGTTTTTCGGTTATTATCCGATTGTCAAAGCGATTTTTGAAAAGCATTTTCATTCGGTGCTGTTGTGGGTGCTTAAATTTGCGGTGTTTAACGTCGGCGCCGTGGCGGCGTTCTTTATTTCAACCTACGTTTTTTTAGTGCCCTTCGAGGAAATGGAAAAATACGGAGCTATTGCAGCATGGGGTTTGCTTGCGGCAGGAAACGTAATCTTTTTACTTTACGATTTTGCAATGACTAACCTTATAAGACTGTATTTGATTAAATGGAGAAAGACTTTTAGAAGAATATTTAAGTTTTGACAGACGCTAAATGCGTCTGTTCTCTTTTCAAAATGTAATTTTTGTGATAAAATAGTTGTATATTTGATTTTTTAGGGCGAAAGGAGACTCTTGTTGTGGAGGAAACAAAGACAGAACATTTACATTCGGGACATAGGAGCAGAGTTAAGGAGCAGTTTGCTAAAAGCGGTATGCGTGATTTTCAGGACCATCAGGTGCTTGAAATGCTTTTATTTTACGCAATACCTCAACGTGATACAAATGATTTAGCTCATATGCTTATCAACGAATTCGGCTCGCTTGCAGGTGTGTTTGACGCACCGTTGGAGTCGCTTGAGGCGGTAAAGGGTATGGGCAAAAGCTCGGCGACGCTTATCAAAATGGTACCGGAGATTTATTCGAAGTATCTTGACAGTAAGAACATTAACAGAAAGCTTGTGCTGAGTGAGCCTGAGGCGGTTACAAAATATTTTGCTTCAAAATTCATAGGCTATCAGCATGAGGTTATGATGGCGGCTTTTGTTGATAATCAGTGCCGACATAAGCAAACAATTATCGTTTCGGAGGGCGGTCAGAGCAGTACGGACGTCAACATAAGAAAAATTGCGGCAACCGCAATGAATCTAAACGCAACCTCGGTTATTATTGCACATAATCATCCGCAGGGTGTTGCCGCACCGTCAGGAGCTGATATTGAAGCGGTCAGAGTTATTAAAAAGATATTCAAGCCGCTTGATTTAACACTTTTGGATAGCGTAATCATTTCTGACGACAGTGCATATTCAATGGCAAATCACAGCAAATTCGCATACTTATTTGATTATTGATAAAAGATTAAATAATAAATAAAACGGAGGAAAAACTATGTTTGATGCAACGAAAACAAAAAATGAATGTGTTGAGTGGATACGTGATTTTTTTGACAAGAACGGTAAAGACTGTAATGCGGTAATAGGCATTTCCGGCGGCAAGGACAGTTCTATTGTTGCGGCTCTTTGTGTCGAAGCTTTGGGCAAGGACAGGGTTATCGGTGTGCTTATGCCTTGCGGCGTTCAGCACGATATTGATATGGCTGAACTGCTTGTAAAACACCTTGACATTAAGCATTATGTTGTAAATGTAAAAGCTGCTGTTGACGGCGTGAAGTCGAGCATACCGCTTGAATTATCCGTTCAATCAACAACAAATATTCCTCCGAGAGTAAGAATGACGGTTTTGTATGCGGTTGCGCAAAGCTGTAACGGACGAGTTGCAAACACCTGTAATATGTCGGAGGATTGGGTCGGTTATTCAACGAGATACGGCGATGCGGCAGGCGATTTCAGCCCCTGTGCTAATATTACCGTTACAGAGATGAGACAGATAGGAAAAATTCTCGGACTTCCCGATGTGCTTGTTAACAAGGTTCCGATTGACGGACTTTGCGGCAAGACGGACGAGGAAAATCTCGGCTTTACATATGATGAGCTTGATAAATACATCAGAACAGGCGAGATTGCAGATCTTGAGAAAAAGGCGATAATAGACGATAAGCACGTTAAAAATCTGTTCAAGCTTAAATATATGGACACCTTTGTTCCGAGTGAAAACTAACATTTAATTTTTATACTGATAGAAAGGGGGATATTATGGATAAGTTTGTTTTACATTCCGAATATAAGCCGACGGGCGATCAGCCTGCTGCAATAGAAAAGCTTGTTGACGGAATTAACAAGGGCTACAACGAACAAACCCTGCTCGGCGTTACGGGCTCGGGCAAGACTTTTACAATGGCAAATGTTATTGCAAAGCTCAACCGTCCTACGCTTGTGCTTGCCCATAATAAAACCCTTGCAGCGCAGCTGTGCTCGGAATTTAAGGAGTTTTTCCCTGAAAATGCGGTTGAATATTTCGTTTCATATTACGACTATTATCAGCCTGAGGCATACATTCCGACAACCGATACCTATATTGAAAAGGATTCGGCAATAAATGATGAAATCGATAAGTTGAGACACTCGGCAACCTCCGCTTTGTCCGAAAGGCGAGATGTGATAATTGTTTCGAGTGTTTCTTGTATTTATACCCTCGGCGACCCGATTGATTATCGAAATATGGTTATTTCTTTAAGGCAGGGTATGCAAAAAAGCAGGGATGATTTAATAAAAAAGCTTGTCAGTATTCAATATGAGCGAAATGATGTCAACTTTATAAGAAATAAGTTCAGAGTTCGTGGCGATACGGTGGAAATTTTCCCCGTTTATTCGAGCGAAAACGCTATAAGAGTTGAGTTTTTCGGCGATGAAATAGACAGAATTTCCGAAATCAACGCACTTACGGGGCAGGTAAAAAATGTATTGTCCCATGTGGCGATTTATCCTGCTTCGCACTATGTCGTTGCTCCCGAAAAGCTTGAAAAAGCCATTACCGAGATACTTGCGGAAATGGAAGAGCAGGTCAAGAAATTTGAAAAAGAGGGAAAGCTTCTTGAGGCTCAAAGAATAAGGCAGCGTACCGAATACGATATGGAAATGCTTAGGGAAACGGGCTTCTGTAAAGGCATTGAGAACTATTCAAGGGTTATGTCGGGAAGAGAAGCAGGCACAGCACCGTTTACCTTGCTCGATTATTTTCCCGACGATTTTGTGCTGTTTGTTGATGAATCGCATGTTACCTTGCCTCAGGTCAGAGGAATGTACGGCGGAGACCGTTCAAGAAAGGAATCCCTTGTAAATTACGGCTTCAGACTTCCGTCGGCTTTTGATAACAGACCGCTTACCTTTGACGAATTTTATAAAAAAATAGGGCAAAAGGTGTTTGTGAGTGCGACACCGGGCGAGCTTGAAAAGGAAAAAAGCTCACAAATTGTTGAACAGCTGATAAGACCCACGGGTCTGCTTGACCCTGAAATATCGGTAAGACCGACGGATGGACAGATTGAGGATCTTATTTCTGAAATAAATACAAGAACCGAACGCAATGAGCGTGTTTTGGTTACTACGCTTACAAAGAAAATGGCGGAGAGCCTTACGGAATTTCTTGATACGCACGGCATAAAGGTTAAGTATATGCACTATGATATTGACACTATCGAGCGTATGGAGCTTATCCGTGATTTGCGCTTGGGCGAGTATGATGTTCTTGTCGGAATAAACCTTTTGCGTGAGGGACTTGACATACCCGAGGTATCGCTTGTGGCTATTCTTGACGCCGACAAGGAAGGCTTTTTGCGTTCTGAAACCGCACTTATTCAGACAATAGGCAGGGCGGCTCGAAATGCCGACGGTCAGGTTATTATGTACGCAGATTGCGTTACACCGTCAATGGAAAAGGCGATAAGCGAAACCTACCGTCGCCGTGAAATACAGATGGAATACAATAAGGAGCATAATATTGTTCCGAAAACCATTAAAAAAGGCGTTAGGGATATTCTTGAAATATCCGCTACTCATAAGGACGAAAGCGGTAAACGCCTGAGCAGGGCGGAGAGAGAAAAGCTTATCATTGAGCTTACAAATGAAATGAAAGCGGCGGCAAAGATACTTGAATTTGAGCACGCTGCTATGTTAAGAGATAAAATCGCAAAATTAAAGGAAGGTAAATAAGCCTTGCAGAACAAAAAAATCATTGTAAAAGGCGCAAAAGCCAATAATCTTAAGAATATTGACCTTGAAATTCCCCGTGATAAACTCGTCGTTTTTACGGGGCTTTCAGGCTCGGGAAAATCCTCGCTTGCGTTTGATACGATTTACGCAGAGGGACAGAGGCGATATATCGAATCGCTTTCTTCATATGCAAGGCAATTTTTAGGTCAGATGGATAAGCCCGATGTTGAATACATTGAGGGCTTGTCTCCCGCAATATCGATTGACCAAAAAACGACCTCAAAAAATCCACGTTCAACGGTAGGTACCGTTACGGAGATTTACGATTATCTTCGTCTTATTTATGCGAGAATAGGTACTCCGCATTGTCCCGTTTGCGGCAGAGAAATTTCAATGGAAACCGTTGACGGAATTGTTGATAAAGTTCTGAAACTTCCCGAGGGCGAAAAAATACAGATTTTAGCACCGCTTGTAAGGGGTAAAAAGGGCGAACACGTCAAGGTGCTCGATTCCGCAAGAAAGTCGGGATACGTCAGAGTAAGAGTTGACGGAAGCATTTATGATCTTTCCGAAGAAATCAAGCTCGATAAGAATGTTAAGCACAGCATTGAGGTCGTTGTTGACCGACTTGTTATAAATGACGGTATCAGAAGCAGACTTGCCGATTCGGTAGATACCGCCTGCAATCTTTCCGACGGTGCGGTAATCGTTGATGTTGTCGGAAAAGAGGAGCTTTTATTTTCACAGAAGTTTGCCTGCCCCGAGCACGGCACCTGCATAGAAGAAATGGCACCGAGGTCGTTTTCTTTTAACAATCCTTACGGCTCTTGCCCGAGGTGTATGGGACTCGGTACTTTTATGAGAATTAACCCCGACCTTGTTATACCGAATAAAAATCTTTCGATAAATCAGGGTGCGATTTTAGCTTCGGGCTGGTCAAATGCCGACAGCGGAACAATAGCGCAAATGTATTATTCCGCACTTGCCGAGGAATACGGTTTTTCTCTTGATACGCCGATTAAGGATTTGTCCGAGGAGCAGCTTAACGTCCTGCTTTACGGAACAAACGGCAAGAAAATCAAGATGACAAGGGTAAACGCTTACGGCTCGGGAACTTACCTGACTGAGTTCGAGGGCGTAATAAATAACCTTCAAAGACGGTATAACGAAACCACAAGCGAATATTCAAGAGCAGAGATTACCAAAGTGATGGACGAGTGTAATTGCCCCGAATGTAACGGTAAAAGGCTCAACAAATCGGCTCTTGCGGTTACGATCGGCGGTAAGAATATTATTGAATTTACCGAGCTTTCAATAAATAAAGAGATTGAATTTATAGACTCGCTTGAGCTTACCGAAAAACAGCATATGATAGCCGATATGATAATTAAGGAGATAAGGCAAAGGCTTTCTTTCCTTGCAAGCGTCGGTCTTGATTATTTGACATTATCCCGTTCGGCAGGCACGCTTTCGGGCGGCGAAAGTCAGCGAATCAGGCTTGCGACACAGATAGGCTCGTCGCTTATGGGCGTGCTTTATATCCTTGATGAGCCGAGCATTGGCTTGCACCAAAGAGATAATGACAAGCTTTTAGGCACGCTGCGTGAGCTTCGTGATATAGGAAATACGCTTATCGTTGTTGAGCACGACGAGGACACCATCAGAGCAGCGGATTATGTTGTGGATATAGGACCGGGCGCAGGCGTTCACGGCGGAGAGGTTGTTTACAGCGGTAATGTTGATGGCTTGCTCAAATGCAAGAAATCAATTACGGGGCAGTACCTTTCGGGTAAGAAAAAAATCGAAGTACCTGCCGAAAGACGAAAGGGTAATGGGAACAGTCTTGTTATCAAAAACGCTTCTGAAAATAACCTTAAAAATATTGACGTTGAAATTCCGCTTGGAGAATTTGTATGCGTAACAGGCGTTTCCGGCTCGGGTAAATCCTCGCTTATCAATGAAATTCTCTATAAAAAGCTTGCAAATGAGCTTAACAACGCCAAAAAGGCGGTCGGTAAGGTTGACAGCATTGACGGCATTGAAAATCTTGATAAGGTAATAAATATCGACCAATCTCCGATTGGCAGAACACCACGTTCAAACCCTGCGACCTACACGGGAGTTTTCAATGATATAAGAGAGCTGTTTGCTTCGACGCAGGACGCTAAAATCAGAGGCTATTCCGCTTCAAGATTTTCCTTTAATGTTAAGGGCGGACGTTGTGAAGCCTGTCAGGGCGACGGTATAATCAAGATTGAAATGAACTTTTTCCCCGACGTTTATGTGCCTTGCGATGTCTGTAAGGGCGCTAAATATAACAGGGAAACGCTTGAGGTTCATTATAAAGGCAAAACCATTTCCGATGTTCTTGAAATGACCGTTGAAGAGGGTATGGAGTTTTTCAAAAATCAATCAAAGATTTACAGAAAACTCAAAACTCTTTATGATGTCGGCTTGGGATATATTAAAATCGGTCAGCCTGCGACCACGCTTTCGGGCGGCGAGGCACAGAGGGTTAAGCTCTCGACGGAGCTTTCAAAAATTGCCACGGGCAGAACGATTTATATCCTTGACGAGCCTACAACAGGCTTGCATACTGCGGATGTTCACGGACTTATCAATGTTCTTCAAAGACTTGTTGATAAGGGAAACACCGTTGTTGTAATCGAGCACAATTTGGATGTAATTAAAGTGTCCGACCACATAATTGACTTAGGTCCCGAGGGCGGAGACAAGGGCGGTAATATCGTCGTTTGCGGTACACCCGAGGAGGTTGCGAAATGCAAGAAATCCTATACGGGTCAATATCTTAAAAAGATGCTTAAATAATAAAATAAAGCACTTTGTATCGTTTGCTAAGATACAAAGTGCTTTTTTGTGGCTTTTATTTATTGCTCATTGTCATTTTGATTTTCGGCAGTCGGCGGTTCGTCCTTGACCTCATCGGCGTTAAGCTGCTCCTTGATACTGTCAAAGTCAATTTCAAAGGTGTCGCTTTCATTCGGAACGGAGACTGATACAGGCGCTTCGTTTAACATAAGCCATTTGTCAACCTTTTGTTTTTTCTTCTTCCTTTTGCGATTGACAATTATTGATATTGTCGCAATAAGAATGGTAACGATTGAAACAAATGAACCTGCCAAAAGACCTGACGAAACATATGAGAAAACTACCGTATGCTCGCCCGCTTCAATATCAAAGCCTAACAAGCCGTTGGAAATCTTATAAATTTCGTCGCTTTTAAGCCGTCTTCCGTCGATATAAACATTCCAATTTATATCATAGGGGATTGATGTGAAAACAGCTGAATTTTCACTTGCCGTTATTGTTCCCGTAAGCTTTGTGTCCGAATATTCCGTAATGTTATAATCGCCTTTTTTGAGCTTCTCATAGCCTGCCTTAAACGCTTCCTCGTTAAGACCGTAAGCGTAAAAGTTGAGCGTTCCTCTGTTCGAGGTGTCCTTGATGGCAATATCAACGTTTACGGTTTCGCCTGCATTGATTATTCCGAGGTCGATTATATAAGCCTCATCGAGCGAAGTGTAGGTTTCGTTGAATATGCTGCCCGAAACAGTTGCGTTGTCAACGGCGTTTGATTTTATATAAATGTAAACATTTTGCGTTTCTTGCGGTGTAACCTCAAAGCTTACGCTGCCCATTTCGTCATTGACTGACTTTGAAAACTTAAACTCGCCGCTTGCAAATTCATTTGGATAAAAATCATTTATATTGGAATATGCTGCGTCGTCAATGGAAAGCTTCGTAAATACATTGTCAACGCCCGTAGCCATATTAAACAGCTGTTGCTGCGCTTCAAAGGGATTACCGTATATCGAAGAGTCATAATATTTTACAAGGCTGTCTGCGGCAAATGCAACAGACAAGTCATATTTATTCTTATATGCCGTGAATTTATCGTTTGCAAACAGGTCCTCGTAAAGATTAGGATTCATTTCCATTTTTTGATTGTCGGCGATATATTTTATACCAAACATTGCATTGTAAACGGGTGTTTGCGGATTGTAGGTGTAGCTGTTAATATAGTTGCCGTACAAGCCGAGATTTTGCTGAAAATTTGCAACGGTTTCATATGCCATAGAGGAGAATACCGAGACACCGTTGTAGTCAAGCCAACAAGGGTCCATTCTTGTTTTTAATTTTGTGAGCTCCATACGATAGAAGCCGTTGTTGTCATATTCGTCAATTTTTGCTTTTATATCTTGGAATTGGTCGTACTCGGCAACGTAATTAGTTTTTGACTGATTCATTGAATAATTGTCCGTATTGCCCAAAGCAACCTCTGAAACAACACAGCACAAAAGAAGCAATGAAAGCGATGAGCTTTGGAAACGCTTGTCTTTGAAAAAGTGAAGAATTACAACATATCCGACAGCGAATACAAGGCTAATTATAAGTGAAACGTCGTCGATATTCTTTGATGTTGTTTTTTCAACAAGGATAATAAACGCTATAAGACCAACGCCGACGCCGAGTAATTGTCTGCCCGTGTACTCTTTGATGTTCGTAAATGCCTTGAAAGCAAGTATGAGCAAAACAAAGGAGTACATAAACGAAAATCTGTACGGCAAATCATTCGGAAAATGAAGGCCGTGCCAAACGAAGTTGAGATAATTGATATTAAAGCTGAAATAGAGAACTGCAAGCAGGCTGACATAGGAAATTTTTTCTCTTGTAGAGATTTTCTTTGAGAAAAGGTACAGCGGAACAAGCAAAAGCGTCAAAATTCCGCAATATACATTCGGAAGAACATCATTTCCGCTGCTTCTGATTGTAGCGTCGGTGCTTGCGAGATGATTTGCAAGGAAATCAAAGGCAGTAAAGTATTTTGTAAAGCCTGTGGGGGATGAGCCGGAGGTTGCAGAGCTTTGGGAGAGCATTGCTATAAGCGGGAAAACAGCCGCCGAAGCGAGCAGTACCGCAACAATCGAGGAAAATGCAAATTTGAGCCCGCTTGAAATAAAGAGCGAATTTTTAATTCTGCCTAAGGGCGTATCATAGTATATTTCGCTGAATTTTTTTGAAAACGGATAGTTTGCAGCATAGTATGTCAGGAAATAGAGGACGGAGAAAATGCAAACCATAAACGCCATATAATAGTTAGCAAAAATCATAAGAGCAAGGCTCAAACAGTAAAGAGCAGGCTTACCCTTATTGATAATATGCTCAATTCCGAGAATGATAATCGGGAAAATTACCATTGCGTCAAGCCACATAAGATTCCAATAATAAGCGACGAAATATCCGCAGAAAGCATATAACACGCCGAAAGCCGCAGTTGTATAGCTGTGCTGCTTTTGCGAAGCTTTGAGATAATAGGTAAAGGAGGCTGCGGAAAGCACTGCCTTGAGCATTATCAGGCATGAAATGGCTTCGGTAATATTCTTATGACCGAAAAGCAATATTATAATTGTCAACGGGCTTGAAAGATAGTTAAAGAAATTGCCGAGAAATGAAGAGCCAAGTCCCGAATTCCACGAATAAATTAACGATTCTCCGCTTGTAAGTCTGTCATAAAGTTCCGCAAACAACGGACCGTATTGATGATACAAATCCATTCTCAAAATGGTCATATCGCCGAACGGGACGAGGTCATAGCAGAAGGCTATGAGCAGAAAAATCAACAGCGACACGAGCGCCGAAAGAAATACAAATTTATTATTTTGATAAAACGCCGACAGCCTTGTCGGTGCTTTTTCTTTTTTTGCTTTTAACATTGATTGACTCCTAACAAAAAATATATATAAGATTTTACCATATTTGAGATAATTTTTCAATATCACATACGGTTAAAATTGTAAACAATATGTGTTCATATTTCAGGACAAGTCGCATATATATTATCGAGGTGAAAAAATGAACTGCTTAAATAACAAAGGAATTAACGATATTCTGTTTTATTTGCCGTTGAGAATTAAGGATGCGGTATACAAATTAAATGATGTGAACAAGTATTCGGTAAAAGAAATAAGACTGCGTGCGGATAAGCCCGTGGTTATTGTTACCGAGAGGGGAAGCTCATTTTTAACAGGCAACGGGAAGCTGTCATATATTATTTCCGATTCACTTGTAAAAATTACCTGTGATGAGCTTTCGGAAACGGTAAAAAGGGTGTGCGAATATTCGGTTTATTCTCATCAAGAGGAGATAAATCAGAGCTTTATAACTCTTTCGGGCGGTCACAGAGTCGGCTTGTGCGGAAATGCGGTTACGGAACACGGGAAAATCATAAGCGTCCGGGATATTAACTGCATAAATTTCAGAATTGCGAGCGAAAGAATTGGCTGTGCGAATGAGATAATGACCTCGCTTTTCAGCTCACGACTTTCAAATGTAATAATAGCAGGGCCGCCTATGTCGGGGAAAACAACGGTCTTAAGAGATTTGGTAAGGCAAATTTCCGACGGAAACGCAGGCGAATATTATAAATGTGTGCTTATTGACGAACGGCAGGAGATAGCCGGTACGAGCTCCCTGAAAACACAATGTAACGTAGGAAGCAACACGGATGTTTTTACCTCTTATCCCAAAAGGACGGGGATTGAGCTTGCGGTGCGTTCTTTTTCTCCCGATATTATTTTCTGTGATGAAATAGCAAGCGAGGAGGAGGCAGAAGTCATCTTAAACGCAATTATGTGCGGTGTGAAATTTGCCGTCAGTATGCATTGCTCCTGCCGTGAAGAGCTAAATAGACGAAAAGTATCTAAAGCGCTTTTAGAGAGTGGCTTGTTTGATGCGGCGGTCTTTCTTGACAGGGGAGAAAACGTCGGAAAGGTGCGTGAGATTATCAGAACAGGCGGTGAAAAATATGAGAATGTCGGGAATAGCTTTGATTGCGATCGTAATTTGCATTACGGGTAATTATTTTTCGTCGCTCAAGTTAAAAAGAGTGAAAATACTTGAATGCTTTTTAACGTTTATAGGCTATTTACGAACTCAAATCGAGTTTTCACAGCAGCCGCTTGAAAGAATATTTGAGCAAGCTGTTGAGTCGAACGAATTTAATGATTGCGGATTTTTGAAGATGTGCCTTGTGAATATCAAAAACGGTTTGGAGCTTTCAAACGCTTGGAAAACCTCCGTTGACACGTTTTCGAGAGCTTCTCCGCTGACAAATCAAGATTGCAGAACGATAAAGGATTTTTCAAATTCACTCGGCTCAAGCGATATCGGCGGACAAATCAGAAATTGCGAGGCGTATTCGGAAATATTAAAGCAAAGCATTTGCAATCTGAAAAAATCAACCGACAAAGCTGTAAAAATTATAAATACATTAAGTCTGTTTTTGGCGGCGTTTGTAATCATTTTCTTTATTTAGGAGTAATTATGGAAATAGGATTTATTTTGAAAATTGCGGGAATAGGAATAATTGTAGCCGTTCTTAATCAAGTCCTTGTGAAAACAGGACGTGACGACTACGCAATGCTCACGGTTATCGCAGGAATAATTGTCGCAATACTGATGCTTATTCCTCAAATGACGTCGCTTGTATCAACTGTAAAATCGGTGTTTGATTTTTGATATGCTGAAAATCTTTGCTTTGGTAATATGCTGCCTGGCTTTACTTATCTATTTCAGACAGATTAAGCCTGAATTTTCATATCTGCTAAGACTTTGCGTTATAGCTTTGGTTTTCGGATTTTTGATAAGCGGTATTTCCGTATTGTCTGAGAATTTAAGTTATCGGTTTTCTCAATTTGCCTCTTTGAGCGAATATGTGAAAATCTGTCTGAAAATTTTAGGGATAAGCCTTGCAACGCAAACGGTATCGGATATTTGTAAGGATTGCGGAGAAAGCGCTTTGTCCACACTTACAGAAACAGTCGGAAGAATAGCTGTGATTATTCTTGTTTTTCCGATTGCGGAAAAGCTGCTTGAATTGAGCGTAGGAATGTTGAGATGAATACTAAAAGGATTTTTGCCGTGCTTCTGTGTATGCTGTCGTTACTGTTTTCGATGACGGTGGACAGCTTTGCGGCACAAGAGGATACATACAAGCAAATTTATAACAAAATAAACGAGGACGGGCAGACGCTTTTGAAGGAGTCGGGGATAAGCGACGTTGATTTTGAAGAGCTTTTGAGCTTGTCTCCCAAAAAGGTCTTTACTGCGATTATCGGTATTGCAAGGGGTAGCTATAAGCAGCCTCTGACTGCTTTTGTAACTCTTATGGGCTTATTTATTGTTGCTTCTTTAGTGAAAAATATGAACGAAAGCCTAAGTGAAAAAAACGACATATTCTCTCTGTTTGAAACAGCGTTTACTCTTTCGGTAATATCCGTTCCCTTGAGCGAAGCAATTTCTTCGGCAGTATCCGCCGTCAAAACCGTTGCTGATTTTATGCTGACTTACATACCTGTTTTCACGGGAATTATTTCCGCAAGCGGTCAGCCTATAACCTCATTTGCGTACAGCTCCGTTGTGCTTGCATTTGCCGAAATATTGGTAAAGGGTACGGACGTTTTTATCATTCCGCTGATTTCCGTAATGACCTGCCTGAATGTTTATTCTTCCTTGAACGGCAGGCTTGACCTATCTAAAATAACATCAGCCGTTAAGAAAACGGTAACGGTTGCTTTATCAGTAACGGCGACTGTGTTTGTGGGGCTGATAAACATAAAGGGCAATCTCGCCACTTCTGCCGACAGTCTTGCGATAAAAGGCGTTAAGGCGGCTTCGGGAAGTGTTATACCGATAATCGGCGGCGTGATGGGCGATGCTCTCGGTGCGGTGCTCGGGTCGTTTTCATTGATAAAAAGCGTTTTCGGCGTCTTTGGAATTATCGCTGTTGCGGTAACTGTTTTGCCGAGCATTATCGAGCTTTTGCTGTGGTTTTTCTTTTTGAACTTTTCGTCGGCTGTTTGTTCGTCATTTGATAACGGCGTATGTGCAAGGGTTCTCGATACTGTGTGCTCAATGATTTCGATAATCAACACTTTTTTGATTTTTGTAGCTACCGTGTTTATTCTGACAACGGGTACTGTGTTGAGCTTGAGGAGTTAAAATGAACGATATTAAAGCTTGGGCTGTAAATCTGTGTGTAATTCTTTTAGTAACAGCGGTTATAAATTATCTTGTGCCAAAGGGCAAGGTAAAGAAAATATGCGAAACTGCCTTTTCACTCATAATTCTCGCTGTGTTCTGCTTACCGTTTTTTGAAATGAGAAATATCGATACTTCTATATTAAACAATAAATTTGACAGCTTGTTTTCCGAAAAAATCGATTATGCGCTTGCTTATGACGAGTCAATAAAAAGTGCCGTTATGACTATTCTTGATGAAAATAAAATCGGTTATAACCGAGTTGAAATAAAATCAAGGACGGAAAATGACGAGTACATACTTGAAAATGTGATTGTCTATCTTGAAAGTGCCGAGGACGAACAGCAGGCGACAGCACTTTTATCGGAGGAACTGAAAATAGACAGCGGCATTATTTTGGCAGGTGATTAAATGAAACTATCTAAATTAAAAGAGACGATAAAAAACGATAAAAAGCTTGCCGTTCTTCTGGTAATCGGTGTAATAGGCGTTATGCTGTTGGCAATTTCAGAAATTGAAGCGAAGCCGGAAAACGACGAAAGCAGTAAGGCTGATATAAAGACGGTTACGCAGGAGGCTTATGAAAAGGAGCTTGAAAAGCGTCTTGAAGAAATAGTTGCCTCGGTTGACGGCGCAGGCAGGGCGCAGGTTATGATTACTCTGAAATCGAGTGAGGAAAACAAGTACGCCGTTAATTCTTCTTCGGAAAATCAAATTTCCGACGGGAAATCCAATTCGAAAAGCAGCAATGATTATGTTGTTATCGACAGCTCAAGCGGAGACTCATGCGTTGTGTTAAGAACGGAGTCGCCTAAAATACAGGGCGTTGTAGTTGTCTGTGACGGAGGTGATAACAGTAAGGTTAAAAACGATGTAACAAATGCCGTCAGTGCTTTGCTCGGCATAAATGTAAATCATATTTCTGTATTGAAAATGAAAAATTCGGAGGGTTAATATGAGCTTAACAATAAAGAGAAAACAAATAGTTGCAGCTTCGCTTGCCGTTGCGCTTGCGGCGGCAATGTTTGTTAATTGGTATTATACAAGACCGGTAGCATCGGCTGAAAACGAGCCGGAGCTTACCTCAAGCACGCAGCATTCCGCTAATTTGGGCGACGCTCATTATGTCAATGCTTCGGGAGTTACCGATGAGTATTTTTCGCAGGCGCAGCTGAACAGGGCAAAGGCACAGGAGGAGTCAAAACAGACGCTCATGACGGTTATCGAAAGCTCGCAGGCGGATGAGGAAAGCAAGAAAACTGCCAATGAAGCACTTGAGAAGCTTAGCCAAAGCATAGCTCTTGAAAGTGAAATCGAAAGCCTTATAAAAGCCAAAACAGGCGGCAATGTTTTTGTGTCGCTCGGCGAGTCCGCAGAGATTGTTTTGCAAAAGGGAACGCTTAACAGCGAGGTGTGCGTGCAAATAAAGGATATAATAAATAACAAAACGGAAATTCCTTTAGAAAAAATTACGATTATAGAGGCAAAATAGTTGTTTATTTTTCAATTTGTGGTATAATAAGCGATGAAAGGTGGTTATTTGATGAGACTTTTTAACCGAACATCGCAGAGCGAGCTTGTTATTTCCGATGATGTAATCGCAAAAATTGCCGCAAGTGCAGTTGAAGAGGTTGACGGCTTCGGCTCGTTTTCACACAAAGCACCTGATTTCAAAAGTCATCCCGTACCGCAGAAAGCGGTTAAGGTTTTGAGCCTTGATAATGATATAAGAATTCAAGTTTATATAAATGTCAAGGACGGATATAACGTTCAAACCGTTTCCGCCGCAATTCAGCGTGCGATAAAGAACTCTGTTCAGAGTATGACCGGCAAGGTTGTCGGTAAGGTTAATGTCTGCATTCAAGGCATTGATTTTTAGAACCTGGATAATTAAATTTTGTTTTACAGGCTTTTTGAAAGGTTAATATTTTCTTTCGGAAAGCCTTATTTTTCTATATGAGGTATTAGTGAGAAAAAACACACTAATCATAATTTTGAGATGGCAGAAATCACCATCACCCTGTTAGGCAACGCAGGTTAAATCGGTGATTATTCAATAAAATATTTGTTGCTGAAAGGCTATGGTGATTATTTATGACAAGAACTGAAGAACGTGAGCAGGCGTTTATTTTTGTTTTTGAAAAACAGTTTAATGATGATGTTGATACGGACGAGCTTATGTCCTATGCTTATGAGACGGAGTGCTTTGAAAAATCTCTGTTTTCAGAGAGCTTGACAAAGACCGTATATGAAAATCTTGATGCTATTGACGAGGTTATTGAAAAGTATTCGATAGGCTGGAAAAAGGAGAGGCTTCCTAAGGTTACGCTTGCGATACTTCGCCTTGCGATTGCGGAAATTATGTACCTCGACTCTGTTCCGTCAAGCGTTTCGGCAAATGAAGCTGTTGAGCTTGCAAAGAAATACGGCGCTTCCTCCGACGCTTCGTTTATTAACGGAATTTTAGGCTCATACATAAGAGGAACGGAAAATGAGTAATTTCCTCGGCATTGACACGAGTAATTACACGACCTCCGCTGCGATTTATGACGATATAACGGGGCAGGCGATAAGCGAAAAAATGCTTTTGCCCGTCAAAGAGGGTGCTATCGGACTTCGCCAGAGTGATGCAGTGTTTCATCATACCGTTCAGCTGCCCGAGGTTATAGAAAAGCTGTTTTCGCAGTTTAACGGGGAAATCTCGGCTGTCGGTGTTTCCGCTTCTCCGAGAAGCGAAGAGGGCTCTTATATGCCTTGCTTTTTATCGGGTGTTGCGGTTGCCCGTTCTTTGAGTGCCGTGATGAAGTTGCCACTGTATGAGTTTTCACATCAGCAGGGGCATATAGCCGCAGTTGCGTTTTCAAGCGGAAAAGAAGAGTTGTTAAAAAAGGAATTTATAGCATTTCATCTTTCGGGCGGCACAACCGAGGCTGTGCTTGTAAGACCTGACTGCGAAAATATAATTTCAACCGAAATAATCGCAAAATCGCTTGACCTTAAAGCAGGACAGGCGATTGACAGAACGGGCGTTATGCTTTCGCTTAAATTTCCTTGCGGTGTTGAGCTTGACAAACTTTCACTTAAAAGTGATAAGGATTATTCTGTTAAGACTTCGGTGAAAAATACCGATTGCTCGCTTTCGGGTATTGAAAACAAGACGAAAGCAATGTTTGAAAACGGCGAAAAGCCCGAGGATATTGCAAGGTTTTGTTTACAGAGCATTATTGCTTCCGTTGATAAAATGCTCGAAAATATAATTGAAAAATACGGAAATATGCCCGTTCTTTTTTCGGGCGGTGTTTCCTCGAACACTCTTTTAAGAGAATATATGACAGATAAGTATAACGCTGTTTTCTCATTGCCCGTTTATTCTACGGACAACGCTTGCGGAACAGCTTATCTTACAAGCTTAAAATATAGGTAAGGCTATGATCGATGCACGTCCTACCGTTTTGACGGTTACACAACTTAATAATTATGTCAAACGGCTTCTTGACGGCGATTATTCTTTGAACTGCGTCTTTATGGTCGGAGAGATTTCAAATTTCAATAACCATTACAGAACAGGGCATATGTATTTTACTCTAAAGGACGAAAACAGTGCCATAAAAGCCGTTATGTTCAAGTCAAATGCTCAAAGGCTTCGCTTTATGCCCGAGGACGGAATGAGCGTTATTGTAAGAGGCAGAGTGTCGCTTTTTGAGGCGGCGGGAGCTTATCAAATCTACATTGACGATATGCAGCCTGACGGCGTTGGTGCGTTAACGCTTCAGTTTGAGCAATTAAAGCGCAAGCTTGCCGAGGAGGGCTTATTCGACGCTTCTCACAAAAAGAGCTTGCCGCCATTCCCTGAAAAGGTCGGAATTATAACCTCTCCGACGGGTGCGGCGGTTCAAGATATTAAAAATATCCTTTCAAGGCGTTTTCCGTGTGCCGAGGCGATTTTATATCCTGTATCCGTTCAAGGCGAAAACTCGGAAAATCAGCTTGTTAAGGCTGTAAATTACTTCAGCGGCACAGGCTCTGTTGATGTTGTGATTATCGGCAGAGGCGGCGGCTCGATTGAGGATTTGTGGAGCTTTAACAGCGAAAAGCTTGCCCGTGCAATTTATGATTGTAAGGTTCCGATAATTTCTGCGGTTGGGCACGAAACGGATTTTACGATTTCCGATTTTGTCGCTGACAGACGTGCCGAAACTCCGTCTGCGGCTGCCGAAATGGCAGTTCCCGATATGGCAGAGCTTAAAAAGCAGCTAAATTCTATGAGCTATGAAATAATGAGCCTTGTACGCAGTATGATTTCCGAAAGCAGGGAGTCGTTAAACGCCATTAAGAACAATAATTGTCTTAAAGACCCGTTTAACACAATAAATATTAAGCGTATGATGTTGGACGGTACGGAAATTAAGCTCAATTCATTTGCTAAAACCGAAATTCAGAAATACAGGCACGATTTTTCAAGCACGGTTGCGAAGCTTAACGCTTTAAGTCCGTTAAATGTGCTTGCAAGGGGATACAGCGTGGCGTATTCTAACGGAAAAATCGTGAATTCATCCGATAATTTGACGGTTGGCGACAATCTGAGCATTGATTTTTACAACGGAAGTGCCGTTTGTGAAATAAAGGAGTTAAAATGAAAGAATTAACTTATGAGCAGGCGTATAAACGCCTTGAGGAGATAGTTGAAAAGCTGGAAAACGGCAGCGTTCCTCTTGAAGAGTCTATGAAGCTTTTTGAGGAGGGCACGAAGCTTGCAAATTTCTGCAATACAAAGCTTAATGCCGCAGAGCAGAAATTCACACAGCTTATTACCGAGAATTCGGAGAGTGATAATAATGAGTAATTATACCGTAAATGAATACGCAGAGCTCATTGAAATAGAGCTTTCAAAACGTCTTTATAGCGTTAAAGACGGTCAGGATTATGTAAGAGAGGCTATGAATTATTCGCTCTCTAACGGCGGAAAGCGCATAAGACCTATTCTTACACTTGAGTTTTGCAAGCTTTGCGGCGGAAGCATTGAGGACGCTATGAACTTTGCGTGTGCGGTTGAAATGATACACACATATTCGCTTATTCATGACGATTTGCCCTGTATGGATAATGATGATTTCAGACGGGGCAAGCCCTCTTGTCATAAGGCTTACGGCGAGGAATATGCGCTTCTTGCGGGCGACGGACTTTTGACGCTTGCGTTTGAAACCGCTTTGCTTGACGGCAATAATGTTTTGCCCGAAAATAAAATTCTTGCAGCTCGCACACTGGCTTCGCTTGCGGGTATTGCAGGTATGGTCGGCGGTCAGGTGCTTGATTTACAGGCTGAAAAGACAACGCCCGATTATGATAAAATCAAAACCATAGACGCACTGAAAACAGGCGCACTTATAAAGTCGGCTGTGCTTTTGGGCTGCTATGCGGCTAATGCTACGGACAAAACAAAGCTTGCGGCAGCAGAAAAGTACGCAGAGTGCATCGGCTTCGCATTCCAAATTGTTGACGATATTCTTGACGTTACAAGTGATACCGAAACGCTCGGAAAGCCTGTCGGAAGCGACGAAAAAAATGAAAAGGTCACTTATGTTTCATTGCTCGGAATTGAAAAGTCGAAGCAAACCGTTGAGCAGCTTACAAATGAGGCTTTGAAGGCTCTCGACGTGTTCGATAACGGCAAATCCGAGTTTTTGAGAAATTTTGCAATCAGTCTTGCTGACAGAAAAAAATAATTCTGTCGGAGGTTTTATTATGTATTTGGAGAACATTACATCGCCTGCCGATGTTAAAAAACTTGATAAAGGCGATTTGCCGAAGCTTGCAGAGGAATGCCGTGAGGTGCTTGTTGACACCGTTTCGGAAAACGGCGGACATCTTGCGTCAAACCTTGGTGTCGTTGAGCTTACAATCGCTTTGCACAGGGTGTTTAATTCGCCCAAGGATAAGATTATTTGGGACGTAGGTCATCAATGCTACACGCATAAGCTCTTGACGGGCAGATACTCGGAATTTTCCACCTTGCGCACGCAGGACGGCTTATCGGGCTTTTCAAATCCCAATGAGAGCGAGCACGATATATTTTTCAGCGGTCACTCGAGTGTGTCGATTTCACAGGCTCTCGGAGTTGCGACCGCAAATAGTATTAACAATGACAAGCACTCTACGATAGCTGTTATAGGCGACGGAGCGCTTACGGGCGGACTTGCTTACGAGGCACTCAACAATGCAGGGCGAACAGGCAAAAACCTTATTGTAATTTTGAACGACAATGAGATGTCGATATCCAAAAATGTCGGCTCGGTCGCACGTTATCTTGCGGTAATTCGTTCAACTCCGAGATATTATAAGCTCAAGGCTCATACCGAAACCGCAATCAACAAAATTCCTTTAATCGGTAAAAAGCTTTCGGCACGAATTTACGCATTAAAAACAAGAATTAAAAACTATATTTACAAAAGCACCTTTTTTGAGGATTTCGGCTTTAGATATATGGGTCCTATCGACGGTCATAACATAGACCAGCTTTGTGAGGCTCTTGAAACCGCAAAAATGGTCAAAGACGTTCCCGTTCTTTTGCACATATCTACTACAAAGGGTAAGGGTTACGATTTTGCCGAGGAAAATCCGAGCGAATTTCACGGCGTATCAAAATTCAACATAAATACGGGCGAGCCTATATATTCGGGCAAGAACTTTTCTTCGGAATTCGGCGAGCTTATGTGCGCCCTTGCTTCAAAGGATAAGCGAATTTGCACAGTTACAGCCGCAATGAGTCTCGGTACGGGACTTGAGCCCTTCAAAAAGGAATATCCAAAAAGATTTTTTGACGTCGGAATTGCCGAAGAGCACGCAGTTACCTTTTGCGCAGGGCTTGCAAGAGGCGGTATGGTTCCCGTGTTTGCTGTTTATTCTTCGTTCTTACAGCGTTGCTTTGATCAGCTTGTTCACGACGGAACAATGCAAAATCTTCATATGATAATTGCCGTTGACAGAGCAGGCTTTGTCGGAGAGGACGGAATATCGCATCAGGGCATACTTGACGCTTCTTTGCTCAATTCAGTACCGAATATCACTGTATTTTCACCGAGCAATTATGATGAATTGAAAAATTCATTTATCAACGCTATATATCATACTGAGGGCGTTGTTGTTATCCGCTATCCGAGAGGACAGGAAAAGGTAATCAACGAGGAAAACTATACTCTTATTGATAAAAATTACAGTATTTATTCAAGTGAAAAAGCGGAAAACTGCATTGTTACTTACGGAAAAATCAGCTCGCACGCTTGCCTTGCCTGCGACAGATTAAATTCCGAGGGTAAGAGCTTCTTTGTTATTAAACTTAACAGAATTAAGCCTATTGACGGAGAAGCTGTGAAATTGGCACTTAACTGTAAAAATGTGTATTTCTTCGAGGAAGGCACGAAAAACGGCGGTATTGCCGAAACCGTTGGCTGTATGCTTGAAGAAAAAGGCTTTAGCGGAGCTTACAGGGCAACGGCGGTAACTGATAGCTTTGTCGAACACGCTCCCGTGTCGGAGCTTTATAAAAAATACAGTCTTGATACGGACGGTATATATAATATTTGTACGGAGTAATTATGGCACAGAATAAAAGACTTGATGTTGCGCTTTTTGAACAGAATTTTACCGATTCACGGGCAAAAGCAGGCGCATTGATTATGGCGGGACAGGTTTATGTCAACGGTCAAAAGATAACAAAGGCAGGCTATGCTCTTAAGGACACCGATAAAATCGAGGTCAGGGGAGAAAAGCTGCCGTTTGTCAGCCGTGGCGGCTTAAAGCTTGATAAGGCAATGAAAGCCTTTCATATTTCGCTTGACGGACTTGTTTGTATGGATATCGGCGCTTCGACGGGCGGCTTTACCGACTGTATGCTTCAAAACAATGCGGTAAAGGTTTATTCCGTTGATGTCGGCTACGGTCAGCTTGCGTGGAAGCTTCGCACGGATGAACGTGTTGTCAATATGGAGCGTACAAATTTCAGATATTTGACCATTGACGATATCGGCGAAAAGCTTGATTTTGCAAGCTGTGACGTGTCGTTTATATCGCTTAAAAAGATACTTCCCGTGCTTTTACCGCTTCTTAACGACGGTGCTTGCAGCGTTTGTCTTATCAAGCCTCAATTTGAAGCAGGACGTGAAAAGGTCGGTAAAAAAGGTGTAGTCAGAGATCTTTCAACTCATAAAGAGGTTGTAAAGGATATATTGAATTTTGCATATGAAACAGGTTTTTCGGTGCTTGGGCTTGACTTTTCGCCCGTCAAAGGACCGGAGGGTAATATCGAATACCTTATGTATTTGAAAAAGGAAAACGAGCCACAGTTTAACAGCTTTGATATTGATGCGATTGTTGACGCTTCACACAACACGCTCAATTCGGGAGAATGAGATGAGAATTGCTATTATTCCTAATTTAACAAGAAAGCATGCCTACGAGGTTACAAAAAACGTCTGTGATTTCCTTTCGGAAAACGGAGTTGAATACTTTTTTGAGGATAACCTTGAGGGGCAAATCGGCTTTGATTGCCGATTTATGAGCTCGGACGAGCTACTCGGCACCTGCGATATTGTAATTGCTGTCGGCGGAGACGGCTCAATTATTCACGCCGCAAAAAAAGCCTGTAAATATAATAAGCCGATTTTAGGTGTGAATGCAGGAAATCTTGCTTTCATGGCAGGTCTTGAAAAGAACGAAATACCGCTTATTAAAAATCTTATCAGCGGAAATTATGTTACCGACAACAGAATGCTGCTTGAGGTGTCTGTTTTTGATAAGGACGGAAATTCAATAGTCCGTGAGGATTTTTGCGTAAACGATATTGCAATCGCAAGAGGCGAGCCGATAAAAATGGTTAAGCTCAATGTTGCTTGTGACGGAAACAGGATAAACGAATATTATGCCGACGGTATAATAATTTCAACGCCGACAGGCTCAACCGCTTATTCGCTTTCGGCAGGCGGACCTGTTGTAGACCCGAGAATTGAGAGCATTTTGCTTACGCCGATTTGCACACATTCTCTTTTTGCCCGTTCCATTGTTTTCGACTCTAATTCGGAGATTTGCGTAACTGTTCCCGAAAACGAAAAAGAGGTAATTTGTATTTCCTGCGACGGAGATGACTCAATTGTTATTCCGGCAGGAAGCAAGCTGATAATTAAAAAATCAAAGGTCTATGCTGACTTTATAAGAATAAAGAACGATTCGTTTATTGACATATTGAACAGTAAGCTGTCGCAACGGAGGGTATAGTGTGAAAAATCACACTATACTATCTATAGCCCTCAAAATTTGCCGTTGGCAAAATTTTGAGATGGCAGAAATCACCATCACGCCTGTTCAGGCAACGCAGGTAAAATCGGTGATTATTCAATAAAATATTTGTTGCCTGAAAGGCTATGGTGATTATGAAAAAGAAACGACATGAAATGATTTTGAAGCTTATAAAAGAAAACGAGGTTGCTACTCAGGATGAGCTTCTTTCAATGCTTATCAGTAACGGCTTTTCAGTAACTCAGGCTACCGTATCGAGAGATATCAACGAGCTCCATTTGATTAAGATACAGGGTAAAAACGGTCAAAAATATGCAAAGAGCGAGCAGCACTCTCACAACTTTAATAAGTTCCATTTGATTTTTTCGCAATCGGTTATTTCGGTTGAATGTGCAGGAAATATCTGCTGCATAAAATGCTTTGCAGGCACGGCAAATGCTGCTGCGGCTACGGTTGACGCACTTAATTATAAAGAGGTTGTCGGAACGCTTGCAGGCGACGATACACTTTTTGTGCTTCTCAAAACACCCGAGATCGCAGAGGATTTCAAGAGTAAGATAGAAGAGCTTTTAGGTTAGGAGTTAAACAATGCTTTCAAATCTTAAAATTGAGAACATAGCAGTTATAAAAAAAGCTGTCATTGATTTTAAGGACGGCTTTAATGTTATGACGGGCGAGACGGGCGCAGGAAAGTCGATTATCATTGACTCTTTGAATGCTGTTCTCGGCGAGCGAACCTCAAGAGAGCTTATAAGGACGGGTTGTGACTTTGCAGAGGTTACGGCTTTGTTTTATGATGCTTCCGATGAGGTAAATTCCATTCTCAATGAGCTTGATATACCAAAAGAGGACGACGGAGCGATACTTGTTGTCAGAAAAATGTCCCCCGACGGCAAGAATATTTGTAAGGTTAATTCCGTTTCCGTTACGGTTTCAATGCTTAAAAGACTCGGAAAGCAACTTGTTAATATTCACGGTCAGGCGGATAACCAAACCTTGTTAAATGAAGAAAATCATTGTTCATATATAGACAGAATTGCAGAAAATGAAGCGATTTTTGACCGCTTTTCAGATAGCTATAATGAGTATGTTGCTTTGAAAAATCAACTTGCTTCGCTCAATATCGACGAGGAGCAAAAGCTTCGCAGAATGGATATGCTTGATTATCAAATTTCTGAAATTGAGGCGGCAAACGTCAAAATCGGCGAGTGGGACGAGCTTCGTGAAAAGCAAACCCTATTTAGAAATATCGAGAAGCTTTCAAGTGCTTTGAGCACCGCTTATGCTTATCTTGAGGGCGACGATGAAGCCCAGGGTGCTGTGTCTTTGAGCTTTAGCGCTTTGAATAAATTAAATTCCGTTTCCGATATTTCAAAGGATATTTCAGAACTTTCGTCAACACTTGAAGAAAAGGCGTATGATTTATCGGCAATCGGAGAGCAGGTAAAAGATTTGCTTGACAGCCTTGATTTTGACGAAAATTCTGTTGCACTTGTCGAGGAAAGGCTTGATGCTTTATACGAGCTTTCCAAGAAATACGGGAAAACTGAAGAGGATATACTGAATTTCTATAACACTGCGGTTGAAGAAAGGAATTCAATCGAAAATTCAGACGAAATTAAACGCAAGCTGACCGCAGAGGTAAACGCTGCATACGAAAAAGCTCTTGAAAATGCAAAGGAGCTTTCAAAGACAAGAATATTTGCAGGAAATCTTTTCTCAAAAAATGTTTGCGAGGAGCTGCGTTTCCTTGATATGCCGTCGGTTAGGTTTGCGGTGGATATAAAGGACTGTCCGCTTTGCGAAAACGGAATTGATAAGGTTGAGTTTTTGCTTTCGGCGAATGTCGGCGAGGATTTGAAGCCGCTTTCAAAAATCGCTTCGGGCGGCGAGCTTTCGAGAATTATGCTTGCGATTAAGAGCGTGCTTTCCGAAAAAGACGGTATTTCGACCCTTGTTTTTGATGAAATCGATACGGGCGTAAGCGGTAGTGCGGCGCAGAAAATTGCCGTTAAATTAAAGCAGGTATCACGCTCACACCAGGTTATTTGCGTAACGCATCTTGCACAGATAGCAGCCTATGCGGACGAACACCTGTTCATTTCAAAATCTGAGCACGACGGTCAGACCTATACAGAGCTGAAATCCCTTTCCTTTGATGAGCGAAAGAGCGAGCTTGCACGAATTATGGGCGGCTTTGAGGTTACAAGCGCCATGCTTGAAAGTGCCGAGCAGATGCTTTTAAGTGCAAACAAGGTTGACAAATAATTTTTAATGTGTATAATTGTGTAGTATATTTCAAAGACATTGATGCGAAGAAGTAGCAGAAATGACCGTTTCAGAGAGTTGCCGTTCGGTGCAAGGCAATATCGGAAAACTGTGAAATACATCGCTGAGTCGTTGCCTTGAACTTTATTAGTAGGGGCAAACGGGCGTTCCCGTTACAGAACGGAGTAATTTTACTCACAGAGGTCGGCTTTGTGAAAAGTCGGCAAACTGAGGTGGTAACACGAAATTTTCGTCCTCTGCTTTTTTGCAGAGGACTTTTTATTTTTTTAGGAGGTATAATTATGGGAATTTATGAAGAGCTTAAGCAGAGAGGACTTATCGCACAGGTTACGGACGAGCCTGAAATAAAGGAGCTTGTCAACAACGGTAAGGCGGTTTTCTATATCGGCTTTGACCCGACGGCAGACAGCTTGCACGTTGGTCACTTTATGGCACTTTGCCTTATGAAAAGATTGCAGATGGCAGGCAACAGACCTGTTGTTTTGATAGGCGGCGGTACGGGATATATCGGAGACCCCTCAGGCAGAACCGATATGCGTTCTATGATGACTCCCGAGACTATTCAGCACAACTGCGATTGCTTCAGAAAGCAGATGGAGAGATTTATCGAGTTCGGCGAGGACAAGGCAATTATGGTAAACAATGCCGATTGGCTTCTCAAGCTCAACTACATTGACCTTTTGCGTGATGTCGGAGCTTGCTTCTCCGTAAACAATATGCTTCGTGCGGAGTGCTACAAGCAGAGAATGGAAAAGGGACTTTCTTTCCTTGAATTCAACTATATGATAATGCAGAGCTATGACTTCTATCATCTTTTCAAGCACTACGGCTGCAATATGCAGTTCGGCGGAGATGACCAGTGGAGTAATATGCTCGGCGGTACGGAGCTTATCAGAAAGAAGCTCGGTAAGGACGCTTACGCTATGACAATCACTCTTTTGCTCAACAGCGAGGGCAAGAAGATGGGCAAGACCGCAAACGGCGCTGTTTGGCTTGACCCGAACAAGACAAGTCCGTTTGATTTCTATCAGTATTGGAGAAATGTCAGCGACGACGACGTTCTTAAATGTATTCGTATGCTTACATTCCTTCCGCTTGAGGAAATCGATAAAATGGACTCTTGGCAGGGCAGTCAGCTCAACACGGCTAAGGAAATTTTGGCTTATGAGCTTACAAAGCTTGTTCACGGCGAGGAAGAGGCTCAAAAGGCTCAGGAGGGTGCAAGAGCATTGTTCTCGGGTGCAGGAAATACCGAAAATATGCCGACCTTCGCACTTACCGATGATGACTTTACGGATGATGAAATCCTTGTAAGCGAAATTATGTTAAAAGCAGGGCTTATTTCCTCAAAGGGAGAGGGCAGACGTCTCATTGAGCAGGGCGGAGTATCCGTTGATGATGTAAAGGTTGCATCTCCGTTCGAAACCGTTAAAAAATCGGACTTCAAGGACGGTCAAATTATAATCAAAAAGGGTAAAAAGGTATTCTACAAAATTACCTATTGATAATGTTTGAAAAATGGGCAGGTTTCGGCTTGCCTTTTTTCTTGGTAATATATGAAAGCTGCTCGCATATAATCTATCAGGGGTGTTTTTATGAATTGCTGTGTAATCGATTTATGCGAAAAAGAAGTAATAAATCTAAAGGACGGCGCTCGGCTCGGCTGTGTAAATGATGTTGAAATCGACACCTGCTCGGGCAGGGTAGTCGCAATAATTGTAAAATGCCGTTCAAAGCTGTTGAGCTTCGGCAATAAGCAGGATGATATTAAAATCTGTTGGGAGCAAATTGAGGTAATCGGAGACGAAACAATACTTGTGAACATAGATTGTGTTCCCGGCTGCTGTAAAGCACAAAAATCAAGCGGATTTATAAACAATCTGTTCCGTGAAGGATAGCTGTAACCACCGTTTCAGTCGGTGGTTTTCTGTTTTTTTTGCAAGTATTTTTTGCATTTGCCCATAAAGTATGCTATACTGTATTCGTTAATCGAAAGGGTGATGTAAATGTCAAAATGGGACAGAGATTATCTCGATTTATGCAGGAAAATACTTTCGCAGGGAACGGAAGTCGAAAATAGAACAGGTATCAATACGGTAAAGGTTCCGTCGCACCATTTTCACTTTGATTTGTCGCAGGAATTTCCCGTGCTTACCACAAAGCAGCTTTTTATCAGACAGGCTGTTTTGGAAATGCTTTGGATTTATCAGGCACAGTCTAATGATGTGCGTTGGCTTAAAGAACGCAATGTTAATATTTGGAATGAGTGGGAAATCGACGAAAACGGCTTTTGGAATGCAACACAAATGCTTCCCGATAAGGACGGAAAGCTCGTTAAAACCGAAGTTCATAAAGAGTTTGGCAAGGAATACGCTCATACAATAGGTACGGCTTACGGCTATATCGTAAATAAATTTCAAATGACGCAAGAGCTTATTGATAAGATAAAAAATCATCCCGAGGATAGGCGTATGATTATGACGCTTTGGCAAAATGACTATCTTGATACGGCAGTTCTTCCGTCATGCGTTTGGTCAAGCGAATGGGACGTTACAAACGGTAAGCTCAATGCTTGGGTTCATCAGCGTTCTTGCGACGTTCCGCTTGGATTACCTTTCAATGTTACACAATATGCAACCCTTTTGTGTATGCTCGCTCAGGTTTGCGGCTTGCAGCCCGGTACGCTTGATTGGAGCATTAAGGATGCGCATATATACGTTAATCAGATTGACGGCATCAAAGAGCAGATACGCCGTCAGGACGAAAATGAGGATATTCCTGCGCCGAAGCTTTGGCTCAATCCCGAGGTTGACGATTTCTTCAAATTTGACAACTCGGCAGAGTGCAAGGATATTAAACTTATAGATTATAAGCATATGGGAAAAATTGCTTTCCCGATAGCACAGTAAGAGGTAAATATGGCAATTTCAATTATAGCCGCAATCGGCAAAAATAATGAGCTTGGTAAGGATAATGACCTTATTTGGCGTTTCAAGGAGGATATGAAGTTCTTTCGTGAAACCACAACGGGAAACACCGTACTTATGGGCAGAAAAACCTTTGAGTCCTTGCCACACGCTCTTCCAAACAGACGAAATGTTGTTGTTACGAAGGATAAAAACTATACAGCGGAGGGCGCAGAGGTATTTCACAGCGTTGAAGAAGCGTTGAAAAGCACTGAAAATGATAACGTTTTTGTTATCGGCGGAGCTATGATATATAACGAGCTTTTACCGTTTTGCGACAAGCTCTATTTAACCGAAATTGACGACGAGTGCCCTGATGCCGACGTTTACTTCCCGAAGTTTAACAAGAGTGAATATTCGGCTGAAAAATTAACCGATTATACGGTTAACGGCGTACATTTTTCACATATTATATACAGTAAATGATTTATTAAAACAAAAGGAGAAGATAGTATGGAAATCGTTAAGGTTAACGTTAGCAACTTTGCTCAAGAGGTTACAAAGTCTGATAAGCCCGTGCTTTTGGATATTTATGCCGATTGGTGCGGACCCTGTAAAATGCTCGCTCCCGAGCTTGAAGCGTTTGCAAGCGAAACCGACAGTGTAAAGGTATGCAAGCTCAATGCCGATGAAAGCACAGACCTTGCAATGATTTACGGCGTAATGTCAATTCCTACGCTTTTGCTTTTCAAGGACGGCAAGGAAATTGCCCGTCATGTCGGCGGCTGCGAAAAGCAGGATATAGCGGATTTTTGCAAAGCTAATCTTTAATAAAACAGATAAATATAAATATTACTTTAAAAAACAGCCATCTCGTAATTGAGATGGCTGTTGCTTTTTACTGCGAGCTTATCGGAAATCTGATTTTACCGTCTTGTACGGTGAAAATGTTTTTCTTCGAATAGCTTATATCGGGCGGAAGAAGCTCGATACCCCTTGCCATAGCTTCGTTAAATACAAGAAGCAGGGAAAGCTCGTTGCACTCGCCCTGTGTTTTGTTGCTTATCGCCATTATTTCTTGTATCCTTTGAGCTACAGCCGCTTTTCCTAATATTACAGTATCGGCTATCGTTTCTTTGTATTGACAATTGTTGAAAAAGGCGGTATAGAACTCAATCGGGTAATGAATTTTATACCAACCGAGGCGCATGGCAGCACTGATATAAGAAACGGCATGAGCTTTCGGAAAAAGGTATCTGATTTTGTTCATACTGTAAATATACCGATTTTCAACTCCGTGTTCACGAAGAATACGCATATGCTCATCACTAAGAGAGTTGGATTTTCCGCTTCTGACAGCTTTTGTGATTTCGAATGCGGTTTGCCTGTCAATAGCTTTATCGAGCAGCTTGTTAAAAATATCTTCCCTTGTTGCAATTACATCTTTTATATCTGTAATTCCTAAGTCAATCATAGTGTCTGCGTTATCAGTCCATACGCCCGTACCGTGAGTAAGACCCGAAATTTTGACGGCATCAGAAAAGCATTTCGGCTTGCATTTTGTTATGACATCAAATGCAAATTGCGTCCTTAATTCAGGGAGTGCAAGTGTTCCTATGGGACAGAAAATATCTTGTGCCTTAACTCCCAGCGCTTTCGGAGAAGTTAAAAGAGAGAGCGTTTCGGCGTCGTTCATAGGTATATCTTTAACCCTTACACCCGTTGCTTTTTCAAGATAATGGTACATATCGGGAACGCAATACGAAAGAACAGTTATTGACGAAAGCGTTTTTGATAAATACCGAAACGGTAAATGTGTAACGTTAATTTCGTAATTTGTATCCGCTTTTTCAATCGGAGTAATTTCCTCAATATCAAAATTTGAAGGGGTTATCAAAATATTGCCGGGAAGATAACCGATGCCTTTGCGCATATTGCAAAGCATTTTTGCGGCACGTTCTTTGTCTATTTTGTCATATTGATATTTTTGATAGTATTTTTCAATGTAACTGTATGTTGTTTTTGGGGAATAGCTTAGTATAGCACCGGCATATACTGGGAAGTCATTACCGAGAATTTTTGCAGTATATTCTTTAATATGTTCGCTGATTTCAGTAGCGAAGTTAATTGAAATATCGGGAGCTTTATTGCCGTCTATTCCAAAAAACGCTTCAAACGGGATATTGTGTCCGTCAATTTTCATTTTTTCAGTGCATTCTGAACAGAGCTTGTCGGGCAAATCGTAACCCGAGCTGACAGACGGAACAAATTCAATATTATGGCATTTTGGGCAAATATAATGCGCAGGCAACGGATTGATATCGATAATACCGCTTAAAAAAGCAACTAATGATGAGCCGAGCGTTGCACGGGCAACGGTATGGTAGCCTTTCCGTTCGGACTCTTTGACCAATAGCCGTACAATCTCATATAAAGAAGTGAAATTATTTTCGGTTATGCTTTTTAATTCACAGCTTATTCTGTTTTCAATCAATTCAGGCAGGGGAGTTCCGTATAACTCTTTTGCCTTTTTCATTACAAGCTCAGTAAAAGCCTCTTTGGCATTATCAATTACGGGCAGTATCTTTTTTGTGGGAAGGATTTCGATTTCTTCAATCATATCCGCAATCAAATTTGTGTTCTCAACGACAACCTCGTAAGCTTTTTCCTCTCCGAGATATGAAAACTCGTTGAGCATTTCTCCTGTTGTCATAAAAAACTTTGATACATGAGAAGCTTTGTCGTCGCTACCGTTCCAATACATTAAAATACTTTCGTATTCCTTGTCCTCAAGGTCAATATAATAAACATCGCCCGCTGCACAAACGGGGATTTCGAGCTCTTCTCCGAGCCTGACAATCGTTCTGATGATTTTTTTGAGGTCGGTATTGCCCTTAAGGTTTTTAGCGTATGCTTCATCTCTTAAAAGATATTCAAGGCTTTCCGTCGGCAGAATTTCAAGAAAATCGTAATATTTTGCTATTTTACAAAGCTCGCTCCACGGCTTGTTGTTCAGAATAGCATTGAGCAATTCCCCGTTACATAAGCTGCAGCCCAATAACAGCCCAGAGCGATTGCTCAAAAACAGCTTCTTGCTGACTGTCGGTATAGGCTTGTTTTTATCACGCAGAGATAAAGAAACCGCTTTATACAGCTTTTTAAGTCCTTGCTGATTTTTAACAAGGACAGTAAAACCGCAATGATTTTCCGAAAATTCTGCTTCCCAGCCATATATTATTTTAATTTTTGAGCCCACAGCTTTATTATAGCGTTCGGCATTCGGAAAAGCTTGCACCGAGCCTATATCCGTAATAGCAACAGCTTTATTTCCGAAGGCAATCGCTCTGTCGATAAGCTCTTCTACGGAGCAAAGTCCGAGCTGCTTTGTCATATTTGTATGTGCGTGTAATTCAACCCTTTGTTTTTTGTTGTGAAATGTTCTGTCACAAATTTCCGCTGACATTTATTTTCCTCCGATTTATCAATCTTTTGTTTTAATCCTTACAGCTTGAATTCCTTTTTGTCGTCAAGGCAAAAAAGGACGGGCTCGTTTCCCGAGGCTGCTCCGCAGTCAATGCACGTCCAGGTGCGTGTTTTGACAATTTTTCCGTTGTATTCTTCGCCAAAAAGGTAAGTGGGCGTGTGCCCGAACACCGTGTGAATATTGTCATAGTATTCGTCGTTAAGCTCAGGCTCAGCCCAAATAAGCTCATTAGCGGAATAATCGCTTATCTTTTTGTCGGGACTGAAATTATCAAGCCCTGCGTGCACTAAAATATATTTTTCTCCGTTGATGCTTATTTCCTTGTAAAGCGGACAACTGCGAAGATAGTCAACAATTTTATAGCGAGCTTCAACATCAAGCTTCGCAAGATAACGAAGCGTAACACTGCCGCCGTTAAAGAGATAGTTTATCAAAAGCTTGTTTTTCTTCTCGTCAAAATCCTCAAGAAACGCATCGGTTATGTTCTCAAAGATAAAATCACACGCCAAAAGCATAGCTTCGTGATTGCCCATAATCAGTTCTGCGTTTGGTTGCTTAATAAGCCATTGCAGTACGCCAATTCCGCCGTCGCCGTTACGGTCGATTACGTCGCCGAGTATGTAAAGCCGGTCGTTTTCGCTGAAATTTGCCTTTTTAAGCAGCTCTTTCAGCTTTTCGATTGGGTAACCGTGCAAATCCGAAATCACATAGGTCATAATAAATATCTCCTCAATAAAATCAAAATTATTTTTCGCTTATTATATATTATATGAAATAAAATGCGACATTTTAGGGACATAAAAGTAAATTGCTTGTGTAACATTTTTACGGACTGCGGTAAATTGGGCAGGGGAGTCAACTTGTTTTTTTATTTACTTTTGAATGTTATCACAAATACAGAATTAAAATTCATTGACAATTATTTTTGACAATGATATACTTCTTATGTTCGCTCAGGGAGCGATTGTTCTGTAATAACGAAAGCCGAACAGGTGCAGACTGAGACAGCTGTAGTTGTTCGGCTTTTTGAACACAAATTTTGTGGTGCGATTTTCAGAAAACGGACACGAAAATAAACCGGGCAGATTTCAGGAGAATTAAAATGATTAAGGATGAATATTTGATAACGGAACCGCCTCTCAAGGCGTTGACTGTTTTTGCTATGCCTATGATTTTAGGCAGTTTCTTTCAACAAGTATACAATATGGCCGATTCAATCATCGTCGGTCAATTTGTCGGCTCATCTGCGCTTGCCGCCGTCGGTGCTTGTGCTGCACTTACGAATGTGTTTATTTGCATTGCTCTCGGCGCAGGAGTTGGTGCAGGCGTGCTTGTAAGCCGTTATTTCGGGGCTCAAAATTACGGCAAGATGAAAACCATTGTGTCCACTTCGTTAATCAGCTTTTTGCTTTTAAGCATATTTCTCGGTGTTTTTGGATTTTTCGCTTCTCATTGGATGATGAGCATACTGCAAACGCCTGCGGATATAATAGGGGATGCGGTGCTGTACTTGCGTATCTATTTTGTGGGATTTCCCTTTTTATTTATGTACAACATTTTGTCAACAATGTTTACTTCCATAGGCGAATCAAAAATTCCGCTGTGGCTTTTAATATTTTCATCTGTTTTGAATATCATTATGGATCTTTGGATGGTGGGCGGCCTAAAGCTCGGCGTATTCGGTGCGGCTCTTGCCACTCTTATCGCTCAGGGAATTTCTGCCGTGCTTTCTCTTTTGATTTTTCTTAATCGTATGAAAAAATACTCAGGTTCGTTTCATCGGTTTGACAAAAGCGAGTTGCGTTCAATGCTTAAAATCGCCGTTCCGTCTGTTCTTCAGCAATCAACAGTATCAATAGGTATGATGATTGTACAAGCGGTCGTAAATCCTTTCGGCACGCAAGCTCTTGCAGGCTATGCGGCAACGATGAGAGTAGAGAATGTTTTTTCGCTGATATTTGTATCTATCGGAAATGCCGTGTCGCCGTTTGTTTCACAAAATCTCGGTGCCGGAAAAATTGACCGTATTAAAAAAGGTTACCGTGCCGCCTTGCTGTTAGATGTATGCTTTGCCGTTTTGGCGTTAGTAATTATCGAAACGCTGCACACACAAATTTCTTCGCTTTTCTTAGGTAAGGACGGAACGGCGTTAGCGTATCAGGTGTCCGGTGATTATATGAAATGGATCGGCTACTTCTTTATATTTATGGGTATCAAAATGGCGACAGACGGCGTTCTTCGAGGACTTGGAAATATGCGACCGTTTTTAATTGCAAATATGGTCAACCTTGCAATACGCTTGTCGGTAGCACTGATTTTTGCACCACGCTTTGGTATCGCATTTGTTTGGCTTGCAGTACCGGCAGGCTGGCTTGCCAACTTTATAATTTCCTATGCCGCACTAAGAAAATCTTGGCCGAAGAATACGGCGGCTTAGAAATATTTACATTATTTAGCGAAACAAACAGGCTTACCCCGAGTTATAAGGTAAGCCTGTTTTGCTATGTTGGAATTATATTAGCTGCACGTTGTCTCTTTTAGATTTTTCCTATCAGTCTATGTATCTGTCTTTTTTCGCACTTCTGTTTACAACACAATAAGAAACTACAAAAAGAACTGCAACAAACGGAACGAAATACCACGCCTTTTGAGTGTCCTGTAATGTTGCGATATAATCATAGCTGCCATGCAAAAGGGCAGGAATAAAAATGCTGAAAAATCTGAATATTCCGCTTAAAATATTATGATTTTTGTTGTAGTATTTTTTAGCAATGCCGTAAAATATTCCCATAAAAACGCCGAAGCATGCATGTCCGGGTATTGCGGTTATTGCTCTTACAATTGCCGTCGAAAATCCGTAGCTTAATACATAATTTATGTTTTCCCAAAGAGCAAAGCCCAATGATGTAAATGTTGCGTAAACTACACCGTCGTATTGGCAATTAAAGTCCGGGCTGTTCCAAGAATATTTTTTCATCATTAAATATTTCGAGGATTCTTCGGATATGGCAACAACGACAAAATACAGTAAAATATTATATAATTGCGTATTTTCCTTAACAAAAGAGCTTAAAATCCATTGTCCTATTCGCTCTTCGATCATCGCAATCAAGGTTGAAAGTATGCCGGCAATTATGAGCTTTCGCAGCAATCTCGGACTTTCCTTTTCAATATGATCGGATTTATATACTTTTATCATCAATATAACAGCAGGGATAACTGCCGCCAGCACCAATATCCAGTTATAAACTAAAATCGGTTCAATTAAATAATAAAACATCCTTCTTGCTCCTTGCAGAATAAATAAGAAATACAATTACATAAATTAAGTATATCATATTTCAAGAAATAATACAATTTTTAAGGATTTAAAAGCTTTAGATATTAAGCGAAAACAGGGAATAAGCAACACCTTGTCAAATGTTCTTAATGCATAATTCTTTTGTGTTAGAAAAAGAGCAAAAAAAATAAAGCCATATACTACGAAATGGCTTTATATCAATGGCAGGGGCAGAAGGACTTGAACCCTCGGCACGCGGTTTTGGAGACCGCTGCTCTACCAACTGAGCTATACCCCTATATTATGCGGTTTAATAGTGGTGGGCCAGCAGGGACTCGAACCCCGGACCGTCCGGTTATGAGCCGGATGCTCTAACCAACTGAGCTACTGGCCCCTATTCAAACCGCTTAGATATTATATAGTATTAACGGCGATATGTCAAGACATTTTTTGTTGTCGGCGATATGTTTTTATGATATAATCAAAAAGAGGGGACATCGCCGAAAATATTTAATATAAGTAGTGAGTAATTATCGCTTGTGATAATCGCTTACAAAAAATGGGAGCTCATATTTCAGAGCTCCCATTAAATTCTTTCGATTATTCCGGAAGCGTTTCAACTTCAATACTTGCTTCTACTATATGGGAACTGTGAACCTTTTCGTAAATAGGTTCAAGGCGTTCCTTTGTAAGCGGATATGCAAATTTGTAAAGAATGAAAATAAGCGTATATGTAATCGCAGGGATAAGCGTACAAACCTTGAGAATACCCTCGCTGACGCCCTCTACATAGCCTGCATTAGCCATTATCTGAACATCATATCCAACCTTGCCGAGAAGCATAAGTCCGCCGTAGTCTGCGATTGTCTGTCCGAGCTTGCGGCAGAAGGTATAAACTGCGTAAATTGCGCTTTCACTCTTAATACCCGTTTTGTACTCCTGATAGTCAATAACATCCGCAACAACTGCCCAGTTTGTAATTGAAACAAAGGAGTAACCAAAGCCGATAATGAACAATAAAATCATAAACAGCCATGACTGATCTCTGCCGGGCTTAATAACAAAGCAAGCAATTGCTGCTGCGGCAGAGAAGAAAGCACCAACTGCACTTAACTCTTTTTTGCCGTATTTCTTAACAAGCTTCGGAACAAACGGAATCATAAGCGCCATAGGAAGATACTGTGCGATAGTGCCTATTACCGAAAGGCTTGTATTACAGAAATAGTTTTTGTAAAGGTATTGGTTAAGTGAAGCAAACTGAAGCTGACCGCTGATAAGAATACCTGTAAGCGCAAGTACAACAAACGGTCTTGACTTAATCATACCGAGATATGTCTTTTTAAGGTCAACATGCGGCTCCGCCTCTGACGGTACACGTTCTTTGGTTGTTGCGTAGCAGGAGAAATAGAAAATAATTGCACACGCTGCCATAGCAACCGCAAATAAAAGCATACCCTTTGAATTCGCAACGTTGTAAGTCCCGCCGTTTCCGTCGCTGACCTTTGTGTAGATGATAAAAGGTGCGAGGAGCAGGGGAGCAGCACCGCCGATTCCGCCGCCGATTGTCCTGAAAGTAGAAAGCAAGGTTCTGCCCTCGGGATCGTCCGTGATAACCGATGCGAGCGAGCCGAAAGGTACGTTCATTCCTGTGTAGAGCATACCGAACGCAATGTATGTAACATATGCGAATAGGAGAATTACCCAATCACGATTTGTGAACTTGCTTATATCCATAAAGCAGATAAGCTGGGATAAAGCAAGGGGAATTGCAAGCCACTTCAAATAGGAACGGTATTTTCCGTCCTTGTTCGGTCTTCTTTTTGCAACAATCGAGCCCCACATCGGGTCATTGATAGCGTCCCAAAGACGGGTTATCAAGAACAGATTTGCAACCTTGTTGGTAGCAATTTGCAAAACATCCGTATAAAAGACTTTAAGGAACGACGAAACATATGTCAGCACGAACAGGTTACCTGCGTCGCCGAGCATATATCCCATGCCTTCCTTAATGCCGATTTTATTCGGATGAACGCTTTGGGTCTCGGTGTTGTTTTCCTTTGTTTTTTTCAATAGAATCACCCCTCAAATGATTTAAATTCATTATAACATTGTAACAGATATAAATCAATCTGTAATTTGTAAGTTGACATTGATAAATAAATAATGCACAATATTATAAAATGTTGTAACATAAATGTAAGTTTATTTTGTTGTATATTATGAGGGGGGATATGATAACACTTTATATGTCATTTATTGACGATATATAATATTGCAAAAAAAATAAATAAGTAAATTCAGGAGGATTATTATGAAAAGTAAGAGCAAAAAGATTTTAATAACTATTGCAGTTGTTTTAGCTGTGATTGTGTTGGGAGCCTTTGGTGTCTTTTATTCGGAAAGCACGATATTTTCGGATTTGTTTTCGAAAAACCCCGAAAAGGAAGTACAGGTTTTAGAAACGCAGTACAAAATAAATCATAAGGACAAAACACTGACTTTTCTCTGCTCAGCGTTACTGGATGACAGCTTGTATGAAAACAAAGAATACACGGAAAAGCTTGTTACATACGGCGAAGTGTATTTGAAATCGGATGTAGGTAAATCCGATGTCAGCTTCCACAGTCAATATCTTACCGCCTTACAGGCTTTAGGAATGAATGATAAATTTGAAACGGAATGTCGTGCATGGCTTTCTGATATAACAACTACAAAAGAGCTTGTATGGCTTTGTAACGCTCTTCATTCTGTAAATATAAACGGGGCGGACAGTGAAAAGGATTTTGTAAAAGCCTTTTCAAAAGAGGTTTTGGCAAGTGGAAAAATTTCAAGCGAAAACAAGCAGGAATATGATGAATTAGTAAGCAGATTTACCGAGTTTGCCAAAGAGTAAACAGTAAAAAGACGATTGCAAAAGCAATCGCCTTTTTTGTTGATCTTTTGTACGGTATCATATCTACTTTAACATACCAAGCGTAATGCGCCGATTAAGTTCCCACAGAGCAGTCTTGTTGCTGTCGTATTGAAGTACATTTTGGGCTTCCAAATACGGCAGCCAAATATATTCTGTATGTTCTTGAGACAACTGTAAAGAAGTGTTTTCTACGTTTACCGCAAATGTGTACTCCGGAATGACAAAACACTCTTTTCCCCATATTGCTTCTGCGTTCTTAAAGCAGTTGGAGGGTATGCTGCAGCAGGTTTCGAGCTTGAAATAGTCACAAGTCTTAGGAATCCCGGCCTCTTCGAAGGTTTCTCTTTTTGCCGACTCAATGATTGAGATATCCTCATCTTCTCCGCCGCCTGCTATGAATTGCCAAATACCAATATCACGCCTGCGAAACAAACAGAATTGTGCTTTGCCGTTATCTATACAATATGGAATGACCAATACCTGATACCTTGCTCGTGCCATTGTCAGCTCATCTCCTAATTACATTTTTCGAATTATTGTGTCACAAAAAGAAAATAACCGCAATCTTTATGATTACGGTTATTCTTGGCGGAAGCGGTGGGATTCGAACCCACGAGCCCGTGAAGGCTACCTGATTTCGAGTCAGGCCCGTTATGACCACTTCGATACGCTTCCTTATTCACAACGGATAATATTTTACCAAACCAAACGTGATTTGTCAAATAATATTTGTAATATTAGGCTAAATATGCTAAAATATTTTTCGAAAGTGAGGTGGGGGAATGCCAATTTGCAATGCTTGTCCGAGAAAGTGCAATGTCGAGCGAAATATCGGCGAATTTTCTCGTGGATTTTGTAAAATGCCATATAATGCGGTACTTGCGAGGGCTTCGCTTCATCTTTGGGAGGAGCCTGTCATAAGCGGAGAAAGAGGTTCGGGTGCGATTTTCTTTTCGGGGTGCAATCTTCGTTGCGTCTTTTGTCAGAATTTTGAAATAAGCCACGAAAATTTCGGAAAACAGGTTTCAAAATCCGAGTTTATAGATATTGTTAAAAGACTTGAAAATCAAGGCGCTCATACAATCAATCTTGTCAATCCCACGCACTTTGTTCCGTTTATTAAAGAGGCTTTAAGCGAGTACAAGCCGTCTGTTCCTGTTGTGTACAACACGGGCGGATATGACGATGTTGAGAGTATTCGCTCTTTGAACAGTCTTATTGATGTTTACTTACCCGACTTGAAATATTTTGATAGCGATGTTTCTAAAAAGTATTCCAATGCCGAAAATTACTTCGAAAAGGCTTCAAAGGCTGTTGTTGAAATGCAAGAGCAAGTAGGAAAATCGGTAATCAAAGACGGTATTATGCAAAAAGGGTTGATAATTCGACATCTTGTTTTGCCTAAAAATACCGACCAATCTATTAAGATTTTACGTTGGATTAAAGACAATTTACCCATTGATACATATATAAGTCTGATGAGCCAATATGTGCCTTACGTAAAAACAGAATATAAGGAGCTTAACAGACGGATTGTAACCGCAGAATATCAAAAGGTTATTGATGAGTTTGAACGCTTAGGCTTTGAAAACGGCTTTATGCAGGAGCGTTCTTCGGCACAGACTGATTTTATTCCGAAATTTGATTTAAGCGGTGTTTGACAATTAAAAAAAGTATGTGCTATACTTAATAAAAAATAACGAGGATGATGAAAATGAGCAAAAAGAACGGCTTTGTTGCTGAATTCAGGGAATTTATAATGAGAGGCAATGTCCTTGACCTTGCTGTCGGCGTTATTATCGGCGGAGCTTTTCAGACGATTGTAAAATCTTTGGTTGATGATGTTCTTATGCCGGTTATCAGTCTTTTGACGGGCGGCATTGATTTCAATAATTGGTTTATCGCTCTCGGAAGCGGAGATTATGCAACTTCGGCAGAAGCGAATGCAGCAGGTGTAGCAACGCTCAATTACGGTACATTTATCGGTGCGGTTATCAACTTTTTGATAATGGCATTTGTTATATTCCTTCTTGTTAAATCAATAAACAGTATTTCCAATAAGCTCAAAAAAGATGATGCACCCGTAGAGGAAAAGCCGACGACAAAGACTTGTCCTTATTGCAAGTCGGAAATTGATATTTCGGCTACAAGATGTCCGCATTGTACTTCCGAGTTAAAAGATGGTGAATGATATGAAAATTGGTTTTATCGGCGCAGGTAATATGGCGTCCGCAATAGTCGGCGGTGCTGTTAAAAGCGGAAAATTTGCACCGAACGATATTTATGTTTGTGATATAAACGAAGAAAAAGTCAATAAGTTAAAAACCGAATTGGGCGTTAACGCTGCTACCGATGCTTTAGAGCTTATAAACAGCGTTGATACTGTTGTTTTGGCTGTTAAGCCTAATGTGTTCGCTTCACTTCTTCCGTCGATTTCGAAGAACATAAATGACAAAGTCGCTTTTGTAATTTCAATTGCCGCAGGAAAATCGGTTGCGGAAATAAACAGCTTGCTCGGCTCAAATGTGCCTGTTGCACGTGTTATGCCGAATATAAACGCAACAGTGCTTGAGGCTATGTCGGCATATTGCTGCAATGCTTTGGTAAATGATGAGCAAAAGGCTCTTGTTGAAAAGCTCTGTTCTTCTTTCGGTAAGGTCGTTTCAATCGAAGAGGACAAATTTTCGATTTTCAGTGCGATTGCCGGTTGCTCTCCTGCATATGCATATATGTTTATTGACTCGCTTGCAAGAGCAGGGGTTAAAAACGGACTTGCAAAAGGACAGGCACTTGAAATTGCGGCACAGACCGTCTTGGGAAGTGCTAAAAAAATCCTTGAAAGCAGTGAGCATCCGTGGGAGCTTGTCGATAGGGTTTGCTCGCCCGGCGGTACGACGATTGAGGGCGTATGCGCTTTGCAGGAAAACGGTTTTGAAGCTACCGTTACAAGTGCGGTTGACGCTTCTTATCTCAAGGATAAATCGTTATAAGTTGAAATTTTATAAAATCCGTCAAAGTTTTAATGCTTTTGGCGGATTTTTTTGTTGTAAATTCACTTAAAAATTGTTATAATCATCATATATAAGGGGGTCTTGTAATGTATGGACTTATCGAGCATAAGGAAGTTATAAACGAATTGCTCGCTCGTTACGGTGTTAAATTCGGAATTTACAAAAATAACCGTTTCAACGAACGTCTTTTCCCGTTTGATACAATTCCGAGGATTATACCTAAAAATGAGTTTGCCTTTCTTGAAAAAGGACTTATTCAAAGGGTTGAGGCTCTAAATTGCTTTTTAAGAGATATTTATTCAAATAAGTTTATCATAAGAGACGGGATAATCCCCGAGGAGTTCGTATATACCTCTGTCGGTTTTTTACCGGCTTGTGAGGGTATTAGACCGCCAAAAGACATTTTTAATCACATTTCGGGAATTGACCTTGTTCAAGGCAAGGATATGAAATGGTATGTTTTAGAGGATAATTTGCGTATTCCGTCGGGTGCTTCTTATCCCATGATTGCGAGAGAGCTTTGTCGCAGAGCAAGTCCCGACACATTTCAGAATAATTCAGTTTTTGATAACCGTTCATACGGAAATTTGCTTAAAGAAGTTTTTGATTACGTCAATACGGACGGCATAAATGTAATTTTGACCCCGGGCAGATATAATTCCGCATTCTTTGAGCACTCTTATTTGGCGGAAAAAACGGGTGCTGTGTTTGCTATGCCTCAGGATTTATTTGTAGAGGGGAATTACCTCTATTACAGCGAATACTCGGGCGAAAAGAAAAAGGTCGGTACGCTTTATCGCAGAATATCCGATGAATATATCGATCCTATGACATTTTACCCCGATTCTCTGTTGGGTGTTCCGCATTTGATTGATGCTTATAGGGCAGGGAATGTGGCTGTTGTAAACGCACCAGGTAACGGTGTTGCCGACGACAAGGGTATTTACTATTTTGTTCCGAAAATGATAGAATACTATCTTCACGAGGACCCGATACTTTCAAATGCACAAACATATCTTCCTTATTATGAAAACGACAGAAAATACGTGCTCGAAAACCTCGAAAATCTCGTTATAAAGGACGTTTCGGAGTCGGGCGGATACGGAGTAGCTTTCGGAAATACGATGTCTGCAAGCGATTTGGAGCGTTTCAGGGAGCTGATAAAAAAAGAGCCTCGAAGATTTATAGCACAAGAGGTAATTGATTTTCAAGACTTGAAGGTGTTGTCGGATGATAACAAGCAGGTTGACCGAAAAGCTGATTTAAGAGCTTTTGTTTTGTACGGCGAGGAAATCAAGGTTTGGAGGAGCGGACTTACAAGATTTTCACAGTCTGCCGATTCGCTCGTCGTTAATTCTTCACAGGGAGGAGGCTTCAAGGACACATGGGTATTATCTCGATAAAATCAACCGATAATCTCTTCTGGCTCGGAAGATATATTGAAAGAGTTTACACAACCCTAAAAATTTTTACCGAGTATTACGACAGAATGATTGATAAGGATGAAAAATACTATGAGGACTTTTGCTCTAAGCTTGGAATAGCAAATAAATATTCATATAAGCAGGAGTTTATCCGTAATTTTCTGTTTGATGAAAATGACCCGAATTCCGTAATGCACAATTTACTTGCGGCGTATGACAATGCGGTAATTATGCGTAATGAGCTGAGCAGCGAAACTATGTCTTATGTTCAAATGGCGGTTGACGCACTTGAAAAAGACAAGTACAGTAATGCGCCTATCTTGAAGCTTCAGCAGGTTTTTGATTATATTTTCGCTTTTTGGGGCAGCGCAGACGATTACGTTGAATCGGAGACTTCAAGAAATATACTTAAATTCGGAAGAAGCGTTGAAAGGCTTGATTTATACACTCGTTTTTCATATCCTCCCGAGCTTGTAAAAAAGGAATTCAGTATTTTGTTAAACCGTCTTTACAAGGTCGGAATTGAATGTAATGTTGACGCTACCGATCGCTTAATTTCGATTATTCTTGAAAAAGACTCGTTTGAAGAGGATAAAAATATTATTCTCAATGAGCTTTCAAGACTGTTTACAACAACGGTTGTGTATTGAGGTGGAATATGGTAGAGCTTGAATTTACTTATAAAATGGATATAAGCTTTTCGTCGGATGTGCTGAAGCATTGCTATTCGTTGAGATGTATTCCGTTTGACAATGAGTTTCAGAAGATAAAAGAAATAACCGTTGATATTTCTCCGTCAAATAATCGCACATATACAGAGGACGGCTTCGGAAATAAGGTTTTAACCGACAGAATAACCGTTCCGCACCGTCATTTCGGAGTTAACGTTCACGGGTTTGCGGAGACGGACCTTTCAAAACGACAGCCCGAGAAGCTCAACGGGATATATAAATATCCTTCTGAATATACAAAGGTCGGGGGCACGGTTAAAGCGTTTTTGGAAAGCTTGCCGCAGGATTTTGTTACAACGCCCGTTGGCACGGCACAGCGAATTATGAAGGAAATTCATAAGGTATTCAAATACAAAAGCGGTGCTACAAGCATAAAAACAACCGCAGATGAGGCGTTAAAGCTCGGTTGCGGTGTGTGTCAGGACTATTCGCATATTTTTATTGCCGTTTCAAGAGCACTCGGAATACCTGCACGATATGTCGCAGGAATACAAAAGGGCATAGGGGAGACTCATGCTTGGGCTGAGGTCTATGATAACGGTATTTGGGTAGGTATTGACGTAACAAACAACAGAATGATAGACGATACTTATTTGCAGTTAAGCCACGGCAGGGATTTTGCCGATTGCGGAATTAACAGAGGTATGCTTATAGGCGGCGGCTTGCAAAATCAAAGTATATTGGCTGAAATTAAAGTTGTATAATATAGAATTAAAAAGCAGGTGAGATTAATTTTATGAATAAGAAAAATACAGGCGTGATTTTAGGTGCTTTAGGCGGGCTTGCGGCTTTGACAGTAACGTCGGCAGAGATATTTTATAATTTCGCTATTAACACGAAATCGCCGATACATATGAGTAAGCTTAATAACCTTGTTCAAAAGGTAACCGATACAAACGGCAGTGAAGAGGACTCAAGTGCAAAATACAGCGGTCTTACGGGAACGCCGGAGATGAAAAAATGGTATGATGAGCAGGGGGAGGATATTTATATTAAGCCTGCTTCGTTGCGCTTGCACGGAAAATTATTTAAGAATGGCAGCTCAAATTATGCTCTTGTGTGTCACGGATATACAAGTAAGGCAAAGCATATGGCAGGGTTTGTCAACAAATTTTACTCTCTCGGATATAATGTTTTGGCGGTTGACGCACGAGCTCACGGCGACAGCGAGGGAACAAAAATCGGTATGGGCTGGCCTGAACGTATGGACGTTATTGAGTGGATAAAGCTCATTTTATCATGGAACTCGGATGCTAAGATAATTCTCCACGGCGTGTCAATGGGTGCGGCAACGGTACTTATGGCGTCGGGCGAGACTTTACCTGAAAATGTCAAGGTTGTAATTGCCGACTGTGGATATACTTCCGAGTGGGATGAGTTCAGGCGTGAAGCGAACGTTTTGCACATACCGTGGTTTCCCGTACTCAACGTAACCTCCGAGCTTTCAAAGCTTTACGACGGCTATAATTTTAAACAGGCGAGTGCGATTGAACAGGTCAAAAAGAGCCGTATTCCGACTTTGTTTATACACGGGACTGAAGACGAGCTTGTGCCGTATGATATGCTCGGAGAATTGTATTCTGCCGCAAGCTGTGAGAAAGAATGCTTAACTGTTAACGGTGCAGGACACGCACTTTCGTCATCTGTTGAGCCGGAGCTCTATTGGAATACTGTCGAGAGTTTTATTGAGAAATATATAGACAACTAAATAATTCAATCTACTTAAAAAATCAACCCCGAGTAACACTCGGGGTTTTGGTTTGTTTATTTGCTTGTTGAGTAGCTTGAGCTTGATTTCTTGCTGTTTGCAAGGAAGTTCTTTATGATTTTATTCATCTGCTCAGAGCCCCAACTGATGCACTTGTCATGCTTTGTAATCTTGTGCTCATCGCTTGCCATAAGATTCGTGTCGCTTTCAGTAAACTTGTTTGTAGTGATTGCCGAACGGCAGTTAAGCTTCCAAACAGGCTCGTTGTCATTGCTTACAAAGTACATAACATGATAGCCGTAGGTGGTTTCAACTATTGCAACATCTCCGGGCTTTCTTGCCTCGTCAAAAATCCAATCGTTAAAGCCGTCAACCATATCGCCGGGTGCTACGTTTTCGTAAAGACCGCCGTTTTCCTTTGAGCCTGTGTCATCGCTCTTTTCTTTAGCGAGTGCCGCAAAGTTTTCTTCTGTCGGATTTTGAAGGAATGTGTTGTAGATTTCCTCAGCCTTTGCATAGTATGTTGCTTTCTGTGCTTCGGTAAGCTCTGTCTTATTGCCGTTGCTGTCTGTTGTTGTGTTAAACTGAACAAGGATATGTCTTACATCAACAGCGTTAGTGTTTTCACGGTGGGGGACAGCAACCATATAAATTACAACATATCCGCCGTCGGTCTCGATAACTGCTTTATCGCCGACCTTTCTGTCTGCGGAATAAATCCAATTAACTGTGTTTTCGCCGTATGACTTTTTAACGGTTGCAGCGTCGGTATCAACAAGGTTGACAGATGCTTCCGTTGAGGTTGATTTGTAGCTTGTTGCAACATTGAGGACTGATTCGGCATTTGTGATTTTTGCAAGATAACCGTCAGCCAAAGCTTTAGCTTCTGCCATTGCCGCTGTCTGAGCTGCTGTTTTCTGCTCTTCGGTTGCGTCGTCTGCAAGTTCCTGTGCTACGGCAGTAACCTCAAAGAGATTAACGCTGAACTTTGTATAGGACTGAATATTTGCATCATATTCCGCATTTATTTCCTCGTCTGTAACCGCTGCGGAAATTTCCTTCTGAGAGTCGCTTGCATAGTTTGTTGCAAGGTATCTTTCCTCATAAATTTCACGCAAAAGCTTTTCGTTTACGCCCTTGCCGTAAATCTTAGTGAGGTAACGGTTGAGAGAGTAATCGTTATTATCAGCGTATGTTGTAAGCTGCTTAATCTGATCTTCAAGCTCTGTATTCTGATCGTCCGTTACTGTAAGACCCTTATCCTTAGCAAGCTGTGAATAGGTAATATAAGACTGAAGGTATGTAAGAGCAGTTTCTCTTATATAGTCAGCCCAAGTGGGATTGTCATAGCCCTCAAGAGTTGACGGATAGCTCTGATCCTCAGGTGCTTTTGTAATGTCAAAGCCTGTAAGCTGACGTCCCATACCCGAACCGTAGTTTTCATACTGTGCAGCCTTGCTGTAAACTTGATTGTAAATGTCATAATAATAGAAATCGTATTTAGCTACCGATACTCTCTTATTACCGATTTTAGCAGCCGTAGCAACCTTCTGCGGAACACCGAAGAAAGATAAAATTCCGTAAATTACCGTGAGGCAAAGAGCAGCGATAATGATAACGCCACAGCATTTACCGAGAATTCTGCCGAATTTTGCAAGCTGAGGACTTTTGGTTGCGTTCTTTTTAGCAGCCTTTTCCATTCTCTGCTTACGCTCTTCACGATAAAGCTCTGCTTGGCTTTTCTCTGTCTGATTTTTGTCCATTTCAATTTCATCCTTTTTTTATGAAATTTCGGTCAAACCGAATATCCCTTATATTTTATACTATTTTTCCTCAAGTTACAAGTGTAAAATAAAAAAATACTCATTATTTATATTTACTCTTGATTTTTTTAATAATTTATATATACTCTAATTGATATTAAAATAAAGTAGGTAGACATATGTCAAGGCTAAAGCATAGAAGAAAAAGATTATCGTCTTTTCAAATGATACTTTTGGGCTTCGCCGGAGTTATTGTTTTAGGAGCTTTAATTTTAATGCTTCCTATTTCATCGGCGCAGGGAGTTGTAACTTCTTTTGATAAGACACTTTTCACCTCTGTATCCGCTGTTTGCGTTACGGGCTTGGTTGTTGTTGATACGGGAAGCTATTGGTCAATTTTTGGGCAGGCTATAATTATTATGTTAATTCAGATAGGCGGCTTGGGAGTTATTACCTTTGCAGCATCGCTTTCCATGCTTTCGGGCAGAAAAATTTCTCTGATGCAGAGAAGCACCATGCAGAACGCAATTTCGGCACCCGAGGTTGGCGGAATTGTACGGCTTACAAGATTTATTCTTTTCGGCACGTTTATAATTGAAACGGCAGGAGCTCTTTTAATGATGCCTGCTTTTTGCAAGGATTTCGGACTTAAAGGAATTTGGTATTCGTTCTTTCACTCGATTTCGGCGTTTTGTAATGCAGGCTTTGACATTTTGGGAACGGAAAACAATAAATTTGCTTCCTTGACCGATTATGCCGCAAATCCGTTTGTTAATATAACTGTTATGCTTTTGATTACGGTAGGCGGAATAGGCTTCCTGACATGGGACGATATTTGCACAAAGCGTTTTCATATAAAGCGTTACCGTATGCAGAGTAAGGTTGTGTTGGTAACTTCCGCCTTGCTTGTGTTCATCCCCGCAATTTTCTTTTTCTTTGCGGATTTTTCCGACGCTAAAATATCCGAACGCATATTTTATTCACTGTTTCAGTCTGTGACAACGAGAACGGCAGGCTTTAACACTGTAAATCTTTTGGAAATGAGTGGCTCGTCAAGAGCGATAATGACAATGCTTATGCTTGTGGGCGGCTCTCCGGGCTCAACCGCAGGCGGTATGAAAACGACGACGATTGCCGTTTTGTTCGCAACCGCAGCCGCAACATTTTTTCAGCGTGATAACATCGGATTTTTCGGAAGAAGAATTGAGGAAAGCGTAATTAAAAACGTTGCAACGATTGTAACCATGTATACGAGCCTGTTTTTCGTATCGGGCGTTGCGATTAGCGTGGTCGAAAAGCTTCCGCTTTCCGTTTGCCTTTTTGAAACGGCTTCGGCAATCGGTACCGTCGGCTTAACTCTTGGAATTACGCCGTCTCTCAGTCTTTTTTCAAGAGTGATTTTAATGGGTCTGATGTATTTCGGCAGGGTAGGCGGTCTAACGCTTATATATGCCGCATTTGCAAATAAACAACACGTTAATTCTAAACTGCCGCAGGAAAAAATTACGGTAGGATAAGGAGATAATTATATGAAAAACATTTTACTTATCGGTTTAAGCCATTTCGGAAAGCATGTAGCCGAGGAGCTTGCAGATTTGGGTCATGAGGTAATGGCAGTTGACATAAACGAGGAAAAGGTCAATGAAATATTGCCTATTGTTACTAACGCTCAAATCGGCGACAGCACAAATGCAGAGTTTTTGAAGTCTCTCGGCGTCGGAAATTATGATGTTTGTATGGTTACAATAAGCGAAAATTTCCAAAACTCACTCGAAACTACCTCTCTTTTGAAGGAGCTTGGAGCAAGCTACGTTGTTTCGATGGCAAAGCGTGACGTTCAGGAAAAATTCCTTTTGAGAAACGGTGCGGATGAAGTAGTATATCCCGAAAAGCAGGTTGCAAAATGGGCGGCTATTCGCTATTCTGCCGACCACTTGCTTGATTACGTTGAGCTTGATGACGAATATGGTATATTCGAGGTCGAAGTACCGCTTGCATGGATAGGCAAAACAGTCGGGCAGGTTGATATTCGTAAAAAGTACAACATAAATATAATGGCGTACAGACAGAACGGAAAGCTCGATGCATCTGTTTCTCCCGATACGCTTTTGACAGATCAAATCACTTTACTTGTACTCGGCGAATACAAGGCTCTCCAAAAATGCTTTAAGATTTGACAAAAACTAATCCGTGAATGAGAAAGCTCTCACTCACGGATTTTTTATGCCTATATTTTATTTTTGAAGATTTTTCTGCGATTCCTGCTTTAAGTAAGCATTGATAAATCCGTCAATATCTCCGTCCATTACATTTGCGATATTGCCCATTTCAAAGTTTGTTCTGTTGTCCTTAACAAGCTGATAGGGCATAAATACGTATGACCTAATCTGACTTCCCCAACCGATTTCCTTTTGCTCGCCCTTAATATCGGAAATCTTATCAAGGTGCTCACGTTCTTTTATTTCAATGAGCTTTGATTTGAGCATTGTCATTGCAACCTCACGGTTCTGGTGCTGGCTTCTTTCAACCTGACACGCAACAACGATGCCTGTCGGAATATGAGTTAGACGAACTGCGGAGGATGTCTTGTTAACTTTCTGTCCGCCTGCGCCCGAAGAACGGTAAACGTCCATTTTGATATCCTCGGGAGCAATATCAACTTCAATAGTGTCGTCTATTTCGGGCATAACCTCAATAGAAGCAAAGGAAGTGTGACGTCTGCCTTCAGAGTCAAACGGAGAGACACGAACAAGTCTGTGGACGCCCGTCTCACTCTTCATATAACCGTAGGCATTTTCGCCCTCAATAAGAATACTTGCTGATTTAAGACCTGCTTCTTCGCCGTCAAGATAATCAAGCGTTGTAACCTTGTAGCCGTGTCTTTCGCCCCAACGGCAGTACATACGGAAAAGCATTTGCGCCCAATCCTGAGCCTCTGTTCCGCCCGAACCTGCGTGGAAGGTAAGAATTGCGTTTTTAGAGTCGTATTCGCCGCTTAAAAGTGTAGAAAGAGTCATTGATTCAAGGTCGTTTTCGATTTTCTTAACGCTCTCTTCGCACTCTTCAACAAGGCTTTCGTCCTCTTCCTCATTTGCAAGCTCAATCATAACAAGAGCGTCATCATAATCCTGCTTTAATTTTTCGTAAGCGCTTACCTTGTTTTTAAGAGAGCTTTGGCGTTTCAAAACAACCTGTGAGCCTTTGATATCATCCCAAAATCCGTTTTCTGCGGTTTTAGCTTCAAGCTCCTCTATCTCTTTTTTCATTTTTTCAAGACCGAGTGCGTCTGCAAGGTCCTTGAGAGCGTCCTCGTGTCCTAAAAGTCTTAATCTTAATTCTTCAAATTGAAGCATAAATATACCTTTTCCTTTTTAATAAGTATTTAACTTTAGTATTATATAAAAAAATAACGCTTTATGCAACTGTTTTATTAAAACAATTCGCAACGTCATATTATTATAATCCATATTTACAACAAATGCAAATTTTGATAAAATATATTTAATTTGAAATTGACGGTGATGACAATGACATATCAGCTTTATTCAAAAAAAGAGATAAAGGAGCGACCGCAGAGGAAAAAGGTCGTTCTCGAAAGTTATATTGTCGGAAATAACGCACCTACCGTGTTGATTTGCCCCGGCGGTGCATACAGATTTGTTTCCGATTCGAACGAGGGTAAGCCCTACGCTCAAAAGCTTAACGAGAGGGGATATAACGCTTTTGTTTTGTTTTACAGCGTTGGTAGCGGAAACGGCAGGTTCCCTTATCCGTTAAAGGATGTTGCGAGGGCAATGCAGTTTATTAAATCGAAAGCGGATGAATTTGAAATTGATGCCGACAGAATAGCCTTAATGGGTAGTTCGGCAGGCGGTCATTTGTGTTCATTTTTTGCTACTCAATATGAGAGGTTTGAATGTGAATACGAAAATAAAGACTATTCGCTTAAACCGAAGGTGCTTTTGTTAACATATCCCGTAATTACAATGGGAGATTTGACACATAAGGTGTCAAGGCGTATTTTCCTCGGTATGCTCACGGGAAAAGCAGAGCGAAACGCAGCTTCTGTCTATATGCACATAACGCCCGATTATCCGCCGACGTTTTGTTGGCACAACAGAGATGATATGTCCGTTCCCGTTGAAAACAGCGAATTGCTCGAAGAAGCACTCAACGAAAACAATGTCAAAAATGAGTTTCTCTATTTTGATAAGGGCGGTCATGGTATCGGTCTTGCCGAGGGTAAGCAGGCTGAGGGCTGGATTGATAAAGCAATAGATTTCCTTGATGAAAATATATAAAACAAATGCCGATGCAAGCTTTGATGGCTGTATCGGCATTTATAATTGTTATTATTTTTTTCGGCTGAAAATCCAATCGACCGCACTCGGTAAAGCGTCATTGCTCAAGTCAAAGAACTCGCTTTCGGGGTCTTTGCTTAATTCAAAGCATATATCTTCATACCATACGCTGACTTGGAGCTTGCCGTCTGAATTGGCAAGTCTGTATCTGAAATTTTTACCCTCGCTGCCTGTAAAAACGTTCTTGTTTTCAAAAAAAGCAATTTCGGGTACATCGTGTCCGTTTATCATCATAATTTATTACCTCGCTTTTAATAAATTATACCATTTTGAGCAGTAAAAAACAAGGGCGAAAGTAATATTCTCCGCCCTTGCTGTTTGTTGCTATTAGTGGTTTACGCCGTTAAAGCCGTTTTCCTGCTGGAATTTATCAATCTTATCAATAACGCCGAGAAGAACGTCAAAGCCTGTTGATACGGTTTCAGCCTCGAAACGCTCGGGCATATCTCTCCAGGTGTGATAATAATAAGTGAGCATAGGATTCTGTGCGGCAAATGTAACAGATTTTACACCTGCTCTTGTCATGGGAGTTGAGTCGCAGCCGCCAACGGGATTGTGAATACAACCGTTTGTTTTTGACTCAATGCCAAGCTCTGCAAATGTATCCTTGAACATTTTTTCAAGGTCCTTGTCAAAACGGCAGCCCTGCCAATCGTCCTTAATAACAACCTCGAAGTAATCCTTGTCGGCAACGGAGTCAATGTTGAGGTTCCAACAGTTTTCAAGCATACCGTCGTCCTTGTGCTCCGCCGCAAATGCCATAGAGCCACGAAGACCCGCTTCCTCAGCACCGCAGTTATAATCGATAATACGGCAGTTTTTGGGCATCTTTTCGGGATGATCCTTGAAGTATTTAATAACAGCATAGCTCAAGCCGATACCTGTTGCGTTGTCCATAGCACCTCTTGAAGCGTTTTCCTCGTGAGCGTCGCCCCACATGGAAACAAATGCGCTGCCAATTCCTGTTATGATGGGGAGAATGAGAAGCACAATGTTTGTAAATACCTTAAACGAAGAGCTTGAAGTTATGTTAAATGCCCATTCGTACATATTCGCAGCCAAATCGGATGTGAAAGAATAACCTGAAGCGTCAACGCCGCATGAGGTGGAAATAATCATTGCACCGTAAATCAAAGCCATTGCTATAGCAATACCGACATTTAAGAATACGCAGATTGCACCGAAGCCAACCTTGCCGTAAACTTTAATAAGTCCTAAAACAGGATTGTTTCTGTGTTTATATGTGTTTTCGGAGTGTCTCCAGGTCCAGCTTGTGTCTGTATGACCCGAAAGAACGATTGTGTAATCGTATTTTCCGTCCTCGGGAAGAAGCTCGCCGTAGGAATTCATCGAAATTTTCTGCGGGAAGAACATATCAAACCATTTTCTGTAAAAGAAACAGCTTGAAACAAGCCAAAATACGAATATAATGCCTGCAAATGCCATTGCAAACCAAAGGTAATAGTTATGAAGCGCAAAATATGTAAGCGCACTCATAATCATACCGAAATATCCCGCATAGCTTAATCCGCCGATGCTCGAACGGGGAGAAACCGCAAATTCTTCTTTTACGGGTGTAATTCCGATTTCTTCGAGCTTTCCGCACATATAGTCGTGGAATTTTCGTTCGCCCTCAGAACCGGGAAGACGAGAACCGATTTTTTTAGAAGCGTGTTCAACTACGTCAAAAGCGACTTGACCATACTCTCTGTTTTCTTCTTTCATTTCTTTGCCTCCTAAAAAATAATATAAATAAATATATTCTATTTTTTTCCAAAAATCAAGCCTCAACAACATCTTTTTAAGCGTATTTAGAATAAATTTTATCAGTTTTGAAAAAATATAAATTTATACTTGATTTTATTGTCGTTTTATATTATAATATTCGAGCGTTAAAAAAACATACGTTATCGAGATGTGGCTCAGTTTGGTAGAGCGCTGCGTTCGGGACGCAGAGGCCGCAGGTTCAAGTCCTGTCATCTCGACCATTTGAAGTGTTCGTAAGGTACTTAACTTATGAACACTTTTTTGTTTTATGAAATTCCGACAGGACTTGAACCTGCATAGTCCATCTTTTGCGAAGCAAAAGGGACATATAATTGAAGAAAAGACTGACAAGGCTTGCCTTGTCAGGTCCTGTCATCTCGACCACGTCGTCACGGACTTTGTATCGTTCGTGACGGCTTTGTTTCGCTACCACTCTGTTTCGGGTTATTATTAGTTTTTTGAATTTATTTTTAACTGCTATTTTTGCTCTTTGAATTTTCAGCAGGACTTGAATCTGCATAGTCCATCTTTTGCGAAGCAAAAGGGACATATAATTGAAGAAAAGACGGACAAGGCTTGCCTTGTCCGCTTTTCTTCTCGACCATTTATACAAAAAGCCTGTAAGATGTTTATCCTACAGGCTTTTTTATTGTTTAACTTATGTTGTCTAAAGGACTGAAATTTGTAAAACAGACTGTGTTTTGCTCTGTGTCAATGCCGGAAGCGCAAAACGTATTTCCATTCAGCACACCCTGTGTGTTTGAAACGGTGATTATCACAGGATACACCTATCAAAGTGCTTATGCGCATTTGAGCATATCGGAAAACAGTCTTTATTCAGGTAAGCATTTCAGCGTAACCGTCTTTGTGTTATACTCATTACCGGAGCTACAGTCAACCAGAATTTCGCAATCAAATTTCAATGTTTTGGAAATTTCGTCCACCTGACTTTGAGTTAAATCTTTTTTCACCCAAACAAGAGCTTCAAAAGCTTCCTGAGAGTGCGAGCTGACATAATGACCGAACCAATAGGTTTCTTCATTTACCTCCGTAATAACGGCATCCGAAGAATACAGTCCGCAAATATGTGTGCTTTCGACATTGTAATCAGAGTTATTTTTTAAAGTTAGTTTAATAATATACGGAGTATAATCACTAATCTTAAGCTCTGTTTTTTTCAATGTGCCGTTTTGAGCATTGTCGGCTTTATACTTATAAAAAACATCGCCGTTTTCAACAGTATAACGTGGAAATCTGCTCAAATCGTTTTCATCTGCCCAATAAAATTCGGAATGAGAAAGAGAGATTTTCTCGATATTTTTATTTATTGCCGTTTCACGGTATTTTTGCACGGATATTACGGCAACCGCAATTGATAAAGACACAATAATTATTGTTATAATTGTTTTTATATTTTTCATAGTAGCTCCATTGTTTGCTAAGCCGCATATTCAGTGTACCCTGTGTATTTGAAACGGTGATTATCACAGAGCGACCTATCAAAGCGCATAGCACATTTGAACGAGTTGATGAAATAAAAATTTAGACAAGCCTTTCAAAACTAAACTACAACAACAGAATCCGGTACATCAAACCAAGGTAAGCCGGTTACGACAGAAACGCCTGTTTTGCCGCTATCTACAAAGACATATGGGCAGTTGTCAACAATCCTGATTTTATATTTAATGACAAATTCACCATCAAACATGGACCGAACGGAAGTAACATCTTTACCGTATTTTCTTACTTTATTCAACTTTCCCCCATAAACGGAAACACTTTTCAAAGCGTTATTGTCGATTCTATCAATATACAAAATTCTGCCGTCGACATCAAGCCCGAAAATGGAAGCCTCTTTTAAATTAAAAGTGAAAATATTACTTTCCTGCCCGTTACTGTCAAGCAAAGCCGAGACACTTCCGTCATTTTCTTGCCTTAAATAAACCAAATCCTCCTGTTCGGTAACAAACATACTCAAGCAGTATTTTTCGGTATATACATTTTCTTTATAAAGGATTTCAGAATTGTCCGTTGTGCTTATCAGATAAATCCTTCCCTCTGATAAGCAATAAATATTGCTTTTTCCTACAATAATTTTATCAGGACAAAAGCTTAACTGATATACTTTTTTTACAATGCCGTCTTTAACCATTAAGACAACATAAGCCGAATTTTCATTTTTTGCGACACAGCAATAATCCCCTTGGGTATATTCTCCGACAAGAAAATAATCCGAATACCCGTCAAAAGAAATCTGTTTTTCATCAAGTTTGGATAAATTGTATTCATACAATTTATTGTCAATGCCGCTGGCATAAACCAAGTTGTGCTTTGATATGTTTTTCTTTTCAATCAAAACAAAAGATGTTGCAATGATAACTAAAAAAATGGCGCAAAACAGTATTATTAATTTTTTCTTTTTATTCATTTAATCACCAACTACTAACCTTTATTTCTTCCGTTGCACCGACGGTATATGTTTCTGAATATTTCCTTGTTACATTGCCATTTGCCGCCACAGGCACCGAAGTTATCGCAAATATTCTCATATACAAATCAACTATTTAACCAATGTTAATTCAGAATTAAGTATTTTATTAGCTATTTCATTAGGAATAAATTTTAGATTTCCGTTCAAATCTCTTAAATACATTTTATCATTATAATAGACAATGTAATAACGCTGAGTTTCAGCCACACAAAGTCCTTCATAATTAAACTCTTCAGTATTCTTGAGTTCAAATATAACATACCATGCAATATTCAAATCATACAAATATTGTGTGTTATCGATTTCATCCAAATCATCCAAACAATACTCATCGTTAATTATAATATTTGCAAGTTCGGAAATATCTTTATCGTTCAAAAGAGGAGAAATATTACGAATAGCAATATCTTCTTTGTACACATCAACAGGATGTTCCTCAAAAAACGAAATCGAATTAACCATATCGCTTGTTACATCAGAACTAAAGTGAGTGTCATTACGTATATACTTCTTTCCGTCAGAGCAAAATAGTATATCAAAATTATCGTTATACACCCAAAAATCTTTTCCAATTATATTTTCTTTGATTTTCCCAGTTAAGTCCTTAAAATACCACATATCCAGTTCTTTTTCTTGATAATTGCTGATTGAATATGGGCAACCAATTTTACTTTGCGGTAAAAATCCATTATAATATTCCAGATCATCGCTCGTAATATATGTCGGAAGGGAAATCACCTGAAAAAAATTTACTTTAAACACGGCAGATAAAGCCACAAACAGTACTAATATTGTGCAACATAAGAACATAATTGTTTTTTTTATTTTACTTGCCATATTTAAATAATTCTCCTTCCCATGCGGTTTTTGATGAGCTAATATATTTGACTTTTTCTCGGGTAAGAATTTTTTGGTTACCAATATATTGGGTAACAAGATATGGATCAGCTTCCGTCCACTTATAGCATTTGCGAATGCCATTATAGTAATCAAAAATTTCGTTTTGGCTTTTATTTGTGTAAAGTAGTCGCTTATAACCGCGGTGTACGGCTTATATTCCTTCCATTGTTTGCTAAGCACATATTCAGTGTACCCTGTGTGTTTGAAACGGTAATTATCACAGGGTGCACCCATCAAAGCGCTACGCGCATTTGAACGGATTATTAGGCGCAAACTTATTTAGATAAGAATTTCTGTTCTACACTACAGCAGCAGAATTCAGTGCATTCAAATCCACTCTTATAAGATGATTTACCTGTTTTTTGTTATCACACCTATCATAAGTGAAAGCAACGGGAATAACTCAAACATTACAAACGGTATGAATAAAACAGTTTCCGGAAAATTCAAACTTGAAAGGAAAAAATAAGGAACAGTTGAAACAAGTTCCATAAACGGATTTACTCTATGATTAGTAACCAAAGGAAGTATAACAAATAAAACTACGGTCGTAATAACAGAAATTGATATACTTTCAAGTTTTGAAATATTAACGGCGAGTTTCTTTTTAGATATGCAATACATAATTATTGTTGCAATAAGCATAAGTACAGCATATCCAATGAAAACCGATATTCTGTTCTTAATATTATTAGAAATCAGATAAACCGAAAGCAATCCTATAAGCACTGCATAAAGTAAAGCTATAAATGTAAAAAAAACGGTAATTAAATATTCTTTTAAAGTTTTATTCACTTTTACACACCTCAATAAAACTATTCTTAATTTTACTAAGAATATCTTTCATAATCTTCTTTGCTTTATTTAACTGAGCAGGACGTGATGAAACTAAATCAGTATTTATAATTTAAGTATGTTCATATTATCATATCCATATAATCTCGTTCAAGGGAAATTATATACAATAAAATTTGCAATAATTTGTTGCTTTTTACATATTGATAAATTTCTTTAATAAACCAATTGAAATTCCGACAGGGCTTGAACCTGCATAGTCCATGTTTTGCGGAGCAAAAGGGAGATGAGCTTTAAGGAACATTAACAAAAATTTAAACATTATTTTCACTTGTATTTTCTCTTGCAGTCAATGCGGATAAATGATATAATTACAACATATTTACTTAGGAGATGTTGTGATGAAAAAGACTTTATCTTTGTTTTTGGCTGCATTGATGGTGTTTACATCTTTGTTTGCCATGGGATTGAGCTCATTTGCGGCGGATAATTCAATATCTGTTGTAATGGATAAATCAAGCTACAAGGTTGGCGAAATAGCAACTGCGAAGGTTGTTATAAACGCAAACAAAATTTCAGGACTCGGTATAAGACTTAAATATGATACGGATGTCTATCAGGTAGTGAGCACAAGCGCAATCGATATTGTTGATTACTCTAAACCGGGTATGGTAAACTTTACTTGGACAAGCGCCGGAGATACCGATTTTGAAAACAAAGTGATTTTTACCGTTAAATTTAAGGTTTTATCGACTGTTCCGACAGATTTGATTTTGGAATTTTTCAGCGATAATGTTTTAGGTCCAAATAATGAAGATTTATCGCCATTATTTGCGTTACACCACAAAACGATTTTCCCTGATACCTCATATGAGGCTTGGTATTATCCGGCTGTTAAATCAGTTGCACAAAAAGGTTATATTACGGGTTATTCGGACGGAAGCTTCGGACCTGTAAACAATATTCAGAGACAGGATTTTGTTGTAATTCTTGCAAGAATTGCCGGTGCTGACCTCTCTGCATATGAAGGTAAGGACAGCAGCTTTTCTGATGTTCCGAGAAATGCTTATTATTCGGCTGCAGTTGCTTGGGCAAGAGCCAAGGGCATTGTAAACGGTTATTCAAGTGATTATTTCGGCGTTGGTACACCTATTTCAAGAGAGCAAATTTGCATAATCTTTTGCAGATATTTGAATGGCGAGGCATCCGGCAACGTTGATACAATCCTTGCTCGCTATCCTGACGGCGGAAATACAAGCCCGTGGGCAAAAACATCTGTTGCTTGGGCAGTTGAAAACGGAATTGTAGGCGGTGCCGAATACCTTAATCCGACAGGCAATGCAGGCAGAGCTGAAATGGCTCAAATGCTTGAAAATATGAGCAAAAAAAATATTCTTTAATCTACATCAAATGATATAAAAACAAGCTTCCTTTGTAGGAAGCTTGTTTTTATATATGTTCGTTTACACCAATTTTTCAAGACCGTCGGTTGAGTATTCTTGACCGGCTTTTTTCTTTTCAAGCTCATCTTTAAGCTTTGAGAATTTTTCTTTTGTAACAGGGTAGAGATAAACGCCGATTATCGAAAGCACAAGGAACGCTGCGGGCAAAATCGTTACATTATTTTCAATTCCCTTTGCAACGGTTGCAGGCTGTACTGAGTTTGCCTTGTTGTAGCCTGCAAGCTGAAGCACAAAGCCTACCGTCCAAACACCGATAGCCGAGCCGAATTTTTGGAAAAATTGCGGTAAGGCTGTTATTACGCTTTCTCGGCGTGAGCCGTATGCGAACTCGTCCACCTCAACAAGGTCATAGGCGATTGAGTAAAATACAGTCCAGAAATTAGCCATACCGACAGCCATAAAGAACGTGATTATAAGCACAACAACAATAGAGGTAACACCTGCAATTTTGCAGCCGATAAGACCGATGCACATTATTGACATAAATACAAGGCTTGAAAATCTTCTGTCCTTTTTCTCTGCGACCTTTGTAACTATCGGAATAAACGCTGCCATTACGACAACCAATTCGACGATAACCACAACCATATATATTTCGGGGTCTGCGCCGACGCAATCCTTAATCATATATTCAAATGACGATTGTATCATTGATGAGGCAATAAGGAAGAAAACAATAAACATTGCAAACCACTTAAAAGGCTTGATTTTTAGCACTTCAAGCATTTCTGCAAATATTGCTTTGATTTTCTTTCTTTCGCCCGTGACATTTTCAGCTTCCGCCTTAATGAGCTTAACTCCCTTGAGGGACTTGACCGTAAAGATACCGAACATAAGCGAAAGTACGCACATTATAATCGCTGTTATTTCCCAACCGAGCGACTCGCCGATATGCTTTCCTGAAATTACAACGCCTGCAAAAAGCGACGGTACAACGGCAGGCAAGGCATTTCCGAGAAAGATTGCCGCAGTGTTGATAAGCGAGCTTGTGCTTCTGATTTCCGTTCGTTCGTCATAGTCCTGCGTGATTTCAGCAACGATTGCATAATACGGAATTGTATATATCGTATAAGCAAGCCAAAAAAGCATGGCGATTGCGGTATAGTAAATGAACTGAATAACGCTGTTATCAGTACCGATATTAAAGAAAGCGGCAATAAACAGCAAAACTAACGGAAACAGCGATTTTGCCATATATTTTCTTTTGTCTGCGCCGTTTTGGTCGGCATATGCGCCGATAATCGGGTCTGTTATTGCGTCCCAGCAAATCGAAATAAAGCTTACTGTACCTGCTAATACGGGCTTCATATGAATAATGTCGGTCAGGAATACAAGATAATATGTACAGAACATATTATAGAGCAAGGATTCCGTAATTACACCCGAGCAGTAGCCGAGTTTACGCTTACCTGTTAATTTTCTTTCTGTCATTGCACAACCCTCCGTTTGTTATTTTATTTCAGTTTACACCCTGAAAAAGAGATTGTAAATAAAAATCTTTAATATTTTTAATTGTTATGTTATACTTTTTTCGGAGATGATTTTATGACATATGAGCAGGCGGTGGATTATATCCATTCGCTTTTGGTTTTCGGTATTAAACCGGGACTTGAAAGATTAAACGTGTTGCTTGAAAAGCTTGAAAATCCACAGGATAATTTGAAATTTATACATATTGCGGGAACGAACGGAAAAGGCTCAACCTCGACTATGATTTCAAACGCCTTGATAAGCGCAAATTACAAAACAGGACTTTTCACTTCGCCTTATGTATTTGATTTTTGCGAAAGAATAAGAATAAACGACATAAACATTCCGAAGCAAGACCTAGCACGTGTTGTTTCAAGAGTAAAGGCGATTATTGACGAGCTTTCCGAAAACGGGCTTGTTATAACGGAATTTGAAGCTATAACAGCTGTCGCACTGCTATATTTCAGCGAGCAAAAATGCGATTATGCGGTTATGGAAGTAGGCTTGGGCGGACGGTTTGACGCAACAAACGTAATAAAAAAGCCCGAGGTGGCGGTAATAACCTCAATTTCAAAGGATCACACGAATATTTTGGGCGATACTATCGAGAAAATCGCTTTTGAAAAGTGCGGAATTATAAAAGACGGAATTTCTGTTGTTACAACCTCGCTTCAAGACAACGAGGCGCTAAAGGTCATAGAAAAGACGGTAAAAGAGAAAAATGCGAATTTGACCGTTGCCGATTTTGATAAAGTTGAAATACTTTCAGAAGGCAAAAACGGTACGGATTTTATTTATAAGGATAAGAGATATTTTGTTTCGCTTGACGGACGGCATCAGGTCGAAAATGCAATCGGCGTTATCGAGGCTCTAAATAAAATCAAAAAAGTCGGGTACGAGGATATTGCGTATTCGTTAAAGCATACGGTTATGCACGGCAGAATGGAGCAAATCGGCGATAATGTTTTGATTGACGGCGGACATAATGAGGAGTGCTCACGGGCGTTGTCAAGCGTCTTGAAGAGTGAGTATTCAGATAAGGAGATAACCGCTGTAATCGGAATGATGGCGGATAAGGATTGCGAAAAATATCTTTCAAACGTATTGCCCTTTTGCAAGAATGTTATATTTACAAAGCCCGATAACCCACGCTCGGAGTCGCCTGAAAGGCTCTCCGAATACTCAAAAAAATATATTGATAAAATAAGTATTGAAATTAACCCGAAAATCGCTTATCATAAAGCGGTAGAAAATTCGCAGTTCGTTTTAGTGTGCGGTTCTTTCTATTTGATTTCCGATATATTTAAGGATGGAGATAAAGCCTATGACTGATTTTTACGAAGACAGAATGAAAGTGTTTTTTGACACGTTTCAAAAATTTATGACAGTTTCACAGGAACGTGTTGACGGCTTCCTTTATAAAAAATGCGGATACAAGTCCGATAATACCTTGCCTGAAATTGATGACAGCTTTGTCGAATACGATAAAATCGGTCGTTGGGGTGGCAAGCAGGATGAGCACGCTTGGTTTTATAAAAAGCTTGTCATTCCCGAGCAGTTTAGGGGTAAAAACGTTGAGCTTGTAATCTCAACCGACGCCTACAATCAAAGCTGGGACGCAATAAATCCGCAGTTTATAGTTTACCTTAACGGCGCTCTTGTTCAAGGGCTTGATATGAATCATAGGGAGATTTTTCTTGATAATGCCGAGGAGAGCTATGAGCTTTACATATATGCGTACACGGGTATGAACGGCGACGGTTGGCTTGACCTTGACGCAAGGCTTGTCGTTTACAACGAGGAAGCAAGAAAGCTTTATTACAGCCTTAAAGTTCCGTTTGAAGTTACGGAATATCTCAATCCCGACGAAAAAACATATATCGATATAGAAAAGCACATTTTGAATGCGGTAAATCTTCTTGATATGCGTGTAATCGGAAGTGCTGAATTTAATAATTCCGTAAAAGCGGCGCAAAAGTATATTGACGAAGAGTTTTTCAAAAAATGCACACCGGAAGATGTCAACGCAATTTGTATCGGTCATACGCATATTGACGTTGCGTGGCTTTGGACGCTTGCGCAGACAAGGGAAAAGGTACAGCGTTCGTTTTCAACTGTGCTCGCCTTAATGAAAAAGTACCCCGAGTACAAATTTATGTCAAGTCAGGCGCAGCTTTATAAGTATCTTAAAGAGGAAAGTCCCGAACTTTATGCCGAGGTCAAGGAAATGATTAAGGCAGGACGTTGGGAGGTTGAGGGTGCAATGTGGGTCGAAGCCGATTGCAATCTCTCCTCGGGAGAAAGCCTTGTAAGACAGGTGCTTTACGGAAAGAGTTTCTTCAAAGAGGAATTCGGCGTTGACTCAAAGGTTTTGTGGCTTCCCGACGTGTTCGGATATTCAGCCGCATTGCCTCAGATACTTATGAAAAGCGGTGTTGACAAGTTCGTAACCTCGAAAATCGGTTGGAACGAGTCAAACCGTATGCCTTATGATACTTTTTGGTGGAAGGGCATAGACGGCACTGATATTTTTGCTTATTTTATGACCGCACAGGACAAACACAGGGGAGTGCCGACAGCAACAAATTGCACCTATAACGCAAAACTCAATCCGAGTCAGCTTCAAGGCGGATATGACCGTTATCAGCAAAAGGATATAAATAATGATATTATGATTACCTTTGGCTTTGGCGACGGCGGCGGCGGACCTATAAGAAAAGACCTTGAATATTACGATATTCTCAAAAAAGGTATTTCGGGTGTGCCCGTTGCAAAAATGGAATTTGCCGGCTCGATGCTTGAAAGGGTTAAAAAGAGAGCAGAGGAAAACCCGAAAACTCCTGTTTGGCAGGGTGAGCTGTATCTCGAATATCATCGTGGCACATATACTTCGCAGGCTAAAAACAAGAGGAATAACCGTAAGTGCGAATTCCTTTATGAAAAAGCTGAAGCACTTGCCGTTATGAACGAAAAGCTTAACGGCTCTGAATATCCGAAAAAAGCACTTCACGACGGATGGGAGACAATACTTCTCAATCAGTTCCACGATATTATACCCGGCTCTTCGATAAAAGAGGTGTATGAGGTTTCCTCAAAGCAGTATGAGCAGTTAAAGCTTTCAGGTAGGGAAATCGCTTCAAAAGCATATGGCGACATTGCCGACAATATCAATACCGACGGTGGAATTTTGGTTTTCAATCCGAATTCGTTTACAGGCGACGGTGCTGTTAAAATTGACGGCGTTACATATTGTGTCAGCGACATTCCCGCAAAGGGCTATAAGGTTATTGCAATGCCCAAAATTAAAGCTGACGTTAAAATAACCGACAACAAAATCGAAAATAAATTCTTCCGTCTTACCCTTGATGAAAACGGTACTCTTTCCGAAATCTTCGATAAACGCAATATGCGTCAGGTACTTAAAAACAATGAGTGTGGTAATGTTATTACCGCTTATGAGGATTTACCGAGAGACTACGACAACTGGGAAATCAGCAATTACTATACCGATAAATCGTGGGAAGTCAACAATGTTAAGTCGATAAAGCCTATAAAGGACGGTGCAAGAGCAGGTCTTGAAATTGAAAAGACATTCTTAAACAGCACCCTAAAGCAAAAAATATGGCTTTATGATGACCTTGACCGCATTGATTTTGAAACGTATATCGACTGGAAAGAGTCGCATATTCTTTTGAAAACAGCGTTCCCCGTTGACGTCAATACCGACAAGGCGACGTACGATATTCAATTCGGCTCTGTTGAAAGACCCACGCACTATAACACAAGCTGGGACAGCGCACGCTTTGAGGTTTGCGCTCATAAATATTCCGATATTTCAGAGTACGGATACGGCGTCAGTCTCATAAACGATTGCAAGTATGGTCATTCAATTCACGACGGTGTTATGACATTAACACTGCTTAAAAGCGGTACTTATCCCGATCCGACAGCCGATAAATGCGAGCATTATTTTACTTATTCGCTTTATCCGCACGCAGGGGATTACCGTGAGGCAGGAACAATCAAAACGGCCTATGAGCTTAATAATCCAATGACCGCTATGACGATTGATAAGCATTCGGGCAAGCTCGCCGACAGCTATTCACTTGTTTCCGTAAAAGATGAAAATGTTGTTATCGAAACAATTAAGAAAGCTGAAAACGGAGACGGAATTATTGTCAGAATGTATGAGAGCTTCAACAGACGTACAAGTACCGTGCTTAAAACGGGATTCGACTTTGAGTCTGTAACGCTTTGTGATATGCTTGAAAATGAATTAAAGGTTATATCGGCAAAAGAGAACTCAATTCCGATAACCTTAAAGCCGTTTGAAATTGTGACAATTAAAATCAGATAAACGCAGTAAAAAAAGCCACTCAGCGAGTGGCTTTTTTTATTTATTTTCGGTATCTTTTTTATTATTTTCGCTTTTTTCGGCATCCAATTTCTTTTCAAGTGCTTTTTGCTTTGCAAGAATTGCATTTACTTTATCGTAAAGGTCCTCAATCATTATTTCGGTTTTGAGATTTACCTTGTAATCGTTTTCGGCACGGCGGCGGTCAATTTCCTCCTGCCTGTTTTGGCTCATCATAATAAGCGGCGCCTGTATTGCCGCAACACAGGATAAAACCAAATTAAGCAAAATAAACGGATAAGGGTCGAACGCTTTTGCCGCAAGGATTACGTTAATAACCATCCACAGTACAAGCACGGCAACAAAAGAAAATATAAATGCCCAGCTGCCTGCAAATTTCGCTATGGCGTCCGCAGCACGCTGTCCGAGAGTGTATTTTTCTTTTTTCTTGTTCGGGTTAACGGAAATTTTACTGTCCGCAAGTAAATTCAAAACCTCTTCGTCAGTCATATCGTGGCGAATTTCCTGTAAAACCTCTTTAAGCAGCTTTCTGTTTTCTTTCATAACGTTCATTCCTTTCCTTATTTTCAAAAAACTCCCGCAGCACAAAGGCATACAGGAGTTTAGTGTTTAATTATTAAAGATTGCTTACGATTTCAAGAGTATCTCTTGCGATAACAAGCTCTTCGTTAGTCGGAATAACAAACATCTTAACCTTTGAACCGGGAACAGAGATTTCAACCTCTTCGCCTCTGATGCTGTTCTTTTCTTCGTCGATTTCAGTTCCGAGGAACTTGATTTTTTCAGCAACTCTTGATCTGTAGTGCGGATTGTTTTCTCCGATACCGCCTGTAAATACGATAGCGTCAACACCACCCATAGCAGCCGCAAAACCGCCTATGTACTTTGTAAGCTGATGGCAAAGCATATTTTCAACGAGCTGAGCCTTTTTGTCGCCGTCTTTTGACATCTGCTCAATAGTACGGTTATCGCTTGTGCCTGCAAGACCGAGCATACCGCTTTTTTTGTTCATAAGATGGTCAACCTCGTCAGGTGTGAGGTTGTGAGACTTCATAATTACGGGAATGATTGCAGGGTCGATTGAACCGCAACGAGTACCCATTATGATACCCTCAAGAGGAGTAAGACCCATTGTTGTATCGAAGCACTTACCGTCCTTAACAGCGGAAATCGATGAGCCGTTACCGAGATGGCAGGTTACAATTTTTGTGCCCTCAGCCTTGCCGCCGAGAAGCTCGATGCATCTGCCTGAAACGTATCTGTGAGATGTACCGTGGAAGCCGTATTTTCTGATGCCGTCCTTTTCGTAAAGCTCATAGGGGAGAGCATACATATATGCATAGTCGGGCATTGTCTGATGGAAGCCTGTATCAAAAACAGCTACCTGCGGAACATTCATAATCTTTTCGCAAGCCTCGATACCTTTAAGGTTTGCAGGGTTGTGAAGCGGACCGAATTTGAAGCACTCTTTAACGGTTTCTTTCATTTCCTCCGTTACAAGAACAGAAGCCGAGAACTTTTCAGCGCCGTGGAGAACTCTGTGACCTACCGCACCGATTTCGTCCATTGATTTGATAACGCCGTGCTCTGCGTCAACAAGAGTATTCAATACGAGCTGAATTGCTTCGCTGTGGTCAGCCATAAGATGAGGCTCGCTCTTGATTGTCTTTTCGGGACAATCGGGTACCTTATGAGTAAAGGTTGCGTTAGCGTCGCCGATTTGTTCGCAAATACCTTTCGCAAGCAGGGTTTCATGCTCCATATCAATAAGCTGATATTTAAGAGATGAGCTTCCTGCGTTAATAACAAGAATTTTCATTATTTTCCTCCTCCGAGTTATCGGTTGAAATTTTTCCTTAAATATTATATACTTATCAATATAATTTTTCAAGTTAAAAAGCAAATTTTGACAGGAGATGACGGAATGGGGGAAATATTTACTCATACCTTCGAGCCGATTTTCGACAAAAACTCGGAAATACTCGTGCTCGGCTCTTTTCCGTCTGTTAAATCGAGAGAGAACAATTTTTACTATGCTCATCCGCAAAACAGATTTTGGAGGGTTGTGGCGTCGGTGTATTCCTGTCCCGTTCCAAGCTCTGTCGAGGAAAAGAAAAATATGCTTTTAAGCAATAAAATCGCCGTGTGGGATGTCATAAAGTCCTGTGAAATTACAGGCTCGGCTGACAGCACAATAAAAAGCGTTATACCGAATGATTTATCGGAAATATTATCGGTTGCCGATATCAAAAAAATATACGCAAACGGTAAGACCGCACAGAGCTTATATAATAAGTATATAAAGAAGAATACGGGTGTAGATATTATTTCTTTGCCGTCAACAAGCCCTGCAAATGCGGCTTATTCATTAGAAAAGCTTATAAAGGAGTGGAAGATAATAAATGAGTATAATCGGAATTGTTTGTGAATTTAACCCTTTCCACTGCGGTCATAAGCATTTGATTGATTCGGTAAAAAAGGACGGGGACACGCTTGTTTGTGTGATGAGCGGAAGCTTTGTACAACGTGGAGAGCCTGCGATATTTCCAAAGGAAATAAGAGTTGAGGCGGCACTGAAAAACGGTGCTGATATTGTGCTTGAATTGCCGTTTATTTACGCTACCGCAAGTGCCGAGTTTTTTTGTGAAAACGCTGTTCGTATATTGGAGAGCTTCGGCTGTGATACTTTGGCATTCGGAAGTGAGTGCGGAGATATAAGCGCACTCAAAAAAGCTGCCGAGATAATCGCAAATCCCGATTTTGACGGGAAAATCAAGAGCTATCTTGAAAAGGGCGTCAGCTACCCGACGGCAAGAGAAATGGCTGTCAGAGATTTTTCTGACGGAACGTGCATTTCTTTACCAAACGATATACTTGCCGTTGAATACATTAAGGCGATAAATAAAAACAGATATAAAATTAAGCCTGTTACCGTAAAAAGAGAGGGTGCAGGCTATAACTCACTTAATGATAAAGAAAGCTTTGCTTCGGCTACGCTTTTGAGGAAAATGATTTGCGAAAAAGATGATATTTCACGCTTTATCCCTGAAAATACACGGGATATATATAAGTCTGCAGCAGATGACGGCAGAGTAATTGATAAAAATAAGTATGAGCTTGCGGCACTTTCTTTATTGCGTTCAAAAATAGATTGCATAGATGATAACACAGCGTATATGTCCGAGGGACTTGAAAACCGTGTTAAGTCTGCAATTTCAACCGAAACAACACTTGACGGAATATTTGATGCGGCTAAAACAAAAAGATATACACATTCGAGAATTCGCCGTGCCGTGTTAGCCTCTGCTTTTGGGATAACTAAAGATATTATAAGCATTAAAGTACCTTATATAAGGCTTTTGGGCTTTAACACAAACGCTTCCGAAGCACTCGGAAAATGCGTTAAAAATGCGAAATTACCGTTTATAGCTTCTTACTCGGATATTGCGGCATTGAAAGACGAAAATGCGGCTTGTGTTTTCAAAAAAGAATGTGAGGCTACGGATATTTTTTCTCTTTCACTTTCAAAAACCGAGCCTTGCGGTGTGGAAATGAGATATATGCCTCAAAAAATAAAATAATTTGCAGGAATTCTTGCAAAATCAATTAAATTCAATTATAATATTCAAGATATTCAGATGAAGAGGGAAAAACAGTATTTATGAAAAATAATTTATTGTCAAGGCTTGAGGACAAAAGCATAAAATACTCAAAAAGTCATAGGAAAATAGCCGATTTCATCATAACGAATTATGATAAAGCGGCTTTTATGACTGCCGCTGCACTCGGTGAAAAAGTCGGCGTAAGCGAGTCAACTGTTGTTCGTTTTGCAAGCGAGCTTGGCTTTAAGGGCTATCCCGAAATGCAAAAAGAGCTTCAGCAAATGATAAAAACGAAGCTTACCACCGTTCAGCGAATGGAGGTTTCTCAAAGCTTAATCGGCAATAACGATATAATCAGCACCGTGCTCAACGACGATATTAACCTTATCCGTCAGACTGCGGAAACGGTGTCTAAAGAGGCATTTGACAATGCCGTAAAGGCTATAAACAACGCTAAAAAGATTTATATTTTAGGCGTTCGTTCATCGGCTGCACTTGCATATTTCCTTGCATTTTATTTCAATCTTGTGTTTGACAGCGTTATACTTGTTGACTCTTCGAGTGCTTCGGAGATGTTTGAGCAGGTGTTCAGAATAAGTGAGGAGGATGTTTGTATCGCTATCAGCTTCCCGAGATATTCAAAGCAGGCTGTAAACGCTTTGAGATTTATTTCAGACAGGAAAGCGACGGTCATTTCAATTACCGACACCGAAAATTCTCCCATTGCACCTTTCGGCGACCATCTTCTTGTTGCAAAAAGTAATATGGCTTCGGTTGTCGATTCACTTGCCGCACCGCTTAGCCTTATAAACGCTTTGATTGCAAGCGTTACCTTGAGCCGTAAAAACGAGGCATATAAAAACTTTAACGAGCTTGAAAGCGTGTGGGATAAATATCAGGTTTACGAAAAGGAAGAAAATGACGGCGATGAGTAAGGTTATTGTAGTTGGAGCAGGAGCAGCAGGCTGTATGGCTGCGGGAACGGCTGCCGAAAACGGAAATGAAGTTATTTTAGTTGAGAGAAACGATAAAATCGCCCGTAAGGTTTTGATTACAGGCAAGGGCAGATGTAACGTTACAAATGCCGAAACGGATATTCAGGCACTTATTTCGAATGTTCCGCAAAACGGCAGATTTTTATTCGGTGCTTTTTCGGACTTTTCAACGAGTGATACACGCAGCTTCTTTGAAAATCTCGGTGTTGAACTGAAGGTCGAGAGGGGAAACAGAGTTTTTCCTGCGAGCGACAGAGCAGTTGACATTGTTGACGCTCTTAATAAATACATTACAAAAAGCGGAGTTAAGCGTAAGCAGGGCAGAGTAACGGCACTTATTTTGGAAAACGACGAAGCTAAAGGCGTTGTTACAGACAACGGCGAAAAATACTATGCCGATAAAATAATAATTGCAACAGGCGGTAAGTCTTATCCGAAGACGGGCTCAACGGGCGACGGCTATACGCTTGCAAAAAGCGTCGGACATAATATTGTTGATATTAAACCGTCATTGGTTGCGTTGACCTGCCGTGAGGGATATTGCAGCGAGGCTATGGGACTTTCGCTTCGCAACTGTGCAATTAGAGTTATTGACACTAAAACTCAAAAACAGATTTATTCCGATTTTGGAGAAATGCTGTTTACGCACTTTGGCGTTTCGGGGCCTATGATTCTTTCGGCAAGTGCCCATATGAGAAATATGGAAAGCGGAAGATATGAAATATATATTGATATGAAGCCTGCTTTGGACGAGCAAAAGCTTGATGAGAGAATACAGAGGGATTTGCACGATAACTGTAACAAGGCGATTTCGAACTCACTCGGTATGCTCTTGCCGAGAGCTATTATAAATCCCGTTATCAGGCTTTCAAGGATAAGACCGTCTACAAAATGTAATCAGGTTACAAAGGAAATGCGTCAAAGCCTTGTTAAAACAATAAAAAATATGAAGCTTACCGTTCTCAATTTCTGCTCAATCGATGAAGCGATTGTTACTTCGGGCGGAGTTGATTGCAAGGAGATAAATCCAAAGACGATGGAGTCGAAGCTTTGCAAAAATCTTTATTTTGCAGGCGAGGTCATTGACGTTGACGCTTACACGGGCGGCTTTAATTTGCAGATTGCGTTTTCAACCGGACACGTTGCCGGAAAAAGCGTATAAGAAAGGAAGATACTATGGTTGTTAATGTTGCTGTTGACGGCCCTGCAGGAGCAGGAAAAAGTACAATTTCACGTGCGGCGGCAAAGGAGCTCGGCTTTATTTATGTCGATACAGGTGCTCTTTACCGTGCAGTCGGTGTTTATGCGTTAAGAAACGGCATTGGCACAAAGGATTCTGAAAATATTGAAAAGGCTCTTAAGGATATAGTTGTCGAATTAAAATTCGTTGGCGACGTTCAGCACGTTTTCTTAAACGGAGAAGATGTTTCAACAGAAATAAGAACGCCCGAAGCATCTATGGCGGCTTCTGATGTGTCGGCAATTCCTTGCGTTCGAGCATTCTTGTTTGATTTGCAAAGGGATATAGCAAAGAAAAATAACTGCCTTATGGACGGCAGGGATATAGGCACGGTTGTTTTGCCTGACGCTAAAATCAAAATTTTCCTTACGGCTTCCGCAGAGGAAAGAGCGAAGAGAAGATACAAGGAGCTTGTTGAAAAGGGAGCAAAGGACACCTATGAAGAAGTCCTTGCCGATTTGGAAAAAAGAGACTATCAGGACTCTCACCGTGAAATTGCACCCTTGAAGCCTGCCGAGGACAGCGTTATTGTCGATACCTCAGATTACAATTTTGATGAGGCTAAAAATATAATAGTTAATATCATTAAGGAGAGAATTTGATGGAATTCGATTTTAATAATGTTAAGGAATATAAGCTTTATCAAGGTTTGAGATGGGTTGCAAAGCTCTATTGTCTTAAATTTAAGATTACCTATGTCGGACTTGAAAACATACCGAAGGACGGCGGACTTATCATTGCCTGCAACCATCAAAGCAGTAATGACCCTATTGTTTTAGGCAGAGGTGTAAAGCGTACTATTCACTTTATGGCAAAGGAAGAACTTTTTGAAAACGAGGCTCTCGGAATTTTCATAAAGCACTTGAACGCTTTTCCGATAAGAAGAGGACAGGGCGACACAACCGCTGTTGAATATGCGGAAAATGTAGTTAAAAAGGGTTATATTTTAGGCGTTTTTCCCGAGGGGACACGTTCAAAGGATTTCAAGCCTGCAAGAGGTAAATCGGGAACGGCTCTTATCGCTAAGGTTACGGGTGCGGACGTTTTACCCGTTTCGATTTACACAAGCGACGAGTACAAAAAAGGTACACGCTTGACTGTTCGCTTCGGTAAGGTAATTAAAAATGAAGAATTCGGCTTTACCGATGAGCCTCACAATACAAAGGAGCTCAAGGACGCAACCAAGCGTATTATGGGAGAAATTACTGCACTTTGGGAGGAAGGACATTGCGAGAAATAACACTTGCCAAGTCGGCAGGCTTTTGCTTCGGCGTTAACAGAGCGATAAATTTACTTGAAAAAATGGTTGACGAGGGCAAAAGCGTTTGTACGATAGGACCGATTATTCATAACCCACAGGTCATTTCTTCTTTCGAAAAGAGGGGAGTCCGCATTATAGAGCATCCCGACGAGTGTAAAAGCGGCGATGTGATTGTTGTCAGAACTCACGGAATTACTAAAGACCTTTTGCAAGAGGTAAAGAGCGTTTCCCCGAATTTTTGTGATGCTACATGCCCGTTTGTTTTGAAAATTCATAAGACAGTCAGCGAAAAATCCGATGAAAACACAGTAACTTTTATAGCAGGCGACAAGACTCACCCCGAGGTTATAGGTATCAGAAGCTACTGCAAGGGACCGTCTTTTGTGTTCAATATCGAGGAAGAGCTTGACGAAATCATCAATTCCAACCCGAATTTAGTTGAAAAACATCTAATAGTTGTCTCTCAAACCACTTTTTCGATAAAATCTTTTGAAAAATATGCAAAAAAAATTAAAAATTACTATACAAACGCCATAATTTTTGATACAATATGTAATGCGACAGAAGAAAGACAAAAGGAAGCCACTCAGCTTTCGCTTAAAAACGATGCTATGATTATCATAGGCGGCCGTCAAAGTTCTAATACGGCTAAGCTTAAGGCTGTGTGTGAATCCAATTGCCCTACTTACCTGATTGAGACTTATGAGGAATTGAGCGGCATCGATTTTTCAAGGTTTAAGTCAGTCGGCGTTACTGCGGGAGCATCGACTCCTGACAGTATAATTAAGGAGGTACTAAAAACAATGACCGAGAAATTAGAACAAAATGTCAGCACAAATGCAGTAAAGGAGGAGGCAACAATGGCTGAAGATACATCTTTTGCTGCTATGCTTGAAGAATATATAGATGAAAGCACAGACCAAAAAGTTGTAGGCGTAGTCGTAGGCGTTTCGCCGTCTGAGGTTGAGGTTGAAATCGTAGGAAGAAAGCATACAGGCTATGTTCCCGCTAATGAATTCAGCAACGATCCCTCATGCGACATCACAAAAGAAGTTAAAATCGGCGACAAGTTTGACCTTATCATTATGAAAACCAACGATGCCGAAGGTACGGTTATGCTTTCAAAGAAGCGTTATGACGCAGCTAAGGCTTGGGAAACAATCGATCCCGAGAGCGATGAGGTTGTTGAAGGTAAGGTTACAGGCGTTGTAGGCGACGGTAAGGGACTTTATGTTCAGTACAACGGAATTCGTGTATTCATTCCGGCATCACTTTCAAAGTTCAGCAGAAACGATTCTCTTGAGGATATGGTCGGCAAGACTGTTAAGTTCAAGATTATCGAAGCAGATAAGAGAAGACGCAGAGTTGTAGGCTCAATCAAGGCTGCTAACAGAGACATCCGCAAGGAAGAGGCAGAGAAGTTCTGGGCACAGGCTGAAGAGGGACAGAAGTACACAGGTACAGTTCGTTCACTTACAAAGTACGGTGCATTCGTTGACCTCGGCGGCGTTGACGGTATGATTCACATTTCCGAGCTTTCATGGACAAGAATTAAGCATCCGTCAGAGGTTGTTAATGTAGGCGACACTGTTGAAGTTTACATAAAGGCTCTTGACCGTGAAAACAAGAAGATTTCTCTTGGCTTCAAGAAAGTTGAGGACAATCCGTGGGAAATTCTTAAGAGAGATTATCCCGTTGGTAAGGAAATCACAGCAAAGATTGTCGGACTTACAACATTCGGCGCATTTGCAAACATCATTCCCGGAATTGACGGTCTTATTCACATTTCAGAGATTTCATATGACCACGTTGCTAATACAGCTGATGTTCTCAAGGTTGGTCAGGAAGTTAAAGCAAAGATTCTTGACATTGACTTTGATAAGAAGCGTGTCAGCCTTTCAATAAAGGCTCTCCTCGATCCTCCCGCTGCTGAAGAAGCAGTTGAAGCTCCTGCTGAGGAAACTCCCGTTGAGGAATAATTTAATTTATTAAATCAAGGAGGATAGTGAATGTTATTTCGCTATCCTCTTTATTTTGTAAAGGGGATTGTACTATGTTAGGAAAAATCATTTCAGCCGCAGTTTTGGCAGGTACGGCTGCTGCCGCAGGTTATATTGCAAAAAAGAAAAATCCTGATTTTTGTCCCGAGTGCGATATTCGTAAGGCTGTTGCAAAACTCGGCGTACACATCAAAACGACGGAAAAATACGATAACGGAGTGGCTCTTACACCTCCTATGGGTTGGTCGAGCTGGAACTCCTTCAGAACGGAAATTACAGAAGAAAAAATCCTTCAGATTGCCGACGCTATGAAAAAAAGCGGCTTGCTTGACGCAGGATACAAATTCGTAAACCTTGACGACTGCTGGCATAGCTCAATTCGTGACAAGGACGGCAAATTGCAGGGCGACCTCGCAACATTCCCGAGAGGAATTAAACCGCTTGTTGAGGATTTGAATAAAATGGGCTTTAAGGCAGGTATATATTCCTCAAACGGTACTCTTACCTGCGAGGATTTGCCGGCTTCTCTCGGTCATGAGAGAATTGATGCGGAAACCTTTGCCGAGTGGGGTATTGAATATTTCAAATACGATTTTTGTCACAATAAGCCTATTACCTCAAAAGCTCCGCTTATCGATAAGGTTATTATTACCGATAAAAACGGCGGAAGCGAGCAGATTCTTGAGGCTGAAAACGGCGAGCTTTACGGTACTGCAAGAATTATTAAAGATAAAAACGGAAGCTATGTTGCAAACCTTGACAGCAATATGGGCAGCGTTAGATTTAGCTTTGTCAATATAGCAGAGGACGGCGAATATACGCTTACAATCGTTGTTAAAAAGGCTTCCGATGCCGATAAATATGCGGTTGTTACTGTTAATGACCGTGATTCTTATCCTGTTGATATTCCGCCTACAAAGGCTTGGACCAGAACAGGCAGATGTCAAATTTCTGTTAAGCTCAACAAGGGCGATAATACAATAGAAATTAAAAATCCCATTGGCTCGAAAATGGACTCTGCGGCTACTCAGTATATAAATATGGGTAAAGAATTAAAGCGTGCAACGAAGCTTTACGCTGAAAAGAACAATGTACCCGAAAAGCCGATTGTTTATTCAATTTGCGAGTGGGGCAAAAACAAGCCATGGAAATGGGGTGCACAGGCAGGTAATCTTTGGAGAACCACGCCTGATATCAGACCTATGTGGAGCTCAATTCTTGGAATTTATGAAATCAACGTTAAGCTTGCAGATTATTCGGGTATCGGTGGCTGGAATGACCCCGATATGCTTGAGGTCGGTAACGGTAACCTTACCGTTGAGGAAAATAAGGCACACTTTACTCTTTGGTGTATGCTTTCCGCACCGCTTATACTCGGTAACGATATAAGAGAGTTTATCGACGCTGACGGAAATGTTGATTACAATAACAAGATTTTGCAGATTGTAACCAACAGAGAGCTTATTGCTGTTGATCAGGATAAAAAGGGCGTTCAGTGCAGGAGAATGAAAACCAACGCTATTACGGATATTCTTGTAAAGCCTCTTGATAAGGGCGAGGCTGCAATATGCTTCTTTAACAAGTCAAATTCCGAAAAGGATATGAGCGTTTCATTAAAAGAGGTTGCAAATCTCAGCTATGTTGAGCTGTCCGATGTAGGCGCTTATCAGTACACAGACCTTTGGAGTAAGGAAATTGACGTAACCTCGGGTGCTATTAACGCTCGTGTTGCACCGCACGGAGTTCGTGTTTTCCGTGTAAAATCAATCTAAAATAGGAGTTATCAATGAAAGTTAAGCTCTATACGCTTGGCTGTAAGGTCAATCAATATGAAACACAGGAAATAACAGAGGATTTATTAAAAAACGGATTTTCTGTTACATTAAATGATGATGAGGCAGATATTTTTGTTGTCAATTCCTGTACAGTAACTGCCGAGAGCGACAGGAAAACCCGACAGACCGTGCGCCATCTAAAAAGAAATCATCCCGACAGCATTGTTGTTTTAACAGGCTGTATGCCGCAGGCTTTTCCGCAGATGGCAAGCGAGCTTACGGCGGCGGATGTTGTAATCGGAAATAAAGATAATATTTCTTTGGTTGCAAAACTAAAAAGATTTATAAGCAATCGGGAGAGAATTGTTGAGATAAATCAGCATTTATCGGGCGAGGCGTTTTGCGGCAATCCGATTTATGAGTTTAACGAGAGAACACGTGCGATTGTAAAAATTGAGGACGGCTGCGACAGATTTTGTTCTTATTGTGTAATTCCGTATGCGAGAGGCAGAGTGCGTTCAAAGCCGATTGAGCAGATTAAAAGCGAGGTTTCAGCCCTTGCGGATAAAGGTTTTTCGGAAATTGTGCTTGTCGGAATTAACCTTTCGGCTTACGGCAAGGACACGGGCGAAAAGTTTTACAATGCGGTTGCGGCGGCTTGTGAGAACGATAAAATCAAGCGTGTCAGACTCGGTTCTTTAGAGCCCGACCATTTGACTGATGAGGTTTTGTCTAATCTTGCAAAATGTGAAAAGCTTTGTCCGCAGTTTCATATTTCACTTCAAAGCGGTTGCGACAATACGTTAAAGCGTATGAACAGACACTATACCGCCGATGAGTATTATGACCTTTGTAAAAAGCTGCGTGAAAATTTTGCCGATTGTACCTTAACAACCGATATTATGGTCGGATTTTCGGGCGAAACCGACGAGGATTTCAACGATACCGTTGAGTTTGCAAAGAAAGTCGGCTTTGAGAAAATTCATATTTTCCCGTACTCTGTAAGAGAGGGCACAAGAGCCGCTTCTTTTGACGGTAAAGTTGAAAAATCCGTTAAAGAAAAGCGTGTTGCCGTGCTCTCACAGGTTGCCGAGGAAATTCGAAGCAATTTCTTAAAAGAGCAAATCGGTAAAACGGTTGAAATCATCCCCGAAACCAAGCGTGACGGCGATTTTGTTTTCGGCTATACCGCAAATTACACTCCTGTTTTGGCAAGGCTCAAGGAATTTGAGGTAGGTAAGCCTGTTACGGTTAAAATTACGTCAAGTGATAATGAGCATTGCTATTCGGAATAATATTTAACTAAAAATCTTATAAAAATTACAACCCCTGTTCATAATAAGAGCAGGGGTTCTGTTTTGTACATATTTTCAAAAAAGGAATGATTATGTGCAATACAGTAAAGTAGAAATATGCGGAGTAGATACCTCTAAATTAACCGTTCTTAAAGAAAAGGAAAAAATTGAGCTGCTGAAAGCTATGCATAACGGCGATAAAACCGCAAGAGATAAGCTGATTAACGGAAATTTGCGTCTTGTGCTGTCTGTAATTCAGCGTTTTACAAATAGGGGAGAAAACCTTGACGATTTGTTTCAGGTGGGATGTATCGGGCTTATAAAAGCTATTGATAATTTTGAAATCAGCTTAAATCTAAGATTTTCAACCTACGCCGTTCCGATGATTATCGGCGAGGTACGCAGATATTTGAGGGATAATAATGCTGTCCGTGTCTCACGTTCAATGAGAGATACGGCATATCATGCAATGCAGGTAAAGGAAAGACTGCAAAACGAATTAAACCGTGAGCCGACAGTCGAAGAAATAGCAAAGGAGCTTGACGTTAAACCCTCGCAGGTGGTTATAGCACTTGAGTCAATAGTCGATCCCGTAAGCTTGTTTGAGCCTGTTTACAATGACGGCGGAGATACGATTTATGTTATGGATCAAGTAAGCTCTCTTGATACTGATTCCGATTGGCTTGATGAAATTGTCATTAAAGAAACGATAAAAGACTTGTCCGAAAGAGAAAAGCGTATTCTTTCACTTCGTTTTATGCAAGGAAAAACGCAAATGGAGGTTTCAAAGGAAATAGGCATATCGCAAGCACAGGTTTCAAGACTTGAAAAGAATGTTATAAACAGAATAAAGGGAAAATAAAAAAGACAGCATTGCTGTCTTTTTACTCTTTATTCCTAAAACCTGTAATGTCCTTTATCACTTCGCCTGCGATTATAAGTCCTGCGACAGAGGGGGTAAACGAGGTACTGCCGGGGTAACGCACACCTGTTTCGCTTTTAATTGGCTTTTCTTTTGAATAAACAACCTTTAGTTTTTTAATTCCACGCTTTTTAAGCTGTGTCCTCATAACCTTTGCGAGAGGACAAACAGAGGTTTTGTAAATATCGGCAACTTCAAACATTTCGGGATTTATCTTGTTGCCTGCACCCATACTTGAAATTATCGGCGTTTTAACTTTATCTGCGTTGACAACCAGCTCAATTTTGCCCGCTACCGTATCGATAGCGTCAATTATATAATCATATTTTGAAAAATCAAATTCATTTGCCGTTTCAGGCAGATAAAAGGTTTTATAGGTGTTCACTTCGGCGTTGGGGTTTATATCGAGAATTCTCTCCCTCATAACGTCAACCTTATATTGACCGAGCGTGCTTGTGAGAGCAACTAATTGTCTGTTAAGGTTTGTCGGGGAGACAACATCATTGTCAATAAGATCTAATTTGCCGACACCTGCCCTTGCCAACGCTTCACAGGCAAACGAGCCTACACCGCCGACGCCGAAAACCGCAACATAGGAGCTCTTAATCTTTTCCATATTTTCATTGCCGAAAAGCATTTGTGTTCTTTCGTACATTTCATTCATAAATTTTCACCCATAACAGTATGACAGATTTTTATATTTTTTTCAACCGTGAAATTATTGAATAATTGTCCGTTTCTCCGAATATATTTTTATAGGTAAATTTTAAGGAGGAACGCAAATGAATATCAACACGGTAAATACCGATATTTCAATGAAAAGGCTTGCTTTTGAGGAAGCTGCCGAGCAACAGATAGAAAGCGACATAACCTTACCCGATTATTTTCCCGATATTGTCAGGGTAATAAAATGCACGCTGAAAGCAAATATTGTCTCGGTGTCCTCGGGCGGAAATCGTATAACTGCCGATGGAAACGCAATAATTTCTGTTCTCTATATATGTGAAAGCGGTAAATTACATTGCTTTGAGCAGAAAATTCCCGTTTCAAAATACGTCGAAACGCCAAAGGCTGAGGAGTGCACTTGTGTTGCGAGCGCAAAAACACAATATGTAAACTGCCGTGTTATCAGTCAGCGGAGAATTGATATAAGAGGCAGCATAGGGATTGATTTTAAGGCGTATGAAAAATGCGATAAAAGTATTGTTTCTTCGTGTGAGAATAAAAATATTCAGCTGAGGACTAAAGCTGCGAACGTTTCAAATCTGAAAGACTGCGTTTCAAGATGCTTTTCAATGAACGAAACAATTGAAATCGGTGCTTCACAGGGTACTATCGGACAGATTGTTCGTTGTAATGCGATTGCCGTGCTTGACAGCACAAAGCTTGTTGCGGGTAAAATCCTTGTAAAAGGCGAATTGAAGGTTAAGGTAGTTTTCTTGACCGACGGCGAGTGCGTATTGGAAAAAATTGAAAATTCAATGCCCATAAGTCAAATTATCGAGGCCGCAACGACAGAGAGCTGCTCTGATTTTGTGACGCTTAGTGTTCCGTCCGTCGAGGTGCACGCAAAAACAGATTCAAGCGGTGCGTTGAGGCTTATTGATGTGTCGGCGGTAATAAGGGCAGATGTCAGCGTTTATGAAAATGAGGAAATACAATATACTACCGATGCGTATTCAACGGAATATGAAACGGATTTTCAAAGAGAAAGCGTTGAGCTTAAAAGCATATTTGAAAAGTTTAGCGACACTTATCTTTGCAAGGGCTCGGTTGAGATAAGCGGCTCGGCGGTTAAATCGATTGAGGATATTTTCTGCAACGGATTAAATTATACAGTATCATTATCGGGAAATGAAATGCTCATAAGCGGTAAAGCCAATGTCAGCTTCCTTGCCGTTAATTCAGAAGATGAATTACAATCGTTTGACAGGGAGCTTGATTTTCAATATAAACGTGCAACGACTTTGGGAGAAAGCTTTTCCGCAAACTGTAACGTTACGCCGACGGGCATTGATTATATTCTTTCTGCCGAAAACAAGCTTGATATCAGAATTGAAACCGAAATAAGCGGCTTGATTTTCGACGCTTCTAAAAAACAGATTATTTCGGATATATCCTGTGACGAAGCAAAGAAAAAGAAAAAACGTTCGGCGGCTCTGACCATTTACTTTGCACAACAGGGAGAGGAAATTTGGGAAATTGCAAGGAGGTACAACACAAGAGTTGATTTGATTTGTGCCGAAAACAATATAAATTCCGATTGTGTTGAGCAAAATCAAAAGCTTTACATACCGTCTGTATAATTTATCGCCCTTCGAGAAATCGAGGGGCATTTTTCAACAAATAAGCAAGAGTGCATAAAATGTAATGAAGTATTTTACGGGCGGTGAAATAATGAATCTTATAATAAAGCTTTCCTCGGTTACTTATGCTCTCAAGGCAAGAGATACGTTAAAGCTGAAGGGCGTCCGTTCAACCGTGGAAAAAAATCCGAGACCTAAAACGAAAGAGGGATGCAGCTATATACTTTATGTTTATAACGCACCGAAGGATACGGTTTCGCTTTTAGAAAGCCACGGAATTCCTGTAACGGAAGCCGTGTGGAAATAATGGTGTATTTTGATAATGCCGCAACGACATATCCAAAGCCCGAAAGCGTTATTTCTGCAGTTTCAAACGCAATGCGATTTTACGGTGCAAATCCCGGCAGAGCAGGACACGATATGGCGTATTCCACGGCTGAAATGATATATAACACAAGGAAGCTTGCAAGCGATATGTTCGGCGTAGATAAACCGGAAAACGTTGTTTTTACTCCGAACTGCACCTACGCATTGAACTGTGCGATTAAAGGCTTGGCTAAAAAGGGCTCACATTTTATTATATCCTCTTTGGAGCATAACGCCGTTGTAAGACCGCTTGAAACGCTTAAAAACAGAGGTGTATGTGATTACAGTATTGCAAGGGTTGAAAAATACGACGGCGAAACCTATATGAATTTTGAAAATCTTATCAGAGATAATACAGTTGCGATAATATGTACAGGTGCTTCAAATGTTTTCGGTAAAATGCCGTCTTTAAGAGGATTATCCTCGCTTTGTAAAGATTACGGCTTGAAATTTATTGTTGACGGCGCACAAATCTCGGGTATATATGATATAAATTGCAAGAGAGACGGTATAGATATTCTTTGTGTTGCCGCACACAAGGGTTTATATGCGCCCATGTCCTCGGGAATGATGATAATAAACGGTGATATTCCGCTTGAAACCGTTGTTGAGGGCGGTACAGGCAGCTATTCCGCCGTGCTTTCACAGCCGAATAATTTGCCTGAAAGATTTGAAAGCGGTACCCTGAGCGTGCCTTTGATAGCAGGCATAAACGCAGGTATGAAATTCGTTAATAGGGTAGGCATTGAAAATATACGCTCGCATGAGCTATCTGTTGTTAAAAGAATTAACAACGAGTTAAAATCAATTCGAAATGTTATAGTTTATAACGATTTTGACTCCGAATATGAGAGCTTTGCTCCGCTTATTTCTTTTAATATTGAAAAAATGAATAGCGAAGAGGTAGGAAGGCTTCTGAATGAAAATGGAATAGCCGTTCGTTCGGGCTTGCATTGTGCTGTTTTGGCACACAAAACCTACGGCACGGTCGAAACGGGAACGGTCAGAATTGCTCCGTCGTATTTCACAAATAAAAATGATGTTAATTTATTGTTAAAATCAATAATTAAAATTGCAAAAGGCTGATATTTATGATACAATATATCACGATTATATACTATTATATTTTTATTTAACGTGATATATTGTATTTTTTGTCGAAAAGGGTGGTTTAATGGAAAAAATGATGGCTGTGTCAGACTTCTTTTATGAAATAAAAAACGCCATTTTATCTTTTAACGGAATTTCGGACATACTCGATATTCTTTTTGTTGCGTTGATTATTTACGGCGCATTGGTTTTGATTAGGGATACAAAGGCTATACAGCTTGCAAAGGGCTTTGTTCTGATTTGGATTGTTTATGCTATTGTTTCTGTGCTTAAAATGCAGGCAAGCTCCTATATTTTCTCCTTGTTTTTCCCGAATTTGTTTTTAATACTGATTGTTATTTTTACACCCGAGATAAGACACGCACTTGAAAGCGTAGGACGAAGCTCATTTGTCAATATCGTTAAGGGTAACGACAAGACTAAAAAATATGAGCCTGTCAGCAGAATGATTAACTCCGTATGCCGTTCTTGCGCAGAAATGAGCGATAAGAAAATAGGTGCTTTGATAGTTTTCGAAAGAGGCTCTCTGCTCGGACAGATAATTGAAACGGGCACAAGAATTGACGCAGAGCCGTCTGTTGAAATGATTGAAAATATATTTTTCCCGAAAGCACCGCTTCATGACGGTGCAATGATTATTAAGGACCGCAGGATTTGTGCGGCAGGCTGCATACTTCCGTTGACCGCAAACACAAATATCAACAGTGCTCTCGGTACAAGACACCGTGCCGCAATAGGTATGAGTGAGCAGAGCGATGCTTTGGTGGTTGTTGTTTCCGAGGAGACGGGTACTATTTCAGTTGCCGAAAAGGGAAATCTTAAACGAAATCTTTCCGACGGCGATTTACGTGAATTGCTTACCGAAACATTTATTCCCGCAGACAATGATGAAAAAAGAATTTTCAAATCTTTTATAAAGGGGCGTCGTAAATAATGAAAGAAAAAATGTCAAAATTCAGACGCTTTTTTAATTTCCATAAGTGGTTTTCAAATAACAAATTTGTTGCTTGCTTTTCACTTTTTGCCGCATTTTGCATTTGGCTGTGGATATCCATTGACAAAAGCCCGATTGTTGAGAACGTTATAGTTTCCGTTCCCGTTTATATTGAAACGGAAAACAGCGTACCATCTCAGCTCGGACTAAAGGTTTTCGGAAATTCAAATTATACGGTTGATGTCACGGTTTCGGGCAAAAAGTTCGTCGTTTCCTCACTTACGGCAGACGATATTAAAGTTACGGCACAAACAAACTTTGTCGATTCCGCAGGAAATAAATCCTTGCTTTTGAAGGCTACACCGACAAAAAATCAAGATTTTACAATCGTGTCGCTTTCGCAAAACTATATTTCCGTATATTTTGATACTTACAAAGAAAAAGAATTTCCGTTAGAGGCAAATATTGTTACCGAGCTTAGCAGTATTGTTCCCGACGGCTGTATTCAAGGCAATGTGGTATTTTCAAAAAGCACCGTCAGGGTCAGCGGACCGACAACTGAGGTTAACAAGGTAACGGGCGTTGCCGCAACCGTAAACGTTGATAAGGTTATTGAAGCTACGACTACCTTTACACCCGATATTCAGCTTCTCGGCGCACCGAGCTCGGATTTTGCCAACACCTCTGTCGATATAGGAGATGCCGGAATTACGCTTACCATTCCTGTTCTTAAAGAGGTTGTTCTTCCGACTACCGTTACGCTTAAAAATGCACCTGCCGATTATCTTTCGGGCTCAATGAATATGTCTGTGCATCCGTCAAGCGTTAAGGTTGGTATTCCCGTTGAAAAAATTGACGATATTAAAGAAATCAGCGTAGGAACGATTGATTTTAACAGCCTTGATGCAGGTAATAACACATTCACATTTAAGAAGGATGATATTACAGATTATATGATAACCGACTCGGTTGAAAAATTCAGAGTCAGCGTGAATATGGGCAACGTTATATCAACTTATGTTAATATTCCGTCGTCAAATATTTCTGTTGTTAAGCAAAAAACAGGCTATGAAGCTACTGTCGCACAGCAATCAATATCAAATGTAAAAATTGTCGGACCTGCAAGCGTTATTGACTCTCTCAATCCTAACAACGTATATGCCGATATTGATGTTTCACAGATCAGCGCAACCTCCGGAACGGTTACAGTTCCCGTTAATATTTCAATAAGGGATAACACGTCCTGTTGGGCAAACGGAGATTATTCCGTTCAAGTAACAATTAAAGCTAATTCATAATTATTGCGAGGTATAAAATTGAGTAATCAAGTCAGCAAAAAGCATAAAACCTCTGTCGGCGGTCAGGCGTTGATTGAGGGTATAATGATGCGTGGACCTAAGGGCGCAGCTATGTCAGTAAGGCTTCCGAACGGTACAATTGAAACCGAATACAAGGACGTTAAGCCGTGGAGAGAAAAGAATAAATTCTTTTCCTTGCCGCTTGTTAGAGGCATTGTCGGCTTCGTTGAGTCGCTCGTTACGGGCTACGGTTATCTTATGGAGTCTGCCGAAAAATCAACGCAAGGTCTTGAAAATCCGCCTGAAGAGGAGCTTTCAAAATTCGATAAATGGATTGAAAAGCACTTTGGCGAAAAAATGATGAACATTGTCGGTGTAATATCGGCAGTTTTAGGCTTTGGTCTTGCCTTCTTTTTGTTTATGTGGCTTCCGTCATTTGTTGTCGATAAAGTAACATTCGGGAAGCTGCTTGAATTTCATCCGCTTTTTGAGGGCATAATCAGAATAATAATATTTGTTCTTTATATGCTCGCTGTTTCACATATGAAAGATATTCACCGTGTGTTTATGTATCACGGAGCAGAGCATAAATCGATTTTTTGCTATGAAAACGGACTTGAATTGACCGTCGAAAATGTTAGAAAGCAGAGCAGATTTCATCCGAGATGCGGTACAAGCTTTATGTTTGTAATGATACTTTTGAGCATTTTGCTTTCGTCTGCACTTGTGCTTATTTTCCCGAATCTTGCCGACATAAACAGAATGCTTTGGATACTTATCAAGCTTCTTATTATGCCGCTTGTAATGGGCATCGGATATGAGTTTATCAAATACGCAGGCAAGCACGATAACCTGCTTGTGAAAATTCTTTCCGCACCCGGACTTTGGATGCAGAGAATTACAACCAAAGAGCCTACAGATGATATAATCGAGGTCGGAATTGAGGCTATTAAGGCTGTCCTTACCGATAATCCCGAGGATGACGAAATAAAATGACGGTAAATGAGCTTTACGGTATCGGCTTAAAAATGCTCAAGGAAAGCGGTAATGCCGATTATTCGTTCGATTGCGATTGTCTCTTTACAGCGTTTACGGGCGTTGATAAAACAAGGCGGATTATTAACCGTGACGACGATATTTCTACCAAAGCCGAAAACAGCTTTCTTTCTGCCGTTAAAAGAAGAATTGACGGCGAGCCGTTGCAGTACATTCTCGGCGAGTGGGAGTTTATGGGACTTCCCTTTAAGGTGGGGGAGGGCGTGCTTATTCCTCGTCCCGAAACAGAAATGCTTGTTGAAGCAGCCAATGAATTCTTGAAAAATAAGGAAAATGCGGTTGTTTTCGATTTGTGTGCAGGAAGCGGCGCAATCGGTTTAAGTGTTGCAAGGTATAATCCGAATGTAACCGTCTATCTTTTTGAAAAATACAAAGGTGCTCTTAAATATCTAAGAGAAAACGCAGACTTGCTTGAACTTTCAAATGTTAAAATATTAAAATATGATATTTTTGACGGCTTTCCAAACGATTTGCCGAAAGCTGATGTTTTGCTTTCAAATCCGCCGTATATAAAGGATAACGAAGTACCGCTTTTGCAAAAAGAGCTTTCTTTTGAGCCTGACACCGCATTAAAGGGCGGAGCGGACGGACTTGTTTTCTATAAAGCGATACACGACAAATGGCTTGGCGGCGTAAAAAAAGGCGGAATTGTCGTTTTTGAGTGCGGCGACGGGCAGTCGGAAGATATAAAAAGTATGTTTTCCGATAAATCCGATAAAATTTCGGTCTTGTATGACTTTAACGATATTGACAGAACAGTCAAAATAAATGTATAATAATATAATATTCAGGAGAAAAATATGTTATTTAGTATTTTACGTGGCGCATCGGGTATTGAGATTGCAATTCTCTTTTTGGCACGCTTGTTTGTTGTTTTTTGCACCTTACCCGTGCATGAATACGCACACGCATTTGTAGCTGATAAATTGGGCGATAAAACCGCAAGACTTTCGGGCAGACTTACGCTCAATCCGATGGCTCACATTGACATTTTGGGTGCAATAATGATTTTGTTTGTCGGCTTCGGCTATGCAAAGCCTGTGCCCGTCAACCCACGTAATTTCAAAAATCCCAAAAAAGGAATGGCTATTACGGCACTTGCAGGACCGTTTTCAAATATTTTAATGGCTGTTGTCTTTATGTTTTTGTCAAACGTTCTGTCCCTTTTCGGAAACTCGTTATTTGTTCAGGCATTTTTTGTTTTCTTCTCATTTGCCGCTTCAATAAATATCGGACTTGCCGTTTTCAATCTTATTCCGATACCGCCGCTTGACGGATCAAGGGTTTTGGAACTGCTCATTCCCGATAAATACTATTATAAGTTCGCACAGTACGAAAGATATATTGTTATTGTTATTTTCGGGCTTATAATTTTCGGTGTGCTTGACGCACCGCTTGCATTCTTGCAAAATCATCTCTATTCGGCACTTAATTATATTGTCAGCTTGCCGTTCAGAGCTTTCAAAGGATAATTTAATGGAAAAGATTTCTTATAAGGTTGAGGCTTTTGAGGGTCCGCTTGACCTTTTGCTTTACCTTATTTCTAAGCATAAATTGGATATTTACGACATACCGATTGTTGAGCTTGTCGATCAATATATCGCCTATGTTCGCTCAATGGAAAATGACGACTTATACGTTGCGAGTGAATTTATTGAAATGGCGGCAAGGCTTGTTTATATTAAATCGGTATCTCTTTTGCCTGTTTATGAGGAGGCAGAGGAGTTAAAGCGTGAGCTTACGGGAGAGCTGATTGAGTACAGAGACTGTCAGCTTATGGCAGGAAAGCTTTCCGAGATGACTGACGGCTTTGATAAATTTATAAGAAAGCCGACCGAATTGGAAATTGACTATACATATACAAGGCTTCATGAGGGAAACGAGCTTTTGCGTGCCTATCTTAATGCGGCAGGCAGAAAATTGCGTAATTTACCTCCGCCGGTCGAGGTTTTTCGTGAAATAGTTGCGAAAAAGATAGTTTCTGTCGGCTCAAAAATCAGATCTATTTTTACAAAGCTTTCAAAAGCGGGAAAGAAAGAAAAAATGACAGAGCTTTTCAACGGTGCCGAAAGCCGTTCGGATCTTGTCGCAACCTTTCTTGCGATACTTGAGCTTGCAAAATCAAAAAAGATAAATGTTATCGGTGACGGTGCGGATGTTGATATTGAGCTGCTCGCAACCGATATTGAAGAAATGAATTCGGAAGAGTGGGAATAATTTAATGGCAAACGCAAATGAATTACAGGCGATAGTCGAGGCTGTTTTGTTTGCTTCGGGCGAGCCGCTTGAGCTGAATCGCTTGTCAGAGGTGCTTGACATTGAGGACGAGCAGACGCAGCAGATTTTATTAAATCTTGCGGCGGAGCTTGATGAAAGACACAGCGGAATTTGTCTTTTGGAGCTTGACGGCAAATATCAGCTGTCAACGAGAACAAAATACGGCGATTACATAAGAAAAGTTCTTGAGGTAAAGAAAAACGCACCGCTTTCGCAGGCCGCATTTGAGGTTCTTGCGGTCGTGGCTTACAATCAGCCTGTTACAAAGGCTTTTATCGAGCAAGTAAGAGGCGTTGATTGCTCGGGCGTTATCGCAACTCTTTGCCAAAAGAAGCTTATCGAGGAAAAGGGCAGACTTGAATTACCCGGCAGACCTTTGGTTTACGGCACTACAACGGATTTTCTCAGGTGCTTTTCGTTTTCCTCGCTCGGCGATTTACCCGAATTGCCTAATGACCAAAATACCGACAGGCAGTTAATGCTTGACGAAGCTGTCGAAGAGTCCGAAAAGGGCGAAAGCGGCAGTGAAAACGAATAAAATTATAAATTTCAAAAAGGAGGATGAATATGAAAGCATTGATTATAATATTTGCGATAATACTGTTTTTTGTTCTCCTTTTAAGCATTAGATTTAGGATAGAAGCGGAATATTTTGATGAATTCTGCCTGAAAATCAAATGGCTGTTTTTTCAGATTTCAATTTATCCGCTTGATGAAAAAATCGTCAAGCTAATAAATAAGATGACTAAGGATAAAAAGCCGAAAGAAGCTCCTGCCGAGCCCGAGGACAATAAGCAGGAAGAGGAAGCAATTACCAAAAAGGAAAACCCGTTCAAGAAATTCTATGAAAATCAAGGCTTCGACGGCGTTATGGAGCTTGTAAATAACGGCGCAGACGCTCTCGGAACAATGATGAAGGGAATGAAAAAGCATTTCATCATCGATGATATGTATCTTTGGGTTACGGTATCGAAAAACCATGATGCGGCAGGTACGGCGCTTGAATACGGTAACATTTGCCAAAAGGTATTTCCGTCAATGGGCTATATTTGCTCTAATTTCAAGGTTAAGAGATATGATATTGAGATAAATCCCGATTTTATCGGAACATTAAGCAGTGCAAGGTTTGTTTTTAACTGCTCGTTCAGACCGTTGTTCTTAATAAACTCTGCGATTGCGTTTGTGTTTAGATTTTTATTTAATGTTGTTTTCAAATTTCTTTTTTCAAAACCGAAAAAAGACACTATAAATAATGAATTACAAAATACAGAAGGCGGTGCTATTCAATGAAAGAACAGTCAGCAGCAGGAATTCTCGAAACAACAATTGAAAAGGTAAAAAACCTTGTTAACGTCAGCACGATTATCGGCGATCCGATGACGGTTGACGGCGGAATTACAATTATTCCCGTTTCAAAGGTTACATACGGTTTTGCTTCGGGCGGTTCAGACTTCCCCTCAAAATCCAACAAAGAAATCTTCGGCGGCGGCGGTGGAGCAGGCGTTACAATCACACCTGTTGCATTCCTTGTAGTTTCTGACGGCGAAGTTACTCTTAAACACATTACAGCTTATGATAATGCGGCTGAAAGAGTTGTTAACCTTGTTCCCGAAATGTTTGATAAGGTTACAAGCGTTGTTAACAAGGCAAAGAAAGAAAAGAGCGAAGCTGCAAAGGCTGAAGAGCCTGTTGTAAGCGTTACCGCAGAGTAATAAAATATAAAATAATTTAATCACCGCCTGCATATTTTTAATAGGCAGGTGGTTGATTTGCGTAAAGAGATAAGAATAATATTGTTGAGCTTAATAACGATATTATTGTTAAGTGTCGGTGCTTACGCCGAGGATGTGCAAATAGATATTTCAGCTTCCTCGGCTGTTTTGCTCGTCAGCGGCTCAAATGAAGTTTTGTTTGAAAAATCCGCTTATGAAAAGCGACCTATGGCAAGCACAACCAAAATTATGAGCTCAATTATCGCTATTGAAAGCGGCAGACTTGACGAGGAAATTACCGTAACGCAGGAAATGACGTCGGTAGAAGGTACATCTATGGGTCTTTTACCGAATGATAAAGTAAGCGTGTCGGAGCTTGTTTACGGTATGATGCTCTCATCAGGTAACGATGCGGCGAATGCGACTGCTATTACAATTGCAGGCAGTACAGACGCATTTGTTTCAATGATGAACGATAAGGCAAAGCAAATCGGTATGCTTTCGACTCATTTTGCAACTCCGTCGGGACTTGATGCCGATGACCATTATTCAACTGCTTATGATATGGCTCTTCTCGGCTCTTATGCTATCGAGAATGAGCAGTTTTTGGAAATATGCTCTTCGCCATCAGCTGTTGTAGATTACGGTAATCCGCCATATAAGCGCAGACTTACCAATCATAATAAGCTGCTCAAAATTTATGACGGCGCAATCGGCATAAAGACGGGCTTTACCAAGAAAAGCGGCAGATGTCTTGTTTCCGCCGCCGAAAGAGACGGCGTTACGCTAATTTGCGTTACACTGAATGATGCGGATGATTGGAACGACCACAAAAAGCTGCTTGATTACGGCTTTGGTATAGTAAAGCGATATGATAATTACCAAAGAAATTTTTTAATCAACATTGTCGGCGGTAAAGACGCTTCTGTCAATGTACAGCTTCAAAGAGCACCGAAAATCGGCTCGCTCAACGGGCAAATTACGCAAAAGGTGTATATTGAGCATTTTTTATATGCACCCGTAAAGAAAAATGACGTTGTCGGTTATTCTCAGTTTTATTATCAAAACGGAGCACTTGCCGATACCGTGCCTATTATCATCAAAAGCGATATAGGACAAACCGAATACGAAGAAAAGGCTAAATTTAGCTTTATACATAGAATTTTAAGAAAAATCAAGGGAGAAAAAGATGGCTGACGATAAAATCAGACTTCAAAAATATCTTGCCGAATGTGGTGTTGCTTCAAGGAGAAAATCCGAGGAATTGATAGCAGCAGGCAAGGTAAAGGTTAACGGTGTAACAGCGCTGATAGGCGATAAGGTAAACCCGAAGCACGATAAGGTTACAGTTAGCGGTAAAAAGGTTGTAAGTGCTAAGAAAAACGTTTATATTATGCTCAACAAGCCGAGAGGCTTTATTACCACAATGAATGACGAGCACGACAGAAAATGCGTTGCAGAGCTTGTTAAGGATATAAACACAAGGGTTTATCCCGTAGGACGTCTTGACAGAGAGTCCGAGGGCTTGCTTATAATGACGAATGACGGCGAATTTACAAACGCTCTCACTCATCCGTCAAAGCACGTTTCAAAGACTTACAGAGTTACTATAAGACCTACTATTACAAAAGAACAGGCTACCGAATTCAGAAACGGCATAGAAATTGACGGCAGAATGACTGCTCCTGCGGACTTGAGAGTGTTGGAGACACAGGAGAACAGGACTGTTGTCGAAGTTACGATTTATGAGGGCAGAAACAGACAGATAAGAAAGATGTTTGAGGCACTCGGCATAGAGGTTGCAAGGCTTAAACGCACAAAGGTCGGCAATTTGAAGCTCGGTATGTTAAAGCAGGGCGCATACAGGCATTTGACCGAAGACGAAGTTAGCTCTCTTTATGAGCTTGCAGGCAAATGATTTTACCGTATTTGGTAAGATAATATTGACATTAGTTGATAAAAATAGTAAAATATTAGGACTAAATTAGGACGGTATAATTATGATAAAAAGTATGACAGGTTACGGCAGGGCTGAAGAAACTGTCGATTCAATGAACATTGTCGTAGAAATTAAAAGTGTTAACCACAGATATTTCGAATTTTTCGCAAAGGTACCGAGAGTGTACGGATTCCTTGAGGAAAAGCTAAAAGCTTTTACAAATTCTCTTGTTTCAAGAGGTAAGATTGAATGCTATGTCAGCATTGAATGCCTTGAGGACTCGGAAACTCAAATCGTTGTGAACAAGGCACTTGCCGAAGGGTATCTCAACGCAGTTAAAACGCTTGCCGAGGATTATTCGATTGACGGCACAATTTCCGCTATGACTCTTTCACGTTATCCGGACGTACTTTCCGTTCATAAGGCTGCCGACGATGAAGAAAAAATTTGGAATGCGGTTAAGGTCGTCGCAAAGGAAGCCATTGACAAATTTATAAATATGCGTCAAGTTGAGGGCGAAAAGCTCAAAGCCGACGTCCTTTCACGAGCTGATTATATTATTGAATGTGTTGAGTTTGTCGAAGAGCGTTCACCGCAGACTGTAAAGGAATATAACGAAAAGCTTAAAGCGAGAATTCAGGAGCTTATCGGAGATGCGGCGGTTGATGAGCAGAGGCTGTTAAATGAAGCTGCTATTTATGCGGATAAAATTGCCGTTGCTGAGGAAACCGTTCGTTTGAGAAGCCATATTTCACAGCTTCGTACATTTTTGGAGGCTGATGAGGCGATAGGAAGAAAGCTTGACTTTCTTGTTCAGGAAATTAACAGAGAGGCGAATACAATCGGCTCTAAGGCACAGGACGTTGAAATTGCAAAGCGTGTGATTTCAATTAAGGCGGAAGTAGAAAAAATTCGTGAACAAATCCAAAACATCGAATAAGGAAGTTGTAAAATGAAACTTGTAAACATCGGCTTCGGTAATGCGGTAAACGCAAGCCGTGTGCTTTCAGTTGTAAATCCCGAATCGGCACCTGTTAAGCGATTGATACAGGACGCAAAGGATGAAAAGCTTTTGATTGACGCCACGCAGGGAAGGCGGACAAGGGCGGTAATTATTACCGACAGCAATCATGTTATTTTGTCCTATCTCCAAACGGAGAAAATTTTAAGCAGATTTAATGAAGAAAACGATACGGAGGAACCGATAAATGAATAAAAAAGGAAGACTTGTTCTTTTCTCGGGTCCTTCGGGAGTCGGAAAAGATACTTTACTTGATATTCTCTTGGAAAAGAAGCCTGAAATTCGTCACTCTGTGTCGATTACAACAAGGAAAAAGAGAGAAAATGAGGTTGACGGCGTTGATTATTTCTTCATATCACGTGACAGATTTGAAAATATGATTGACAACAACGGCGTTCTCGAATATACTCAATACGGCGTTAATCTTTACGGTACACCGAAAGAGCCGATTGATAATTGGTTGAACGAGGGCGAAACCGTTATTCTTAAAATCGAGGTTCACGGTGCGGAAAATATCAAAAAGATGTATCCGGAGGAATCTGTTGCAATATTTATAATGCCGCCGTCAATAGAGGTTCTTGAGCAAAGGCTTCGTAACAGAGGCACCGAAAACGAAGAGGACCTTATCAGACGAATGGAAATTGCGACTTCCGAGATTGAAAAAAGCGTTGATTATGATTATATAATCGTAAATGATAATCTTGAAAACGCAGCTAACGAAGTTCTTAAAATCTTAGATAATTAAAATATTCAGAGAGGTAATATTTATGGTATTCAATCCAAATTTAACAAAAGTTTTATCAAATCATCTCAGCCGTTATTCGCTTGTTATCGCAACGGCAAAAAGAGCGAGAGAAATTTCTGAAGAGGCTGAAGCAAACGGCGAAATTCTCACAGAAAAGCCTGTAAGCCTTGCACTTGATGAAATTGTTCAGGGCAAAATCAAGGTTATCGAGCCGGAAGAAATCAGATATTTATAATTTTATCGGTAAATGTTGTCGGGAGGTGGTATGTCTATGACCGAAATCATTGCTAAGGTAGCGGTGGAAAACACAGCTTACAGCTTTGATGAGGCATTTGATTATGCCATTCCCGATTTTTTGCGTTCTGAGGTTAAAGCGGGAGTCAGAGTTCTTGTGCCCTTTGGACGTGGAAATACAAAAAGACAGGGCATTGTCTTTGCGCTTCGTGAAAATAAAGCAAGTGTTGAGCTTAAAAGTATTTCTGCGGTGCTTGATACGGCGCCGCTTCTTAATAATGAAATGCTGAGGCTTGCCGTTTTCTTAAAGGAGCAGACCTTTTGCACTTTATATGACGGTGCAAAGGCTATGCTGCCGTCGGGTTTCGGGCTGAAATTTGTAAACTCATATATGTTAAATCCCAATTTTGTATATGATGAGGATATGAAGCTTTCCGAGGACGAGCGTGCTGTTATTGAATACTTGAAAACAAAGGATTATGTTTTTGAAAATAAAATCATTAAGGATTTAGGCTTTGACAAAAATTCCGATACCGTAAAAGACTTATGCTCAAAGGGTTATATTATCAGCAATGCTTTTTCGGTTGAAAGAGTCGGAAACGCTTCCGTTAAAACCGCAAGACTTACCGAGTTTTACTTTGAAAGTGAATCGTTACCGAAGTTTTCGGCTAAACAAAAGTCTGTTATAAAATTACTTGAGGATATCGGCTCTGCAAGCGTTAAGGAAATTTGTTATTTTACCGGTGTTACCTATGCCGTTGTCGTTACATTGCAGAAAAAGGGCATTATTGAGGTTTTTGAAAACGAAACATACCGTAAGCCTAAAATTCAAAAAGGACTTCATAAGAGCAAGGAATTAGTCCTTTCCGATAAGCAGAATAAAGCTTATTCGGAATTGTCCGAAAAATATCGAGAGGGCAAGGCTCATACGTCGCTTTTGTTCGGAGTAACGGGCTCGGGCAAAACTACCGTTTATCTTAAGCTTATTGACGATGCGATAAAAGACGGTAAATCCGTTATTTTTATGGTTCCCGAAATCTCATTGACGCCGCAGATGCTCTCGATTTTTTATGAGAGATACGGCGATGACGTCGCTGTTTTCCACAGCGGACTTTCAATGGGTGAACGCAAGGACGAATGGAAAAGAGTTTACGAAAACAAGGCAAAAATTGCAGTCGGTACACGTTCGGCAGTTTTTGCACCGACGGAAAATTTAGGTCTTATTATAATTGACGAGGAGCAGGAAGCCTCTTATAAATCGGAAATGACCCCGAGATACAATGCAAAGGACGTTGCAAAATTCAGAGCTAAATACAACGATTGCCTGCTTGTGCTTGCTTCGGCAACTCCGTCAATATCGGATTATGCGGCGGCAAAAAGCGGCTCAATTTCTCTCAGTGTTATCGACGAGCGATACGGTAATGCGGTTTTACCCGAGGTAATTACAACCGAAATGAAATATGCTGCCGATTCAAAGGTGCGTAAAAATCTTTCGCAGGAGCTTGAAAATGCAATCGGCGAGGCTCTTTCTCAACACAGACAATCTATTCTTTTATTAAACAGACGAGGCTTTAATACCTTTGCCTCTTGCGGAGCCTGCGGCAAGGTTAAGGTTTGTCCGCATTGCAGCATTTCATTGACCTATCATTCAAAAAACAGACGCTTAATGTGCCATTATTGCGGATATTCCGAGCCGTTTACAGAAACCTGTTCTTATTGCGGCGAAAAAGCTGTTGTATATTCGGGCTTCGGTACACAGAAGCTTGAGGACGAGCTTCACGAAAAGTTCCCTGATGCAAATGTATTGAGGCTTGACACCGATTCAACGTCGGCACGTTATTCGTTTGAAAACTCTCTTAAAGATTTTGCGGACGGCAAATATGATATTTTAGTCGGTACTCAAATGGTTGCAAAGGGACTTGATTTTCCGAATGTTACGCTTGTAGGCGTTGTTTCGGTAGATCAGCAGTTGTTTAACGACGATTATAAAAGTGCCGAAAGGGCATTTGATTTGCTAACGCAGGTTGTCGGCAGAGCAGGTAGGGGAGATGTTAAAGGAAAAGCTATCATTCAAACAGGTTTCCCCGATAATGAGATTATACGCTTGGCTGCCAAGCAGGATTATGAGTCCTTCTTTAACTCTGAAATAGTGATAAGAAAGGCTTTGATTTATCCGCCGTACTGTGATTTCTGTTCCGTAAACTTTGTAGGTAAGGATGAAGCACTTACCAAGCAAGCGGCGGAGAGCTTTTTTGAAAGTGCGAAATATTTGCACGGCTACGGTTATCCCGACCTCGGAATAATTCTTTTAAGTCCGATTGCGCCGAGAATTGAAAAGGTTGCGGATAAATACCGTAACAGAGTGATAATCAAATGTAAAAATAACGCAAAGTTCAGGGCGTATATTTCTACATTACTTAAAAATTATATGAACGACAGAAAATTTAAGGATGTAACCGTTTTTGCGGATATAAATCCCGAAAATATGTTTTGAGGTGTATAAAATGGCTATAAGACAAATCAGAATAAATGATGACCCGATATTAAAAAAGACAAGCAGAAAGGTTGAGGTATTTGATGAAAGACTTGATATTTTGCTTGATGATATGAAGGATACCTTATATAAAGCCGAGGGCTGCGGTCTTGCTGCTGTTCAGGTAGGCGTTCTCAAAAGAGTTGTGCTTGTAGATGTCGGAGACGGACTTTTGGAGCTTATCAATCCCGAAATTATCGAGGCAACAGGCGAACAGTACGAGGTTGAGGGCTGCCTTTCCTTGCCGGGTCAAAGCGGCGTCACCAAGCGTCCTATGTGCGTAAAGGTTAAGGCGCAAAACAGAGACGGCAGATGGTGTCAGTACAAGGGAGAGGGGCTTAAAGCAAGAGCCTTTTGCCATGAAATTGACCATCTTGACGGACATCTTTACACCGAAAGGCTTGCACCCGAAGAGGTTATAAACCAAATTAAATTGGAAAACGACATAGACTAATAAAAGCCTTAAAAGCTGTAATCGGCTTAAAAACTTATCAGCAGAAAGGTTAAAAATATGAAAATTGTATTTATGGGAACACCCGATTTTTCCGTGCCGTGTCTTGAAAGACTTATTTCGGACGGGGAAGAGGTTGTCGGAGTGTTCACTCAACCCGATAAACCGAAGGGCAGAGGCTATGAAATGGCGTTTTCGCCCGTCAAGGAGTGTGCGATAAAGCACAATATCCCTGTTTTTCAGCCTAAGTCAATGAAGGATGGAAAAGCGTTGAAAATTATGGAAACGCTCAACCCCGACTTAACAATTGTAGTGGCATACGGAAAAATACTTCCAAAGGAAATTTTATATTTTCCAAAGTATAATTCAATAAATATTCACGCTTCGCTTTTACCTGCATACAGAGGTGCTGCGCCTATTCAATGGTCGATATTAAACGGCGAAAAGGTTACGGGTGTTACCTCAATGCTTATGAATGAGGGGCTTGACACGGGCGATATGCTTCTGTCCGAGAAAATTGAAATAACCGAAAATATGAACGCAGGAGAGCTTCACGACGCACTTTCGATAATGGGCGCTGATGTTATGAGTAAGACGATAGCTGAGGTTAAAGCAAATTCCATGAAGCCTGTAAAGCAGGATGATTCGCTTTCAAATTACTCGCCAATGCTCTCAAAGGCTCTTTGCCCGACCGATTTTACAAAGAGCGCACAGGAGGTTCACAATCATATAAGAGGATTATCTCCGTGGCCCGTAGCAACCGCAACGCTTAACGGTAAAAAATTAAAGCTTCATTCATCTGTTATAGGCGGTAAAACAACTCTTGCGCCGGGAACTGTTGTTTCAACCGACGGTGTTATTTCCGTTGCTTGCGGAGACGGTATTTGCGTTGATATTCTTTCTGTTCAGGCAGAGGGCAAAAAGCGTATGAGCTCGAAGGATTTTCTTTTAGGACATAAAATTGAGAAAGGCTCGGTTTTGAGCGAATGAACGACAGACAGTCAGCTTTCAAAATACTCAACAAAATAGAAAAAGACAAGGCATATACCAATCTTTTATTGGATTCTTATTTGAAAAGTAATGCGGATGAGGTATATTCGGCATCCTTTGTTACGGCTCTTGTCTACGGCGTAACAGAGCGTCTGATTACACTTGATTACATCTTATCAAAATATTTACGTCAGCCGATAAAAAAACTCAAGCCGGAAGTGCTTACCATTTTAAGAATGGGTGCTTATCAGCTTAAATTTATGGATTCCGTTCCCAATTCAGCCGCTGTTAACGAAAGCGTAAAGCTTACAAAGAATAACAGCTGTGCTTTTGCATCGGGTCTTGTAAATTCCGTATTGCGAAAGGTATCGGCGGATAAGCTTGAATATCCAAAAACCGATGACCCCGTTTACGATATGAGTATTCGTTATTCATGCCCGTATGATTTGGTTTCACACTACTGTAAGGACTACGGCGTGGAAAATACCGAGGGGATTTTAAGCCACTCTATCGGCGAACAGAGGATTTTTGCAAGGGTAAATACACTTAAAACCGATTTTGACAGTCTTAAAAGGTCTTTGGAGGATGAAAAAACAGAAATTTCTCCCTGTGAAAATATTGAAAACCACTTTGAGTTCAAAACGCATTGTGCTGTTGAGCGATTGCCGCAGTTTGCAGACGGTCTTTTTCACGTTCAGGATATTGCTTCGGCAATTTGCGTAAAAAGTCTTGAATTGGACGAAAATATGACTTTTATTGATGTTTGCTCGGCTCCGGGCGGAAAAACCTTTACCGCCGCACAATATATGAAGAATAAAGGCAAAATATATGCCTTCGACTTGTATGAGCACAGAGTTAAGCTGATTTCGGAGGGTGCCGAAAGGCTCGGAATTGATATTGTTTCGGCTCAGCAGGGCGACGCTCTTTCTTTAAGAGAGGATTTAATCGGAACTGCCGACAGAGTGCTTTGCGACGTGCCGTGCTCGGGGCTCGGCGTTATAGGCAAAAAGCCTGAAATACGCTATAAAAGCCTTGACTTAATTGACAAATTGACACAAACACAGTATAATATTTTAATCAATGCGTCCGAATATCTAAAGCCTGACGGGTTGCTTGTTTATTCAACCTGCTCACTCAACAAGGCAGAAAATGAAGATGTTTGCGATAGATTTTTATCTGAACATTCTAATTTTGAAAAGCATAAGGACTATTTGACTTTATTCCCACACATAAACAATTCCGACGGATTTTTTATAGCGGTATTCAGGAGAATATAATTTGGAAAAAATTGATATACGTTCGTTAAATTATCAAGAGCTTGCAGAAGAAATTAAAGCGCTTGGGCTTCCTAAATTCAGAACAGATCAGATATACTCTTGGCTTTTTGAAAAGGGAGTCAGAGATTTTTCTGAAATGTCCAATCTCTCAAAGGATTTGCGTCAGGCTCTTGACGAAAGATTTGTTATCAGGAATTGCACAATCGATACGAAGCTTTGCTCAAAGCTTGATGAAACCGTTAAGTACCTTTTTGAGCTTGGCAAGGGCGAGTTTGTCGAATGTGTTGTTATGAAATATAAATACGGATATTCGATATGCGTATCCACACAGCTCGGCTGTAAAATGGGCTGTAAGTTTTGCGCTTCTGCAATCGGCGGCTTCAAACGCCATTTGACCGCAAGCGAGATACTTTCGGAGATTTATACGGCGCAGAGTGATTTAGGCATTAAAATATCGCATATTGTCCTTATGGGCACAGGCGAACCGCTTGACAATTATGATAATGTTATGCGTTTCTTGGAGCTTGTGACGGACGAAAAAGGTCTTAATATAAGCATGAGGCATATTTCGCTTTCAACCTGCGGTGTTGTTCCGAGAATTTATGAGCTTGCGGAGAAAAAGCTCGGCTTAACGCTTTCTATTTCTCTTCACGCACCGAATGATAAAATCAGATCGCAGACTATGCCTGTAAACTCAAAGTGGAATATCGAAGAGCTTTTAACCGCTTGCCGTTATTACACAAAGGTTACGTCACGCAGGATTTCGTTTGAATATGCAATGATAGATTCTTTTAATGACTCGGTTGAATGTGCCGAAGAATTGGCATCAAGGCTTTCGGGTATGTTATGTCATATAAATCTTATTCCTGTCAATAATGTCAGGGAGAATAATTATGAGAGAAGTAACGAAAAGAACATAAAGAGGTTTATTTCTGTTTTGGAGCGTCACGGACTTACCGTTACAGTCAGACGTACACTCGGCAGTGATATTAACGCCTCTTGCGGTCAGCTCAGAGCAAAGAAGGAAAATCTCTAACGGAGGATACAGGCATTGAAAATTGTTGCAAAAACCGACATCGGAAAAAAGCGTAGCACCAATCAGGATTCATATGTAACAGGCGAATTACCCGGCTCGGTGGCTTGGGCTGTTGTCTGTGACGGAATGGGCGGTGCCGCAGGCGGAAGTGTCGCTTCTTCGACGGCGGTTAAGGTTATTTCCGAAAAGATAAATTCTGCATACAGAACGGGAATGAGCCCGAAATCGATAAAGAATATGATTATGACGGCGATTACTGCCGCAAATATAAGCGTTTACGATATGGGTAAAGCCAATAAAGAGCTTGAAGGAATGGGCACGACTGTTGTATGTTGTGTTGTTGCCGACGGTGTTGCTCATATTGCTCACGCAGGAGACAGCAGAGCTTACTCTATCAAGGACGATACCGTAGCACAGCTTACGAAAGACCATACCGTTGTGCAGGCACTTGTTGAAACAGGTAAGCTCACACAGGAACAGGCAAAATCTCACCCGAGGAAAAATCTTATCACAAGAGCTCTCGGGGTTGAGGAAAACATAAAAATTGATTATTGTGAGTATGATATGTCAGAAAATGAAGTTATACTTCTTTGTACCGACGGACTTACAAACTATGTTGAAAATGCTGAATTCAGCGAAGTAATTAAAAATAATTCGTATTATGAGATAGCCGATTTGCTTGTCAATATGGCAAACGAAAACGGCGGCGGCGACAATATAACCGTTGTTGCAATTTCTTATTAAGAGGTGTTATTATGGAAAACTATTGTGGAAAAAGACTTGACGGAAGATATGAAATCAGAGAGATTATCGGCGTTGGCGGTATGGCAGTTGTTTATAAGGCATACGACAATATCGACGACAGAATAGTTGCGGTTAAAATTCTTAAAGAGGAATTTCTTGCCAATGAGGAATTTCGCCGCAGATTTAAGAACGAGTCAAAGGCAATTGCAGTTCTTTCGCACCCCAACATTGTAAAGGTATACGACGTAAGCTTCGGCGACAGACTTCAGTATATCGTAATGGAATACGTTGAGGGAATTACTCTTAAAGAATATATCGAGCAGCAGAAGGTTATCAACTGGAAGGAAGCCGTACATTTTGTAAGTCAGATACTTCTTGCTCTCCAGCACGCACACGATAAGGGCATTGTCCACCGTGATATTAAACCGCAGAACATTATGCTTTTGCAGGATGGCACTATTAAAGTTACAGACTTTGGTATCGCAAGATTTTCACGTGGCGATACAAGAACAATGACAGAGGACGCAATCGGCTCTGTTCATTATATCAGCCCCGAGCAGGCAAGAGGCGAATTGACAGACGATAAGGCTGACATCTATTCTGTCGGCGTTGTTATGTATGAAATGCTTACAGGTCAGCTTCCGTTCCAATCGGATAATGCTGTTTCAATCGCAATTATGCAGCTTCAGCAGGAGGCAAAGCCGCCTCGTGAAATAAATCCCGAAATTCCGCTTGGACTTGAGCAGATTACAATGAGAGCGATGCAGAAAAACCCCAATAACCGCTATCATTCGGCTGCTGAAATGATGCTTGATATTGATGAGTTTAAGCGCAATCCGTCAATCAAGTTCAATTATAATTACTTCGTTGACAATGAGCCTACAAAATTTGTCGATGACGCAACAAAAGCTATCCCGAGTGCAGTAAAGCAGCAGGTTGCAAAACCTGATGAGGCTCAGCCTGCTCCCGCAGAGGAGGAAGAGGAAGAAAAAGAGCCTAATAAGACTATGCCGATTATCTTCGGAGTTATTGCAGGCGTTATCGTAATCATTGCTATTTTTGTCGGCGTTCTACTTTTCAAAAACGGTCAAAAGGTTACCGTTCCTAATTTTGTCGGACTTAATTACAACGATGAAATTATGTCAAATTCCGAATATACCGATAATTTCAAGTTTGAAACGCAGTCTGTATTCTCAACCGACGTTGAAGCAGGCAAGGTTATAAAGCAGACGCCCGACGCAGATTCAAAAGTCAGAAAGGGCAAGACAATTAAGCTTGAAATCGCTTATAATGACCAAAGTATTCAAATTTCAGGCATTATGGGTCTTTCTGTCAGCGAGGCGGAAGCAAAGCTTAAACAAAGCGGCTTCCAGGTTAAGACAATCGTTTCATATAACAAGAATGCAACTCCGGGAGTTGTTTATGAGATTTATCCGTCCGAGGGCTCATATGCAGAGAAGGGTTCGCTTGTAACGATTTATGTTTCAACCGATGAAAATCCCAACTCGAAGAATGTTACACAGGTTGTCGGCTACAGCAAGGATATTGCAATAGAGCTTCTCAAGGCTGACGGCTTTAAGGTTAAGGTAACCGATACCGACAGCGCAGAGGCGGCAGGAACGGTTGTTGACCAGTCTCCTAAGGGCGGCGAAGCAGCGGATAACGGCGCAGAGGTTACAATTTATGTAAGTACGGGCACTCCGTCCGAAAGCACGGCGAAGATTACGATTGATCTTCCTCAGACCGTAAATTCGGCTTCGGGTACCGTAAAGGTTTATCTCGGCAGTGAAGCGTACCAGACCTACAATGATGTTTTACTTGCAGGCGGAACAAAAACCGTTGAGGTAAAGGGTAAGGGCTCAACTACATTTACCGTTAAAATTAACGATCAGACCGTTATGACAGGTAACATTGACTTTACAAAAACACCTGCCGATCTTTCCAATATTTCAAAAACTCCGTATGTTGAGAAATATTCTGTTCCGAATGTTGTCGGAATGAGCGTTTCCGAGGCTGTTAAAACGCTTGAAAAAGCAGGCTTTACAAACGTTGCCGTGTTTGACAAAAACAACAATAAAATTTCAAGCGGTACTGTCATTGAACAGCTTCCGAATCATGACAATAACACATATTCCAAGGATCAGAAAATAACTCTTACGGCGGAATAATATGAAAACACTTAACGGAACAATTATAAAAGGTATCGGCGGCTTCTATTATGTTGAAGCCGCCGATGAGATATATGAATGTAAGGCGAGGGGAGTATTCCGAAAGGAAAAGCTGTCTCCGCTTGTCGGCGATAAGGTAACTATCAGTATTAACGAAAACGCAGAGAATACCATTGATGAAATTATGCCTCGAAAGAACGCTTTGACACGTCCGCCCGTTGTAAATATCGATAATTTGATTATTGTCGTATCAACGGTAGAGCCAAAGCCGTCAACTCTTGTGATTGATAAGCTTATCGCAGTTGCGGAGCATAAGAACATTGAGCCGATAATCGTTATTACAAAGTCGGATATTGCTTCTGCGCAGGAAATATTCGATATTTACACTCTTGCAGGCTTTAAGACAATAATCGTATCTAACGAAACAAAAGACGGCGTTGATGAAGTCAAAGCGGTTTTGAAGGATAAAATCAGCGCCTTAACAGGCAATTCGGGCGTCGGAAAAACCTCACTTCTCAATAATCTTGATGAAACACTTGCTCTTAAAACCGCACAGATAAGCAAAAAGCTTGGACGAGGCAGGCATACAACTCGGCAAGCAGAGCTTTACAGAGTTTGCGACGGGTTTGTTGTTGATACGCCCGGCTTTTCGTCATTTGAAATTGATAAAAGCGACATAATTCTGAAGGACGAGCTTGCTTATTGCTTCAGAGATTTTTCCGATTATATTGAAAAGTGTAAATTTTACCCGTCCTGCACTCATACCGCAGACAAAGGCTGTGCGGTCGTTGAAGCTGTAAACGAGGGTAAAATCAGCAAATCAAGGCATAACAGCTATGTTCAGCTTTACAATGAGGTCAAGGATATAAAGGAATGGAACTTGTAAATAAAAGACGGTGCGTGATTGTCGGTGCCGCTAAAATTGAAAACAGCGAATTGCTAAAAAAGAACATTTTTTACGATGATTTTGTTATCGGTGCCGATGCAGGTTACAAGGCTTTGACGGATTTGGGCATAACACCCGATTTGATTGTCGGCGATTTTGATTCCTGCGATACTCCTGAGCTTGACGTCGAGGTTATAGCATTGAATCCGATTAAGGACTGTACCGATATGGAATTTGCCGTTGAAAGGGCAGTTGAAAAAGGCTTTTCCGATATTCTTATTCTCGGTGCTACGGGCGGCAGACTTGACCATACATTCGCAAATTTTGCACTTTTGGGCGATTTCAAGCAAAAAGGAGTCAATATAACAATTTTAGACGATTATCATAAGATTTACACATTAAAAGACGAAGCACACAATGTGCAGAAAAACAACAGATTTTTATCGGTTTTTGCTCTCGGTGGCTTTGCCGAGGTTACTCTTGAAGGCGTGTTTTATCCGCTGAATAAGTATAAGCTCTCTCCGTTTCAGTCAATGGGCGTCAGCAATGAAATTACTGACCCTAACGCTAAAATAACCGTAACAGACGGAACGTTGCTTGTTTTGGAGGTTTCAAAAGAAGCTTTTTAACACTTTTCATCGCTTTTGAATATAGTGTAATAGCACAAGAAAAAAGGCGGTGTATTTTATGGGCAAACGCAAGCAGAAAATCGGTATAGGGGCAATTCTCCTTGTCTTTGGATTGGGCTTGGCTCTTGCTTTTACAATTCCTGCGAAGGCGCTTGTCGTTGTACTGTCCTTTGCGCTTGCTGCAAGCGGCATTGTCTTGTGCAAATGCTGTTAGGAGGAAAGCAATATGAAATTTATCGTGTTTGACAATCCTAAGGTAATCGGCGGATTATTGCGTATGGTTTTCGGAATTAAAAAGGAAGTTAAAAATTGATACATAAACGGTGCTTTTGCGCCGTTTTTTTTTATAAATATTTGACATTGAATTGTCAAATGAGAGTGGTATAATATAAATAGACAAAAGTTAAGGAATGATACAATGCGAAATTTTGAAAAATCACATAAGCTTGACCATGTTTGCTATGATATCAGAGGTCCGATTATGGACGAGGCAAACCGAATGACCGAAAACGGAATAAAGGTTTTGAAGCTGAATATAGGCAATCCTGCGCCCTTTAATTTTACGGCACCCGACGAGATTATCAGAGATATGATTTATACTCTCAGAGATTCAGAAGGATATTCTGATTCAAAGGGTATTTTCTCGGCAAGAAAGGCTATAATGCAGTATTGTCAGATAAAGGAAATTCCGAATGTTGATATAAATGATATTTACACGGGCAATGGTGCAAGCGAGCTTATTACAATGTCAATGCAAGGCTTACTTGACAACGGCGACGAGATACTTGTTCCTGCGCCTGATTATCCGCTTTGGACCGCTTCCGTTTCGCTTGCGGGCGGTACACCCGTTCACTATATGTGCGACGAGCAAAACGAGTGGAATCCCGACATTGAGGATATTAAAAAGAAAATAACCGACAGAACAAAGGGTATCGTAATTATCAACCCCAACAACCCCACGGGTGCTCTTTATTCAGAGGAAATCTTGCTTGAAATCGCCGAGGTGGCAAGGCAGCACGGCTTGATTATATTTTCCGATGAAATATATGACAGGCTTGTTATGGACGGATTGAAGCATATTTCAATCGCTTCGCTTGCGCCAGACGTTCCTTGCATTACTCTCAACGGACTTTCAAAGTCGCACCGAATTGCAGGTTTTAGATGCGGTTGGATGGTTATAAGCGGTGATAAATCAAGAATTAAAGGTTATATCGAGGGACTCAATCTTCTTTCCTCGATGCGACTTTGCTCAAACGTACCCTCACAGCAGATTATTCAAACTGCATTGGGCGGTTATCAAAGCGTTGACGCTCTCTTGAAGCCGGGCGGAAGAATTTATGAGCAGAGAGAATGTGTTTATAACGCTCTTTCCTCGATTGACGGAGTCAGCGTTGTGAAACCAAAAGCCGCTTTCTATATTTTCCCGAAATTCGATATGGATAAATTCCATATAAACGATGACGAGCAGTTTGTTCTTGATTTCCTTAAAAAGAAAAAGATTTTACTTGTTCAGGGTACGGCGTTTAATTACCCGACGCCCGACCACGCAAGAATTGTTTATTTGCCGACTGTAAAAGAGCTTACACACGCAACAGATGAGCTTGCGGATTTCCTGAAAAATTATTCACAGTATTAAAATGAGCCTTAGAGATATAAGCTACAATCTCTAAGGCTTTTTTGTTACATAACAACATCCAATATCATCATAATTAAAAATCCTATCGCAAACGAAAGAGCGCAAATACAGTCGTCCTTATTGTCTTTAGCTTCGGGGATAATTTCGTTTACCGTAACGTAAATCATTGCGCCTGCGGCAAAGGACAGAAGATAAGGCAAAAGCGAGGTAATCGTACTCGACATTAAAAATGTGAGTCCTGCGCCGATAGGCTCAACCGCACCCGACAGGACGCCGATAATAAACGACTTCGTTTTTGAATAGCCCTTTGCTCTTGTAGGCAGGGAGACAACTGCACCCTCGGGAATATTCTGTATTGCAATTCCGAGTGCGAGAGCAAAAGCCGAAGCAAAGGTTATATTAGGACTTCCCGAAGCAAGAGCCGAGAAAACCACGCCGACAGCCATACCCTCGGGTATATTGTGAAGCGTAACCGCAAAAATCAGCAGCTTGCTTTTGTCCGATTTTCCCTTTGCCTGTTTAATAAGCTTATCCGTTAAAATCAGATAAGCTATTCCAATGCAAATTCCCAACGCAGCAGGGAAGAAGGACATTTTGTTCAAATGCTCCGATTGCTCAATTGACGGCAGAATAAGACTCCATATACTCGCCGCAAGCATTATTCCTCCCGAAAAGCCGAGTATAATTCTGTTGATTTTTTGATTGATTTTATTCTTGATAAAGAATGCCGAGCAAGCACCTAAGGACGTTCCGACAAAAGGCATAAGAATTGACAAAATTGTTCTTAACATAAAAAATCACCTGTAACCGAGTATCTACAATCATTATATCTTGATTAAAATACTTTGTTACAGGTGTTTGATTGTTTTACGTTTTATCAGTAATCAATTGGATAGTTGTAATCGTAATCATAGTTATAATCATCGTTTGAGTACCTGACATCGTCGTAATCATAGCTTTCGACGTAAGATGAGCCGTCGGACTGCGCTGATTTACGGTATGTATCTACAACAGGAATCATAACCGAAATCGTAACTATCACAATGAAAACTAAATAAATAATGAATGCGGTTAACGCACCTTTGCCTGCGGATTTTGCTTTTTTAGGCTCGCTGTGCATCATTGCAAGATATAAAATCAAGCCTATGAGAGGAAACATAAAGCCTAAAATCCCAAGCAGGACAGAGCCTTTTTCCTCCTTAACAGGGTTAGTTTTACCCGCTTCAAAGCCGTAGCTCAATACAGCTCCGCAATTTACACATTTTGTTGCATCGTCAGGGAGACTGCATCCGCAATTTTTACAATACATATAAACCCACTCCTTTTTTTAATCAGCTTTAAGTAAAGCTTCTTTTCTTTGATTTTTTATATCAAAATAAATCTTATTTATTTTGCTTATAAGCTCATTGACCTTTTCATCCTTTGACTTTTTGCTTATACAAATGACATTTGAGTTCATTTGTATAGGCTTCGAGGTGTCGCTCGGGTCGTAATTTATAAAAGTAAAAACTCCGTTGTCGTTCATATCGAAATATCTTACCGCACTTGAAAAAGCTTCTTCATCATCACAGTATTTTCTATATATTATATAAGACTGTGCTATCTTTTCGCTAAGCTCATTAAGCACGTTTCTGTTATAATCAAGAGTTCTCTCAAGGGCATAAACGGTATTTTTATTGTTCTCGCTTATCATTTTGTCCAACAGGCGTCCCAAAAACGGATATATGAAAACGCCTTCGTTATTATTACTTTTTATACTGAATGGCTCTGAAAAGTAGCCGAGTATTTCCTTGTCTGCGTTTGCAACGGCAGTCGTTAATTTGTCATTATAATAACAACTTTCAAAATTGTCAAGCTGTGGTGAAAGGCCATAGTCGCAAACGGTATAAAGAGCAGGTATTTCTCTCGCACGCAGCTTTGTTAAAAAGAACTTGTCGTTTTTCTTAATCGCCAATGCAACAACAGTTGTGCGGATTTTATCGTTATTTATAATTTCATCATTGAGCTTGTTCGTGTTTCTCGAAATGCATTGCATTGCCTTATTAAAAGGGATAAAGGTCATACCGTAATCCTTTGTGCTATCGTTGTCAACAATAGTTATGTAATTGTTTTCGGTTAAAAACTTTATAAGACCGTAATTTTCACATTCAAAAGCATAATCCAATATGGTTTTTCCGTATTCGTCGGCATTAAGAAAAAGCTTGTCGTCATTATTTATGTACTTTTCCCAATAGCCTCTGTCGGTTGAGTGCGCAAAGGTATAGTTTGAATATCTGTCGGGGAATGCAGGCTTTGATTTACCGGCACTCAAAAGCTCCTCGCAGGTTATCTCCAATAGCTCCGTATAGTAGCCTAAATCTTGAATTTGAAGCCCGTATTTACCCGATTTTATTCCGGACAGCCTATTTGCTTGTTTCTGAATTTCATCATCACTTGGCTGTTCTCCTTTTTCAAGTAAAAGATATTGCTTGCAAAAATCTCTTCCCGACTTAAATTTATCACTTTTTTCATCAATGAGCTTAAACAAATATTTGCCGATTTCCTCATTGGTTGCAGTTCTGAACATATAATCTGCACTTCCTTTCTTTCACACTAATTATTATAGAGAGATTTTCCAAATATTTCTATAACATATTTGCATATATATTTTTAATGAAAAAATTTTTGAAACAAAAAGTATATGGTTTTTCTGTATATGATATATTTAATATGCGGATAAAAATGTTCGCATACATTTTTGAAATAGCGATTTACTTGCAAATTTACGGATAAAATGATATATTAAATGCAAATTTGGGGATGACACAGAAAAGCTTTGTGTCTTTTTTGGAGGGAATTATGAATAACGTTCATGAAAAATTATTTAAAGAAATTAAAATGATTCAGGAAGAAGTTGTTTATACAGCATTAATCGAAAATCCTGATTTAAAAGACTTACTTTTTGATATAACATATGATACAATTTTTAAATTACTTGAAGTTTTTGATGGATATAGAAATACTGAATTGAATTTAGACATTATTGATAAGAAAAATAAAAATTCAATAAATATAAATCGTAATTTACACGATTTATGTTCAAAATATCTTCATGACAAAGGTGAATAGAATTTAGTTTGACACAGAAAAACAATTTCTAATGTTAACAAATGAAGCAGAGTGGGCAGCCACTCTGCTTTAGAAAAATAATAAGAAAGGAATTTTCAAATGGATAAATTTAGTTCAATATCAGCAATTAAAGATGCAATTGGTAAAAACAGTAAAGGCAAAGATTTATACACTATTAAAGTAGTTATAGATGAATATGGGAATGTTGTAACAGCATTTCCAATAAAATGATGAGGTGAATACAATGAATTTTTATATTGGAAATTCAGTTAATGAAATTAATATTAATGACTATAATGTTGAATTAGATGATGACTTAATGTCAATTATTAATGATTTAACTAAAAAAATTAATATAGATTTTAGTGTACTATATGACATTGATCCATATGATGATGTCGTAATTAGCAATGATCATTTAACAAAGTTATTGGATGTAATAAAAAATATTCTATCTTCTAATTTATTAATTGAATATAGTGATTATGATACATTAAAAAATACATTAACTGATTTGATTAAATTAATAAACAAAGCTATATTTTTAAGGACAAATTTAATATCTATAGGAGATTAATATTTTAAACAATCAAGAAACAGTTCTGTGATAAAAAATGTAAGTAAATGTTTTTATGTTGCAAAACTAAACAGAGCAGAGTGGGCAACCACTCTGCTTTATTATGATAATAAGAAAGGAAATTTTTTATGGATAAATTCAACTCGATATCATCAATTAAAGATGCAATTGCTGGTGAAACATATAGTGGCTCACTTGATGTATATGTAGCTCACAATAAAATGGTATATATTTATAAAAATATATATGTAAAAGTTTATTATGATACTGCGTATGCACAGATGTGTGTAGAAATTGTAGGGGAAGATGATATATCACAACCTGCTTATAAAACTATAGGACTCCATGGAATATATAATACTAATTTCCAACAGTTTACATATCTAAATGGAATACTCAAATGGGATGACAATAATAATATCATTGCAATAAGATTTAATTGAGAAATTATTAAAACTAATATATTTTAAACAACTGCACTGAAATTTTCAGTGCAGTTGTTTTTTTCTTTTTACAAATTAAAAATTGAAATTTAATAACAGACAAATGACAATTAAACCGCAAATCCAACTTAAAATTCACAAAAAATCGGTCTGCCGGTATTCCGACAGACCTTTTTGTCCGAAAATATAACAACCTTATTTCATGCTGTCTTCGTAAGCCTTGATCATCTTCTTAACCATCTGACCGCCGACTGAACCTGCCTGCTTAGATGTGAGATCACCGTTGTAGCCCTGCTTCAAATTTACGCCTACTTCAGAAGCAGCTTCCATTTTGAACTTATTGAGAGCTTCCTTTGCCTCGGGTACTGTAGCCATTAAAAACACCCCTTTTCTTTATTTGCGTCTGCAAGAATATCTTTTGCAAAATTATCTTTGTTATAAATGTTAATATATGGATTTTTGTTTTGAAAATGATTTATTTTATGATACAATGTAAAAAATGCTTTTTGAGGTTTGTTTATATGAAAAAGAAAAAGAGCTGGGACAAAAAGTGGTACACGGAGGAGTTCTTAAACGAACTTAAGCAAACTCAATATACTGAAATGTGCGGCTCTTTGCCCATAACAGTAAAATATGCGCCCGACGCAGTATCGCCGCTTGGCATTGACCCTCGACTTCTCGGCGGCCCTATGGGTAAAACCGCCAAATCAATGCGCTTGCTTCCCGAATTTGTTATCAAGAGAATTAAAATTAAATTTAACGAAAAAATGCTTAGAAAAAAATTCCCTCTACTATACGGAGAAAAATTCCCGTTTTGTTCGGGTGTTTTTCAAAATTCTTTACACCTTGTTTACATTTGATTTCACCATAGAAAAAATACCCCTCTATAATACGGAGAAAAATTCAAGTTTTGTTGATGTGTTTTTAGAAAAAATATTTGACTTAGTACTAAAATTTACTCGTTTGTCGTTTGCGATGTTGTTTGTAAAATCGAATTATGATATAATGATTACATTAAGAGTTTTACTAACTCGTGCAAGGTCGGGTATGGTGATTTGCGTGCCTTTTGGTAATGGCAATAAAACCTCTACCGGCTTTTGGGAGGACAGCACGCGTCTGCCGGAGTATTACAATGGAACTTATGAATATTTGAAAAGCTTGGGGATTGAAGAAATTTAACGGTTGCTCAAAATTCCGAATTTGCAGAGGTGGATTATGAAAATAACATATATTAACCACAGCGGATTTTTGGTTGAAACCGAGGACTGCTACTATGTTTTTGATTATTACAAGGGCGAGATGCCGAAGCTTGGCAAAAGCAAGGAAGTTGTCGTCTTTTGCAGTCACTTTCACCAAGATCATTTCAATCCGAAAATCTTTGAAATTCTTGATGATATGGGTGTGAATTATCAAGCTGTTTTGGCGAAAGATATCAGCAAAAAGAAGTATCCTGCCGGTGTGAAAGTCACGACGGCTTATCACGATCAAACCTACATTCTTGACAACGGCACACAGGTTAGTACGATTCTTTCAACCGACAGCGGTGTTGCTTTTATCGTCAAGACAAGCGAGGGCTCAATTTACCACGCAGGTGATTTGAACGATTGGCATTGGGAGGGTGAGCCGGAAGCTGACAACCGCCATATGACCTCCATGTACCGTGCCGAGATTGACAAAATCAAGGGCGCTCATTTTGATGCTGCATTCGTTCCCCTTGACCCAAGGCAGGAGGAACACTATGCCGACGGTATGCTTTATTTTTTGAAACATGTCGATTGCAACGCCGTTTTCCCAATGCATTATTGGAACGAGCCGAGCGTGATTGATAGGTTTATCACCGAATATCCGCAGTATAAATCGCGAATAAAAAATACAGAATCAGTAAAAGGAGAAGAAATATGAGCTTTAAAATGATTCACGAAAACTATAATGTTTCCGATTTGGATAGGTCGATTAAGTTTTATGGCGATGCGCTTGATTTACACGAGGTCAGACGAAAAACCACTGACGATTTTATTATCGTTTATTTGAGCAATGATTCAAGCAATTTTGAGCTTGAACTTACTTGGCTTAAAGAACATACGCAGCCGTACGATTTGGGTGAATGTGAGTTCCATTTGGCATTTAAGGCGGATGATTTTGATTTGGCGCATAAAAAACACGAAGAAATGGGCTGTATCTGCTTTGAAAATCCTGAAATGGGTATCTATTTCATCGAGGACCCGGACGGCTATTGGCTCGAAATTTTACCGTAATTAAGTTACACTATAATAAAAAGAGTTGAGGAATACAATTTCTCAACTCTTTTATGTTTATGCAAGCAGTTCATTTAATTTTGAAACCATTTTTTCTTTTTCGCCGCTTCCTGTTGTGTTCAACCTCATTAGTGGTAAGTCATATTTGGCAAAAATGCTGTCTTTTATAATATCCCTTTCGTGTTGTTTAGTACCTTCCTTATGGAAAGCATATCCGTCAACCTCAATAGCCAATACTGGTTGCTTAGTAACCTTATTAAAAATCATAAAATCAACATGGCTGTCGGTATATGTAACAAATCTTTTTTCATTCTCATTAAGTTTATCAAGATTTTTAAAAATTTCCTTAAGAGGTAAGTGCACAATAAGTCCCAAATTTGTAAAATGATACTCTGAAAAAATGTTTTCAATAAGATTATATATTAAATTTTCAGAATCATAATAAGAAACTCTTTTTGCTTTTTCAAGAAGTTTTTTTCTTTCGCTTCGATATTGCGAATATAAATAATCAAAGATGGAATAAATATTGCTTTCGACAACATCAAAATTGTTGTATTCTATATAATTCACTAAATCGCCTATATTTGTGTTTTTGTTTTTCTCATTTGGATTTATGATTATATAGAAATTCTTAATAGCTCTTGAAACCGCTACATTTAATAAATTCATATCATCTGAAAATTCTGTAATTTCATCATCAACAGTTGACATTATCATTACATCCTTTTCTCTGCCTTGAAATTTATGAACGGTATCAATAAGAATTTCTTTATTGTCAATGTTCTTTCTAATAGCTTTAACTTGATCCCTATACGGTGTAATAATACCGATTTGTGACGGGTCTGAATCAATGCTAGGTAAAATATTTTGAGTTATCTCATCAATCTGTCTTTGATTAATATGACCTCTTGCGTGGTTGCCGATAACAGTTTTAAATACCTTTAAGGTGTCCTGCTCATCATTATCATTTGTCATTATAATTAATTGATTATCATAAAATTTTTTGTTGCAAAATCCAATGATTTTGGGGTGACAACGATAATGTTCTCTTAATAAAGTAACAGGAACATCTTGTATAATATTGCAAACAGATGATAAAAAACTATACTTTGAAAAATCATAGTTGCTATTTATGTGGAATTTGTTGAATATTATTTCGGTTTTTCTTTTATCTAACTCTGTAATAACATTTGGCAATTGTTGTCTGTCTCCAACAATAACTGCATTTTTGGCAATCGACAAAGCAACGGCGCCTGTTGCGACATCTACTTGTGATGCTTCATCCATTATAACATAGTCAAAATTATATCTGTTTTGATGTGTGCCTAAATTCTTTCTTGATGAATATGTAGTGCTTAAAACAATCGGATATTCATTAACAAATTCCTGCGGATTTAATCTTAAATCTTTTTGTTCAAAAATCTTTCTTTTTGTATTGTTTCCGTATTTTTTATACAAAAAATCTTTGAATAAAGCAGAGGAATGTTTAACATAATCAGCAAGGAGAGTTTTGGCGTTTACCTGATCAAGTTCTGTTTGTATTTGAGAAATCAGCAATTCTGTTTCGTTTATTTTTACTTTATAGTAATTTCGTTTTGCTATTGAAACAATTATGTCATCCTGAAATCTTAGATATTGTCTGTTGTTTAATCCAAAGCAAAACAAAAACAGTAACATATTTAATGTCCGATAAATACCTTTATTTTGCAATTCAATCCTCGTCCAAAGCCTTAATAAAAGTGAAGATTTAATATTAGATTTGCATTTTATTTTAGGGACGTTGTTGTTAATGCATTGACCTTCAAAATACGACTGTTCTGTTTTTATATCTGACAATTCTTGTTTTAGTTTGGCAGATTTATTTTGATTTTTAAAAATAGTATTTAATTGTTTAGATTCATTGATGATTGTTGAACTGATTTCTGATGATTCGTTATCATTAATTTTCCACTTGGCGATATTCGGAAGTTTACCGCTTTGTTCAGTTATGAATTTTTCTTTATTCTCTGATTTGCCTAATGGTGCAACTAAAAATCCATAGCCGTATTTGCATAACTTTTCATATACATTTTCAGTTGCCGAATTGTTATTTGATACAATTTCAACTGTTTTTCCTCGAATTATAAGGTTGGCAACAATATTAAGAATTGTTTGTGTTTTACCCGTGCCCGGAGGACCTTCTATTACGCTGATTTGGTTGGTGAGAGCATTTCTTACCGCCTCGGTTTGGCTTGCGTTGCTGCCAAACGGGAATATAATCAAATTGTTATCGGCTATTTTATCGGATTTTCTGGCACTCAAATATTTAGCTGCAGCAGTGAATCCGCCTATATATTCTTTCATTTCGTCGTATTGCGCAGACAGAATCTTAATATCATCTTCGGTTTTAACGCTTATCTCATCGGCAATGAGACTTAAATACGAAAACACATTTTTAGAACTATTTTCTAAAAGGCATGACTTTTCAACAATAATTTCCGATTGGTGAAACGTCTTTTCAAAATTGTCAAAAATAATATGGTAATATTGATTGTTAAATAAAGCAATATATTTAATATTAAAAAAGTTTTTATCATTGTGTTTTATTCTGACTGTTGACGGCGGTATTAAAATTGGATCGCTGTACCATGCCACATTATTGTAGTTATAAGAAAATGTTTTCTGACTTGTGTAGAATGTTATATCATATTTTTTTGTAACGGAATTATATTTGCAAAACTTGATATCTTTTGTTTTGTCTTGAAATATTCCGTCTTTTCGTATCATTATTAAATACTTTGATGTGTTCAAAAAATCACCAACTTTTCTTTTGTTAAAAAATTGCTAAAGAAGTTAATTGCCTATTCTGTAATTAAAAATATTAAATTGCAGTAGTTCTTGCTGCAAAAATGTCAAATTAGTTCTGACGTAACTTTGGTCATCCATTGATGTAACAGAAGATGAATTTGATCCACTTGTGGGTTTTAACAAACCGTCTTCATATTGATATACATAATCAAATTTATTTAAAAGTTTTTTATACCATACAATAATTATAAGACATTTGTCTTAATTTTCAACAAATATTGCAAAATTTATAATAGCAGTCAATTTTTATTCAAAACTACATATACTATTATCACTTGACATTATCACGGAATACCGTTATAATTTGATTAAGGTGGTGATAGCGTGAATGTTAATTATTTAGTTGCTGAAAAGCAAATTTCTAAATACAATTTATCAAAATCAACAGGCATACCGTACTCAACTATAAGTGACATTTGCAACGGGAAAACTTCGCTTGAAAATTGCAATGCTAAAACCGTGTATGAGCTGTCAAAATTTTTTGATGTTTCGATGGAAGATTTGCTTTATAAAGACAATGATGTTCGTTATGATTTCGAGGCTTTTAAGAGTAATATTCGCCATCAGCTTAAAGAATTGGGATTCAAAAAATTTATTGTGTCTGTTTTGAAAACTGATGAAGTTACCGATTATATGAACAAAAAATGGTACCCTGAAGCATTGTATCTATTGGCAATGCTTGATTATGTCAGCAGGATCAATAATATTCCTATTTGCAAAAAATACAATTCATATCGTTCTGCAAAGCTTAGTGAAGTTATTTACCCGGCAAGTGTTGTAGCCGAGGCAAAGGTTATGAATGATGAGAGCATTTTGAAGGATTCGATTACTAATTCTATACCCGAATTTATGCGTTTCAATATTGTTGAAAGCGAGGTGTTTGATGTTGCATAATGATATTCAAAAAAATATGGTTGACACATATCTCAAAGAACTTGCAAAGGAATTCAAGCGCCTAACAGGCAGAAAAACTTCGGCTGAAATTATAATTGTGGGCGGCGGTTCGGTTCTTCTTAATTATGATTTCAGAATGAACAGTGTTGATGTTGATGCGTTTAATACCTATGACAGCGCAATTAAAGACGCTGCTAAAATTGTTGCGGATAAATTTGATTTGTCGCAGCAATGGCTTAACGATGATTTTAAGAAAACTGCATCATATTCACCGAAACTCAGGCAGTATTCAGGATATTACAAAACTTTCGGTAATGTGCTGGAAATTAGAACTGTCAGAAGAGAATATTTGATTGCAATGAAAATGGTATCGGGTAGGAAATATAAAAATGATCTGTCCGACATTCTCGGAATTTTATCTTATCATTATAAAAATAATGATGAGATAGCATATTCGGAAATTGAACATGCCGTAATAAATTTGTATGGTGATTTTAGCAGAATTAAAGATGAGGTTGTTCGGTTTGTAAAATCTGCTATTGATAACAAAACTTTTGTAGATGGTTATAATTTTCAAAAGAAAAACGAGCAAAACATAAAGGCTAATTTAATTCAATTTGAAGAAAAGTATGAAAATGTTTTGAACGAAGATAATATAGACGACATTATAAATAAATTAAGCGAATGAAAAATGAGTCGAGAGGGGATGCCTCTTGGCTCGAAATTTTACCGTAATATTGAACTATACTATAAACAAAAGGAGTTGAGGAATACAATTTCTCAACTCTTTTATGTTTATGCAAGCAGTTTGTTTTGTTTTGATTTTTTCTTGCTTTTTCCTTATAAATCCGCAATAATCATTGATTTTAAGCGTTCTGTGTGATATACTAAACTTGTATAATTGTAACTATCTGAAAGCGAGGAAAATCTAATGGATTCTAACATCGAGCGCTGGTACTCAATGAAAGAAATATGCGAATATCTTGGCGTCAGCCGTGATACCGTACTTGATTGGATAGAAAGAAGAAATATGCCCGCAGCAAAAATCGGACGCCTTTGGAAATTTAAAGTCAGCGAAATTGACGCTTGGATGAAATCCGGTATTGCAGCGGATAAATAATCAAATTTCGGAGGCATATATGAGTTTTATTGAATCTTACAAGCATCTTGATAAAATATGCGGAGAAGTATTAAATGACGATAGGCGTATATCCGCATATATTGATGAAATGATAAATACACCCCGTGGTTCTTATCTTGTAAGAGGTTGGGATGATGACCTAAAACAATTGAAACACTACCGTTGGATTAGAAATCAAATTGCCCATGAGCCAAATTGCACGGAAGAAAATATGTGCGAATACGGCGATGCGCAGTGGATTGACGACTTTTACGATAGAATTATGAATCAGAGCGACCCGCTTGCTATGTACCGAAAGGCGACACAACCTCAACCTACCGCAAAACCAAAACAGCAATGCCAATCTCCACAGTTAAAGTATACATATCCTGTACAGCCGGTTTCCTCAAAAAAGAAGGTGCGGAAAGCCACCGGATGGGTTGTGTTATTGATTATTGCAGTTTTTATCGGACTATTTTTTGTGCTTAAATATCTTGTAAATTAATTCGGAGGTGCAATATGGCACTTGAAAATAAATTAGGGCTGACAAGCTCTGCCGACCTTGCCCGTGAAGAGGAACGCATCAGCAAGAAAAAGGCTGTTGAACTTTTTGAAACAGGCTTACTTGATACTCTTCCGGCAGGTAAGTTTGTGACATTGCAGGCAATCCACAAGTACCTTTTTGAGGATATTTATGACTTTGCCGGAGAAATCCGCACGGTCAATATGGCAAAGGGTAATTTTCGCTTTGCACCGCTTATGTACTTGCAAGCGGCACTTGAGAATATCAACAAAATGCCACAGTCAAATTTTGATGAGATAGTGGAAAAGTATGTAGAGATGAACATTGCACACCCGTTTCGTGAGGGCAACGGTCGAAGCACTCGCATTTGGCTTGACCATATCTTGAAAAACGAAATCGGCAAAGTAGTAGACTGGAGCAAGGTGGATAAAGAAGATTATCTTCTCGCAATGGAACGCAGTCCGATTAAAGATGTAGAAATTAAAGTGTTGCTAAAAGGTGCGCTTACTGATGAAATAAACAGCCGTGAAGTCTATATGAAAGGTATCGACCACAGTTACTATTATGAGGGTTATACAATCTTTAAGGCTGAAGAATTATGACATTGATTTTCCATTTAATAAATGCTTTATGCTGAAAATGATAAACTAAAAAGTAGTTAATCAACATAAAAAATGTGTAATTATTGTTTGTCTGTAAATATGTAAACTCCAGAGAAAGGCTTGGTAATATTAAAAATGAGTGAAGATCATTTTGATGTAAAATATGAACTAATACCTTATGATAGTTTTATAGGCTCAAAAGATTTTGATTTTGATAAAATTATTTATGATCTAAATAGTCAAATCGAACTTTTATCAAATCAAGCTGATAATTTGGATTATGTTGTTGCAATTGCAAGTGGCATTGTTTGTGGGTTGTTAGATATTCTTTGGGTTGGAGAGTTTAATCTGCAAAGAGAACGCAGTATTGCCAGCGATAAGGTAGACTCTTTTGTAAAAAAGACGGCGGAGATGTTGGAAGGAAAAAAGTTCGATGATGTGAAGTCAGCGGTGAAATCTTTGAAAATAAGGTTTCCTATTCCGAGTGACGGAAACACTCCTGATTTCGGTGGAGGATTACAACATCATCTGAGAGATTTTGCTCATCACCCAACAATTGCGGGATTAGCATTTTCTTTATTGACACAGTTTACGGAGAAATCATACGGAACAGATGTTAATGGGGTATTCCTTGTTGTTGATGTTCCGGAAAAAAGCAAACTTTTCATCGGAAAGGATGTACCGCAAAAGATTTTAATGGGAACTATAACATGGTTCTTCCATCTTGTAAGTGATATCGCCGGATCGAGCAGCACAGCAGGTATTACCGGAGGCACAGGAATTCCGGGACCAATCCTTGCTTTGGCAAAGGAGATATCTGCAATACCGTTTTTCAAGAATATAAAGGTCGATGGTGATGTGTCATTGTCTCTCTTCTTTTCAAAGTTGTTTAACGGTACGCTAATGTTGCAACGTGATGAAAACGGACAGATTATCAAAGAGTCCGTTGTTAAATTTGATTTACGCAGTGAGCTTGGCGTTGCCGTGGAACTGTGTAAACAAGCTGTGCCGGTAATTGCTAACGAGTGCATTGTCGTACATTTTATTTTATAAGACGTCTTGCTATGGCAATGAAAGAAAATTGTGTGAGTTGCCTTACAGACATGAAGAAGATTGACTGGAATTCTGTTAAGCCTGAAAACAACCCGACCATTGCTCGTATGCTGACTGTTTCGACAGGAGTATTTACTGCACTTGATGTCGGAGAAGCAATTGCAACACAAAAATATTGGGTATCAATTAATTATGTCGGAGTAGGTAGATTTGCGGTTGCTATCGGTTCTGATGTGAGTTGGGGACTTAAGGCTCGAAACATTAAAAAGATTCAAGATGTGTATGAGAATATAAAACAGCAGACATTTAGAAAAGTCGATGTAGATATTTATAAAAGAATAGGAGCAGAAATGGATATACAGATGGATAAACTCGGTCTTTCGCTGGAACAAACAGAAATACTTTATAACCTTGAGTATTACAAAACGCTCAATGATATTGAACATACCAACATTCCTATAACAGGGGAAAGTGTTAAGGAACTGAAAACTGCATGGCTTCAAGATTGGCAGAAGTTTATTTCAGATGGCTTTGAGAGCTTTACGCAAGTTTCCGGAGCAGAGATGCACTGGTATAGTATGGATGAGTTACTTCAATGCATTGCTAAACATAATCCTGATAAACCTTGGTATAGGTTAATTCTTCTGGAGACCATGTTATTTGAACCATATTACCCACTTGGAATTGAGAAGGACAAGAACGGCAACGATATACCGATTAAAAAATACAAGCACTTGAACAATCCTGTTAATGGATTTAAAAAAGGTGAAGGAGATCAATTCTTAAACGAGCAGTTTACAGGCAAGTATTGTGAATACGGATATGTAAAACGGTTGCGTAAATCCTATATCAAGCGAATGAATGAACTTAACGAAGTTCTAAAGACTGTCATAACATCGCTATCCATTACCGCAGTTGTCGCAATTGTAACTGTTGCGACTGCCGGTTCCTTAGCAGGACCAATTGCGGTAGCGTTAGTAGGATCAAATTTTGCCGGTCTTAGTGGAGCAGCACTAACCAGTGCGTGCCTTGCGTATCTTGGTGGCGGTGCTATAGCTGCAGGCGGTGCTGGAATGCTCGGTGGAACAATCGCTATCGTTGGAGGCGGGGCCGCACTTGGATTAGGTGTTGGCGCCGGATTTGGAGGCGCTGTTGGCTCAGCGGGTATTTTGGGCAAGAAAAATACCATTGTACAATCAGCCAAATTGCTCACTTCTGTAAGGGAAATTTTCCTTAACGATGAACACGATATTGAGTTTTCTAACAGTGTGTACGAGCAATATCTTAAAAATATAACCGAAATCGAAAAGGAACTTGTTGATCTTAGATTAAAGAAAGATGTTGCAAAGGGCAAAGAAAAAAAGGAGCTTGCCGAAACTATAAAAAAAGCAGAAGAGTCTATTGAAGCAATGAAAGTTGCTCGCAAAAGCATGCTTAAATTCAACAGTTCTTTTGCCGAAGGATTACAGACAAATCAGTAACTGTGACGGAAACATCATGATAAGACATAGAAGCAATGGTTACATTAAACTCCAATGAAACGGTATCATGTCCCATATATCTAAAGTTTTTATTGGTAACATAATAAAAGTAAGAGAGGTGCAAATATGCCGGATAAAAATTGGCAATTTGAACTTGAAGAATATATAAAACAAGGCGAACCCGACAAAGCCGAAAAAAGCGAAGCGTGGCAAACTGCCATCGGTTTGCAGGCTGTTGACGGGCTGAATACTTCTGACTATTTGTTAGACACCGCCAAAGAGCATATTGAAGGCAAAATCACCATTGACGAAGCTCAAAAGCGTATTCACAGTTACTATGAGCAGCGTTCTGTGCGCACCGAAACGGAAAACGAAACCAAAGAAGCGGACATTGTTTCGGCAAGAATTGCAAAGTTGTTAGGAGAAAAAGCGTTTCAGTTTTCCCCTGCCGAGTGGCTTTCGATTCATCGCAGATTGTTCGAGGGCGTATTCAGTCACGCAGGACAAGTCAGGCAGTACAACATCACAAAGAAAGAGTGGGTACTGAACGGCGACACAGTCATCTATGCGGATTGGAACAGTATTAAAGAAACTTTAGATTACGACTTTGCAACCGAAAAACAGTTTTCTTATGAAGGCTTGACTGTAGATGAAGCTGTAAATCATTTGGCTAAATTTGCTTCGGATATTTGGCAAATTCACCCATTCAGCGAGGGAAACACCCGTGCAACTGCCGTATTTATAATAAAATATATGAAAACATTCGGCTTTAGCGTAAATAACGACGCATTCGAGAAAAATTCTTGGTATTTTCGCAACGCTTTGGTTCGTACGAATTACAACAACCTGCAAAAAGGTGTCCATTCCACGACGAAGTTTTTGGAAATGTTCTTTTCAAATCTTTTGTTAGATACGCATTATGAGCTGAAAAACAGATATATGCATATTGATTATGTGAATGAAAGCACTTCCCAAAGTATCAACTCCAAAGTTCCAAAGTATCAATTTGATACTTTAGACTGTACTTTAGAAGAACTTGCGGTTTTAGAATTAGTGGCAAAGAACCCGACAATAAAACAGCAAGAACTTGCAGAAGCAACCGGAAAATCCATTGCAACCATAAAACGAATTATGAAATCTCTGCAAGAAAAAAACTATATCCGCAGAGAAAGTGGCAAACGGTACGGCAAGTGGGAAATGTTGGTGTAGCATAGCACCGCGAAGAAAATACATTCTTCAAAGCATTATTTTTAGAAAGTTCTAATTTTAAATTCCTCAAGATAAAATTTAGATTTTTATGTATTAACTTCCGATAGTTTTTATTATCAGGAAGTTGAAATATACACTTAAATGATTGGGTTATAGGAGGCTTACATTATGTTACCTGAAGAAAAAGCACGAATAAAAATTGATAAACAACTCAATAATGCGGGATGGGATATTGTAAGCAGGCAAGATTATGTGCCGAATTATGCAATGGCAATAAAAGAGGCATTAATGCAAGGCGGTAACGAAAGTGATTATTTGTTATTTATTGATAACAAGGCAATAGCCGTAGTTGAAGCTAAAAGAGAAGAAAACGACCTTGGGGATGAGGTCGAACTACAAGCAGAAAACTATGCTGTAACACCTGAAAACTGGTATGGAACTTGGTTTGATAACTTGATTCCTCTTGTTTATCTTGCAAATGGCAAAAAAATTCTATTTAAAAACTTATTGACTGATCCAGATGGCGATTATATTGAGATAAAAGAAATGCACTCTTCCAAAAGAATGTTGCAACTTATAAATCAAAAATCCGAATATGGTGCCTTACCGAGAATGGAGAAAAAAGGACTTCGTGATTGCCAGTTTACTGCTGAAGATAATTTTGAAAAATCAATAAAACAGGGAAAGAAAAAATCTCTTGCTATTCTTGCCACAGGTTCAGGTAAAACATATCTCGCTTGTTTGGCTGCGTATCGTTTGCTTAATTACACGCCAACAAGACGAGTGCTATTCCTTGCAGACAGAAATAACCTCGCCCGTCAAGCTGAAACTGAATTTAAACTGTTTGATCGCACAGAAAAACAACAAGCATTGAATGAATTATATGTTATAAACAGATTGACAAATCCTGAAAAGATTAACGGCGACATAATCATATCCACTATTCAAAAATTGTTTGCCGTTTTAACAGGCAGAAAAGACGATGAAATAAACGAAGATGAAGAAGATGAAAACAACTTAAACTTTGATGAGACTGATGAGCAAAAAGCAGAACCTGAAATAGAACTTGGCAAAGATCTAAAATTGCCTCCTGACTATTTTCAATTTATCATTGTTGATGAATGTCATCGTTCAATTTATGGTAAGTGGCAATCTGTTCTCAAATATTTTAAAGATGCAAAAATGCTTGGATTAACTGCAACACCAACACCGGAAGCTTATGCGTTTTTCAATGATAACATCATTGAAAAATATACATATGATGATTCTGTTGTCGATGGTGTTAATGTTCCGGCTAGAGTATATAGAATAAAAACCGAACAGACAGAACACGGTGGAGCTATTAAAAACGGCGATAAGGTTGTTGAAACAACTCGTAGTGGATATAAAGTTAATGAATATGTAGCAAAAGAACGAATTGATTTTAACCCAACTCAACTCGATCGTTCTGTTGTAAGTCCAGACCAAATCAGAAAAAATATAGAGTCTTTTAGAGATTCGATTTATACCGATATGTTTCCGGAACGAAAAGCATTATGGGAATATATCCCAAAAACTTTGATTTTTGCAAAGGACGATCACCACGCTTCTGAAATTTTAGATATTGTTAAAGCAGTGTTCGCAGAGAAATTTGAGGATGGTAAAATTCCTGAAAAGTTCGTTCAAAAAATCACCTATTCGGCAGGAGACACAAACACACTTATCAGGGAATTCAGAACAGAAAAAGAATTTAGAATAGCTGTTACAGTAACTCTTGTTGCAACAGGTACAGATGTAAAACCATTGGAAATCGTTATGTTTATGAGGGATGTTAACTCTGATGTGCTTTATACACAGATGAAAGGTAGAGGCTGTCGTACTATTAACGATGATAAATTAAAAGAAGTAACTCCTAATGCGACAACAAAAGATTGCTTCTATATTGTTGATTGTGTTGGCGTTACCGAACACGATAAGACAATACCTACTACTGGTGGCGGTGGTAGAACAGGTGCAAATATTCCAAAACTTGAAAAGCTCTTAGAATATCTTTCGCACGGATATATAACTGATGACAATTTATCATTCCTGCGTGATTACTGTGCAAGTATAAATCGCAGATATGAGAACAACGCTCTATTTGGTCATCACTTAAGTATGTTTATAACTAATTTCGGATTTTCACCAAAGGATTTGGCATTGAATATAAATACTGCCATTTCTCAAAACACTTTGCCCCCATTTGTTAGCCCCTCTGATGAAAATCGCACAAGAAACGATTTGATTTCTTGTTTAATTTCTAATTTGGAAGCAAGAAAAAAGTTGCTTGAATTACACAGGGGCTATTATGCAATATCTCCTAATGATGATACTCTGATTGAAAAAGGATTTTCAAAAGAGGAAGCGAGAACATTTATCGACAATTTTGAAAAATATCTTAATGATAACGCCGACAGTATTGAGGCTCTGCGTATCATCCATAATTCCGAAGATACACTTATCACATATTCAATGTTGTCGGAACTTCAAGAAAGATTGGTTTCAGAAAATCACTTGTTTACTCCGTATAAAATTTGGAGTAATTATAAACTGTTAGATACAGACGGAAAAGTTGACGAGCTTGACATCAAACAAAACGGAAAAGCATTAACTAACCTTATTCAAATTGTTCGTTACGCTTATAAAAAGAATCCTAATTTAATCAGTTTGTTAAAAGGATATTCTCAAAAGTTTACACTTTATTGTGGACAAGCACAACGTACACTTACTGATGACCAAAAAGATATTATGAATCAAATTGCTGATTATGTTATAAATGAAGGTTACATCAACGCAGGTGAATTAAATGAGTTTGACACGGATTTGTGGCGAAAAGCTATTAAATCATTTGGAGATGCAAAGGTATTAAATACCGAAATTGAAACATTATCAAAATTCTTATTAAGGGTGGCTTAAAATTATGACGGAAAACCAAATAAAAACTGAATCAGCACTTATAAAAAAGGTCGGAGATATTGCAAATGTTATGGCTGCTGCCGGTGTAGGATTCACTGACTACATAACGCAACTTACTTATATCCTTTTTCTTAAAATGGATGACGAAAAAGAAAAAGCTACAGGTGTCAAAAGTACAGTTCCTGACGGCTACAAATGGAAAGATCTTGTTAACCTTAACGGAACTGATTTAATCGAGAAATACGAGGAAATTTTAAATGAACTTCCAAAAGAAAACGGCTTAATCGGCACTATCTTTACAAAAGCGTCAAATAAAATAGACAGTCCTGTTAAACTTGCAAAAATCATTGATATGATTAATTCTGAAAACTGGTATATGATGGAGGGCGACTTAAAAGGTGCCATATATGAGTCAATTCTTGAAAAGAATGGTCAAGATAGAAGAAGCGGTGCAGGTCAGTACTTCACTCCTCGTGCTCTTATCAAGGCAATGGTTGATGTAACCGACCCCAAAATCGGAGAAACCGTAGCAGACCCAGCGTGCGGTACAGGCGGCTTTTTACTTGTTGCCTATGAGCATATGAAAACGCAGAGTAAAGATATTAAAGACCAAAAATTTCTGAAAAACAATGCTTTTTTCGGGGCTGATAACACTTCTCTTGTTGTAACCCTTGCTTCAATGAATTTGTATTTACATGACATCGGAACAAAAAACAGCCCGATTGTTTGTCAAGATTCTTTGACCGAAAATTACGATGACGCTATGTATGATGTTATCCTTGCAAATCCACCTTTCGGCACAAGACCTCAAGGCAGCGGTGAAGTATATACAGTTCGTACTGACTTTATAAAGACATCGGATAATCAAGTTAATTTTTTACAGCACATTATGTCTATCATTAAAACCGGTGGTCGTGTGGCAGTCGTATTGCCGGATAATATTCTTACCGATGGAAATGCAACTGCAAAGGTTAGAGAAAAATTACTTCAAGATTTTAACCTTCACACAATATTACGGCTTCCTACAGGAATTTTCTATGCAAATGGAGTTAAGACGAATGTCCTTTTCTTTGAAAAAGGAAGTCCGACCGAGGATATATGGGTTTATGACTATCGTATTGGAATTAAGCACACTTTGGTTCAAAAACCTCTTACAAGGGAACATCTTGACGATTTTGTCTCTTGCTATTGTTCCGGTCATATGCAAGACCGTGTGCCTACATATTCTGAAGAAAATCCAAACGGAAGATGGAGAAAATTCACAAAAGATGAGGTCTATTCTCGTGACCAGTTGAAATTAGACTTTAAATGGATTGTCAGTGAAGAAGATGATGACCGCACATTAGCCGAAATGATTTCACAAATAAAAGAGGAATCAGCAAATATTGCAAAAGCAGTTGCTGAACTTGAAAAACTTATAGGCGAGGTGGACGAGTAATGGATACCAAAGCATTAAGACAAAAAATCTTGGATTTGGCTATCCGTGGTAAACTTGTGCCGCAAGACCCGAATGACGAGCCAGCGTCTGTTCTCCTTGAGCGTATCCGTGCTGAAAAGCAGCAAATGGTCAAGGACGGAAAGTTGAAACCTAAAGACATTAAAAACGATACAGTTATCTTCAAAGGTGATGATAATTTACATTATGAGAAATATGGAGAGCCATTACCTGACGGATGGGCTGTTACTAACTTCGGAACTTTATTATCA
>CAKSAP010000004.1 GCA_934436505.1 uncultured Eubacteriales bacterium | reverse complement strand
TAGGTCGAGGGCTTGACCACAGTTCTTATTTAAGAACAGGTTCTAATCTTTGTTTATTTCTCAGTTTTTTCTTCTTCATCTTATCTCTTTCTCCTTTGTTCAGTTTTTAGGGTGTAATATGCACCTTTAGCTCAGCTGGTAGAGCACCTGACTCTTAATCAGGGTGTCCAGGGTTCGAGTCCCTGAAGGTGTACCACTTGAATAAAAACGGCCCGTTGGTCAAGTGGCCTAAGACTCCGGCCTCTCACGCCGGCAACAGCGGTTCGAATCCGCTACGGGTCACCAATTTAGATTAAACGGGATTTCCTGTTTATTATATACCCACTCTGTGGGACAATTGAACAGTTAGCGTTAGAGAAATCTAATGTTGATTAGTCGGTGTTTATTACGATGAGGGTCCACCCGTTCCCATCCCGAACACGGTAGTTAAGCTCATTCGTGCCGAAGATACTTGGCTGGAAGCGGCCCGGGAAAATAGGTCGACGCCGACATTTCATATTCCTCCATAGCTCAGTCGGTAGAGCACTCGGCTGTTAACCGAGTTGTCGTTGGTTCGAGTCCAACTGGGGGAGCCAAAAATAGAGACGTTCTTTTGAACGTCTTTATTTTTTTCTTTCAAATTTGATTCGGTCAATGACAGCTTGTACAAACAGCCGAGAGGCTGTTAACTGCATCGTGACCGAGCGCTGCCGGTGGCAGGAGGAGCGAGGGCAGGATGGCGCAGCGGTCGACAGAAAAACGACGCTCCAAGGAAGTTTTTCGTCGGGCACCGCAAGAGACGTTGTCGTTATATTCGCCTATGGCGAGTGGTATTGCTACGCAGTGGTATTATGCTGCGCATAGTGTTATTGCCTTCGGCAGCTGTATATGAATATAATACCACTGTGCCAACGGCATAATATCTCTTTTGCGTTGGCAAAATATCACGCCGAGTACAGTGAGGCTATATAAAGATGCCCTCAAAAGGTAAAGGCTATTTTGTATCGTTACAGAAATGAACGACATTTTATCATTTAATATCATTTAGTATCATTTCAACAACATCGTTGACGGACATATCTTTTGAAATGATTTTTTCTTCATTGAATCCAATTAAATCATTTTTCTTCCACCAACGTTTCATATCTTGTGCGGTGTAATCCGTATTATTTTTTGTCAGAAATCTTTTGACCGTTTCGTTAAAGGGAATATCATAATAATAAGCATAGATGTTATTGAAATTTTTTCGAATGCAATCAAATAACTGTTTATACCAATGGGAATTTAATATCCCTTCAAGTACTATGATATTGCTGTGTGCCTTTCCAAATATGATTAGTTGTTTAAGCAAATCAATAGCGACACTGTTTTCACCGTCTTTTGTATGTAGCAGATCTCGCCTGATAACATCTTGAGACAATAACATGCAATCTGCTCCAAGCTGTTTGCACAACTCATTTGCAACGGTTGTTTTGCCGCTTCCAGAATTGCCACGGATTATAATTATCTTATCTGTCATTTTCAACTCCTATATATTATCAAAGCATTTTTATATTAACGCAAGATGAACTGATATTGGCTTTTTATCCTACAATCTTAATGTTTTTCTATCATTATGCAAATGTTCGTCGGCACATGCACGCTGTTATCCCTTCATATATCTAATTCCATAAACCCAACCGTAAACGGCAAATGTTCAAAGTGTTTTGTGCCGGTGTGGACAAAGCCTAATTTACCGTACCATTCTTTCAGCACGGCGTTTTCGTCTACGATTCCTATTTTGAGCTTGTTAACGCCGAGAGTGTTTTTAGAGTAATCGACTGCGAAGTTTACTAACTCCTTACCTATTCCCAAATGCCTGTACTCGGGTAAAACGGACAAATTATTCAATTCTGCACTATTGCCATTAACCTCTAATGAAAAATAGCCGACAAGCTCGTTGCGGTACTCATACAAAAACATAAAATTGCCGCACTTTAATTGCTCTTGTAATTTTTTTAAGGGCATAAACGCCGTATGGCTCGGACAGTTTTCTTTTGTCAAGCCCATATCATCGGCAACTGTTTGAAAACTTTTGTGAATTATATTCAAACAGGCATTAAGTTGGCTGTTTTCGGTTACTTTACAAATCATATTAAATCGTCCTTAATTTTTATTATACAATATACTATAACAATTTTCCGTAAATCCATTTTTTATGAATGATTCTATTATAGCCTATAAAAATCAGCAGAGCAAGCCGAAATGTTTTTTCAGTTATATTCGCCTATGGCGAGTTGTATTGCTACGCAGTGGTATTATGCTGTGCATAGTGATATTGCCTGCGGCAGCTGTATGCGAATATAATACCACTGTGCCAACGGCAAAATATCTCTTTTGCGTTGGCAAAAATATCACGCCGAGGGAGACTCGGCATATCACTCGTCTTTTCTCTCCGCATTTGAAATTTTTTTTGAAAGTAATAAAATAATAGGATAAAGTAAAAAAGTACAGGGCGGTTCATTCACTTTTGAACGTCTTTATTTTTTTCTGTTGTAATATCTTTGAATGTTTGATACAATTTTATTGAGGTGACATGAGAATATGAATAAATTAAATCTTTCCGATAAACATATATTCCTTACTGTTCCGGATATAGTATCAGAAAAACTTAATCAAAAGGTTACTTCAATAAAATTTGTCGGTGGCGGCAGTTTTGGAAAAGTGTATAAAGTTGTTCTTGGTAATGGCGATATAATCGCTGTAAAAGCCTATTTGCTACAAGAAAATCAGCATCAGGAGGCAGAACAACTTCGTGTTCTTGGTAAACACACTTCTGTAAAGATGCCGGATGTAATTTTTACATATGACGATGATAAAACAGCGCTTTTGGCTATGACTTTTGTTCCGGGGAAAAATGTTTTGAATCCGCTATTTTTGCTTAAAAGTAAAAGTCAAAAGCAGAAATTTGCTGATGAAGTTATATCAGGTATGTTGGAGTGGCACAGTGTTACAAATGAAAAATTTGGCGAGTTGTCAAATCCTATTTATGACAATTGGTACGATTATTACATCACAGAAAAGCAACAGCCGATTCTTGATGGATTGAAAAAACTAAAGAAAGAGGGGAAGTTTCCTTTAAAATCTTTTCAATTGCTTCTGGATGCAACCGAAGCTTTTAACAAATTACCCGTGGAAAACACATCTCCTGTACTTATTCATGGTGATATGAACATAATGAATATTATGGCAGACATACATTCATTTAATTTGACTGCATTTATTGACCCGTGCGACAGTATGTGGGCAGATCGTGAGTACGATTTGTTTCAATTGAGAAATATGTGGGGAGATTTGTTTAATTTATACAGTACTTACAAGTCGAAATATCAGCTTTCAAAATATGCAGATTTCAGAGTAGCATATTACGGTGCAATGCACGAGTCATCAATGAGATTGAGAGTAGGACATAGTGGATCGGTTTTGGAATTACCGTGTAATAAGAGGTTGAGGAAAGAACTTAAAAAGTTAAATTCAATGTGATAAATATATAAACCGAAACTTTTAAGCAAAACTTGGGGACAATAATGAGCAATGTTAAAACATAAAATTGATTTTGACAGAAAAGACTGTAAAGTTTTAGATTATCAGGTGTTCCGCTTGGATAATGTGTTAAGTTTTGACTACCTGTTTTAGCTTGTTTTATAAAATATTTTTCTTGGAGTATAAAACTTCTCGGCGGCAAGTGGTACCTGTCATGATGATAGGTGAAGTGAACTGCACACTGGAAAAGATACTGCAGCAAAAAAAGAAGATATGATGAGTTAAACTTAAGTATATTAACTTAATGATTTGTGAAAATAAAACTGCAAATGTTATTTTTGGCATGTAGTATTACAGGATAATAGAGAAAAGGATATTACTTTTTAAAACTATGGTTAAGATTCCCCAATCGTGCACACCCATGTCCTTCTACGCTGTGTTTTATAATATTAGCTATTTATGTTTTTACCCAAGTTTTTAATTTGTAGTTACTGTCAAACAGTTTTTCTTCTTTTATAAGAGAATAGAGTTTGGGAGTGTGTCTTTCTGTGTCCTCTGAAATCCAAATAATATAATTTTCGTGAAGAATAACAACTGTCAAATTAGTGACATTGTGTTCGCCTTGATGTAAATTAAAGAAAGTTGAATTAAAATTCTGGCTTGCACAAACTGAATAATCCTCATCAACAACATAAATTTTATTTTCCATTGCAATTGCGTTGTTAACATCTGGCAAATAATTCTGATTAAAGATTTTCTCAGCAGTTTTTGTATCTTCATATTTAAACAGATAATAATATATCTCGCTGTTTGGTTGATAAACAACGCTTTGTTTTATATTATCATAATACAGGGTTTTATCGTCAAATTGTTTCTCTTTGCCATTTTCTGCCTCATAATATCTTTTTTCGTTATTACGCAGAAATCCATTGGTGTCTAAAAATTTATCATCATCTAATAAATATCTGCTGAAATCTGTAATCTCCTGTTTTGTCAGTTCAACTTTCATACTTGTTGGGCGAAGATATGCGCTGTAACAACCGTGAACTATTACAATACACGGAACTACCATAAGAATTACAGAGCATATCAAAACGGAAACATTTTTTCTTTTGAATTTCCAAATGAAAATTAAAACGATTCCTACAACAAAAACAATTATAGAAATTAAACTTCTTCTGCAATGTAGTGCTTCTAAAAAATACATAAAATTTGATAACATATTTTAATTCCCTCCTAAGTAAAATTATACCGAAACAATAAACTTATCATACATAAAAACATTGTTATTTTCAATAATTTATGACGAAAGCAGGGCGAGAGAGGATATACGCAGAAAAAAGCGGATGACAAGTAAAAACATCAGTCAGATTTTACATGCAATATATATCAATTTGTCTTTTGGAAAACAATATCTGTTTCAAAAATTTTTAAATTTTCATAATATTTCAAGCTATAAACAGATCATATCTTTTGATTGTTTTCCGTATGCTTTTTGCACCTACACCATGAACTTCTTTATTGTACTTGGTGTTTTCAATTCACCACCGTTTGTTATCGGTGCAACGGAGCAACTGTTTTTAATGGACATAAACGCATACGATTTTATGTTCGCCTTTTAAAATTTCTGATGCGGTCGAACGAGCAATGCTTCCGTTTCCGATATATGCCCATCTGAAACTTTCCGTGAATCCACTTTCTTTATGAATGATTCTATTATAGTCTATAAAAATCAGCAGAGCAAGCGGAAATATTTTTTCAGAGCCTTGACAACACCCGAAAATTTATAAAAAAATCAAGGTTATCTGCCTTTGATTTCTTGACATATTGTACAAAAAGTTATAAAATATCTAAGATAATGTTTTATAATGCGAAAATATCATTATCTGAAAATTATTTAACGATTTAATAATTTTTAACGACATTTAAGTTTATTGAAAAATCACAAAAGGAGGTGCAATGCTTTTTGAATACTACGGTTTCAGTTATACTCATTATCGTCGCTGCGGTTGTTTGCGGCGTTTTAGGATTTATTTTCGGCGAGCTTCACAGAAAAAAGGTTGCCGAGGCTGCAATCGGCTCTGCTACAGAAGAGGCTACAAGAATAGTTAATCAGGCAGTTCAGACAGCCGAGAACAAGAAAAGAGAATCCATACTTGAGGCTAAGGATGAAATTCACGCTCTCAGATCGGAGGCGGACAAGGACATTAAGGAACGTCGTGCCGAGGTTCAGAGACAGGAAAGAAGAATAATTCAAAAAGAAGAAACTCTCGATAAAAAGACAGAAAATATCGAGAAAAAGGAAGAGACTCTTAATGCAAAGCTCAAAGACGTTGACGCTAAATTGCAGGAGGTTGAGTCTATAAAGAAAAGTCAGTTTGATATGCTTGAAAAGGTGTCGGGCTATACTAAGGAGCAGGCAAAGGCGGTGCTTTTGCAGAACCTTGACGAAGAACTTACACACGAAAAAGCTGTCAAAATTATGGACTATGAGCAGAGAACGAAGGACGAGGCTGACACGCTCGCAAGGGAGATTATCTCCACGGCAATTCAGCGTTGCGCTGCGGATTGTACTGCTGAGACAACGGTTTCTGTTGTTCCATTGCCCAATGACGAAATGAAGGGCAGAATTATCGGTCGAGAGGGACGAAATGTCAGAACTCTTGAGACGATTACGGGCGTTGACCTTATCATTGACGATACGCCCGAGGCTATCACGGTTTCAAGCTTTGAGCCTGTACGCAGAGAAATTGCAAGGCTTACACTTGAAAAGCTCATTGCTGACGGAAGAATTCATCCCGCACGCATTGAGGAAATGTACGAAAAGGCTAAACGTGAGGTTGAGCAGACAATTCGTCAGACAGGCGAAAGAGCTGTTATCGACGCAGGCGTAAACGGTATCCATCCCGAGCTTGTAAAGCTTCTCGGTAAGCTCAAATATCGCACAAGCTACGGTCAGAACGTACTCAGTCACTCTCTTGAGGTTTCATATATCGCAGGACTTATGGCAGCAGAGCTCGGTGCTGATGTTAAAACAGCAAAGCGTGCAGGTCTTCTCCACGATATAGGCAAGGCTCTTGACCACGAGATGGACGGAACACATATTGAGCTCGGCGTTGAATATGCTAAAAAGTTCAAGGAAAATGAGCAGGTGGTACACGCTATCGCAGCTCATCACGGCGACATTGAAGCGAAAACCGTTGTTGCTTGCCTTGTTCAGGCGGCTGACGCAGTTTCGGCTGCACGTCCCGGTGCAAGAAGAGAGAATGTTCAGAATTACATTAAGCGTCTTGAAAAGCTTGAGGAAATTGCTTGCTCGTTTGAAGGCGTTGAAAAGTCTTTCGCAATTCAGGCAGGTCGTGAGGTTCGCATAATGGTTAAGCCTGACGTTGTAAGCGACGACAAGATGGTGCTTATTGCACGTGATGTAGTTAAGAAAATCGAAGAAGAGCTTGAATATCCCGGACAGATCAAGGTCAATATCGTTCGTGAAAATCGCATTGTCGATTACGCAAAATAAAAAATCGGCGGCCCTGACTGTGCAGTCAGGGCTTTTTCCGACAAATGACAGATATAGAAATCGGTGAATTATGAATAAAACCGTAAGGGTGCTTGCAGTCGGCGACGTTGTTTCGGCTGTGGGCTGTGAAAAATTGAGGGAGCTCTTGCCCTCGCTTAAAAAAGAAAAAAATATAGATGTTTGTATTGTAAACGGCGAAAATGCCGCAGTCGGAAACGGAATGACCGCTTTTTCGTGCGAGCATATTTTTGCAAGCGGTGCAGACGTCATTACAGGCGGAAATCATACGTTTAAGCGGCGTGAATTTTATGAAACGCTTGAAAATTCGTATTCGATAGTACGCCCGATAAATTATTCGGAGGATTGCCCCGGCAGAGGATATACGATCGTTGACAAAGGCTTTGTCAGAATAGGCGTTGTAAATGTTCTCGGCACGGTCTATATGGAAAATCTCAAAAATCCTTTCGACTGTATGGACGAGGCAATAAAAAAGCTTCGTGATGAGGTCAACATAATTATTGTAGACTTGCACGCAGAGGCAACGGCGGAAAAAAAGGCGCTCGGATTTTACCTTGACGGCAGGGTTTCGGCGGTGTACGGCACACACACTCACGTTCAGACGGCAGACGAACAGATTTTGCCAAACGGAACGGGCTATATAACCGACGTCGGAATGACGGGGCCGTCGCTTTCGGTAATAGGCGTTAAGCCCGAGCTTGCGATTGAAAAAATGCGTACAAATATGCCCGTAAGATTTGAAAATCCCAACGATAACGCTCTCTTGCAGGGTATAATATTTGAGATAGACCGTTCAAGCGGAAAAACCGTTTCGGTTGAGCGAATAAGTATATAAAAAGGAGGCGGCTGCCGTGAAAAAGAGAATAATTGCGTTTTGCTGTGCATTGACGGCGGTTGCAATCCTGCTTTGCTCTTGCACGAACACTCCGACAACTCCCGAGGGAGAAACAAACACAAATACAGGAACGGGAAACACGCAGGCGGCGGAGATTATTTTGCCGTATGCAACGAGCGACTCGCTAAATCCGTATTTCGCAACGGGCAATGAAAATATTGCATTGGCTTCGCTTTACTGTCAGCCGCTTTATACGGTAAAATCGGATTATTCGGCTGAGGCGGTGCTTGCGGACAGTATCACAACAGACGGAACAAAGGTCAGCGTTACGCTTAAAAGTGCGGTGTTCAGCGACGGAACAGCCGTTACGTCAAAGGACGTTGTCTACTCTTTTAATAAGGCTAAAGCGTCTGTTGCATTTTCACAAAGGCTTTCAAATATCAATTCGGTTAACGCTTCGGGCTCAACAGTCATATTTACGCTTGCAGCGCCCGACTCGCTTTGCCAAAACATTTTGACCTTCCCGATAGTCAAGCAGGGAACAGCTGAAAGCCCGGACACTGTTCCGACGGGCTCGGGACATTTTGTTTTTGAAAACGGCACAACGCTCACGGTAAATGCGAAAAGTGAGACTGTAAGTAAAATCAGCAGGATAACGCTTCACGATATAAAGAAACTTGAATATATCACAAATGCGGTTGAAATAGGAAATATAAATTATCTGTTTGAGGATTTTTCAAGCGGAAATTACAAGAGAATCGTAGCACAGAACAGGGCGGTTACGCTCAACAATTTCGTGTTCCTCGGAATAAATCCGACGGGTGCGCTCTCGTCCTCGGCGATACGCACGGCACTTTATTATGCAATCGACAAAGAGGATATAAGTCAGGGTGCATATCAGGGCTATGCGAAGTCGGCAGTTACCGTGTTTAATCCCGATTTTAATATGCTTGCCTCACAGGAGCTTCCCTCGGCAAAGGGCGATGTTACAAAAAGTGATTCCATTCTTTCAAAAATGGGGTATAATTATTATACGAAAAACGGAATTAAAACCGATCAGACCAATGTGCTTTCATTTTCGATACTTGTAAATTCGGAAAACAGCTTCAGAGTTTCGGCGGCGCAGAAAATCGCACGTCAGCTCGGAGAGCGTGGCTTTTCGGTTACGGTTGAGGCTGTCAGCGGCGACGTTTACAGGCAGAGAATTTTAAGCAGAAATTACGAAACGTATATCGGAGAGGTCAAGCTTTGCGAGAATTTCGATTTGTCCTCGCTTTTTGACGGCAGGTCGGGAATGGCTATTGATACAAACGGAGCTTTTGTAGCTGCCTACAACTCTTTTAAGAACGGTCAGGCTGATATTAAAGCCGTGAATGATGCGTTCTTAAATGAAATGCCGTTCGTTCCGCTTTGCTACAGAATGGGAATGGCAGCTTATTCAAAGGGTCTTACGCCGGACTTTACATATGCGCCGTTTGATATTTACGGCAATATGGAAAATTGGGAAAAATCGGCGGAATAAATATAGTCAGACAGATTTATCGCTTCGTTGTGGCTGAAACGGAGTGAAACAGGTTTATTATACAGCCGGAAAGGTTCAGTGAATATGATTAAATTTGAAAATCATCTCGGAACAACAGAATTGCATGAGCAGTATTTTGCAGACCTTATCGGTCATACGGTAACCTCATGCTTTGGCGTTGCAGGAATGGCAAACAGCGGAGCTACGCAAAATCTCCGTCAGCTTATTTTCAGGCACAACAATTATATCGATAAAGGCGTATCGGTACGTGCGGAGTCTGATGAGCTTGTCATTGACTTGCATATTATTGTTACTTACGGAGTCAATATACAGGCGATTGTCGATTCGATTAAAAATAAGGTAAGATACACTGTTGAAAAATCGACAGGTCGTACGGTTAAGAGAATTACCGTCTATGTTGACGGAATGAAGGAATAATAGGAGTAGTATATAAATGCTTAACGGTATCATTTTCAAGCAAGCGCTGATTTCGGGCGCAAATAATATAGTAAACCACAGGCAAGAGGTTGACGCTCTTAACGTTTTCCCCGTTCCCGACGGCGATACGGGTACGAATATGTCAATGACGATTTCGGCGGCGGCGAGAGAGCTTCAGGTTTGTGAGCAGACGGATATAGCGAGTGTTTCCGCAAAGGCTGCGGCGGCATTGCTCAGAGGCGCAAGAGGCAACTCAGGCGTTATACTTTCTCTTATATTCAGAGGAATTTCAAACGGCTTTAAGGGTATGGACTCGGCAGATGGCAAAGCACTTGCAAAAGCACTTGAGCTCGGCAAGGAGTCGGCTTATAATGCGGTTATGAAGCCTACCGAGGGAACAATTCTCACGGTTATCAGAATGGCAGCGGAGGCTGTCAAAAACACGCAGGAAACTGATTGCAAGGTTGTTCTTAAAGCGGCTTACGAAGCGGCAAAGGACGCACTTTTGAAAACACCCGAAATGCTTCCCGTACTCAAGCAGGCAGGCGTTGTGGATGCAGGCGGACAGGGTCTTATTTTCATTCTTGAGGGAATGTTGAGCGTTATCGAGGACGGCAAGACTGTCGAGCCTATTGAAACGCTTGATAAAAAGGATAACGCAAAGTCGGATAAAAGCGTTGTTGCGGCGGCTTCGGGCGATATTAAATTCGGCTATTGCAGCGAGTTTTTAATAAACAGGGAGAAAAATGCACAGTCGAATGCGGCGGCTCTCAAAGCATATCTCGAGTCAATCGGCGATTGCGTCGTTGTCGTTGAGGACGACGATATTATCAAGGTGCACGTTCACTCGAACGAGCCGGGCAATGTAATTCAGGCGGCTCTTAAATGCGGTCCGCTTACAAACATAAAAATCGATAATATGCGTTTCCAGCATAGGAACGCAGACCGTGGCACGGAAAATGCAAAGGAGGAAATTAAGCCCTCTGAGCAGGCACAAGCACCTGTTGAGCCGACAAAGGATTACGGCTTCGTTTCGGTTGCCGCAGGCGACGGCTTTATTGAGCTGTTCAAGGAGCTTGGCGCAGACAATATAGTTTCGGGCGGTCAGACAATGAATCCGAGCACAGATGATATTTTGTCGGCTATCGAGGCGACACCGGCAAGGCATGTCTTTGTGCTTCCCAACAATAAAAATATTATTATGGCGGCGGAGCAGACGGTAAACCTTGCGGACAGAAAGGTTTCCGTTCTTCAGACAAAGACTCTCACACAGGGAGTCAGCGCAATGCTCAATTTCTCGGAAACGGAGGACGTTGAGGCTAATCTTTTGAATATGATGAAGGCTGCCGAGGCGGTTCACACGGCACAGGTTACGTTTGCCGCAAGGGACAGCGAGGCGTTCGGTCAGAAGATTAAAAAGGGTCAAATTCTCGGTATGGAGGACGGCAAAATCACCCTTGTTGAGGATGATATTGTAAACGCCGCATACCGTACAGCAAGACGTTTAGCTAAAAAATACAATGCGTCGTTCATTACCGTTTATTACGGCGAGGAGACGGACGAGGCAACGGCAGCTCGTTTGAGCGAAAGACTTTCGGAGAGATTTCCGAATATAGAAATAAATGTAATTCCGGGCGGACAACCCGTGTATTATTTCATTATATCGGTAGAGTGATAGTATGAATTTTTCAACCGACATCAAATACTTAAAGGGCGTCGGCAGTGCAAGGGCGGAGGCTTTTCAAAGGCTTTCCGTCGGCACTGTCGGTGCTCTTTTGCGCTTTTATCCGAGAGCCTATGAGGATTGGAGCGCCGTTTATCCCATCAGAGAAGCTCCGTTTGATATGAATATTTGCGTAAAGGGCATTGTGTGCGATACACCGTCGAAAATCCGTATTCCCGGCGGAACAACGCTTTATAAAACGAGCATTACCGACGGTCAGGGACTTATAAATCTGACCTTTTTCAATAATAAATACATACCGAATATGCTCAAAAGCGGCGAGGAATACTATTTCTTCGGCAAGATAACGCAGTCTAAATTCGGCGGCAGGGAAATGGCTTCTCCCGTATTTTCGAATGCGAGTGGGGAGGCGGGCATAAAGCCTGTTTATCCGCAGACGGCAGGGCTTAATTCAAAGCTTATTGCGAAATGCGTGAAAACCGCGCTTGACTCGATCGAGGAAATTCCCGAGAGCCTGCCGAGCGATATAATTGCCGAAAATTCCCTTTGCTCACTTGATTTTGCGATACGCAATATTCATTTTCCCGAAAGCTATGAAGCGTTGGACAAGGCAAGAAACAGGCTTATTTTTGAAGAGCTGTTCATTTTACAGCTCGGTCTTTTGTCTCTTAAAAGCAAAACGCAAACGCTCAAAACCGAGTGCGTTGTAAAGAAGGATTTTTCGGAGGAATTCTTTTCACATTTGCCGTTTTCTCCGACCTCGGCACAGGTAAAGGCTGTCGGAGAAGCGATTGACGATATGAAATCGGGCGAGCCTATGAACAGGCTTTTGCAGGGCGACGTCGGCTCCGGTAAAACGGCGGTTGCGGCGGCACTTATTTATACCTGTGTAAAAAACGGCTGGCAATGCGCTATGATGGCACCTACGGAGGTGCTTGCAGAGCAGCATTTGAGAACCTTTGAAAAGTTTTTCAAGGGTACGGATATAACCGTTGATATTATCACGGGAAGTATGAAAAAATCTGAAAAAAATCATGCAAAGCAAAGGCTTGCAAGCGGAGAAACGAAGCTTATTATCGGCACGCACGCCTTAATTCAGGAGGATGTTGAGTTTAACAGGCTCGGTCTTGTAATAACCGACGAGCAGCACCGCTTTGGCGTGGCACAGCGTTCCTCTTTTGCCGCAAAGGGCGACAATCCGCATATTTTCGTTATGTCGGCAACCCCGATACCGAGAACGCTTGCTATGATTATGTACGGCGATTTGAACGTTTCGGTGCTTGATGAATTGCCGCCCGGTCGAAAAGACGTCGAGACCTTTTGCGTTAACACGAGCTATCACGAAAGAATATATAAATATATTAAAAAGCACCTTGACGCAGGGTTGCAGGGCTATATTGTCTGTCCGCTTGTCGAGGAGGGCGAAATTGATAACGATTTGATAAGTGCTGAAAAATACTATAAAAAACTGTCGTCGAGCGAGTTTGCAAATTACAAATTGGGCTTGCTCCACGGAAAAATGAAGCCTCGTGAAAAGGATGAGGTTATGCGCAAATTTTCCTCGGGCGAAATTCAGCTGCTTATAGCGACGGTTGTAATTGAGGTCGGAGTTGACGTGCCGAATGCGGCGATTATGGTTATTGAAAACGCCGAACGCTTCGGACTTTCTCAGCTCCATCAGCTGAGGGGAAGAATAGGCAGAGGCAGCGAAAAATCAACCTGCGTTCTTGTCTCCGACGCAAAAGGGGAAGAAGCAAAGCAGCGTTTTGACACAATGTGTTCGACCTCGGACGGCTTTAAGATTGCAAATGTTGACCTTGAAATGAGAGGTCCCGGAGATTTCTTCGGAAAAAGACAGCACGGCTTGCCGAAATTGAGGCTTGCGGACGTTATGACTGATACGCATTTGCTTATGGCGGCGCAAAACTGCGCTCAAAATGTAATTGCAAGGGACAAGGATCTGTCGAGCGAGGAAAACAGAAGGCTGCGCAGGCAGGTCGATACATTATTCAAGGATAGCTACGGCTCGTAAGCCTTTGCTTGAAATGGCGGTAAAAATGTGATATAATATTCGTTATCGTAAGTTTGGCTATAATAATTGAATTGATTTCCACGGAGATATTATGTTTGATTTAATTTATAAAAAACTATATATTCTCGGCTTGTTTACCGCAAGGTATGTGACAAGGTTTTTCAAATGGCTCGGCAAGATTGTTATGAAGCCCGTGAAGGCTTTGTCTGCTGTGTTGTTTGCAGCCTTCGTCGTTGTCGATAGGCTTGTTTTGAGCTCGGCAAGGCATATAAATTCCGAAATTAAGGAGCTTTTCGGCGATATTAAGCGTGTTTTCGGAAAGCTTGTTCCCCTGTTTAAGCAGGACAGGAATGAGGCGGCTGTTACCTTTAAGACCTATGTAAAAAAGGCTTTTCAGCGACACGGAATAGTGTTCTCGTTTTTCACGAACATTGTTACACCCGTTGCGGCGCTTGTTATTTTAATTGCAACGATTCGCTATTGGAGCAGTATGAATTTGGCTCTTAAAATAACCTACAACAATGCCGATATAGGCTATGTAAGCTCGGAATCGGTTTACCTTGATGCAGAGGATAAGGCTACGGAAAGGCTTAAAACCGCTATTGCAGCAAATGATGGCGAGTCTCTCATAAAGAGCGCACAGTATAAGATTGTGCCCGTTAAGCTCAATAATATGAAGGACTCCGAGGCTATTTGCGATAAGATTATCGAGTGTTCCAACAAGAATATTACGAACGCTTGCGGAATTTATATTGACGGAGAGTTTTTGTGTGCCGTTAAAAACGAGACGGACGCTACGACGGTTTTCGACAATATTCTTACAAGCTATGATGCAGGCGACAGCAATGCAATTGTAAGCTTCGTTGAGAATATCGAGTATGTTCAGGGACTTTATCCCGACGACGATAACACCGTTTGGGGTGCGGATCGCTTGAGCGAAAAGCTTAATTCAAAGAAAAGCGAAGCGGTTTATTATACTGTCGCTTCCGGCGATACGGTTTCGGGAATTGCGCAGAAATACGGTATTTCGACCGCAAAGCTGTTTGAGTTAAATCCCGGCTTGAATGAGAAAATTCATGTGGGCGACCGTGTTCTTATTTCAAGCGAGGTAAATTTTGTACGAGTTCAGGTTACAAAGACCGAGGTCAGAACAGTTTCTATTCCTTATAACACCGTTAAGGTCGAAAACTCAAGTATGTATAAGGGAACGAGCAAGACGGTTACAAAGGGTCAAAACGGCGAGCAGCAGATAACAGAGCTTGTAACGTATATCGACGGCGTAAGAGTTTCGTCGAAGGAGGTTTCGAGAGTTACCACTATGGAAGCTGTTGACGAGAAGATACAGGTCGGCACAAAGACGTATTCCTCGGGCTACGGCAGCATCAAGAATTACGGAACAGTTCAGTCCTACGGCGGCAAGTTCATATGGCCCGCAATCGGTGCTTACAGCGTATCCTCGGGCTTCGGCTACAGGCACGGCAGACTTCACGGCGGTATCGACATAGTTAAGCCCGGCGGAAACAGTACAGGCTGTCCGGTTGTTGCGGCGGCTTCGGGTACGGTCGTTTCGGCAGGCTATCATCCGAGCTGGGGCTATAATGTTCTCATTAACCACGGCAACGGCTTGCAGACGAGATATGCTCACATGATAAAGGGCTCGCTGAAGGTATCGGCAGGTCAGCAGGTATCGGCAGGTCAGCAGCTCGGCAATATCGGCTCTACGGGTAACGTTACAGGTCCTCATCTTCACTTTGAGGTCTATGTCAACGGAACAAGAGTAAACCCAAGCGGATATTTAGGCAGATAAAATACAACGGACAGAGGCAAAAAGTTTCTGTCCGTTTTTTCGAGATAGGAGAAATATATGTCCCTTGTAAAAAATCAAGAAATAGAGCTGCAAATCGAGTCGTTTTCCTCGGAGGGCAGCGGTGTCGGACACTATGACAAAATGGCTGTGTTCGTAAGCGGCGCAGTCGTAGGCGATAAGGCTTTGGTGCATATTATCAAGGCTAAAAAGACCTATGCGATAGGCAAGGTCGTTAAAATATTAAAGCCGTCTAAGGACAGAACGGACTCCGATTGCGAGGCTTCAGCTTCGTGCGGCGGATGTGCATTCAGGCATATAAAATACGGTGCAGAGCTTGAAATGAAACGTCAAAAGGTGGAAAATGCTTTTTTACGTATCGGCGGAATTGGCAAGAAAATAGATGAAATGATAGGTGCAGAGTCAATTACGGGCTATCGCAACAAGGCTGAATATCCCGTCGGCTTTGACAGCAGGCTTAAAATCGGCTTTTACGCTTCTCATACGCACCGAATTATAGATTGCCCTCGTTGCGCCTTGCAGCCCGAGGTGTTTTCGGAGATAGTTAAGATAATAAGAAAATGGATTGTCGAATACGGAATTTCCGTTTATAATCCCGAAACGGGAAAAGGCATAATCAGGCACATTTACATAAGACAGGGTGCGGTATCAAAGGAAATTATGGTGTGCCTTGTCGTAAATTCCGATTTTTTGCCGAAAAAGGACAAGCTTCTTGAACGCTTGCTCGTTATAAGCGATATAAAAAGCGTTGTAATAAATATAAATAAGGATAAAACGAATGTCATACTCGGCAGAGCCTGCAAAACGCTTTGGGGCGACGATTATATTTATGATGAATTGTGCGGCGTCAAAATCAGGCTTTCTCCGCTTTCGTTCTATCAGGTAAATCACGCACAGGCGCAAAGGCTTTATGAGAGGGCGAGGGAATACGCTTCGCTGACAGGCGAGGAAACGCTTTTGGATATGTACTGCGGTGCGGGAACTATCGGACTTTCAATGGCTGACGGCTGCAAAGAGGTAATCGGAGTCGAGATAATCAGGCAGGCTGTTGCCGATGCAAGGGTCAACGCTGAAATTAACGGTATAAAGAACGCAGAATTCTACTGTGCCGACGCTGCCGAAGCGGCAAAAATGCTCGAGGAAAAGGGAATCAAGCCCGACGTTATTGTGCTTGACCCACCGAGAAAGGGCTGTGAGGCTTTGCTTGTGGAAACGGTTTGCAATATGTCGCCCGACAGAGTGGTCTATGTTTCCTGCGACCCTGCAACGCTTGCAAGGGATTGCAAATTGTTTGAAGAATTAGGCTATAAGGTCGAAAAACTTACAGCCGTTGATCTCTTCCCGAGAACAGTACATGTTGAGTGCGTGGCTCTGTTGACTAAGGTACATAAGTAAAAGTGTAAAAAGGCTTGGAATAGAGGCGAAAATATGGCATCAAGCAAGGAATACTTAGAGTTTGTTTTAGGACAGCTCTCTGAGTTAGAAGAGATTACTTATCAAGCTATGATGGGAGAATTTATTATTTATTATCGTGGTAAGCTTGTAGGCGGTATCTATGATGATAGATTACTTGTTAAGCCGATAAAATCAGCAATTAGTTATATGCCGACAGCTCCGTATGAATTACCATATGAGGGAGCAAAGGCGATGTTATTGGTAGATGAAGTCGATAATAAGGAATTTTTGACAGGCTTGTTTCATGCGATGTATGATGAACTGCCGGCTCCAAAGCCAAAAAACAAATAATTTCAAGTCTGTTTTACGTAGTTATTTATGCCATTATGGCTTAAATATAAAATAATAATTTTAGGAGAGTGCTTTTTGATTAAGTACAACACAATGGAGATTGTAGCGTAACGGGAGGTTGCGTATACAGTCAAACACAGCCTCCCGCAGAAATGCAGTTGACGGTTAACAACATTCAGGAGGAAATAAAGAATGAATAAAAATAACATTAAAATACGTTTAGAGAAAAAAGAAGAATACCGTGAAGTAGAAAACCTTGTAAGAGAAGCATTTTGGAATGTGTACCGCCCCGGCTGTCTGGAGCATTTTGTTTTGAATCGGTTGCGAAATAATCCCGACTTCATTGCGGAATTGGATTATGTGATGGAGCTTAACGGAAAACTGATCGGACAGATTGTTTTTATGAAAGCGGTGCTCAAGGCTGATGACGGGAGAGATATTCCAATCGTGACTATGGGTCCTATCTGCATCACACCGGAGCTTAAGAGAAAGGGCTATGGCAAGGTGTTGCTGGACTATTCTCTTGATAAGGCTGCAAGGATGGGATTCGGCGCAGTATGCATTGAAGGTAATATTGACTTCTATGGAAAGAGCGGATTTACCTATGCCAACGAATTCGGTATTCGTTATCATGAACTTCCGGAGGATGAAGATGCATCATTCTTTCTTTGCAAGGAGTTGACCCCGGGCTATTTAGACGGCATAACCGGAGAGTATGAAACACCTGCAGGTTATTTTGTGGATGAAGTGGAAGCTGACGAATTTGATAAGGGTTTTCCGTACAAAAGGAAGCTTAAACAACCGGGACAGCTTTTCTAAACGAAAAAGATTTATGATGGCAGGGAGATTTTATCTCCCTGCCTGAAATCTGTAAATTCAAGTCTGCAAAGAGGCAAGCATTGGACAAATTACCTATGATACATGGTATCAATGCTATTGTTTCAATCTACGTTGAATGTGTCGCAAAACTTGTGAAATCATAGACAAATTGCATAATTTGGTAAAATAATATAATTTTTTTACCTAATTTCCCAAAAAGTATGCAATAATATGTAATTACTATTGATATTTCTCAAAAAATACTGTATAATAATCGAATTGTTCTATGAAAAAGTGATGGCTTAGTGGAATTCTGTTGAAAAACGTCATTTTTCAAAACAAAAACATTCAGAGGCATTTGAGAGGGGAAAATCATGTCAAAAATCGTAAATGAGGCAAAAATCAAGAATAAGATTATCGTAAAAGTGCGTGAGCAGCTCGAGCACCGTGCTTTTTGGTTATATCTTTTGACTGATGAGGCTGAAAAGCGTGGACTTGACGCAGAAGAATTTGCTTCGGCAGCTATTACAAGATGCGGATTGTCACAGGGCTCTGACCTTGTAAAAGCAGGCGGAACAAAGAGCTTGAAGGGCTTGAAGAAAACATTGTTCACAAAGGCGGCAAGATGGGTATTCGAGATGGATCTCGTGGAGAGCACAGACGATACCTTGTATCTTGATTTCCATTACTGTCCGTTGGTAAAGGCTTGGCAGAAGGCAGGCTGCTCTGATGAGCAAATCGCAAAATTGTGCGATATTGCTATGTGCGGCGACCACGGAATAGGCAGCTGCTTTGACGCAAGACTTGATTTGCCTAAATGCATTGCAAAGGGCGATGACGTTTGCGCATTAAGATATATTAAAGAGGGGAAAAGGGCTTAAAAATGAAAAAGGTTAACACAGAATTACTTGTAAGATTGTGCCTTCCGCAGTTTGCAGTAGGTCTTTTTACAACCATGCTCAACAACTATCTTATCTATTTTTATCAGCCGTCAAAGGCGTCGGGAATTCCTAATTTAATTCCGCAGGGCAGAATTGTATTGGGCGTTCTCACGATTATCGGCTTGATTAAAGCTGTCGGACACATTATCGACGCTGTTACAGACCCGTTGATTGCATCGAAATCCGATAAGAGCAAGAACAAGAACGGCAGAAGAATTCCGCTTATGCAGAAAGCGGCAATTCCGTTTGGCTTGAGTGCCTTGCTTATGTTCGTTGTTCCGCTTAACACAGTCAGCGGTTGGAACGCCGTTTGGATTGCGGTATTTATGTGGGGATATTATTTCTTCTTCACATTGTATATGATTCCTCATACTGCGCTTATTCCCGAGCTTGTTCAGGACGGCAAGATGAGAGTCAACGCATACACAATCAGCTCATTGTTCTTTGTAACGGGCAGCGCTCTCGGTTATGTTACTCCGTTGATTGTAAACGGCTTCAAATCGGCAGGCGTGCAAACACTCTCGGCTTGGAGAGCGACTTTCGGAATTTACACCGTAATAGGTATCATTTTGCTTTTGATACCTGCATTTACAATCAAGGAAAAGGACTATGTTCATTCGGTAATTCCGAATATTACCTTGAAAGAGTCGCTTCAGCACGCTTTCTCAAACAAGTACTTTAAGATTGTAACCTTAGGTCAGCTTTTGGAAAATACCGGTATGGCATTCTTCCAGGCTTGCATTATGTACTATGTTACCGAGCTTATGGGTCTCCCCGAGGAAAATTCGGTTTTGATTCTTGCAATTTCAATCGCAGGCTCATTGCTTATGTATCCGTTTGTAAACAAATTTGCGAAGAAGAAGGGCAAAAAGCTCCCGATTATCTTGGGTTGTATAGTGTTCTCAATCGCAGAGGTTGTTATCTGCTTCAGCGATATGCTCACGGGCAACAAGCTTGTATTGGCTTGCATTTTCGCATTGTTCGTATCGTTCCCGTTCGCTGTTCTCAACGTGCTTCCGAACGCTATGATGGCTGATATTATTCAGTACGATACCGTAACCTCGGGCGTAAACCAAGAGGGTATTTTCGGTGCGGCAAAGAGCTTTATCGTTAAAATGGGTAACTCGCTCGCTATAATGATTGTACCGTCACTTGTGGTTATCGGTGCGGCAGCAGGCGAGAATGTCGGCAAGCTCGGACTAAAGCTTACAGCGGTTGCAGGCGGAGTTTTCTGCTTGCTTGCTATCATTGTGCTTACTTTCTATAAGGAGAAAGAGGTTCTTGATACAATTAAGGCGGCAGGCGACAAGAAGGAGAATATAAGTGAATAATAATAAAAATCTTTCTGTTGAGGAAAGAGATATGTATTACGGCAAACGTCTTGCCGAAATGATAAGGTGCAAAACCGTATCAAAAAAAGACAGCTTTGAGCCCGAGGAGTTTATGAAGCTTCGTGAGGTTATCAAAGAATTATTCCCGTTGATGTCGGAAAAAGCAGAGCTTACCATACTCGGCGACGATGCGTATTTGTACAAGCTCAAGGGTAAGAATGAAAACGCAAATGTTATGGTTATGTCGCACCATGACGTCGTTGACGCAACAGGCGATTGGCAGGAAGAGCCTTTCGGCGGAGTAATCAAGGACGGCAAGCTTTGGGGCAGGGGAACGGTTGACACAAAAACACCTTTATTCGCTGAGTTTACGGCGATAGAGGAGCTTTTGGAGGAGGGCTTTGAGTTCCCCGTAAACGTTTATCTCTTCTCGGCTCACAATGAGGAAATCGGCGGCGACGGTGCTGTTTTGGCACTTGAATATTTCAATAAGAATAACATAAACTTTGATTGGATAATCGACGAGGGCGGTGCGGTAATAGATCCGCCTATGGCAGGCATCAGCAAAAAATGCGCTATGATGGCTGTTCACGAAAAAGGAAGATGCACGGCTGACCTTGTTGCGAAGAATTTGCAGGGTCACGCAGGACTTGCAGGCAACCACAAAACTCCCGTTATGAGAATGGCGGCGTTCATCACAGAGGTTGATGAGGAAAAGCCGTTTATCCGCAGACTTCATCCCGAGGTTCGTGGTATGTTCCAATCACTTGCACCGCATATGCAGTTTCCGATGAAGTTTATCTTTAAGAATTTGTGGCTTTTCTCGGGGCTTTTGGTAAAGCTTATGCCTAAGCTCAACGCTGCGGCAGGCGAAATGCTCGGAACGGGCTGTACCTTTAAGAATCTTTCAACCGCTGCCGACGGCACTTGCACAGCCGAAGCCTTTTTGAGATGTATTAACGACAAGGACTTTGAAAAGGACTTGGACGCATTGAGGGAAATGGCGGAAAAGCACGGTGTTGAATTTACCGTTCGTGAGTCCGACAACGAGTATTACAGACCTGCTTCGCTTGACAGCGACGGCTACAAGTACATAAAGAAAACAGTTGAAAAAATATTCGATTATGCGGCTGCTGCGCCCTTTATTCTTCCGGCAGGAACGGACGCAAGAAGATTTGCCGACCTTTCCGACGCAGTTATCAGATTTGCGCCTATCGATATTGATTCGCAGCAGTACGGCTCTGTACACGGCGAGAATGAAAACATAAGCATTGATAAAATTCATCTTGCTGTTGATTTCTATAAGGAATTGCTTGAAAATTATCAAGGTGCTTGACAGAGCTTTTAATTGACAAAATAAAAATATCGGTATTCAAAGCGAATACCGATATTTTTTATTTCTTGTTATTTTTTATTATTTAAGCATTGTTTTTACTGCGAAATAGCCGAGGACAAGTATGCCGAGAACTATTCTATACCAGCCGAACACCTTGAAATCGTGCTTTTTGATGTATGCCATAAGGTACTTTATTACAAACCATGAAACAGTAAATGCGACTATCATTCCGAGTCCGAGATACACGACCTCGGCTACGGTGTAGTTAAGTCCGTATTTCACAAGCTTTAACGCACTTGCTCCCATCATTACGGGGACTGCAAGGAAGAAGGTGTATTCTGCGGCAACTGTCCTTGAAACGCCGATGAGCAATGCGCCGACTATTGTCGCACCCGAACGGGATGTGCCGGGGAAAATTGCGGCGATAAGCTGGAAAAGACCGATTATAAACGCTGTTTTATAGTCGATTGCCGAAATTGAATTGATTTTAGGTGTTATGGATTTATTTCTGTTTTCGATAATTATAAATGCGATACCGAATACAATAAGGGCAATGGCAACAACGACATAGTTATAAAGATGCGCCGTGAAAAAGTCGTCAAACGGTATGCCGATTATTGCTGCGGGCAAGCACGAAACAATAACGTGAAACCACATATTGAAAATGGATTTTTTAATGACGATTTTATGTTCTTTGTATCCGAAAGGCCAAAGCTTGTTCCAAAACTGTGCTATGACGGCAATTATTGCACCGAATTGGATTACAACGAAAAACATATCCTTGAATTCGGGCGTAACATCCAACTTTATGAACTCGTCAATGAGTATCATATGACCTGTACTGCTGATAGGCAGCCATTCGGTAATTCCCTCAACGATACCGAGAACGATTACCTTAATAATTTCAATGAATTTTATCATTTGTATCCTCCGATACGTTATTTTTAAGAGCAACAATATTATAGTCGCTATTTCTGTATTTGTACAGATAAAATATTAACTTTTCGTTCACTTGCATTTTAATATGTCAGATAGTATAATAACTATCGGAGATATTACCGAAAGGATGATATAAATTGGCTGAGAAAACCAAACGTACACAGGAAGAAAAAAATGAGATAAAAAAATCAATTCGCACGGGCTTGCTTGCGGCGGTAGCACTGGCGGCGGTCGTCTGCGTTATTGTGTTCTATTTCAAAACGGTTGCGTCAAGAAATGAGCCGTCGATTATCAAAGAGGATGTTAAGGATTTGAAGAGCATAACGCTTTCCGAAAAATCGCTTGCTATGCCTTATGTTACAACGGGTATCGACAAAATCGTTTATACCGCAGACTCGGCAGGCGGAATTGTTTTCTATGAGTTCAACGGCACGGAGTACGCTCAAATCGAGGAAACGGGCACAATGGATGTCAGCGTTCCGTTAAGCGGTCAGCAAATTCCCGTAAAGGTGCATTATATCGAGAGAGACGGCAAATTTGCAGGCTTCGGTGTGTTTACATCTGCAAGCTCCGAGGATGTTTATATCTATGATTTTATGCTTGTTAAAATTACAAATCTTCCGGCAGGCTACGAAAAAGACGGAAAATTGCTTATGCTTGCAAATACCGATATTAAAAATGTGTATTCGATAAATCCTGTTTGGGAGGACGCTTATTATATTTCAAGAGACGGCTCGTCTGTTTCAAGATTTTTCGTTGAAAATAACCGTACGCTTGATATAAACGGCGCTATGCGTTCGGATTTCAGCAGGGTAACGGATAAAGAGCTTTCAAGTGCTACGGGAAATATCCCGTTTTTCTCGGCAAGGTCTTATGATACGCTCGGTGCGGCAATGGACATTTATGTTAAGACTCCGAAGGGCGAGAGTGAGGCTGTAAAGGGCGTGCTTGATACATACGCAAAGCCTACCGAGGACGGCGGATTTATATTTGTTAGGGCTACGAACGGCGGATTTGAGTTTGTGAAATATCTCAACGGCACGCAGAGCACTGTTTCGGAATTTTTCGCACAGTACGGCGAGGAATATATCAGAAGCGGAGATTATATTCTCTGCAAGGAGGACGGAAGAATTTATACGACCTATGACGACAGCGTTATTGAACTTCCCGATTTCAAAATGAATCCGTCACAGTTTGCAATAACCTCCGACGGCAAATATGTTGTTCTTGCGGGTACGGTTACTAATGCAACGGACTATCAGATTTATATTTACAATACACAGACGAAAAAGGCAAAAACCTTTGCGGATTCAGATTTCTCGGTGCATTACAATCTGTTCTGCCCGACAAACGAGACGGTTTGCTTCTATACGCAGAGCGCAGACGGATATGATGAAAAGATTATAAATCTTGCAAAAATTTCTTGAGGTGAAAGATGAAAAACAGGTATGATGCGGTGCTTTTTGACTTTGACGGAACGCTTGTCGATTCCTCCGAGGGCATATTTAACAGCTTGATATATGCCTTTGAGCAGGACGGAAAGGCTGCGCCCGACAGAGATATTCTCAGAAAGTTTATCGGTCCTCCGTTATACGAGAGCTTTAAGACGCTTTTCGGCTATGACGGCGACGAGATAGATTTTATGATTAAAAAGTACCGTGAGAGATACAGCGAAAAGGGTTATCTTGAGGCGAGCTTTTATGACGGTATTCCCGAGCTTCTGAAAGAGCTTCACGAAAAGGGAATAAAGATAGCTACGGCTTCCTCAAAGCCCACGGTGTTTATTAAAAAAATGTTAGAGGTAAACGGACTTTCGGAGTTCGTAGACTATGTCGGCGGAACGCTTTTTGACAACAAGGAGTCGGGAAAGACGGCTATTATCAACAATGCCTTGCAGGAGCTCGGCTGCACCGATAAAGCAAGGGCGTTGATGGTAGGCGACAGAAAATATGATATTGACGGTGCAAAGGGCGCAGGAATAAAGACCGTAGCTGTGCTTTACGGCTTCGGCTCAAGAGAAGAATTTATGGAACACGAAGTGGAATATATAGCCGAAAATACGGCTGAGGTTCGCAAAATAATTTTCGGAGAGTAAAATATGTCATCACCTTTAGCGGACAGAATAAGACCCGAGAAAATTGAAGAAATGGTAGGACAAAGGCATCTTCTTGCAGAGGGTATGCCTTTGAGAAATATTGTCGAATCGGGTATTCTGCCGAATATGATATTTTACGGCCCGTCGGGTACGGGTAAGACTACGCTTGCGAGGATAATCGCAAACAAGACCAACCGAAAATTGCATAAGCTCAACGGTACAAACGCCTCGATTTCCGATATAAAGGAGATTGTTGCGGAGCTTGATACACTTGCAGCACCGAACGGCATTTTGCTTTATCTTGACGAAATTCAGTATTTTAATAAAAAGCAGCAGCAGTCCTTGCTTGAATACATTGAAAGCGGTGCTATAACGCTGATTGCCTCGACGACGGAAAACCCGTATTTTTATGTCTATTCCGCTGTGCTCAGCCGTTCAACCGTGTTTGAGTTCAAGTCGGTAACGGCGGAAGAGGTTGTTCCCGCTGTTAAAAGAGGCTTTGAATTTTTAGCTTCCGAAAGCGGAATTGAAGCGAATATCGAGGACGGTGTGTATGAGCACATTGCCTCGGCTTGCGGCGGCGATGTCAGAAAATCGCTGAATTTTGTCGAGCTTTCTTATCTTTCGGCAAACGTCAAGGACGGTAAAAAGGATATAAGCCTTGAAACCGTTGAGACGCTTACGCAGAAAAATTCTTTTAGATATGATAAAGACGGCGACGAGCATTATGACGTTATTTCGGCTTATCAAAAGTCGATGAGAGGCTCGGATGCCAATGCGGCGCTGCACTATCTTGCAAGATTGCTTACGGCAGGGGATTTGGCGTCGGCGACAAGACGGCTTATGGTCTGTGCGTGCGAGGATGTAGGACTTGCGTATCCGCAAATAATTCCGATTGTAAAAGCGGCGGTTGATATTGCGTTGCAGGTCGGCTTGCCCGAGGCGAGAATACCGCTTGCGGACGCTGTTGTTTTGGTGTGCAATTCCCCGAAGTCGAATTCCGCATATTTGGGAATAAATGAGGCTATGGCGGACGTTCAGAACGGAAATTTCGGAAGAATACCCCGTCAGCTTCAAAATATGCACTATGACGGCGAGGATAACAAGAATAAGGGGCAATTTTATTTGTATCCCCACGGCTATCCGAATCATTATGTTGAGCAGCAATACTTGCCCGACGTGATAAAAGATGCACAGTATTATGTACCGGGCGAGAACAAAAACGAGCAGGCGGCAAAGGAATATTGGAGCGCAATCAAGGGGAAAAATAAAAATAAATAATTTTTCAATTGACAAAAGGCGTAGAATATGGTAACATTAGTAACGCTCTATGGAGAGATACCGAAGTGGTTATAACGGAACGGTCTTGAAAACCGTCGTACGGCAACGTACCGTGGGTTCGAATCCCACTCTCTCCGCCATAAAAGACAGATGCTATACGGGAAACCGTATAGCGTTTGTTCAAAAATGAATAACTTTTAACAAAGTTACCTGCGGAAGTACTCAAGTTGGTGACGAGGCGCCCCTGCTAAGGGCGTAGGTCGGGAAACCGGCGCGAGAGTTCGAGTCTCTCCTTCCGCGCCAGAAAAGGTATCAAGGATTTTTCCTTGATACCTTTTCTTTGTGAATAGCAAAATAAATAGGAGAGACTCGAACTCAATAGTCCATCTTTTGCGAAGCAAAAGGGACATATGCCCTGTCGGGCAGAGAATAGAGAAAAGTGAAAAGAGAAAAGAAGTGGGTGCTTCGCACGAATTAAATTATATATCCAATGGTGTAGGGCGGTGGCTTGCTGCCGCCGTTAGATTGTTGTTGATATATGATGATTTTTGGCTGAAATGATATTAAAATATTCACACAACCCGTAGGGGCGACCTGCGGTCGCCCGCCAATTCATAGCAAGTTAAAAACGGGCGAACACAGTTCGCCCCTACGATATAATATAAAAATATAATTGCTTGTAACCGTTGATTTGTTGCGATTTGACGGCGGCAGCAAGTCACCACCCTACCACGTCGTTTTTTGGAACAAAAAATGACTGAGGGAGTTTTACAAATTCATATAAAATCAACCTTACAATCCCTCCGAGTTGCCTACGGCAACCCACCTCCCTTTACACAAGGGAGGCTGAAAATGCGGCTGTCCGTTCATTTGATTTTATATGTAATTTGTTGCGGACAGGGGCAAGCCCTGTCCCTACGGTCGCATAATTTTTTCAAATTAGATTGCACCCGAAAGCAGTAATTTATTTGCTAATTCGTTCGGCAGAGGCAAACCCTTTCCATACATTAGGCTTATCAAATACAACAAAAACCCTTGTTCCGTGAACAAGGGTTTTCTTTTGGTGGACCTGATCGGGTTTGAACCGACGACCCCCACAATGCGAATGTGGTGCGCTCCCAGCTGCGCTACAGGCCCGTTTGTTAACGGATATATTATAGTACCGAGTGCGGAATTTGTCAATTGCTTGCTTGACATTCTTTGCTTAATATTATAAACTTAGTTGTTACTATTTTTTAATTATATCTGTAAGGAATGATACTATGATGAAAAACACTGAAAAAACTCTTGAAAAGCTTGTCTCCTTGAGTAAGACAAGAGGCTTTGTTTTCCCCGGCAGTGAAATTTACGGCGGACTTGCAAACACTTGGGATTACGGCCCTCTCGGTGTTGAGATTAAAGAAAACATCAAAAAGGCTTGGAGAAAGAAATTTATCCAGGAGAACAAATACAATGTCGGTCTTGACAGCGCAATTCTTATGAATCCGCAGACTTGGGTTGCTTCGGGACACCTCGGCGGCTTTTCCGATCCGCTTATGGACTGCTGTGAGTGTAAGACTCGCCACAGAGCAGATAACCTTATCGAAGAATTCGACGGCACAAATGTTGCAGGCTGGACAAATGAGCAGTTGAGCGCATATATCGAGGAGCATAACATACCCTGCCCGAACTGCGGAAAGCACAACTTTACCGATATTCGTCAGTTCAACCTTATGTTTAAGACCTTCCAGGGCGTTACTGAGGACTCAACCTCCGAGATTTATCTTCGCCCCGAGACTGCACAGGGAATTTTCGTAAACTTCCAGAATGTTCAGAGAACAACAAGAAGAAAAGTACCGTTCGGTATCGCACAGGTCGGAAAATCTTTCAGAAACGAGATTACTCCCGGTAAGTTTATCTTCCGTGTTCGCGAGTTTGAGCAGATGGAGCTTGAGTTCTTCTGCAAGCCCGGCACCGATCTTGAATGGTTTGACTATTGGAGAGGCTTCTGCCGTGATTGGCTCTACTCTCTTAACATTAAGCCCGAAAATCTTCGACTTCGTGACCACGATCCCGAGGAGCTTTGCTTCTATTCAAAGGCAACAACAGACTTTGAATATATGTTCCCGTTCGGTTGGGGCGAGCTTTGGGGCGTTGCCGACAGAACAGACTACGACCTTACTCAGCACATTAAAACAAGCGGCAAGTCGCTTGAATATTTTGACCCGACAACAAACGAAAAGTACGTTCCCTATGTTATCGAGCCGTCGCTCGGCGTAGAGCGTCTTTTCCTTGCACTTCTTACAGAGGCTTATGACGAAGAGATTGTTGACGCAGAGAAGAACGACACAAGAATCGTTATGCACTTCCACCCGGCAATCGCACCCGTTAAGGCTGCTGTTCTTCCGCTTTCAAAGAAGCTTTCGGATAAGGCAGATGAGATTTATCAGGAGCTTTCAAAGCATTTCAACGTTGATTATGATGACGCAGGCTCAATCGGTAAGAGATATCGCCGTCAGGACGAAATCGGTACACCCTACTGCATTACGGTTGACTTTGAAACAGTCGGCGACGAGAACACACCTGCCGACAACTGCGTAACAGTTCGTGACAGAGATACTATGGAGCAGGTTAGAATGCCCATATCCGAGCTTGTTGATTATATTTCGGAGAAGATTGATTTTTAACGAAATATAGGAGATGGCAAAATGACACAAACCGTGGGTAAGAAATTATTCCTTGTAGTAAATCCCGTTTCGGGCAAAAAGCTTGCAAGGCGTTATGTTAAGGGTATGATGGAGAGCTTCGGCGAGGCAGGCTTCGTCGTTACTTCGGTATATACACGAAAAGATGAAAACGCTTATGAAATTGTCAGAAAAAGAGGCAGAGAGTTTGACCTTATAGTATGCGTCGGCGGCGACGGTACGCTTAAAGAGACGGTTTGCGGAGTGATGGAGCTTGAAAAGGATATTCCGATAGGCTATATCCCGATGGGCTCGACAAATGACTTCGCACATTCCGTAGGAATTCCGACAAAGGTCGAAAAAGCGGTTGAAAACATAATAAACGGTGAGCCGAGACTCGTTGATATGGGCATTTTCGGCGACACAACCTTTGTTTATGTTGCAGCTTTCGGCAATTTCACGGCTATTTCTTATTCGGCAAGTCAAAAGCTTAAAAATGTATTCGGCAAAAACGCTTATTACCTCAATGCTGTCGGAGAGTTTTTCAAAATGAAGGGCTATCACGCAAGAGTTGAGGCAGACGGAGAGGTTTTTGAGGGCGACTATTTCTACGGAGAGGCTTCGAACTCCTATTCCGTGGGCGGAATGCCCGTGTTACATAATATGGGCGTGAAATTCGACGACGGAAAGCATGAGCTGATACTCGTTGAAATGTTCAAATCCCCGTCCGAGCTTTTTTCGCTTGTAAACGATATGCTGCATAAAACGGTGGCGAAGAATAAGCTTGTAACATTCAGGCATTGCGATAAAATCGATTTTCATTTTGACGAGCCTACGGCGTTTACGCTTGACGGCGAGTTTGGCGGAGATCAGACGGATGTTACCGTTAAAACCATAAAGCACGCAGTGAGCATTATAACCGAAAAGCCGTTACCGACTGAGGAAGACAACTCCGAGCAGGTACATTAAAAGGATGACGGCTTAATATTTTTACATTTACAGGCTACATTTTTGTAGCCTGTTTTTTGTCGAAAAAACAATCGTTAGCCGATTAAATATTAACAATTTTTGAATAAATTAAATATGTGTTGACATATAAATATATTTGATATAAAATTACTTAACCGATTAAATATAAATCGGCTAATTTTTAATTTGAGGAAATGATATGTTGGAATTAAAGGAATTGAGCCATTCTTTTATAAGGCTTGAGTGCGTAAAGCGTTTTACAATGCACAATATGCTCAAGGACAGCGGAGTTTACTTCGGTCAGCCGCCGATACTTGACTTTTTGGAGAAAAACGGCGTATGCACACAGAACGAGCTTGCGAAGGCGTTGGAGGTTTCTCCGGCTTCTATTGCGGTGTCGATTAAAAGAATGCAGAAAAACGGCGTTGTTGAAAAAATCGCCGATGATAACGATTTGCGGTGCAACAGAATTTCTCTTACCGAAAAGGGCAGGGAATTGACAAGGGAAATGCACCGAAAGTTTGACCAAATTGATAAAATAATGTTCACGGACTTTGACGAAAACGAGCTTGCGACGCTCAAGGAGTATCTTGACAGGATTTATAATAATCTGTCGTCTACGGAGTGTGCAAAATGCTGCACAAGGTCCGAATCGGATAAGAACGGAGGGGATATTTGATGATAAAGCTGCTTAAATACGCAAAAAAATATATTTTCTATACACTCATTTGTCCCTTGCTTATGGTGGGCGAGGTTATATTTGAGTTGCTTATCCCACAGGTTATGGCGGATATTGTCGAAACAATACGCTTGACGGGAACGACCGACCCCGTTGCACAGCAGGAGTCGATTCAAACGATACTTGCGCTCGGCGGAAAGATGCTTACATTCGCATTGTGCTCGCTTTTCTGCGGAGCTATGGCGGCAAGGCTTGCCTCGGTTGCAGGCATGGGCTTCGGCGCAGGCATCAGAAACGCACTTATCGAAAAGGTGCAGACGTTTTCGTTTTCGAATATCGACAGATTTTCGACAGCGTCGCTTATCACAAGGACGACAACCGATATAACAACGGTACAGAACACGTTTTTAATGCTTATAAGAGGCTTGTTCAGAGCACCGATAATGCTTGTTACAGCTTTGGCTATATGTATTAAAAAGAGCAAGGACGTTACAAGCGTGTTTGGAGTTGTGCTTCCGATAATTTTAATTGTACTTGCAATCGCAGGACCGATTTTAATTAAACGCTTTAAGGCTATGCTCAAAAAGTTCGACGGCTTTAACGCTTCCATACAGGAAAACCTCACAAATATAAGGGTCGTTAAATCGTTTGTCAGAACGGATTACGAAAAGAAAAAGTTCAAAGCCGCAAATGATGACCTTTACAACGCTTCTATATATGCGGAAAAGCTTATGATACTCGGCGAGCCTCTGTTGATGGTTTTGCTTTATTGCACAATCCTTGCGGTGATTGTTGTATCGACAAAGGTTATCGCAAACGGTTCTTTGCTTGTCGGCGAGTTCACGGCGATATTTACCTACATAATGCAGATTATTATGAGCTTCCTTATGACGATCGCAATGGTTGCACAGCTGTTTATGTCGGAGGCAAGCGCAAAGCGTATTGCGGAGGTGCTTGACGAAGAGCCCGATATTAAAGACCCCGAAAACGCACTTGAAGCACTCAAGGACGCAAGCGTTGAGTTTAAGAACGTATCGTTTAGCTACAACGAGGGCAAGAACATCATAAATAACGCTTCATTTAAGATTGACAGCGGCGAAATGGTCGGAATTATGGGTGCAACGGGCAGCTCGAAATCCTCACTTGTTCAGCTGATAGCAAGACTTTATGACGTAACCGACGGCGAGGTTTTGGTCGGCGGCGAAAATGTTAAAAGATACAAATTGCACTCTTTGAGAGAGAACGTAGGTATGGTTTTACAGAAAAATGTTCTTTTCTCGGGTACGATTGCAGACAATCTCCGTTGGGGCAATAAAAACGCAACAGACGAGGAGCTTCGCAACGCTTGTAAAATTGCCGATGCGGATGAATTTATATCCTCATTCCCCGACGGATACCAAACCGACCTCGGTCAAGGCGGCGTAAACGTTTCGGGCGGTCAGAAGCAAAGGCTTTGTATCGCAAGAGCAATTTTGAAATCGCCTAAGATACTTATTCTTGACGACTCGACAAGTGCGGTTGACTCCGCTACCGACGCAAGAATAAGACAGGGCTTGAGAGAGAGCCTTCCGAACACCACTAAAATTATAATCGCACAGAGAGTATCCTCAATTTCCGATTGCGACAAGATAATCATTCTTGACAACGGTACTGTAAACGATATCGGAACACATGAGGAGCTTCTTGAAAGAAATGAAATTTACCGTGATGTATATACCTCTCAGCAAAAGGGCACGGATGATTTTGATGAAGTCGGAGGTGAGCAATAATGCATGGACCTAACAATTCGACACATATGCACAAGCCGTCCGATACAAAGGGAACGGTAAAGCGGCTTATAAAGTATATCGGTAAGCAGAAAAGCCTGCTTGTCGGTATGATAGTGTTTGTTATAATCAGCTCTGTTGCAACCGTTATGGCTTCGGTTTTCATTCAGCCGATAGTTGACGATTTGCTCATTCCTGCGGTAGGTCAGGAGTTTTCGTGGGCACTTTTCAAGCCCATTACAAAGATACTTATACTGCTTGTGTGCGCTGCGATAATCGGCGCAGGAGCTTCCTACGGCAAGTCGAGATGTTCGGTTTACCTTACGCAGAAAACGCTCAGGAATTTGAGAAAGGATTTGTTTGACTCGGTAGAGGATTTGCCGATAAACTTTTTCGATTCAAGACCGAACGGCGAGATTATGAGCCGCTTCACAAACGACGTCGAGTCGTTAAGAGCGTTTTTGAGTCAGGGACTTACACAGCTTATATCTTCTTCGATTACCATAATCGGCTCATTTTGTGTTATGCTCTATTATAGTTGGAAATTAACTATTCTTGTTGTGCTGATGGTTGCCTTTATGATTTTCCTTGTAAAGGTGCTCGGTAAAAAGAGCTCGTATTACTTCAAAAAGCAGCAAAAGGAATTGGGCGAGGTAAACGGCTATATCGAGGAGACTATCGAGGGTCAAAAGGTAGTCAAGGTGTTTAACCATGAGGAAGAGGTTACGGAGCATTTTACACAGATAAACGAGGAGCTTCGTAAGGCTTCGACGGGTGCTAATACCTTTGCGAGTATTCTTATGCCGCTTATGAACAACCTCTCTTATGTAAACTACGCAATTACTGCGGCTCTCGGCGGTATGCTTGCCATAAAGGGCTTTATGACGCCGGGCGGAATTGTAGCTTTCCTTACAAACTCAAGGAACTTTTCACAGCCGATAACTCAGGTTTCACAGCAGTTTAACAACGCCATTGCCGCTATTGCCGGTGCGGAGAGAATTTTTGAGTACATTGATGAAAAGCCCGAGGTTGACGACGGCTATGTAACCCTTGTAAACGCAAAATTTGACGAAAACGGCGAGCTTTGCGAGTGCGAGGAGCATACGGGCGTTTGGGCTTGGAAGCATCAGCACACGGCGGACGGCACTGTTACCTATAAGCAGTTAAAGGGAGACGTTGTATTCGAGAACGTTACCTTTAGCTATGACGGAAAGAAAACAGTGCTTAAAAATATTTCGCTTTATGCAAAGCCCGGACAGAAAATTGCTTTCGTCGGCTCTACGGGTGCAGGCAAAACCACAATCACAAATCTTCTTAACAGATTTTATGAGATTGATGACGGCAAGATAAGATATGACGGCATCAACATTAAGAAAATCAAAAAGGACGATTTAAGACGTTCGCTTTCAATGGTGCTTCAGGATACGCATTTGTTCACGGGCACGGTTGAGGACAATATCAGATACGGCAACCTTAACGCAACGCATGAGCAGATTGTCGAAGCGGCTAAGCTTGCCAACGCACATTCGTTTATTATGTCTCTTGAAAACGGCTATGATACGGTGCTCACGGGCGACGGCGCAAACCTTTCGCAGGGTCAAAGACAGCTTTTGAGCATTGCGAGAGCAGCGGTTGCAGATCCGCCCGTGCTTGTCCTTGACGAGGCGACAAGCTCTATCGATACAAGGACGGAGAAGCTCATTGAGCAGGGCACGGATAAGCTTATGCAGGGCAGAACGGTATTTGTTATCGCCCACCGACTTTCGACTGTCCGCAACTCAAATGCAATTATGGTGCTTGAGCACGGCGAGATAATCGAGCGTGGCGACCATGAGGATTTGTTGAAGCAAAAGGGCAGATATTATCAGCTCTACACGGGACAGTTTGAGCTTTCATAAAATTTTCAAGCGAGGCGGTAAAGCTTTACCGCCTTGTTGACATAATACGCTTTTATTTACAAACAAACAGCGTTGTGATAAAATATCAAAAAACAAAAATTCAGGTGTAAATATGGAATATAGATTTTCCGACAGAATTTCATCTCTTCAACCGTCCGCAATCAGAGAAATCTTAAAGGCAACCTCCGATCCGTCGGTAATTCCGTTTGCCGCAGGCAATCCCGATGTTGCGGCTTTCCCGATTGACGACGTGAGAAGAATATCCAAAAGAATATTTGACGAAATGCCCGTTACCGCACTTCAGTACGGAATAACCGAGGGCTATACGCCGTTGCGTGAACGCATAAAGGAATATGTTAAAGCTTCTAAAAATATCGGCAGAGATTTTGACAGCGTAATCATAACCTCGGGCGCTACGCAGATAATGGACCTTATGACTAAGGTTTTCTGCAACTTCGGCGATACCGTAATATGCGAAACACCGTCGTTTATCGGCTCACTTAACTGCTTCCGTTCATACGGCTGCAAGCTGAAGGGCGTACCCGTTGAGGCGGACGGAATGAATATCGAGGCACTTGAAAATGCACTTCGTGAAAGTGAAAATGTCAGGTTTATCTATACCATAACGAACTTCCAAAATCCGTCGGGTGTAACAATGAGCCTTGAAAAAAGGAAGCAGGTCTATGCACTTGCGAAAAAGTACGGTGTGCTTATTTTGGAGGACAACCCTTACGGCGATTTGAGAGTTGAGGGCGAGGATATACCGACAATAAAGAGTATGGATGAGGACGGCATAGTTGTTTATGCAGGCTCATTTTCAAAAATTCTTGCACCGGGTATCCGTATAGGCTATATCGTTGCGCCGTCGGAGATAATCGCAAAAATGACGGTCGGCAAGCAGGCGGCGGATACACATTCGACAATGTTCTCGCAGATACTTGTTGACGAGTGGATGAAAACCACCGATTTTGAGGCGCATATCGAGAAAATAAGAGGCATATACAGGCGCAAGCTTAATCTTATGTGCTCGCTTATCGATGAAAAGCTCGGAGATTTCGTGAAATACGTTCGCCCCGAGGGCGGACTGTTCGTGTGGTGCGAGCTTCCCGAAAATGTTGATATGCTTGACTTTGTAAAGCGTTGCGTTGACAATAAGGTGGCGGTCGTTCCCGGTACGGCGTTCACGGTCGAGGACGGTGAAAAGACCAACTGCTTCAGAATGAATTTCTCAACCCCCACGGATGAAAAAATCGTCGAGGGAATGAATTTGATTGAAAAGGTAAAACAGAGTTATGTATAATCTTTCTGACATAGGAACGGTAAGGTCGATACTTGAAAAGCACGGCTTTACTTTTTCAAAGGCTCTCGGTCAAAACTTTTTGATAAATCCTGCTGTCTGTCCCGAAATGGCGGAGGAAGCGGTAACGAGTGAGAATGACGGAGTTATCGAAATAGGCGCAGGCGTCGGAGTTTTAACGGCGGAGCTTTGCAAAAGAGCGAAAAAGGTCGTTTCAATTGAACTTGACAAAAGACTTTTGCCCGTGCTTGACGAAACGCTTGCGGAATTTGACAATTTTGAAGTCGTAAACGAAGATATATTAAAAGTAGACTTGCACGAGCTTATAAAAGAGAAGTTTTCCGACTGCGAAAATGTTTCTGTCTGTGCGAATTTGCCGTATTATATCACTTCGCCCGTCATAATGAAGCTGCTTGAGGACAAGCTTTCGATAAAGCAGATTATCGTTATGGTGCAGAGAGAGGCGGCGGACAGACTGACAGCGCCCGTAGGCTCAAGGGAGTCGGGGGCAATTACGGTGGCGGTAAATTATTATGCCGAAGCCGAAAAGCTGTTCAATGTTTCAAAAGGCTCGTTCGTTCCGAGCCCGAAGGTTGACTCGGCGGTTATAAGGCTTGCGATTTACGATAAGCCTCCGATTGAAACAAGGGACGAGGAGCTGTTTTTCAAAACCGTTAAGGCTATGTTTATGCAAAGGCGAAAAACCGCACTCAATTCCGTTTCGGCAGGGCTCGGAATACCGAAGGACACGGTAGCTAAGGCTCTTGAAATGACGGGACTTGACGCAAGCGTGAGAGCCGAAAAGCTGACGCTTTCACAGCTTTGCGAATTTACAAATAATTTGAAAGAGGTAATGTAAAATGTATTCATATAAGACAAAAGGAACCTGCTCGGGACAGATTGATGTTGAGCTTGACGGCGATATTATAAAGAGCGTTAAGTTCTATGGCGGCTGCAACGGCAACTTGCAGGGAATTTCAAGAATTGTAACGGGTAAGACCGTTGACGAGGTCGAAAAGGCGTTCAAGGGAATTAAATGCGGATTTAAGCAGACCTCTTGCCCCGATCAGCTTGTATGCGCTTTGAGAGAGGCTCAGGCAAACGGCGAAAAATAATTATTGTTGACTTTTAGCGATATAAGTAATATAATTTTTGTCGAAGCCAAGCGAAAAATCAATATCAGGGGTGCTGACAGCAGTCGGCTGAGATGACGGTGTTTTCGTCGAACCCTTAAACCTGATGCGGATAATGCCGCCGTAGGAAGTGTGAATATTTAATTCAGCCTTACGGTATTTGAAGTATCGTAAGGCTTAATTTTTTATCAAAGGACGGTTTTTCAAAATGAAAAAACAATCAACTGTAAGATTAGTTGAAAGCGCATTGCTTATTGCAATCGCAGCGGTAATCGAGCTTATTTCAAAGACACTCGGTCTTGAATTGCCCTTCGGCGGAACAATCACTCTCGCAAGTATGTTCCCGATCGTGCTCATCGCTTACAAGTACGGCACAAAGTGGGGTCTCCTCAGCGGTTTCACTTATTCATTGGTTCAGATGCTTCTCGGTGCTAAGACTGTTTCGGCAATGTTCTTGCCCGGCGACGATCAGATGGTGCTTTGGCAGGCAATCTGCATTTGCCTTCTTGACTATGTTCTCGCATACACCTTGCTCGGTCTCGGCGGTATCTTCAAGGGCAAATTCAAAAAGCCCGCAGCAGAGCTTGCTCTCGGCGCATTTGTTGCATTGCTTCTCCGTTACCTCGTACATATCGTATCGGGCGCAATCTTCTACGGTGCATATGCTGAGTGGTTCTTCACACAGGAGGGCTTCTATTCAATCGGCGAAAAGATTCTCGGCACATTCTCGGGCTCTTCGCTTGCTATTGTTTACTCAATCTTCTACAACGGTCTTTATATGATTCCCGAAATCATCATTACTACCGTTGTTGCTGCAATCCTCGGCTCTGTTCCGCAGATTACAGGTCAGAAAAAGGTTAAATAATAAACCGAAAATATTTTATGTATACGCTCCGACTGAAATCGGGGCGTATTCTTTTGTAAATTACTTGTGCTCAAAAAATGAGGTTGTTACAATTTAACAAGACAGGATTAAAAATATTGTTCGTTATTTTTGTTGACAAAAAACGATATATATGTTAAGTTGAAATTGATATAAGCCTATACTGTTAATCAAGCTTATGACTTATATCCGATACGGAATTTGTGTACCTGTAAATTCACAATTCATAATCGATTTAACATTAGGGGAGTTACATACTATGAAAAAAGGTGTAAAGGCTGCAATAGGAATAATTGCGGCGGCAATAGCGGTATTTTTACTTGTCTTTTTCCTTTGGGACAGTCCCGCAAAATTCGTGCCGTCAACCTACGGCTATATGGCGGACTCTGCCACGGGAGAGCCGTTTGTTTACTATGAGGATATTTTCGGAAAAACCTTCGTTAAGGAAGAGGGTAAATGGCGTACATACTGTGCCGTACCGTCGTCCTCGCAGAATTCGGTTAAAGACCAGTATGTTTCATTCGACAAGCTCGATAAGGCTGTCTCGGCAAGAGCTGCTCAGTAAAATCAAGCTCATAAGCAACGAAAAACGGAGAGACATCAGTCTCTCCGTTTTGTGCTGTAATTATCTTGTTGCGTGTGAAACTATATCGCCTGCACCCGTTACAATATCGTTTGCAATATCGCCTGCGCCGGTTACGACATCTCCTGCAAGGTCGCCTGCGCCGGTGATAACCTCGCCGACTTTGTCGCCTACGCCTGTTGCGGCTTCGCCGATAATATCTCCGCCCTTTGTAACGGCGTTTTTCGCACGGTCGCTCATATTGGGCTTTGAAGCCGTGCTGTCAAGCGTGTTTTCCTTGTTTTTACCGCAGCCGACAAGTACAAGCGCACAAAGCAATAAAATTGCCAACAAGATTGGTAATGCTTTTTTCATAGCTTTCTCCTTTTTATTCGGACACAGTTATTGTGTCCCTTTTATTTTTATTTATAACGGTTATTTGGTTAAAATTCCGCCGTCGGAATAGAGCAAAAGCAGTATATCGTCCTCCTTTGCGGTCAAAACGTCGATATACACAAGCACCTCTTGTTCGTCGGGCGTCTTGCAATGAAATTCATATGCTGTTTTTTCGGTTTTGTAGTCTGTCGGAATTACCGCAAGGCGAGAGGACATAACGGTCAGATAATCGGAAACGGACATTTTAGCCTCGTCTGCCGAAATTTTGCTTTGAACGGGCGGTCTGTCCGTGTGATTCATAATATATCCCCTTGCGTCAAAGGATATAATGTTGCCCGTTTCGAGGCTGACGCTCAATTTAATAAGGTCGGGATAGCAAATAACACCCTCGTTTTCATATGCAAAGTTCACGGTGCAAATTCCGTCTTGTGTCGAATAATAGCTTTCCTTCATATTTTCGTAGCCTTTTGCCGAAAGAAAACTCTTGGCGTTTTCGACTGCCTGTTCGGGTGTAATTACGCTTTCGCCTGCGTTTGACGAGCCTAAGAGATACAGTACCGCACCGCCCTTTTTGCAAACGCTTATATTTATCGAATCGACGAAAAAATTGTACGTTTCAATAACGCCGTTTGTCTCGCTGTCAAAGCGGAGTGTGCTTTTGTCTACACCGATAAAATCCGAGACGATTTCCAAAGCCTTTTCCTTTGAAATATCGGACTTCCCCTCAAGCGTTTTGGGACTTTGATTTAATATATGGTCGGAGAACGGCCCGTCGTATATCAAGGTCGGATAATCCGTAAGCGTCTGTTCCGCATCGCCGAACGCCGAGTCTATTTGCATTGATTGGTCGGTGCTTTTTTTAAGCGTGCTTCCTGCCTGCTTAAAGCTAACGCTTCCGTCCTCGACGCCCTGCGTTATCGTGTCAAGCTCCGACAAAAGCTTTTGAGAAACGTCGATAAGCTGTTTTAACTGATTTCGTTCTTCGCTTGTTATGGACTCTCCGAGCGACAGCTTGCGGTCAAGAGTTGATACGAATGCACCCACCTGCGATAAGAATTTCAGCATATTATCAAGTTGTGTGTCGGAAAGCGGAAGTGCCGAAAGTGAGTTCTTTGCGCTTGCGGCATCACGGGTCAATGAGATAGCCATAGAGCTTAGCATCGGCGTTGTGTTTGCGTAAAGACCTTTAGTGAGATTCGTGTTTATCGAGGACATACACGCTTCAAGCGTCGAAAGGGAACGCTCTGCATCGGCGTTTAGCTGTCTTGAAAGCTCGGACGCTTTTTGAGCGTTTATCACGAATGCCGAAAAGAGCACTAAAACAAGCACCGAAGCATAGAGCCTAACCCTTATTTTTCCTCTGCGAGATACCTGATTTTCCAAATTCTTCACCTCTCGAATATATTTTGTAAATTTTTTATAAATATACATAAAACATTTGCTTATTTGTTTGCCAAATAAAGAGTCATGGTGTATAATATAAAGTCAGAAAAGTGTAATTTGGAGGAGAATGGTTTTTGGAAGCTTATCTTGATAACAGCGCAACGACAAAGCCTTGTAAAAGGGCTTGCGAGGCGGCTTTGAGGACAATGGAAAATGACTTCGGAAATCCGTCGTCTCTTCATAAAAAAGGCTTTGATGCAATGCAAATTCTTGAAAGCTCAAGAGGCGTAATCGCAAAGAGCCTCGGCGTTGACCCTGAGAGGATATTTTTCACTCCGAGCGGAACGGTCGCAAACAATACGGCGATATTCGGTGCGGTCGAGCTTATGAAACGAAAGGGCAACAAAATCGTTACAACGGCGTTTGAGCACCCGAGCGTTGCAAGGTGTATGGATAAGCTTGAGCAATCGGGCTTTGAGGTTGTCAGAATTTCACCCGACGAAAGCGGCAATATCTCCGAGGAGGCTTTTCAAAATGCTATCGACGAAAAGACTGTTCTTGTAAGCCTTATGGCAGTGAATAACGAGGTCGGAACAATTCTTCCCTTTGATAAAATAAAGCGGATAATCAAACGCAAAAAATCGCCTGCACTTTTGCACGTTGACTGTGTTCAGGGATATATGAAATTGCCCGTCAAGCCTGAAAGGTGCGGAATTGACCTTATGAGCGTGAGCGCACATAAAATACACGCCTTAAAGGGCAGCGGCGCTTTGTACATAGCGAACGGCGTAAGAATAAAGCCTTATATACTCGGCGGCGGTCAGGAAAACAACATTTGCTCGGGCACGCAGGCTATGCCGAACATTGCGGCGTTTTCCGCTGCGGTTGAAGAACTTGCTGATATTGAAAAAAGACTTGAAAAGGTGAGCTCGCTCAATGAATATTTCAAAAGCGAGCTTGAAAAAATCGAGGGCGTTAAAATAAATTCCCCCGACAACGCTTTGCCGTATATTATCAACGCTTCAATCGGTGCTGTGCCGTCTCAGGTGTCTGTAAACTACCTTTCCTCAAAGGGCGTTTATGTGTCGGCAGGCTCGGCTTGCTCAAAAGGGCACAGAAGCGACGTGCTTGTATCAATGGGCTTGTCGCCCGAACGCATTGACAGCGCAATAAGGCTCAGTATGTCCTATGAAACGACAAAGGAAGAAATTGATTACGCTCTCTCGGCTATAAAATCGTGCCTTGCGGAGCTTTCAAAGAAATAAAGGAAGAAAAAATGAAAGAGATTATACTTATCAAAAACGGCGAGCTTGCACTCAAGGGACTTAACCGTTCTTCGTTTGAGTCGGTGCTTGCAAAGAACATAAAAAGGCGTTTGCACGGCTTGGGTAAATTTAAGGTTACTTGCTTGCAATCGACAATGAATATCGAGCCGCTTTGCGACGATTTCGATATGGAAGAGGCTATAAAGAGAATTTCAAAAATTTTCGGTATCGCAGGCTTCCAAAGAGCTGCTGCGGTTGAGAAAAATATTGATGAAATTTTGGCGGTTGCACCCGAATATCTTTCGGAGCAACTTGAAAATGTCGATACCTTTAAGGTTGAGGCAAAGAGAAGCGACAAGAAATTTCCGTTGACCTCGCCCGAGATAAGCAGAGAAGTCGGCGGCGCAATTCTTGAAAAATTCTCGCACCTTTCGGTTGATGTTCACAATCCCGAGCTTACCGTAACGGTTGAGGTCAGAGATAACTATGCGTTTATCAGAGGAAATCAGATAAAGGGCGCAGGCGGTATGCCCGTAGGCACAGGCGGAAAAGCGGCAGTGCTTATTTCCGGCGGAATTGACAGCCCCGTAGCTTCGTGGATGGTTTCAAAAAGAGGCGTTGTGCTTGATGCGGTACATTTTGCTTCGCCGCCCTATACCTCTCCGCAGGCGGAAATGAAAGTTCACGACCTTTTACGCAAGGTTTCGGCTTACAGCGGCGATATAGGTCTTTACACCGTTTGCTTTACAAAAATTCAGGAGCAAATCAGGGATAACTGTCCCGAGGAGCTGTTCACACTTGTTATGCGCCGCTTTATGATGCGTATTGCAAATGAAATTGCAATGAAGAATGATTGTCAGGCACTCGTAACGGGAGAGAGCATAGGTCAGGTCGCAAGTCAGACTATGTCGGCGCTTGCCTGCACGGACGCAGTTTCAAAAATGCCCGTTTTCAGACCCGTTATCGCAATGGATAAGGAAGAAATTATCGCAATTTCAAGGAAAATCGACACCTTTGACATTTCAATAAAGCCGTTTGAGGATTGCTGTACGGTATTCACACCCAAGCATCCGAGGACAAGACCTACCGTTCAAATGCTTGAAGAAGCGGAAAAGGTGTTCGATATAGAAGCACTTGTTAAGGAAGCGGTCGATACCGCAAGATTTGAGGTTATTTCAGATATAAGATGAAGCTTGAAGAAAAAGTTGTTGAATTATTAAAGCAAAAGAATTTAATATTCACTTGCGCCGAGTCCTGTACGGGCGGATTGATTGCGAAGCGGATAACCGACGTTTCGGGGTCGTCGAGCGTGTTTGAATGCGGAATTGTAAGCTACTCAAATCGCATAAAGCATGAAATTCTCGGTGTGAGCAATGAAACGCTTGAAAAATTCGGTGCGGTAAGCGAGGAATGTGCCCGTGAGATGGTAAAGGGCGTGCTTTCGCTTACGGGTGCGGATATTGCGGTTGCCGTAACGGGAATTGCAGGCCCGACGTCCGACAACACAAACAAGCCCGTCGGTCTTGTGTATATCGCTTTTTCCGACGGCAAAAGCACGATAGTTAAAAAATGTCTAAACGATTTTTCCGACAACATAAGGGAAAATAACAGAAATAAATCAGCCGATACGGCTCTTGAAACAGTATTGGAGTATTTGAGATGAGTGAAGAATTCGATAAGGAAAAATTGAATGATACCGACACAAGCTCTTCTGTACCGCAGGACGCAGAGGCTCAAGGTGTCTATGAGGACGGTATGAAGGTTGCCGATAATCCTTATCAGACTCAAAAGGAAGAGGATGACGACGATAAGGAAGAGGCTGTTGTCGTTGTGCCGAAACCGAAGAAAAAGAAAATGAAAACCGTTGACAGAGTAATAATGATTATTGCGATTATCGTGTTTTTGGCTTCTTTGGGCGTCATTCTTAAAACCGTTTATGATGTTGCGGACAACAAAAAGCAGACGGAGAATATCGCAGGTCTTGTAACCGAGCCTGCCCAAGAGGCGAAGGAGTACGGCGACGACGGTATGCTTGAAAAATACCGCAGCGCATACAACGCAAACAATGACCTTGTCGGCTGGATAGTTGTTCCGAACACCTCGATAAATCATCCTGTCGTTCAGGCTAAAAATAACGAATATTATTTAAGGCGCAGCTTTTACGGAGATTATCAAAGACGTGGTACCGTGTTTATGGACTACCGTGATCACGCAAAGCCGCTTTGCAAGAACACTATACTTTACGGACATAATTTCCTTGACTCGACAATGTTTGCAGACCTTGAAAAGTACAAGGATATTGAGTTTTATAAGACCTCTCCCGTAATTCAGTTCGATACGATATACGAAAAGCACAAGTGGAAAATAATTTCTGTTTTTCTTACGAATGCCGACGATAAGGACGATAACGGATATACCTTTAACTACATTTATCCGTTTATGACGAACGACAATTTTGAAGCGTTTGTAGATGAAATTAAAGTTCGTTCGCTTTATTTTACAAATGTCGATGTAAATAAAAATGATAAAATTCTTACTCTCTCGACCTGTACGAGAGATATGGATGTAAAGGGTAACGGCGAGACAAACGCAAGATTTGTGGTTATCGCAAGGCTTGTCAGGGACGGCGAGAGCGAAACGGTTGACGTTTCCAAAACCGTCAAGAACGACAATCCACGTTATCCGCAGATTTGGTACGATACGCATGGGCTTCCAAACCCATACGCCTTTGCAGAAAGATGGTTCCCCGAAGGAGTTGAATATTGATGAAAGAAAACGAGTTTGACAAGAATGAAGAGTTGAATACTGCCGAAGAACAGGCTAAGCCCGAAAACGAGCTTCCCACGCCCGAGGCTTCTGATGACGTCTATGCCGAAATAGCAAAGAATATTGAAAATTCGGAGTCCTTTGACGAAAAGACCACAAGGCGTGTGAAATACGGCGGAGAGCAGCACTTTGTCGATGTCGCTAACCCCTTTCAGAGTGACAGAAGCGAAGAAAAAGAGGGCGAGCTGAAAGGTCTTGAAAAGGTTGAGCCTGTTCAGAGCAAGGAGAGGGTAAAGACCTTCAACGAAATGTTCAAAGACTTTTTCAGAAAGATTTTTCCGAATAAGCAGGATAAAAAATCCGAAATTGTCAGAAAGACGGTTGCAAATCTATCTGTTTTGGTGCTTATAGGCTGTGCTGTGGCATTCGGCGTTATTTATGTTCAGGGAAATAAAACCGAAAAACAGCAGACGGGTCTTGCAAACAAGATAATAGACACCACGAACGAGGAGGAAGAGGCAAAGCTTTGGGAGGAATTCAGGGCGAAGTATCCCGATGTTAAAACTCCCGACGGAATGATGGCAAAATATGCTTACCTCTATGCGCTTAATCAGGAGCTGGTAGGCTGGATAAGCGTGCCGAACTCGGGTATAGACGTTCAGGTTGTTCAGTCTCCCAACAACACGGATTATCTTAAAAAGGATTTCTACGGAAATTACAGCAGATACGGCTGTCCGTTTATGGATTACAGAAATGACCCGAAATATCTCAATCAAAACACTATAATTTACGGACACCATATGAGCGACGGACTTGTTTTTGCAGAGCTCAGCAAGTATAAAACACTTGACGGCTTCTTGGAGTCTCCGATAATCAACTACGATACGCTTTATAAATCATATAAATTCAAGGTTTATGCGGCGTTTATCACAAACAGCAGAGAGCAGGACGACAACGGATATATTTTTAACTATACCGTTACCTCATTCGGCAGCACCGAGAATTTTGACAGCTACATTAAGGCGCTTGACGAGAGAAAGCTCTACACAACGGGCGTTGATATAAACTCGTCGGATAAGCTTATCACGCTTTCGACCTGCACATATGAGTTTACGGACGCAAGACTTGTTGTTGTCGGCAGACTTTTGAGGACGGGCGAAACGGCGGATGTGGATACGACCTATTCCGTAACAAACGGAAATCCCCGTTATCCGCAGATTTGGTATGACCAAAAGGGGCAGTCAAATCCGTACAGCGGTGCGACAAATTGGTATCCCGATAACTGATAAGTAATTTATTTATATTAAGGTGGTAATAAAGAGATGGAAATGAAGTTGTTTTCATTGTATCGCAATGCGGCGGACACTTCCGTTAAGCTGCAGATTAAGGTAATCGGCTGTCTTAACGGCTTTGCAGACAGCGATATTTCTTTTGATGAGTACACTTCGCTCAAGGATATGTTCGGTGGGCTTTCAAAGGCTCTTAAAGACAGCGATTTTATTGTAATTGCTGTTGATTCGAGCATCTACAATTCTACAAAATTGAAGCTTATGACAGCTCTTTCCTTGAAAAAAGAGCAGAATGAGGCAGTTCTTAAAAAGCTTTCAAAGCTTGACCTTGATGAATCGGCACAGGAGAAAAATGCGGCTATGCCCGAGGGCGCAACCGTATTCGTATCGGTTGACGGCGTAAATTCAGGCTTTGCGGTTAAAAAGGGCTCGCAGACAATCGTTATGATTCCCTTTGACGATCAAAGGCTTGACTCTGTTCTCAAAAGAGGTCTTGTGCCGTACATAACCAACGGCGGACGTCTTACCTCGGCAAGTGAGACGGAGGCAGCTCCCACTCACGAAGAGAAAGAGGAAATCACTTCGCAAACGACTTCGGAAACAAGCGAGCAGGAAAAGGATATTGCGGCACATACGCTTAATATTCTCAAGGAATCTGACGTTAAAATTGCGGTTAACGGCAATACGAACGCAACCGTTATGCGTGAGTTTGCGGTAGGTCTTGACGATTTCGACGAGTATTTCACCTTTACTCCGCATATTGAGGACAGAGGCGATTACAACGTAACCGACTACACCGCACAGATGGCTCGTTCGGCAAAGGACCTTTCGAGTGCAACGCTCGGTGCGTGTATTTCCGATATATTCACAACCAACGACGGCTGCGATTACATTTGCATTTCCGTTGCGACGGACAAGTCTGCTCTCGTCAGAAAGCTCTATAAAGAGGAGGGCGAGGACGACGCACACTTAATCAGAATTGCCTGCGAAGAAATGTTTGCGCTTATCGGGGAAAAGGCTATGGGCAACAACTCGGTAGGCATTGAAATTGCACAGGACGAAGCGCCGAAGGCTGACAAAAAGCTTTCTAAAAAGGCGAAAAAGGCGATAATTTCAGTTATCGCAATTATCCTTGTTGCGGCGATTACCGTAGGCTCTGTTTATTTCGTTAAACAGAAGAATGACAACAAAGAGCCGCAGACAGAGCCGCCTGTTCAAACGCAAGCTCCCGAAACCACAACCGAAGCTCCGGTTAAAGCTGACACAATGTCCCTGTCAAAGCTTATGCGCTTTGAGCTTGTAAACGGCATAAAGAATGAAGAGCCCGAAACCACTTCCGTTGAAACCACAGCGGGTGCAATTACGGCAAATGAGCCGCAGACACAGGAAGCACCGAAGGACCCGAACGCAGTTCCGAGCGTTATTACCGTAAACGGACAGGAAATCGAGGCAAAGGAAGCTATCGCAAGGATAGTTACCGCCGAAACCGACAGCGGATTTAATGCCGAAACGCTCAAGGCTCAGGCGATAATCACATACACATATCTCAAATACAGAGATACAAATTGGAGAATAAGCAATCTCACAATTGCAGATAATTATACTCAAGAGGCAATGGATGCGGTAAATGAGGTATTCGGTCATTACCTTACCTTTAACGATAAGGTTGCGTTTACGCCTTATTGTAGAATGTCGGCAGGTAAAACCGCAAACGCTTCGACAGTTTTCGGAAACAACTTTACATACCTCAAGAGTGTCGCAAGTGCTTCCGACAAGCAGAGAGACGGATATAAAAAGGAAGTTCTCCTTACGGCAGATGATATTAAAGCAGGCGCTTTGGCATTTGATTCGACAATCGAATTCCCCGAGGATGTTTCAAAGTGGCTCACAATCAACGCACACGATACGGCGGTCAGCACAGGCACGGGCTATGTTGAAAAAATTACCGTAGGCAATAAAGAAGTGTCGGGTGTAACATTTATATATGATATAATGAAGAACAAAGACCTTTCATCTCCTTGCTTCAGTCTTTCCTATGACGCCGAAAGCGGAACATATACAATAACCACCTTCGGCGAAGGCTACGGCGTCGGAATGAGCCAGCTCGGTGCTGATAATATGGCTGTTTCGGGTACAAAATACGATAAAATACTTGACCAATATTTCCCGGGCACATTTCTTAACTGACAAAAATTTTTAATATAAACGGAGGAATAAATTATGGCTATTCTTGTTACGGGCGGAGCCGGATTTATCGGCTCACACACTTGCGTTGAGCTTCTTAACGCAGGCTATGAGATTGTTGTCGTTGATAATTACTACAACGCAAATCCGAAATCGCTTGAAAGAGTTAAAGAGCTTACAGGCAAGGATTTCAAGTCCTATGAATGTGACATCAGAGACTCTGAGGGTATGGATAAAATTTTCAAAGAGAATAAAATCGACGCAGTAATTCATTTTGCGGGACTTAAAGCGGTAGGTGAGTCCTGTCAGAAGCCGATTGAATATTATGATAACAATATCGGCGGCACATTAAAGCTTTGCGACGTTATGAGAAATAACGGCTGTAAGAACATTGTTTTCAGCTCCTCGGCAACGGTTTACGGTATGAACAACGTATCTCCGCTTAAAGAGACAATGAAAACAGGCGGAACAACAAACCCCTACGGCACAACAAAGTATATGATTGAAATTATCCTTGAGGATATTTATAAGTCGGACAATGAGTGGAATGTAACACTTCTCCGTTACTTCAATCCTATCGGCGCACACGAAAGCGGAAGAATAGGCGAAAATCCGAACGGAATACCGAACAACCTTATGCCTTATATCACACAGGTTGCAATCGGTAAGCGTCCTTATCTCAGCGTTTACGGCAACGATTACGACACACCCGACGGAACAGGTATCAGAGATTATATCCACGTTGTTGACCTTGCAGACGGTCACGTTAAGGCTGTTAAAAATATCCTTGAGGGAGATAAAGGCGTTCAGATTTTCAACCTCGGAACAGGTAAGGGTTACAGCGTTCTTGACATAGTTAAGGCGTTCAGCAAGGCTTACGGTAAGGAATTACCTTACAAGATTGCACCCAGACGTCCCGGCGACCTTGCGGTTTGCTATTCCGATCCGACAAAAGCTAAAGAGGTTCTCGGCTGGGAGGCTAAGAGAGGCATTGACGATATGTGCCGTGACTCTTGGAATTGGCAGTCAAAGAATCCGAACGGATATGACGATTGATTTTTAATTGATTGATAGGAGGATTTGCTATGAAAAACAAAAAAGGTCTTATTATTGCTTTGGCGGTTATCGCCGTAATAGTGATATTCGCAGGAAGCATTGTTTCCTCGTACAACAACCTTGTTGACGAAAGGGAAACCGTTACAAATGCGCAGGCAAATATTCAGACAATGTTGCAGAGAAGAGCAGACCTCATACCAAATCTTGTGAACACCGTAAAGGGATATGCGGCTCATGAGGAAGAGGTCTATACGGCAATTGCAGACGCTCGCTCAAAGCTCTCGGGTGCTACCACCGTTGATGAAATGGAAAAGGCGAACTCGGAGCTTGACAGTGCAATTTCAAGACTTCTTGTTGTTGTGGAAAATTATCCCGAGCTTAAAGCCGATACGCAGTTTATCAATCTTCAGGATGAGCTTGCAGGCAGTGAAAACAGAATTTCGGTTGCTCGCAAGGATTACAATGATGTTGCAAAGGCATACAATACGCACATAAAGAAATTCCCTGCAAATATAATTGCGTCTATGTTCAATTTTGAGCAGGCTGAATACTTTGAGGCTTCAAGTGAGGCTCAAACAGCACCGAGCGTAAATTTTGACTGATGCTTCGGCGAGTGGGTAAGTGTATGAAAAAATATTCGGCGATACTGTTAAGTGCTGTTTTGCTGATACTGTCATTATCGGTCAGTGCTTTTGCGGCAAAAAACACTCCATATCCGCCGCCTACGCAAAATTTTTTCGTAAATGATTTTGCCGATTGCATCAATGAGTCTGACGAACAAAAAATGCAGTCGATGGCAGAGGAATTGTACAAAAAGACGGGCGCACAGGTCGTTTGCGTAACGGTCAATAGCCTTGACGGCAAGGACGTCAGAGATTATGCTCTCGGCTTGGGCAGAGAGTGGGGAATAGGCAGTAAAAACAACGACGGCGTGCTTTTGCTTCTCTCCGTAGAAGAACGGCAGATTGATATTGAGGTGGGGTACGGTCTTGAGGGTGCATTGCCCGACGGCAAGACGGGACGAATTCTTGACAATTACGCTATACCGTATCTGAAGAGCGACGATTTTTCGACGGGACTGCGTGAAGCTTTTTCGGCTTTGATAGGCGAAACGGCAAATGAGTACGGCGTTGAGATTGACGGCTCAAGCCTTGCGCCTGATGAGGACAAGGATGAAGAATACGAAAGCTCAAAGGCAGTTATTATTGATTTTATAATCTTTATAATAATATTGCTTGTAATTCGTAAAATCACAGGTCGCACACCGTTTATTTTCTTCGGCGGAGGCGGAAATCATCATTCGGGCGGAGGCTTCTCCGGCGGTGGATTTTCGGGAGGAAGCAGCGGAGGCTTTTCCGGCGGAGGCGGCTCCTTCGGCGGTGGCGGAAGCTCACGAGGCTTTTAACGGAATATATTATAAAATTAACGCTCAGCTAAGGCTGAGCGTTTTTTGTATATCGCTGTGGGCGATGTCAAATTTGAAAATTTATGCGACCGTAGGGACAACCCTTGCGGTTGTCCCTACGGCTTTCATCAAATAAAAATGCTCGTAGAATAAAGCCTTCCTCTGACGAGGAAGGTGGCACGCCGCAGGCGTGACGGAAGGAGAGAAAGCAATAAACAGCGAATTTTCGTTATCTCTCCCTCAGTCATTTTTCTTCGAAAAACGACAACTCCCTCGTCAGAGGGAGCCTGTGGTTGTGATGAATTTTCATTTTGTTATATACCGAAAGCTATTATAAATACGCTGGTTTTCTCGGCGGCAGCAAGCCACCGCCTAACGCTGTCAAAGGGAATTTGCGAATTATAAATCATATCCCATTGTTGCGAGTGTATCGATTGCTAAATTTTTAGTTTTATTTGTCGCCGAAAAGTCTTTTTTCTAAAGCGTAATCGACAATGATTAATACGGTCATTATAAGGGCTATGCCGACAATGTTTGCAATCCAAATTGATTTGCTTATATAATTTCCGCCGTCTGTACCGCAAAAATAAATTACGGCTTCAAATATAAGAATAATCGCAGCTGTGCATACGGCAAGAATCGCTTTGTATTTTGCTTTCGTCATAGATAACCCTCCGTTTAACTCAAATTATTATATATTTATATTAAACCATAAACAAAAAAATTGTCAATACAAAAAACAATGCCGAAGCTTAATTCCAAATTCAAGCTTCGGCATATAGTATTATTTGTGATAAAGGGTTTTTGACTGTCTGTAAGGCTCGCAGGTTACATTTACACCGAGCTTTTTGAGCGTGTGCAGGTCAACCTCGGAGAGTATGACCGTCGAATGCATCTGACAGCCGTCAAGCTTTTCAAGTGCTTTCATTGCCATTTCGGAGGTGGGATTTGTCGCCGCTGAAATTGAAAGTGCAAGCAAAACCTCGTCCGTATGAAGTCTCGGGTTTTTGTTGCCGAGATGATTAACCTTTAAGTCCTGAATAGGCTCGATAATCTTCGGGGAAATCAAGTCAATGTCGTCGTTGATATTGGCGATTTCTTTGAGTGCGTTCAAAAGCATAGCCGAAGAAGCACCCAAAAGGTCTGAGGTCTTTCCCGTTATGATTTTGCCGTTGTCAAGCTCGATTGCCGCCGCAGGTTCTCCCGTTCTGTCGCAAAGCTCAACTGCGGGCAAAACGCATTTTCTGTATTCGGGAACGATATTAAGCTGTTTCATTATAAGCTCAAGGTTGCGGATTTCATTGGTAACATTTGAGCCGTTTTTCTTATCGACAAGAGCCTTATAGTATCTTCTGATAACCTCTTGCTTTGACGCTTCCCTTACAACCTCGTCGTCGATTATGCAGTTGCCTGCCATATTAACGCCCATATCCGTAGGCGATTTATACGGAGAAGTGCCGTAAATACGCTCGAAAATAGCGTTGAGCACGGGGAAGATTTCAATATCTCTGTTATAGTTAACGGTTGTAACGCCATATGCTTCAAGGTGGAACGGGTCAATCATATTAACATCGTTCAAATCTGTTGTCGCAGCCTCATAAGCAAGGTTTACAGGGTGCTTTAACGGCAAATTCCAAATCGGGAAGGTTTCAAACTTCGCATATCCTGCCTGAACGCCTCTTTTGTGCTCGTGATAAAGCTGTGAAAGACAAACCGCCATTTTTCCGCTTCCCGGGCCGGGTGCTGTAACAACGATAAGCGAACGGGTGGTTTCAACATATTCATTTTTGCCGTATCCGTCGTCGCTTACGATAAGCTGAACGTCCTGCGGATAGTTTTCAATGCTGTAATGACGGTAAACCTTAATGCCGAGCCCCGTAAGCTTCTGTCTGAAAACCTCTGCCGACGGCTGATTGTTAAACTGCGTCATAACAACACCGCTTACCATAAGACCGAAGTCCCTGTATATGTCGATAAGCCTTAAAACATCAAGGTCGTAGGTTATGCCGATATCGCCTCTGACCTTGTTCTTTTCAATGTCATTTGCGTTTATGGCAATGAGCATTTCAGCTTCATCTTTAAGTTCAAGCAGCATTTTCATCTTACTGTCGGGCAAAAATCCCGGGAGCACCCTCGAAGCGTGAAAATCGTCAAAGATTTTTCCGCCGAATTCAAGATAAAGCTTTCCGCCGAATTCATTTATCCTCTGCCTTATATGCTCGGATTGAGTTTTAAGATATTTGTCGTTATCAAATCCTATTTTCACTGTTATTGCCTCCCGATTAGGATGAAAATATCACATAAAAACACTTCGAAGCGGTTACACGACCGACCCGAAGTGCGACACTTGATATTATAGAATAACAAAGTCTAAAAATCAATAGTAATATAAAACTTTGTCGAAATTTAGTCGAGATGCCAATCAATAGGCGTCTGTCCCGAAGCTGTCAAAAGCTCATTGGTCTTTGAAAAATGCTTGCAGCCGAAAAATCCGTTATAAGCCGAAAGCGGACTCGGATGCGGTGCGGTGAGCTTGTAATGAATGGGATTTGTGATGACCGACGCTTTTTTTCTTGCGTGAGCACCCCAAAGCAAAAACACAACGGGCGTTTGCTTGTTGTTGAGTTCGGAAATTACCCTGTCGGTAAAGACTTCCCAACCCATATTTTTATGGCTGTTAGCCTCGCCCTCACGAACGGTCAGCACCGTGTTCAAAAGCAAAACTCCCTGCTTCGCCCAAGCGGTAAGCTCGCCGTGACCTGCGTTCATATCTATACCGAGATCCGAATGGATTTCCTTGAATATATTTTGAAGCGACGGAGGGGGAGGAGTGCCTTTTTTTACCGAAAAGCACATACCGTGCGCCTGTCCTGCACCGTGATAGGGGTCTTGTCCGATAATAACGACCTTTGTATCGGCAAACGAGGTGCAACGAAGTGCGTTGAATATGTCGTTCATAGGCGGATAAATCGTATGATTTTGATATTCCGCTTTGAGAAATTTCCGAAGCTCCTTATAATAAGGCTTCTGAAATTCATCCTTTAATATTTCGTCCCAATCATTTCCTAAATTTACCATTGAGCTATCACCTCTCGGATATTGTAACATAAGATTGACCGATTTACAAAAAAATCCTAAAAAATTTTTCAAAAGCTATTGACATATAATATAGAAATGCTATAATCAAATCAACATATGAACAGTTGTTCATATGATAAATTGAAAAAGCGAATGTGCTTGAAATAAATGACGCAGAGCGTCGGAACGGAGACAAATTATGAAAAAGTCATATAAAATCGATGTCGATTGTGCAAACTGTGCCAATAAAATGGAAGAGGCAGCAAAAAAGACCGAGGGCGTAAAGGATGCAACGGTTAATTTTATGATGCTTAAAATGAATGTCGAGTTTGACGAAAATGCCGATATAAAATCAGTTATGAAGGATGTCCTTAAAAATTGCAAAAGAGTTGAGGACGACTGCGAAATATACATTTAACGTCAATTGAGCATAGCTTGAAATATTGAAAACGGAGGGAATTTTATGACGAAAAAGCAGAAGAAAGTGCTTATAAGAATTATCGTTTCGGCGGTGCTTATTGTCGCACTCAAGGTTGTTGGAAACTTTGTTGAAATAAATCGCTATCTTGAATTTGCGTTATATATGATACCGTATTTTGTAATCGGATATGATATTCTCAGAAAAGCCTTTTTGGGAATTAAAAATAAGCAGGTTTTCGACGAAAATTTCCTTATGGCAGTCGCAACCGTCGGTGCAATAGCGTTGGGCGATTATACCGAGGGCGTGGCGGTTATGCTTTTCTATCAGATAGGCGAGCTTTTTCAGAGCTATGCTGTCGGAAAGAGCCGCAGAAATATCTCCGAGCTTATGGATATAAGACCTGATTATGCAAATATTGAGGTTGACGGAGAGCTTCGGCAGGTTGACCCCGACGAGGTTGAGATAGGCACGGTAATTGTGGTCGCACCGGGCGAAAAGGTGCCGATTGACGGCGTTGTAACAGAGGGCGAGTCCTCACTTAACACGAGTGCGCTCACGGGCGAGAGTGTGCCGAGAGAGGTCAAGGCAGGCGACGAGATTATCAGCGGCTGCATAAATCTTTCGGGCGTTATCAGGATTAAAACGACAAAAGAGTTCGGCGAGTCAACGGTTTCAAAAATTCTTGACCTTGTTGAAAACGCAACCTCGAAAAAATCACATTCCGAAAATTTCATAAGCAAATTTGCACATTATTATACGCCTGCGGTTTGTTACAGTGCGTTGGCGCTTGCGATTATACCGCCGATAATCAACCTTATAATCGGTAATCCGGCAGGCTTCGGCACTTGGATTTACAGGGCGCTTACGTTCCTTGTAATCAGCTGTCCGTGTGCGGTGGTAATCAGCGTACCGCTTAGCTTCTTCGCAGGAATAGGCGGAGCGAGCAAGGCAGGCGTTTTGGTCAAAGGCTCAAACTACCTTGAAACGCTTTCAAAGACAAAATATGTTCTTTTCGACAAGACGGGAACAATGACGAAGGGCGTTTTTGAGGTTGTCGGAGTTCATGATAACACAATAGATAAAAATCATCTAATTGAGCTTGCGGCATATGCCGAGAGCTATTCAACGCATCCGATAAGCAAGAGCTTGCAGGCAGCCTACGGCAAGGAAATTGATAAAAGCAGAATTTCAGACGTAAAGGAAATATCGGGACACGGCGTTATTGCTAAGGTTGACGGCAAAGAGGTTGCGGCAGGCAACGGCAAGCTGATGGATATGCTCGGCATTAAATATACGGAGTGCGAGCAGGTCGGCACAAAGGTTCATATTGCACTTGACGGAAAATACGCAGGTCATATCCTTATTTCAGACGTTATAAAGCCCACCTCAAAGCAGGCGATTGCAGAGCTTAAAAGCGCAGGCGTTAAAAAGACGGTTATGCTCACGGGCGACGCTTCGGACGTTGCGAAGCAGGTTGCAGATGAGCTTGGAATTGACGAGGTTTACAGCGAACTTTTACCCGATGACAAGGTTTCAAAGGTCGAAGAGTATTTGTCGAAAAAGGGCGAAAAGGAAAAGCTTGCGTTTGTCGGCGACGGCATAAACGATGCTCCCGTGCTTTCAAGAGCCGATATAGGTATCGCAATGGGTGCTATGGGCTCGGATGCGGCTATCGAGGCGGCGGATATTGTGCTTATGGACGACGATCCGCTTAAAATCGCAAAGGCAATCAAGATTTCAAAAAAATGTCTCGGAATTGTATATGAAAATATAATCTTCGCACTCGGCGTTAAGCTTGTTTGTCTTGTACTCGGCGCATTGGGTATCGCAAATATGTGGGTGGCAATCTTCGCAGATGTCGGAGTAATGGTTATCGCCGTATTGAACGCAATTCGTGCGCTTATGGTTAAAAAGCTTTGATTTATATTGAAAGGGTGTAAACAATGGAAAAAGAATTAGACTGCTGTGAGGTAAACGAGGTTCACAGCTCCGTGCTTCAAAAGATAATCGCCGAAATGCCCGACGAAATTGAGCTTTACAATTTAGCCGAGCTGTTCAAGGTGTTCGGCGACTCAACGAGAATACGCATACTCTATGTTTTGTTTGAGGCTGAGGTTTGCGTGTGCGATTTGGCTTCGGCGCTCAATATGAATCAGTCGGCGATTTCGCATCAGCTGAAAATATTAAAGCAAAACAAGCTGGTTAAGGCTCGCAGAGAGGGCAAATCGGTATTCTACTCTCTTGCGGACGACCATGTTCGCACGATAATCGCAAAAGGCCAAGAGCATATAGAGGAATAATATTTATCAATATAAAATGCCACAGATTTGTTCTGTGGCATAATTTTTTGTGTTATCTTATTCGGTTGTTGATTTTTGAGATAATGTTTTGTTCGTTTCCTTTTTCCATTTCTTCAAAACCGAGAAATAGATTATAAGACCTATTCCGCCGGAAATGACCTCGGAAATCGGATAAGCAAACCAAGTGTAGTTTAGACCGAATTCCGCAAATATTCTGAAAATCGGGATAAGACAGAAAACCTGCCTTGTGAGCGATAGCATAAGACTTGTTCTGCCGTAGCCGATAGCCTGAAAGAACACGGGCATTGTAAGAGAAATGACGGCAGGCAGGAAGCTTGAGCCGATTATCGGGAACGCTACCGAGCCTATTTGCATAACCTCTTCACTCTTTGAAAAAACGGACATAAGCGCTTCGGGGAAGAATACGAAAAAGATTATGCCGACAATCATAAACACCGCTGAAACAAGACAGGAAAAATTCATTAAATCACGGCAGCGGCGATAGCTTTTGTTTGCGTAGTTGTAGCTCAAAACGGGAACGATACAGGTTTGAAGTCCGAACAGCGGAATAAAGAACAGCGATTGAGCCTTGTAGTAAAGCCCCAGCACCGTAACGGCAGAGTCGGAGAAGCCTGCAAGTATGACATTCAACGCAACTATATATACGGTATAGAGAAGCTGCATAAATATTGACGGATAACCGTAGCGGTATATCATCTTAATATAATGCGAGAGCTTTTTCATTTCGGGAATTTTGCAAAAGCCCTTTGAGCCTGTGATAACAGCGGCGACAATCTGACCGAGCACCGTCGCATAAGCCGCACCGGCAACGCCCATTTCGGGAAAAAAGCCTATTCCGAATATCAGCAACGGGTCAAACAGGATATTTGTAACAGCACCTGCTATCTGTGCTATCATGGGAAGTCTCATATCGCCTCTTGCCTGAAGCACCTTTGTCCAGTTGCCCTCCAAAAATGCACCGACGCTGCCTATACAGACGATATTTCCGTAGGTTACGGCATTTGCGATTGCCTCGGGCGATTTTGCCGAGGTCATAACATACGGCTTCATAAGAGCTACCGCTAAAATTGTAAAAGTAAGCCAAGTGATAAGCTCAAGCAGCATACCCGTTCCGCCTGCTTCGTCGGCATCCTTCGGCTTGCCCTGTGCGAATTTTCGTGCCATATAAGTATTGACACCGACGCCCGTTCCGACAGCAAGTGCAATTATTATTAGCTGTATCGGATAAATTACCGACAGCGCAGTAAGAGCCTCGTCGGAATATCTGCCGACAAAGAAGCTGTCAACTATATTATAAAGTGCCTGAATAAGCTGTGCGAGCATAACGGGAGGCGCAGTTTTAAGCAGTATTTTTGAAATCTTTTGCGTTCCGAAAAAATCGGGATCGGACAACCCTTTTTTCGTCATAGTAAACCCCTTTTTGAAAAATGCAATTAAGATTATAAGGCGTACCCCTACCTTTGTCAATAAGTGTTATATTTGTTCAAAAAATCGTAAAATTATAAGCATTGAATATCAATTTTATTTATGTTACAATAAATGTGTAATGTGCTAAGACACATAAAAGGAAAGGAAACGGCAAGATGGATATTCAAATTGTTAAAGATCAAATTTGCGACGTTTGCCATAAAATGTGGCAGCTCGGTTGGGTTGCGGCGAACGACGGAAATGTCAGTGCAAAGCTTGATGACGGTACGATTTTGGCAACACCGACAGGAATGAGCAAATCGTTTATCACACCCGAAAAGCTTATCAGAATTGACTCAAAGGGTAATGTTCTTGAGGCGGCGGAGGGACTTCGCCCGTCAAGTGAGATTAAGATGCATCTTCGTTGCTATGACAAGCGTGAGGATGTGTTCAGCGTTATCCACGCTCATCCCCCGGGAGCAACAGGCTTTGCGGTAGCGCATAAGGCAATGGATATGTACAATATGATTGAGGACGTAGCGGCTATCGGCGCAGTTCCGCTTACACCTTACGGCACACCCTCTACAACGGAGGTTCCCGACGCTATTGAGCCGTACCTTGACGAGCATGATGTTATGCTTCTTGAAAACCACGGTGCACTTGCTGTCGGAAGCGACGTTATAACCGCCTTTTACAGAATGGAAAGCCTTGAATTGTGGGCGAAAATCACAATCAATGCGGTTATCCTCGGCGGCAGCCACGATATAGACAGAGAGAATATTCAGAAGCTTATCGATTTGAGAAGCTATTATAAAATCACGGGCAGACACCCGGGCTATAAGGTTTATAATCCCGACGACAAAATACTTCATAAGCAGGAGGACTGATTATGCTTAAAGGTATCAACCCGATAATTTCCCCCGAGCTTCTCAAGGCTCTTTGCGAGATGGGACACGGCGACGAGCTCATAATTGCAGACGGAAATTTTCCGAGCGAGAGTATCGGTAAAAATTCCGTTGTTATAAGAGCGGACGGACATTCGGCAACGGATGTATTGGATGCGGTTTTGTCGCTTATTCCGCTTGATACATATACGGAAAAGCCTGTCGCTTTGATGGAGGTTGTCAAGGGTGATAATACCCCGACGCCTGAAATTTGGCAGGAATATGACAAAATCCTTACAAAATATGAGCCCGAGCACCACGATATTGAGATGACGGAGCGTTTTGCATTTTACGAGAGGGCGAAAAAGGCTTATCTTATAATCGCCACGGGCGAAACGGCAATTTACGCAAATGTGCTTCTCAAAAAGGGAGTAGTAAAGGTATGAGCCGTGTATTAGCTTTTGATTTCGGCGCGTCTACGGGCAGAGCAATTCTCGGCGAGTACGGAAACGGAAGGTTGAGCTACCGTGAAATTCATCGCTTTGACAATGAATTGGTAACGGAGAACGGAAAGCTCTGTTGGAATTTCCCGTATCTTCTTTCGGAGGTCAAAAAGGCAATCGAAATGGCAAATGATGTTGAGTCGCTTGCTTTTGACACTTGGGGAGTTGACTACGGCATAATCGGGACGGACGGAGAGCTAAAGGGCCTGCCCGTTTGCTACCGTGATACAAGAACTAAGAATGCGCCCGAAAAAATATTTGAAAAAATTTCTCCCGAGCGTTTATATGAGCTTACGGGAAATCAGATAATGAATATAAACACGCTTTTTCAGCTGAGCGTTGAGGATAAAGACGGCGATGTGTTCTTATTTATGCCTGATTTGTTCGCTTATGCTCTTTGCTCTGTAAAATCTGCCGAGCAAACGATAGCTTCGACCTCGCAGATGCTTGATTTGGAAAAGGTCTGTTGGCAAAAAGAGGCTTTTGCTCTTTCGGGTAAAAGTGAAAAAATGCTTCCGCCTATTGTCAAAAGCGCAAGCGTGGCAGGAGAATATAACGGTATAAAGGTTATCAAGGTTGCAGGGCACGATACGCAATGTGCGGTATGCGCTATGCCCGAAATTGACGGCGAAACACCTGCGTTTTTATCCTGCGGAACTTGGTCGCTGATTGGCTGCGAAAACGATTTGCCGATACTCACGAAAAAGAGTATGGAGGACGAGCTTTCAAATGAGCTCGGTGCAAACGGCAAGATAAATTATCTTAAAAACATAAGCGGTCTTTGGCTTATTCAGGAGATAAGACGTAATTTCAGAAAAGAGGGCAAGGAGTATTCCTACAACGATATGGAGCAGCTTGCAAGACGGGAAAAGGCGTTCGAGTTCTTTATAAATCCCGACGACGAGGTCTTAGCAACGCCTGAAAATATGCCCGAAAAAATCCGTGATTTCTGCAAAAGGACGGGGCAGGGCATACCCGAAACCGACGGTGCGCTTGTCAGATGTATATATGAGAGCCTTGCTATGAAATATCGCTTTGCCATTGAACAGATTGAAGAAAATACGGGCAAAAAATTTGACGTGCTTCATCTGCTCGGCGGCGGAACAAAGGACAGCTTCTTATGCCAAATGACGGCGGACAGCCTTAACATTCCCGTTACGGCAGGTCCGACGGAGGCTACGGCACTCGGAAATATTATGCTTCAGCTGATAGCTCTCGGCGACCTTGAGAGCGTTGCGGACGGAAGAAGGCTCTTGGCTTCCTCGGAAAATGTGAAAATCTATAAGCCCGAGAATGCGAAAGAATTTTCTGCGGCATATGATAAATTCAAAACTGTTATTACTAAATAATAAAAGGAGAATGTACTATGAAATATCCTAAAATAGGTATTCGTCCCGTTATTGACGGAAGATGGGGCGGAGTTCGTGAGAGCCTTGAAAATCAGACAATGGGTATGGCAACGGCTGCCGCAAAGCTCATTGAGGAAAAGCTTTGCTATCCCGACGGAACACCCGTACAGTGCGTTGTCAGCAATACGACAATCGGCGGCGGTGCCGAAGCGGCAGAGTGCGAGGAGCAGTTTGCAGGCGAAAATGTTATCGCAACGCTTACGGTTACACCCTGTTGGTGTTACGGTATGGAAACATACGATATGAATCCGAAAACGATCAAGGCTGTTTGGGGCTTCAACGGTACTGAAAGACCGGGTGCAGTTTATCTTGCGGCTGTCATGGCGGCTTACGCACAGAACGGTATGCCCGCATTCTCAATTTACGGTCATGACGTTCAGGATATGGACGACAGAACTATTCCCGAGGATGTTGCGGAGAAGATTTTACGTTTTGCAAAATGTGCGGTATCTGTCGGCTGGATGAAAAACAAGTCCTATGTAAACCTCGGCGGCGTCGCAATGGGTATCGCAGGTTCATACTGTAACGCTTCTTTCTTCAGAGAATATCTCGGTATCCGTCCCGAATGGGTTGATATGACCGAAATTGTTCGCAGAATTACCCTTGAAATCTATGACCATGAGGAATATGACAGAGCAATCAAGTGGGTTCGTGAAAACTGCAAAGAGGGCTTTGACGTAAACGCAGGCAAGGATTTGCCCGAAATCATCAGAAAATCAAAGGTTGTTGCTCCCGATAAGGATTGGGAATTCATTACAAAAATGACGCTTGTTGTCCGTGATATTCTTTTCGGCAATAAGAAGCTTGACGAGATGGGCTGGCACGAAGAGGCACTCGGTAAGAATGCTGTTGCAGGCGGCTTCCAGGGACAGAGAAACTGGACAGACTGGCTTCCGAACGCAGACTTTACCGAGGCTATAATGGCTTCGACCTTCAATTGGAACGGCAAAAAGATGCCGACGCCCTTTGCGACCGAGAACGATACGCTCAACGGTGCGGCTATGATTTTGGGAACTCTTGTTTCCGATACAGCTCCCTGCTTCCATGACGTTCGTACATATTGGAGCCCCGACGCTTGCGAAAGAGTTACGGGCAAAAGACCCGACGGCGTTGCGAAAGACGGATTTATTCATCTTATCAACTCGGGCGCTACTGCTCTTGACGGCTGCGGCGCTTCAAAGAACGAAAACGGCGAAGCGTGTATGAAACCGTTCTGGAAGATGAACGACAATGATATAAATGCTTGCATCGAGGCAACCGATTGGTGCAGAGCTAACTATGAATATTTCAGAGGCGGCGGATTTTCTTCACACTTCCGTTGCAGCGCACAGATGCCCGTTACAATGCTTCGTGTGAATATCGTTGACGGCATAGGTCCGGTGCTTCAGCTCGCAGAGGGCTATACCGTTGACCTCCCCGATGAAATCCACAACACAATCGACCAAAGAACAGACAAGACTTGGCCGACAACCTGGTTTGCTCCCACTCTCACGGGCGAGGGCGCATTCAAGGACGTGTACAGCGTAATGGCAAATTGGGGTGCTAACCACGGCGTAACCGTTTACGGCCATGTCGGCGACAAGCTCATCACACTCGCTTCAATGCTCAGAATTCCCGTTAATATGCACAATGTTGACGAGTCAAGAATTTTCCGTCCGCATTGCTGGGCTGCGTTCGGTACGGACGACAGGCAGGCTGCCGACTACAATGCTTGCAAGACCTACGGCGCACTTTATAAATAACATTAAACGAAAGCCGCATCTGTTAGAGGATGTGGCTTTCATTGTAAGTCAATTAACGTCAAATTGTGAATAAAGTGTTAAGTAAGCGAAAAAATTATAATATAATCAAACTAATTCGCTACAAATTTATGTAAACGAACTTTAGATAGTGTTAAAATAAATGCTAAGGAGGTAGATCAGCATGACACACGATCTTAAAGCAATTGGAAGAAGAATCGCAACAGTGCGCAGAGAAATGAATTTGTCTCAAAAGGACCTTGCAGCAAAAATCAATATTTCAAACAACCATTTGTCGAATATTGAGACAGGTAAGTCTGCACCGGGCTTTGCAACATTTCTTGACATATGCACCATCCTCAATGCCGATGTTACGTACATAATTGGCGGAGATATTTATCCTTCTCCCGACGATGCTACAATAAACAGATTTAAGAGAAAGAGTCCCGAGGACAAGATGACGATCGGCAGAATTATTGACATTTTCCCCGATATGCCCGTACTTTAATTTCGAGATATTTGATTAAATCAAAAAGCGTGGAAGCACACGATTTGCTTAACGGTGAATTATGTGCTTTTTATTTGCGAATAATGTTAAAAAACTGAATTTTCGGTGGAATTACGGCAGATTTAATACTTGCCGTATTTTTTATGTTGAAATATGTATAGACTTTTGGTATAATTATAATAATGTTCTCAAAAAATTATTAGGAGAAAGAAAATGGAAAAGAAAAAAACAAGAGGCGGATTTTCCTCCTCACTCGGATTTATACTCGCAGCCGCAGGCTCGGCAATAGGCCTCGGCAACCTGTGGCGCTTCCCGTATCTTGCGGCGAAGGACGGCGGCGGATTGTTTATAGTTATATATATACTCTTTTCGCTGACCTTCGGCTTTGCGCTTATGACAACGGAAATCGCAATAGGCAGAAAAACAGGCTTGAGCCCGTTCCAAGCATACGGAAAGGTTGACAAGCGTTTCAAATTTATCGGCGTTTTGGCAACGCTCGTGCCGGTATTGATTTTCCCGTACTACTGCGTTATCGGCGGTTGGGTTACAAAGTATGCGTTCACATACGCAACGGGCGGAGCTTCTCAGATAAGAGAGGTAGGACCCAATCAGTTCTTCGGCAATTTCATAACCGCACAGGCTTCCCCGATGATTTGGTTCCTTGTGTTTATGATTCTTACGGCTGTTGTCGTAATTCTCGGCGTTGACAAGGGAATTGAAAAAGCGTCAAAGATAATGATGCCGATTCTTGCGGTGCTTATTATCGGAATTTCGGTTTATTCGCTTACACTCAAGCATACGGACGAAAACGGCGTTACCCGTACTGCTCTTGAGGGCTTGAAAATTTATCTTATTCCGAATCTCGACGGAATTACACCGTCAAAGTTTATAACCGTTGCGCTTGACGCAATGGGACAGATGTTCTACTCAATGAGCCTTGCTATGGGTATTATGATAACCTACGGCTCATATTGCAGAAAGGACAGCAATCTTATTTCATCCGTTAACCAGATTGAAATTTTTGACACGGCGGTTGCACTTTTTGCAGGTCTTATTATGATTCCGACCGTTTATGCCTTCCAGGGCAGAGAGGGTCTTTCACAGGCAGGCCCCGGACTTATGTTCAAGGCTCTTCCTGCGATTTTTGAAGAGATGGGCAAGCTCGGCGAGGTAGTCGGCGCATGCTTCTTCCTGCTTGTGCTTTTCGCTGCGCTCACATCGTCAATTTCGCTTATGGAAACTGTTGCTTCGGTGTTTATCGACCGCTTCAAAATGTCAAGACCGAAGGCTACGGGCGTAACATTCATTTGCTCTGTGCTTATCGGCGTTACGGTTTGTCTCGGCTACAACGTTTGGTACTTTGAGGCAACTCTTCCCAACGGTGCGACGGGACAGCAGATACTTGACATTCTCGACTATATTTCCAACAGTATTCTGATGCCGATCGTTGCGATTTTAACATGCGTTCTTATCGGCTGGGTAGCTAAGCCCGAATATGTTGTGGACGAGGTTAAGCAGGGTATCGGAAACAAAAAATTCCGCAGAGAAAAGCTTTATGTTGTTATGATGAAATTCATAGCTCCCGTGCTTCTCTTCTTAATCTTCCTGCAGGCGTTCAACGTATTCTCGTTCTTGCAGTAATAAAACAATTTGAAAAATCAGAGAATCCCGATTTGTCGGGATTCTTTTTTGTTGTTGAAAGATAGGCTCGGTTGTGCTAAAATGTTATCGTAGAAATTTGCGGTTTTTGGAGGAGATTAAAATGGAGACTAACGAATTTGAAAGACCTCAAAGCGAGGCGGAGCTTGAAGCACAGGCGTTGCTTGAGGAAAAACCGAAGGAAAATGTTTTGCTCGGCATTCTCGGTGCATTGCTCTTTTCGCTTGCAGGCACAGTAACGTATTTTGTGCTTTATCAGCTCGGTTATCTTGCGGCATTAAGCGGTATCGTTGCGGTTATCTGCGCTATGTACGGCTACAAGCTTTTCGCAAAGGGCGAGAGCAAAAAGACGGTTGTAATTGCGGTTATAATGTCGTTTTTGGCGATTGTGCTTGCATGGTACGGATGCCTCGCAAAGGATGTTTATGACGCATATGCCGAGTGGTATCAAAGCGGCGAAATCGATTACGCAATAACCTTCGGCACGGCTTTTTCCAACGCCTATAAATTCCTTGATAATGCCGATGTGGCAAGACCCTATTATACCGATTTGGTAATGAGCCTGTTCCTCTCGATTATCGGCTGCGTGGGAATGTTTATAAGAAATAATTCTGACAAAAAGACGAAATCAAATGGCAAAACAGAATAATGCCTTTGCTATGCGGTTGACAAAAGTTTAATACCGTGATAAAATTTAGCGTGGTAAAGGTTTACGGTGCTTTCTTTTCAACAAGGCCGTAAACCTTATTATATTTTAGGAGTAAGATTATGAAATACGATGTAGTAATTGTCGGAGCAGGCCCCGGAGGAATTTTCTCCGCTTATGAGCTTGTGAAAATGAACCCGTCGCTTAAAATAGTTGTTCTTGAGGCGGGAAATCCGCTTGATAAAAGAAAATGTCCGATTGACGGTAAGAAGATTAAATCCTGTATTGGCTGTAAGCCCTGTTCGATAATGAACGGCTTTGGCGGCGCAGGTGCGTTTTCCGACGGTAAGTATAATATTACAAACCAATTCGGCGGAACTCTCTATGAGTACATAGGCAAGGAGGAAGCTCTTGACCTTATGCACTATGTTGATGAAATTAACCTCAGATACGGCGGAGAGGGCACAAAGCTTTATTCGACCGCAAATTCGGAAATTAAGAAGCAGTGCTTACAGCACGGACTTACGCTTCTTGACGCTTCTGTTCGCCATCTCGGAACGGATATTAACTATGTTGTTCTTGAAAATCTTTACAACGACTTAAAGGACAAGGTTGATTTTAAGTTCAGAGCAGTTGCACAAAAGGTTGAAAAGACCGATAACACTTATATAGTCAACACCGAGGACGGCGAGAGCTATGAGGCTGACACCTGTGTTATCTCTGTCGGCAGAAGCGGAAGCAAGTGGATGGAATCGGTTTGCGACGACCTTAAAATTCCGTCAAAGAGCAACCGTGTTGATATAGGCGTAAGAGTAGAGCTGCCTTATGAGATTTTCTCACACCTTACAGACGAGCTTTATGAGAGTAAAATCGTTTACCGCACCACAAAGTATGAGGATCTTGTCAGAACATTTTGTATGAATCCTAAGGGTGCTGTTGTAAATGAAAATACAAACGGAATTGTAACCGTAAACGGACACAGCTACGAGGACCCTGCAAAGCAGACAAACAACACAAACTTTGCGCTTTTGGTAGCAAAGCATTTCTCCGAGCCATTTAAGGACAGTAACGGCTACGGCGAGAGCATTGCGAAGCTTTCAAATATGCTCGGAGGCGGCGTTATCGTTCAGCGCTTCGGCGACCTTATCAACGGTAAGCGAAGCACTCCCGACAGAATAAGAGAGGCGTTTATCACGCCCACACTCAATGCAACACCCGGCGACTTGAGCTTGGTTATCCCGAAACGAATTCTTGACGGCATTATCGAAATGATTTATGCTCTTGACAAGATTGCGCCCGGTACGGCGAACACCGATACGCTTCTTTACGGCGTAGAGGTTAAGTTCTACAATATGGAGGTTGCACTTGACGAGCATTTGCAGACCTGCTATGACGGACTTTATGTTATCGGCGACTGCAGCGGTATTACCCATTCTCTTTCACACGCTTCGGCAAGCGGTATTCACGTTGCAAGAGATATTGTTTCAAAGAAAAAATAATTTAATTTCAGTTGTATAAACGGGTGGGAATACCACCCGTTTTTTATGTTGCAGATAAGCCTTGCTTTATTGACACAAGAGCAATATTATGGTATATTTTATTGTGTATATTAAGGCTTGAAAACAAGCTAAAAACATTAAAGGTAGTGAATGAATGTCAAAAAATAAAATTGTCACCGCCGTTTGCGCTGTGGTAGGACTTCTCGGACTCGGCTGCGGTCTTTATGATTTCCAAAACGGCGTATGGGTGCTTGATGTTGAAAGAATTGTAATTTGTATGTTCGGACCGATGCTTGTCGTCGGCGGACTGCTGTTTATATTGCTTAACAGAAAGGAGCTTGCTGCTACAAGTGTGGGCTTTAGCAAGTACCGCTACTTGGTCGGCAACCTCATTTCAAGAGATTTGAAGGTTAAATATCGCCGCAGCACGCTCGGCTTTTTGTGGAGCGTCCTCAATCCGCTTCTGATGGCTCTTGTTATCAATGCGGTATTCTCAAACCTGTTCAAATTCAAGATTGAATATTTCATAGTTTATTATCTTACGGGCTCGCTCATATTCAATTTTATGACCGAGGCTACAAGTGCGTCGCTTACGTCTGTTTTGGGTGCGGCTTCGCTTATAAAAAAGGTTTATATTCCCAAGTACATTTTTCCGCTTGAGAAGTGCCTGTTCGCCTTTGTGAATATGCTTTTCTCATCTGTTGCGGTAATTATCGTAATACTTATCAAGCGTATGCCGGTGCATTGGACTGCGCTGCTGTTCTTCTTCCCGATGATATGCGTTTTGATATTCAGCCTCGGAATGAGCCTGATACTCTCGTCCGTAAACGTCTTTTTCAGAGATGTCGGACACCTCTATTCGGTGTTCACGGTTGCGTGGATGTATTTGACACCTATCATTTATCCTAAGGATATACTTCCCGAGTTCATTTTGAATATAATGAACTTAAACCCGATGTTCTATTATGTTGAATATTTCAGAGAGGTGGTAATGTACGGTACCGTTCCTAACCTTGCCGCCCATCTGATGTGTATTATTTATGCGTTTTTGTTCCTTGCTCTCGGACTTATAATCTTTAAGAAGCAGCAGGATAGATTTATTCTTTATATTTAAGGAGGTGCTTAAATGGACGGAAATAATGTAATTGAAGTAAAGGATGTCACAATGCGCTTTAATATGTCAAAGGAGCGTGTTGACAGCTTAAAAGAATATATTATTAAATTAGCAAAGCACCAGCTTAAATTTGAGGAGTTTATCGCTCTTAACGATGTCAGTCTTTCAATCAAAAAGGGCGAGGTTGTAGGAATTGTCGGACTTAACGGCTCGGGCAAAAGCACGCTGCTTAAAGTAATTTCCGGCATACTCAGACCGTCAAGCGGAACGGCTGCGATAAGCGGCTCGATTTCTCCGCTTATTGAGCTCGGCGCAGGCTTTGACTTTGACCTTACCGCAAGAGAAAACGTTTTTCTCAACGGCTCTGTTCTCGGCTTTTCAAAGGAGACTATGACCGAGAAAATGGACGAAATTATCGACTTCGCAGAGCTTCGTGACTTTATGGATGTTGCGATTAAGAACTTCAGCTCGGGTATGGTTGCACGTCTCGGCTTCTCGATAGCTACCATTACACGTCCCGACATTCTTATCGTTGACGAAATTCTTGCGGTAGGCGACTTTTTGTTCCAGCAGAAGTGTGAAAAGCGAATTTCAGAGATGATGAGCGGCGGTACAACAGTTATTATCGTATCTCACTCGATTGAGCAGATCGAACGTCTTTGCAGCCGTGTAATATGGCTTGAAAAGGGCAATATTATAATGGACGGACCCACGCAAGAGGTTTGCGATTTGTATAAAAAAGAAGCAGGATTAAGACAGGAAAAGCAAAATGAAGGCTAATACAAAACTTATTTCGCCTGATAATTCGTCAAAAAAAGCCGTATCCCCGTTAAGGCGTGTTACGGCTTTAATTAAGCGGCTTGCAATCGGCAGAACGCTTGTATATTTGAAGAAAAACGGCTTGAGAGCGACCGTGTACAGGGTGCTCAAGGGCGCAGGTCCTATGCCTGTCGATAAAAGAAAGCTCAAAAAAATAGCCAAAGATTATTACATATCGGCTCAAAGACGAGAGCAGGAGGAAAACGCTCAATTTCCAAAGAATATTAAATTCAGCGTTTTAGTCCCTCTTTACAATACGCCCGAGAGTTTTCTTAAAGCGATGATAGAGTCGGTGCAGGCTCAAACCTATAAAAATTGGGAGCTTTGCCTTGCCGACGGAAGCGACAGCGAGCATTCTTTTGTCGGCGAGATATGCAAAAAATATGCCGACGGGGACAAGCGTATAAAATATGAGAAGCTCGAAAAGAATTTGGGCATTTCCGAAAATACAAACGCTTGTGTAAGAATGGCGACAGGCGAGTATATCGCACTTTTCGACCATGACGATTTGCTTCATCCGTCAGCGCTTTATGAGGTAATGAGGGCGATTTGCGAGCACGGCGCAGATTTTATCTATACCGACGAAAACACGTTTTCCGAAGAGCCCCGTGATGCGTACAATCCGCATTTTAAGCCTGATTTTTCTCCCGATACGCTTCGAAGCTACAACTATATTTGCCATTTGTCGGTGTTCTCAAGGGAACTGCTCGACAGCGTGGGATATTTCAGAAGCGAATACGACGGCAGTCAGGACTATGACCTTATTTTGCGTTTGACCGAAAAGGCAAAAAAGGTTTTTCATATCAGAAAAATTCTCTACTATTGGAGAGCGCATAAAAATTCCGTTGCGCAGGACGTCGCTGCAAAGCCTTATACGGTTACGGCGGCAAAAAAGGCACTTGCGGCACATCTTGAAAGATGCGGCTTAAAGGGCGAGGTGCTTGACTCCTCTGTTCCGACAACCTATCATATCAAGTATGAAATTGACGGAAATCCGCTTATTTCGGTAATTATTCCGAATAAGGACCATACGGATGACCTCGATATTTGCTTGAAATCGCTTTATGAAAAATCCTCATATAAGAATTTTGAAGTAATAATCGTTGAAAACAACAGCACCGAAAAAGAGACGTTTGAATATTATGAAGCTCTCACTAAAAAGCACGGTAATATTAAAATTGTTAAATGGGAAGGTAATTTCAACTACTCGGCAATAAACAACTTCGGTGTAAATTACGCAAAGGGCGAGTATATACTTCTTCTCAACAATGATGTCGAGATTATAAACGGCAGCTGCCTTGAGGAAATGCTTATGTTTGCGCAGAGAAAGGACGTCGGCGCAGTCGGTGCGAAGCTTTATTATTCGGACGACACCGTACAGCACGCAGGCGTTATTTTAGGACTCGGCGGAACGGCAGGGCACGCTCACAAGCATTTTGGCAGAAGTCATCCGGGTTATATGGCAAGGGCGAGCATTGCTCAAAACCTTACGGCTTGCACGGCGGCTTGCCTTATGATGAGGCGTGATGTCTTTGATGAGGTCGGCGGACTTGACGAGAGCTTTGAGGTTGCGTTTAACGATGTTGATTTGTGTATGGAAATACGTGAAAAAGGCTATCTTGTCGTATTCACACCTTATGCGGAGCTATATCATTACGAGTCGAAGTCAAGAGGAAACGACAGCACCCCCGAAAAGCTTGAACGCTTCCGTGGAGAGATTGACCGTTTCAAGGAGAAATGGCAAAAGCAGCTTGACGACGGCGACCCGTATTACAATCCTAATCTCACGCTTACAAGAGATGACTTTTCATTGAAATAATCAAAAGACGGGTTGAAACCCGTCTTTTTTTATGCTTGGGAATTTTTACAAAGTGAAAAATGGTGCAGAAAATGATTTTGTTTATAGTGACGAAATGAAAAAATTTTGTTGACAATTTCAAATTTTGGTGTATTATATATTTAGTTAGCAGGTGCTAACCGATAAAATTACCGTTTACACGGCATGAATGAGGGTTTGATTATGATGCCTTTATCATTCGCCACGGCAGGCGAGGAAAACATTATAAAAAAAATCGGCGGAAAGCCCGAGGTAAAAAAGCACCTTGAAAATCTCGGCTTTGTGGTCGGCGGAGCTGTTACGGTTATTACAACGCTCGGCGGTAACGTCATTGTCAACGTCAAGGAGGCAAGGGTTGCAATAAGCGAGGAAATGGCGCAGAAAATAATGATATAAAAGTTTATTTAAGGAGGCTGTAAAGATGGATACATTAAAGGACGTAAAGGTCGGCTCAACCGTTAAGGTTAAGAAGCTGCACGGCGAGGGTGCCGTAAAGCGCAGAATTATGGATATGGGGCTCACAAAGGGCGTTGAGGTCTATGTTCGTAAGGTTGCACCGCTTGGAGATCCGATCGAAGTTACCGTCAGAGGCTATGAGCTTTCATTGCGTAAGGCTGATGCGGAAATGATTGAAATTGAAGCATAACGCTTCGCTTATTTTTTTAATCAAGAGTTAGCAATCGCTAACCGAAACTTTAGGAAAAGAGGAAAAATATGGACTTGAGAATTGCTCTTGCAGGTAACCCGAACAGCGGTAAAACCACGCTGTTTAACGCATTGACCGGTTCAAACCAATTTGTCGGAAACTGGCCCGGTGTTACCGTTGAGAAAAAGGAAGGCAAGCTGAAAAAGCATGACGGCGTTGTAATCACCGACTTGCCCGGTATCTATTCGCTTTCGCCGTACACACTTGAAGAGGTTGTTGCAAGAAATTATCTTATCGGAGAGCGACCCGACGCAATACTTAACATTGTTGACGGCACGAACCTTGAAAGAAACCTCTATCTTACAACTCAGCTTACCGAGCTCGGAATTCCTGTTGTTGTCGCTATCAATATGATGGACGTTGTCAAGAAAAACGGCGACAAAATCAACATTCAGCAGCTTTCAAAGGAGCTTGGCTGTAAGGTCGTTGAAATTTCGGCTCTTAAAGGCAGCGGCACAATGGAAGCGGCAGAGGCTGCAATCGACGCCGCAAAGAACACCAAGACCGTTCCTCAGCACACCTTCTCGGGTGCGGTTGAACACGCTCTTGCACATATCGAGGAGGCTTGCCTGCACTCGCTTCCCGAGGAGCAGCAGCGTTGGTATGCAATCAAAATCTTTGAGAGAGACGAAAAGGTGCTTGAACGCATAAATATTGAAAAATCGGTGCACGACCATATCGAAGCTGATATTAAGGCGGCAGAGGATGAGCTTGACGACGATGCAGAGTCGATTATCACAAACGAAAGATATGTTTACATAGCGTCAATTATCAAGTCTTGCTATAAAAAGCACGGCGCAGGAAAGCTTTCGACCTCCGATAAAATCGATAAAATCGTTACAAACCGTTGGCTCGGACTTCCGATATTTGCGGTTATAATGTTCCTTGTATATTATATTTCAATGGTTACCGTCGGTGCGGCGGCAACGGATTGGGCAAACGACGGACTTTTCGGAGACGGCTTCCACCTTTTCTCGATAGGCACAAAGGCGTATAACGAGGTGGCAGATGAGCATACCTCGGCTATGCAAGCTCTGGAGGCTTACGGTGTTGAATTTGACACCGAGGCGGAGGATTTCAATAAGGAAGACGTTATTGCTAAAGCAGAGTCGGTTGTAGCTTCGGGAGACGCTAAAAAGTCGGCTAACGTTACTGTCGAGGACGAGGAAACCCTCGAAGAGGTTGAATATACCGCTTATTACGACACTATCCCTGCAACACTCAGCAAGGAAGAGCAGGAAACAACCGTAGGTATGACCTTTGTTGATGCGGTTGATTATATTAAAAACAATGAGGCGGCATTTGATGAGCCCGATCCTGCCGATTACGGCGTATGGGTACCAGGTATTCCGGTGCTTATCGGTAACGGACTTGAAAAGGTCGGTGCAGCTGATTGGCTTTCGGGACTTATTCTTGACGGTATCGTAGCAGGTGTAGGCGCAGTCCTCGGCTTCGTTCCGCAGATGCTTGTATTGTTCCTCTTACTCGCATTCCTTGAGTCCTGCGGTTATATGGCAAGAATTGCATTTGTCCTTGACCGTATTTTCAGAAAGTTCGGTCTTTCGGGTAAATCGTTTATTCCCATGCTTGTAGGTACAGGCTGCGGCGTTCCCGGAATTATGGCTTCCCGTACGATTGAAAACGAAAGGGATCGCCGTATGACGATTATGACAACGACGTTTATCCCCTGCGGTGCTAAGGTTCCGTTTATCGCAATGATAGCAGGCGCACTTTTCCACGGCTCGGCTGCCGTTTCGACAGGCGCATACTTTATCGGTATGGCGGCGATTATCTGCTCGGGCATTATCCTTAAAAAGACAAAGATGTTCTCGGGCGATCCTGCTCCGTTCGTTATGGAGCTCCCCGCATACCACCTTCCGACAATTCCGAACCTCTTGCGTTCAATGTGGGAGCGTGGCTGGTCGTTCATTAAAAAGGCAGGCACAATAATTCTTCTTTCGACAATCGTTGTTTGGTTTACAACCTACTTCGGCTTTGTTGACGGCTCGTTCCGTATGCTTGAGGAAAGCGAAATCGACTATTCGATTCTTGCTAAAATCGGCGGCGCTATTGCTTGGATATTCGCACCTCTCGGCTGGGGCAACTGGCAGGCTGCGGTTGCGTCAATCACGGGACTTGTTGCAAAGGAAAACATTGTCGGAACAATGGGCATCCTTTACGGCGGCGGAGATATGTCGGTATGGCAGGCACTCGCTTCTCACTTCACAAAGATAACGGGCATGTCATTCCTTGTGTTCAACCTTCTCTGTGCTCCTTGCTTTGCGGCAATCGGTGCTATCAAGCGTGAAATGAACAATGCGAAATGGACTTGGTTTGCTATCGCTTATCAGTGCGGATTTGCATATGTTATTGCGCTTATGATAAATCAGTTCGGCTCACTCTTTACGGGCAACGCAAATGTATTCGGCATAATTGCGGCGGCGGTAATTCTTATCGGTATGATTTATCTCCTTGTCCGTCCTTACAAAGAGGCTACGACGCTTTCGGAAAGAGCTGTAAAATAACAAATTAAATCTACGAAAGGATGATATGAATGCTTGCTTGGATTTCAGAAAATTTGGCGACGATAATAATTACACTTGTTCTCATTGCAATAGTTACTGCCATTATTATTGCAATGAAGAAGGACAAAAAAGCGGGAAAATCATCCTGCGGAGGTAATTGTGCTCATTGTGCTATGGCAGGGAAATGCCATCAGCCATATGACAAAAAATAATCGGAGGGGGCGGTCAAAAAAGGCCGCCCCTTTTGCTTGAAGGGAGAAAATACGATGGTAAAAACAGTTTTGAAAATAAACGGTATGGCTTGCTCAATGTGCGAGAGCCATATCAACAATGTGATAAGAAGCGAATTTGACGTAAAAAAGGTAAAGGCTTCTCACAAAACGGGAACGGCTGAAATAATATCCGAAAACGCTCTTGATAAGGAAAAGCTTGAGAGGGCAATAGCTCAAACGGGCTACGAGGTTGAGGCGTACAACAGCGAGCCTTATGAGAAAAAATCATTATTTCCTCGTTCGGAGCATTGATAAAATTTAATAAATGTATTAAAATACTCTTTGAGGTGAGTGAGAGTGGAGATAAAACCGATTGCGAGAATACATACCGATTTTTCAGAAAAATTCGGCGTTCCACGGCAAGCAGGTCTTGCTCCGTCGCTCACGGGAAAAATTGTTTTTGAGCCCGAATACAGAAATATCCGAGCAGTCAAAGAGCTTGACGGATTTTCTCATATTTGGCTTATTTGGGAATTTTCACAGTGCACTGACTCGAAATTCAGCCCGACGGTACGTCCTCCGAGGCTTGGCGGCAACAGGAGAGTAGGCGTATTTGCCTCACGTTCTCCGTTTCGACCGAACAGGCTCGGACTTTCGTGCGTTAAGATAGAAAAAATCGAGACGGACGGCGAAAATGCACCGATTATCACAGTTTCGGGTGTCGATATGACGGACGGCACGCCGATATATGATATTAAGCCGTACATACCGATTGCGGATTGTATTCCCACGGCGAGCGAGGGCTATACGGCGCAGACAAAAAAGTATAAAATCAGCGTCAGCTGCGATGAAAATTTGCTTTCAATAATTCCCGAAAATAAAAGGCAGGCTCTTTTAGAGCTTTTGTCAAACGACCCACGCCCTGCTTATAATGACGAAGAGGGAAAAGAGTACGGCGTGACTTTTGCAGGCTTTAATATCAGATTTAAGTATGAAAACAACGGCCTATCGGTAACACAAATCAAAGAGGTATAGTCAATGGCGAACGTTATAGGACATTTTAGGACAATTACAAAGCATCGGCATAAGGTCATAAAGCATTGCTTTAAGGCAGGCATAGGCTTACAGGGGCTCAGGCACGACCTGTCAAAGTATTCGCCGACGGAATTTTTCAACGGTGTGAAATACTATGACGGCACACGCAGTCCCAACGAGCTTGAACGTCTTGACAGAGGGTATTCAAAGGCTTGGCTTCATCACAAGGGCAGAAACAAGCACCATTTTGAATATTGGAATGACTATAACCCGAAAATTCGCAAGTACGCTCCCGTTAAAATGCCGCTTAATTATGTTATAGAGATGTTTTGCGACAGAGTTGCGGCAAGCAAGATTTATCAGGGCGATAAATATACCGACTCTCACCCGATTGAGTATTTTCAGCGTGGCAGAGATGCGAGGGTAATTCATCAGGAGACTTCGGATATGCTTGAAAAGTTGCTTGTTATGCTCAAGGAGAAGGGCGAGGACGAAACTTTTAGGTACATAAGAGAGGAATTAAAAAACAAAAAAGATTATTAAACTTACACGGTGTCTTAAGGCTGAGTATTCATAAGGGATTTTTATGCGAGAAACCAAAACTTCCTTATGAATACTCAGCCAATGGTGCCGTGTATTTTTCATTGCAAATTTACTCGAATAATGATACAATTAACTGAAATGCCAATAATATAAAAAACAATGATTTGCAAAAGAGGAAAATAATGTTCAAAAAAGCTCTTTCAATATTTTTAATATTTACGCTTGTTTTTTTGTTTGCATCCTGCGGTGCGGACAAAGACCCGTCGGAGTCAAACAACAGCAATGTTTTTAATCCCGACGCACCGACAATAACGCAGGCGGCGGACGATTCAGACGAAACGGTAGCTGACAACGGGAAATATGCTAAAGTTACCGTTCCCGAGGGTTATACCTTGCTTAAAACCGCTTGGCTTTTGGAGGAAAACGGCGTTTGCTCGACGGACGACTTTATCAATGCGGTAAACAATTACGATACGTCAAAATATTCCGTTTTGTCCTCAATCCACGACAGAGATAAAATTTGCTTCTTGCTTGAGGGCTATCTTTTCCCTGCGACCTACACCTTTGAGAAAAATTCAGACCCGACAAAGGTAATCGACAAAATGGTTGCAACCGAGGAAAAGAAATTTACCGCTGAAATGAGGCAGAGGGCAACAGAGCTCGGCTATTCCGTGCACGATATTTTGACTATCGCTTCGATTATCGAAAAAGAGGCGTTTACAGACGAGCAGCGCACGCTTATTTCGTCTACAATTCACAACCGCTTAAAGCAGAATATGAAGCTTGAGTATGACGTTACGGTGAAATACTGTACGGGAGTAATTCAGCTTAAATATCCCGACAAGATAGATTATTATAAGTATTATTACAACGGAAACCGTTGCAAAGGCTTGATTGCAGGCCCTATTTGCAACCCGGGAATTGCGTCTATAAAGGCGGCGTTGTATCCTGCCGATACCGATTACCTGTTTTTTGTAATTGACACAAATCCGCCGTATAATTCGGCATTTACAAATTCCTACGAAGAGCATTTGAAGAATGTTCAGAAATGGAAAAACGGAGAACTTTAACAGATTTGGAGAAAACTATGACGATTTCAACAGCAGACAGACTTGTACAGCTTCGCAAGGAAAAAGGTCTTTCGCAAGAGGCTCTTGCCGCAAAGCTCGGTGTGAGCAGACAGGCAATTTCAAAATGGGAGAGAGCCGAGGCGTCGCCCGATACCGACAATTTGATTGCCCTTGCAGAGATTTACGGAATAACTCTTGACGCGCTTCTTGACAGCGAAAAGGAAATACCGAGTGCAGAGCCGAAAACAGAGCCCGAGGCGGAAAAAAAGGACGAAAAGCCGATAAGACATTCTCTTTATCCCGAAACGGCAAACAGAATGTTCCGCTTTCCGTATCCGCTTGTTGTTATAATAGCATATCTTGCGTTGAGCTTTGGACTTAAAGGCGCTATGGGGCACTCTCCGTGGCTTGTCTTTTCGCTTTTGTTCTTGACAATTCCGATGTACTATATGCTTGCAAGCGCTTGCAGAATGACGAGCAAGAGGACGTTTTTATTCCTTATGCCCGTGCCTATTTTAACTATAACGGTATATCTTTTCTGCGGCTTCGTTTTCAGTATGTGGGTAAAAACGCTCACGCTTTTCCTTGCAATTCCGCTTTATTATTGGTGCGTAGCGGTTTACGCAAAGGGAAACAAGAAAAAGAAAAAATAACAGGCAAAATAATAAAGCCGTGTGTGAAGCAATTTCACGCACGGCTTTTAGCTTATTCTACTGTAACTGATTTTGCGAGGTTTCGGGGCTTATCGACATCACAGCCTCTGCCGAGTGCCATATAATAGGCGAAAATTTGAAGCGGAACTACCGCAAGCGACGGCATAAGGAAGTCGCTGATTTCGGGAAGCCTTATTATATCGTCGGCAAATTCATCGGCGGCGGAGTGGTTTTCTCCGACAAGTGCAATGACCCTCGCACCTCTCGCCTTGACCTCTTTAATGTTTCCTAAGGTCTTTTCGTTGAGGTCGGACTGCGTGGCAACCGCAAACACAGGCGTTTTGTCCTCTATTAGAGAAATTGTGCCGTGCTTGAGCTCTCCTGCCGCATAGGCTTCGGAGTGAATATAGGAAATTTCCTTTAATTTCAATGAGCCTTCAAGCGATATTGCATAGTCAAGCCCTCTGCCGATAAAGAAAACGTTTTCCGAGTCCGCATAGCTTTTTGCAAGCTCTTTAAGTGCCGAATCGGTTTTCAAAATGCCCTCAATTAACTCCGGCAGGCGGAGAATTTCCGCACAGTATTTTTCTTCGTCGCTTTCGGAAAGCAAGCCTTTAGCCTTTGCAAATTTCAATGCCAAAAGATATGAAACGCAGAGCTGCGCCGAAAAAGCCTTCGTCGTGGCAACAGCAATTTCAGGACCTGCCATAGTATAAATAACGTCGTCGGACTCACGGGCAATGGTGCTTGCTATGACATTTACGATTGAAATTGTCCTCGCACTCTTACTCTTCGCCTCACGCAATGCGGCAAGGGTGTCCGCCGTCTCGCCCGACTGTGAAATTACAAGACAAATATCATTTTCTTTTATTATGGGATTTCTGTAACGGAATTCGCTCGCAAGGTCAACCTCGCAGGGGATTCTCGCCAATTTTTCGATTATATATCTTGCCGCCGTTCCGACATGCCAAGCACTTCCGCACGCAACTATGTGAATTGTGCCGATATTTTTAATATCCTCGTCGGAAAGGCCGAGCTCATCAATAACCACTTTGCCGTCCTTAATTCTCGGCGTAACGGTATCGTGTACGGTTTTAGGCTGCTCGGAAATTTCCTTTTTCATAAAGTGGTCAAAGCCGCCCTTTTCAGCCGCTTCAACGTCCCAAGTTACATGGTAAATATCCTTGTGCACCTCGTTGCCGTCAATATCATAGAGCTTAACCGAGGACTGCTTTAACAATGCCATCTGATTGTCGTCAAGCAAATAGCAATCCCTTGTATATTTAAGCACCGCAGGAATATCGGATGCTAAAAAATTTTCATTTTCGCCCAAGCCGACTATAAGCGGACTGTCCTTTCGTGCCGCAATAATTTCGTCGGGCTTTCCGTCAATCAAAACAGCTACCGCATAAGAGCCACGCACCGTTTTCATAACGTTCGACATAGCCTTTAAGGAGTCGCCGTTATAAAAGAAATCGAACAAATGGGCAAGTACCTCCGTATCCGTCTGCGAGACGAATTTGTACCCCTTTTGTTCGAGCATTATTTTAAGCTCGATATAGTTCTCAATAATGCCGTTATGCACCAACGTAATGCGACCGTTTCCTCCCTTATGAGGATGAGCGTTTACGTCGTCTGGTGCTCCGTGAGTTGCCCAACGGGTATGACCTATACCCACGCAACCTGACGAAATACCCTCCGCAGACAGCTTTTTTTCGAGGTCGGCAATTCTGCCCTTAGTCTTTTTGACCTCGACAACATCGCCGTTAAACACAGCTACGCCTGCCGAGTCATAACCTCTGTACTCGAGCTTCTTCAGACCGTCAATCAACACGGGCGACGCACTGCGGCCTCCGATGTAACCAACAATTCCACACATATTAACTTGTTCCTTTGCAAAAATATTTGCACGGTACATTTACCTCTGTTTTGCCGTCGCCGACAGTTTTTAGTAAATGTTTGTGTCCCCGCACATATGGGACAAGAAGCATCCGCCGAATATTTCGATAACTTCTTCCTCGTCATCTGCCAGTTACAGTGCAAGCAGACCCGGCGCTATTTTTAAGGGAAAATTTCAAACCCGAAGGAACTGCACAATTCCACTTACGATTATATCCTGTGCTTTTAATTTTGTCAACTGCTTTAATTTTGTAATTAAATTTGCGTTTTAGGGAAAAATAAAGCAGGTGATGTTTATGAAAAACTCTTGTGTTAAACTTCTTGCGAGAAATATTAACGAGGCGTGCGGTAAAAAGCTATACTTTGCAAACATATTTTTCATACTTTTGAGATTTTTATGCCTCGTGCTTTTCACATTCTTTTTATTTATGCTTTCCGCCCTTGATAAATTTGTTCTCGATTTTCCTCAAGCGGCGTATTATGCCGTTTTTTCGCTCGGCGCATTTTTCACGCTGTGGTATTTTATTATATGCGGTCATTTGCAAAAGCGTACCTTTTATTTTTCGGGAAAGCAAAATCACAGAGTGAAAGTATTTCATATTATCAAAATAAGTGTTCAGTTAAAAATTATCTATCTTCATATTTTGCGTTCGATTATAAATTTCGGCACGTTTATTTTATACCTTTTGCCGTGCCTTGTAACGCTTGTCGTTTCGCTGTATTTTTTGCAAAGCGGTATGCCGAAAATGATATTTTATGCCTGCGTTGCGCTGTTTTCAATGCTGCTTTTAACAGGCGTGCTTTTCTTCCTTATTTCAAAGCAAAGGCTTACGTTTTTAGATGAAATTATATGCTCGCAGCCGTCGCTTTCGGCAGTTGAGGTCATACATTATCTGAATGAACACACAAGCTCGGGCAAGCTTCGGCTTTTGAAATTCAAAACGAGCTTTATCATTTGGTTTTTGTCGGAAATTTTTATTATTCCGATACCGTTTGTGTCGGCGTATTACAACAGAAGTCTTAATATATACGCAAAATCGGTCTTGAAGCTGTACACTCCAAAACCGATTGAAAAGCCTGTTATGTTTATGAAATTGAGAATAGTAGAAAATTAACTAAGACCGCCGTTTTCATAATCCGTGTAGTCGTCAATGTATTCGCTGATGTCGAAATCGTCCTTATCGGGGTCAAAGTCGAAGGTGTCCCACATTTCTCTTTCAGCATCAATCTGTTGGGGGATGGGCGGACATTCGGCAAAGGCTTCGAGCTTCTGACCCATTCTCCAAACAGACGGGTCAATTCTCAACGTGTAGCCGCAGCCGTTAGGGGTCAACCACTCGTGCATAGGTGCTTCGGGAATGGCAAAGGCAGCCATGAGCGACATTATAACGCCGCCGTGAGTGATGATAGCCGTGCTCCTTGTTCCCGACTTGATTATGCCCTCGATAATGCGTATAAAGCACTTACATATTCTGTCGTTAAACTCTTTTTGGCTCTCGCCGAAAGGAACGGGCTCCTCGGGATGAGCGCCGGAAATCCAATCCTTAAACGTGTCGAGGTCTTTGAGCTCGTCGGCTGTCATACCCTCGAAATCGCCGAAATCATACTCGATAAGGTCCTGCATAATAACAGGCTCTTTTTCGGGATATATGAGCTTTGCGGTTTCGGTGCAACGCTTCAACGGGCTTGAAATAACAACGTCGGCATAAGGATAGCCCTCGTTTTCGTTCATAAGATTTTTAATTTGAGCCAAGCCCTCTTTTGTAGGCTCGACGTCGGTCTGACCTATGTACTTTCCCTCGGTGTTTTCCTTTGTCATTGCGTGTCTTATTAAATGAACAGTGTAGGTTTTCATAAAATTCTCCTATACAAAAAGTATTTTTTATGTTAAAATGATTTGTAGATTATACAATTAGTAATAAAGGGGCGTAAACAAATGAAAAATTCGTTTGCCGTAAGATTGAGCGAGCTGAGACGGCAAAGGGGCTTGAGCCAAAAGGAAACTGCCGATGCGCTCGGCGTGTCGCAGGCTTTGCTGTCCCACTATGAAAAGGGAATTCGTGAATGCGGACTCGATTTTTTATGTAAGGCCGCAGCGTATTTTGACGTCAGCTGCGACTATATGCTCGGTATGAGCGACTCAAAGGATGATTTCGTTGCAAATTTCGATAAGGGCGAAAGCATACTTGACTCGGAATACAGAATGAATACTGTTTTGCGTGCGATTATGATGCTTTATTCACGCTATTCCGACGCCGATATCGGAAAGGAAACGGCGGTAAAAAATTACTTTGCACTCACGGTGTATCGCCTTGCGATTATCGCTTCACAGGCAGAGTGTATTCCGAAAAGCTGGATAAGCCTGCCGTATGAATCGGCTCTTGCGACCTGCAATGCGCAGACTGAAATGATTTCCGATTTGCTTCAGTCCGAGGTTGCAAAAAGGCACGCAAAGAATATTTCAGAGCCCGAGTGTATTAAAACAGTAATTTCCTCCGCCGAAAAAGCTATTATCAAGGAATGTGAGCGAATACTCAACAATCAGAGCATTTGATTTGGAAATATGCCTGCGGCTTTTCGCAAACGGGACAGTAGGCAGGGGGATTTTTGCCCTTGTGCATATGACCGCAGTTACGGCATATCCAAATAGTGTCCTCGTCGCCGTCGAACACGGTATTTTCCTTTACCTTTTTGTGCATACAGGTATACATTTCTTCGTGGTGGCGTTCAACCTCGGCAACGCTCTCAAAGAGAAAGGCTATTTCGTTAAAGCCCTCCTCACGAGCCGTTTTCGCAAATTCAAAATACATTTCCGACCATTCGTAATGCTCGCCTGCGATGGCGTCGTTCATATTTTCAACGGTTGACGGCATACAGGAATTTAACTGCTTGAACCATATTTCAGCGTGCGCCTTTTCGTTGTGCGCCGTGTTATCGATTATTGCGGCATATTTCTCATAGCCGTCCTGCCTTGCCTTTTCGGCATAAAAGCTGTACTTTATACTTGCTTGCGATTCACCTGCGAATGCGGCAAGTAAATTTTTTTCTGTTTTTGAACCTGTAAGCTCCATAAAAGCAACTCCTTTACTTAAATAGTATCGGAGTTATTTTTTGCGGATTTTTCCGAAATATACCTTTAGTTAAAAACTATCTATATTGTCTTTAATAAATGTTTTTGCCGCTTCGAGAAACTTTTCTTTTGAATAGATTTTATCGAATTCTGCGTCGGTTTTATTCTTTAACTCTTTGTCAAAGGGTGCGCCGCTGTCGCTGTCGGAATACAATCCGAATTCCGTGCTGATAAACGGATGATATTCCGGAACAAGAAATGCCGCAACAACAAGATGACCTGAAAAATCACTTGTGTAATCGGAAAAGAATGAAGATAATTCAGAGTTGTATTCCGATATAAAGCAGTGTAAAACATATATGGTTTTTTGATCCTCGTTAAACCTTGCAAATTCTGCGTCGGGGTCATCCGATTTGTCAATTTTCACTTGCAAAACGGTGCATACGCCTTCGAGCAATTCCTCGGGGTCGGCGTTTTCAACCTTCTCAACAGTTAAATCCGTATATTTATCCTTTAATGCTTTAAGTCTGTCAAGCTGTGCCATTATTTCTTTTGTCTGCTCATTTCGTGCCGATACCGCTTTGCCTGCAAAAACTATTACGACAGCGGTTATTACCACAAGCACTGCAAATATGAGCCAAAGATACCAATACTCCATAATCACCATAGCCTTTCGGCAACAAATAATTTATTGAATAATCACCAATTTCACCTGCGTTGCCTTAACAGGCGTGATGGCAATACAATTATGATCAGAACAGCGTGATTTTCACACTATTCTCCTAATAAAGCTTTGTAAATATCGCCCTTTTTGAGTTTCGTTTCCTTTGCGATTTCCTTTGCGGCGTCGTTTATCGCCATTCCGCTTTCGACAAGTCCCTTTGCAAGTGCAACTGCTTCGTCAAGACTCACTTCTTTTTGCTTAGGCTCTGTTGAGCCCTCGATAACAATTACAAATTCGCCCTTCGGTGCTTGAGCCGAATACTTTTCGCACGCTTCGGAAAGCGTGGTGCGTTCAACGGTTTCATGTATTTTCGTAAGTTCCTTAATAAGTGCAATTCGCCTGTCGCCGAGGTATTTATATAAATCCTTGAGTGTCGAGGTAAGCTTGTGCGGTGCTTCGTAAAAGACCATTGTGCGACGTTCCGATACAATTTCCTCAAGATGCTCTCTGCGGCTCGGCTTGTTCACACTCAAAAATCCCTCAAACGTAAATCGACCGCTCGGAAGTCCCGACATAGCCACTGCGGTAGCAAAAGCGGTAGGACCGGGGACTGACTCTACGGCAATTCCGTTCGATAGACATAAATTAACTAAATCCTCTCCGGGATCTGAAATTGCAGGCATTCCGGCATCTGTAACAATAGCGCAGCTTTCGCCCGATTTAATTCTTTCAAGTATGATTTCGCCACGTTCTCTGCGATTGTGCTCGAAGTAGCTTACCATAGGCTTTTTGATTTCAAAGTGATTGAGCAGCTTCAGCGTAACCCTTGTATCCTCCGCTGCGATAAAATCAACCGAGGCAAGAGTTTCAACGGCTCTCGGAGAAAAGTCGGATAAATTTCCAATCGGAGTTCCGACAACATATAGCTTTCCCGACATATTCAATCCTCCCTGTAAAGAACCAGCAAGCTGTCCATTTCTTCTGTGTATTTATTGTCCTTGTCATATAAAACAAAGTTCTTTTCTACCGTCAAGCCGCTTTTTCCGCCGAGCCTTGACTCGATAAGGCAAAGCCACGGCTTTTCTCCGTCTCTGCTTGTAACAAGGCGAAGTCTTTTCGGCTCAAGCTTATGCTCCGACATACTTTTCATTGTTTCAAATAAGCGCTCGGGTCTAATGCAAAGGCAAAACCGTCCGCCGAATTTCAAAAGCGACGCTGCCGTCGTGCATATATCGTCAATCGTGCAAAGCGTTTCGTGCCTTGCGATTTTTTCGTTCGTTTTTTCGCTTTTTATTCCTGCGTTTTCTTTTTTATAAGGCGGATTCATTGTTACAAGGTCAAATGCGCCCTGCGGTAATTTGCCTTTTAACTGCTTTAAGTCCGAGTGTATCGGGAAAACGCTGCCCGAAGCATTATCCGCTTCAACGCTCCGTAAAAATTGCGAATAGCCCTTTTCCTGAATTTCAACGCCGTAAATTTTTCTGCAATTTCCGTCCCTTTTCCATAAGAGAGGGATTATTCCGCAGCCTGTTCCGAGGTCGCAGGCAAGGTCGTTTCGCCTTGCATTTGCAAAATAGGCGAGCAACATTGCATCGGTGCCGAAGGTATGCGCTTCGGATACAATAACACCAATGTCGTTGCCGAGTGTTTCAATATGTTCATTTTCAAAAAGCTCTGCATTTTTCATAACAATTTATTTTAACATAAATAAGATAAATTGTAAATTATAAAAAACTTGATAAAAGCACGCAACTGTGATAAAATACTTTGCGTAAATATATGTAGAGGGTGATTTTTTTGTCAGGACACTCAAAATGGAGTACCATTAAACGAAAAAAAGAAAAAACCGATAACGCAAGAGCGAAAGTATTTACCAAAATCGGCAGAGAAATTGCGGTTGCGGTTCGTGAGGGCGGCCCCGATCCTGCGGGCAACTCAAAATTAAAGGATATTATCGCAAAGGCTAAGGCGGCTAACGTACCCAACGACAATATCGACAGAATTATCAAAAAGGCGGCAGGCGACGGCAATACCGACAATTTCGAGAGCATTACATATGAGGGCTACGGTCCGTCGGGTATTGCGGTTATCGTTGAGGCTCTTACCGACAACAGAAACCGTACGGCAGGCGACGTTCGTCATTACTTTGACAAGTTCGGCGGCAATATGGGTCAGTCGGGCTGCGTTTCGTTTATGTTCACACGTCAGGGCGTTATCATAATCGATAAAGAGGACGTTGACGAGGACAAGCTTATGGAGGACGCTCTTGAGGCAGGTGCTGTTGACTTTATTACAGACGGCGAAGTTTTTGATATTCGTACCGAGCCTAACGATATGGGCGCTATCAGAGACGACCTTGAGGCTAAGGGCTACAACTTTCTTTCGGCTGAGGTTGAATATGTACCGTCAACCTACACAAGACTTGATAATCCCGACGATATTACCAATATGGGCAGAATGCTTGAAATGTTTGAGGACAACGACGACATTCAAGAGGTTTTCCATAACTGGGAGAATGAGGACGATTACGAGGGCTGATTTTATTAGCGGATATTTTAAGCAACGGAGAGATAAGCTTTCCGTTGCTTTTTCGTTTTTACGCCTATACGGATTGTTTTTGAGAACAACTTTCAAAAAAGTGTTGACTTTTAATTTGGATAATGATAGTATATTTACAATAAATTACAGGAGAACAAACGAATGGGCAAGTTTTCATTTGCAGTTGAATACTTCTATTTCTACTTTATCAACTTTTTTGGTAAGGTAATAATGTCGTTCGCTGCAAAACAGGTTGCTTAGTTAAAAGGTTTGTAATTTAGTAAGCTTACACCCCGCAGTGAATGTCACTGTGGGGTTATTTTTTTGAAAGAAGGAAAAGAAAATGATTGTTATCTTGAAGAAGGATGCCGAAGCGCAAAAGGTTGACGTTTTAAGACAGTGGTTGATAAATCAGGAGGTTGATATTCACGAGTCAATCGGCGAATATCAGACTATCTGGGGACTTGTCGGCGACACAAGCAAAATCGATACAGACCTTATCGAGGGACTTGATATAGTTGAGGGCGTAAGACGTGTTTCAGAGCCGTATAAGCAGGCTAACAGAAAATTCCATCCGGACGACACGGTAATTGACCTCGGCAACGGAATTAAAATCGGCGGCGGCAGCTTTCAGATTATGGCAGGTCCTTGCTCGGTTGAGTCAAGAGAGCAGATAATCGAGATAGCAAAGGCTGTCAAAAAATCGGGCGCAAACATTTTAAGAGGCGGCGCATTTAAGCCGAGAACCTCTCCCTACGCTTTCCAGGGAATGAGAGCAGAGGGACTTGAGCTTCTTTTAGAGGCTAAAAAGGAAACGGGTATGCCGATCGTTACCGAAATTATGGACGCTTCGCACATTGACCTTTTTGAAAATGTTGATATTATTCAGGTCGGCGCACGCAATATGCAGAATTTCGAATTGCTCAAGGAGCTTGGAAAGCTCGATAAGCCGATTTTCTTAAAGAGAGGACTTTCGGGCACGTTGCAGGAGCTTCTTATGAGCGCAGAATACATAATGGCAGGAGGAAACACAAAGGTTATTCTTTGCGAGAGAGGCATAAGAACCTTTGAAACGGCTACAAGAAACACTCTTGACCTTTCGGCTGTTCCGCTTCTTAAAGAAAAAACTCACTTGCCCGTAATCGTTGACCCGAGCCACGCTTCGGGTATTGCAAGACTTGTAAAGCCCATGTCTTATGCGGCGGCGGCTTGCGGTGCTGACGGACTTATGATTGAGGTTCACAACAACCCGGCAAAGGCTCTTTGCGACGGTCCGCAGGCATTGACTCCCGAGCAGTTTGACGAGGTTTGCAGGGGCGTTGAAAAAATCAGAAACGCAATAAAAGAGGATTGATAAAATGACGGTCGGAGTAGTAGGCTTAGGTCTTATCGGCGGCTCTATCGCCAAGGCTATAAAGTACAATACGGATAATAAGGTAATAGGCTTTGACATTGACGAAAATGTTGTTCTCAAGGCAAGGCTTCTCGGCGCAATCGACGAGGAAATGACCGAACAAAAAATCTCGGAATGTGATATAATAATCACAGGACTTTATCCCGAGGCTACAAAAAAGTACATTACCGATAACGCTCGAAAATTCAAAAAGGGAGCAATAGTGCTTGATACCTGCGGCGTTAAGGAGTATGTTTGCGAGGATATGTACCATGTCGCAAGGGAAAACGGATTTACCTTTATCGGCACGCACCCAATGGCAGGCTTGCACCTTTCGGGATTTGAACATTCAAAGGTTACGATGTTTTCAAATGCGTCAATGCTGCTTGTTCCGTCGGCGGATACGGGGATAAACGAGCTTGAAATTGTCAGAAAGCTGTTTTCGGCAATCGGCTTTACCAATATTCAGAACACTACTCCCGAGGAGCACGACAGGATAATCGCATTTACCTCACAGCTGGCGCACGTTGTGTCGAACGCTTATGTCAAAAGTCCGAGTGCAAAGCTTCACAAGGGATTTTCCGCAGGAAGCTATAAGGATTTGACAAGGGTTGCGAAATTGAACGAGGTTATGTGGACGGAGCTGTTCCTTGAAAACAGGGAAAACCTCATTTTTGAAATAGATACTATAATAGAAAACCTAACAGAGTATTCAAAGGCTCTCAAGGATGATAACGCACAAGAGCTTGAAAAGCTTTTACGTGACGGAAGAATTTGTAAGGAACAGATTGACGGCTGAAGGGCTACGGTGATTTTATGAAAACGGTCGAGGTATCGACAGGGGAAAAATATAATATAGTAATCGCTGACGGCATACTTGAAAAGTGCGGCGAAATGATAAGAGAGGTAACCTCGGCAAAAACGGCGGCGATTGTGACCGACAGCGTTGTTGACACTCTCTATTCGGAGACTGTTCAAAGCTCATTGGAGAAAAGCGGCTTTGATACAATCAAGTTTGTTTTCAAAAACGGCGAGGCTTCCAAAAACATAAACATATATTCCGATATGCTTGAATTTATGGCGGAAAACAGGCTCACGAGAAGCGACTGTATTGTGGCTCTCGGCGGCGGAGTTGTCGGCGATATGGCAGGCTTTTGTGCCGCAACATATTTGAGGGGAATTGATTTTGTTCAAATTCCGACAACGCTTTTGGCTTGCGTTGACTCCTCGGTCGGCGGTAAGGCGGCGATTGATTTGAAAGCCGGTAAAAATCTTGCAGGTGCATTTTATCAGCCGAAGATTGTAATTTGCGATTATTCGACTCTTTCGACTCTGAGTGATGAAATTTTTGCCGACGGAATGGCTGAAACGATAAAATACGGCGCATTGTTCGACGGCGATTTTCTTAAATTCTTAAATGAAAATAACGCAAGAGAAAGTCTTGAATATATAATTGAAAGGTGCGTCACCTTTAAGCGTGATATAGTAAATGTTGACGAAACCGACAGGGGCTTGCGTGGACTTCTCAATTTCGGTCATACAATCGGTCATTCAATTGAAAAATGCAGTAATTTTGCCGTTTCTCACGGCAGTGCGGTTGCAATAGGTATGGTGCTGATGTCAAGAGGCGCATACAAAGCGGGCATTGCCGAAGCGGATATAACGGACTTTTTGATTTCACTTCTTAAAAAGTATAAGCTTCCCGTATCGACGGACTTCTCGGCAGATGAGCTTTTCTCGGTTACGCTCTCCGATAAAAAACGAAGCGGAGACAATATAACGCTTGTAATACCGTCAAAATTCGGAGAATGTAAGCTATATAAAACAGGGATAAACTCACTAAAGGATATAATCGAAAAAGGATTGAACTGAATGGATATAAAACTCACACCGTCAAGGCTTGAGGGCACAATTCGGGCGATTTCGTCAAAGTCCGACGCACACAGAATACTTATAGCGGCGATGCTTTCGGACAAAACGACTGTAATTCACTGTAATTCCGACTCCGAGGATATAAGGGCGACAATCTCTTGCCTTAATTCGCTCGGGGCGAAGATAACAAGGGACGGCGATTTGATAACCGTTGTTCCCGTCAGCGAAAAAGGCGGAAAAGCAGAATTGAATTGCAACGAAAGCGGTTCGACACTTCGATTTTTACTGCCCGTTGCGGCGGCACTCGGAAAAGAGGCTGTTTTTACAGGCTCGGGCAGACTTCCGTCAAGACCGATACTTCCGCTTCGCAACGAGATGGAGAAAAAAGGCATAAAATTTACTCCGCCGTGGCAGTTCCCGATTGAAATTTCAGGAGAGCTTCAAAGCGGAGAATACACGCTAAAAGGTAATGTTAGCTCACAGTTTGTAACGGGACTTTTGTTTGCGCTTCCCATTCTTGACGGCGACAGTACAATAAAGCTGTTACCGCCCGTAGAATCTCGCTCATATATAAATATGACCGTAAATACTCTTTCAAAATTCGGCATTAGCATTGTCGAAAACGGCGATACCTATTATATAAAGGGCTCACAGAGGTATGCTTCTCCCGAGGAAATATTCGTAGAGGGCGACTGGTCAAACGCAGCGTTCTTCTTGTGCGCAGGCGCAATAAACGGCGACGTTACCGTTACGGGACTTCGTGAGGACTCGCTTCAGGGCGACAAAAAAGTTGTTGATATATTAGAGCAGATGGGCGCATATGTCGAGAAAAACGGCGACAGGGTAAGAGTGAAAAGCGAAGCCTTGCACGGCATACAGATTGATGCCTCCGATATTCCCGATTTAATTCCCGTGCTTTCCGTTACTGCGGCGAACGCTAAAAAAGGCGTTACAATCGTTACGAACGCAGAGCGTTTAAGACTTAAAGAGAGCGACAGGCTTCAGGCGATTTGCGAAAGCCTAACTCTTATGGGCAATGTCAACGCACAGACCGACGACGGACTTGTTATTTGGTGTGATGAGAAAATCACAGGCGGAGAAGTACCGTCCTATTCCGATCACAGAATGGCAATGTCGGCGGCGGTGGCGGCTTTGGGCTCGGGCGGAGAAATAACGCTTCGAGGGGCAGAGGCTGTGAATAAATCGTATCCGAATTTCTTTGAAGATTATAAAATGCTGGGAGGTAAAGCGGATGTCATCGATTCTCAAGGGGAATAAAATCAACGTCAGCGTTTTCGGACAGTCGCACTCACAGTCGATTGGTGCTGTTATAGACGGCTTGCCGGCAGGCTTTGAGATAAATTTTGACGAGGTGTCGTACTTTATGAAAAGACGTGCGCCCGGGCACAATTCCTTTGCCACACCGAGAAAGGAAAGCGATGAGGTGCAGGTTCTGTCAGGACTTGTAAATTCCACGACCTGCGGTGCTCCGATTTGTGCAAAAATCGACAACACCAACACCCGTTCGCAGGATTATGATTCGCTGAAAATTCTTCCGAGACCGTCTCATTCCGATTATGCGGCTTATGTCAAGTATTCGGGACACAACGATATTGCAGGCGGAGGGCAGTTCTCGGGCAGATTGACCGCACCGCTTTGCTTTGCAGGGGCTGTGTGTATGCAAATGCTTCGTGAAAGGGGCGTTGAAGTTAAGGCGCACATTTGTTCCGTCAAGGACGCATACGACGAGCCGTTCGACGCTTGCGAAATTCAGAAAACGGAATTAGACCCGTTTTTCCCTGTTATAGACGGCGAAGCGGAAAATAAAATGAAGGCGATTATCGGCGTTGCGAGGGAAAACGGCGACTCGGTCGGCGGAATAATCGAATGTGCGATAAGCGGTATGCCGGCAGGAATTGGCGAGCCTATGTTCGACGGTATAGAAAATGTAATTGCGAGAAATATTTTTGCGATACCGGCGGTTAAGGGTATCGAATTCGGAAGCGGATTTTCGGGAACGCTCAAATACGGCAGCGAAAACAATGATAATTTCACGGTTGAAAACGGAAAAATCGTAACCGAAAAGAATGACCACGGCGGAATTTTGGGCGGAATAACCTCGGGTATGCCGATAGTTTTCCGTGTGGCGATAAAGCCCACCCCGTCTATTGCCGTGCCGCAGGAAAGCGTAAATCTTGAAACGAATAAGCAGGAAGAGCTTAAAATAAAAGGCAGACACGACCCGTGCATTGTTCCGAGAGCCGTTCCGGCAGTTGAGGCTGTTGCGGCGATAACGGCACTTGACCTTTTGCTTTAATAAATGGAGGTAAATTTATGGATTTAGAACAGCTCAGAAGCAGAATTGACGAAATAGACAGCCAAATGGTTGAGCTTTTCAAGGACAGAATGGAAATTGCAACAGATATTGCAAGGTATAAAAAGGAAAACAAGCTTCCCGTGCTTGATAAGACGAGGGAGAGAGCGTTGCTTAATAAAATTGCAGAGATGAGCGGAGAGGAGTTTGAAAACTATTCGCTTCGCCTGTATTCTCAGATTTTAGAGCTTTCAAGGACGTATCAGCACAAGTGCCTCGGTAACAAGTCGGAGCTTACAAGAAAAATTGAAGCGGCTCTTGACGAGAGCGACAAAAAATCGTTCCCCGAGTCGGCTATCGTCGCTTGTCAGGGCGTAGAGGGCGCATACTCGACGCTTGCTTGCGAAAAACTTTTCAGAAATCCCAATATAATGTTCTTTGACAGCTGGGACGGAGTTTTCTCGGCGGTTGACAAGGGACTTTGCAAATACGGTATCTTGCCGATTGAAAACAGCACCGCAGGCTCGGTAAACCATGTTTACGACCTTATGAACAAGTACAAGTTTTACATTGTAAAATCAATAAGATTGAAAATAAATCATTCACTTCTTGCTAACAGAGGAACAAAGCTTGCCGACATAAAGGAGATTTATTCTCACGAGCAGGCTATAAGTCAGTGCAGCGAGTTCTTGAATTCCTTGCACGGCGTAAAAATTACAATTTGCGAAAACACAGCGGTTGCGGCAAAACAGGTTGCGGAAAGCGGCAGAAGCGACGTTGCGGCAATTTCCTCAAACGATTGCTCAATGCTCTATGACCTTGAGACCGTATGCGAGTCAATTCAGGACAGGGCGAACAACTACACAAGATTTATCTGCATTTCAAAAAATCTTGAAATTTATCCCGGTGCGGACAAAACAAGCCTTATGCTCACGCTTCCGCATAAGCCCGGCTCACTTTATTCAATGCTTTCAATGTTCTATGCGCTTGACATTAACATTATCAAGCTTGAAAGCCGTCCGCTTACCGACAGGGACTTTGAATTTATGTTCTATTTCGACATTGAGTCGAGCGTGTATTCCGACAGGTTCGTTCAGATGATAAACGAGCTTGAAAGCACAACCGAAAAGTTCACTTATCTCGGCAGCTATTCGGAAACGGTATAAGTATTTGTTTACAGATTGTTAAATAAAAGTATATTGTGCGGAAACATTTTTCCCATATACTTTAATCATCGGTTAGAGAGAACCGATACACTTTTTCATTTATCCCTTTTCTTCCCCTAAAGCAAAGCACCCCGAAAGAGGGTGCTTTGTTCTTTTTATACTTGACCTTCGAGCAAAACTGTGTAAAAATATACTTATTATAAATAGTTAAAGAGGAAACTTATGAAAAATCTTGAATTGAACGAAAAAAGCCTTGTTTATCATCTTAAACAGTACAGGGCTAAAAAATTTCTTAAATATTATCCCGAAACGACATCGACAAACGACATTGCAAAGAAGATGTGCCACGAGGGGAAAAATAAGGAGCTTTTGGTGGTTGCCGATCATCAGACCGCAGGTAAGGGCAGAACGGGCAGAAGCTTTTATTCGCCGAAGGGTGCGGGAATATACTTTTCCGTCGTTCACGAAATTGCAGGCAACGAAAAGAATTTTGACCTCATTTCGTCAATCGCAGGGCTTGCTGTAAGGGACACGCTTTACAATATGTTCAATATTGACGCAAAAATCAAGTGGCCCAACGACATACTTGTAAACGACAAGAAAATCTGCGGTATTCTCTGCGAGATTATCAATGAAAACGGCAGACCGAGATATGTTGTTATCGGCATAGGTCTTAATATTGAAAAAATTGACTTCCCCGACGAGCTTGAATACACGGCGACCTCAATCGGCAACGAGTATCAGGGCGGCGAGGAGCTTGACCACAACGAGATTTTGGTTGACATTGTAAATAATATTGACAGATATGTTATCAGAAACAATGCACTCAATTCCTATGACAATTCGGACGTTATAAGCAGATTGAAGGCTCATTCGGCTACCGTGGGTCAGCTTGTTCACGTGATAAAGCCCGACGGAGAATTTGACGCAAGAGCTGTTGACATAGATGTAAACGGCGGACTTGTGATAAGCAATGCTGAGGGAACGTCAACGCTCACCTCGGGCGAGGTTGTACATATAAGATAATCTGTATCAGATAAAAATTGCTTGACTTATATTGCTTTTGCTGTTATAATTATAAACCGCTGAAAATGTTTTTATGTTTTTAGCTCCTTCCCTCAAAATCTAAAATGTGAGGGCAGAGTCCATAAGGAGGTGCAAAAGAATGACAAAGTATGAAGCAATCGTTGTTCTCTCGGTTAACAATAAAACTGATGAGGATGTACAGTCCCTTGTTGAAAAATTCAAGGCATTGATTGAGAAAAACGGCACTCTTGAAAGCGTTGACGAGTGGGGCAAGAGAAAGCTTGCTTACCTTATCAATGATGAGGCTGAAGGCTACTACGTACTCTTCAACCTTGAGTGTGAGCCGGCTTTCCCGGCTGAGTTCCAGCGTGTAGCAGGAATCACAGACGGCGTTCTCCGTTCAATCGTAGTAAAGAAGTAATCGGAGGAAAAGGAAATGATTAACTGTGCAGTTATAATGGGTAGGCTCGTAGCAGACCCCGAGTTGCGTACAACGGCAAACGGTACATCGGTAACTTCTTTCTGTGTCGCTGTTGACAGAAGCTATGTCAGACAGGGCGAGGAAAGACAGGCTGATTTTATCAATGTTGTTGCATGGCGTCAGACCGCTGATTTTGTAACTCGTTATTTCCACAAAGGCTCAATGATAGCCGTACAAGGCTCAATCCAGACCCGTTCTTATGAAGACAAGACGGGTGCTAAGAGAACTGCTGTTGAAATCGTTGCCGACAGCGTTTCGTTCTGTGGCTCAAAGGCATCTGACGCAGGTCAGAACCGCTTTGAAGCTCCGGCTGCAAACGCTCCGTCCTATCAGGCAGGCAACACCGCAAGCTTTTCTACTCCCGCAGCTGCGGAAGAGGATTTCGGCTTCGGCTCGGCAGATGATGATGACGACGGACTTCCGTTCTAATCGTCAATTTATTTGAATTTTACAGGAGGATATAACAATGGCTGAAAATAAAAGTGCTCGCCCCATGAACAGAAAACGCAAAAAAGTTTGTGCTTTCTGCGTGGAGAAGGTTGAAAAGATTGATTATAAAGACGCAGCAAAGCTTCGTCGTTTCACTTCAGAGAGAGCTAAGATTCTCCCCAGAAGAGTGACAGGCACATGCGCTTATCATCAGAGAGAGCTTACAACAGCTATTAAGAGAGCAAGAGCTATCGCTCTTCTTCCTTACACAGCTGACTGATTAAAAGCAAAATTATACGGCGTTCGATTTGAACGCCGTATTTTTTTATCTGAAATTCAATTGAAATGCAGATTTATATGCTTATTTTGCCAACAAAAATTCGTGTGCGGCACAGTCGGTTTTTTCAACGGGGGAGAAGCTAAGCTTTATTTCGCTTCCCGTGCCGTCAATTGTCAGCCGAGCAGTCTCAAGAAGTGAGTAGCCGATAATTTTTCCGCTTTCCTCCGATTCGTAGATGTATCGCTCCGTGTTATACTCGATAATTGCGGTGTCGGCAGTATCCTTGATAACTCTTGTCGCCTTAACACGAATCATCTCGTAGCCGTCCGTGCTTTCTGTATATTTTTCTTTTTGAGACGCCGTGTAACTGTCAATGGCATTGTTTATTTCCAACAACGAACGGTCGCCGAAGCTGCAAGAGTTTATCACATAATCGCTATAATCGCCGTACTCATTTTGCGACCATTTAACAATTTCCTTTGCAGGTGCACCGAGACAGCATAAAAGTATAATTTGTACGGCAAAAATTGCCGTGAGTGTAATTATAGCCTTTTTCATCACTTTGCACCTCCCGAAACGGTAATGTCAAATGCGTTTTCTTCGCCTATCGAGCAGGTAACAGTCCACTTTTCGCCCGTCTCGCTTGATGAAAGCTCATAGACATATGAATTTTTATTTTTTTCGAGAACCGTATAATCGGGAGCTTTTGTAAGATTATAACGATCGACAAAAGAGGTTAAAATTTGAGTGTTTGCCTTTGTGAAATTCTGATTGTTTACCTTTTCCGCCGAACAGGTCATAACCGTTTCAACCCTCACGGGTGCATATACGGTAATATCACGACCTACGATTGCCATTGAGGCGGAGAGCCTGTATATCGGGCAAACGGTTTCAATTATGAGCATTGCCCAAAACACAAGTAAAATTGCCTGCACCGCAACGGCGCATACAATCAATGCGGTTTTCTTCTTTTTCATAGGATACTCCTTTTTACCTGTGTCGGTTGAAATATTTCATTGAACTGCGGTAAAATTCGAATTGATTTTTTACGCAGTATAATCTTTCTCTACGGATACCGAATGGCTTTTCAGATAACCGTCATTTACGCTGACTAACCATGTGGTATTACCGGTGTCATCGGATATTGTGTATTCAAAATGAGTCCTGTCCTTTGAAATGATATTAAATGAAATCTGCTTATCAACTCCGACAGTGTGAAGAAATTCTGCGGAAATTTCGGAAAGCTCCATATTCATTTCCATTATATCGTGATATTGAGCTCTGTTTATAATATCGGTAAGCTTGGGGTTTTTATAATAACTGTATGCCGGAAAATACTCAAGTCCGCCGTTGTCCGCAGCTCTTGAAACAGCCATTGTTTCTTTTGTTTCCCACTTTGCCGGAAGCAAAAGGTTAACAACAAATATTGCAACAAAAATTAAACATACGGAAATAACGGCAGTTAATATTTTCTTTTTCTTATTCATTATTGTATCCCCTCCTATCAGAATTCGTAAACGCTGAATGTGCATGATTTTAGTGTGTTATATGATAATACACCAAAGTAACCTTTGTACATCGGACTCACTCTTTCATTTTGAATTTTAATATCCTAATATAACTATATAGTAATTGTTTGAAAAAAGCAATAATATTTAAGAAATAGAATAAGAAGTAGAATTTTTTGTGAACAATGCACAATTTACACAACCGAAGCTTTGCTATAATGCCGAACAAATCCCGTGAGGTACGGCAAAATATTACAGCATTTATGCTTGAAGGTGTTTTTTGAGTAGACTGTCGGCTTTGAAAAATATAACCAAAAACCTTTTGACCGCAACCGCAATTTTCCACGTCATTTATTGTTTACACTTTAATTTAACTGTGATAAAATATTCTTATATTCTCAATGTAAAGGGGAAAAGATTATGAAAAAATTTATGGATAAGGATTTCCTGCTCACTACAAAAACGGCAAAGGAAATATACAAAAGGGGTGCGGAAAAAACGCAGATTTTTGATTGGCATTGCCATCTTTCCCCAAAGGAGATTTACGAAAACAATGCACCGAAAGATATTGCAGAGCTTTGGCTCGGCGGCGACCATTACAAGTGGCGTGCAATGCGTTCTTTCGGCATTTCGGAGGAATATATTACCGGCAGAAAGTCGGGACACGACAAGTTCTTGAAATGGGCGGAGGTTGTGCCGCATCTTATCGGCAATCCGCTTTATCATTGGACGCATCTTGAATTACAGCGTTATTTCGGAATTTATGAAACGCTTTCTCCCTCTACCGCCGAGGATATTTGGCGCAGATGCAACGAGAAAATCAAGGCAGGCGGCTTCACTCCCCGTGAGCTGATTGAAAAATCAAATGTCGTTTGCGTATGTACGACCGACGATCCGTCGGACACTCTTGAATATCACGAAAAACTTAAAAAAGACAAGAATTTCAAGTGCAAGGTTTTGCCTGCTTTCCGTCCCGACAAGGCTCTTGCGATTGAAAAGGCGGAGTTTATCCCGTGGCTTGCGGCAATGGAAAAGACGGCAGGCAGGGAAATTTCGTCCTTTGCGGAGCTTAAAGCAGTTCTCGCACAGCGAATTGACTTTTTTGACAAAATGGGCTGCCGTGCGGCTGACCACTCATTGAGTTATATTCCGTGCGTTGCTTCAAATTCCCGTGAGCTTGAGCAGATTTTCAAAAAGGGCGTTGACGGCAAGCCGCTTTCGGAGCTTGAGCTTGATAAGTACAAGACGGCTCTTTTAGGCTTCCTCGGCGAAAATTACGCTGAAAAAGGCTGGGTAATGGAGCTTCATATCGGCGCACTTCGCAATAACAATACAAAAATGTTCCAAAAATTAGGCGCTGACACGGGCTTTGACTCGGTTGACGACAGAGAAATTGCGGCAGGTCTTTCACGCTTTTTGGATTCGCTTGCTAAATTAGGCAAGCTTCCGAAAACCGTTCTTTTCACGCTCAATCCAAAGGATAATGTCGTGCTCGGTACAATGCTCGGCAATTTCCAAACGGACGAGGCTGCGTCGAAAATTCAGTTCGGCTCTGCGTGGTGGTTTAACGACAACTACGACGGTATGCGCCGCCAGCTGACCGACCTTGCAAACCTCGGCGTGCTTTCGAGATTTGTCGGAATGATAACCGACTCAAGAAGCTTTTTGTCGTACCCTCGCCACGAGTATTTCAGAAGAATACTGTGTGAGCTTATCGGCGAATGGGTCGAAGAGGGCAAATATCCCGAGGATATTAAGTTCTTGTCGCAGGTCGTGGAGGATATTTCCTTTAATAACGCAAAAAATTATTTCGGCTTAAAAATATAATCGGAGAATATAATGGCAGTAAAACTAATTGTAACAGACCTTGACGGTACGCTTATGTCGCCCGACCATCAGACCGTGAGTGAACGCACTAAAAATGCGTTGAAAACGGCGCATAATAACGGTGTTAAAATCGCAATCGCAACGGGCAGAACTCTTACATTTACAGATAATGTAACCTCGCAGGTGCCGTTCGTGGATTATGTGATTTACTCGAACGGCGCAGCGGTTTTTGACAGGAGCGCAAGGAAGAATATATACAAAAATTGCATTTCGGCGGAGCATACCGAGGAAATTCTCACTCTGCTTGACGGCTTCCCGATTTATTATAACCTCTATGTTGGCGGCAAAATTTTTATCCAAAACGACAAAACGGGATATTATGTAAATCACGGACTTCCGCAGAAATTTCTTGACGAGTTTACAAGGCTTTCGGTGGCATCCGACAAGCTCGCAAGCGATTTGAAGGGCGAATGTGCCGAGATAATCGCACTTTACAGCGTGAGCGATGAGCATAGAAGCAAGTTAATTCCCGAATTTGAGAAGCGTCAGCTTTATATTACGTCGTCCTTGCCCGATGAAATCGAGATAACCGCACCGAATGTCAACAAGGGCACGGCACTTGACGGCTTTTGCAGGGAAATCGGCGTTGATAAGAGCAATGTTATGGCGTTTGGCGACGCAATGAACGATTATGAGATGCTCAAATTTGCGAAATATTCCTTTGCAATGGGCAATGCGATTGACGAGATTAAAAACGTCGCAAGTTATCAAGCCGACAGCAACGCCAACGACGGACTCGCAAGAGCAGTTGAGGAATATGTGAATTGAATTTATATCCAACCGTGTAGGGCGGTGGCGAGCCCTGACGGGCAGAGAAGAGTGAAAAGCGAAGAGTGAATAGTGAAAAGAAGCAGGTACTTTACACGGATTAGAAAAATTTATCATACCGTAGGGACAGGGCTCGCCCCTGTCCGCCAAAGGCTCCCTTGTAAAGGGAACTGTCATTTTTTGGAACAAAAAAATGACTGAGGGATTTTATAAAATCATATAAAATCAACCTTACAATCCCTCCGCCTCACGTTCGTTCGGCACCTCCCTTTACACAAGGGAGGCTGAATGCTGTACCTACGGCTGTGTGAATTCAACTGAAAAAGCACAACAAAAAACGCCCACGAAAGTGAGCGTTTTTAATTTAATCTAATCTAATGTTTAATTATATTTTATTCCTCTGTTTTATCGTCGGATGCCTCAAGCTCGTTTACTCTCTGTGCTCTTCTCTCCTCAAGGTCGGCAAGCATCTTTTCCTTGAACTCGCCGTGAACGGGGAAGAATATCCACGAAATACCGAACAAAAATCTTGCGATAGCAGGCATAAGAGCGAATACCGCAAAGAAGCCTCTGAGGACTGTCGGGTTGGTTTCACGGATTACGTCGCCGAGTGCGTCCTTATGAGCAACATATCCGACAAGTGTAATTACAAGACCCGAAAGAAGTCCCGTAACCGCATTTGCGAGCTTTCCGAAATAGTTTGTAACGGTTTGAACAAGTGCCTCGTTACGAACGCCGTATTTCCATTCGCTGTAATCGTAAACGTCGCCCTGCAAAACTGCCTGACAAACACGGATTACGCAGTTCGGAAGTCCGCAAATAGTAAGCATAAGCGTTATGTAAATCATATTGAGCACGCAGGGGAGCGTTTCGTCGTAGCTTCCGAACGGCTTATAACCGATTATAAACATAAGCGTATATGCAACGCCGCCGAAAACACCTGCACCGAGCGCCGTATTTCTCGCACCGAATTTACGGATAAGCTTTGGAGTTAAGGGTGTTACTATGTAGTTCGGAAGTCCTGTGAAAAGACCTGCAAGTGTTCCGTGGAAAAGGCTTCCTGTGTTATGAAGCCAGAAGAAGCTTTCGGTTGAAGCGCCGACGCCCTTAAAGCCGTTAAAGAAGTTTGCGATAACCGAAATAAACATCGGCTTATTCTTAAAGGCATTTTTGAAGGATTCAAGAATACCGATTTCCTGCATTTGCTCACGGGAAGCAAGCGGAACTCTTTCACGCATTGCAAAGAAGCCGTAAATCGCAGTAACTGAAGCGACAACAACCATTACAATCGCAAAGGAGGTGTAGATGCTCTGCATACCGACCTTACCTTTGGTAAGAGAAATGAATATCGGGAGAAGCGAGGGAACCCAAACGCCGAAAAGCTCAAAGAACTTTGAGGTTGCGATAAGGTTGTCACGCTCTTTAATGTTCGGAGTGATATTGTAAAGCAGAATGTTCCACGCACCGAAGTAGGACATTCCGAGGTTATATGCGAAAATGGAGATTATTGCCCAAATTATCTTTTGTGTCTGTCCCGAAAGGAAAGAGGGCGTAGTAAACAACATCATTGTCGCAATCGCCCAAACGGGAACGGTAATAATCATATACGGGCGAAGTCTGCCCCAACGTGTTCTTGTTCTGTCAATGATAAGACCCGAGAGCGAGTCGTCAAGCGCATCGTATATGGACTCGAAGAAAACAATAAGTCCGTACGCCTTACCCGATATGCCCAAGAAGCTTATCATAAAGAATTGCCTGTACGAGTCAACGAATTGGCTCAGGTTTTTCTGACCGAAGGTTGTTAAAAGAAAGGCTACTATTTCGCTCGGCTTGAGGTATCTTCTGTTGCCTGCCGAGGCTTTTTCAATTTCTTTTTCGACTTCGTTCTCAAGCTCGGTTTCGGTTGTTTCAATAACTTCAGAGGTTGCCAAAAAATCACATCCTAACATTGTGTCTGACACGCAGACGAATATAATAGTATTTTAGCACATAAAAACTAATAAAATCAATAAAAATTTGTATGTTAACGCAATATTATTGAAATTTTTTAGATTGTATCACGGCGAGCGTGTCGCAGCGTTCGTTTTCGGGATGACCTGCGTGCCCTTTTACCCAAACAATTTCGACGTTGTGAATATCAAGCAGGTTTAACAGCTCTTCCCAAAGATCGGCGTTGAGAGCAGGCTTTTTGTCGCTTTTTTTCCAACCGTTAGCCCTCCAGGACTTAGCCCAGCCGAGCTTTATCGCATCGCCGACATATTTGGAATCGGTTGTGAGCTTAACATCACAGGGACGTTTAAGCGCTTTCAAGCCTTCGATTACGGCTGTCAGCTCCATACGGTTGTTGGTCGTTTGCGCTTCGCCGCCCGACAGCTCCTTTTCTTTTCCGTTGCATCTTAAAACAGTACCCCAACCGCCGGGACCGGGATTGCCCGAGCAGGCTCCGTCTGTAAACATTTCAACAAAAGGCTTAGGACTCATTTTTACACCTCAAAATCAAATGCGGTACGTTGCAAAAACGGTACACGCTTTTTTATAAAATATATCTGTAATTTTACCACTGTTTTCTCCGTTTTACAACAGGCAAAGATTATAATGACTTGCGGCGGTCAACAATATAGTAAAAACTATATGAAAACAGGGAGAAAAAGTAATGTCTGATTTTGAAAACAGCAGTTTTATATGTAAAGGCAATGACCTTTACACAAATTATGCTTCGGCTATCGGTACTGCCGTCGGATTGAGCAGTATCGGGGGAAAGACGGGAGTTGCCACGGACGGCAGCAGAGCCGCAAAATCGGCGGCATATTCAATTATGGGTGCGCTTTCGGCAGCGTCAAGCAGAGTGTGGAATTTCGGAGAGAGCTTCTACGCACAATTTCAATATCTTGTCAAGTTCTGCTCGTTGGACTCGGGGATTTTCATAAGCCGAAAAAATGCCCAAACGGTCATAAGAATTTGCGGAAAAAACGGCTTGCCGATTTCGATAAATGCTCAAAACGAGCTTGAAGGCATTATGAATAACAGTAAATTTCTTGAGGATAAGCCTGCTTTCTGCGGCGAAATTTCGGAAATGCACGGCGTGGGTATGATGTATCTAAGGCAGCTTTTGCGACAGGCAAGGGGAGAGCTAAAAGATATATCCTGCTTTGTAAAATGCAGAAACGATAAAATTTCCTCGCTTATGGAGGACTGTCTTTACCGCCTTGAATGTCGTCAGGGCGATGAAATGACCTTGAAAATCAACAACGACGGAAAATCACTTTCTGTTTTCCACAGGGATTGCGGTTGGCTCGGCTTTGACAGGGTTTCTGCGATTTTGGTAAAGTATGAGGCTCAAAGCGGCAACGATATTGCATTGCCGTTTAATTCGCCGCTTGTTTTGTCGGAAATTGCCGAAAATGAGGGCGTAAGAGTGTACAAATATTCTCCTTTTGATACGGAAATTCTTGCCGATATTCAACGGACGGTTGATAATTGCACATTTTTAACCGACGGACTTTTTGCGGCAATAAGGCTTCTTTGGGCGATTTGCGACACGGGAAAGAGTGTGGCAAGGCTGTCGGGCGAGCTTCCCGATTTTTACGTTTCGAGGAAAATAACGGATAGCCCGTTTAACGCTTCAAGCTTCAGCCGAGAGTGTGAAAAGAACGGAATTATTGTCAAAAACGGCACTGCGATTTTGGATTATCCGACGGGTCGGGCAACAGTTACACCGTCGAGGACGGGCAATAAAATTCACATTATGTCGGAAGCCGCAAATTATGAATTTTCAAAGGAAATTTGCGATATTACAAGGGAGCGTTTTATCAACCTAAGCATTGACACAAACGGCAAATAATAGTATTATATTATAATCTATAAGTATGTCTTAAAAAACATCGTGATTATATATTTTAATTTGTACGAAGTACAGGAGATTTCAAATGGCAAACATAAAAAAGAACGAAAACAAGCCAAAGACTCCGCAGAATAAAACGAAGCGTAAAGTCTCGGATACAGCTGCGGCACAGGGCAAAAAAAGCTATCCGAAGAATTCGGACGGCAAGAAGAAAACAACCCAAAAATCACAGAGCAAGGGCAAGAACTATACAAGAAAGCCCTCTCAAAATCAAAAGGGTAAAAGGAGAACGAAGAAGAACAATACGCCGATAAATATTACCTTTCTCGGCGGACTTAACGAGGTCGGCAAGAATATGACGCTCTATGAATGTCAGGGCGATATGATACTTGTCGATTGCGGACTTGCGTTCCCCGACCCCGATATGCTCGGCGTTGACCTTGTAATTCCCGATTTTACCTATGCGGTGCAGAATGCCGATAAGATAAAGGGTATTTTTATAACTCACGGACACGAGGATCATATCGGCGGACTTGCGTATCTTCTCAAGGAGATGAACGTTCCCGTTTATTCGACACGCCTTACGATAGGACTTATTGAGGGCAAGCTAAAGGAGCATAAGCTTCTCGACAAGGCTAAATTGAACGTAGTAAACCCGGGCGACAAGGTAAATCTCGGTTGCTTTGAGGTTGAGCTTATTCACGTCAACCACTCAATTCCCGACGCTGTTGCGCTTGCTATCAAATCGCCTGCCGGCGTGGTAATTCAGACGGGCGACTTTAAGATTGATACAACACCTATCGACGGCGGCGTAATTGACCTGCCGAGGCTCGGAGAGCTCGGAAACGAGGGCGTTTTGTGTCTTTTGTCGGATTCAACGAATGCTGCAAAGCCCGGCTTTACGGAGTCCGAAAGCAAGGTCGGCGAAACCTTCGGAACTCTTTTTGCAAAGGCAAACGGTAAACGTCTTATCGTTGCGACCTTTGCTTCAAATATTCACAGAGTACAGCAGATTATCGATACGGCGGAAAAGCTCGGCAGAAAGGTTGCACTTTCGGGCAGAAGCCTTGAAAACGTTGTTACCATTGCCGCAGAGCTCGGCTATATAAAAATCCCCGACGGCATACTTGTCGGCATTGATCAGATAAACAGGTACCCGTCCGATAAAATGGTAGTTGTTACAACGGGCAGTCAGGGCGAGCCTATGTCGGCTCTTTACAGAATGGCATTTTCCGAGCACAGAAAGGTCGATATAGGACCTAATGACTATGTAATTATCTCGGCAACTCCTATCCCGGGCAACGAAAAAATGGTCGGCAAGGTTGTCGATGAGCTTTTGAAGCAGGGCGCAGAGGTCGTATATGAGAGAATGTACGAGGTTCACGTTTCGGGACACGCTTGTCAGGAAGAGCTTAAAATTATGATGAGCCTTACAAAGCCTAAATATTTCATTCCCGTTCACGGCGAGCAGAAGCATTTGAGAAAGCATGCGGCGTTGGCAAGCTCAATGGGAATTGAGCCGAGCAACATAATCATAGCCGATAACGGTAAGACTATCGAGGCATCGGAGAAGGCAATAAAGGTTGCCGGCGAGGTTACCTCGGGTATGGTCTTTGTTGACGGAACGGGCGTCGGCGATGTCGGAAGCGTTGTTTTGAGGGACAGAACAAAGCTTGCGGAGGACGGAATTGTTATAATTGTATTGTCAATGGACGGAACAACGGGCGATGTTGTATCGGGTCCCGAGGTTATAACAAGAGGCTTCGTATATGTCAGGGAGTCCGAGCAAATGCTTGATCAGACAAGACGGCTTTGTGAGGATGTTGTTGCGGATTGTATGTATGACAGAATTACCGATCACGGAACGATAAAAAACAGACTTCGTGATGCGGTTTCAAAGCATATTTATCAGACCACAAGGCGCAGTCCTATGGTTTTGCCTATTATTATGGAGGTGTAAGCTTGAATTTCGATGTCGAACGTGCACAGCCCATAAGTGCGGCGGTTGAAAAGGCAATTCTCCATTCCTCAAATGTGCTTATAATGGGGCACAAGTATTCGGACAGCGACTCTCTGGGTGCTGCGGTGGGAATGTTGAAATTTTGCAAGGATCTCGGAAAGAGTGCAAAAATTGTCATTTCAGTCAAAACAAGTCTTGCGACCCTTTTGGTAAATCATCTTAAAAAGAATGATTTGGGCGACGAGCTTGTCAGCGTTGAAGAGGGCAAGAAGCTTGTAAAATCGAATACCTTGCTTATAATTGTCGATACTCACAGAGCACCGTTTTTTGAGAGCCGTGAGATTTACGAAAGCGTAAGAGATGTAATTGTTATAGACCATCACGAGAAATCAAGCGACTGTGTTGAGGACGCACACGTTTTTTATCAGGATTCAAGTGCTTCTTCGGCAAGCGAGATGGTAACGCAGCTTATCTATTGTAATGAAAAGATAAATCTTACTCCCGTCTATGCGAATGCTTTGCTTTCGGGAATAATGCTCGACACAAGAGATTTTATGCTCAGAACCACTCCGCTGACGTTTGAATGTGCGGCATATCTTCGCTCCTCGGGTGCGGATATTGCGGCGGTCAAGCAATTTTTCAACAACTCGCTGAAAAATAAAAAGCTCAAGGGTAAAATTGTCGTTGCGGCATACGAATACGAGAATTGCGCTATTTCTGTGGCAAAGGTCAAAAGTGATAACATAAGAATTATTTGCTCACAGGCGGCGGATGAGCTTTTAATGGTAAGCGATGTTGTGGCGACGTTTGTGCTGTTTGAAACCGATAATACAGTCAACATTTCGGCACGCTCAAACGGGGAAGTGAACGTACGGCTTATAATGGAGGCGTTCTCGGGCGGCGGTCATATGACAATGGCGGCGTGTCAGCTTGAGGGTGCGGATATTGAACAGGTAAGGCTTGAGCTTGAAAGAAAATTAGACGAATATTTCGCAAACAATAAATAAACGGAGGTAGAACAATGGAAGTTATTTTGAAGGCTGATGTTAAAGGACTCGGCAAAAAAGGAGAAAAGGTCAAGGCTTCGGACGGCTACGCAAGGAATTTTCTTTTTCCGAAAAATCTTGCGGTAGAGGCAAACGCTCAGGCAATGACAGAATATAAGAACAGCGAGGCTTCAAAGCAGCATAAGCTTGAGGTTGAAATCGCAAACGCTAAAGAGGCAAAGGCAAAGCTTGACTCAAAGACGGTTAAGCTCAAGGCGAAGGCGGGTCAGAACGGTAAGCTTTTCGGCTCAATTACCTCAAAGGATGTTGCAACAGAAATCAAAAAGCAGCTCGGCGTTGATGTTGACAAGAGAAAAATATCAATGGCGGATATTAAAAATTTCGGAACATATTCGGCAGAGGTTAAGCTTTATCAGAACATAAGCGCTGAAATTTCCGTAGAAGTCGGCGAATAATTTTACGGGTGGAAATGATGGATAACATTTTATTTGACCAAAACAGCGAGCCGTACAGCTTGGAGGCGGAGCAGGCGGTTTTAGGCAGCTTGCTTATGGACCCCGACTGTCTTTTGAGCATTGCGGACATTACGAAGCCGGAGCATTTCTATATTCCGCAGCACCGTGAGATTTTTTCGATTATCATAAATCTTGATGCGATAGGACAGAAATTTGACGCACTTCTTGTTTTGGAGGAGCTTAAAAGCAAGGGCATTTATGATGACGCAGGCGGTAAAAATTATCTTGCACAGTTGGCGCAGATTGTACCGTCAACGGCAAATGTGGCTGCATATGCAAAAATCGTAAAGGAAAAATATGTTCTTCGCACGCTTTTGAACACCGCAAAGGAGATTGCGAATGATGCAGCGGCGGCGGAGGCTTCGGCAGACCAAATTCTCAACAGCGCAGAGCAGAAAATTTACGATATAAGACAGGGCAGAACGACCGTTGGCCCTACAAAGATAAGCGATATTATCTATAACGAGGTATATGAGGACTTGCGTAAAAAGACCTCGCCCGACAGGGAAAAATATCTCGGTATTTCAACGGGCTTCGGTATGCTCGATAAATACACCACGGGCTTTAACAAATCAGACCTTATTCTTATCGGTGCCCGTCCCGCTATGGGTAAAACGAGCTTTGCGCTCAACGTCGCAAGGAATATGGCTGTAACGGGCAGAAAGAAAGTTGTTTTCTTCTCTTTGGAGATGTCGAAGGAGCAGCTTGCACAGAGAATACTTGCAACCGAGGCGAGAGTTGAGTCGAGCAAGTTCAGAACAGGCGAAATTTCGCCCGAGGAATGGAACAGAATAGGCGAAGCAGCTTATGCTCTCAATGACGCAGAGCTGTATTTTGACGATACCTCGACCATTACCGTAAACGAGATGAAATCAAGGGTCAGACGAATGAAGGATGTCGATTGTATAATTATTGACTACCTTCAGCTTATGTCGGGCACTAAAAAGACAGACAGCCGTGTTCAGGAGGTTTCGGAAATCACAAGAAATCTCAAACTTATGGCAAAGGATTTGCACATTCCTGTCGTAACCTGTTCACAGCTTAACCGTTCTACCGACGCAAGAGGTAAGGCTCACCGTCCGCAGATGTCGGACTTGCGTGAATCGGGTTCTATCGAGCAGGACGCAGATATTATTCTTATGCTTTACCGTGAGGGCTACTATGAGAGCGACGGTAAGGACGACGATAAGGCGGCTGAACTGAATGCCGCAATGGACAACAAGGCACAGGTGCTTGTTGTTAAAAACAGACACGGCTCAACGGGCGACGTTGACCTTAACTGGACGAAGGAATTTACTTTATTCTCATCTTTGGAGACTGTAAGGAATGAATAAGGAAGATGTGCTTTCGGTAATCAAAAGGTACAATATGCTTGAAAATTGCGACAGGATTGTTGTCGGGCTTTCGGGCGGGGCAGACTCTGTTTGTCTTTTGAGTGTGCTCAATTCTCTTAAAGACGAATACGGATTTTCGCTTGTTGCCGCACATATAAACCACGGCATACGTGGTGCGGAGGCACAGAGGGACGAGGAGAGCTGCAAAAGGCTTTGCGAGAGCTTAAATGTTCCGCTTGAAATTCTGCACGCCGATATTCCCACGCTTTCAAAGCAGCAGGGAATAGGCGAGGAGGAATGCGGACGAATTGTAAGATACGATTTCTTCCGTTCTCTTGCAGGGGAAAGAGGCAAAATTGCCACGGCGCATAATCTTAACGACAATGCGGAAACGCTCTTATTAAACCTTGTGCGTGGAGCAGGCTCAAAAGGAGCTTGCGGTATTCCGCCCGTGAGGGATAACATTATACGACCGCTTATCGAAACGGACAGAAAAAGCGTTGAAAGGTATTGTGAGGAAAACGAGCTTCAATATGTTACGGACAGCACCAATCTTGAATGTGAGTATTCACGCAACAAGATAAGGATTAAGGTGCTTCCGACCTTGTGCGAGATAAATCAAAATGCTATCGGCGCACTCTCGGGCTTTGCTTCGAGAATGAGGGAGCAGGAGGCATTTTTTGAGAGCGTTGTGAATGAAAAATACGCTCTGTGCGTTAAAAATTCGGTGCTTTACGAGGCTGAATTTTCGGCATTGGATATTTTTCTTAAAAAACGCATCGCAGGAAGATTTTTGAGTGAATTGTCGCACGGCGAGGTCGAGTCAAAGCACATTGACGATTTTCTCCGATTTGTCGGAAGCGGAAAAGCTCTTGTTACGGCTTCGGCGACGGAAATTGTCAGCAGGGACGGGAAAATTTTCAAAAAGCCTGAACAGGCAGAGCAGTTTTCGGTTGGTTTTTCACTTGACGATAAAAAAGTAAATTTACCGTTTTGTGAAATAAGCATTGAGAGGTACGACACAAAAGATTTACAAAATCTTAATAAAGATATATTGGATAATCTCATTGATTGTGATAAAATATCCAATACGTTGATTTTGCGCAGCAGAAAAGACGGCGATAAATTCACTTTTTCAAAGCGCAGAGTCACAAAAACCGTTAAAAAACTTTTTAATGAGGATAAAATTCCGCCCGAGGGCAGAAACAGGATGATTATTCTTGACAGCGACGGCGAAGTTGTATGGCTTCGTGGGTACGGAACAAATAAAAAATTCCGCATAGGTGCGGACACAAAAAAAGCAATAAAATTAAACATAAGTCAGGAGCAGGGGTAAAATGGATAACAGAAATATTATGGAGAATGATATTGAACAGGTGCTTCTTTCGCAGGAGCAGTTAAAGGAAATCGTTAAAAATCTCGGCGAGCGTATAACAGAGGACTATCAGGGCAAAAAGCTTCTTTTGGTAAGCGTTCTCAAAGGTTCGGTTGTGTTTATGGGCGACCTTATGAGAGAGATTAAGCTTCCGTGCTGTATCGATTTTATGTCAGTATCAAGCTACGGCAATTCAACCTCGTCCTCGGGCGTTGTTAAAATCATAAAGGACCTTGATACAAACGTTATCGAGGGCTCTGATTTGCTTATTGTCGAGGATATCCTTGACAGCGGCAAAACGCTCCATTATCTTATAGATATTCTTTCAAGAAGAAATCCGTCGAGCATTAAGATTTGCACTCTTCTCGACAAACCCGAGAGAAGAGCCGTTGACCTTAAAGCCGATTATTCGGGTGCTACAATTCCCGACGCATTTGTTGTGGGCTACGGTCTTGACTATGCGGAAAAATACAGAAATTTACCTTATGTAGGTATTCTCAAACCCAGTGTTTATGAGAACAATTAAAGGAGAGAAATTCCATTGAAAAAAACGAACTGGAAAGCGATTATTCCGTATATTGTAATTCCGCTGGCACTTGTGCTTGTAATTGCTACTTATTCGGCAGTCGGTCCGCAGAGCAAGAAAAAAACCGAGTACTATGAGGTTGTCAATAAGTTTGAAACCCATGCGGTTACGGAATATAAGCTCAATTTGTCAAGCGGTGCACTCGAATATAAATTAAAGGATGACGAAACTGTTTACAGATATACCGTTCCGAACGTCAGCCTTTTTGTCGATGATATTCACGACGACGTAGTCGAGTACAACAAGGAAAATCCCGACAACCAAATTAAAATGGACTATGCTTCGGGCACGGCAAACTCTTGGTGGGTAAGCCTTTTACCGACGGTTGTTATGATACTCTTGCTTGCAGGTGTAATGTTCTTTATGTTCAAGCGAATGAATCAGAGCGTTCAGAACGAAAACAACAGGGCTATGTCCTTCGGTAAGGCAAGATATAAGAAAAACGACGATAAGAATAAGACCACATTTGCTGATGTTGCAGGTGCGGACGAGGAAAAGGAAGAGCTTGAGGAAATTGTTGAATTCCTTAAAGCACCAAAGGACTTTAGTGCTCTCGGTGCAAGAATTCCTAAGGGCGTGCTTTTGGTGGGCCCTCCCGGTACAGGTAAAACCTTGCTTGCCCGTGCGGTTGCAGGCGAGGCAGGCGCACCGTTCTTCTCGATTTCAGGCTCCGATTTCGTTGAAATGTATGTCGGCGTCGGTGCTTCCCGTGTCAGAGACCTTTTTGCAGAGGCAAAGAAAAATGCTCCGTCGATTATCTTTATTGATGAGATTGACGCAGTCGGCAGACACAGAGGCGCAGGAATGGGCGGCGGACACGATGAGAGAGAGCAGACTCTTAACCAGCTGCTTGTTGAGATGGACGGCTTCGGACCTAACGAGGGCGTTATCGTAATTGCGGCGACTAACCGTCCCGACATTCTTGACCCGGCTCTTTTAAGACCCGGCAGATTTGACAGACAGGTTACGGTAAACTATCCCGACTTGAAGGGCAGAGAGGAAATCCTCAAGGTTCACGCAAGACAGAAGCCGCTTGGACCCGATGTCAACCTTCGCAATATTGCAGGTGCGACAGTCGGCTTTACGGGGGCCGACCTTGAAAATCTTCTTAACGAAGCGGCTTTGCTTGCGGCAAGAAGAAAATTAAAGGCAATCACAATGAAGGAAATTGAAGAGGCTACAATGAAGGTCGTTGTCGGCACAGAGAAGAAGTCTCATAAAATTTCCGAAAAGGATAAAAAAATCACTGCTTATCATGAGGCGGGTCATGCGGTTACTTCGTTCTATCTTGAGCACGAGGATCCCGTTACCCACATTTCAATTGTACCGAGAGGTATGGCAGGCGGCTTTACAATGTATCAGCCCGAGCATGATGAAATGCACCTTATGAAGTCGAAGATGCTTGATGATATTGTCGGACTTCTCGGCGGTCGTGTTGCGGAAAAGATTATTTTCAACGACATTTCGACCGGTGCTTCGAACGATATTGAAAGAGCCTCCGAGCAGGCAAGAAAAATGGTTACAAGATACGGTATGAGTGAAAAGCTCGGACCTATCGCTTTCGGTCAGAACAATGACGAGGTGTTCCTCGGCAAGGACTATAACCATATGAGGAACTATTCAGAGGCTGTTGCTTCGCAGATTGATGACGAGGTTGAGAAGATTATTCTCAATGCTTATAAGCAGACCGAGGATATTCTTACAGAGCATATCGACAAGCTCCACGCTGTTGCACTTGAGCTTGTTAAGCGTGAAAAGCTTACGGGCGACGAGTTTAAGCGCATTATGAACGGCGAAGAGCTTGAGCCTTTGTTCGCTGATGAGGACAAGGACGAGGCAAAGCCCGAAACTGAAACGAATTCTGATGCAAAAACCGAATCGGAAGCAAAGCCCGACGAGGCAGTTGCACCCGAAACTTCCGAAAATAATCAAGCTTCGGAAACCGTTGACGGCGAAAATACCGAAAAATAAATTAACAGGCTGTAAAAACTTGTCTTTTTACAGCCTGTTTTTTACAAAAAACAGTAGATTTACAAGTATATATGTTATATAATATATCTGTATAATTATATGTTGAAAGGAAAAGACTATGTCCTTACTTAAAAAGATTTTCGGCGACTACTCTTCGAAAGAAGTAAAAAGAGTAATGCCGATACAGAAAAAAGTCCTCGCATATGAGGAGGAATACAGCCGTCTTTCGGACGAGCAGCTCAAGGCAAAGACCGATGAATTCAAAAAAAGACTTGCAGACGGCGAAACGCTTGACGATATTTTGCCCGAGGCATTTGCTACCTGCCGTGAGGCTTCTTGGCGTGTACTTAATATGAAGCATTTCCCCGTGCAGATAATCGGCGGAATTATTCTTCATCAGGGCAGAATTGCCGAGATGAAAACGGGCGAGGGTAAAACTCTTGTCGCAACGCTTCCGGCTTACCTTAATGCACTTTCGGGAAAGGGCGTTCACATTGTAACGGTAAACGATTACCTTGCACGCCGTGACTCCGAGTGGATGGGAAAGGTTTTCAGATTTTTGGGACTTTCCGTAGGTCTTATTGTTCACGAGCTTGACAATGAGCAGAGACGTGAGGCTTACAATGCCGACATAACCTACGGCACAAACAACGAGATGGGCTTTGACTATCTTCGTGACAATATGGTTATTTACGCAGAGCAGAGAGTTCAGCGTGGTCATAATTTTGCGATTGTCGATGAGGTTGACTCGATTCTTATCGACGAGGCGAGAACTCCGCTTATTATTTCGGGCGCAGGCGACAAGTCTACAGACCTTTATAAAATTGCCGATAATTTTGTAAAAACTCTTCGCAAGATTACAGTTAAAGAGCTTGATACAAAGATGAACGCCGAGGAAGAGCTTGCAAATGCCGACGGCGACTATGTTGTTGACGAAAAGGCAAAGAGTGCAACTCTTACAAAGAGCGGTATTGAAAAGGCAGAACGCTTCTTCAATCTTGAAAACCTTATGGACGCAGAGAATATTACCATTCAGCACCATATCGATCAGGCTATCCGTGCGCACGGTGTTATGAAGCGTGATGTCGATTATGTTGTTAAAGATGGCGAAGTTCTTATCGTTGACGAATTTACGGGCAGAATTATGCTCGGCAGACGTTATTCCGACGGACTTCATCAGGCTATCGAGGCAAAAGAGGGCGTTAAGGTTGAGAGAGAGTCAAAAACTCTTGCTACAATCACCTTCCAGAACTATTTCCGTCTTTATGACAAGCTTTCGGGTATGACAGGTACGGCAATGACCGAGAGCACCGAGTTCCAAGAGATTTACGGACTTGATGTTATCGCAATTCCGACCAATAAGCCGATGATAAGAGACGATCAGAACGACTTGCTTTATAAGACGGAGCAGGCAAAGTTCAATGCGATAATCGAGCAAATCCTTGAGGCTAACGCAAAGGGTCAGCCCGTGCTTGTAGGTACGGTAAACATTGAAAAGAGTGAATTGCTTTCAAAGGCTCTTAAAAAGAGAGGCATTAAGCATGAGGTCCTCAATGCGAAGTACCACGAAAAAGAGGCTGAAATCGTCGCTCAGGCAGGTAAGTACGGTGCAGTTACCATTGCTACAAATATGGCAGGACGAGGCACGGATATTATCCTCGGCGGTAACCCCGAATTTATGGCGAAGTCCGAAATGCGTAAAAAAGGCTTCACGGAGGAGCTTATCGCAGAGGCAACGGGCTATGCCGAGACGGATAATGAGGATATTATCGAGGCAAGACGGGTTTTCCACGAGCTTGAGCAGAAGCATAAGGAAGAAATTGCCGAAGAGGCTAAAAAGGTTCGTGAGGCAGGCGGTCTTTATATTATCGGTACGGAAAGACACGAGTCACGCCGTATCGACAACCAGTTGAGAGGTCGTGCAGGACGTCAGGGCGACCCGGGTAAGAGCCGCTTCTATCTTTCGGCTGAGGATGAGCTCTTGAGACTCTTCGCAGGCGACAGATTCTATATGATTCTTGACACGTTTAACGTTGATGACGATATGCCGCTTGAAACCAAGATGCTTACAAATCTTATCGAGGGCGCTCAGAAGAAGGTCGAGGGCAATAACTTTGCCGCAAGACGTCAGGTTCTTAACTTCGACGACGTTATGAATAAGCAGAGAGAGGTCATTTACGGTCAGAGAAATCAAATTCTTGACGGTGTTGACCTTGACGCTACAATTACAAAGATGATTGACGATTATTTCAATCAGCAGGTTGACTTCTACTGCCCGTCGGCATTGCCGAAGGAGGAGTGGAACGTTCAGGGAATGCTTACAAAGCTTGCGTGGGTGCTTGACGGTAAAGACGAAACAGGCCTTAGCACCGCAGATGATTTCAAAAAGCTGTTCCTTGATTGTGCTCATAAGAAGTTTGACGAGCGTAAGGAGAAATACGGCGCTGAAATTATGGCAGAGCTTGAAAGAAAGATTCTTCTTGCAAATGTTGACCGCAGATGGATGGATCATATTGACGAGATGGAGGACTTGAAGGGCGGAATTTATCTTCGTTCTTACGGTCAGCAGGATCCCGTTGTTGCATTCAGACTTGAGAGCTTCGATATGTTCGACGAGATGAGTGCGGCTATCTGCGAGGGTACTGTAACGGGTATTCTTACGGTTATTCTTCGTACAAACGAGGAAGTAAAGCGTGAGGAGCAGGCGAAGATTACAGGCACAAGCGGAGCTACCGACGGAAGCGAAAAGAAACGCCCCGTTAAAAAGGAAAAGAAGATAGGCAGAAACGATCCCTGCCCGTGCGGAAGCGGCAAAAAATACAAGCACTGCTGCGGCAAGGACGAGTAATCCTAAAAGCGAATATCACAAAATAATTTAAGCGGACAGAAAACTGTCCGCTTTTTTTGGTGTTGGAGTGGGACAAATGCCCTGACGGGCAGAGAAAAGTGAAAAGAGAAGAGTGAAGAGAAGTGGGTGCTTCGCACGGATCAAAATATACCTACAATCCGTAGGGACAGGGCTCGCCCCTGTCCGTCAAAGGCTCCCTTGTAAAGGGAGCTGTCGTTTTTTTGGAACAAAAAAATGACTGAGGGATTTTTACAAAATCAGATAAAATCAACCTTACAATCCCTCCGCCTCACGTTCGTTCGGCACCTCCCTTTACACAAGGGAGGCTGAAATACGGTTGTCCGCAAATGTAATTTTATATCGAATTTCCTGCGGACACGGACATTTGCCCTGTCCCTATGATTATATTTTAATCCGTGCAAAGCCAAAAAGCACACTTCGAACGAAGTGTGCTTTTTGACTTTTAATGCTTTAATGCTTTTATTTCTCTTTCTTTACATAATCAACGTGGAGAAGCTCGTGCGTTCTACCGTTGAGAACACCCTCGTAAAGCTCATCAAGAAGTCTGTTATCCTGTGAACATTTAACAACGCTGCTCTTGTCCGAACGGTAAAGTCCGTCCGCACGCTTGATACGGTGTCTGTGCGAGATATACGGCTGACCCGCACCCGATATACAGCCGCCACGGCAAGCCATAACCTCAACAAGGTCATAATGAAGCTCGCCTCTTTGAATACCCTTGATTATCTTTCTTGCGTTTGCAAGTCCCGAGGTAACGGCAATTTTAAGCTTTCTGTCGCCGTAGGGGATTTCAGCCACCTTGACAGCCTCAAGTCCTCTGATACCCGTGTATTCAATCTGCATAAGCGTTGTTTTTGAGTTGTCGCCTGCAACATAGCGCAAAACCGCTTCTGTAACACCGCCCGTAACGCCGAAAATCACGCCTGCACCCGACATTTCGCCAAACGGCAGGTCAACCGCTTCGGGCTCAAGCTCGTTGAACATAATTCCCGATTTTTTAATCATACCGATAAGCTCTTGCGTTGTGATTACATCATCGGTACAGCCGTCAAACTCGGGACGCTTTGCCTCACTCTTTTTAGCCGTACAGGGCATAAGCGCAAAGTGATAATGCTTTGTCTTGCCCTCGGGAAGCTTATCCTTGTAATACTCCTTAATAACCGCCGAGAACATACTCATAGGCGAACGGCAGGTTGATACGTTGGGGAGAAATTCGGGGTATTTTTTCTCGACAAATGACACCCAAGCAGGACAGCAGGAGGTAAACAGCGGAAGCGTGCCGCCGTTTTCAAGACGGTCTATAAACTCCCTTGTTTCCTCAATAACCGTAAGGTCTGCACCCGTTACCGTGTCATAAACCTTATCGACGCCCATACGGTGAAGTGCCGCAATAATTCTGTTCATTGCGTATTCGCCGTCGTCCAAGCCCAATTCCTCGCCGATACCGACACGAACGGCAGGGGCAATCTCGCATGTTACAAAAACCTCGGGGTCGTCAATTTTATCCCATACCTTTTGAGTGTCATCTTTAACGATAATCGCACCCGTCGGACAAGCCGCCGCACACTGACCGCAGTTTACGCAGAGAGACTCCGCAAGCGGTTTGTTAAAGGCAGTGCTTATAGTGGCGTTCGAGCCTCTGTATGCAAAGTCGATAGCTCCGACGTGCTGAATTTCGTTACATTCACGCACACAGTCGCCGCAGAGAATACATTTACTTGAATCTCTGACAATGCTGTAGGAGGACTCGTCCCTTTCGGACGCCGTTTTATCATTCGGGAAACGGACATCGGTAATACCGAACTGAACCGCAAGTTCCTGCAAGCGACATTTTCCGCTGTTTTCACAGGTCGTGCAATCTCTGCAATGGCTTGCAAGCAAAAGCTCAAGTATGCTCTTGCGGTACTTGCGAAGTCTGCCCGTATTTGTTTTTATTTTCATTCCTGCCTTCGGAACAGTCGAGCAGGACGCCATCATTCTGCCGTTTTCATCCTCAACCATACACATACGGCAAGCACCGTAGATTGAAAGGTCGGAATGGTAGCAGAAAACGGGAAGCTTAATTCCTGTTTTGCTGATTACTTCAAGGAGGTTTCGCTCGCCCTCGATTTTAACGGGAATACCGTCAATTTCTATCATATTTTCAAGAAGCATCATTCTTCCCTCCTTATAGCCGAGAATGCGCAGTTGCTCATACACGCTCCGCACTTAATACATTTATCCTGATCGATAACATAAGGCGATCTAACCTGACCGCTGATAGCTCCGACGGGGCAGTTTCTCGCACATTTTGAGCAGCCTCTGCAACGCTCGGGGTCAATAACATAAATGTTTAATTTACTGCACGCACCGGCAGGACAACGCTTTTTATAAACGTGCGCCTCATATTCCTCACGGAAATTTTTAATTGTTGAAATAACAGGGGAGGGAGCAGTTTTTCCGAGTCCGCAAAGGGCGGTGTTGGAAATTGTATCGGCAAGCTCCTCAAGCAATTCAATATCGCCGTCCTTGCCCTTGCCTTGAGTAATTCTTTCAAGAATTTCAAGCATACGCTTTGTACCCTCACGGCACGGAACGCATTTGCCGCACGACTCGTTTTGCGTAAAGTTCATAAAGAAGCGTGCAACCTCGACCATACAGGTCTTGTCGTCCATAACAACAAGTCCGCCCGAGCCAATCATTGCGCCGACCTTTTTAAGCGAGTCAAAATCAAGCGGAATATCAAGCTCCTTTTCCGTAAGACATCCGCCCGACGGGCCGCCGATTTGAACAGCCTTGAAATTCGTACCGCCTCGCATACCTCCGCCTATATCGAAGATGACCTCACGAAGCGTTGTGCCCATTGGAACTTCGATAAGTCCCGTGTTTTGAATTGTGCCCGTAAGCGCAAACGCCTTTGTGCCGGGGCTGTTTTCCGGGCCTATTGATTTGTACCATTCTGCACCCTTATTTATGATTTCGGGAACATTTGCGTAGGTTTCAACGTTGTTGAGGTTGGTGGGCTTGCCGAAAAGTCCGTGCTCAACCGTTCTCGGTGGCTTAACACGAGGCATACCTCTTTTTCCCTCGATAGAAGCGGTAAGAGCCGAGCCCTCGCCGCAGACAAACGCACCTGCGCCCTTGTTTATATGTATGCGGAACGATTTACCCGTTCCGAGAATGTTGTCGCCGAGAATACCGCAAGCTTCAGCCTGAGAAATAGCCATTTTTAGTCTTTCGACCGCAAGCGGATATTCGGCACGAACATAGATATATCCGTCGGACGAGCCGATTGCAAGACCTGCAATCATCATACCCTCAAGCAATTTGTGCGGATCGCCCTCCATAACGGAACGGTCCATAAATGCACCGGGGTCGCCCTCGTCGCCGTTACAAACGATATATTTGGGATTTTCCTTTTGCTTGGCACAGGAAGCCCATTTTTTACCGCAAAGGAAGCCGCCGCCTCCTCTGCCTCGAAGATTTGAGTCGGAAATAACCTTGATTATATCGTCGGGCTGCATATCAAAAAGGCATTTTTCGAACGCCTTGTAGCCGCCGACAGCAAGATATTCACGAACAGAGCCTGCGTTTATGTGACCGCAAGAGCCGAGCACAACTCGTGTTTGCTTTTTATAAAAGGGGATTTCCTCCTGCTTTTGATAAACCTTGCCGTCCTGCTTATATGCAAGTCTTTCTATGTTTTCTCCGCCGATAATCGTCTTTTCTACGATTTCTTCGCAGTCGTCAAGCTTAACCTTTGTGTAAAGCCAGCCCGACGGCTCAATGCGTACCAGCGGACCCATCTCGCAGAAGCCGTGGCAGCCGCTTTTTTTCATACCGACAACTCCGTCGTGCGGCTCGTGAGCCAGCTCGACCTCAACGGGTATGCCTTTTTCTTCAAGCAATTCTTTAAGTCTTGCGTAAATGTCAAGCGAACCGCCTGCAACACAGCCCGTACCTCCGCAGACAAGAATTTTTGTTTCCTCTGCTTCAAATGCCTTGACACATTCCTCACGCAGAGCAATAAGGTCGGCTCTCGAATTAAGCTTATCCATTATCCCTCAGCCTCCTTTTCAAGCTCTGCTTTAAGCTCATCAAGTAAATCCAATGCCTTTTCGGGCGTCATGGCAGGATGAACAACGCCGTTTACCGTGATAACCGGTGCAAGACCGCAAGCACCGAGACAAGAAACCGTTTCGACTGTGAAATTCAAATCGTCGGTTGTCTTTTTTTCTTCACTCAAGCCGAGAGTCTTTCGAAGCTGGTCAAGTATCGGAAGCGAGCCTCTTACATGGCAAGCCGTACCGTCGCAGCAGCGGATAACATATTTTCCTTTTGGCTCAAGCGAGAAGTTTTCATAGAAGGTAGCCACTCCGTAAAGCCTTGCCTCGCCCACGCCGATTGCCTTTGCAACATAGGGGAAAATTTCCTTTGGTAAATAGTGATAATAATCCTGAATGTCCTGGAGAATAGATATTGTTGACAGCTCCGCTTTCTCGTGCCGTGAGAGAATTTCGTCAACAACGCTGAAATCAAATTCCTTTTCCATAAGCCACCTCTTCAATGTAAGGCATCGAGCCTAACCTAATATTTATTTGCTGAGATATTCGTCAATCGCCTTTGCTGCGTGCTTTCCTGCACCCATAGCCGAAATGACGGTAGCAGCACCCGTAACAGCGTCACCGCCTGCGTAAACGCAGTCCCTTGTGGTAAGACCGTCCTCGTTTATGATAATTCCGCCTCTTTCGTTGACCTCAAGACCCTTTGTGGTGCTCTTGATAAGCGGATTGGGCGATGTGCCGATTGAAACGACAACCGTATCAACATCAAGGGTAAATTCACTGCCCTCAATTGGAATAGGACGCCTTCTGCCCCTTGCGTCAGGCTCTCCCAATTCCATTTTAATACATTTCATACCCGTAACAAAGCCGTTTTTCTCATCTCTCGGATTGTCGGGATTGTTATAGCCGAGAATTTCAACAGGATTGTTGAGGAGACGGAAATCAATGCCCTCCTCCATAGCGTGTTCAACTTCCTCTTTTCTTGCGGGAAGCTCCTCCATAGAACGGCGGTAAACGACATATACCTTGTCCGCACCGAGACGAAGAGCAGTTCTTGCTGCGTCCATTGCAACGTTGCCGCCGCCGATTATTGCGACCTTTCCGCCCTTCATAATCGGGGTAACGGGGTCGTCCTTATATGCTTTCATAAGGTTGCTTCTTGTCAAAAATTCATTTGCCGAGTAAACGCCCTTTAACGATTCGCCGGGGATACCCATAAAGTTGGGAAGTCCTGCGCCCGAGCCTATGAAAACAGCCTCGTAGCCCATATCGAACAGCTCGTCAACCGTGAGAGTTTTACCGATAACGACGTTTGTTTCAATATCTACGCCGAGAGCTTTAAGAGTATCGACCTCTTTTGCAACGATTGACTTCGGAAGTCTGAATTCGGGAATACCGTATACAAGAACTCCGCCTGCGGTGTGCAATGCTTCGAAAATTGTAACCTTGTAGCCTTTTTTTGCAAGGTCGCCTGCACAGGTAAGACCCGAAGGACCTGAGCCGACAATCGCAACACGGTGTCCGTTTGATTTAGGAGCATCGGGTGCGGCAGTCTGATTTTCATTGTGCCAATCGGCAACAAAGCGTTCAAGTCTGCCTATTCCGACAGGCTCAAATTTAATACCGAGCGTGCATTTGCTCTCACACTGCGTTTCCTGCGGACAAACTCTGCCGCAAACAGCCGGAAGTGTTGATGAAAGCGATATTTCACGGTATGCGCCCTCAAAATTTCCCTCTTTGATTTTAGAAATAAAATCGGGAATATGAACGTTTACGGGACAACCGCTGACACACGGTCTGTTTTTACAATTAAGGCATCTCTGCGCCTCTGCGACAGCCGTCTCCTCGGAATATCCGAGTGCGACCTCTTTGAAATTTCTTGCTCTTATCTCAGGGGACTGAGTGGGCATTTCATGTTTTTTCTGTGATACTGGCATATTAACACTCCCCGTTAAGCTTTCTTGAAAAGATTGCAGGTTTCTTCGTAAGCGTGACGTTCGAAATCTGCGTACATTCTGCCTCTTGACATAGCCTCGTCAAAATCGACCTCATAGCCGTTGAAATCGGGGCCGTCAACACAGGCAAATTTCGTAACCTTTTTGCCGTCTTGATTAAGCGTAAGACGACAGCCGCCGCACATTCCCGTACCGTCGATCATAATCGGGTTCATTGAAACGGTAACAGGTACGCCGAACGGCTTTGCCGTAAGGACTACAAACTTCATCATAACAAGCGGTCCTATTGCGATTATCATATCAAATTTTTCGCCTGTCTCGAGCATTTCTTTAAGCGGAACGGTAACGTTGCCGTGTCTGCCGTATGAGCCGTCGTCGGTCATAAGGAACATTCTGTTTGAGCAAGCGTTGAATTCGTCCTCTAATATAACAAGGTTTTTGTCTCTAAAGCCGATAATGCTTGTAACGTCGGCACCGAGCTTTTGAAAGGCCTGAGCTACGGGCATTGCAATCGCACAACCCACGCCGCCGCCGATAATGCAGACCTTTTTAATTCCCTCTGTTTTTGTCGGAACACCGAGAGGACCTACAAAGTCCTGTAAAAATTCGCCCTGTTGCTTGTGGTTTAATTTTTCGGTCGTTGCGCCGACAATCTGGAAGATTATCTTAACCGATCCTTCCTCTGCGTTTGTTCCTGCAACGGTCAACGGTATTCGCTCGCCGTCTGCATCAACACGCAGGATGATAAACTGACCGGGCTTTGCCTTTTTGGCAACTAACGGAGCTTCAATTTCCATCTGCGTAACAGTCGGATTTAAGCTTTTCTTTCGCAAGATTTTGTACATACGAAGACTCCCTTTTATAATTGAAATTTTGCTGTTAAAACAGTTTGAGAAAAAAGAGTGTTAAAATTTTGACAAACTTTTTGCTCAATTACCAATTTTAGCACAAACCTATCGCATTTTCAACAATAAAAGTGAAAATGTCGCATAATAAATAATGGAAAATACGGAAAATTTATGGTGCTGTATTCCATATTCTTACAAAACTGTAATGGAATTTATAGTGTTGTTATGTTACAATAGTTTCGAGGTGATTTTATGAGAATTTTTGTGCTTGAGGATGACGAGGCAATCGGTATCGGTCTTTCATACACTCTTGAGAGTGAAAAATACGAGGTAACTCTTGTAAAAACCGTTTCAGAGGCTAAAAAGACAGTTGAAAACGAGGAATTTGACCTTTATATTCTTGACTTGACTCTGCCTGACGGAAACGGATATGAGGTCTGCTCGCTCATAAAATCAAAGGGAGATTTACCCGTTATATTTTTGACCGCCTATGATGATGAAATAAACGTCGTTACAGGCTTTGAACTCGGTGCGGACGACTATATTTCAAAGCCGTTCCGTGTTCGTGAGCTGCTTGCGAGAGTGAAAAGCGTGCTTCGACGATATTCAAAGGACAACGCAGACGGAATTGTAAAAATCGGCGAGCTGTCCGTGAATACCGCAGAGGCGAGGGTGATGCTTCGTGGCGAGGAGGTAATTTTGACCGCTATGGAATACAGATTGCTTTTATCGTTTGTGAATAATCGAGGCACGGTGCTCACAAGACGAAAGCTGCTTGAGGAGATATGGGATGTTGACGGCGATTTCGTGAATGATAACACGCTTACGGTTTATATAAAAAGGCTTCGTGATAAAATCGAAAACGACCCGAATGATCCGCAATATATAAAAACAGTTCGTGGAATGGGGTACTTGATGAAATGAAAAAATCAGATTTCGTAAAAATAATTATAGTATGCGTTTCGGTGTCGGCTGTTGTGTGCGTCGGCACGGCGTTTATAAATCCGATTTGCAGTTTAATCTGTCTTGTGCTGTCGGCGGTGATTATATCGCTTTTCTGCATTTGGAAGAAAAGGCAGATGGATTATCTAAAGGAGCTGAACAGATATTTGTCGCTTGTCTGCTCGGGCGATTTTTCGCTCAATGTCAGCGATAACACTGAGGGCGAGCTGTCAATTCTCAAAAACAATATCTATAAGGTAGTTATAAAACTCAAAACCACAAACGAAGAATTGAAAAAGGAAAAGCTGTTTCTTGCTGACTCTCTTGCCGATATTACGCATCAGCTTAAAACTCCGCTTACCTCGATTACCGTTATGACCGACTTGCTTGAAGCAGAGGAAAACAGCGAAAAGCGTGCGGAATTTGTCGATATAATAAAAACGCAGGTTGATAAGATGAATTGGCTGACGGCTACGCTCTTGAAGCTTTCAAAGCTTGATGCGGACACCGTGGAATTCAACAAAACCGAGCTTTCGTCGGTTGAAATTGTAAACGATTGTCTTTCGCCGTTCCTTTTGAGTTTGGAATTGAAGGAGATAGAGATTGAAAAACCTGTAAAGGAATTTACCTTTACAGGAGATAAGAACTGGACTGAAGAAGCATTAAAAAATATTATCAAAAATTGCATTGAGCATTCACAATCGGGCGGTAAACTTACCGTCAGCGCAACGGATACCAATATATATTCGGAGTTTAAGATAAGCGATACGGGCTGCGGAATTGAAAAAGAGGATATACCGCATATATTCGAGAGATTTTATCACGGTAAAAATTCCTCCTCGGACAGCGTGGGCATAGGTCTTGCTCTTTCAAAGGAAATACTTTCGAAGCAAAACGCCTCCGTTACGGTTGAAAGCGAGGTCGGAAAAGGCTCGACTTTTACTATAAAATTCTACAAATCGATAATATGACAAAACTGTAATGGTTTTTGTAACTTGATTGTAATATTGACGGGATAATATAGGCGTTGAAAGGAGCAGATGTGCTATGAAAATTCTTGAAACTAAAAATTTGTGTAAAACATACGGCGAGGGCGATACTCTTGTCAAGGCTCTCGACAATGTTTCCTTCAGCGTGGAGCAGGGCGAGTTTATCGCTATCGTTGGACCGTCGGGTTCGGGCAAATCAACGCTTTTGCATATTCTCGGCGGAGTCGATGTCCCGACAAGCGGCGAGGTAATCATAAACGGAACAAAAATCAGCGACCTTGACGAAACGGCTCTTGCGATTTTCCGCCGCAGGCAGATAGGTCTTATCTATCAGTTCTATAATCTTATTCCGATTTTGACGGTTGAGGAAAATCTGACGCTTCCGCTTTTACTTGACGGCAGAAAGCCCGACCAAAAGCAGATAGAAATGCTTGTTGAAAAGTTGGGACTTGAAAACAGATTGAAGCATCTTCCGAATGAGCTTTCGGGCGGTCAACAGCAGAGGGTGTCGATCGGCAGAGCACTTTTGAACTCTCCGGCGCTTTTGCTTGCGGACGAGCCGACAGGCAACCTTGACAGCGAAAACAGCAAGGAGATAATCAAGCTTTTAAGACAGTTTAATAAGGAAAACAAGCAGACGGTAATTATCATCACTCACGACGAGCGAATTGCCCTTTCCGCCGACAGAGTAATTGAAATAAACGACGGAAAGATTTTGAGAGATGAGGTGAGATAAGTGAATATTGTTAACACTCTCACTCTCAGACACCTTAAATCGCACAAAAAACGCAGCGTTTTGACCGTGCTTGCGATTATCGTTTCCGTTGCTATGGTAACGGCGGTGTTTACAAGTGCAATATCCTTTGTAAAATTCTTTCAAAATACAACGCTTGCGGTTGACGGAAATTGGCACGCAAAATTTCAGGAAACGAATTTTGTTGACAATAGGAGTATTTACAAAAACGATAAAAATATAGAAGAAATATCCCTTTCGGCATTTTACGGAAGTACCGCACCGAGAGGAAACGACAAAATACAGACCCCCGAAAGCGTGTTTATAGTTGACGGGAATTGGTTTGATATGAGAAATGTTACCGTTTCCGTCGGCAGATACCCGAAAAACAGCAATGAAATTCTTGTTGTAAAGGACTTTGCCGAAAAAGATAAAAATTACGCTGTAGGCAATACCGTAACGCTTGATATTCAAAAGGAAAACGGAGAAATTGTAACAAGAGATTTTCTTGTGGTCGGTTACACGCAAAGCAAGGTATCGGGAACCGATAATGTCAATTTGTTTGTTGGCTGTGATGACGAAGTGCTCAAGCAGGTTAATATTGCTAATGTCTATGTGCGTTATGACAAGCTCGATAACTCGATTTGGGATAAAATGCAGGCAACAGCAAATGCTCTCGGAACGGATATTGAGGGTTATTCCTACAATACGGAGCTTTTCACTTTTTCGGGAATTATGAAGGACAATACAATTTTAGGCTCACTTGTGGGCTTTGCGGGAATATTGCTCTTGATAATTGCGGTTGTTTCGATATTTATGATATATGACAGCTTTGCGGTATCGTATCAGGAGAGGGCAAAATACCTCGGTATGCTCTCGTCGGTTGGCGCTACCAAAAAGCAAAAGAGAATGTCCGTATATTTCGAGGGCTTTATACTCGGTGCTATCGGTATTCCCGTGGGAATTTTGTCGGGCGTCGGCGGTATAGCAATCACCTTTGCGTGTATCAGAAAGGCGTTTATTGCAACAATGGCGGTTGAATACGACGGCACGCTCAAGGTGTATGTGAATTGGCTTGTAATTCTCGGCACGATTTTGGCAAGTGCCCTGACGATATTCATTTCCTCATACATTCCTGCAAGAAAAGCATCAAAGACGACCGCTATCGAGGCAATTCGTCAAAACGAAGCGGTTAAAATTAAAAATCCGAAAAAGCTTCGCACCTCAAGGCTTGTCGGTAAAATATTCGGCTACGAGGGTACGCTCGCCGCAAAGAATTATAAGCGAAACGGCAGACGTTCACGCAATATTGTATTTTCTCTGTTTTTGAGTGTTGTTGTTTTCCTTACCGTTATGAATTTCAGCTCAATGTTCTCCGATGTAATGGAAGCAAGCTTTAATAAAACTGCCGACAGCTTGATAAGCACCGATTGCGGACACGCAAAAGAGCTTTCAAACGCAGTTAAAAACACGGCAGGGGTAGAGAAAAGCTACATTATGACCTTTGAGTTCGGCAAAATCGACGCTTCGTATTTTAAGGATTATTCTACGGCTCACACAATGGATGACGGCTTGAATTGTACCGTTGTTTATCTTGACCGCAATTCGTTTGACGGCTATCTTCGTGAGCTTTCGGAAAGCACGGAAAAATATCACGACAAGGACAATCCCCGTGCAATTCTCGTAAACACGACCTACGGCAAAAAGGGCTCAAAGACCTATTCCGAAAATCCCTTAAACGATATTTCGGGTAAGAAAATAAATGTTCAGATAAACAAAAATAAAGACGAGCAGGGCAATAATGTATATGTTGATGCGCCGATTGAAATAGGCATTCAGACAACAACCTTGTGGTCGGAGGAAACCTTCAACTTCAGATATTCGTCACGCCCGACGATTATAATGTGCGACGAAGCTATACCCGACTCACTCAAGGACTACTCGCCGTCAACTGCGTATATATTCGTAAAAGACGAGCAGGAGCTTCAGAGCGTTATAGACAAAATAAGCGAAGAACTTTACAAGACGGATGCGGAGTATCTCAGTGTTTCAGAATCCGGCTCTTCAATGAAAGCGGTAAACAATATTCTTATGATAACAAAGGTATTCGTTTACGGCTTTATCACGCTTATTACGCTGATTTCGATTATGAATATCATAAACACAATATCGAACTCAATGAACGAGAGGCGCAGAGAATTTGCAATGCTTCGTTCTGTCGGAATGACGCCGAAAGCGTTTAAGAGAATGATTTATCTCGAATCGTTCAGCTACGGTGCAAGGTCGCTTGCATTTTCATTGCCCATAAGCGTTTTGATACATTTCTTGATGTGCAAGGTGCTTGCAAACAGCTTCGATTTCGGCTTTCAGCTCAATATTACGCCGTACCTTATAGCATCGGTTGCGGTATTCCTGATTATCGAAAGCGCACTGTTCTACTCGATAGACAGGATAAATGACGACAATATCATCGACACTCTAAAGACGGATGTCGGCTGATATAGATTTTTCACACAGCAAAAGGGAACTGATTTCAGTTCCCTTTTGTCATAAAAACCCCCGAGTATCAGCCGATACTCGGGGGTTAACTTTGTTGATTTCAACCGATTACATCGGAGGCATTCCGCCGTTTTGAGCCATACCCTCGTTCATCATCTGAGCGAACATACCCGGCTTCTTTTCCTTTTTCGGCTTATATGCAGGGGGATTTTTAAGCTTTTCTTTAGCTTTCTTTCCCCTTGAGGTAGCAAGGAATTTGTTGACGAGAAGCACAGGCTCCTTCATATCCTCGCACATATATTCTGCTGCTCTTTCGCAGAGCACGGGGTCGTTGTTCATTTCGCCGAGAATGGTAACGGCGATAAGGCCCTGAACATCCGAGCTGCCGTTTTCGTAAATGTCGTTGAGAATTTTGAAAAGACGTTTGATTTCCGAAGCGTTACCCGATCTGATTGTGTTTATAACGGGCTTTGCTCCGTAGTCTACGAAAAATTCTTCGGGGAGGAACTCGTCATATTTTTCAAAGTTTGCTCTGTACGGCTCTTTGAGTTCGGGATAAATTGCGGAAAGTCTGTTGGCAAGGGTGTTACCATCATAGGACTGAGAGCCGTTTTTGGCAGCTGACTTTGAAACGGGAGTCGGCATCTTCTTTGATTTTGAGGCAGCAGCGTTTGCCGTGCCGAACTTTGCGTTTATAGTCTCGTTAAGCTCATTGCAAAGAGATTTAATATCCTTCTGGTCAAATTCCTCAAGATTGAAATAGTTGACCGAAGCCTTAACCAAATCCTCGTCCGTAGCCTCATCCGATTTAACGTCGGTATAGAAAAGCAAAGCCTGATTTCCGAAGATTTCGAAGCGGATTTTACCCTTTTCGCCTACAAAGTCGATATAGCTGTGCTCGCCGTCGTGAATAACGGGAAGCTCGTCGGTTTTTTCTTTCGGCTCAACAGCGGTAAAGCCGTTTGCCTTTACAGAAGAATCAATGCCCGAAAGTACGGCATTGAGGGCTTCATTCAATTCCATCATATGCTGAAACCACCTTAATTTTTTTATACAAACGATATTGTAACATATAAAAAGCGATTTGTCATTAAAATTTTTTATTAAATAATTGATAATAAATCGTTAATATGGTATTATATATATCTATATGTATGAATTTATGGGGTGATTTAAGTGAAAAAAGCACTTATTATTTTCGGCGGTGCGTCGAGCGAGCATTTCGTTTCCTGCGTTTCCGCTTCATACGTTATCTCACATATCCCAACCGATAAATACGAGGTTGTTACCGTCGGTATCACAAGGGACGGAGAATGGTATCTTTACGAGGGCGATGTATCGCTTTTGCCCGAGGACAAGTGGCTTACAAGCGGAAAATGCACAAAAGCCGTTCTCTCTCCCGACAGAAAGGATAAGAGCCTTATTGTTTTCAGAGACAGTAAGATTGAAAAAATAAAAATCGATGTCGCTTTCCCCGTGCTTCACGGCAAGAACGGCGAGGACGGCACAATTCAAGGACTTTTTGAGCTTTCGGGAATTCCGTATGTCGGCTGCGATTATTGTTCGTCGGCTTGCTGTATGGATAAGGCGATAACGAACACCCTTGCCGATTCCGCTGAAATTTGTCAGGCAAAGTGGCTCTCCTGCGTTGCAGAGGAGTACAGGGAAATTAAAGACAGCTTTTTGAAAAAAGCCGAGGAATATCTCGGTTATCCGATTTTTGTAAAGCCGGCAAACGCAGGCTCTTCGGTCGGCGTGTCAAAGGCGGTTGACAGAGCTTCTCTTGAAAAGGCTATGGAAGTGGCGTTCAAAGAGGACAGAAAGGTTGTCTTAGAGGAGTTTATCGACGGCTTTGAGGTTGAGTGCGCCGTTCTCGGTAACAGAGACGCAAAGGCAATGTCGGTAGGTCAAATTAAGCCTGCAAACGAGTTCTACGATTACGAGGCGAAGTACGAAAACGACAACAGCGAGCTTTACATACCGGCGCATATTCCGGAAGAGACAATCGAGGAGGTTCGACGTGAGGCTGTCAGAGCATATACGGTGCTCGGCTGTTCGGGACTTTCAAGAGTTGACTTTTTCGTTACAAAAAAGGATAACAAGGTAGTTTTCAACGAGATAAACACCATCCCCGGCTTTACGCCGATAAGTATGTATCCGAAGCTCTGTGAGCACAGCGGTATAAGCTACTCGGAGCTTATCGACAGGCTGTTTACTCTTGCACAGGAGAGAATGTATGGCTAAAAATAATGCGGTTATTCTCATAAAAGGCGAGCAGGTAATCGACGGCGAGCACGACGTTACGGAAATTGACGTAACGGGCGATTTGAGCGAAACCGACGGCGGCTTGAAGCTTGAGTTTTGGGAATATCTTGACGATAAAGAAAAGGTGCATACCGAAATTGCCATTGACGGCGACACGGTTACAATGAAAAAAGACGGCTCGGTCGCAACCGAGATGATTTTTGAAAAGGGCGTTCGACACAACGGGGAATACATTACTCCTGTCGGTGCTTTGAGCGTCGGGGTCAACACAAATGATGTCGTTATTGATATTGAGGACGGCTCGGGCAAGATTTTGCTTGAATATGACCTTGATTTCAATATGGGATTTTTGGCAAAAAATAAGCTTGAAATTAAATTGAATCCAAAGGAATAATATAGAAAATAAGGAGAAAACAGATGTCTGTATTGGTTAAAAAGACACAGGATGAATTGAGAACTCTTGTACTCGAGGCAGTCGGCAGGGCTGTTGCAGACGGCAAGCTTCCGGCTGAGCCGTTACCCGATTTTATCGTTGAGGTGCCTCAGGACAGGGCAAACGGAGATTACTCGACAAACGTAGCTTTTGCAGGAGCAAGAGCTTTCCGTAACGCACCGAGGAAAATTGCCGATATAATCGCAGAGTATATAGACCTTGACGGAACATATTTTTCGGAGTGCTCGGTTGCAGGCGCAGGCTTTATAAATTTCAGACTTTGCAGCGGCTTTTATGCCGATATTTTGCTTGATATTAAGTCGCTCAATGAAAAATACGGCAGAAGCGATTACGGTAAGGGCAAGAAATACAACGTGGAATTTGTATCGGCAAACCCCACAGGTCCTATGCATATGGGCAACGCAAGGGGCGGCGCATTGGGCGATTGTCTTGCGAGCGTGCTTGAAATGGCAGGCTATGAGGTCGAGAGAGAATTCTATGTAAATGACGCAGGAAATCAGATTGAAAAGTTTGGCCTTTCGCTTGATATTCGTTATCAGCAGCTCATAAAGGGCGAGGATGCCGTTGAGCTTCCCGAGGACAGCTATCACGGCGAGGACATAATCGAGAGGGCAAAGCAGTTCCGTGAGAAGTACGGCGACGAATTTATTGACAAGTCCGAAGCGGAGAGAAGAAAGGCTCTTGTTGAGTTCGCTCTTCCGCTTAACATTGACAAAATGCGTGAAAATATGGCGAAGTACCGTATAAATTACGACACTTGGTTTATGGAGAGCACGCTTCATAAAAGCGGCGACGTCAAGGACTGCATAGATTACCTTACAAATAAGGGCCTTACCTATGAAAAGGACGGCGCACTTTGGTACAAGAATATCGAAGTTCAGACAGAGATGCTCAAGGAACAGGGCAAGACTCAGGAGGAAATCGATAAGCTTGAATTGAAGGACGACGTGCTTATCCGTAAAAACGGCAACCCGACATATTTTGCCGCAGATATTGCTTATCACAGAAACAAGCTTGTTACAAGAGGCTTTGACAAGGCTATTGACGTTTGGGGTGCTGACCACCACGGACACGTTGCAAGAATGAAGGGCGTTTTGAGAGCGCTTGACTTGGACGAGAGCAGACTTGATGTTGTTCTTATGCAGCTTGTAAACCTTACAAGAAACGGCGAGGTCGTCAGAATGTCGAAGAGAACAGGTAAGGCAATCACGCTTACCGATTTGCTTGATGAAATCCCCGTTGATGCAGTAAGATTTTTGTTCAATATGCGTGAGCCGGGCTCGACAATGGACTTTGACCTTGACCTTGCTGTTGAGGAGTCGTCGCAGAATCCCGTATATTATTGTCAGTATGCAAATGCGAGAATTTGCAGTATTCTTCGTAAACTTAAAGAGGACGGAATTACTCCGAGAGCTTGCACAAGAGAAGAGCTTGAAAAGCTTACCGAGCCCGAGGAAAAGGAGCTTATCCGCCACCTTGCTTCGCTGACGGACGAGATTATTCTTTCTGCGAAGAACTATGACCCGGCAAGGATCACGAGATACGCAATTACCCTTGCAACACTTTTCCACAAGTATTACAATGCTTGCAGAATCGGCGTTGAGGACGAAGCACTTATGCAGGCGAGAGTTTGCCTTTGCGAGTGCGTAAGAAGCGTTATGGTAAATATTCTTAATGCATTCAGCATCGAAACTCCCGACAGAATGTGATTTTAATATTATAATTTATAGTTAAAGGTTATAATTAAAAGATTAAAAGTTTAATTAAAAGCGGTGCACAAGCACCGCTTTTTTGTTTATCGGCTGGCGTGAAATTGAAATATTCGCACAACCGCACATTCAGCCTCCCTTGTGTAAAGGGTGCGGGTCTCCTGTGGAGACCTCTGCATTTAATGCAGAAGCACCGACCGAACCGGCAGGTGAGACGGTGGGTTGCCATAGGCAACTCGGAGGGATTGTAATGTCAATTTTATATGTTTTTATAAACTCCCTTAGTCATTTTTTGTTATGCAAAAAATGACAGCCCCCTCAAAGATGGGGTGGAAGCACGAATTGAATTCGATATTATACCGTAGGGACAGGGCTTGCCCCTGTCCGTAACAAACCAACAATAACAAAAACAATTATCGGCTGCTATCAAATTGAAATGTAGACGAAACTTAAGGCTCCCTCTGACGAGGGAGCTGTCGTTTTTCGAAGAAAAATGACTGAGGGAGAGATAACGAAAGTTTGATATTTATTGCTTTCTCTCCCTCAGTTTCGCTACGCTCAACAGCTCCCTCGTCAGAGGGAGCCTGTGTTTCATCAAATTTGAAAACATTTGCAACCGTAGGGACAACCCTTGCGGTTGTCCGTTGATTTGATTTTTATGCAATTTTTTGCGGACAGGGGCAAGCCCTGTCCCTACGGGTTGTGGGTGTATTTTAATGTGATTTAAGCCGTTAGATTGTTGTTATATGTTGATTTACGGTTGAAATAATACGAAAATAATAAGAATTTGTTAAATAATTTTTAATTTTATTAGAAAATATTGCATTATCCACACAAAAGTCTATAATCTATCTTGTAAGATAAATGAAAAACTCGGAAGGTGGATATAATGACACAAGCAAAAGCGTCGGAAACAAAAAACACAGAGGTTAAGGACGAGCTGACGGTCGAAAAGCTGATAATGATATTCCTTGTGGCTTGCCTTGTCGGCTATGCCGTTGAGGAAATATGGTGCTTTATAAGACACGGATATTTCGAGTCGAGGCACTCCCTGATTTACGGTCCGCTGTCCGTGCTTTACGGTATGGGTGCGGTTTTGCTGACGGTATCGCTTTATAAAATCAAAGACTCAAAATGGTACACGATATTTTTAACGGCGTTTGTAGTCTGCTCGGCGGCTGAGTACATAGCGTCGCTCGGTCAGGAGCTTCTTTTCGGCTCGGTGGCTTGGGATTACAGTAATGTACCGCTTAACATAAACGGCAGAATTTGCTTGTTGTATTCGCTGTTTTGGGGCGTTCTCGGTCTTGCGTGGATAAAGGGAATTTACCCGGTTTTGAGCCGCACGATTGATGCAATTCCTAAGGATGTTACAAAATATATCTGCATCGCATTTACAGTTTTCTTCGTTTTTGATTGCATAGTATCCGCTTCCGCCGCCGCAAGAATGGATAAACGTCAGGAAAATGTACCGGCAAGAAATAAGGTCGAGATTTTCCTTGATGAGCATTATACCGACGAGAGAATGCATGCAATTTATGCCAATTCAAAGGATGTTTGAGTTTTGTAATTCCACATTTCACAGCGTATGAATTGAAATTCACGGACGACCTCGCATTCAGCTTCCCTTGTGTAAAGAGAGATGGCTTACTGCCGCCGTTAGATTGTTGTTGAAATATGATAATTCACGACTAATATGATATTGAAATCAATGCATAATCCGTAGGGGCGACCTGTGGTCGCCTGTCAATTCATAGCAAATTAAAAACGGGCGAACACAGTTCGCCCCTACGATATAATATAAAAATATATTTTTTGTAACCGTTGATTTGCTGTGATTTAACGGCGGGAGCAAGCCCCCCGCCCTACGCTATATCTAATCCGTGTGATAACGTACATAAAACAAAAGCAGGTTTTTCCTTATGAGAAAGCCTGCTTTTTTACTGAATTTAATGTGTTTATTTAATAAACAAAATGCTTGTTGCAAGGAGCACCTGCGCAAGATAATAGGTTACGATATAGAAAACCTTGAGCGACTTGCTCTTGACCTCTCCGCCGAACATAAATATTGCAAGCGACGAATCGGAGAAAACGAACAGCAATGCGCCGAGCATAAGCGTAATCACAATCGCAGGGACATTAGCCGACGGCTGTGAGCAAAGGTGTATGCCGAGCCTTGTTGCAGTGATGAGCATTAGTGATATTGCCGTTGCGTATAAAAATACGGGGAATGCAAGCTTGCCGAGCTTTAGCTTTCGAAGCTTTGCGAATATGCACACGCAAACGAGTATTACCGCTACGATTATAAACGTCTGTACACTGAATACATTGAAATCGGGGCTTGCCTGCGAGAACGCCGCAATGAACATAACGTGCCCGAAGAAGAACGATACACCGCCGAGTATGTTCACATATACGGGTGCGATAAGATGAATCAGCAGGTCGCCCAAAACGCCCAGCACCAAGCCGACGAACAACAGCTTCATATACATTGAATTGTTGCCCGAATAATGAATACAGCAAACGGCACAGATTATAAACAGCGCCGAGCATATCATTTTCATTTGCAGGGATCTGACTGTTCGCTCCGGCCATGAATGCTTCAGGAACAGAGGAACGAATACAAATTCCAATGCAACCGCAATTGAGTAGATAATAATTTCCGCCATAAAAACCCTCCTTAATATAATGATATCATATTAGTATTTTGACAAAAAGTCAACAAAAAACCTGCCGAAGATAATTTCTTTGGCAGGTTTCTTTTGTTTATTGAGCTTTATTGGTCGTTGTCGGTGGTTTTCATATCGTTAAGTGCATATTCACAGCATTGAACAATAAGCTGATTAAATGAAATATTATTTGCATCTGCGGTTTTTTGCAACTTATCAATTAAGGTGTCAGGCATGCGAATGGTTTTGTTGGATTTTTGCTCGCTTTTTATTTCAAACATATAATCACTCCTATATTTATTGTATTGCAAAAACAATCTCAAATATACAAGTAAAATAGTTAAGTAAAAAGCATTAAAATTATTTAGTTAAAATGCATTGCAAAAAGCAGTGCAATTTGATAGAATTTAGTAACTGAAAATAAAAGGGGCAGTGAAAATGGCAAAAGTGCAATCGGTTGAACCGAATATCGCAGATTTGGCAAATGGTTGGCTGAAATCATACGGATTAGACTATAAATTGGAGCAAGAGCCATTAAATACAGAAATTGACCAAGCATTGAATGACTATTATTCGAAAAATGGCGGCACGGGCGGAAATCGTCCGGATGCAAAGCTCCTTTTAAGAGATAAGAATATGACGGATTATCCCGTCCTTATAGAATATAAGGGATACAAGGATAAGCTTGTTAAGCTTGATGCTGACGGAAAGGTTGCGAATAAAACAGCAAAGAATCAGCCTGATTTTAAGACTATCAATTCTTATGCAGTGAACGGTGCCGTTCACTATGCTAATGCGCTTTTGCATTATACAAGCTATACCGATATAATCGCAATAGGTATGACCGGTTACAAGAATGAATTTGATAAATTGGAATATGAAATCGGCGTATATTATGTTTCAAAAAGCAATTTCGGTATTGGGCAGAGGGTCGATAATTATACGGATTTTTCTTTTCTTCGGAAGGAAAATTTCGATAAATTCATTGAAAAAATAAAACAGCTTAAACTTACCCAAGAAGAAATTGAGAGGCTAAAAGAACAGCGTGAACAAGAAATAAACGCAAGTCTTGTAAAGCTAAATAATGATATTTATCAAAATGAAAAAGGATTGAGCGAACGTGATCGTGTTTATCTTGTAGCAGCTTCAATAATTGCAACTCTCGGAGTGCCGGGAAAGGTAAGTGCACTTGAAAAACAACAACTCAAATCCTCTACGGAAATCGGAAGCCGAGACGGCGATATTATTTTGCGTAAAATCAAGGCGTTTTTAGGGGAAAAGAATTTGCCGCAGGAAAAACGTGAGCTTATTATACGCACTTTACAAAACACACTTACTACCGATAACATAAATAAGGTTGAAAACGGCGAAAGCCAATTAAAACGTGTGTTTTCGAAAATAGTTGACGATTTGGGAATTTATTACAAAATCGGTTTGAGTACGGATTTTACGGGTAAGCTGTTTAATGAGATGTACAGTTGGCTTGGATTTTCGCAGGACAAGCTTAATGATGTTGTTTTGACCCCCTCGTATGTTGCCTCTCTTTTAGCACGCCTCGCAAGGGTTGATATGGATTCATATGTTTGGGACTTCGCAACCGGCTCGGCAGGATTGCTCGTTGCGGCTATGAATGAAATGCTTGACGATGCCAAAGAAAAAATAAAATCTCCCGATGAATTTGCGATTAAATCAGCGAAAATCAAAGCACATCAATTACTTGGGCTTGAGATTCTTTCGGAAGTTTACATGCTTGCAATTCTCAATATGATTTTGATGGGCGACGGCAGTTCTAATATTCTGAATAAGGACTCATTAAAAGAATTTAACGGAAATTATGGCTTCGGCAATACGGACAAGAAGTTTCCGGCTAATGCATTTGTTCTTAATCCGCCGTATTCCGCTTCTGGCAATGGTATGATATTTGTCGAAAAAGCGTTGTCAATGATGAGTAATGGGTTTGCCGCAATTATCATTCAAAATTCGGCGGGAAGCGGTAAGGCTATCGAATATAACAAAAGAATATTAAAGCACAGCACTTTGCTTGCAAGTATAAAAATGCCGATAGACCTCTTTATCGGAAAGTCAAGCGTTCAGACAAATATATATGTTTTTCGTGTCGGAGAGGCGCACCAAAAGGATGATACAGTAAAGTTTATTGATTTTTCAGTTGACGGATATACAAGAACAAACCGTAAAAAAGCAAGCTGCAATCTCCGTGATACCGACCGTGCAAAAGAACGATATTCAGAGCTTGTGGATTTGGTACGTTACGGAAAAGGAAAGCTAAATATTTATACGGAAAAAGAATATTATGAAGGCAAAATCGACCCTGAAAACGGTGCAGATTGGAATCAGGCCGCACCGATAGATACGAAACCTACATTGGACGATTTCAAGAAAACAGTCAGCGATTATTTGGCTTGGGAAGTGTCTAACCTCCTCAAAAATCAGCCTGCGGAGGACGACCGCCTGGGAAAATAAATGCCTCGCTTAACGAAAGTTTGAGGACTGTTAAGTGGGGCGAATTTAAGATTGGGGATGTATTGGAAAAAGTTGAAACCGCTAAGATAAATTTGAAAAAAGCAGATTGTCCCACTACCCCTCAAGGAAAATATGTGTTGCCTGCTAGAACAGCTACTGCTCAAAATCATGGGTTAAGCTGTTATGTTCCGATAAATTGCGGAACTGTTTTGAAAAATAAAATAAGTGTTTCCGCTAACGGCGATTATTGTGCATTTTGGCATGATGTTAGTTTTACGATTTTACAAGACAGTTATGCACTAAGGGGGAAAAATTTTGAACTTGACACTGCAAGTGCTCTGTTTATAATTTCACAAATGAATCATGTCTTGTTGTCTAAATATAATTGGGGGAACAAATCAAGATGGGAAAAAATTAAAGAGAATTATATAAGATTACCTATTAAAGGGGATTTGATAGATTTTAATTTTATGGAATCTTTTATAGCGGAGCTGGAAGCAGAGCGAGTAGCGGAGCTGGAAGCAGAGCGAGTAGCGGAGCTGTCTGCTTACTTAAAAGTAAGCGGACTGGATAATTATGAACTATCCGATGATGAGGAAAGTGCGATAAAGAACTTTCAAACGCTTAAATGGGATACATATAACCTTGAAACCCTTTTCGGCAAATCAACGAGGGGAAAACGCTTGAAGGGAGATGACCGCATTGTCGGAACACTTCCTTTTGTTACCGCAGGTGAAGCGGCAGAGGGCATTTCCGCATATATAAGCAATGATGTAGAAATTTTTGAGAGCAACACCACAACTATTGATATGTTCGGGTCTGCAAAATATCGTAACTATCGCTATGGGGCAGACGACCATGTAGCGGTTGTACATACCGAATCTATCCCAATGAAAGCGGCAATTTTTGTTACTTCCGCTTGCCATAAAGCAGCTCACACCGGTAAATTTGATTACGGACATAATTTTTATGCCAAAGATGCAGATGCACTCAATATTCAACTTCCAATAAAAGATGGTAAACCCGATTATGAGACTATGGAAACTCTAATCTCAGCAATTCAAAAATCAGTTATCAAGGATGTCGTTCTGTACGCTGATAAGAAAATCGAAGCCACAAAATATATAGTTGATAAACAATAAATCTTTGTAATAACAAAAACCCTACCGAAGAAAATCTTTGGTAGGGTTTATTGTTTATTGACTAATTAAATCAGTCTTCCTTAGGAGCGTAGAGGTCTTTAAGGCGAAGGAGATGGTCATATCTTGCCTTTGCGTTAGCCTCAGCCTTTGCGAAGAGCTTTTCTGCTCTTTCGGGGAAGGAGCGTGTAAGTGAAGAGTAACGAGCTTCGTTCATGATGAAATCACGATAGCTTGTTTCGCCTTCCTTAGAATCGATAGTAAAGGGATTCTTGCCCTCTGCCTTGAGCATGGGGTTGTAGCGGAACATATTCCAGTAACCGCAGTCAACAGCCTTCTTCATTTCAGCCTGACAGTTTGTCATACCGCCCTTAATTGAGTGCATTTCGCAGGGTGCGTATGCAATAACAATTGACGGGCCGTGATAAGCCTCAGCCTCTGTAAGAGCCTTGATTGTCTGGTTCTGATCAGCACCCATAGCAATCTGAGCAACATATACATAGCCGTAGCTCATTGCGATTTCAGCAAGGCTCTTCTTAGCAACAGCCTTACCTGCAGCAGCGAACTGTGCAACCTGACCGATGTTAGAAGCCTTAGAAGCCTGTCCGCCTGTGTTTGAGTAAACCTCGGTATCGAATACCATAATGTTTACATCTTCGCCCGAAGCGAGAACGTGGTCAACACCGCCGAAGCCGATATCGTAAGCCCAACCGTCGCCGCCGAAGATCCAAACTGACTTCTTCGAGAGATATTCTTTATTCTCAAGGATGTCTTTTCTTGCTTCGCAATCGCAATCAAGACCTTCAAGAACAGCAACGAGCTTTTCTGTTGCAGCTGCGTTTGCAGCGCTGTCGTTTACTGTGTCAAGGTATTCCTTGCAAGCAACCTTAGCTTCCTCGGGAGCAGCTTCTGCGTTTGCAATGCTCTCAACCTTTTCGATAAGGCGATTTCTGATAGCGTTCTGACCGAGATACATACCGTAACCGTGCTCTGCGTTATCCTCGAACAAGGAGTTAGCCCAAGCAGGACCGTGACCTGCCTTATTAACGGTGTAGGGAGATGTAGCAGCGGGGCCGCCCCAAATTGACGAACAGCCTGTTGCGTTTGAAATGTACATTCTGTCGCCGAAGAGCTGTGTGATAAGTCTTGCATAAGAGGTCTCTGCACAGCCTGCGCAAGAGCCTGAGAACTCAAGAAGCGGAGTCTTGTACTGGCTGCCCATAACGGTATTGTTAGCAAGGTCTTCCTTAACTGAAACGTTAGCAACCATATAGTCGAATGCAGCCTGCTTGCTGTTCTGTGATTCTCTTGAAACCATTTTAAGTGAGTTTGTCGGACATACGCCTATGCAGACGCCGCAGCCCATACAGTCAAGCGGAGATACTGCCATAGTGTACTTGTATGTGTCCTTGCCCTTACCCTTCTTATCAACGATAGTAGCACACTCGGGAGCGTTTGCAGCTTCCTCTGCGTTAAGAGCGTAAGGACGGATTGTAGCGTGAGGACAAACATATGCGCACTTGTTACACTGAGCACAAGTAGCACCGTCCCACTCGGGTACCATAACTGCAACGCCACGCTTCTCATAAGCTGAAGCGCCCTGACAGAAGGTACCGTCAACATAATCTGTAAATGCGGAAACGGGGAGAGCATCGCCGTCCATCTTGCCGACGGGCTTCATGATGGAATCAACCATCTTAACGAGCTTAGCATTGCCCTCGCTCTTAACAACCTCTTCGTTGTCAACAGCATTAGCCCATTCAGCAGGAACATTGATCTGAACATAAGCTGTTGCACCTGCGTCAATAGCCTTTTCGTTCATTTCAACGATTTCTTTACCCTTCTTCATGAACTTCTGAGCCTTTTCCTTCATATAGCCGATAGCCTCTTCCTCGGGAAGAACCTTTGAAAGTGAGAAGAATGCTGACTGAAGAACTGTGTTAGTTCTCTTACCGAGACCGATCTTTGCAGCAAGGTCGATAGCGTTAACAGTGTAGAGCTTAATGTTGTTCTGTGCAATGTAACGCTTTGTTTCAGCATTGAGCTTCTCGGCAAGCTCTGCTTCGTCCCACTGGCAGTTGATAAGGAATACACCGCCGGGCTTAACGTCCTGAACCATCTTGTAGCCTTTTTCGATATAAGACGGGTTGTGGCAAGCGACGAAGTCAGCCTTGTTTATATAGTAAGAGCTCTTGATAGGCTTATCGCCGAAACGAAGGTGGGAGATTGTGATACCGCCCGTTTTCTTCGAGTCATACTGGAAGTAAGCCTGAACATATTTATCTGTGTGGTCGCCGATAATCTTGATTGAGTCCTTGTTAGCACCGACAGTACCGTCGCCGCCGAGTCCCCAGAACTTGCACTCGATTGTGCCTTCTGCCGCTGTGATGGGAGCAGGCTTCTCCTCAAGTGAAAGATGAGTAACGTCATCGTTGATACCGATTGTAAATGCTCTTGAGGGAGTTTCAGCGTTGAGGTGCTCATATACTGCAAAGATGCTTGCAGGGGGTGTGTCCTTTGAACCGAGACCGTATCTGCCGCCGCAAACCTTTATGCCGTCTCTGCCCTGTTCGTTAAGAGCTGCGATAACATCAAGGAAAAGAGGCTCGCCGATTGAGCCGGGCTCCTTTGTTCTGTCAAGAACAGCGATTTTCTTAGCTGTTGCGGGGATAGCGTCAACGAAAGCCTTTGTTGAGAACGGTCTGTAAAGACGAACCTTAACAAGACCGACCTTTTCGCCCTTTGCAAGAAGATAGTCGATAACCTCTTCTGCAACGTCGCAAACTGAACCCATAGCAACGATAACTCTCTCAGCGTCGGGTGCGCCGTAGTAGTTAAAGAGCTTGTAGTCTGTGCCGAGCTTTGCGTTAACCTTGTCCATATATTCCTCAACGATAGCCGGAACAGCCTCATAGTAGCTGTTGCAAGCTTCTCTGTGCTGGAAGAATATATCGCCGTTTTCGTGAGAGCCTCTCATAACAGGTCTCTCGGGGTTGAGTGCACGCTTACGGAATGCTTCAACAGCGTCCATATCGCACATTTCTTTAAGGTCTTCGTAATCCCAAACCTTGATTTTCTGAATTTCGTGAGAAGTACGGAAACCGTCAAAGAAGTTGATGAAAGGAACTCTGCCCTTGATTGCTGCAAGATGAGCAACGGCTGAAAGGTCCATAACTTCCTGACAGTTAGTCTCTGCAAGCATTGCAAAACCTGTCTGACGGCAAGCGTAAACGTCTGAATGATCGCCGAAAATATTAAGTGCGTGTGAAGCTACGCAACGAGCCGAAACATGGAAAACTGCGGGAAGCAATTCGCCTGCGATTTTGTACATATTCGGAATCATAAGAAGAAGTCCCTGAGATGCCGTGTATGTTGTGGTAAGAGCACCTGCTGCAAGTGAGCCGTGAACTGTACCGGAAGCACCTGCTTCGGACTGCATTTCAGCAACCTTAACTGTTGTGCCGAAAATGTTTTTCTGTCCCTGAGCCGACCACTGGTCAACATAGTCTGCCATGGGGCTTGAGGGAGTGATGGGATAAATACCCGCTACTTCCGTGAACGCATAAGACACGTGAGCAGCTGCGGTATTACCGTCCATAGTCTTTGAAGATCTGACGACGGTAGCCTTGGATTCTGCCATTTTTATTTCCTCCTTAAAAAGGTGTACCGCAAAACAGGGGGAGAAGCGGTTTGGAAACACCGTTTTTCCGAGTGCGTTACGATAATAATTAACTGTATTCGCATACATAAAATATTTTAACACTTTTAATATGGTATGTAAACAACAATTTCTTGAAAAATTGACAAAAAATTCAAGCGAAAACCGTCTGTAAATCATATATTTGAATAATCTTTGACGTTGTGATACAATATTGTATGAAATACAGCTTTGAAAAGGACAAAATTATGCAAAAGGAAGATATACTTCGTTCACAATTTATTGCGAGGCTTGAGGATGCGCTTGACGTGAATTTCGGCGTGTCGGAAATTGAAATTGATACCCTTGAAAAATTTAATGAAGAATTGTATGTCCCGTTTTTGCAGGGCAGCGGCGTTGTTTACAGAGGCGAGAGAATACACTCTCAGCAGCGCAGGCTCATATCAACTCTTTTAAGGCAAAAGGCTTCGGAATTAAAGGAGCTTGGAATTGAAAAGTCCTTGAATATCAACGGACGGTACCTGTTTGATATGTATGTTGCAAAAGAGAGATTTTACGAGGTTTATAACCTACTTTACGGCGATACGGACAGGTATAAAATGTATAATATGACGGCTCTTGCGCAACACTATCTTGATTTGAGCCCGTTTATTGATTTCACAAAAAGCCTGTATGTTTCACTGTCGTTTGCGATAAAGGGCAGAGCGTCGGCGGAAGAGGATTTTGTGATTTACACGGTAAGGGACTCCTCGGGCAAAAACAGCTCTTCCGATATTGAGCAGGCTAACAAGTGGCTTGAGGGCTACAACGTGAACGTCATAAATGTAATTCTTTCAAATCACATAAAAAAGCACAGTCAAATTCGCAAGCCCTTTGATATTAAAAGTGCAGGCGAGCTTATTGAGGAGCTTAAAAACAGGGATATAGCAAGCGAATTCAAGCGTTATGAGGAAAGTGCTTTGTCTCTTTCTCCGAGCGCAAAGCTCATTGATATTCCGACAAACGATTTGATGAAATTTCAGCAGGGCGTGTTCCTGCTCTTAGACGGCTTTAACCTGATAGATTCGAGGTATCTCACAAAGGATATAAGAGAGGACTTTGAAATAAAAAAATATATAGTCAATAAGGCTTTAATTCCCGAGCTCAATAAAATCATAGAAAACGAAGCACCGCAATACATATATGACCGCTTACTGAATATTTCGGCGGCAGTACGATAAGAATGGTGTTCGGCACTTGACTATATGACGGTTTTAATATACAATATATAGAATATATTTTATTTTAAGGAGAGTATTTTTTTATGGATTCGGACCCTGCGGGCATTATACTGAAAATTGTTTTGTTATTTTTGCTTATTTTACTTAACGCATTTTTTGCAATGAGCGAAATTGCAATCATTTCCCTCAACGACAGCAAAATCGAAAAGATGGCTGAGGACGGGGATAAAAAGGCAAAACAGGTATTGAAACTTACAGAGAATTCGAGCAATTTCCTTTCGACAATTCAAATCGGCGTTACACTTGCCGGATTTTTGACGAGTGCCACGGCATCACAGAGCTTTGCGGTTATGCTGGCGGATAAGCTTGCCTCGACCTCGATTGTGAATGTTATACCGGTAGGCGTTATAAATGCGGTATCGACCGTGCTTATTACGGTTATTATGTCGTATTTTTCACTTGTTCTCGGCGAACTTGCACCGAAAAAAATTGCAATGCAGAAGCCGGAAAAGGTTTCGTTTACGGTTGTTCCCGTGCTTCTTTTTGTCAATAAACTCACAAAGCCCTTTGTAAAGCTTCTTTCGGCTTCCACAAATACCGTTGTGCGTATTTTCGGCATTGACCCGAATGCGGACGAAGAGGTCGTTACAGAGGAAGAAATAAGAATGATGGTCGATGTCGGTCAGGAAAAGGGCGTTATCGAGAACGTCCAAAAAGAGATGATTAACAACATCTTTGAATTTGACGATATGGACGTCGGCGATATTATGACGCACCGTACCGATATGGACTGCGTAAATGTCGAGGAGCCTCTTTGCGAAATTTCAAAAATGGCTATCGAATGCGGTCATTCGAGAATTCCTGTTTTTGAAGATGATCAGGACAATATAATCGGCATTATCTATGTAAAAGATTTACTAAAATATGTGGGAACAAATTTGCCCAAGTCAAAGACCATTAAGGACTTTATGCGTGAGGCTTATTATGTGCCCGAAACAAAGCATTGCAGCGAATTGCTCAACGAAATGCTTGAAAGACATATTCAGATGGCTGTTGTTGTCGATGAATACGGCGGAACGGCAGGTATAGTTACATTTGAGGACGTTATCGAATCTATTGTCGGAAATGTTCAGGACGAATACGACAACGAGGACGAGGAAATTTCTCAGATCAACGAAACAACCTTTACTGTTGACGGTATAACCGATATAGACGAGGTTGAGGAAAAATTGAAAATCAAATTCCCCGAGGGCGATTATGATACTCTCGGCGGATTTATCATCAGCCGTTTGGGCTATCTTCCGAAGGAGTCCGACGAAAAGAGCAAGAACGATAAAGAGGATGTTGTCGAGTACGAGAATTTCAGATTTACCGTTCTCAATGTCGAGGAACGCAGGATAGGTAAGGTTAAGGTGGAAATTTTGCCGCAGCCCGAGCCTGAAGAAACGGAAGAATAATTTGTCGGAGATGTAAAAATGGAAAATCAGGAAAAAAAGAAAATAGTTTTAAGTGCAATTCAGCCTACGGGTACGCCGACTCTCGGCAACTACCTCGGTGCGCTCAAGAATTGGAAAACAATGGCGGACGACTATAACTGCCTTTATGCGGTTGCCGACCTCCATTCGATTACCGTTCGTCCCGAGCCTGCCGATTTAAGAAGAAGAACGCTTGAAATGTACGCTCTTTTGCTTGCACTCGGTCTTGACCCCGAGAAAAATACTGTGTTTATTCAGAGCATGGTGCCCGAGCACGCTCAGCTTGCGTGGATTCTTGACTGCTATACGCAGTTCGGCGAGGCTTCGAGAATGACTCAGTTTAAGGACAAGAGCGAAAAGCACCCCGATAATGTCAATGTCGGACTTTTCGCATATCCCGTGCTTATGGCGGCGGATATATTGCTTTATCAGACAGACTTTGTTCCGATCGGTGCAGACCAAAAGCAGCACCTTGAAATAACAAGGGATATTGCAGAACGCTTTAACGGACTTTACGGCAATACCTTTAAGCTTCCCGAGCCGTTTATCGGAAAGTCGGGCGCAAGGGTTATGTCGCTTCAAGAGCCGACAAAGAAAATGTCAAAATCGGACACAAACGTTAAGGGCTTTATCTCAGTTCTCGATGACGACAATACGATTATGAAAAAAATCAAGTCTGCCGTTACCGACAGCGAGGCAAAGGTTTATTACGGCGAGGGCAAAGACGGCGTTAATAACCTTATGGGTATTTATTCCTGCTGCACAGGCAAGACCTTTGATGAGATTGAAAAGGAATTTGACGGCAAGGGCTACGGCGACTTTAAGACGGCGGTCGGCGAGGCTGTAATCGAAGAGCTTCGTCCTCTCAAGGAGGAATATGCAAGGCTTATCAACGATAAGGCATATCTTTATGACTGTGCAAAGCTCGGTGCTGAAAAGGCAAGCTATTTCGCTTCGAGAACTCTTAAAAAGGCAATGAAAAAGGTCGGTTTTATTCAGATTGACAAATAATTTAATATCAAAATCAAAAAACACCCGAGTTTTTCTTTTTTAGGAGAAACTCGGGTTTGTTGTTTTTGGATTTTTAATACAATCCGTTATTCGATAAGTCCGCTTTCCTTTAAGAGAAGCTCAACATCCGTGCCCTTTACTTTTTTAAGGAGGACCTTAAGCATTTCTCTTTCCTTGAATGACAGCTTAACTTCACTGATAGGTTTCTTGTCGATAGCATAGTAGCAAGCACGCAAGAGCTCTCTTACATCGTACTTACTGCCCCATACCTCGGGAACGCCTCTGTCAATATCAAGAAGCGTATAAACAGATTCCATACCTGTACGCATTGAATATTCAATGGTGAAAATTGTGTCTCTCGGAGTTTCCGTGAACTGACCGAGGAAAGCGAAGTTTACCGCACCGTCGGGAACGACATGAGGACGATCCTCATTCTTTCTCGGCTGGAAGAATGCGTTGATATACGGCATAAAGCATGTTGTGGTGTTGCACGCTTCCTTTGCAAGAGAGTCTATTTCGTTTGTGGGAATACCGATATGGTAGAGCCACTCACGGCATACCTCTTCGCCCGTACAGTCACGCATTGCTTTCTTAACATAGTTACCCTCTTTGTTTGTGTTGAGAGCATAGAGCCATACGAGAACGGCGTTTTTATCCTGCGATTTGAACTGAGGCTGACGGTTTATAGTCCAAGACAGATACCAATTTTCCGTGCTGTCCTTGACTGTTACGATACCGCCGGTTGTAACCTTGCCTTCACGGGGATCACGCTTGCAGACGTTGATGATATGCTGAATAACCTCCTCGTTTGAGGTCTCAACCGTTGCACTCATCCAGTTTGTAGCTTCAATGTTGCTGCAGAATGCGTCGGGGTTGCCGAACTCGCCGTGAGTTGCCTGAGCAGCGATTGCCTTCCACATATCCCACGAGTCGCCCTTACCGTTTTTAAGAGAGGAAAGGTCGGGTGCGTGTGTTTGGTCGCCGTAGCAGGTTGAGTCGGTGCAGCAGCCGTTTGTGATGAAAACAAGGTCATCTTCGATAAGGTCGATTGTCTGCTGTTTGCCGTCCTTTACATAAACTATCTGCTTTGCAACCTTTTTGTCGCCTACGGTTTCGATTATGACGTTCTTGACGTCCATACCGTATTCAATTCTTACGCCGTGAGCCTCAAGATACTTTACAAGCGGTAAAATAAGGCTTTCATACTGATTGTACTTTGTAAATCTCAATGCGCTGAAATCGGGCAAGCCGTCAATGTGATGAACATATCTGCAAAGGTAACGCTTCATCTCAAGTGCGCTTGACCAACGCTGGAAAGCAAACATTGTCTGCCAATAAAGCCAGAAGTTTGTATCCCAAAATGTGTCGGGAAGAATATCCGAGATTTTCTTGTCCTCAAGGTCTTTTTCGGGAGTGATAAACAACTGTGAAAGTGCAAGAGCCGAGTCCTTGTCAAGATTGAATTTCTTGTCGGTGTGTGCGTCCTCGCCGCAGTTTACGGAAGCTCTGCACAAGGAATAGTTCGGGTCGTGCTTATTGAGCCAATAGTATTCGTCGAGTACGGAAACGCCGGGAGTTTCAAGTGACGGTACATCACGGAACATATCCCACATTACTTCGAAATGGTTATCCATTTCACGTCCGCCTCTCATAAAGAAGCCTTTTGTAATGTCCTTTCGTCCGTCGCAGCTGCCGCCTGCCAATTCGAGCTTTTCCAAAAGATGAATGTGCTCGCCCTTCATCTGTCCGTCTCTGACAAGATAGAAGGCTGCGGTAAGTCCCGCAAGTCCTGTACCGATAATGTATGCCGATTTTTTATCGACGTCCTTCGGTTTCTCGGGATGAGCAAATGATTCGTAAGTGCCTGCTGAATAATACATACAAAAACCTCCTGTTGTTTTGTTATGTCTTTAGTATATTCATTTTTCGGCTGCTTACAATAAACAGAAAAAAGCCTGTGATAAAGTTTTTATCACAGACTTTGTAAGTGTATAAATTTTTATCAAATTCAGGTTGTTGATAAAATTATTTCTTGAAACGGGCAAGAGCGTCGCCGAAGGAATTTTTCATAAGCAGGGCAAGCTTATCGACAATAACCTGCGGGTCCTCTTTCATATCGTCCTTTATCCAATCGAGCATAATGCCGATAAATACATAAGAATATGCCTTTGCGATAAAATCCTTGTCCTCGCTTCTGACGGTCATACCTGCCGACTCCTCTTCGATAACTCCCATAAGAAGATTGTCAACAAGCGGACTTAAATACTTTTCAACCTGACCCCTGTCAACACAGCGATAAACATTTATAATAAACGGCTTATTTTCACGCACAGCCTCGAACAGCTGCAAAAGACCTTGCTCCCAAGTGTCGTGGGTTTTCTTTTTTTCGATTGCCTTTTTAGCGTCCTCAAGGCACGCCCATTCGACAAGGTCATAAATATCCTTGAAATGATAATAAAAGGTCATACGGTTAATTCCGCAGTCCTCCGCTATATCGTTTATAGTGATTTTGGTCAGGGGCTTTTTCAGCAAAAGATTTTTGAGCGATTGCTCTAATGCTCGTTTTGTAACCTGTGACATAGCAATTTCCTTTCAAGATATTATATTATACATATAATAACATAATTTAATCAGAAATTTCAATAAAATTATGATTGACATACAACAAAATTGTGTTATCATAATTGCTTGAAAAAGGAAGTATGACTAATGAGTAAGGATAAAAAACAACTTGATATGCTTCACGGCTCGTTGTGGAGCAAGGTGCCTGTTTTTGTTTTACCCGTTGCGGCAACTGCGATACTCGAGCAGCTTTTTAACGCTTCGGATGTTGCGGTAGTCGGAAATTTTACGGGCGAGCAGAGTACGGCGGCGGTTGCGGCTGTCGGTGCTAACAGTCCGATAATCAGCCTTATCGTCAACCTGTTTATCGGCGTTGCACTCGGTGCAAATGTTGTAATCGCACACGCAGTCGGCAGGGGAGACAAAAACACCGTTAAAAAAGCCGTGCATACCTCTATGACCGTGGCGGTAATCGGCGGAATTATAATAGCGATTGTGGGCGAGCTTATAGCAGTACCGCTTTTGAGCGTGCTGAATGTTCCCGAGGATGTTTTTTCGCTTGCGCTGTTATATCTTAGAATATATCTTATAGGTATGCCCGTAATTCTCTTGTACAACTTTGAGGCGGCGATATTCAGGAGCGTGGGCGAGACGAAAATGCCGCTTTTGGCACTTGCTGTTTCAGGCGTTTTGAATGTAATATTAAACCTTTTCTTTGTAGCGGTGCTGCATATGACCGTAAACGGCGTTGCGATAGCCACGGTTATTTCAAACGCAGTAAGCTCGGTAATTCTTTACTGTAAATTGCGCAAGACGACGCAGGTTATTCACGTTGAACCGAAATCGTTCGGAATTGATATGACAAGCCTCAAGCATATTTTAAGAATAGGCTTGCCGGCAGGCATACAAAGTGCGGTTTTCTCGGTGTCAAACATAGTTGTTCAGTCGGCTATCAACAGCCTCGGAACTGTCGTAATGGCGGCTTCAAGTGCGGCGTTCAATATTGAGGTTATAACCTATGATATACTCAACGCTTTCAGTCAGGCGTGTACGACCTTTGTCGGTCAGAACTACGGCGCAGGGGAGATGAAGCGTTGTAAAAAAGCGCTTGCCGTTTGTCTTATCGAGGGCGGAATTACACTCGGCACGGCGGCGGTGCTTGTGCTTGTGTTCGGTAAGAGCTTGCTTGCGATTTTCAACAAAGACCCCGAGGTTATCGAAATAGGCTACATAAGGCTTATGCTTATTCAGCTTTCGCATCTTTTGAGCCTGCTTTATGAGGTTATGTCGGGTTATATGCGAGGCTTCGGCATATCGGTTGCGCCTGCGGTGTTGACAATGCTCGGCGTGTGCGGTGTAAGGCTTTGCTGGATACATTGGGTGTTCCCGATAAATCCGACGTTCAAAACCATTATGATTGTTTACCCCGTGAGCCTTGCAACAACGGCGGTGCTGATATTTGTTTCTCTGCTGTGCGCCCATCCTGCACGAAAACGACTTAAAAAACAGGCTTCACAGCAGGAACAGACGGTATAAAATATTGTGGATAGTATTAAACAAGACCTCCGATTTTCGGAGGTCTTGTTTTAGTAGAAATATAATTTTTTCTACCCTACACTGTGGGATGTTAAATTCAATTAGTGTTTCCGCCCCATCGCCGAGGGAGCTGGCATTTTTTCGCAGAAAAAATGACTGGGGGAGTTTACAAATTCATATAAAATCAACCTTACAATCCCTCCGAGTTGCCGTAGGCAACTCACCTCCCTTTACACAAGGGAGGCTGAAAATGCGGCTGTCCGTGAATTTGATTTTATATGAAATTTGTTGCGGACAGGGGCAAGCCCTGTCCCTACGGGTTGCTACAATTTTTTAATCTCTTTTCACAAGGTATTCCATACCTTTTTTATATCCCTCGAAGCCGAGGCCGATATAGTGCTCCTCACAGGCAAGCCCTGCATATGAAATATGGCGGAATGCTTCACGCTCGTTAATATCTGAGATGTGTATCTCCACCGCAGGCAGACCCACGGCTTTCAATGCGTCAAGTATCGCAACGCTTGTGTGTGTGTATGCGGCAGGGTTTATCACAATGCCGTAAGTGCCGTCGGAATACGCTTGCTGAATACGGTCAACTATGTCGCCCTCGTGGTTTGACTGGAAGCACTCAACCTCACAGCCGAGCTCGTTTGCCCAAGCGTTTATGCTGCTTATGAGCGTTTGATAGTTTTGATTACCGTAAATTTTCGGCTCTCTGATGCCGAGCATATTTATATTCGGACCGTTGATTATAAGAATTTTTCTCATTTGCTGTCAATCCTTTCAAGTATTCTCTGTGCAACTTCTTCTATTGCACCGTTGCCGTCGATTTCAAAATCGCAGAACTTTCTGTAAAGCGGCAAACGGATTTTGAACATATCGTCAAGCGAATTTTTTTGCGAAAGCGGACGGTTATCCGTCGGCAAAACGGAAATATCACGGTTTATAAAAAACACGGTTGAGTTTTGCCTTATAGCGTCAAAATTATCCTCGTTCGTAACAACTCCGCCGCCCGTTGCGATAATTTTACCGCTTAATTTGCAAAGGCTTTTCACAGCTTCGTTTTCTATTTTTCTAAAGCTTTTTTCGCCTTGAGCTTTTATGATTTCGGCAGGAGATAGACTTGCGATTTTTTCTGCTTCTTCGTCGGTGTCTAAAAATTCTCTGTCTGCTTTTTCTGCCAAAAAAGTGCCTATTGAGGACTTGCCCGAGCCCGGCATACCGATTAAAACAATGCTTTTCATATCGGTTGAGACCTTTTTAAGAATTTTCTCCGTAACGCTGTCGTCTATATTTTTATCAAAGAAGATTTCACTTGCTCTCTTAGCCTGAGCAACAAGCATTGAAAGTCCTGAAAATGCAGGTATATCAAGCTTTTCGGAATCTAAAACAAGCTGTGTTTTTTGAGGATTATAAATTATATCGAATACTGCCGAAAGATGTGTAAAGTCCGAAACCTTTACAGGAGAAACGAGGTTTTTCGGGTACATTCCGACGGGTGTGGTGTTGACGATTATATCTGCATCGGCGTGATTTTTGATGTTTTGATAGTTGTTTTCTCCGCTTCGTGAAATGCTGATAATTTCCCCTGCGTTGAGGTCTGAAATAACCGCTTTAACCGCAAGAGATGCACCGCCCGTGCCGAGCACCAAAACCTTTTTGCCGCTGAAATTTATTCCGCTGCGTTTGACCGTGTACAAAAAGCCGTAGTAGTCGGTGTTGTCGCCGTAAAGTGTGCCGTCGCTTCTGCGAACGACTGTGTTTACGCTTCCGATTTTTTGTGCGTTTTCGGAAATCTCGTCAAGGTAGGGCATAACGTCTTTTTTATACGGAATGGTAACATTTATACCGTCCCACTTGCCGTGCTTTATAAAATTTTCAAGCTCATTTTTCTTTACCTCGAAAAGCCTGTACTCGTAATTTCCGAGCATTGAGTGAATTTCGGGGGAGAAGCTGTGCCCTAATTTTTCGCCTAAAAGTCCATACATAGTGTTGTTCCTTTTGCTTGATTTTTTCTTATTCTATCACAATTTTACAAAAAATAAAAGCAGATGATTTACCATCTGCTTTTATTTTTGTATATTACTTCTTTTTCTTGCCGAAGAAGCCTTTTTTCTCCTCGGATATTCTGCTTGAATTTCCTGTAAGCTCGTTTTGAAGCTGTTTGAGAAGCTCTCTTTGCTTTTCGTTAAGCTCTTTCGGAACGTCAACAATAACTCTGACAAGCTCGTCGCCCTTGCCTCTGCCGTTAAGGGTCTGAATACCCTTATTGCGAAGCTTAAAGACGTCACCTGACTGAGTGCCTGCCGGTACATGATATTTAACCTTGCCCTCAAGCGTCGGAACTTCAAGCTCACAGCCGAGTGCCGCCTCGGGATATGTTATGTGCATTTCAACCCAGACATTGTAGCCCTCACGCTCGAAAATCGGGTGCGGACGAACATTGACGACAACTCGAAGATCGCCTGCCGGACCTCCGTTTACGCCCTTGTTGCCCTGTCCTCTTGCATTGATAACCTGACGGTCGTCGATACCTGCCGGAATACTGATTTCAATCGTTGACGGCTTTCTTATCCTGCCTGCGCCGTGACATTTTTTACAGGGATTGTCGATAACAGTACCCTTGCCGTTACAGCGTGAGCAAGCCTTTTGAGTTTGAATAACACCGAAAGGAGTTCTCTGCTGCGAGGTAACCTGACCCTTGCCGTGACATTCGGGGCAGGTTTTCGGGGATGTTCCGGGTGCTGCACCGCTTCCGTGACATTCGTCGCAGACGTCGATTTTCATTGTATCGACGGTACGCTTACAGCCCTTTGCAGCCTCTTCAAACGAAATTGTAACGCTTGCCTGCGTGTCCGAGCCTCTCTGCGGAGCATTGGGGTTTGCACGACCTCCGCCGAAGCCGCCGAAACCGCCTCCGAACATACTTCCGAGAATATCTCCGAGGTCAAAGTCCATACCGTTAAAGCCTCCGCCGTAGCCGCCTTGACCTGCGCCGTAGTTGGGGTCAACCCCTGCGTGACCGAATTGGTCGTAACGGGCTTTTTTGTCGGCATCAGAGAGAACCTCATAAGCCTCGTTAGCCTCCTTAAACTTCTCCTCGGCTTCCTTGTCGCCGGGATGAAGGTCGGGGTGGTACTTCTTGGCAGTCTGTCTGTATGCTTTTTTAATTTCGTCCTCCGTAGCGTTTCTGTCAACGCCGAGGACTTCGTAATAATCTCTTTTATCAGCCATATTCTATCTCCGAAATAATGGGGATACGGGAGAAGTGTACGCTCCTCCCGTTTTTTATTTTAATTATTTATTGCCGTCCTCAACGTCGGTGTAATCAGCTTCATAGTAGCCGTCGTCGCCCTTGTTAGCGCCGCCCTGAGCATTTGCTCCCTGTGCACCGTCAGCACCTTGCTGAGCCTGTGCCTGAGCTGCTGCCTGCTTGTAAAGCTCTTCCGAAACCTTATAGAAGGACTGTGTAAGCTCTTCCTTCTTGGATTTGATAGCTTCAATATCCTCGCCCTTGAGAGCTTCCTTCAAAGCGTCAACCTTCTGCTGAACATCATTCTTATCAGCTTCGGAGAACTTATCACCGTTTTCGGAAATAATCTTCTCGCTCTGATAAACAAGCTGCTCTGCTTCGTTTCTTGTGTCAACAGCCTCTTTCTGCTTCTTATCCTGTTCTGCGAACTGCTCTGCTTCCTTGACAGCCTTTTCAATGTCCTCCTTTGACATATTTGACGAAGAAGTGATTGAAATTGACTGCTCTTTCTGTGTGCCGAGGTCTTTTGCCGATACGTGAACGATACCGTTTGCGTCTATATCGAATGTAACCTCAATCTGAGGAACGCCACGGGGAGCAGGCATAATTCCGTCAAGATGGAATACGCCGAGAGTCTTGTTGTCCTTTGCAAATTCTCTCTCGCCCTGAAGAACGTGAACCTCAACAGAAGTCTGATTGTCAGCGGCAGTTGAGAAAATCTGACTCTTCTTTGTGGGGATAGTAGTATTTCTTTCGATAATCTTGGTGTTTACGCCGCCCATTGTCTCGATACCGAGTGAAAGGGGAGTAACGTCAAGAAGAAGGATACCCTCAACGTCGCCGCCGAGAACGCCGCCCTGAATAGCTGCACCGACTGCAACGCACTCATCGGGGTTAATGCCCTTGAACGGCTCTTTGCCTGTGAAGGATTTGATTGCATCCTGAACAGCGGGGATTCTCGAAGAACCGCCGACCATAAGAATCTTATGAAGGTCGGAAGCCTTAAGACCCGAGTCCGAAAGAGCCTGACGAACCGGTCCCATTGTAGCTTCTACAAGGTCAGCTGTCATCTCGTTGAACTTAGCTCTTGTAAGAGTTGTTTCAAGGTGCTTAGGACCTGTTGCATCTGCTGTGATGAACGGAAGTGAGATGTTTGAGGTTGTAACGCCCGAAAGCTCAATTTTAGCTTTTTCTGCAGCTTCTTTCAATCTCTGCATAGCCATCTTGTCTGAACGAAGGTCAATGCCCTGTTCCTTCTTGAACTCGTCTGCGAGCCAATCGATAATTCTCTGGTCGAAGTCGTCGCCGCCGAGGTGGTTGTTACCTGCTGTTGCAAGAACTTCCTGAACACCATCGCCCATTTCGATAATCGAAACATCGAAGGTACCGCCGCCGAGGTCATAAACCATAACCTTTTGGTCGTCCTCTTTATCGATACCGTAAGCCAAAGCAGCTGCTGTCGGCTCGTTGATAATTCTCTTTACTTCAAGACCTGCGATTTTACCTGCGTCCTTTGTAGCCTGACGCTGTGCGTCGGTAAAGTATGCGGGAACTGTGATAACAGCCTCCGAAACCTTGCCGCCGAGATAGCTCTCTGCATCTGATTTAAGCTTTGCAAGAATCATAGCCGAGATTTCCTGCGGTGTGTAAGCCTTGTCGTCGATCTTTACCTTGTAATCAGAGCCCATATGTCTCTTGATTGAAGAAACGGTTCTGTCGGGGTTTGTGATAGCCTGACGCTTTGCAACCTGACCTACCATTCTTTCGCCTGTTTTTGAGAACGCAACAACCGACGGAGTCGTTCTTGCACCCTCTGCGTTAGCGATAACTACCGGCTCGCCGCCTTCGATAACAGCTACGCATGAATTTGTTGTACCTAAGTCAATACCTATAACTTTTCCCATGATATATACCTCCAAATACTTGTTTTTTAATTATATAGTAAATTTAATTTGCTACCTTAACTACTGCTGCACGGAGAACTCTGTCGCCGAGCTTATAGCCCTTTGAGAAAACGTCAACTATAACATTTTCCTTTTCATTCTCGTCGTCTATGTGCATAACCGCCGAGTGAATGTTCGGGTCAAACTCATCGCCCTTTTCTCCGAACGCTTCAACGCCTGTTTTTTTGAGAATATCGTTGAACTGATTAAAAATCATATCAATTCCCTTTTGATAATCCTCAAGCGAAGCCTCCTTATTGCTTGCCGCCCTTTCAAAGTTGTCAAGCACGGGGAGAAGCTCTGTCAAAACAGCCGCCTTGCTGTCGCCGTAAGCCTGCTCTTTTTCTTTTATCGAGCGTTTACGGTAATTGTCATACTCCGCAAGTGTACGCAAGAACTTTTCGTTGGCTTCGTTGAGCTGAGCTTGAAGAGCTTCCGTTTCGCTTGGCTCTTTATTCTTTTCAACCTCAACCTCTATGCCTTCGTCAAGCACTTGGTCCTGCTTCTTTGTGTCTTTTTTTGCCATTATGTTAATCCTCCATATTGTCTGAAAGAATTATTCCGACAACATCTGTTAAATATTTAATGCTCGGTATAAGCCGTGCATAATCAACTCTTGTGGGGCCGATAATTCCAAGCGTTCCGCTTTCGTGACCGCCTATTGAATACTTTGAGAAAATCACAGTCGAGTTTTGAAGCTCTCTGAAAAGATTTTCCTTGCCTATGAGAACGCTCGGACTGTCGTTTGACGTTCTCTGTGAAAAAATCCTGTTAAGCGGCTCGGCTCTTCTCAAAAACTCCATAAGCTCAAAAGCGTTTGTTTCAAGCTCCTTGTGACCGAGAAGATTTGACTGACCCTCCAAAAGAAGCTCCGTCCTCTCCGACATCTCCGCTAAGTCGCACAACGCAACAAGCAGGGGAGTCATTGTAAGAGCTTTTTCGCCGAGAGACAACGCTAAAGTCTGTATTCTCGGAATTGTAATATCCGAAGCCGGCTTTCCGATAAAATACTGCTTTGCTATATTGTAGAAATTCTCGGCAATATCAATAGTAATTTCCTTGTCTGTACGGCAAACCCTCGTTTTTAACATTCCCGTTGTTGTGAGCATAACGACCATAGCCGTTCTCGTTCCGATCGGGACAAGCTCAATTCTTTTAACGACCGCCTGCGCCTCCGACGGGGTTGTGGAAACCGCCGTGCAATGTGTGAGGTCTGCAAGAATGTTGTTTGCCTTTTCAAGCACCGACTGCGGCTCGCCCGAGGACTCACGAAGCTTGGAGCTTATGATGCTTTTCTCGCTCGGGGACATATCGCAGGTTGTCATAAGATGCTCAACATAGTACCTGTAGCCCTGATTGGACGGGATACGACCTGCCGAGGTGTGGGGCTGTTCGAGATAACCCATATCGCTCAGGTCTGCCATCTCATTCCTTACGGTTGCGGACGAAACGGAAAGTCCGAGTGAATCGACAAGAGCCTTTGAGCCTATCGGCTCGCCCGTCTGAATGTACTTTTCGACAACCGCCGCAAGTATTTTTTCTTTTCTTTCGGTCATTTCCATTTTATCACCACCTGACCGCTGATTGCTTTGGCACTCGTTAGCACTCTTTATCTTTGAGTGCTAACAGTGTTAATTTTAACGTTATTTTCCTCATTTGTCAATGATTTATGCGTAAAAATTTGTAAATAATTTGTTAAGCGTTTTTGAATTGAAAAAAATAATAAAAACATTTCTTGACAAGCGACGCATAAAATGTATAATATAATGTAACAAAAGCAAAGCGTTGACGGAGAATGAAAACCGATGCCCGAGCAAAGAGAGGTTTCGCATGGCTGAAACGAAATCGGACGGCACGGTCGGATACCACTCCCGAGCGAACGGCGAAAGCGTTGATTAAGCCGTTCCGTATGACTGCGTTAAGGTCGCACAGAGCGGTAAGGCATTTGCCTTGCAATACGGGTGGAACCGTGGAATGTTATTTAGAGCATTTCATCCCATAATATTTGGGATGAGGTGCTTTTTCTTTTTGAAAGGAGAAATATGTATGATTAAAGTAACTTTAAGAGACGATGTCAAGGAGTTTGAAAGCGGCATCACTGTTGCTGAAATCGCAAAGAGTATCGGTATGGGACTCTACAAGGCGGCTCTCGGCGGCAGAATTAACGGAGAATATTGTGACCTGCGAACTCCCGTAACGGAGGATTGCGAGCTTGAAATCGTTACCTTCGGCGACGATTTAGACGGTAAAAAGACTTTTTGGCACACGGCCTCGCACATTCTTGCACAGGCTGTTAAACGCCTTTATCCAAATACAAAGCTTGCAATAGGTCCGGCTATTGACAACGGCTTCTATTATGATTTTGATTCTGAGGTTAATTTCACACCTGAAATTCTTGAGAAAATCGAAGCTGAAATGAAGAAAATCGTAAAAGAGAATTTGCCGCTTGAAAGGTATGAGATGACTCCCGATGAGGCTCTCAAATACTTTGAGGACAACGGCGAGATTTACAAGGTTGAACTTATCAAAGAACACGCAGCAAAGGGCGAGAATATAACCTTCTACAAGCAGGGCGAATTCAACGAGCTTTGCGCAGGTCCGCACATTATGTCAACGGGCAGCGTTAAGGCGTTTAAGCTTACTTCCTGCACAGGCGCTTATTGGAGAGGCGACGAGAAAAACAAGATGCTTCAGCGTATCTACGGCGTTGCGTTCCCGAAAGCGGCTGAACTCGAAGAGCATTTGGCTCGCATTGAAGAGGCTAAAAAGAGAGACCATAACAAGCTCGGCAGAGAGCTTGAGCTGTTTACAACAAGTGATGTTATCGGTCAGGGACTTCCGATTATGCTTCCGAAGGGCGCAAGAATAATTCAGCTTCTTCAGCGTTTTGTTGAGGACGAGGAGCAGAAGAGAGGCTGGCTTCTTACCAAAACGCCGTTTATGGCAAAGAGCGACCTTTATAAAATCTCGGGACATTGGGATCACTATCTTGACGGTATGTTCGTTTTGGGCGATCCGACAGACGATACAAAGGAATGCTTTGCACTCCGTCCTATGACCTGCCCGTTCCAGTATCAGGCATATCTTAACAGGGCAAGAAGCTATCGTGATTTACCGCTTCGTTACAATGAGACTTCTACGCTTTTCAGAAACGAGGCTTCGGGCGAGATGCACGGACTTATCCGTGTTCGTCAGTTCACAATTTCAGAGGGACACCTTATGTGCCGTCCCGATCAGCTTGAAAGTGAGTTCAAGGGCTGCCTTGAGCTTGCGATATATATGCTTAAAACACTCGGTCTTTATGAGGATGTTTCATACAGATTTTCACAGTGGGACCCGAACGACAAGGAAAAGTATATCGGTACTCAGGAGCAGTGGGATGAGGCTCAGGGCGTTATGGAGAAAATTCTTAAGCACCTTGAAATCCCCTATAAAATCGGTATAGGCGAAGCGGCTTTCTACGGTCCGAAGCTTGATATTCAGATTAAGAACGTTCACGGCAAAGAGGATACTCTTATCACAATTCAGATTGACCAGATGCTCGCTGAGAAGTTCGGTATGGAATATACGGACGCAGACGGCACAAAGAAAAATCCCTATATCATTCACAGAACGTCAATCGGCTGCTATGAGAGAACTCTTGCGCTTCTTATTGAAAAATATGCAGGTGCGTTTCCGCTTTGGCTCTCTCCCGTTCAGGTTAAAATTCTTCCCATTGCAGACCGTCATCACGAGAGAGCATATGAGATTAAGTCAGAGCTTGAAAAGTACGGTATGAGAGTTGAGGTTGACGACAGAAGCGAAAAGATAGGCTATAAAATCCGTGAGGCGCAGCTTCAGAAGATTAACTATATGTTCGTTGTCGGCGATAAGGAAGTCGAAGAAAAGACTGTTTCGGTCAGAAAAAGAGGCGAGGGCGACATCGGCTCAATGGCTCTTTCCGATATTATCGCAAAACTTAATGATGAAATCGCAACTAAGGCTATAAACTGATAATGAAAGAGTGGTAGATATATGGCAAAACAACCTTTGACGGTTACGGTTATTACCGATACGCATTATTACTCGAAGAAGCTCGGAACAGACGGCAAGGCTTACGAAAAGGGCAACTCAAAAAGTCAGCTTTTGCTTGAAAGGGCGGAAGAAGTGCTTAAAGCTGCCTTTGAGCAGATAAAAAAAGACAATCGCACGGACATCGTGTTGCTTTCGGGTGACACGACGTCTAACGGCGACTTTGACTCGCATAAGGAATTTATCGAGATGCTCCGTGACCTTAAAAAATCGGGCAAAAGAGTATTCGTTTTAACGGCGACGCATGATTTTAAGGACGACGGAAAGACCTATGCTTACAGAAATGATGAAAAGGTCGATATTCCTGCCGCAAGACGTGAGGATTTATACGATATGTACCGTGAGTTCGGTCCCGATCAGGCGGACAGCGTGCACAGGCAGAGTATGTCGTATTCCGTGAAGCTTCAAGACGGCTACAGACTGCTTGCGATAAATGACGATAGGAATTTATCGGGCAAAAGCGGCGTTTCCGACGATTGCTTTGAGTGGATAAGGTCAGAGGTTGAAAAGGCGAGGGCAAACGGCGAGTTTGTGCTTGCTATGACCCATCACCCGTTAATAGCGCCGTCTCCGATTTACGGACTTATCGGAAAAAACGATATGTTCGGCGATTTTGACGTAAGACGAGAGCAGTTTGCCGACCTCGGTATGCAGTTTATGCTCACGGGTCACACCCATATTCACAGCATAGATAAAATAACCTCGAAAAGAGGAAATACATTTTATACTATCGCAACGGCTTCCCCGATAGGCTATCCGGGTACAATCAGAACGGTTACTGTTGACGATGACGGCAAAAGTGTTAAGACGACGACGGATTTCATAACCGAAAAGCCTGATTTTGAAATGCAGGGCGATATGCAGGAGTATCTCAAAAATCAGCTTGCGGGTATGGTAAAGGATATGGTTAAGGCCGCCGCAGGCGACACGGAAACCTTTGCCAATATGGTTACCTCAATTAGCATTAAGAAAAAGGTCGTTTATAAATTCGGTTGGCTTATAAAGCCTGTCGCAAAGCTTCTCAATAAGCTTACAATCGGCACGGTTGCCAAGTGGACTAAAAAAGAAACGGGACTTAAAAAAGAGGATTATGCCGACATAAAGAATGACAGCGTAGTTGATTTTATAATCGACATGGTATTAAATCTTTACGGCGGAGAAAATCTCTATAATCCCGATCAACCGCAGTACAAAATCGCAATGGGACTTATAAGCATATTCGATTCGATTTTGTCGGTTTTACATATCAACCTCAAAAAGCTGTTAAAGGTTGACTCGCTTTATGATTTTGCCGAGCCGCTTATTCATAACAGAGGAATAAACGCTTACGAAACAGAGCTTCCGATTATGCCGTTCTATGACGAGGGCGAGCAGGGAGAGGTTGCAGAGGAAGAAAAGCCCGAGCATACAATTAAAAGTAAAAAGGGCTTGCCGATAATTATTATTTCGGTGCTGCTTCTTATAATTCTGTTAATTCCGTTGGCGTTAGTGCTTCTTGTCGGCTTTATTGTAAACCAAATCAAATACGGCAAGAAAATTAAAATTGACGAATAAATAATCAACAAATAAATAATCAATAAAAAACTCGGTGTAATCTTTTTTGATTGCACCGAATTTTTTGTCACCTTTTTAGCCTTTGCTTCGTCTTTATATCAGAGAGGTAAAAAAGCTATGGTTTTCAGCAGTCTTAATTTTGTTTTAATATTTATGCCGGTGTTTTTCGCCTGCTATTATATCGTCCCCGAAAAGTGGAAAAATGCCGTGTTGCTTATCGGCAGCCTCAGCTTTTACCTTGTCGGAACATTAAAGACGCCGTATCACTTTGCGTTATTCGTTTTGAGTATAATAGTTGATTTTGAGGTCGGCGTAGGAATTGAAAAATATCAAAAACACAAAAAGGCGATACTTGTTTCGGGCATACTGTTCCATTTGATAGCATTGAGCGTGTTCAAGTATTCGGACTTTGTATTTTCGCAGCTTACACCGTTTATCCCTAAGCTGTCGGAAATACCGTCGTTGGGTCTTCCGATAGGAATTTCATTTTATACGTTTCAGGGCATATCATATATAGCGGACGTTTACAGAGGAAAGACAAAGGCTGAAAAAAGCGTTTTGAGATATGCTGTTTATATCGCAATGTTTGAACAGCTCATAGCTGGGCCTATTGTAACGTATTCACGGGTCAAGAGCTCGTTAAAAAGCAGAAAAATAAACGCTTCTGCCGTGCTCTGCGGCTTGGGAATGTTCGTATTCGGCTTGGGATTAAAGGTTTTGCTTGCAAATCCAATCGGAAAGCTTTGGTCGCAAACGCTTGCAATCGGCTTTGAGAGCGTATCGACGCCGCTTGCGTGGATGGCTCTGTTTGCGTATTCGTTTCAAATATATTTTGACTTTTTCGGGTATTCGCTAATGGCGGTAGGCCTCGGGAAAATGCTCGGCTTTAAGCTGCCGAAAAACTTTGACCATCCGTATATGAGCCTTACCGTAACGGAATTTTGGAGGCGGTGGCACATAACCCTCGGCTCGTGGTTTAGAGAATACGTTTACATTCCGCTTGGCGGAAACAGATGCTCAAAGGCGAGAAATCTGTTTAACCTGTTGTTTGTCTGGCTCTTAACGGGAATATGGCACGGCGCAGGATATAATTTTCTGCTGTGGGGCTTTATCCTGTTTTCGTTGATAGCAACGGAAAAATACTTGACGGGTAAATTTCTCAATTCACATCCTGCAATCGGTCATATTTATATGATTTTGATTATTCCGCTTACGTGGGCGGTGTTTGCGGTGTCGGATATGAGAGAGCTCGGAGTTTTGTTTACAAGGCTTTTCCCGTTCTTCGGCACAGGGGCTTTGTCGGTATTTAAGTATGATTATCTTAAATACTTAAAAGAGTATTATCCGTTTTTTATCGCTTCGATTTTGTTTTCAACAAGGCTTCCGTATAAGCTTCTCGAACGCATAAGAAACAGCGTGCTTGTTCCGATATTGCTGCTTGCGATATTTTCCGCAAGTATTTACTGTATGTATAAGGGTTTTGACGACCCGTTTTTGTATTTTAGATTTTAAGGAGACTGCAAAATGAGAAAATCGAATTTTATAACTTTAGCACTTTTAATTTTAGCTGTTACCGTAACCGCTGTGTTTTCGCTTCACGGCTGTTCGGGTAAAAAAGAAGATAACACAGCACCCGACACTCAACCCGTAACCGTATCACAGACCGAAAGCACTACCGCAGAGCCTACTACGGCACCGAGCACCTCCGAGCCGTCGCAGCAGCCTGTAAATCCCGATGCTTTGTCAAAGGCGTTGTTTATCGGCGATTCACGAACGGTCGGACTTAGGGAATATGCGGGACTTGATAACGCAGATTTTTTCGCAACCGTAGGTATGAGCGTGTTCAATGCTCAAAAAGACAGAATTTCTGTGCCGAAGGTTGGAAAAGTTACATTAAATGAGTTGCTGTCTAATAAAAAATACGATAAAATATATCTAATGCTCGGCATTAACGAGCTTGGATACAGCTTTGACAGCATTACGTCGAAATACGGCGAGCTTATCAACTTTATAAAAGAGAAGCAGCCGAATGCGACAATTATTGTTCAGGCGAATTTGCACGTTTCAAAAAGCCGTTCGGACTCTGATAAGGTAATCAACAACACCGCTATCAACAAGCTTAATTCCGAGCTTTCAAAGCTTGCCGACGGCAAGAAGGTATATTATATAGACGCAAATCCCGTTTTTGATGATGCTGACGGAAATTTATCAGCCGACAAAACGCAGGACAACGCTCATTTGCTTGCAAAGTATTATGCGCAGTGGGGCGAGTGGATTTGCCGTAAAACATCCGAAATAATTAAGGGGGAGTGAGCTTGATTGACAAAGACGCCTTTTGTGAGAAAATAACGGAAAATGAAAAAGCTATGTATTCCCTTGCGTTTTCTGTTGTGAAAAATGACGCCGACGCCGCAGAGGTGCTCAGCGAGTCAATATACAGGGCATATAAGAATTTGGATACGCTTAAAAGCGTCAAATCGTTTAAGCCGTGGATTTTACGAATTGTGCATAACACGGCGGTCGAGCTTATCCGTAAAGACTCTAAGGTAATTCCCATACAAGAGGTCGAAGCTTCGCAAGCAGTACCCGTAAAGGACGACACCTCTATTGCTCTGCGCTCTGCGGTAGAGAGCTTAAAGCAGCCGTACAGAACGGTTGTTGTGCTGTATTATTATGAAAATCTTTCGACAGGTCAAATTGCCGAGGTTACAAATTCTACGGCTATTGCGGTTAAACAACAGCTCTCCCGTGCAAGAAAAATGCTCAGAGAACTCTTAAAGGAGGATTTCAAGAATGAATAAATTTGACGATTATATAAAAGAAAAAGCAAAGAAAGAAAGCGTTGAAGTACCCGAAAACGTGAGTAAGGCGGTTGAAAATGCACTTGCTTCTTTGCCCGAAACGAATAAATCGGCAAGTAAAATCAAGATTTTCCCGAAAATCCTTTCCACAGCGGCTTGCGTGGTATTCTTTTTCTTGGTGCTTATGCCGAATTTCAGCAAGGCTTACGCAAAATCGCTTGCCGACGTGCCTGTTATCGGCAGGATAGTCAAGGTTGTTACAATCAGAAATTATTTTTATTCCGACAATAATCACGAAATGGAAATAAACGTTCCGAGAATTGAGGACGAAAGCGGTGCGGCAGACTATATAAATAAGGATGTCGAGGAGCTTACAAAAATCCTTGCAGACAAATTTGATGAGGAGCGTAAGGCGGCAGGCAACGAGGGATACGGCGCAATTTATGTCGATTACGACGTTGTAACAAATACCGATAAATGGTTTACTCTTAAAATCACCGTTCATGAGACGGCAGGAAGCAGCAACACTTATTATAAATATTATCATATTGACAAGACAAAGGGCGAAATCGTGAAGCTCAGCGATATAGCGGCGAATGATGAGTTTTACAGCACCGTTGAAGCTGAAATAAAGCGTCAGATGAAGCAAAGAATGAAAAAGGACTCGGATGCGGTTTATTGGGTGGACAGCGAGGACTTCGGTCAGAACTTTGAAAAGCTCGAAGCGGATTGCAATTTCTATTGGAATAAAAAAGGCGAGCTTGTTATCGTCTTTGATAAGTACGAGGTTGCACCCGGCTCAATGGGAACTCCCGAATTTACAATCGGCAATAGCGTAACCGACAAGGTTATAAAGCCCGAATATAAGAATATCAAGGGCTAAACGGCATAAAAGCAACAGCTGTAAAGGAATTAACCTTTACAGCTGTTTTCTCTTATTCGGATATATATTTTTTAGTTTTTCCAGAATTTTCTGTCAAGACTTCTGTACTGTACCGCCTCAAGAATGTGGTCGGAATTTATAATTTCCGAATTGTCGAGGTCGGCAATAGTTCTTGCCACTCTTAAAATTTTGTCATATGCTCTTGCCGAAAGTCCGAGCTGTTCAAAAGAGGCTTTAAGCAGCTTTGCGGCGTCATCTGTGATTTGACAGAACTCCCTTGTCATTGCCGAGGTCATCTTTGCGTTGCAGGAAATATGCGAGCCACGAAGTCGCTCCTGCTGAATTTTCCTTGCGGCGTCAACTCTCTTTTTAATATCTGCCGAGCACTCCGCCTTTTCATTCGAGGACAGCTCGTCATACTCTACGGCAGGTACTTCAATATGTATATCAAGTCGGTCAAGCAAAGGACCGCTGACCTTTGACAAATATCTTGCAGGTGCGCCCTTAGCACAGGTGCAGGGCTTTGTCGGATGTCCGAAATTTCCGCACGGGCAGGGGTTCATTGCGCAAACAAGCATCACGGAGCAGGGGTAAGAATATGTCGCCGCAACTCTTGCGATTGTTATTTTTCCGTCCTCTATCGGTTGGCGGAGGATTTCCATAGAGCTGCGTGAAAACTCGGGCAATTCATCAAGGAAAAGCACTCCGTTGTGTGCAAGCGAGATTTCGCCCGGTCTCGGTACTGTGCCGCCGCCCGAAAGTCCGGCAGGGGAAATTGTGTGGTGCGGAGAGCGAAACGGTCTTGCTTTTACAAGTGAAACTCCACCGGGGAGCTTTCCCGAAACGGAGTAAATGTTTGTTGTTTCAAGCGATTCCTCAAAGGTCATATCGGGCAAAATCGACGGTATTCTCTTGGCGAGCATACTTTTACCCGAGCCGGGAGGGCCTATCATCATTATATTGTGTCCGCCTGCCGCCGCAACCTCCAAAGCTCTTTTCGGCTGATACTGACCCTTGACGTCCGCAAAGTCGGGAAGGTCAAGTGCCACGCCGAGCTCTTGATAATCGTCCTCGGACACAGGCTCAATAAGCTTAATTCCGTTTAGATGGTCGAGAAGCTCACGAACATTTTTGACGGGATAAACGTTTATGCCCTTTACAACTGCGCCCTCGTGCCTGTTGTTGTACGGAACGAAAATATTTTCTACCTTTTCACGCTGTGCCCTGATAACCATAGGCAAAACGCCGTTTATCTTCTGCACCTCGCCGTTTAGCGAAAGCTCGCCGACAAAAGCGCAGTTATCTGTATTGGCTCTTAATTGACCTGTCGATTTGAGAATTGCAACAAGTATCGGAAGGTCATAAACAGGGCCTTCTTTTTTCTTGTCGGCAGGTGCTAAGTTAATGGTAATTCTTGATACGGGAAAGTCATATTCGTTATTGTGAACTGCCGCCCTTACTCTTTCTCGTGATTCGCTGACTGCGGTGTCGGGAAGTCCGACAATGTCAAACCTCGGAAGTCCTGCGCTGAGATTTGCCTCAACCTCAACAAGATATGATTCCAATCCGAAAAGTCCGACGCTTGCAACTCTTGAAAACATTATTTCACCCCAAAAAATTAAACTAAAAGAATGATAGCACATAAAAGCGAATATTGCAATTATGTGCTAAAATTATCCGATTAAAAACCGCTTGAAAATTACCTATATATAATAGTATAGAAAATTACACTAAATTTCCTGCGTAAAATTCCTCTTTGAACCATACATCCTGAACCTCAAATTCCTTTTGGTCGAGGTAGGCGAGCTTGCCTGCGTCTGTTGTAAAGTCAAATTTCAATTTGTAGGAATAAAGCATCTGCTTTTTGTATCCGCCGAATTTTTTATTGTCACGGTTTCTGCCGTATTTGCCGTCGCCCAAAAGCGGACAGCCGATTGACGCCATATGCGCTCTTATCTGATGAGTTCTGCCTGTGAGAAGCTCAATTTCCACAAGGCTCAAGCCGTCGATGCTCTCAAGCACTCTGTATTTTGTTTTAATGCTCTTTGCCCCTTCGGAGGCTTTTTTAGACACCGTAACAGTGTTGCTTTTCTCGTCCTTTACAAGATAACCGCCGAGGATTGCGCTTTTTTCTTTCGGAGTGCCCACGGTAACGCAAAGATAATATTTGTGCAGTTCACGAAGCTTCATTTTTTCGTTGAGTATGCGAAGGCTCTCCGCATTTTTTGCCGCAATTACAATTCCGCCCGTGTTTCTGTCTATTCTGTTGACAAGCGACGGCACAAATGAATTTTCCGTATCGGGATCGTATTCGCCCTTTTCATATAAATAGCGTTTTACCCTGCCGATGAGCGTGTCAATGTACTCTCTGTCGTCAGGATGGCAGAGGACGCCCTGCTTCTTATTTAACAAAAGTATGTTTTCGTCCTCATATATAATGTCAAGGCTTTTCGACGCTTTCATAAAGTCATAGTGCTTCTCACTCGGGGCAAAAAATTCGTCGTTGATATACATATCGACTGTATCTCCGACGTGAAGTCTTGTAGAGATTTCCGCACGCTTCGAGTTTACCTTTATACGCTTTGTGCGAATGTATTTATACATCAAGGATTGCGGCAAATTCGGAACGCTTTTTTTAATAAATTTGTCGAGCCTTTGCTCTGAATCATTGCTTTTTATCGTAAAGCTTTTCATACTTTTAACCTCTTATGACCGTGTTTTTATACTTGATTATTTTATCATAAATATAATAGTAATTCTATTAAAATTAAAGAAAAATGTAAATTCCCATAAAATATGTCAATTTTTAGGTAATTTTATACCCTCAGAGGTGGATTGAATGAAAAAACAGCCATATTTTTCAAAAATATCCCCTTAAAATGAATTAAATCACCACAGTTTAATATACTATATATAGAATATTTGGCAAAAAGTAGGTGCTTTGAGAGCGATTTTAAGCAAAAAACGGGGGTGCGTTCGCCACAAAGCATAATTTTTTAACAATTACACAAATATTCACCGAAAACGCTTTAGCGGGATAAAATCTTTCAAGCTTAAAAACCACGATTTGACATATTTTGACATTTGGCGTTGTGCAACTTGCACAAAAAACTTATTTCAAAAAATTTGACAATTCACAAATGAGTAAATATAATGGCAAAAGTCAAAACGCGAGAATAACAGAGGCGTCAAAAAATTCGTTTCTTTCTCTTAGCCGACAGGCTGAAATTTACGGAAATTTACGGAGACGTCCAACAGCTTCTTCAGGCAAATTTCAAAACGAAGAGGTATGAGTTAAAGGAGCAAAATGATGATTATAGAATTAAAAGGCTATGCAAACGCAACCCGTGCAACTCTTTCGAGAGTGACGGCACTTATAATTGTACTTGCGATTATGTGTGCAGGTACCGCATTTGCTGCCTCCCCGAGCACATACAATGTTGACATTTATGACGGCTCGGAAATTACAAGAGTTTCGACTTTCAAATCAAATCCGCAGGCTATTGTCGATCAGGCAGGAATTGTTACCACAAATGATGACGTCTTAAACCTTGACGGCTTTACGGCAGGACAGGACAGCGTAATTGTTCTCTACCGTGCGGCGGATATTACTTTTACGGATCTTCAGGGAAATACTACAAACGAAAAATTTGCAGGTACTGTTGCGGATTTTCTTTCGGCTAAGGGTGTTGTGCTCAGCGAGGATGTTCTTGTAAATCTCCCCGAAAAGACTGTGCTTCAAAATTCAATGAATGTTAAGCTTCAGACTGCGTATAATGTTGCGCTTACGGCAGACGGAGCAACGACCGAATTGAAAACAGGCGACGGAACGGTTTCTGATGCGGTTGCTAAGGCAGGCGTTACACTCGGAGAAAATGATGAAGTGTCGCCGTCCTTGGAAACAGAGCTTTATGACGGAATACAGATTACCGTTTACCGTGTAGAGTATGTTGAGAGAACTGCTCAGGAAGCAATCAAATACACAACTCAGACCGTAAAGTCAGATGAGCTTTATCTCGGAAATTCAAAGGTAACGCAAAAGGGCGTAAACGGTTCAAAGACAGTTGTTTATTCGGACAAAATTGTTGACGGTCAGCTCGCTTCTTCAAGCGTTGTCAGCGAAACCGTAACAAAGGAAGCTGTACCGCAGATAAAGACGGTCGGCACAAAGGAGAAGCCTGCGGTTACCGTAGCTGCTCTTAAAAACGGCGGAACACCTATCTCGGAGCTTACTCCTCCCTCAAGCCTTACTCTTGAAAACGGAGTACCGACTTCATATAAGAGAGTTGTAACGGGCAAGGCTGCGGCTTATTCTGCTTCGGCAGGCGCTAAAACCGCAAGCGGCAGAACGGTAAAGCCGGGATACATTGCGGTTGACCCCAATCAGTTCCCGTACGGCACAGAATTGTATATCGTATCAACCGACGGCATAGTTTACGGCTATTGCATAGCGGCAGATACAGGCGGATTTGTCAAGAAGGGCAAATTCACGGTTGATTTGTTTATGAACACAACCGCACAGTGCAGACAGTGGGGAGCAAGAGACGTTATAATTTACGTTCTTTAATAAAAATGACGGAAGCCTTAAATCAGGTTTCCGTCTCTTTTTATGTGCTTTCTTTTCGCTTTTTCAGTTCTCTGTTTATTGCGTTGAGGACCCGTTTTTTGTCCGCCGACCACAGCGGAGCGACAAGCAGTTTTTTCGGTGCGTCGCCCGTTACTCTGTGAATTGTAACGTTTTTAGGCACAAGGCTTATCATATCGCAAACCGTGTTTATATAGTCGTCAAAGCCGAATGTTTCAAATTCTTTATTCAGATACATTTTTTCAAGCTTGGTGCCTTTGAGTACGTGCAATAATTGAAGCTTTATTCCGTCGGCGCCGCTTTTTACGGCATAGCTTACGGAAGAAGCCATATCCTGCTTTGTCTCGTGCGGCAAGCCTAAAATTATATGCACGACCGTTTTAACGCCGATTTCTCGAAGGTCTGACATCGCCTTGTCGAAAACATCAAGCGTGTAGCCTCTGTTTATCAGCTTTGCCGTCTGCTCGTTTGAGGTCTGAAGCCCCAGCTCGATATATACGGGCTTTATATCATTCAGCTTTTTGAGCAAATTGAGCACGTCCTTCCCGAGACAGTCGGGGCGTGTGCCGATTGACAGGGCAACGATACACGGATTGTTGATTGCGGGATAAAAAATGCTTTCAAGGTATTCTACACACGCATACGTGTTGGTGTAGCTTTGAAAATAAGCGATATATTTGTCGCCCTTGTATTTTTTTGAAACTTGATTTTTAGCTTTTTCGATTTGCAGGTCAATGCTTTCACATCGCTTTTGCGAAAAATCTCCGCTTCCGCCGGCAGAGCAGAATATACAGCCGCCCGTGCCGATGCTGCCGTCTCTGTTCGGGCAGGTCATACCGCCGTCAAGCGAGAGCTTATAAACCTTTTGTGAAAACATTTCCGACATCTCGTCGTTAAAGGTGCGGTAGTATTCGCCCATTAAATCACCTCGCTGCTATTATACACTTCTTTTGCTAACTTGAAAAGAGGCGGAGGAAATGGTATGATAATAATAACATACATTTTCAGGAGCTATTATGGTTAATAAAAATTATATAACGACAATAAGCCACATAAGGCTTAACCCGACAGAGCCGACCGAGGAGAGCATTGACATTATTGACATTGCGCACGCTCTTTCTATGCTCACGAGAGCTAACGGTCATTTTGACACCTTCTTTTCTGTTGCAAGGCACAGCATAAACTGCGCTTTGGAGGCAGGAAGCAGGGGATACAGTAAAAAGGTTCAGCTTTTATGCTTGCTTCACGACAGTGCAGAGGCATATATCGGCGATATGACAAGGCCGTTGAAGCAGCAAATTCCGTATTTTTCTGAAATCGAAAGAAAATATCAGAAAATTATTTTTTCAAAATATATCGGAGAGCTCACAGACGAAGAAATAAGGCTTGCAAGAGGCATTGACGACTCGATGCTTTACTATGAGTTTATGCTTTTTAACGGCGAGGAAATAAATGTCGAAGCAACGCCTGTCAGTGTGGATTTGAAAAACAGCATAAAGCCGATTGACGAAACAAAGCGTGAATTTTTAGAGCTGTTCACAGAGCTTACAAAATAAAGGAAATATTATTTTATGAATAAAATCAAGAAGCTTATAATTAAATATAAGGAGCTTATAACCTATTTTATTTTCGGTGTGCTTACGACTTTAGTAAACTGGGCTGTATATACCGCTTTGGTTTTCGCTCTGCCCGACAGCATACAGGAGGGTGTAAAAATAACCGTCAGCAATGCGGTCGCTTGGGTCGCAGGCGTCATTTTTGCATTCATTACGAATAAAATATGGGTTTTTGAAAGTAAAAGCTTTGAAATGAATATATGCATAAAAGAATTCATTTCCTTTGTGGCGGCGAGAGCAGTTACCGGGGTTATTGAGATATTCGGAGTTCCGTTGCTTGTCAAAATCGGCTTAAATCAAAGGATTTTCGGCGTTGACGGTGCACTTGCAAAGGTAATTGTATCGGTCGTGGTTGTGGTTTTGAACTACGTATTTTCAAAGCTTATCGTATTCAAAAATAAAAAAAATAAATAATTTTATGAATTTTTATACATTTTACTTGCATTTTATTACAGGATAGTGTATAATACGAAACATCAAAAACATTCAGGAGGAATACATAATGAAAAAAGTAGTTAAAATTATGTCAGTTGTTCTTGCAATCTTAATGATTGCCGGTTGTTTCGCAGCTTGCGGAAACACAGAAAAGGTTACCGCAAAGGTTATCGACATTGAGTTGACCGAAGAGAAATACGCTTTCGGCGTTGACAAGACTCAGCCCGAGCTTCTCGAAAAGGTAAACGCATTCATTGCAGAAATTAAAGCAAACGGAAAAATGGATGAAGTTTTCAGCCACTATTTCGGCGACGGCACACCGGTTGCAATCACTTCGGCTGTTGAGGACTCATCAAAGGATCAGCTTGTAGTTGCTACAAACGCAGAGTTCCCGCCCTTCGAATACACAGAGGGTGAGCAGTATTTGGGCGTTGATATGGAGATTGCAAAGCTTCTCGCAGATTATCTCGGTAAAGAGCTTGTAATCAAAAATATGGACTTTGACGCTGTTTGCCTTTCAGTAGGTCAGCAGAAGTGCGATATTGCAATGGCAGGTCTTACAATAGACCCCAAGCGTGAGGAAAACGTTACATTCTCAGACTCTTACTATCAGGCTTCTCAGAAGCTTATCGTTCGCAGCGACGACACCAAGTTTGACGAGTGCAAGACAGCTGATGATGTTCTCAATGTTCTCAAGACATTTGACAGCAAGACAACAATCGGCTTCCAGACCGGTACAACAGGTCAGCAGTATTCGGAAAACAAGGGCGATTATGAGAGCAACGGTCTCAAGCTTTCAACAAAGCCTTATCAGAGTGCTGTTCTTGCAGTACAGGATATGCTTCACGGCAACCTTGACTATGTAATCGTTGACGCAGCTCCCGCAGCTTCAATCACAGCATCAATCAACGGCACAAAATAATAATGCAGTTATAAACAATGCGATAACCTCACCAAATCGGTGAGGCTATTGCGTTGTTAAGATAAAATATTCAGTTGTTTAAGGAATGTATTTATGAGTGATTTTCAGTACAAGGTTGAGAAATTTATTTCTCTGTTTCAAGGGTCCAACGCCGCTTCGTACAGGTCAGAGATTTTAACGGGTCTGTCTAACACCGTGAAAATTGCGGTAATAGGCTTGATTATCGGTATAATCATCGGTACACTGATTGCGATAGTGCGTGTTTCTCCGAAATATAAGGTGCTTCCGAGGGTGCTTAACGGATTTTGCAGCTTCTATGTCGGCTTTTTCAGAGGTACACCTATGGTTGTACAGCTTTTGCTTTCATATTATGTATTCTTACCCCTTTTAGGTATAAATCTTCCCTCTGTTACGGTTGCTATAATCGTATTCGGTATGAACTCGGGCGCATATATTTCCGAAATAATGCGTAGCGGTATTCAGTCCGTTGACCCCGGTCAGATGGAGGGCGGCCGTGCTATCGGCTTGAGCTTCGCTACAACAATGATTAAGATTGTTATTCCGCAGGCGGTAAAGAATATTCTTCCCACGCTCGGCAACGAGTTTATCGCTTTGATTAAGGAAACTTCGATTGTCAGCTTCGTAGGTGCGCTTGACTTGTATGTTGCGTTCAGAAAAATCGGTACAAACACATATGAGTTTATGGTGCCCTATATAGTTATGGCGTTGATTTACATTGCGCTTGTTCTTATAATAAGCGGTCTTATCAAATTGATGGAAAGGAGCTTGAGTAAGAGTGATAGAAGTCGTTAACCTTAACAAATCGTTTGGCGACGTCAGCGTCCTTCACGATATTAACATTAACATTGAAAAGGGCGAAAAGGTCGTTGTTATAGGTCCGTCCGGCTCGGGCAAATCAACCTTCCTGCGTTGCCTTAACTGTATGGAGGATCCCACCTCGGGCAGTATTATCTTCAACGGCGTTGATATTGCCGATATGAAGGTCGATATTAACATTCACCGTCAGAAAATGGGAATGGTTTTTCAGCATTTCAATCTTTTCAACAACAAAACGGTTATCGAGAATATTATGCTCGCTCCCGTCTATGTTGAGAAAAAGAGAATGAAAAAGCTCCGCCGCAATAATCCCGAGAACGAAAAAATTAAAAGCACAAAGGAAATCAAGGCTGACGCTCAAAAGCAGGCAATGGAATTGCTTAAAAGAATAGGTCTTGAGGATAAGGCGGACGCATATCCGTCACAGCTTTCGGGCGGACAAAAGCAGAGAGTTGCCATTGTCCGTACTCTCGCTATGAATCCCGACGTTATCCTCTTTGATGAGCCGACATCTGCACTTGACCCCGAAATGGTAGGCGAGGTGCTCGACCTTATGAAGGAGCTTGCCGACAGCGGAATGACGATGATTGTCGTAACGCACGAAATGGGCTTTGCAAAGGAAGTCGGAAGCAGAGTTTTGTTTATGGACGACGGAAGAATTGTCGAGGAGGGCTCGCCCGACGAAATATTCAACCATCCGAAGAACGAAAGACTCAAGGAATTCCTTTCAAAGGTGCTTGCATAAATTATCGAAAGCAGGACGTTTTGTCCTGCTTTTTTGCTTGTTTATAAAGCGTTGTATTTTTACACGTTACAAATTTTTATTTACTTTGACATATAAAGTGAGTATAATATAAGTGAAAAAATTTAAGAGGTGTTAAGACTATGAATGATATAAACGCTCTTTATAAGCTTTGGAGTGAAAAGGCAACTGCCGACGCAGACCTTGTTGAAGAACTTAAAAGCATTAACGGCAACGAGGAGGAAATCCTTGACCGCTTCTATAAAAGCCTTGAATTCGGCACCGCAGGACTTCGAGGCGTAATCGGCGCAGGCACTAACAGAATGAATGTATATACCGTAAATCAGGCAACGCAGGGACTTGCGGATTATCTCAACTCGGAATTTGAAAATCCGTCTGTTGCGATAGCTTATGATTCAAGAATTAAGTCCGACGTGTTCGCTCGCTCGGCGGCTTCGGTGCTTGCAGGCAACGGAATTAAGGTGTATATCTATCCGGAGCTTGTCCCGACACCCATGCTTTCATATGCCGTTCGTTACTATAAGTGCAGCTCGGGTATTATCATAACCGCAAGCCATAACCCCGCAAAATATAACGGCTACAAGTGTTACGACCCCAACGGTTATCAGATGACCGACGAAGCGGCTGCTAAAACCTATGACTTTATTCAAAATGTCGATATGTTCTCGGGTGCAAAGCTTGCCGATTTTGATAAGGCTTTGGCTGACGGCACAATCGAGTATATCCCGAATAATGTTGTCGATAGCTTCTATAACGAGGTACTCAAGGCAAGGGTTAACCCCGAGGTTTGCGAAAAAGCGGACTTGTCTGTTATTTACTCTCCGCTTAACGGCACAGGTAATAAGCATGTCCGTGCAATTCTTGACAGAATAGGCATAAAGGACGTCAGAGTTGTCAAGGAGCAGGAGCTTCCCGACGGCAATTTCCCGACCTGTCCGTTCCCAAACCCCGAAATCAAGCAGGTTTTCGAGTGCGGAATTGAAATGACAAAAGAGAGAAAGGCTGATTTGCTTCTTGCTACCGACCCCGACTGCGACAGAGTGGGAATTGCGGTGCTTGATAACGGCGAATATAAGCTTATGACGGGCAACGAGGTTGGAATTATGCTCACGGAGTACATTCTTTCCTCACTCAAGGAGCAGGGCAAGCTTCCGAAAAATCCGATTGTCGTAAAAACGATTGTTACCTCACATCTCGTTTCCGTTATCGCAAGCAAATACGGTGCGGAGACTGCGGATTTGCTCACTGGCTTTAAGTATATCGGCGAGCTTGTAACAAAGCTTGAAAAGAAGAACGAAACTGACCGCTTTATCCTCGGTATGGAGGAGTCTTACGGATATTTGAGAGGCGCACACGCAAGAGATAAGGACGCTGTTGTAGCTTCGATGCTTATCTGTGAAATGGCGGCTTATTATAAGAGTAAAGGTATAAGCCTTTACAATCAAATGCAGAACATATACAAGGAATACGGTATGTTCCTGAACACGCTTCTCAACTTCGGCTTTGAGGGTGCGGCAGGTATGCAGAAGATGAGCGATATGATGACCGAGCTTCGCAACAATCCGCCGAAAACGATTGCAGGCAGAGAGGTTGTTGAGGTTTCTGACTATAAGCTCAGCACAAGAACGGACACTAAATCGGGTGCGGTCGAGGAAATTAAGCTTCCGAAATCAAACGTTTTGGCATATAAGCTTCCGTCGGGCAGCGGCGTAATCGTTCGTCCGTCGGGCACAGAGCCGAAGATAAAGATTTATATTACCGCTGTGGCTTCGGACAGGGCGTCGGCTGAGGCGTTTACAAATGAAATTTCCTGTGATATGGAAAAAATTATGGGTATTAAATAACGGAAAACAAGGTGAAAGCTGATATGTTCAATAATCGAAAAATTGTTAAAGGTCTTTGCATTTTTCTTGCCGTGCTTATGGCGGCGAGCGTGCTGACTATCCTCTTAAATGTAATTCTTTAAGCTTTAGGCGGCTTGCTTTTGTGGAGTTTACACAAAATAAGTCGCCTGTTTTAATGCAATTCTACAAGTTATACAAAAAACTTGACTTTATTTAGAAATCTGTTATAATTATTCTATTGTGGATAAGTTTTATGTTTTTGCTTTATATGTTTGTTGTGTGAGGTAATTGGGTTGTCTGATTGTATTAACGGTTTTTCCGAGGAAGAAATTACGGGACTTCTCACTCTTGCACAGCAGGGCGATAAGGACGCTGTTTCAAGGCTTGTTGACCTGGCTTTGCCCATTGTTGAGGCGCAGGCGAAAAGCTTTTCGGGCAACGGCTTTGAATTTGCCGACCTCTCTCAGGAGGGTATGATAGGCGTTCTTTGCGCTATCGGAACATACAACAAGGACGCAGGTTCAAGCTTCAAAACCTATCTCAATGTCTGTATTAAAAACAGGCTTCTTTCCGTAATTCGCAAGCGTTCGGAGAAAAGCGTCTTTTTCGATAAGGCGATTTCCCTTTCAACCGACGACTCGGATATGGCGTCCTCACAGTCGCTTGAGGAGCAGCTTATCGGCGAGGACGGATATAAAAGAATTTTTGAGTTTATCGACTCGGAGCTTTCAAGCAAGGAGCGTGAGGCGTTGCTTCTGTTTATAAGCGGCCTTTCATATGAGGAAATAGCCACGAAAACAGGCACGACGGTTAAGGCTGTTGACGGAACGCTTCAAAGAGCAAGAAAAAAGCTTAAATTATTCAAATAACAAGCCCTTCTCGAAGGAGAGCATTTTGATTTATGTGACGGTGCAAGTCCGTTGGGGGTAAAAATATTTTTTATTTTAGCGAGGTTACTAAAATGTACGAAGACAAGACCCTTATTTGCAAAGATTGCGGCAATGAGTTCGTATTCACAGCAGGCGAGCAGGAGTTTTACGCTGAGAAAGGCTTTGTAAACGAGCCTCAGAGATGTAAGGCTTGCCGTGACGCAAGAAAGAACGCAGTAAAAGGCGAGAGACAGATGTTCACAGCAACATGTGCAAGCTGTGGCGGAGAGGCTAAGGTTCCCTTCCAGCCCAGAGATGACAGACCCGTTTATTGCAGCGAATGCTTTGCGAAGATGAAGGAAGAAAACGCATAAGCATACACTAAAGCTGAGTGTTAATAAGGCAGTTTTGCTTCAAAATTACATTTTTAGCACAATAAATGCGTTGGAGCTCCCCGAGTATGTGAAAGCATATTTCGGGGAGTTTTTTTGTGTGGATTCGTACTAACTTCACACAGTGCTTTCGTTCTTTGGACTTTTTAACTAAAATGTTAATACTTCTTTAATGCAGGTTGCCAATTTTTTGAACAAAAGGTAAATAACTCTTTATTTTTTTGTTAAAGTTTTGTATTATTATTGTGTAAGATTATGGAAAAACACATTGTTCAGAGGTGAAAAAAATGAAAGTGTCAAAACGCATACTTGCCGCTGTTCTTTGCCTGTTGATAATGATGTCAACGGTAACATTGGCTTTTGCGGGCAGTGTTTCGGCTTCAACGAAGAAAAACGCCGAAAGCATCGCAAAGCAGATGGAGGCAGAGGGTATAGTTCTTCTTAAAAACGAAAATAACGCTTTACCGCTTACCGATAAGAAGGTAAACGTATTCGGTATGGGCTCAATAGCATTCGCACTCGGCGGAGGCGGCTCGGGCTCGGTTGTTGCCGAAAATGCGATTTCGTTTTATCAGGGACTTGAAAACGCAGGTATAAAGTACAATGAGGAATTGCTCAATTTCTATCAGGAATGGGCAAAGAAGCATTCAGTCGCAGAAACGGGACAGGGTCTTGTGGATATGCTTTTGCAGATGCTCAACAGTAAAATACAGCAGGAGCTTCCGGCTGAAAATCTTACTCCGAGCATACTTAAAAGCGCAAAGGACTTTTCCGATACCGCAATTTTTGTTATCACGAGAACAGGTGCTGAAATGGCTGACCTGACTCCCGAGGATATTAAAATTACAGATACGGAAAAGGCTATAATCAAAAAGCTTGACCGTAATTTCAGAAATGTAATTGTAATATTCAATACCTGTAATATTCTTGAGCTTGATTGGATAAACGATTGCCGTAACGTAAACGCAGTAATGCTTGCGTGGACTCCCGGCGAGTTCGGTGCGGATTCAATCGGCAAGGTGCTTTCGGGCGAGATAAACCCGTCGGGTAAGCTTGTCGATACGGTTGCTTACAATATTTCAGATTATCCCACAACCGCAAACTTCGGCAACTTTGCTTATTCCGATCAGGTTGCAAAGTATTTTGTCAACTATGCAGAGGGCATATATGTAGGCTACAGATACTTTGAGACCTTTGCTCCGAACAGAGTTCTTTTCCCGTTCGGATACGGTCTTTCTTATACTTCCTTTGATTGGGAGGTAACAGATTATTCGGCTGACAGCAATAAGATTTCGGTAACGGTTAAGGTTACGAACACGGGCGAATATGCAGGCAAGGACGTAGTACAGCTCTATTTCTCGGCTCCGTACTATTCGGGCGGAATTGAAAAGAGCTCCATTGAGCTTGCAGGCTATGCAAAGACAAAGCTTATCGCTCCCGGACACAGCGATAAGGTAACGATAACCTTTGATACCGACGATATGGCTTCCTATGACTATAAGAACAGACAGGCATGGGTGCTTGATGCCGGTACATATCAGATTAAGGTCGGACATACAGTAAGAGATTTCGAGGCTGTTTATAACTATGAGGTTCCGACAACTAAGGTAATTAAGAACGATGACACAACAGGCGTTGAAATCAAAAACCATTTTGATAACGCACTCGGCTCGTTCCATTATCTTTCAAGAACAGACGGACTTTATTCAAAGCCGTCAGCTCCGACAAATTTCCTTGCAACTCAGGCCGTTAAGGATTGCGATACAAGACCGTTGCCCACAACGGAGGGCGTAATTCAGAACACAGGCGTTGTCTATGAGGACGGTGCAATAATGCTCGCCGATGTTGCCGCTGATAATTCGCTTTGGGACAAGTTCCTTGATCAGTTCACGGTTGAGGAAATGATTGATATGATTTGCGAAAGCGGATACAAGACTCTCGGACTTGAGAGGCTCGGCGTTCCGACAACAGTTGACAATGACGGACCTGCTACGGTTAAGGGCGAGGGCGGACTTCTCTATAAGGAGTCGGGTATCGCATACCCCGTTGCTTTCGCACTCGCAAGCAGCTGGAACGACGACCTTGCATATGCTTACGGTGAGTCTGTAGGTAAAGAGGCTAAGGAGCTTGGCACGCACATTTGGTACGCTCCTGCCTGCAACCTTCACAGAAGCCCTATGGGCGGCAGAAACTTTGAGTATTATTCAGAAGATCCGTTGCTTTCAGGTAAGATGGCAGCTGCTGTAACAAGAGGTGCACAGAGCCAGAAGCTTGTTGTTACTGTTAAGCACTTTGTATGTAACGATCAGGAGACAAACAGGCAGACAAGAGGCTTGTTTACCTGGACAAATGAGCAGGCAATGCGTGAGCTTTATCTTGAGCCGTTTGAAATAGCGGTAAAAGAGGGCAAGGCTTGGGGCATTATGTCGGCTTACAACAGAATAGGCGCAGATTGGTGCAGCGGTAACAAGGCACTTATTACCGACCTTTTGCGTACCGAGTGGGGCTTTGACGGCTTCGTTGTTTCGGACGCTTATATCAATGTTACGGGTGCTAACTATATGGACCCCGTACTTGCAACCTACGCAAGAAACGACGCTTGCCTTACTTCTCTTTGGTACTTTGCGGAGAAGCTTCAGATGACAACAAATATGAAGCAGACTTACGAAAAAGACCCGATAGGCTTCGGTAACGCACTCAGACTTTGCACATATGACCTTTGCAGAGTTAAGATGCGCACACTTGCCTTTGACCCGACACAGACAACGGGACACAGAGGCGAGGGCAAGATAGTTTCCAAAGAGCACGGAAACGTTGATAACTCGACGGGCGGTGCAAATCAGGGCGGAAGCATAACCGATACCAACGGCGCACAGAACAATGCAAACAAGGTTGAAAAGGCTGATATTGCAAAGACAGGCTTTAAGACCTATTCGCTTGTAGGTGCGGCTGCGGTAGCTGTTACAGCGGCAATAGTTATTCCCGTTTGCATTAAGAAGCGTAAAAGAGAAGATTAAGCCGTAATTTTCAGATAATAAAATTACCCCGTCCATCTTGATGGACGGGGTTTGTGTGTGATATGGACTTTAATGAGCCTTGAAAAAGTCAAGCATAGCGTCGTTTACCTTTTTTGAACGCTCTGAAAACGGGTCAACTATATTGAAAACATGCAAGCACTTCTTGTCGGGTGTGAAATTGAGTTCACATTCGACGCCGCATTTTTTAAGGTCGTTGTATGCTTTGTAGGTAACTTTCCTTGCGGGCATATCTCCGCCGCAGGTAATTAAATATGTAGGCGGCATATGGCTTAACTTAACTGCTTCGTCAAGATTTACAAAGTCACAGTAGGCGGTTTCTTTGAAATCCCTGCCGAGTATCTGCTTCATATAAAATCCCTGTACGGAGCTGTCGAGCATATAGCACACGGGGCAGGTAAGACCGACCGCACGGATGTCAAGCATCGGCGATACGGTGTCAAAGGCTCTGCGCAGTTCGTCGGAATTGTTGAGAAGCGCACTGTAAGCCGCTAAAAATCCGCCTGCCGAGTCGCCCGTTATGTAAAGACGGGAAAGGTCGCCGCCGTAGCTTTCGGCATTCACCTTTATCCATTTGAGTGCGTGCATACAGTCCTGCAGCTGACCGTCAATTTCACATTCGGGCACAAGACGGTAGTTTATGCTGAAAACGGTGTAGCCGTGCTGCGCAAGGGTCATATTATAGTATTCGTTAATGCGTTTCGTGCCGTACATCCAACCGCCGCCGTGAATATCCACGATAACGGGCAAATTCCCGTCTTCGCTTTCGGGACGGTAAACATCAAGCTTGTGCTGCCAGGTTCCGTCATCAATATACGGAATGTCAGAAAATGTCCGTACACCCGTAGGCGGAGTTTGCGAGGCAATGCGCTTTTCGTCATTTCCGTGGACGCATATATCCCAATATTTTAAGAGCAGGGGTCGTAAATTTAACAAACTAATCACCATAGCCTTTCAGGCAACAAAAGTTTATTAAAAATCACCGATTTAACCTGCGTTGTCTGAACAGGCGTAATGGTGATTTCTGCCGGCTCAAAATTATGTCAAAGGCAAATTTTGAGGGCAATATAATTTGATTAGTGTGATTTTCACACTAATCACCTACTACGATTATATATTAACGGGCAAAAGTTGTAAAGTGTTACTGTTTACTTTGCCGTGAAAATGCGGTAAAATATTTTACGGTGATTTTATGAAACAGCTTTTGAGCCTTACGAGGGCGGCGGTTGACAAATACAATATGATTGACGAGGGAGACAGAATTGCCGTCGGTGTTTCGGGCGGTAAGGACTCGCTCGCTCTTTTGTACGCTCTTGCAAGACTTAGGGAGTTTTATCCGAAGAAATTTGAGGTCGTGGCGATAACGCTTGATTATCGCTTTAATTTCGAGGACGGAGATTTTAGCTCCGTTCAGACGCTTTGCGACGAATTGGGCGTTGAGTATATAGTCAAGAAAACAGACCTTTACAAAGTGATTTTTGTTGACAGAAAAGAAAAAAATCCCTGCTCGCTTTGTGCTAAAATGCGCAGGGGAATACTGCACGATACGGCGAAAGAGGCGGGTTGCAATAAAATCGCTCTCGGACATCATTTGGATGATGCGGCACAGACCGTTATAATGAACCTTTTTAACGGCGGAACGATAGGCTGCTTTTCGCCTGTTTCGTATTTGTCGAACAAGGATTTGTATTTGATACGTCCTATGATTTTCTGTTATGAAAAGGACGTTGCAAGGGCGGCAAGCCGTCTTGAATTGCCGATAGTAAAGAGCAAATGCCCTGCCGATAAGATTACACAGAGGCAGACGGTCAAGGAGCTTTTGCTTTCGCTTGAAAAGGACTATCCGCAATTACGAAAAAAGATTGTCGGCGCATTGCAAAGGGGAGAAATTGACGGTTGGTAATCAACTGTTGAAATCTCTTTATGAATGATATATAATTTATTAGTAAACCATAACTTTAAGAATGGAGAAAAACTATGAGTGATATGAACATTGTATGCCTTGATATGGAGGGCGTATTGGTACCGGAAATTTGGATTGCTTTCGCAGAGGAAAGCGGTATTCCCGAACTTAAAAAGACAACGAGAGATGAGCCTGATTACGACAAGCTTATGAGATACCGTCTTGATATTCTCAAGCAGCACGGCTTGGGACTTAAAGAGGTTCAGGACACAATTGCCAAAATCGAGCCTATGGACGGCGCAAAGGAATTTCTTGACGAGCTTCGCAGTCTTACACAGGTTATCATTTTAAGCGATACCTTCACTCAGTTTGCAGGTCCTTTGATGAAAAAGCTCGGTATGCCGACAATTTTCTGCAACACCCTTGAGGTTGCGGAGGACGGAGAAATCACGGGTTTCAGAATGAGAGTTGAAAACTCTAAGCTTACAACTGTCAAGGCACTTCAGTCAATCGGCTTTGAAACGATTGCAAGCGGCGACAGCTATAACGATTTAGGAATGATTCAGGCGAGCAAGGCAGGCTTCCTTTTCAAGAGCACGGATAAAATTAAAGCCGATTATCCCGAGCTTCCCGCTTACGAGACTTATGATGAGCTCTTGGCGGCTATTAAGGCTAATTTATAATAACAGAGGTAGATAAAATGGGATACACACCCGATTGTTCAATCGAAACAAAATGCGTTCAGGCAGGCTGGCAGCCCAAAAGCGGAGAGCCGAGAGTTTTGCCGATTTACGAAAGCACAACCTATAAATATGACACTTCGGCTGATATGGCAAAGCTTTTTGACTTACAGCCCGGTTATATGTACACAAGACTTGCAAATCCCACAAATGATGCGGTAGCTTCAAAAATCGCAGAGCTTGAGGGCGGTGTTGCGGCTGTATTGACTTCTTCGGGTCAGGCTGCAAACTTCTTTGCACTTATCAACATTTTAGGTGCAGGCGACCATATTGTCAGTTCAGCTACAATTTACGGCGGTACGTTCAATCTTCTCAATGTTACAATGAGAAAAATCGGCATAGATGTAACCTTTGTTGACCCGACCTTGCCCGAGGAGGAGCTTCAAAAGGCATTTAAGCCCAACACAAAGGCTGTTTTCGGCGAAACTGTCGCAAACCCGTCGCTTGATGTTCTTGATATTGAAAAATTCGCCCGTGCAGCACATAAAAACGGCGTTCCGCTTGTTATCGATAACACATTCCCGACGCCGATAAACTGCCGTCCTTTTGAGTGGGGCGCAGATATTGTCACTCATTCAACTACAAAGTATATGGAGGGACACGCTTCGACTATCGGCGGCTGCGTTGTTGACAGCGGTAACTTTGATTGGTATCAGAATGACAAATATCCCTGTATGACAGAGCCCGATGAGAGCTATCACGGTGCTACCTACGCAAAGGATTTCGGCAAGGCAGGCTATATCACAAAGATTGTTGCTCAGCTTTTGAGAGATTACGGCTCGACCCCGTCTCCGTTCAATTCTTTCTTGCTCAATGTAGGTCTTGAAAGTCTCGCAGTCCGTGTTGAAAGACATTGTGAAAACGCTCAAAAGGTTGCCGAATACCTTGAAAACAACGATAAAATCGCTTGGGTCAATTATCCGGGACTTAAATCAAGCAAGGATTATGACCTCGCACAGAAATATATGCCAAACGGCACTTGCGGTGTAATTTCCTTCGGCGTTAAGGGCGGAAGAGAAAAAGCAGAGGAATTTATGAACAACCTTCGTCTTGCGGCGATTGTTACTCACGTTGCAGACGCACGCACCTGCGTTTTGCATCCCGCTTCTTCAACTCACCGTCAGCTTTCCGATAAAGAGCTTATCGAGTGCGGCGTAACACCCGATCTTGTAAGATTTTCTGTCGGAATTGAAAATGTCAAGGATATTATTGCCGATATTGAGCAGGCTTTGGCAAAAATCTGATTTATAGAGATATGTATTTACGGCAAGAGTGGTTTTTCATATCGCTCTTGCCTGTTTTTTACAAAAATTAACAATATTTTAACCAATTATGTGGTATAATAGTGTATAATTTAGATAATATATTAACCCGAAAGGAGAAATGACATGAATTTGACAAAACAGGATATTGAAAACTACAATAAAATTCATGCCCAGATGTGCCGAGACAACGGATATATCGACGTTGGTCTTTATGATGAATACGGCGTGAAAAGAGGACTTCGGGACAAAAACGGTAAAGGCGTACTTGCAGGCCTTACTACAATTTCCGAGATAATTGCATTTAGGGAGGTTGACGGCGAGAGAATACCTTGCGCAGGCAAGCTTTCATACAGAGGAATAAATGTAATTGACCTTATCAGCGGCAGAGGAGATAATCGCTTCGGCTTTGAAGAGGCTACATATCTTCTTCTTTTCGGAAAGCTTCCGACAAAGGCTGAACTTGATGAATTTACGCAGGTGCTTGCGTGTATGCGCTCACTCCCGACTAATTTCACAAGAGATATAATTATGAAAGCGCCTACTAAGGATATAATGAACAGCCTTACAAGGAGCGTGCTGGCTCTTGCGGCGTATGATGAAAATGCATCGGATATAAGCGTTGAAAATGTATTAAATCAGTGCTTGCGTCTTATCAGCTGCTTTCCTGCAATTTCGGTTTATGCATATCACGCATATAATCATATTGAGTGCAATGACAGCCTTTATATTCACCGCCCCGACCCCGATATGTCTATATCGGAAAACATACTTCGTATGCTTCGTCCCAACAAGGAGTTTACGGAGCTTGAGGCGAGAGTTCTTGATACGGCTTTGATTTTGCATATGGAGCACGGCGGCGGTAATAACTCGTCGTTTACAACTCACGTTGTAACCTCGTCAGGCTCTGACACATATTCGACTATGGCGGCGGCTCTTTCTTCTCTTAAAGGACCGAAGCACGGCGGAGCTAACATAAAGGTTGTTCAGATGATGAACGACTTGAAGGAAAATGTTACCGATACAAAGGATGAGGAGCAGGTCAAGCATTACCTTGAAAAGCTTGTCGATAAGCAGGCGTTTGACAATAAGGGACTCATCTACGGTATGGGACACGCTATTTATTCCGTTTCCGACCCGAGAGCACAGGTGTTTAAGGAGTTTGTAAAGGCTCTTGCCGTTGAAAAGGGCAGAGAGGACGATTACGCACTCTACAACGCAGTTGAGAAAATCGGCAAGGATGTTATCGGCGCAAAGCGTAAGATATACAAGGGCGTCAGCGTAAACGTTGACTTTTACAGCGGCTTTGTTTACAGTATGCTCGGTATTCCGGTTGAATTGTTCACGCCTATTTTTGCAATCGCAAGAATTGTAGGCTGGTCGGCTCACAGGATTGAGGAGCTTATCAATACCGATAAGATTATCCGCCCGGCATATAAGAGCGTCGGCGAATCACAGATATATCTTCCGTTGGATGAAAGATAATTGATTTTTATGACCACGGCTTTGAGTAAAGACTTGAAGCTGTGGTTATTTTTATGCGTTTTTTTCAAAAATAATAAATGAGCAAACACTATAAAATAACGAGAAAAACGGCGAAAACAAGAGATAACACCCTTGCCCGTTAAAAAATATGAAAAAATGTCTTGACGAAATCGCTTTTAGGTGGTATCATATCCGAGCAATAAAGAAAAATAATATTCGGAGGAAAAAGTTATGTCAACTTATATGCCTAAAGCAGGCGACATCACTCGTAGCTGGTATGTACTTGACGCTGAAGGTAGAACACTCGGTAGCATCGCTGCTGAAGCTGCTCATCTTCTTCGCGGTAAGCACAAGCCCACATTTGCGCCTCACGCAGACTGCGGTGATTTCGTAATCGTTGTAAATGTTGAAAAAATGGTTCTTACAGGCAACAAGCTTGAGAAGAAAATGTATTACCACCACACAGGTTATATCGGTAATATGAAGAAGGTTCAGTACAAGACTCTTATGGCTGAGAAGCCCGAGTTCGTACTTAAAAAGGCAGTTAAGGGAATGCTTCCCGCTAACACAATCGGAGCAAAATCTCTTACAAGACTTCACATCTATCAGGGCGCTGAGCATCCTCATGCAGCACAGCAGCCGACTGTAAGAGAATTTTAAGAAAGGGAGGCAAAAATAAATGTACGATTCAACACCTTATTTTTACGGTACAGGCAGAAGAAAGAAATCAGTAGCACGTGTTCGTGTATATGCAGGTACAGGTAAAATCACAATCAACAACAGAGATATCGATGATTATTTCGGTCTTGAAACATTGAAGCTCGTTGTTCGTCAGCCTCTCGCACTTACAGGCTTGACAGAGAAGTTCGACATCGTTTGCACAGTTGCAGGCGGCGGCGTAACAGGACAGGCAGGCGCAATCCGCCACGGTCTTTCAAGAGCTCTCCTTCAGTACGACGAAAATCTTCGTCCCGCACTCAAGAAGGCAGGCTTCCTCACTCGTGACCCGAGAATGAAGGAAAGAAAGAAATACGGTCTCAAAGCAGCTCGTCGCGCTCCGCAGTTCAGCAAGCGATAATCGACTGCTCAGGCTATATCAAAATGGTT
>CAKSAP010000003.1 GCA_934436505.1 uncultured Eubacteriales bacterium | reverse complement strand
TAGGTCGAGGGCTTGACCACAGTTCTTATTTAAGAACAGGTTCTAATCTTTGTTTATTTCTCAGTTTTTTCTTCTTCGCTTATCTCTTTCTCCTTTGTTCAGTTTTTAGGGTGTAAACGCATTTTTGGAGTTATACAAGTGGTATAACTCCTTTTTTGTTGCATTTCCGAATTTGCGCAGCCATTGGCATTGTATGACCTTATCAATCATACCTTTTATGTGCGTATTTATTGCAATAAAAAATAAAGTATGTTATTATATTTTTAATTTGAAAGGATGGTTTACACCATGACTAATACTAACTCTAAAATTGCATTGCTTATAGATGCAGACAACACTTCAGCAAAATACATCAAAACAATCATTGACGAGCTCAATCTCAATTACGGAGTAATTTCTGTTAAGCGAGTTTACGGCGATTGGACGAATGGATGTCTTAAATCGTGGAAGGACGTCATGCTCGAGTATTCGCTTACTCCCATGCAGCAGTTTGCGTACACAACGGGCAAGAATTCCACCGATTCGGCAATGATTATCGATGCTATGGATATTCTTTACACTAAAACCGATATTGATGCATTTTGTCTTGCCACAAGCGACTCCGACTTTACACGGATTGCTGCAAGACTGAGGGAATCCGGAAAATTGGTTATCGGAATGGGCAGAAGCCAGACTCCCAAAGCCTTTGTTTCGGCGTGCAATGAATTCAAATATCTTGATGTTATCGAAAACTCTGAAGAAACCGAAATTACAACCGAAAAATCGAGCATTACACCGATTGATGACATTAAAGACCTTGCATTTGATATAATCAACTCAACCGACACTCACACTATTCAACTTGGACGTGTCAAGCAGATTTTGCTTTCGCAATTTTCCGATTTTGACGAAAGAAACTACGGATTTTCAAAATTCTCAACATTTATAAATTCCTTTTATGATTTTACCGTTAAGGGTAATGATGTTAAAATAACCGACAGCTCAAATCCTGATACGGAAAGAATAAGAGAATTTGTTGCTATTTCGCTTAAAAACCGCAAAGAAGCAACTTCGGGCGAGATTCAGAATATGATTGTCAAGCAGTTTAAGAATTTCAAACTCAAGTCCCACGGTTATAGCAATATGAAGTCTTTTCTCAGGTCGATTGACAAAATTCAACTTAACAGTAACGGTAAGTATTCATTAAAAAAATAAAAATACAATCGTATTTCATATGCAAAAAGCCATACCGATTTCTCGGTATGGCTTTTCTTCTGTCATTATTGAATTTTCGGCTTAATAAATACCCTGTGCCATCATTGCTTCCGCAACCTTTTCAAAGCCTGCGATATTCGCACCTGAAACAAGGTCGTAACCCAAGCCGTACTTCTCGGCAGCGTTGACGGAATGCTGATGAATTTCAATCATAGCGTGATGAAGCTTCTCATCAACTTCTTCCGCAGTCCATGAAAGACGCTGGCTGTTCTGACTCATCTCAAGACCCGAAACGCAAACGCCGCCTGCGTTAACAGCCTTTGACGGAGCGAATATTACGCTGTCAATACTTCTCAAGTAGTCGAAGGCATCTTCTGTTGTCGGCATATTTGCGACCTCAATGTAGTATTTCGTGCCGTTTGCAACAATCTTCTTTGCACATTCAAGGTCAACCTCATTCTGCGTAGCGCAGGGGAGAGCAACATCAACCTTGACGCCCCACGGCTTTTCTCCGGGGAAGAACTGCACGCCGAACTTGTCGGCATAATCCTGACATCTGTCTCTGCCCGAGGAACGCATTTCAAGAAGATAATTAAGCTTTTCCTCTGTTACAATGCCGTCGGGGTCATAAACATAGCCGTCGGGTCCGCTGATTGTAACAGCCTTACCGCCGAGCTGCGCAATTTTCTTGCAAGCACCCCAAGCAACGTTACCGAAGCCTGAAACCGCAAAGGTTTTACCCTTAATTGTATCGTTCTCGTGCTTGAAAACCTCACAGGTATAGTAAATTGCGCCGTAGCCCGTAGCCTCGGGACGAATAAGCGAGCCGCCGTAAGCAAGACCCTTGCCTGTGATAACGCCGTTTTCAAATGCGTCGGTAATTCTCTTATACTGACCGAACAGGAAGCCGATTTCACGAGCTCCTACGCCGATGTCGCCTGCGGGGACGTCAATATTCGGTCCGATATGTCTGTAAAGCTCTGTCATAAACGCCTGACAGAAGCGCATAACCTCTTGCTTGCTCTTGCCTCTCGGGTCAAAGTCCGAGCCGCCCTTTGCACCGCCCATAGGAAGTCCTGTAAGCGAGTTCTTGAAGGTCTGCTCAAAGCCGAGGAAATACATAATGCTTGAATTTACGCTCGGATGGAAACGAAGTCCGCCCTTGTAAGGACCTATGCTTGAGTTAAACTGAACACGGTATCCACGGTTGATTTGCGTTTTGCCCTTGTCATCAACCCATGCAACACGGAAGGTAATCAGTCTGTCGGGCTCAACCATTCTCGTAAGAAGATCGTCCTCAATGTACTCGGGGTGCTCTTCGATTACCTTTTCAAGAGAACGGAAAACCTCTTTAACGCACTGGATATACTCAGGTTTTGCGTTATCTCGTCTCTCGACGGTCTTAATTACATTTTCAATGTACTCATTCATTGTTTGTGTCCCCCTGAAATTAAATTTTGTAATTCAATAATAACACTCGCAAAAATTTTTTCAAGCGTTTTTTTTAGAAAGGCGAACGAAAATTCACTTTTCGTTAAATATGTCAAAAATACAAAAACAGTTTTGTAACTTTTCACAACAAAAAAAGACGTTATCGTTGAAATCAACAAAGGAGTTTGGTATAATATTGTTGGTCGTTTTAAGAAATTTCTACAAAGAGGTGCTTAAATGAGAATTCTCGGAATTGAAAGCTCATGTGACGAAACTGCCGCTGCGGTTGTCGAGGACGGCAGAAAAATACTTTCAAATGTTGTGTCAACTCAAATCGAAAAGCATAAAATATTTGGAGGAGTAGTTCCCGAAATAGCCTCAAGACTTCATACGGAGTCGATAAGCTACGTCGTGAACGAGGCGCTTGAAAGGGCGCAGCTTAAAATATCCGATATTGACGCCATTGCCGTTACATATGCGCCGGGACTTATCGGTGCGCTGCTTGTCGGCGTGAATTACGCAAAGGGACTTTCGCTTTCATCGGGCGTTCCGCTTGTTCCCGTTCATCATTTGCGTTCGCATATTGCCTCGAACTATATCACACATCCCGAGCTTGAACCCCCGTTTATGTGCCTTGTGGTTTCCGGCGGAAATACTCTGCTTGTCAAGGTGGACGGCTATACGGATTTTGAGATAATCGGCAGAACGAGAGACGATGCGGCAGGCGAGGCTCTTGATAAGGCTGCAAGGACAATAGGCTTGCCTTATCCCGGCGGCGTAAATCTCGATAAAATATCACAAAACGGCGACGATAAGGCTTATTCGTTTCCAAAGCCCCGTGTTGATGCAAGTCCTCTCGATTTCAGCTTTTCGGGACTTAAAACCTCTGTAATAAATACGGTACATAACGCAGAGCAAAAAGGGGAGACTATCATAAGGGAGAATTTGGGTGCTTCGTTTATAAATGCCGTTGTTACCTCACTTATTGATAATACCGAAAAGGCGATGCGGACTGCCGATACAAATAAATTAGTTTTGGCAGGCGGTGTTTCGGCAAACTCGGTGCTTCGCAGAAGAATGGACGAAACGGCGAAAAAGCACGGCTGGAGGATATATTATCCCGAGCTTTCCCTGTGCGGAGACAATGCGGCTATGGTCGCTTCGCAGGGCTATTATGAGTTTATTTCGGGCAAGAGAGCCGATATGTCGCTCAATGCGTATGCGACTATGAATATTACCGAAGCGGATTATTAACAAATTGTTCATTATATTGACAAAAATTTATCATTTTTTTATTGCAAAATAAACTCAAATGCATTATAATATGCTCATAATGGCGGAATTTGGTATTTGTTTAATTTCGACATTTAATTTAGTTAAAAAATTTCGGAAAAGCCGCTTGAAAAATCGGCGAATCCGAATTTCAAAAAGGAGAAATTACTATGTCAGCACTCACAACTAACAAGAGTATCCTTGATTGGATTGACGAAAAGGTTAAGCTTGTCAATCCTGCTCAAATCGTTTGGATCGACGGCAGCGAAGAACAGCTTGAAGCACTTCGTAAGGAAGCTTGCGAAAGCGGCGAAATGATTAAGCTTAACGAGGATCTTCTTCCCGGCTGTTATTACCACAGAACAAAGCCCAACGACGTTGCTCGTGTAGAGGACAGAACTCTTATCTGCTCAAAGAAGGAAGAGGATGCAGGTCCTACAAACCATTGGATGGAGCCGTCAAAGGCTTATGAAATGCTTTATGACATTGCCCGTGATTCATACAAGGGCAGAACAATGTACGTTATCCCTTATTCAATGGGCCCCGTAGGCTCACCTTTCTCAAAGGTAGGTATCGAGCTTACAGATTCAATCTATGTTGTTCTTAATATGGCTATTATGACCCGTGTAGGCAAGAAGGTTATGGACACCTTCGGCAGCGAAAGCAACGACTGGGTAAGAGGTCTCCACTGCAAGTGCGACGTTGACCCCGAAAAGAGATGGATTTGTCAGTTCCCCGAGGACAACACAATCATTTCAGTTAACTCTGCTTACGGCGGAAACGTACTTCTCGGTAAGAAATGCTTTGCATTGCGTATCGCTTCTTATCAGGGTAAGAACGAGGGCTGGCAGGCTGAGCATATGCTTATTCTCGGCATCGAAAATCCGCAGGGCGAGGTTAAATACATCTGCGCTGCATTCCCGTCAGCTTGCGGTAAAACAAACCTTGCTATGCTTATTCCGCCCGAGGAATACAGAAAGAAAGGCTATAAGGTTTGGTGCGTAGGCGACGATATTTCCTGGATTCGTAAGGGTCCCGACGGCAGACTTTATGCTATCAACCCCGAGAACGGCTTCTTCGGAGTTGCTCCCGGTACTAACGAAAAATCAAACCCGAACGCTCTTGCTGCTACAAAGAAGGGCACAATCTTTACCAACGTTGCAAGAAATCTTGACAACAACACTGTTTGGTGGGAGAGCCTTGACAAGAATCCTCCTGTTAACGCAGAGGAGTGGACAGGCAAGAAGGTTAACGGTCCCGAGTATATCGCTGAGGGCAACAAGCTTGCTCATCCGAACTCAAGATTTACAGCTCCGACAGAAAACTGCCCCTGCCTTTCATCTGAATTTGAAAATCCGCAGGGTGTTCCGATTTCGGCATTCGTATTCGGCGGCAGACGTGCTAAGCTCGCTCCGTTGGTATATCAGTCAAGAGATTGGAATCACGGTGTATTCGTTGGCGCTACAATGGCTTCCGAGACAACAGCAGCAGCTGCAGGCGCAGTAGGCGTTGTCCGTCGTGATCCTATGGCTATGCTTCCGTTCTGCGGCTATCATATGGCTGACTATTGGCAGCACTGGATTGACATCGGTAAGACTCTTGATCCCGATAAGGCTCCCAAGATCTTCAATGTTAACTGGTTCAGAAAAGACGACGAAGGCAACTTTATGTGGCCTGGCTTCGGCGACAACCTTCGTGTTCTTGAGTGGATTCTCAAGCGTTGCGATAATGAGGTTGACGCTCAGGAAACAGCTATCGGCTATCTTCCCTATGCTAAGGACATCAACCTTAACGGCATTGCGGACGTAACCGAGGAGTCTCTTGAAAAAATCCTTGACGTTGATAAGGATCTTTGGAGAGAAGAGGCTAAGGGTATTGAGGAATACTTCGGAAAGTTCGACGGCAAAGTTCCCGCAGAGCTTGTTGCAGACCTTGAAACTCTTAAAGCTAACCTTAAATAATCAATATTCATAAATTTTCAGCCGTTCAAGCTCCTTGAACGGCTGATTTTTTTATTGCAATATCGAAAAAATATGATAAAATAATCTTTGAAAGAGGTGCAGCTATGGAACTTAAATTTAGACCGGACGGCAAATTTCGCATAATGCAGATTGCCGATATTCAGGACACGCAGATAACATCAAAGGATACTGTTGAGCTTATCGAAGCGGCGTTGGATAAGGATAAGCCTGATTTGGTTGTCTTTACGGGCGATCAGATAAAGGGCTACGGCTTTACGCTGTCGCTCGGCAACCGTGAGGAAAACGTTAAAAAGGCTTTTGACAACTTCTTAAAGCCTGTTGTCGATAGAAATATTCCGTTTACATTCTGCTTCGGAAATCACGACGCACAGGCATTCGGTATCCCAAAGGAAAAACAGCTTGCACTTTATAAAAGCTACCCAAACTGCGTTGCGGAGAGGGGAGACGAAAGCCTTGAGGGCGTTGCAAACCACAACCTGCTCATCAAGGACAGCAAGGGCGAAAAGGACATTTTCAATATCTACCTTATCGACTCGCTTTCCTCCACCCCCGACGGAAGATGCGCCGCAGTTACAAAGGGTCAAATAGAATGGTATCAGAAAACAAGGGACGAGCTTAAAGAAAAGCACGGCGACTATGTAAAATCATTGGTTTTTCAGCATATACCTATGTGTGAAATGTGGGAGCTTTTCAAGGAAGTGCCGAAAAGCCATAAGCCTCACGCACAGGGCTTCCGTGAGCACGCAGGCAAATTTTATTGGATAGATGAAAATCGTCTAATCAAAGGAAATTGCGATTTTACTTACGAAACACCTGCTACCCCGAGTGAGAATACGGGCGAATTTGACGCTTTGCGTGAAAAGGGAGACGTCATAGCGGCGTTCTGCGGACACGACCATAACAATAGCTTTGTCGGCGAATACAACGGCTTAATAATGGGCTATACGCAGGGCTGCGGCTTCAATGTTTACGGTCCGAAGCTTCAAAGAGGTGTGCGTATAATCGATTTAGATGAAAATAATCTAAACACATTTTCGACCTATACCACAATGTATAAGGACGTAAAAAGCGTAAAGGATATTCACAATAAAGTGAAGTATCTTATCTATTCCTATGCACCCCCGAGCGTCGAATCGGTAATACCTGTTGTCAAAAAAGTGGGAATAGGTATCGGCGTTTTGACCGCTGCCGCTATTGCAGTACATTTTTTGAAAAAATAACTGTTATCGGCTGCCCGTGAATGTAAATTTAATATCCAATGTTGTAGGGCAGGGGCTTGCTGCCGCCGTGGAAATTAACCAACATACAACAACTAACGGTTGCTATCAAATTGAATTCAATATCGTGCCGTAGGGACAGGGCTTGCCCCTGTCCGACACAGGCTCCCTTGTAAAGGGAGCTGTCATTTTTCTTTTGAAAAATGACTGAGGGATTTTGAAATAATATCATCTAAATATTCACAAACTCCGTCAAAGTTATAATTGATTTCGTTGTTTGGAATTCTGATAACCGTAAGCCCATATTGTTCAAGGTATTTAGTCCTTTCGGTATCATATGCAATGCCTTTTTCCTCATAATGTTGCGAACCGTCAAGTTCAATTACCAAATTCGCTTTTGCACAGTAAAAATCAACGATATAGTTACCAATTATTTTTTGGCGAATAAAACGAATATCTTTATTTTTAAGATAGTCGTACCATAAATGTCTTTCTTCTTTTGTCATATTTTTGCGTAATTCTTTTGCGTTTTTTACAAGACCTTTGTTATGATTGTATTTCATTTTAATCCCTCAGTTTCGCTTCGCTCAACAGCTCCCTTTACAAGGGAGCCTTTTCGTTTCAATTATATTATATCATAAATTACTTGTGCGGCAGCACAAACGGAACGAAGTGACGGCGGCAACAGCCGCAATTTAGCCATTCAATGTTCTCCGAAACGGTCAAAATCTTTGATTTTGCAAGCGTTTCGTGAGGTTATTATATCATAAAAAGGACACCCCAAAAAGGTGTCCTTTAATCTTTTACTGTCTTATCAAAACTCATAATAAAGACTGATGGCAACAGAGTCAGGCTGCGACGATATTAAGCAGTCAAAATCCGCACCGTCCTTGTGAAAATTGGAGTGATACATTTCAACTTTTCCTTCCGTTCTCGAGGAAATATAAGTTAAAATGCCCGATGCGTTGTACTTTTTCTCGCCGGAAGTCTTGCTCCAGCTTGCATTTTCGTCAAATCTTCCTTTTATAAAATCCGAATAGTCATGCACCACTTTTTTCGTTATATCGCCGCCGGGAATTAAATCGTTATAAACAATCCAATATGATTTAATCTCCTGCGTTTCCGAATTTACCGTAACTCGTTCATAATTTGAATAAACTATGTTTCGTCTTTCGTAAATGTCAATATTTTTCTCGTCATCATGCTTATAAAATGTAAATTTATCAGCCTGAACAAATTGGCGGTCGCCTTGCGCAAGGTATCGCTGAAGAATTTCCGCCTTGTCGATATAAACGCTTTCCACCCGATATGCTTCGAGGGCTTGACGCTTTTCTTGTTCTCGTTCTGCGTCATAATCTTTATTTAATCCGATTAAGGCGATAATACATACAATCAATATCAACGGTGAAAGTATTTCTATAAGTTTATCGAAGCTTATAAAGAACATTTTGTTTCCCCCCCTTATATAATCTGCTTTTAGAATACCATATTTCCGCTTATTTGTAAACAATCCCCGACAATTTGCACTGTCGGGGATAAATATAATACTATTTTTACAATTCCACGCTTTGCGGCATACCGTTTTCCTCACGGGATTTATCGGCAAGATAAACGCAGAGATGACCTGCAACGGAGTCAAAAATCGAGGTGCAGGCGAGGGAGGGCTTTCCGCCACGCAAATATTCGACGAAATCCGCCGCCAGCTTTTCATCGCCGCCGCCGTGACCGCCGTATGCGCCGACCATATCTCCGCCGACTCTCAAATCAACCTCTTCGACAATTTTTTCGTCGGTCTTTGTCGGGTGTATCTTCGAAACATAAAACTTCGATTCTTCAAAATCGCCGTATATTTCGCCGAGCGTGCCTATGATATGAATTCTTCTTTGAGGCTTCGACGAGCCGCCGACCATATTGTGCGTTCCCGTTGCACCGCTTGCAAAATTGACAAGCACGGATTGGTGGTCAACGACGTTGTTATCACATTTGTAAATACAACGACCGTACTCCGAGTCGCCCTTCAGAAGATTTATTCTGTCCTCATCCGTCGGATTTTCAATGCCCTCTAATTTATCCCAAATATAGAACGCCCAACGCTCGGGCTGGTCAAGGTAAAGCCTCTTTGCAGAGTAACGGCAGGTGTCAACCAACGGGCAGTCAACAAGGCATTTTGTACCTGCGTTTTCGGGTGCATTTTCGGGCTTAAATTGGAATTTTGAGCCGAAGCTTGAAATGCTGACAGGCTTCGTTTCTGCCATCATCCACATCATTAAATCTATATCATGACAGCATTTTGCAAGAAGCATTGAGGTATGACACTTGTCGGAGTTTGCCCATTTTCCTCTTACATACGAGGTCGAAAGATGATGATAGCTTACGTGCTCACAGGTCTGAATGTTGATTATATCGCCGATTTCGCCTTTCGCAATTCTCTCCTTGATTGAAAGATAGAACGGGGTGTAGCGAAGCACGTGGCAAATCATAACCTTGTTGCCGTTTTTCTTAACGCAGTCAACAAGCGTTCTCATCTCTTTTTCATTTGTCGCAAACGGCTTTTCAAGGAGCATATCATAGCCTTTTTCAAGAAGCGGAATTGACGTTTCGACGTGCTGCTCGTCCATTGTTCCGTTGATTATTGCGTCGGCAAGCTTCGGTGCTTTTGCAAGCTCTGAAGCTGAATTAAAGCAGTTTTCTTCGGGAAAGCCGAACATTTCCATTGCTTTTTTCTGCCTTATTTTATCGGGGTCGGCAACGCCTACGATTTTAAGCTTGTCGGGGTCTGTGAGCGCAAGCTTCGAATAGACAAAGGCTCTGTGTCCTGCACCGACAATCACCGCTGTAACAGGCTTGTTTTCCATTACTTCATCATCTCCAAAAAGATTGTTAAGGCAATTATAGTACACGTTTTTCAAAAAATAAAGAGGTAAATTAAAAAAATAAGGCATCTGTGTTTTCAGATGCCCTAAATTTCTGTCAGTTCAAATTATTTAACCGATTTTGCGAGGTTTACAAAACGGAGAACCGTATCAACGTCGCCGGAAATGCTGACCTTGCCTGTTGTGTAAGCAATAACGGGGTTGAGCTTGCCGTCAAGAATTTTGAAAAGATTTGTGGGGTTTACAGTAACCTCAGCCCATTTGTCGTGATAATCGTAAGGCTCAACATTAACCTTGCCGTCCTTAACCTCTATGTAGAAAATACCCTCGGTGTTCTTGCCTGAAAGATTTATCTGTATAGCCTGAGTACCTTCAATTGAGGAAGCGTCTATATCGGAATATTTAGCCTTTACCTTTGAAACAACCTGCTCGTAAGTCATGGTATCGTCTCCTTTATTATAATTTATTTAATTTTAGCACTGTTTTTATATATTTTCAAGAATTTTCAATCGCTAAAAAGACGGTATTTTCCACCTATTTCGAGCTTTTTTTATAAAAAATAACAACAAAATACGCCGCTTTGAGGACTTTGGAAAAAACATTTTTTATATTGTCAAAAACTGATGACAAAACAGCTTATTTATAGTATAATAACAAATGTATGTAAATTTATATTGGAGGTACTGTTATGGCTGTTGTAAAAACGGAAGCTTATTTCAACTCTTCGGACAAAATTCACAAGATAAGAACGCTCATTTGGAGAGATGATAAGCTTACGCCGATCGGTGTTGTTCAGCTTGCTCACGGTATGGCGGAGCACATTGACCGCTATGACGATTTTGCAAGATTTTTGGCGTCAAACGGCTTCGTTGTTTGCGGAAATGACCACTTGGGTCACGGCAAGTCCGTAAACGATTCGTCGGAGCTTGGCTTCTTTGCGGAAAAGGACGGCGACAAGAGAATTGTTGACGATATGCACATTCTTACAAAAATTATGAAAAAGAGATACCCCGACATTCCGTATTTCCTTTTCGGTCACAGCATGGGCTCTTTCTGCGCAAGGGTTTATACGGCTCATTTCGGATATGAGCTCAACGGTGCAATTTACTGCGGTACGGGCGAGCTTCCGTCAACTGCCGTAATGCTTCAGCCGATAGTTGACTCCCTTTGTGAGAAATACGGCTCGAGCAAGCGTGTTGAGGCTCTCGGCGAGCTTTTCAGCAAGGCTACAAACCTTACCGTTTCCGAGAAAACGGAGGACGGGCTTGCTTGGTTGAGTACCAACGTTCAAAACAGAGAGAATTACAAAAATGATCCGCTTTGCGGCTTTACATTCACAATAGGCGGCTACAGAGACCTCTTTGCTCTTGCAAACGAGGCTTCGAGCAGGCAGTGGGCTTCGCTTGTTCCGAACGGACTTCCGATATTGATTATTTCGGGCGCACACGACCCGATAGGTCTTAACGGCAAGGGCGTTATTTCGGTTTCCGACAATCTTACGCTCGCAGGCAAGGAGCCGACGGTTATTCTTTATCCGACAGACCGTCACGAGATACTTAACGAGGACGACAAGGACAGAGTTTATAACGATGTGCTTTCATTCCTCAATTCAACCTACATTTCTTAACAGGAGAAGATGTTTTGGCAAAAATTCAGAATATATCAGAAGAACAGCTGCAGGCTCAAAATGAGTATGCACAAAAGGTAAAATCAATACTCGGCGCAAAGTATTATGACAGAACGCCGATGGCTTATATCCACACCTACGGCTGTCAGGGAAATGTTTCGGACAGCGAGCGAATAATGGGTATGCTAAAGGAGATGGGCTACGGCTTTACCGAGGAGCTTGCCGAAGCGGATTTGGTGCTTTATAACACCTGCGCTGTCCGTGAGCACGCAGAGGACAGGGTTTTCGGCAATGTCGGAATACTCAAAAAATACAAGGAGGAAAATCACGACCTTGTAATAGCTCTCTGCGGCTGTATGATGCAACAACAGCATATCAGAGATAAAATTTACAAAAGCTATCCTTATGTTGACTTGGTTTTCGGCACACACGCAGTTTATATGCTGCCCGAGCTTTTATATAACACGCTTCAAGGCTCAAAAAGAGTTGTTTGTGCACCCGACAAAAAGGGCGATATAGCGGAGAATGTTCCCGTTTACAGGGATAGGGGAATTAAGGCTTGGCTTCCGATAATGTACGGCTGCGACAATTTCTGCACCTACTGCATTGTGCCTTATGTAAGAGGCAGGGAGAGAAGCCGTGAGCCCGAATTTATAATTGAGGAAGCAAAGCAGATTATAGCGCAAGGCTATAAGGACATTACGCTTCTCGGTCAAAATGTAAATTCATACGGCAAGAACAATGTAAGCTCAATGAACTTTGCAGGTCTTTTAAGGGAGATAAATGCCTTGCCGGGCGATTTCACATTGAGATTTATGACCTCACACCCAAAGGACTGCACGAAAGAGCTTATCGACGCTATGGCGGAGTGCGACAAAGTTGCAAAGCACCTGCATCTTCCGTTTCAGTCGGGTAACGACAGGGTGTTAAAGGCAATGAACAGGCATTACGACAGGGCAAAATATCTTGAGCTTGTCAATTACGCAAAGGAAAAAATGCCCGATATTTCGCTTACAAGTGATGTTATCGTCGGCTTTCCGGGCGAAACCTATGAGGAATTCCTCGACACCGTTTCGCTTATAAAAGAGGTTGAATTTACCTCGCTGTTCACCTTTATTTATTCAAGGCGGACAGGCACAAAGGCTGCTGAGCTTCCCGACCCCGTTTCACGAGAGGAAAAGGGCAAGTGGTTCAAGGAGCTTTGCGACGTTCAGGAGGAGATTGCCGCAAGGAGAACCGCCGAAATGGACGGCAAAACCTACCGTGTGCTTGTTGAGGGCAAGTCCAAAAACAAGGAAAACTACCTTTCGGGCAGAACGGACGGAAATATAATAATCGAATTTCCGGGCGACGAAAGCCTTATCGGCGATTTCTGCCGTGTTAAGGTAACGGAGAGCCTCAATTGGATTTTAAGAGGCGAATTGGCACAATAAATTATCCCTTTTGGGTTAGTTGATATTAAAATATTTATATTTAAGGAGAACATTATGGAACTCGAAAAACTCGCACGTCAGCTTGGCGCTGCAATTCAGCAGGACAAGGTTTATCTTGATTTTCAAGAGGCTATGAAAAAGAACGAAGAGGATACTGCACTCAACGAGCTTATGGGCAAAATTAAGCTCCTTCAGATGTCATATCAGCACGAGGCTTCTCAGGAAACACCCGACGAGAAAAAGCTTGAGCAGTACAGCAAGGAATTTCAGGGTCTTTACGAGCAGGTAATCACCAATGAAAATATGAAGGCTTTTGAAGAGGCAAGACAGGCTGTTGATGAGATGATGAATTATCTCACAGGTATCCTTGCACTTTGCGTAAACGGCGAGGATCCCGAAACCTGCGACCCCCACGCACACGCTCACGACCACGAATGCGGCGGAGAATGCTCCTCCTGCGGCGGTTGTCACTGATTTAACTAAACTAAACTATTGAAATTTTGAGGCGGAAAAATGACAGAATTATCACCAATGATGAAACAGTACTTTGAAATAAAGAAAAATTATCCGGACACAATTCTGTTTTTCCGTCTCGGAGATTTCTATGAAATGTTCTTTGAGGACGCAAAAACCGCCTCAAAAGAGCTTGAACTTGTATTGACGGGACGTGATTGCGGTCAGCAGGAGCGTGCGCCTATGTGCGGCGTTCCCTTTCACAGCGCCGATTCATATATAGCAAGGCTTGTTTCCAAGGGTTACAAGGTTGCCATATGTGAGCAGACGGAGGACCCGAAAGCCGCAAAGGGTATCGTCAAAAGAGACGTTATAAGAGTTATTTCGGCAGGAACGGTAATTGAGAGCAGTATGCTCGACGAGACGAAGAACAACTATCTTGCCGTACTGTGCCAAGTTTTTGACAGTATGGGTATATGCTTTGCGGATGTATCGACGGGCAGCGTTTATCTTACCTCTTTTTCCGAAAACTGCGACGAAAAAGCCGTTGACGAAATGGCAAGATTTATGCCAACGGAGATTTTACTTAACAAAGAGGCGGCAGCTCTTAAAAGGCTGTCGGCATTTATTTCAAAAAAGACGGAGGCAACGGTTGAGGTCTTGTCGCCCGACAGCTTTAACTTTGAAAAAGCAGAAAAAACCGTGCTTTCCCATTTTAATAAGCCGTCGCTTGAAAGTCTCGGACTTGACGGAAAGCAGAGTGCGGTTTGTGCGCTCGGTGCGGCTCTTTCCTATCTTTATGAGGCACAGAAAACCGACCTTAACAACATAAAAGAAATAAACTACTATTCCGACGCAAAGTATATGAAAATCGGCATTTCAACAAGGCGAAACCTTGAAATAACCGAAACTATGCGTGACCGTGAAAAGAAAGGCTCGCTTTTGTGGGTGCTTGATAAAACCAAAACCGCTATGGGTAAGCGACTTATCAGAAGCTGGCTTGAATGTCCGCTTTACGATTGTGCCGCAATTTCAAAGAGGCATAATGCCGTGGCGGAGCTTTGCGAGAGCACGAAAAAACGCAATGATTTTGTATCGCTGATGGTTGATATTTACGATATGGAACGCCTTATGACAAGGGTGCTTTATAACACCGCAAATGCAAAGGAGCTTTTATCGCTTAAAGCAACACTTGCGCCGCTTCCTAAAATCAAGGAGCTCTTGAAGGACTCGAAATCCTTGCTGTTAAAGGATATTTACAACGATATTGACGTACTTGAGGACGTCTACACTCTCGTTTCGCAGGCGATAAGCGAGGACGCACCGTTTTCCGTTCGTGAGGGCGGAATGATAAACGACAATTTCAATGCCGAGCTTGACGAACTTCGAAAAATCGTTAAGGGCGGAAAATCGTTCTTGACAGACCTTGAAACAAAAGAGCAGGACGAAACGGGAATTAAAAAGCTGAAAATCGGCTACAACAGAGTGTTCGGCTATTACTTTGAAGTGCCGAACGCATACAAGGAAATCGTACCCGATTCATATATAAGAAAGCAAACCCTTTCAAACTGTGAGCGATATATCACGCAGGAATTGAAGGAGCTTGAAACAAAGGTGCTCGGCGCACAGGAGAGAATTGTCAGCCTTGAATATGAAATATTCTGCTCGGTGCGTAAAAAAATCGGCGAGCAGTATGAGCGTACAAGCCGTACCTCAAAGGCAATTGCCACGCTTGATACCCTCTGTTCGCTTGCAAATGTCGCAATTTCAAACAATTACACAAGACCCGATATAAACGATTCGCAGACAATTATCATTAAGGACGGCAGACACCCGGTAATTGAAAAAATGCTCAAGGATACGCCGTTTGTTCCCAATGATACGGAGCTTGATTGCGACAAGAACAGGACGGCGATTATCACAGGACCTAATATGGCAGGTAAATCTACATATATGAGGCAGGTCGCAATTATCGTAATGATGGCGCAGATGGGCTCGTTCGTTCCCGCTTCCTATGCTTCGATAGGACTTGTCGATTCCGTGTTTACCCGTGTCGGTGCTTCGGACGATTTAGCTTCGGGGCAGTCAACGTTTATGGTTGAAATGAGCGAGGTTGCGGAAATCCTTGACAATGCTACCTCAAAGAGCCTTATTATCCTTGATGAAATAGGCAGAGGCACTTCTACCTATGACGGAATGAGCATTGCAAAGGCGGTGCTTGAATATACGGCGGATAAAAAGCATTTGGGAGCAAAAACGCTCTTTGCAACGCATTATCACGAGCTGACCGAGCTTGAAAACGAGATGGACGGAGTTAAAAACTTCAATATTGCCGTCAAAAAGCGTGGAGAGGATATAATCTTCCTTCGACGCATAGTAAGAGGCGGTGCTGACGGCAGCTACGGTATCGACGTTGCAAGGCTTGCAGGCGTTCCCGATACTGTTGTTAAGCGTGCTAAGGTCATTTTGAAATCGCTTGAGGAAAACGGCGTTGCACCCGTTGTATCAAATGCTGTTCGCAAGGAAGCGGACGACGATATGCAGGTAAGCTTCGGCTCAACCGCAGAAAGCGAGATAATCGACGAACTGAAATCACTTGATGTCAATACGCTCACACCGATTGAGGCTATGTCGAAGCTCTATGAAATATCGGCAAAAGCAAAGCAGTCTTAATTAAAATAAATTCGCAACGGAGGTGCGGTTATGGGAAAAATAAATAAATTGCCTAAAAATATTTGGGAGCTTATAGCCGCAGGCGAGGTTGTCGAAAGACCTGCATCCGTCGTTAAGGAGCTGCTTGAAAACTCTATCGACGCAGGAGCTACCGATATAACCGTTGAAATTCAAAACGGCGGCGTCAGGTACATAAGAATAACCGATAACGGCTGCGGAATTGCAAGGGATGATGTTCCGCTTGCTTTCGTAAGCCATGCCACAAGTAAAATTTCCTCGGCGCAGGATTTAGATGCGATTATGACCCTCGGCTTCAGGGGAGAGGCATTGTCGTCGGTTGCGGCGGTTTCAAAAACGGAGATAATCACCAAAACCCGTGATGAAGAAGTCGGTACGAGAATGGAAATTTTCGGCGGCGAGCAGGTGTCGCTTGACGATGCAGGCTGTCCGAACGGTACTACGATAATCATAAGAGAGCTTTTTTATAATACTCCTGCGAGAATGAAATTCTTGAAATCGGACAAGTCGGAGGCTATGGCGGTTGCCGGTATTGTCGATAAAATCGCACTTTCTCATCCCGAGATAAGCATAAGATTTATAAAGGACGGCAGGCAGGCTCTTTGCACCGACGGAACGGGCGAGCTCAAAAATGCAATTTATTCCGTGTACGGAAATGAGCTTTCTGAGTCAATGATATCCGTTTCATATGAGCTTAACGGTATGAAAATCAAGGGCTTTGTCTCAAAACCGTTTTATGCGAGAGGCTCGGGCTCAATGCAGCTTTTCTTTGCAAATAACAGATATATTAAGAGCAAAACCGCAAGTGCGGCGCTCAACGAAGCATATAAAAATTCAATTATGGTCGGCAAATATCCGGCGTGCGTGCTTTTTATCGAGATGATACCCGAATTGCTTGACGTCAATGTTCATCCGGCAAAAACAGAGGTGCGTTTTTCAAATGAAAAATCGATTTTCGACCTTGTATATTATGCCGCAAAAAATGCCATAACGCAGGACACTTCACGCCCACAGGCACAGCTTAAAAACAAGCCTGCTGCGGACATTTTACAGCCGCCGATACCCGAGGCGGAGCAGACCGATTTATATACCCTGAATTCTAAATTTATAACCGAAAAACCGCCTGTTTTTTCGAGCAGTCCCGTTATAAATACAGAGGAAAATATCCCGAGCCGAATTCAGCTGAACACCCCCGAGCGTGTCATATACAAAAAATATAACTATGAGGACGAAATTGACCTGTCCGTAAAAACCGCAGAGGCGTTTAGCAACCCCTTTGACGAGGACGATGACGACGAAACGGTATATTCCGAAAATCCGAACAAGGATATTAAAAAAGGCGAGGACAGCGAGGTTGCGTTTAAGTATCTCGGCGAGGCTTTCAAGACATATATTTTTGCCGAATACAACGGAAAGCTTGCGGTAATCGATAAGCACGCGGCACATGAGCGTATGCTTTACAACAAGCTTAAAAAGGACAATGGCTCAAACGGCAGTCAGCTTATGTTAAAGCCTTGTACAGTTGTACTTTCAAAAGAAGAATATGTTGCTGTTACGGAAAACCTTGAAATGATAAGAAGCGCAGGCTTTGAAATTGACGATTTCGGCGACGGCTCTGTTATTGTCAGAGCTTGCCCGTTAAACCTTGAAAACGAGGACGTAACGCAGCTTATAACCGAAATTGCAGGCTATCTTACACAGAATAAAAGAGATATTTTACCCGAACAGCTTGATTGGGTATATCATTCAATAGCTTGCCGTGCCGCTATAAAGGCAGGGAACAGGCAGACCGATTATGAGCTTATCGAGTTTACAAAGCAGCTTCTCTCCGACGAGAGCGTGAGATACTGTCCTCACGGCAGACCTGTTTTGATTGAGCTTACAAAATATGAGCTTGATAAGCAGTTCGGAAGGGTGTGAATTATGCAAAAACCCTCCTTACTTGTTATCGTAGGACCTACGGCGTCGGGTAAAACTGCGCTTGCGGTCGAATGTGCAAAGAAATTTAACGGCGAGATTATTTCGGCGGACTCAATGCAGATATATAAAGGTATGAGCATTGCCACGGCAAAGCCTACCGCTTCCGAAATGCAGGGCATACCGCACCATTTAATCGACTTTTTGGACGTTGCTTCACAGTACAGCGTCGCACAGTTTGTAAGTGATGCAGAAAGCTGTTGCGAGGACATAATATCCCGTGGTAAATTACCCGTCTTGGCAGGCGGAACGGGGCTTTACGTTGACAGCTTTGTAAATAACATTAAGTTTTCCGAAGCGGACAGCGACGAAAATTTGAGGAAAAAGCTCAGCGACGAATTAAAATCCGTCGGTGCCGAAAAAATGCTTGAAAGGCTTGCAGAAATTGACCCCGAATACGCTTCGAAGCTTCATCCGAACAATGAAAAGCGTATTATCAGAGCCTTTGAAATATACACTCTTACGGGAAAAACGCCCACCGAAGCGGTTGCGCAGTCAAGGCTTGAGCCGACAAAATACAACTGCTGCTTTATCGGTATAAATTACAAAAACAGAGACGTTCTTTACGACAGAATAAACAGACGTGTTGACCTTATGGTTGAAAACGGACTTGTCGAGGAGGCAAAAAACTACTACGCTTTGCCGAAAAAATCCACCGCCTCGCAGGCTATCGGCTACAAGGAATTAAAGCCTTATTTTGACGGCGAAATTTCACTTGAGCAGGCTTTGGAAAACCTTAAAATCGGAACACGGCACTATGCAAAAAGACAGCTCACTTGGTTTCGACGAAACGAGAATATAAAATGGTTTTATCCCGATGAGGAAACGGGCGACAGCTTTTACGAAAAAGTATTTGATTATATAAAGAAGGTGATTTGATGCCTGAAAAAAAGAATAACATATTGCAGTTCAAGGATGACAAAAAGAAAATGAACGCCGTATATATCGTTGCGGGAGTTATCTTTATAATATTCTTTTTGTATCAGGTGTTCAAAATCAACTATCAGCCCGTTAAAACGCAGGTAGCCCTGAGCAAAACCGTCGCTTCTACGGCGGTAACGGACGCATTTGTCGTAAGGGATGAGTACCCGATAGAGGCGAGCGTTACGGGAACACTTGTACCGCTTGTTGAGGACGGAAAAAGGGTTGCAAGTCAGGACGACGTTGCGGTTGTTTTCACGAGCGACGAGGCGGCGAAGGCTTATAACGAGATGAAAGCCGTCAAGGAGGAGATTGAATATTTTTCCTCCTTGCAGAACAAGGTCGGTGTGCAGACAGCTGATATTACACCGCTTGACGAGCGTATTTATTCGGCGTGCGAAGCGTATTCGGTTGCCATAAGCAAGGGGAATATCAGCTCTTATGAAACTTACGAGAACAATATCAGAGACGCAATGACCTCACGTCAGCTCTCTACGGGAACGATTATCGACCCGAGCGCAAGGCTTGGCGAATTGAACGCAAAATTAGCACAGCTTCAAGGTGCAAATATAGGATATAATACTATTAAAGCGCCGCATCCGGGCTATTATATCAGCGTTGCGGACGGCTATGAAAGCACGGTCGATTATAAAAACGTAACGTCCATGACCACCTCGCAGATTTCAGCCCTGTTTGACAGCTCAAAAACTCAAAAGGGCAACGTGAATAACTATATGGGCAAATTGGTTGACGGCTTTAACTGGTATCTCTTGTGCGTTGTAAATTATGAGGATGCCGTTAAGCTTTCAATCGGAAGTAAGGCTAAGGTCGAGTTTACAATGACTACGGCAGAGCCTATAAACGCCGTTGTTGCCGCAATTTGCGATACCGCAGACGGTAAGACGGGCGTTATTCTGAAATGTAATTTGATGAGCACTCAATACGCAAGCCTGCGCACGGAGCAAATCAGAATTACCTTTGACGAGCATACGGGCTTCCAGGTGCCCAATAAGGCAATCCGAGAGGTTGACGGTCAAAAGGGTGTTTTCGTTTTGAACGGAAATATCGTTAAATTCAAGAAGATAAACATTGATTATTCGGACAGCGAAATGTCAATATGCAACAATCCCAACAATGAAAACGGATTTGTTGAGCTTTATGATAATATAATTGTGGAAGGAACTGACCTTTATGATGGAAAAATCCTTAATTGAGCAAAAGTATTCGGATATTGAGTCAAACCTCAAGCATATTCGTGAGGAAATTGCCGAAGCGGCTGTCAAAAGCGGAAGAAAGCCCGAGGATATTGACTTTATGGCGGTTACAAAGACCGTTGACGAAATGTATATAAATCACGCTCTTGACTCGGGAATTACGCTTATCGGCGAAAACAAAGTGCAGGAGCTGCTTCGCAAAAAGCCGAATTTGAAGCTTGACGGAGTACGCAAAAATCTTATCGGACACTTACAGACCAACAAGGTATCGCAGATTGTCGGCGAGGTCGATATGATCGAATCGGTAGATTCTCTCAAGGTTGCAAAGGAAATCGGCAAGCAGTCCGTTAAAAAGGGACTTGTAACAGATGTTTTGCTGGAAGTGAATATCGGCAGGGAGGAGTCAAAAACGGGATTTATGCCCGAAGCGGTCGATGAAAGTCTTTGTGAAATCGCCCAAATTGAGGGAATTCGCATTTGCGGATTGATGACAATTCCGCCGATTTGCGAAAAAACCACAGAACTTTGTAAATTTTTTGAGAATATATACAATATGTATGTTGACATTGACTCAAAAAAAATAGATAATGTATATATGAAAACTTTGTCTATGGGTATGTCGTCGGATTATGTTCCGGCAATACTCTGCGGCTCTAATCATGTAAGAATAGGTTCAAAGATATTTGGACCGAGAATATACTAAATCAGGAGGATAAAGAAATGAGTTTGAAGGATAAGTTGAGCAACATTCTTAAGGTTTCGGAAGATGAATATTATGATGTTCCCGACTCTGAGGGCTATGATGAAGTCGAAGAGCCCGAGGAGGAAGAGTACGAGCCTGTTCCTCGTTTTTCACAGAGAGGCAACCGTGAGGCAAAGAGCGATCACAATAAGGTTGTCAGCATAAATACAACCGCAAAATTGCAGGTCGTTCTCACAAAGCCGAAGTCAATGGAAGAGGCGAGAGGCGTTGCGGATAATCTCAATCAGAAAAAGACCGTTATATTAAACCTTGAATCCGTAAACGGCGAAACCGCAAGGAGAGTCCTTGACTTTTTAAGCGGCGTTACCTATGCGAACAAGGCTACAATGAGACAGGTTGCAAGCGATACGTTTATGATTACTCCGTTCAATGTTGATGTAAACGGAGATCTTTTGAGCGAGCTTGGCAACAACGGCTATGTTTTTGATAAATAATATAATTTCAGTCAGAAGTGGGGATAACAAATAATGCTTACACCGGATCAGATTAAATCAAAAGAATTTCACACCACGGGCAAAAGCTCATACAAGGCAGAGGAGGTTGACGAATTTCTCAATGAAATTCACGCTTCCTATGACCAGATGTTCCGTGAGAACGCCAATATCATTAAGAAAATGAGCATCCTTGCCAATAAGGTTGAGGAATACAAGAAGGATGAGGACAGCCTGCGACAGGCTTTGCTCTCGGCACAGAAGCTTGCAGACAGAATTGTCTCCGAGGCAAAGGAAACCTCCGAAAAGCAGCTTTCAGAGGCTTCACAGCAGGCGGAGGGTATGCTTTCGGACGCTTCACAAAAAGCGGAGAAAATCCTTGACGAAGCAAAAAGAACGGCAGAGGCTAAGGTTCACGAGGCTAACAAGCAGGCGGACGAGATTATCGGCGGAGTTAACCGCAAGGTAACGCAGGAAAAGCTTGTTCTTGAAATGCTTAAAAAAGAGGTTGCCGCTTTCCGTACCAAGATGATGGATATGTACAAGGAGCATTTGACCTTGCTTGACAGACTTCCTACATATTCCGAGGAGCCTAAAGAGGAAGAGCCGCAGGACGTTGAGCCCGAAGCGGCACAGGAGGCTGTCGAAGCACCTGTCGAGGAAGCCGATGAGGTTGAAGAGGTAGCAGAAGCGGTTGAGCCTGTTGAGGACACAGTCGAAGAAGAAGCGGAAGAAGCTGTCGAGGAGACTGCAGAGGAGACTGTCGAAGAGCCCGTTGAGGATGATACCTTCGAGCTTACCGATATTGAAAATATCCTTGATGATGTTGACGAAGCAGACGAGGAAGAAGCTTTCACTCTTGACGAAAACACATTCGACGATGAGCCCGAGGATGAATTCGAGGATATTTCCTCCGACGTTTCCGAGGACAACGGCGGATTTTCGCTCAATATAGACGAGCTTGATTTTGACGATGATGACGACAGCGACATAACCACAGATGCAGACGATTATGAGACTGTTGACGAGGTTGAGGATGAAACGGGCGACGAAGATGATGACGGCGCAATTTCATTCAAAAAATTCTTTAAGAAGAAATAATTCAGAGGTGGCACGATGCTTCAGGCAATCACAATAATTATAATAGCATTTTTAATAGCTATCGATCAGCTTATAAAATTTGCGGTCTTGAAGCATCTTGAGCCCATCGGTTCAATTACGGTAATTGATAAAGTATTAAGTCTGACATATGTAGAAAACACGGGGGCGGCATTCGGCTCTTTCAGTGGATATACAAGGGTATTGAGCGTTTTCACGGCGCTTGTGCTGATTGTCGGACTTATTTATTTATTATCGGGCAGAATTCACTCAAAGGTCGTCTATTGGGGACTGACCCTTATAATTTCGGGCGGCGGCGCAAACCTTATCGACAGGGTCGGCAGGGAATTTGTTATTGACTATATCGATCCGCTGTTTATTAAATTCGCAGTGTTCAATTTTGCGGATATACTTGTTACGGTTGGTGCGTTTATTGTCATAATCTACCTGCTGTACGATATTATCAAGGACTCAAAAACCGATAAGGCAAAGAAATAATATGAACAGTATCAGTATAATTGCCGATGTTGAAAGCGACGGCGAGAGAATAGATAAATATTTGTCCTTTATATTTCCCTCAACCTCACGAAGCTATATTCAAAGGGCGATTGAGTCGGGAAATGTGAGCGTAAACGGAAAACCCGTTTCCAAAAATTATAAGTTAAAAACAGAGGATAGGGTGGAGTATCTTCCGCTTGAGCCCGTAGCATTGACGGTTGAGCCGCAGAATATTCCGCTTGATATAGTTTTTGAGGACGACGACCTGCTTGTTGTCAATAAGCCTAAGGGTATGGTCGTTCATCCTGCGCCCGGCAACTATGAAAACACGCTTGTAAACGCTCTGATGTATCATTGCAAGGACAGCCTTTCGGGCATTAACGGCGTTTTGCGACCGGGCATTGTCCACAGGATTGACAAAAACACCTCGGGACTTTTGATTGTCGCAAAGAATGATTTTGCACATAAGGGTCTTGCCGAGCAGATAAAAGAACACAGCTTCACAAGGGAGTACCGTGCCGTTTGCATAGGTCATCTGAAGCAGGACGAGGGCACGGTTGTAGCTCCTATCGGCAGAAGCACAAACGACAGAAAGAAAATGACCGTAACAGACAAGAATTCGAAAAATGCGGTTACTCATTATAAAGTTTTAGAGCAGCTCAACGGCTATGACTATTTGAGGTTAAGGCTTGAAACGGGGAGAACTCACCAAATCAGAGTTCATATGGCATATCTCGGGCATCCGCTTGCGGGCGATGATGTTTACGGCAAGCCGAGGAACGCCGCCGAGCAAAAGTTGTGCGGACAGTGTTTGCACGCAGGACTTATCGGCTTTATTCATCCGAGAAGCGGCGAATATGTTGAGTTTTCTTCAGAGCTTCCCGAGTATTTCACTCGGTTTATGAAAGGGTTGTAAAATTGGCAGAGAAACAGATTAAAACAGATTTTTCAGATTGGCTTGTGGTGTCGGATATCGACGGCACGCTCAACAATAAATTGAGACGCTTGCCGAAACGCAATTATGACGCCATAAACGAGTTTGTGGTTGAGAAAAAGGGCAGATTTACTCTTGCCTCGGGCAGAAATGTCAGTTCAATTCGTAAGCCATATGAGTCGCTTCCTATGATTGCCGGCACACCTGCTGTCATACTTAACGGCGCAGGCATATATGATATAATGAACGATAAAATCCTTGACTTTACGCCGATAAATCCTATGGGATACGAGCTTGTCAAGGCGGCTATGAAAAAATTTCCTATGCTTGAGGCTTATATCCTCACAAGCAGGGAGGGATATGCCGTAAATTCGCATATTTTTGCAGAAGCTATGCTTATATCGGACGATTTGCCTCATAAACGCTTCAAAAAGGCTGATGAAATTCCGCCCGACGATTGGGGAAAGGTAATTTTCCTCGGTATGCCGACGCTTATAAGCTCGGTCAAAAAGTACCTTTACGGCGCAACGGATACAAGCGTAAACTTTATGTCGTCGTCGATAGCTTCCTTTGAAATGGTGGAGCAGGGCGTGCACAAGGGTACGGCGATTATGAAAATCGCAGATATGTTCGGAATTAAAAAAGAGCATACCGCCGCAATCGGGGACTATTTCAACGATTTCGATATGCTCAAAACAGTCGGCTTGCCTGCTTGCTGCGGTCAGGCGCCGAAGGAAATGCACGAAATAGCAAAATTCGAGGCTTGCCATTGCAACAAGGGAGCCGTCGGAGATTTGCTCAATTATATAATGTACACATACAAGGAGAACTGATTATGGACGCTATGAAAAAGAAAGAATTGCAGATTTTTGCTGCAAAGGCACGCATAGGCGTTATTGAGGGCGTTTACAATGCTAAGGCGGGACATCCTGGCGGTTCGCTTTCAATTTGTGATTTGCTCGCTTATCTCTACAACGGAGAAATGAGCATCGACGCCTCAAATCCGCATATGGAGGACAGAGACAGATTTGTTCTTTCAAAGGGACACGCTGCACCTGCTCTTTATGCAACGCTCGCACTCAAGGGATTTTTCCCCGTTGAAGATTTGAAAACTCTCAGAAAGTCCGACTCTTATCTTCAGGGACACCCCAATATGAACAAAATCCCCGGTGTCGATATGAGCACAGGCTCTCTCGGTCAGGGTATTTCAGCCGCTGTCGGTATGGCACTCGGCGCAAAGCTTGACAAAAAGGATTTCCGTGTTTATACAGTCCTCGGCGACGGCGAAATCGAAGAGGGCGAAGTTTGGGAGGCTGCAATGTTTGCCGCTAACCGTGGTCTTGACAATCTTGTTGCGGTTGTTGACTACAACGGACTTCAAATCGACGGCACAGTTGAAGAGGTAAACTCTCCTTATCCGATTGCCGACAAATTCAAGGCTTTCAAGTGGAATGTTGTTGAGATTGACGGACACGATTTTGACGCTATCGAGTCTGCACTTGAAAATGCAAGGGCAACAAAGGGCGTGCCGACCTGTATTGTTATGAAAACAATCAAGGGCAAGGGCGTTTCGTATATGGAAAACGCAGTAGGCTGGCACGGAAAAGCTCCGAACACCGAAGAATACGAACAGGCGATGACTGAGCTTAAAGCGGCTCTCGCAGAATTGGAGGCTTAATTATGGCAGATGTAATTAAATGTGCAACCCGTGACGCTTACGGTAAAACACTTGTTGAATTGGGCGATAAAAACGACAAAATCATTGTTCTCGACGCCGATCTTGCGGCTGCAACAAAAACAGGTATGTTCAAAAGCGCTCATCCCGATAAATTCTTTGACGTAGGTATCGCAGAGGCTAACCTTATGGGCGTTGCGGCAGGACTTGCGGCAACAGGTCATACCGTTTTTGCTTCTTCTTTCGCTATGTTTGCGGCAGGCAGAGCATTTGAGCAGATTAGAAACTCAATCGGCTATCCGCACCTGAACGTTAAAATCGGTGCAACTCATGCAGGCATTTCTGTCGGCGAGGACGGCGCAAGCCACCAGTGCTGTGAGGATATTGCTCTTATGAGAACAATTCCCGGTATGGTTATTTTGAATCCTGCCGACGATATCGAAGCAAGAGCCTGCGTTTTGGCTGCCGTTGAACATGACGGCCCTGTTTATATGCGTTTCGGTCGTCTTGCAGTGCCGAGAGTATTTGATGAAAGCTACAAATTCGAAATCGGTAAGGGCAATGTACTTGTTGAGGGTACAGACGCTACGATTATCGCTTCGGGTCTTATGGTAAACGAGGCTTTGATGGCTGCCGAAAGCCTCAAGGCAGAGGGCATTTCCGCAAGAGTTGTCAATATGGCTACAATCAAGCCTATCGACAGAGATATAATCATTGACTCCGCAAAGAAAACGGGCGTTATCGTTACTGCCGAGGAGCATAACATTATCGGCGGTCTCGGCTCTGCGGTTACAGAGGTTGTCTGCGAAACCGTACCCGTTCCCGTTGTTCGTGTCGGCGTAAATGACGTATTCGGTAAATCAGGTCCTGCGGTTGAGCTTTTGCACATCTACGGTCTTGACGCTAAAAATATCGCTGAAAACGTTAAAAAGGCAATCGCACTTAAATAATCAAAATAAAAGCAATACGGCATACTCTTTTCGGAGTGTGCCGTATTTTTTAGTGCTATTTTCTGTTACATTTTTTGTCAAAGCTCGGATTGAACGCATAGAAATTCTTTTCATTGAGCTTATCCGTCGCAAGTCGCAAGCCCTCGCCGAAGCGTTGATAGTGTACGACCTCTCTTTCACGCAGGAACTTAATCGGCTCTCGCACGTCGGGGTCGTCAACAAGTCGCAAAATATTGTCATAGGTCGTTCTCGCCTTTTGCTCCGCCGCCAAATCCTCGTGTAAATCCGTTATCGTGTCGCCCTTTGACTGAAAGCATGTAACCGTAAACGGCGCACCGCTTGCCGCCACGGGATAAACGCCCGTCGTGTGGTCAACAAAGTATTTGTCAAAGCCGCTTTTCTTAATCTCGTCTATCGAGAGATTTCTCGTAAGCTGATAAACTATCGCACCTATCATTTCAAGGTGTCCCAATTCCTCCGTTCCGATGTCGGTAAGCAAGCCTTTAAGCTCCGCATACGGCATTGAAAATCTCTGTGAAAGATACCGAAGCGACGCACCTAATTCGCCGTCGGGACCGCCGTACTGGCTGATTATAATCTGTGCATACTTAGGATTGGGGTTCTTTATATTGACAGGGTACTGCAATTTTTTCTCATATTGAAACATCAGCAATCACACTCCTTAGTTACATCCCACGGCCACGGGTCTTTAAGCCATTCTTTACTGTCGGCAGGGCAGGAAATTGCACCGTAGGTGGCTTCAAATTCCTTGAGCATTGCCTTGTAGGCTGCCATATATTCGTTATATTTCTTCTGTGCCTCAACATCGCCGGGGTGGGTGTCGAGATATATATGAAGCTCTAACGCCGCAAATTGCACCGAAGAAAGCTTGTATAATGCCGCTGTTCTGTTGTTCATATGCATTTACCTCCTAAAAACGGCTTGTTGAGGTCAGGGAAAACCGTTCCGTATTTCAATGCCGTTTCGGGCTTATACATTGTCGTATCCGTTTGAAACGGCACATAAGCCATTGTCGTGACAACTTTGTCCGGCAAGACCGAAGTGCCGTAATACGAGCTTATGCTGCCGATATTCAGTTCACAGCAGGACTGCTCGGGTATCGTGCATTTTTCTCTAATATCCAATGTAAACTCTCCTTGTAATTTTTTTGCTCCCCGTTTCATTATATGAGCCTAAATGGGGAATGTTAAAAACGGCGGCTTGCGGCAGCTTTCGTGCGCTATTTGTTGACAATCGGCGAAAAAAAGCGTATATTTATCTCACTGCAAAATTTAGTGTGTTTACGGAGTGTATTATGAATAGATTAAAAAAGTTCACAAGCTTAATTGTAATGCTTTTGAAATTTACTCTGTTTTTTTTATTGTTTGCAATATTCTTTTTGCTTTTCGGTATAAATAATGCGTGGCTTTTGCACGTTTCGAGAACTGCCGCAGTTACAATGTTTACCTTCGTTGTATTGGGACTTGCGTCAATGTCGATTTTCGGCGGATACAGTATAGGTATTAACAAGAGTAAGCCGATAATCAGCTCGCTTTCGCTTGCGACGTTCTTTACCGATGCTATCACTTATGTTCAGCTGTGCATAATGAACACGAACTCGGCTAACAACCAAACCTTTAAGCTTGAGGATTTGGATATACTTCTGCTCGTCTATGTGCTTCAGCTTATAATGATAATCGCATTGACATATTTCGGAAATCACGTCTTTTTCACAATAAATTCTCCCGAAAAATGCTGCGTTATCACAACCTCAAAATATGCGCTCAACAGCGTTGTACCGAAGATTTTGAAATATAAAAAGCAGTATAATATTACCGATATGATACTTTTCACGTCGCCCGATTTGTTTGACATTATCAACCGCTGCGACACCGTGTTCGTGTATGACGTTCCCGTTTCGTCAAGGACAATGATAATTGAATACTGCTATGCCAACAACAAGAATATCTATTACAATTTTGAAATGTGCGACATTGTCGCTTTGAGAGGCAGAACGGCAATTTTGGACGATAAGCCGCTTTATGCTTCACAGGTCAAGGGGCTTACCATTGAGCAGAAATTCTTTAAGCGCTTGCTTGACGTTTTCGGCTCGCTCTGCGGTCTTATAATCCTTTCGCCGCTTTTTGCGATAAGTGCGCTTTGCATTAAGCTTGAGGACGGCGGAAAGGTGCTCTTTAAGCAAAAGAGGGCTACGCTCAACGGCAAGATTTTCTATGTTTATAAATTCAGAACAATGAAAGAAAAGGACTCCGTCAACCGTTCTGTTACAAGTGATGATGACCGTATTACAAAGGTCGGAAGATTTTTGCGTAAGTTCAGAATTGACGAACTGCCGCAGCTTATCAATATTCTCAAAGGCGAAATGAGTATTGTCGGACCTCGTCCCGAAATGGTTGAAAACGTTGACGAATATACCGATATGCTCTCCGAATTCAGTTATCGCTTGAGGGTTAAGGCAGGACTTACGGGTCACGCACAAATCGCAGGTAAATACAACACCTCGCCAAAGGATAAGCTTGTGCTTGACCTTATGTATATCGAAAAATACAGCCTTTGGCTTGATATAAAGCTTATATTCCAAACGCTGACCGTCTTTTTCAAAGCAGGCGACAGCACAGAGGCTTTCTGCAAGGGCGAAGAATTTGAATTTTTCACTCAAGAGGTCGAAAAGGAAGAAAGCAAGGAACAGGATAAATAAACAAAAAGTCGGCAACAAGCCGACTTTTTATTTGTGTAATATTTTATTTTTTGAGCCTTGCTTCAAGCCTGTACAACGGCAAGCCCTGTTCGGCAAACCTCTGCTCGTATTCAGTTACGATATTGCCCTCGAAATCGCTGTTGTGCAAATCCCTGATAACGCTTGTTACCTCAAAGCCGTTGTTATTGAAGCTCTCGATTGAATATTCGAAGAAATCAAGGCTGTCGGTCTTTTGAACTATCAAAGCGTCGGGAGTTAAAATTTTCTTGTAAATGCTCAAAAACTCGGGACTTGTAAGCCTGTGCTTTTCGTGCCTCGCCTTCGGAAACGGAGTGCTGAAATTCAAGAATATTTCCGAAACGCTGTGCTCTTTGATAAACACGGGGAGGTATTCCGCCCTCATCTCAAGAAAACGAAGATTATCAAGCTTTTCTACCTTTGCCTTTTCGCAGGCAATTACCAAAACACCCGGCACGCACTCGATTCCGACAATGTTTTTATCGGGATTTCTCTTTGCGTATTGGGTTGCAAATTGACCTTTGCCGCAGCCTATTTCAAGTACAAGCGGTGCGTCATTTACAAAATACTTTGAAAAATCAATGTATTCGTGAACGTTGTCGATATTTCTCAAATCGAAATCGGGTATGGAATAGGGGATACGAAGGTCGCTGCAATTATCACGCCTTGTATCAAGATTTTTTAATTTTCTAAATCTCATTTTATCACCGCATAGAATAATATCATATTTTTTTGGAATGTGCAACGTAAATTATCGGCGTTGATTTTTATTGAAATTACCATCTTGAACAAAGACCGTGTTTATGATATTATTTTAATATAAATTTTGCTTTGAGGTGTAAAATATGGCGAGAAGAGATAAAATAAATTATTACCTTGACCTTGCGGAGGCTGTTGCTCACAGAAGCACTTGCCTGCGCCGTCATTACGGAGCTGTTATAGTTTCAAACGATCAGGTTATATCGACAGGCTATTCGGGTGCGCCGAGAGGCAGAAAGAATTGCTGTGATTTGAACAGATGTATCAGAGATGAGCTTAAAATTCCGAGAGGGGAAAGGTATGAGCTTTGCAGAAGCGTACACGCAGAGGCTAATGCGATTATCAGCGCTTCAAGGAATGAGATGCTCGGCGGCACGCTTTATCTTGTCGGACTTGAGAGCAACGATATTGATTATGTCGAGAACGCAAACAGCTGTTCAATGTGCAAGCGTATGATTATAAATTCGGGCATTGAGCATATTGTTATCAGAGATACCAAGGACGATTACAGAATAGTCCACGTTAAAAAGTGGATTGACGACGACGATTCGCTTTCAGGCGTGTTCGGATATTAAATCGGATATTATCTTGCAGACACAGGCGCTCTCGTCAGAGGGTGCCTGATTTTATCAAATTTGAAAATCTAAGCGACCATAGGGACAGGGCTTGCCCCTGTCCGTCAAAGCCTCCCTTGTGTAAAGGGGTGCGGGTCTCCTGTGGAGACCTCTGCATTTAATGCAGAAGCACCGACCGAACCGGCAGGCGAGACGGTGGGTTGCCGCAGGCAACTCGGAGGGATTGTGAGAAAATTCACGGACAACCGCAAGGGTTGTCCCTACGATTATGCGAATATTTCAATATCATTTCGACCGTAAAACCGTTGATTTTTCCCTTAATATACACGTTACTCAACGTACAATGGGTATTTTCAATAAATTATCGCACGCACGTTTGTTGAATGTGCCTAATTATATTTGCTACCTTGAAAAAATTTTTTGTATATGGTATAATTTTCTTAAAATTTTGCGTAAAAAAACGCACAAAGGATGGGTAAGATGAGCAAAAAATCTCAATCTCCCGAGGGAACTATCAAACATAACACCTATACCGGTAAGGAATTGACCGGTTACTTGGTAGGTCTTGCGGGACAAAACATTATTTACAACATTATTTCCGGCGGACTCCAGTACTACTGGCAGTCAATCATTTTCTTGCCGGCAATGGCTATTTCGACAATATTCTTTATTGCCCGTATATGGGACGCAATCAATGACCCGATGATGGGCTCGATCGTTGACCATACAAGATCAAAATGGGGTAAATGTAAGCCGTACCTTATGTTTATTCCGGTTCCGATCGGTATTATCACAATCCTTACATTCTGTAACGGAACATATACCGACTACACTTCAACCACAGCGCACGTTTTGATTGTCGCTTGGGCAGCAATTTCCTATATCCTCTGGGGTATGTGCTACACAGTCGGCGATATTCCGATTTGGGGCGTAACCTCTCTTATGACCGACGACGAAAACGACAGAGCAAAGGCTCTTTCTCTTGCTCGAATCGTAGCAAATGTCGGTGCTATCGGTATGCTTATTACCTTTGCGGGTAAGGCTCTTTCGCCGATGTTCCAGAAGCAGGGTCTTGACATTCTCCATGCGGATAAGAAATCTTATCTTATAATCGCAGTTATCCTTACCGTGTTTGCGACTGTTCTCTTCCAGTTTGCAGGACTTTCTGTTAAAGAGAAGGTTAAGCAGTCCGACGAGACACATACAATGAAGGAAAACTTCAAGACTATGTTCTCCAACGACCCGTTCAGAAGACTTCTTATTTCGGGTATTTTGAGAAGCCCCATTCAGCTTCTTTCAATCGTTGGCTTGACTCTTGTTATGTACTATTTCTTCGACAACAACCTTGCTAACCTTATGGTTGACGGCAAGCTTCAAATTGAAAAAATCATTCAGCTTCTTGTTATGGGCGTGGGACTTCTCGGCGGTATGATTATCGGTACGGCTGTTACTCCCAAAATGGCAAACAAGTTCGGCAAAAAGCAGCTTTACAATTTCTACTCAATCGCAGGCGCAGTTCCGTTTGCATTGATTTTCGGCGTTTACAAGCTTGCAGACGGCAACCTTATGCAGAGCATGGGCTACGTTGTCCTTATGGCTGTTATGATGTTTGCAGCTTCTTGGGCTATGGGCTCAATCAACATTCTTCAGTCAATTATGATTGCTGACTGCGTTGACTATGAGGAGCACATAAACGGTATCCGTACCGACGGCGTATTCTTCTCGGGTCAGTCGTTCATCACAAAGCTTTCAATGGGCGTTTCTTCGCTTATTTCGGGCTTCATTTATTCGGCTGTTAAATACAGTGCGGAAAACATTGCACAGCTCAACATTGACTTGGCTGACGGCAAATACCGTTTCTACGAAGCAGCTGACGGCAAATACGCTATGGCGATGTTCCTTCTTATTTCTATTCCGCCTGCAATCGGTATGCTTCTTTCAGCTATTCCCACAATTAAGTATCCGCTTACAGATGATGAGCACACAAGAATTCTTAATGAGCTTATCGTAAGACGTGAGAACAAAGATAAATAATCAAATAAAATTAGCCCTTGGCTGAGTGTTCATAAGGAAGTATTGGTTTCTCGCATAAAAATCCATTATGCTTTTGCCAAAAAGCCTCGCAAGGCGACAGCCTTGCATCATTTCTTGGCTTCAGCATAAAAGAATTTTTATAACTACGAAACTGCAACGCACTTCAAAATAATATATTTTTGATGCAAGAAAAGGCAAACCCCGCAGATAATGCTAACGCATATCTGCGGGGTTTAACGAATTATTGCGCAAAAAGATGTTGTTTTGAAGCAAAACTTCCTTATGAACACTCAGCCTTCGCAACGGGGTTAATGCTTTATATAGGATATAAAAATATAAATGTAATATAAAAAATGGCAAAATAAAAGAGTCCGAACACAAGGTGTACGAACTCAGTTGGTGCCGGTGGCCGGGGTCGAACCGGCACGGTATCGCTACCACTGGATTTTGAGTCCAGCACGTCTGCCAATTCCATCACACCGGCAAGTGCATTGCATTTTGGCAACAAAAGTATTATACACAAAATTAGAAATTTGTCAACCTCTCAAGGCACATTCCGTCATAAATTTTCATATTATTTTAAGCAATGCAGCTCGTTTGCACATTTCCCCGTCTTTTCAAAGGATAAAATGTTTTCGATTGTTGTTTTCGCAATGTTGTTAAGTGCTTCCGTCGTGAGATACGCTTGGTGCGAGGTAACAAGCACATTCGGCATTGTGATAAGTCGTGCGAGTGTGTCGTCCTCAACGATATGCCCCGAATAATCCTCAAAGAATATATCCGACTCCTCCTCGTACACGTCTAAGCAAGCACCGCCGATTTTTCTTTCCTTGATTGCTTTCAGCAGAGCCTTAGACTCTATAAGCGGTCCACGTGAGGTGTTGATTATAATTGCCGTTCTTTTCAGCTTTCCAATGCTGTTCTTATCGAGCATATGATAGGTTTCTTCCGTCAGCGGACAATGGAATGAAATTATATCGCTCCTCTCGTACAGCTCGTCAAGGCTTACATAGTCAATATCGGAATTTTCAATCGGATATTTATCATATGCGATAACGTTCATTGAAAAGCCCTTGCATATATCGATAAAAGCCCGACCGATTTTGCCTGTGCCGATTACACCGGCTGTTTTTCCGTGCAGGTCAAAGCCGACAAGACCGTTGAGCGAAAAATTGAAATCCTTAGTCCTGAGATATGCCTTGTGAGTTCTTCGCACCGAGGTTAAAAGCATAGCCATAGCGTGCTCTGCAACGGCAAAAGGGGAGTATGACGGAACGTTGAAAACCGCTATATTTCCGTCCGTGTATTTCAAATCCACATTGTTATATCCCGAGCAGCGCAGGGCAATAAACTTTATCTTGTATTCGCACAGCCTTTCAATTACGCTTTTGTCGATTGTGTCGTTTACAAACACGCATATCCCGTCAAATCCGCACGCAAGCGGTGCTGTGTCGTAGTTTAGCTTGGAGTCAAAGAACTTTATATTGATGTTTTTACCCTCCGAAAACCGTTCAAACGGCGGTTTATCGTAGCTTTTTGTGTCAAAAAATGCTAAATCCATATAATCACCCGTCTTATTTTTTGTGCTTACAAACAATTTATTCAAAATTTACAAATTTGCAACATTTTTTTGTTGATTGAAATTTTTTGACGTGTTAAAATTAAATGAATATGTAAAATCGGATGGAGGTCTGTTTGCATGGTGAAAAAAACTGTAAATAAGGTGCAAAGCGTATTTTTAAGTGCTTTGCTGATAATCCTGACGCTCGTACCCGGAATGAGCGTGTTTGCCATCGGCGAGTCGATTACGATAACCGACGAAAGCGGCAATGAAATAGGTTCGAGAATTGAGGTACAGGAGTATCATACCGTTCAGCTCGGCTATAAGCTTTCGGATAATATTCCCGAGGGCTCAACGGTTGTGTGGGAGAGTAATCTTCCGCTGCTTGCCGACGTTGACGAAACGGGCAAGGTAACAGGCTATGACTACTCAAAGGCAGCTATAATTCAGCTGTGGCTTGATGAGCAGGTTCGTCCGTTACCGTTGATAGGTGAGTCCCTTGCAAAGTCCATTGAAAAGGCGATTAAGGACAGCGGAATGGACCCCGAAACCATGAATACAGACGTGCTTGTCGGCATTGTAAGAGCTCTTGCAGGCGATACAATCGCAGACAGCCTTAAAAATTATCTTGACAATATGAATGTTGAGGTAACCGCAACCGTTTACAACGCAGAGGGCAAGAAGCTTTGTCAGGATAAGATTGAAGTTCTTGTAACTCAAAACTTGTTAGGTTCACTTGCACCGACAGGCGTACATATCACTAACAGAAAAAAAGTACCGTTAAAGGTAGCTGTCGGCGCAACCGTTCAGCTCTACGGTGCAGTCAGCCCTGTAAGACTCAAGCAGGGCGTTAAATGGAGTATTGATAACGGCATATCCTTAGGTGCTTCTAAGGTTGCAACCGTATCCGATACGGGACTTGTTACATTTATCGGAACAGGTAAGGCAACCGTTAAAGTTCAGCCCTCAAGCGCACTTTATGCCGCTTTCAGCGATAAAATCACATTCGAGGTTGTTGACCCCGCAGACCTTCCCGTCAAGAGCTTCGAAATTGCAGGAACTACAAGCGTTTCCGAGGGCGATACAACGCAGCTTGTCGTAGCAAATGTTGACCCTGCCGGAGCGTACACGGGCGACGTGGTTTGGTCAAGTGCAGACCCGACTATCGCTGTTGTTGACAGCAACGGTATTGTTATGGGACTTGACGGCGGAACTATAAGCAAGAGCGTTGACATTACCGCTACTATCGGCGAAGCTTCAACTACTGTCAGCGTAACCGTTAAGCGTGCAGGTGTTACAGGCTCTCTTTCGGGAATTGAAATCTCGGGCGATACCGTAATCCCCAACGATAAGCCGGCACAATATACCTCAACCGTTTTCCCGTCAAGGCTTAACAACAATAAATCGGTTGTCAGAGAGTGGGGACTTTTGGATGCCGCTACAAATAAAACTGTTTGGGCGACAGCAAGTGCTCCTGCCGAAATTTCAACCGCAACCATTGATAATAACGGACTTTTAACTCCTAAATCAAGCGGTGTTATAACCGTTATCGCAAAGGCAACCTTCAACGGTGCTTCCGTTGAGACCTCCATAAACGTCCTTTCCGGTAAGGCTGTAACCGATTTCCAGATAACAGGTAAATCAAGCGTAACGGAAAATTCAACAACTCAGCTCAGTATCGCAAACGTTTTGCCCGAGGATCATGACGAAGCATTGCTTTCAACGGTAGAATGGTCATCGGCAGACCCGTCTATTGCCTCGGTTGATGAAAACGGCGTCGTTAAGGGTCTTGACGCAGGCGGATATGGACCTGCATTTTCCGCAAAAACAACAATTTACGCAACTGTCAGCGGTGTAACAAGGTCATTTGAGATTACCGTTAGGGGTGCGCTTATAAACTATGTTACATCCGCAAGAATTGAGGGAAATGACTATGTAATTAAAGATTTCCCCGTTCAGTATGAGGGTCATTTCACACCGAAAAGACTTGATATTACTAAGGTGCTTTGGGGCTTGCCCACAGATGAGGGAAATGCTCCGTGGAGTGCTTCAAATACGCTTAACAGCTCGGGCAATATGGAAAATGCCATTGCGAGCGTAAGCGAGGACGGTCTTGTTACAGGTAAGACGGCAGGCGAGACAACGCTTCATCTTTTCGGAAGAAGAAACTATACCTCGCACAATGAGGCAACGAAGAAAATTACGGTCGTTGAGGTTGAGCCTAAGAGCATTACCGTAACCGCACCCACAAAGACAGAATATATTGAGGGCGAGTCGGAGCTTGACCTTACAAACCTTAAGGTTGAGCTTACCTATGATAAGGCTGACCTCGAAGCGTATTACGGCGACGGCTTGGCAGCTCTTTCGGAAGATCAGCTTCGTGTTGAAGTTTCCGATTATACCGTAAGTGAGATAAACCAAAAAATTCTTGACGACGAGCAGTACATAGTTGTATCCGTAGTCAGAGCAGGTAAGACTTACAGAGGCGTATTTTCAATCACGCTTAAATCAAAAGAGCTTACCGATATTGAAATTACAAATCCGCAGTATAAATATGTTGAGGGCGTAACCGAGCTTGACCTTTCGGGCTTGACGGTTAAGGCAAATTATGCTAACGCAGAGTCTGAATTTGTAACGGATTATACGGTTGATACCTCTGCCTTTAATCCTAAGTTTTTCAATGAGGAGCAGCAGATTACCGTTACATATACCCATGCAGGCAGAAGTGCTTCAAAAACCTTCCCCGTCATTGTTTACGGAATTCCTGTTTTGAGCGTCGATAACGGCGGATACGACGGAAATTGGACGGCGGACAGAGTTGTTTTCAATTTTGACTCAACAAATAAGCTTGACGGAGTAAAATACTATTTCAAGAGGGAGAATGCAACCGATTGGACGGTTCTTTACTCGAATTACTATGTTGTAAACACTAACGGCGACGACGTGTACTACTTCAAGGCTGTGAACAGCGAGGGCGTAGAAAGTGAAATTTCGCAGGGCTACAGAGTTAAATTTGATGATGTAAAGCCTAAATTTACCCTCGAACAGTCTGTAACGGCTTTGACAAATCAGTCGTACACGGTAAACATTAAAAATATCACGGTGGGCGAGTCGGGCATTAAAGCAATTACGCTCAACGGCGAGGATATAACGGGACAGACTGAATTTACGGTAGCCGAAAACGGAACATATACCGTTGAGATAACGGCGAATAACGGACTTTCAAGCACACAGACGCTTAATGTTAATAACATCGATAAGTCCGCACCCGTTGTCAACGCAATTACTCTTGAGCACAAGGAAAAGGGCGGAATTGCAAGACTTCTCAACGCCTTGACCTTCGGCAAATTCTTTAATGAACAGGTTGAAATTACAATTTCAAGTGAGGATATAGGCGTCGCAGGAATTGACAGGGTAGAGTACAGACTTCTCGACGAAAACGGCGAGCCGATAAGCGATAAATGGAGCGTATATTCCGAAAGCGGCAAGCCTGTTGTTGACCCGAATTTCAAGGGCTATGTTCAGGCGAGAGTCTTTGATAAGGCAGGCAACGTTTCGGATTATTACCGTTCGGACGGCTTCGTTATCGACGCCGACGTACCGACAGACGTTACTGTTTCGGCTTCCTTTAACGGCGAAGCTTATACCGACGGCAAATGGGTATCGGACAGCGTTGAAATTACACTGAATTCCTCGGCTTATTCGGGAATTTACGAATACCTTTACAGAGTTGACGGCGGAGAATGGGTATCCTCAAAGGACGGAAAGCTTACAGCTTCGGAGCAGGGAATACACACCTACGAATTCAAGGCTGTTTCAAATTCCGACCTTGAAAGTAAGATTACAACATTTACCGTAAAAATCGACAGACAGGTGCCGATAATCCGTGTTGATTTCAAGGGTACGTTCGGAAGATGGACGAGCGACGAGGTTGTATTTGACCTTTCAACGCTTTATGAGTCTATTTCGGGAATTACTTATTATTACAACGACGGAAGCGGCGAATGGACTGAAATTACCACGGGCGAGGTTATATCGCTTCGTGAAAATACAAATGCAAATTACTCCTTTATGGCGGTAAACGGCGCAGGAACGCAAAGTCCTCCGTCAGACGCATATTATGTTATGATTGATACCGTAAAGCCTGAAATTGAGTTTGTTAAGGGCGAAATGACCTCTCCGAATTCTCCGTTTACAGTAAGCGTAAACGCTAATACGGGTGCTTCGGGAATTAAGAAAATAACCGTAAACGGTACCGATATTACAAGCGAAAAGGCGTTTACCGTAACCGAAAACGGAGCATACAGAGTAATGGTATTTGCTCAAAACGGACTTTACAGCGAAAAGGAAATTACAATTACCGATTTTGACTCCTCAGCTCCTAAGATTGAAAATGTGAGCGTTAAACAGCAGGACGGAAATTCCGTTGTAAGACCGATAAGCTCAACCGAGTTTGCGGTATTTATGAACAATACCGCAGAAATAACAGTCAATGCCTCGGATGCTGAAACGGGCATTGCAAGCATCAGCTACAGACTTGTAAATTCCGACGGTACAGTTAAGAGCGATTGGACGGCTTATGACGAAAACGCAAAGCCTGTAATCGACACGGCGTTTAAGGGAACGGTCGAGGTTAAGGCTACCGATAAAGCAGGAAACGTCAGTGAGATTTACAAATCAAGCACCTTTACCGTTGATACCGTAAAGCCTGAAAAGGTTGTTGCGGCAGCTGCTTCGGGAGAGGAAGCATATAACGGCGGATATACAAATAAGCCTGTTAAAATCAGCCTTTCCTCAAGTGCTTTCTCGGGCATTTACAGCTATGAATACAGAATTGACAACGGCGAGTGGGCAATTCTCAAATCAAATACGGTAACTGCTCTTGAGGGCGTTCATACCTACGAGTTTAAGGCGGTTTCGTATTCGGGTCTTGAAAGCGAAACGACCTCACTCACGGTTAAAATCGATACCGCAAAGCCGATACTTTCCGTTGCGGTAAGCGGCAAGCTTAATCCCACAGTGAACAAAAATGTTACCTTCATGCTCGGTGCGACAAATTCCGATTCGGGCGTTACATATTACTACAACGACGGTACAGGCTTTAAGGCACTTGACGGCAATATTCTTACCGTTGAGCTTACAAGTGCAAAAACATACACCTTTAAGGCTGTGAACGGTGCAGGAAATGAAAGCGATATTTCCGACGAGTACGTTATAACCGTAGACAAAACCGATCTTTCAAACACCATTGAAAAGGCTAATTCGCTCGATATGGCAGACGTTACCGACATTACCTCGGCTGACCTCACAAAAGCCATTACAAGCGGTAATACGGTGCTTGAAAACAATGGTGCTACCGTAACGGAGATTTTCGATGCGATATTAGAGCTTGAAAATGCGATGGATAAGCTTGAATACAACAAGATCCTTGTCAATGATAACGCTTCGCTTCTCGTTGACAGAAACACCAACACACAATATACCTATATGGTAGGCTTGAATCCCACATCTAATACCGTTTCCGAGGTTGAAGCACAGCTTCGCAACAAAAACGTGCAGATTGAGATTACAAGGGACGGCAAAAAGCTTTCCGAGACAGATAAGGTCGGAACGGGTTGCGTTATCAAGTGTATATCCGCAATAGACCCGAGCATTGTTTATGAGGTCGCAACGGTTATCCTTTACGGTGACGTGAACGGCGACGGACTTGTTGACGAAACGGATCTGAATTTGATTTTCGAGGATGCGTTTGACAACACCGAAAATATCAAATCAGACAGCATTTATTACATTGCCGCAGATGTTTCAAAGGACGGCGTGCTCGATATGTTTGACTACTTCTATCTTGACGGTATCGCTTCGGGCAACAGAGCATTTGACCAAACTCAAACGCTCTATAAATAATTTTATAAACAATAAAAGCTCTGTTTGGAAATCAAACAGAGCTTTTTGCTGTATATTATGCTTTAGTTCATGCTTTAATCATAGCGGAGAATTCATCCTCCGAGATTATCTTAACACCGAGGTCCTGCGCCTTTTGCAGCTTGCTTCCTGCGGCTTCTCCTGCTAAAACGAAATCCGTCTTTTTAGAAACGGAGGACGAGGTCTTTCCGCCGTAGGTCTCAATAATTTCAGAAGCCTGCGTTCTTGTAAACTGACTTAAAGTGCCTGTCAAAACAAAGGTCTTACCCTCAAACCTGTTGTCAATTACCTTCTTTTCGCTTCTCATATTCAAGCCTGCCGCTTTCAAATCGTCTATAAGCTCAATCGCCTGCGGATGCGAGAAGAAATCGACAACCGATTCCGCCATAATTTCGCCGTAGCCGTCGATTGAAAGAATATCATCCTTGCTTGCGGAAATGATGCCGTCCATATCCTGAAAACGGTCGGCGAGGAGCTTTGCCGCCTTTTGTCCGATATGACGGATACCGAGCGCAAAGATAAGCTTGCCCAAATCGTTTTCCTTTGATTTTTCAACCGCTTTTTTGAGATTGTCGGCACTTTTCTTTCCGAGACGTTCAAATTCCGCAACCCTGTCGAAATCAAGCTTGTAGATATCTGCGGCGGTTTTGAGCATACCCTCGTTTACAAGCAATTCAAGGTTGGCGTCGCCGAGACCCTCAATATCCATAGCGTCCCTTGAACAGAAATGAATTAACATTCTCAAAAGCTGAGCAGGGCAGTCGGGATTATTACAGCGAATTGCCGCTTCGCCTGCTTCTCTTGTAACCTTTTCGCCGCAGGACGGGCAAACGTCGGGCATTTTGTACGGCTCGGAGCTCTCTGCGTGCTTGCTGACCTCCAAAACCTCGGGGATAATATCGCCGGCTTTTCTGATGATTACCGTGTCGCCTATGCGTATGCCCTTTTCCTTGATGAAATCCTCATTGTGAAGCGTTGCACGGCTTACGGTTGAGCCTGCAACCAAAACTGGCTCAAAAACCGCAGTAGGAGTTAAAACGCCCGTTCTTCCGACATTTATTTCAATATCGATAAGCTTCGTTTGCTTTTCTTCGGGCGGATATTTCCACGCAAGCGCCCACTTGGGACATTTTGCGGTGCTGCCTAATTTCTCTCTTTGGTCAAAACGGTTTACCTTTATAACTGCGCCGTCAATATCAAAGGGGAGAGTGCCTCTTATCGAGCCTATCCTGTCAAGCTCCTTTATAACGTCGTCGATATTGTCAAATTCATTGTAAAACGGAATTGTCTTAAAGCCGAGGCTCTTAATATAATCAAGCGACTGCTTGTGGGTTTGCAAGTCTTTTCCGTCAATCTGCTGAATGTTAAAAACGAAAATATCAAGCCCTCTCTGCGAAGTTATTTTCGGGTCTTTTTGACGTAAGCTTCCTGCGGCGGCATTCCTCGGATTCTTAAACGGCTTTTCCTCGTTTAACTCCTGCTTTTTGACGATTTCAAAGAACTTTTCTTTGGGCATATAAACCTCGCCACGCACCTCGATAAACGGAAGTTTTTCCTTTAACGACAGCGGAATTGAGCGAACTGTTTTAAGGTTTGCCGTAATATCCTCGCCCGTAACGCCGTCGCCCCGTGTAGAGCCTCTTGAAATAACGCCGTTTGAGTATTCGAGCGATACCGAAAGTCCGTCGATTTTCGGCTCAACAACATATGTTGCATCAGGGCATACCTCTTTTACTTTCCTGTCAAAATCGAGCACCTCGCTTTTATCGAAAGCGTCCTGTAAGCTCTCCATTTTTACAATGTGCGTAACGCTCGAGAACATATTTTTATCAGCCGTACCGCCGACTCTGTGAGTAGGGGAATCCGCCGTCAAAAGCTCGGGATATTCCTCCTCAATGGACTTTAACTCACGCATAAGCATATCGTACTCATAGTCCTCAATATCGTTCTCGTTTTCAACGTAATATCTGTATATATGATGATTAAGCTCTTTTCTTAACTGTTCGGCTCTTGCCTTTTTAACTTCGTAATCGTTCATAGTCTGCCTCCGTTCTTTTATATATTATACACCATATTAAGTCATTTTTACAACGGCGAATATCATACAATTTAGCATAAAGCTCGGAGGTGTGATATGAAAAAGATAACAGGCTTGATTTTAACGGTTGTTTTGATGCTTTCCGTGATAAGCGTCAACGCATATGCAAAGGAGCTGCCCGATATGAAGGTCGAGATTAACGCAAAATCGGCAGTCTTAATGGAAGCGTCAACAGGCGAAATTTTAATGAGCAAGAACGCTCACGAAAAGGTATATCCCGCATCCGTTACAAAGATAATGTCCCTGCTTCTTGTAACCGAGGCGATAGATCAGGGAAAAATTGCCTTGACCGATACTGTAACGGCATCGGCAGAGGCTTCCAAAATGGGCGGCTCGCAAATATGGCTAAAGCAGGGCGAACAGATGACGGTTGACGATTTGTTAAAGGCGACGGCAATCGCAAGTGCCAATGATGCTTGCTTTGCACTCGGGGAATATGTGGCAGGAAGCGACACGGCGTTTGTGAAAATGATGAACGACAGGGCAAAGGAGCTCGGAATGAACGATACGGTTTTTGAAAACTGCTCGGGACTTGACGATACCGTTCAAAATCATATAACAAGCGCATACGATGTTGCGGTTATGTCAAGGGAATTGCTAAAGCACGAGAGAATACGAAATTACACGACCGTTTGGATGGATACATTGAGAGGCGGCGAAACTCAGCTTGTCAATACAAACAAGCTCATAAGATTTTACAAGGGCGCAACGGGACTTAAAACGGGAACGACCTCAAAGGCAGGCTGCTGCGTCAGCGCAACGGCGGAGCGAGACGGCTTGTCGCTCATAGCTGTCGTTATGGGCAGCGAATCGAGCAACGACAGGTTTTCGGGTGCAAGGGCAATGCTTGACTGGGGCTTTGCGAATTATTCCCTTGCGGAGCTTTCGGTTGACCCTGCCTTGATAACCGACGTCAATATAATCGGAGGGGAACGGGATAAAATTTCGCCGCAAATAACAGAAAAGAAATTCGCCGTAATCGAAAAGGGCAAGGAGGATAAAATAACTCTTGTTCCCGACCTTGCAATAGACGTTGAAGCACCGATTGAAAAAAATCAAGTGCTCGGAACGGTCAAGTTTATGCTTGACGATAAAGAGATAGGAAAAATCAATCTTTGCTCGCCCGAAGCGGTAAAAAAACTGACTTTTCCTGATTATCTTGTACGATTTCTTACTTCACTTTGTCGATAATTTAACAAAACCTAATTATTTTTGAAAAATTAACAAATTGTTGTTGAAATAATATCGGATTTAGAGTAAAATATAGACATAAAACAGTTTTATAACTCGGATGAGTTGTCGAAGGAGAAAATTTCAGCAATGTCAGTTAAATTGAACACCAAGTATCTTAAAGGCTTTGTCTCGGAGGAGGATTTTTCAGCTATCGCAGGCGAAATCGCAAAGGCAGACAAAACCCTTAATGACCGAAGCGGAGAGGGCAGCGATTTTTTAGGCTGGGTTGACCTTCCCGTTGACTATGACAAGGAGGAGTTCGCAAGAATTAAAAAGGCGGCGGAGAAAATTCGTTCCGACTCTGAAATTCTTGTTGTTATAGGAATTGGCGGCAGTTATCTCGGCGCAAGAGCCGCTATTGAATTTTGTAAATCGCAGAATTATAACGCTACAGTTAAAAACGGACCGCAGATTTTTTTCAGCGGTAACAGCATAAGTTCATCTGCTCTTTACGAGCTTTGCGAGCTTTGTAAGGAAAAGGATTTCTCGGTAAACGTAATTTCAAAATCGGGCACAACCACAGAGCCTGCCGTTTCCTTTAGAATTTTCAAGAAAATGCTTGAGGAAAAGTACGGTAAAAAAGAGGCTGCCAAGAGGATTTACGTTACGACAGATAAGGCAAAGGGAACTCTTAAAGAGGTTTCCGACAAGGAGGGCTATGAAACCTTCGTTGTTCCGGACGATGTAGGCGGCAGATATTCAGTTCTTACGGCTGTCGGCTTGCTTCCGATTGCAGCGGCAGGCTGCGACATTGACGCTATGATGAAGGGTGCGGCGGACGCAAGAGAACGGTACACGGATTCCGACCTTGAAAAGAACGATTGCTACAAGTACGCAGCAGCTCGTAATATCCTTTACAGAAAGGGTAAAGCCGTTGAAATGATGGTTTCCTACGAGCCTGATTATACAATGATGAACGAGTGGTTCAAGCAGCTTTTCGGCGAGTCCGAGGGCAAGGACGGCAAGGGACTTTTCCCCTCGTCCGCAATCTTCTCGACCGACCTTCACTCAATGGGTCAGTACATTCAGCAGGGCGAAAGACTTCTCTTTGAAACAGCTGTTGTATTTGACAAGCCGAAGCACGTTATCAACATTGAGGCAGACGCTGAAAATGCCGACGGTCTTAACTTCCTTGCAGGAAAGACAATGGACTTCGTAAACGAAAAGGCATTTCAGGGTACAGTTCTTGCTCATTGCGACGGCGGAGTTCCGAACATTATTCTTGAGCTTCCCGAAATGAATGAGTATGAATTCGGCTATCTTGTTTATTTCCTCGAAAAGGCGTGTGCTGTTTCGGGCTACACCCTCGGTGTAAATCCGTTCAATCAGCCCGGCGTTGAGAGCTACAAGAAAAATATGTTTGCTCTTTTGGGCAAGCCCGGCTATGAGGCACAGAAGGGCGAGCTTGAAAAGAGACTTGCAGAATAAGGAAATTACCGCACAAGCGGTCATAAATAAATACACAGGAGGAGATAATATGGTATCTCTTATAATCGGTCACAAGGGTTCAGGCAAAACAAAGATTTTGGTTGATAACGTCAACGATGCGATTGAGAAATCAAACGGCAACGTTATCTGCGTTGAAAAGGAGACTAAGCTTACATACGACGTAAGTCACCGTGCAAGACTTGTTTCTACAGACAGCTATTCTGTCAGCGGATTTGACGCATTCTACGGATTTTTGAGCGGACTTTGTGCAGGCGACCACGATATAACAGACATTCTCGTTGACGCTACCTTCAGAATCGGCGGCAGAGATTATGAGGCTCTTGCGGATTTCCTCAAGAAGGTTGACGAGCTTGCAAAAATCACAGACACACACTTCACATTTACAATTTCAACAGACCTCGAGAATCTTCCCGAGAGAATGTTTGAGTATTGCAAAAAGATTAACTGAGCTTGATTTTTGATAGCATTGCCGCTGTGATTTCACGGCGGCAGTTTGCTTGTAAAAAGATATTTAGGGAAAATAAATTTAACGGTTGACAAATGCCCGTAATATGTATATAATATTTGTGCTACTTTGACGAGGTGTAGTATGTTTATTGAGCTTGAAACGATTTTTAATATTGAAGGTGCTTCAAAGGATTTTTCCTATGAATTTACACCCGATGACTGTGACATTATCCGTTCGGTTAATGTTGACGGCTGCGTTAAAAACCGTGCAGGCATTGTCTTGTTAGAGGGAAATGCAAGGTTTACAATCGAAGCTTCCTGCGACCGCTGTGCCGCAGACGTTAAGCGTGAAACAGTATTGCCGTTTGAGCATACATTGGTTTCCAAGCTTAATGATGATGAGAATTGTGAACTCTATCTTGTGGAGGATATGCATTTCAATCTTGACGAGCTTATCAGAGAGGACATACTTTTATCCTTGCCGACCAAAATATTGTGCCGTGAGGATTGTAAGGGACTTTGCCCTTATTGCGGTACAAATCTGAACGAGGGAAAATGTGATTGCAAAAAGCCGATTGACCCAAGGCTTGAAGCGTTAAAAAAGTTCCTCGAGTAAACAAGTATATTAAGGACATAAAGGAGATATTAAAATGGCAGTACCGAAGAGAAGAGTTTCAAAAGCAAGAAGAGACAAGAGACGTTCAAGCGTTTGGAAGATGAGCGCTCCCGAGCTTCAGAAGTGCCCTAACTGCGGTGAGTACAAGAGAGCTCACAGAGTTTGTGCAGTATGCGGCCATTATAACGGCAGACAGGTTGTTGTTAAAGAAGAGGCTTAACGCATCTTTGTTTTACAAGGTTGAGCAGAAGGTGGAGAAGAAGTATCTTCCCCGCCTTTTTATCGTTGAGGAAATGAGGTGAGCGTGTGGCTGTTATTATCAATGAGGTAAAACCCTTTTCGAAATGCTGGTTTTTCGGCGTCAGAGCAGGGGATAAGCTTGTTTCGATTGACTCGAAAGAGGTTGACGACGTGCTTGACTACGACTTTTATATGAGCTTTTTACCTGTCGAAATGGAATTTTTGACCTCGAAGGGTAAGACTGTAAGGATAAAGGCTACCGATGAAAACGTCGGCATTAAGTTCGAGACTTTCCTTATGGACAAGCAGCACAGCTGTCGCAATAAATGCATATTTTGCTTTATTGACCAGCTTCCGAAGGGTATGCGTGAAAGCCTTTACTTTAAGGACGACGATTCACGTCTTTCATTCCTTTTCGGAAACTATGTTACGCTCACAAACCTTACCGAGCACGAGATTGAGCGAATTATCGTCATGCACATAAGTCCCGTAAACATTTCCGTTCACACAATGAACCCTGAATTAAGGGTTAAGATGATGAACAACAAAAATGCAGGCAAGTGCCTTTCGATTATCAAGCGTTTTGCCGATGCAGGCATTAAAATAAACGCACAGCTTGTTTTGTGTCCGGGTGTTAATGACGGCGAGGAGCTTCGCTTCAGCCTTACGGAGCTTGCGAAGATGTATCCGTCTGTGCAGAGCATTGCCGCCGTGCCCGTAGGACTTACAAAATTCCGTGACGGTCTCTACCCCTTAAAGCCGTATGACAAGCAGACGGCAGGGGAAACGATAGATATAATCGAGGGATTTTCGTCGAAATTCAAGGCGGAAAACGGCATAAGACTTGCCTATCCAGCCGATGAATTTTTCCTGCTTGCAGGCAGAGAAATGCCGCAAGAAGAATATTATGACGAATATCCGCAGATTGACAACGGCGTCGGTCTTTGGACTTCGCTTCGTGATGAATTTTATGAGGCGGTCAATGAATTGGACGTAAAGCCCGTCAACAGGGAAATTACGCTTGCAACGGGCAAGGGTGCTTATCCGCTTATGTGCGAGCTTGCGAGGGTGCAGGAGGAAAAATTCGGCGTCAAGGTCAATGTTGTTGAAATCATAAACAACTTTTTCGGCGAAAATATTACCGTTGCAGGACTTTTGACGGGAACGGATTTAATTGCTCAATTAAAGGACAAGCCGCTTGGCGATTGCCTTTTGATACCGCTTGTTATGACGATAGATTACACATCGCATTCAACGGATAAAAACAAATTCCTTGACGATATTACGCTAAAGCAAGCCGAAAAGGAATTGAATATTAGAATAGTTCCGACACAAAACGACGGAACGCAGCTACTTAAAAATATTTTGGGGGTGGAATGATGTCAAGACCCGTAATTGCGATTGTCGGCAGACCGAACGTCGGCAAAAGCACACTTTTTAACAAGCTTATAGGAAAACGCCTTTCTATCGTTGACGATACTCCCGGCGTTACGAGAGACAGAATATACGGAGACTGCGAATGGCTCGGCAGAAATATGCTTCTTGTCGATACAGGCGGTATTGAGCCGTATTCGGACGATATTATTCTTTCGCAGATGCGCCGTCAGGCACAGCTTGCCATTGAAAGCGCAGATGTTATTGTCCTTGTAACAGATGTACGCTCGGGCGTAGTTGCTACCGATACCGAAGTGGCTCAAATGCTTCAAAAAAGCGGTAAGCCCATTGTTTTGTGCGTTAATAAGTGCGATACAATCGGCGATGTTCCGCCCGATTTTTACGAATTTTACAATCTCGGACTCGGCGATCCCGTTGCGGTTTCTTCCGTTCACGGTCACGGTACGGGCGATTTGCTTGACGAGATTATCAAATATCTTCCCGACGAGGAGCAGGGCGAATATGACGAGGATAAAATTAAGGTTGCCGTTATCGGTAAGCCTAACGTCGGCAAATCCTCGCTTATAAACGCTATTTCGGGCGAGGAAAGAGCGATTGTTTCAAATATTGCAGGTACAACGAGAGACTCGACAGACACCTTGATTTCAAATGAGTACGGCGAGTTTGTGTTCATTGATACCGCAGGACTTCGCCGCAAGAGCAAGGTTGAGGATCAAATTGAAAAATATTCCGTTATCCGTGCAAGAATGGCTGTTGAAAGAGCCGATGTGTGCGTTATTATGATTGACGGCACGGAGGGCTTTACCGAGCAGGACTCAAAGGTTGCAGGCATTGCCCATGACCTCGGAAAGGCTTGCATTATCGCAGTCAATAAGTGGGATGCTGTCGATAAGGACGGCAAAACAATGGATAAGGAAAGAAAAAAGCTTATGAACGATTTTGGTTTTATGAGCTATGCGCCGATTATCTTCATTTCCGCAAAGACGGGTCAAAGACTTGACCGACTTTTTGAGCTTATAAAGTTCGTAAATGAGCAGAATTCAATGCGTATTTCAACAGGTAGGCTCAACGAGGTGCTTTCTGCCGCTACCACAAGAGTTCAGCCGCCCACGGATAAGGGCAAGCGCCTTAAAATTTACTATATGACACAGGCGTCTACAAGACCGCCTACATTTGTTTGCTTTGTAAACAGCAAGGACCTTTTCCATTACAGCTACCAGCGTTATATCGACAACCAAATCCGTGAGGTTTTCGGACTTGAGGGAACGCCGACAAGATTTGTTATCAGAGAAAGGGAAAAGAACGGCAAAAAGGACTATAAATAAGCCACTGAAAAAGAGCTTGAATAACAGTATTAAAGGAGTGAATTTTTCACTCCTTTTTTCTTGCTATTATTAAGGGTTTGTAGTATAATTATCAACATATAGTTAATATGGAGTATTATGTAAAAATGATAATTTTGGGAATTGACCCCGGCTATGCCATTGTCGGCTACGGCGTTATAAATTATGAGGCTAACAGATTTCAGGTTCTTGACTACGGAGCTATCACAACTCCTGCGGGAATGCCCTTTGTTGAAAGGCTTGACGTTATCGACAGGGACTTGAATATGATTTTTGAAAAGTATCATCCGCAGGCTATGGCGATTGAAAAGCTTTTCTATAACACCAACGCAAAAACGGTAATTGACGTTGCGCAGGCGAGAGGCGTAACCGTGCTTGCAGCTTACCGTCACAAGGCTGAAATTTTCGAATATACTCCGCTTCAGGTAAAGCAAAGCGTTGTCGGCTACGGCAGAGCCGAAAAAAAGCAGGTGCAGGAGATGACAAGGGTAATTTTGAACCTTGAAAAAGTTCCGAAGCCCGACGATACGGCGGACGCTCTTGCAATGGCGATATGTCACGCTCATTCAAGCGGTTCGCTTATGGGAAAGCTCAAAAATTTGAAATGAGGAATTTGAATGTTTTATTCTATAACGGGAAACGTTGTTTATTTTGATGCACAGTGCGTTGCGATTGATTGTAACGGTGTTGCTTTCAAGTGCTTCGCTACAAGCAATACTCTTAAAAACGTCGCAAAAACAGGCGAAAAGGTTACGCTTTTCACTTATTTGAATGTTAAAGAGGATGCACTTGACCTCTACGGCTTTTACACGCAGCAGGAGCTTGAATGCTATAAAATACTTATTTCCGTTTCGGGCGTAGGCGCAAAAATGGCGTTGGCGGTGCTCTCAGAAATGACACCTGAGCAGCTTGCTTTGAGCATTGCCGCAGGCGATACAAAGGCAATTACAAGGGCTAACGGCGTGGGTAATAAAATCGCACAGAGAATTGTACTCGAACTTAAAGATAAACTTGCAAAGGGACTTGATTTGCAGTCCGTCGGCACAGATATTGCGGCGGCAAGCACCGTTTCGGCTTCGGGCAATGCTTCGGAGGCTGTTTCGGCACTTACAATGCTCGGTTATTCGCAATCTGAGGCGGCAGTCGCTGTCGGAAAGTTAAGTCAGGATTTGAGCGTTGAGGAAATGATTAAGCAGGCTTTGAAGCAGCTTTCGATGATATAGGAGTAAAAAATGGATTTTGATAACGAAAACAGGATTGTTTCTCCCGACTTGAACGAGGTTGACAATGATATTGAAACCTCTTTAAGACCGAAAACATTTAATGAATATATCGGACAGGAGAAAGCAAAGGAAAATCTTAAAATTTATATCGATGCGGCAAAGGCAAGGGGAGATGTGCTTGACCACGTGCTGCTCTACGGACCTCCCGGACTCGGAAAAACTACTCTTTCGGGCATAATTGCCAATGAAATGGGCGTGCAGATGAGAGTTACCTCGGGTCCTGCGATTGAAAAGCAGGGCGACCTTGCGGCACTTCTTACAAACCTGAATGACGGCGACGTGCTTTTCATAGACGAAATTCACCGCCTTTCAAGGAGCGTTGAGGAAGTTCTTTATCCTGCTATGGAGGATAATGCGCTTGATATTATTATCGGCAAAGGTCCTTCGGCAAGAAGCATAAGACTTGATTTGCCGAGGTTTACGCTTGTCGGTGCAACGACGAGGGCAGGTCAGCTTTCCGCACCGCTTCGTGACAGATTCGGCGTTGTCAGCCGTCTTGAAATGTACACTCCCGAGGAATTGGCTATGATTGTTAAAAGAAGTGCCGGAATACTCGGAATTGCCATTGATGACGAGGGTGCGCTTGAAATCGCTTCCCGTTCAAGAGGTACGCCGAGAATTGCAAACAGACTTCTCAAGCGTGCAAGGGATTTTGCCGAGGTAATGGGTAACGGCACTATAACCGTTGACACCGCAAAAATAGCTCTCGGAAGAATGGAAATCGACGAATTGGGACTTGACTTGATCGACAGACTTCTTTTGACCTCAATGATTAAAAATTACAAGGGCGGCCCCGTTGGACTTGAAACAATCGCCGCTACAATAGGCGAAGAGGCAGTTACTATTGAGGACGTTTACGAGCCTTATCTTATGCAGATTGGCTTTTTGTCAAAAACACCGAGGGGCAGGGTTGTAACTCCGCTTGCGTATGAGCATCTCGGTATTCCGTTCGGAGACGCTTCAAACGGTCAGCAAAAGCTTGATATGTAATAATTAAATTATGTTCGGAGGATTTTAATATGGGAAGATTGTTCGGAACAGACGGCGCAAGAGGCGTCGCAAACAGTGAATTAACTTGCGAGCTTGCAATGAAAATAGGCAGAGCAGCGGCAATGGTGCTTACCGAAAGCTGTGCTCATAAGCCTAAGGTTTTAATAGGAATGGACACAAGAGCTTCGTCTCATATGTTGGCGGCGGCTATCGGCGCAGGACTTTGCTCTGTCGGCGCAGATGTGCTTATAATCGACGTTGTACCCACTCCTGCCGTGGCTTTTCTCGTAAAGGAATACGATTATGACGCAGGCGTTATGATTTCCGCTTCGCATAATCCGTGCGAGTATAACGGTATTAAGATTTTTCAGGGCAACGGCTATAAATTACCCGATGAGCTTGAAAATGAAATTGAGGAGATTATCCTTGACGAAACAAAGCTTCCGCCCGTTGTTTTGGGTGGCGATGTCGGTAAAATATCCTTCTCGTCAAAGGCTGTTGACGACTATATTTTCCATCTGGCAATGACAGCAGACGGCGATTTCAAGGGTATGAAAATTGCTCTTGACTGTGCAAACGGCTCCGCCTCCGTTACCGCAAGAGCGTTGTTTACAAGGCTCGGTGCGAAATGCTGTATTATCAACGAAACGCCGAACGGCACTAACATAAACGAAAACTGCGGTTCAACTCATCTTGAGCAGCTTCAGAAATTTGTTGTTGAAAACAAATGCGATATAGGCTTTGCGTTTGACGGCGATGCCGACAGACTTTTGGTCGTTGACGAAAACGGCGAGGTTGTGGACGGCGACAAGATTATTGCTGTCTGCTCAAAGTTTATGAAGGAGAACAACAAGCTCAAAAACAATACTGCGGTTGTAACCGTAATGAGCAATATGGGCTTTTTCAAGTTCTGCGAAAAGAACGGTATAAATTGCGTTAAGACAAAGGTCGGCGACAGATATGTTCTTGAGGAAATGGTCAAGAACGGCTATGTTATCGGCGGAGAGCAGTCGGGACACATAATTTTCCTTGACTATGCTACGACGGGCGACGGTCAGATGTCTGCAATTCAGGTTTTGAACGTGCTTAAATCTACGGGCAAAAAGATTTCGGAGCTTGCAAGTGAAATGCAGGTTTATCCGCAGGTGCTTATCAATGTCCGTGTTTCAAACTTCGGTAAGGCGAGACTTGATAAGGACGAGGAGGTTCAGCTTGCAATCCGTGAGGCGAGTGAGGAATTGGGCGATACAGGCCGTGTGCTTGTTCGTGTTTCAGGAACAGAGCCGCTTGTCAGAGTAATGCTTGAGGGCGAGGACTATAATCAAATCAAATCGCTTGCAGAGAGTATCGCAAAGGTAATTGAAGAAAGGTTAGTTTAACAGATGCGCTATACATCAGATTGGAAGGATTATGAGCTGCTTGACTGTTCAAGCGGCGAACGTCTTGAGAGGTGGGGGAACGTAACTCTTATTCGTCCCGACCCACAGGTTATATGGAAAACTCCGAAAAAGCACCCTGCGTGGCGACGTGCGGACGCTGTTTATCACCGTTCAAGCTCGGGCGGAGGAAATTGGGAAATTAGAAATAAAATCCCGTCGTTTTGGAGTATCGACTACGGCGATTTGAGCTTTAACGTCAAGACAATGGGCTTTAAGCATACGGGAATTTTTCCCGAGCAGGCTGTAAACTGGGACTATACCGCAAAGCTTATCAAAAATGCGGGCAGACCCGTTAAGGTGCTCAATTTGTTTGCTTATACGGGCGGCGCTACCGTTGCTTGCTTAAAGGCAGGTGCGGAGGTTGTCCACGTTGACGCTTCAAAGGGTATGGTGCAGTGGGCAAAGGAAAACGCCGTTGCTTCGGGTGTTGCGGACAGGAAAGTTCGTTGGATAGTTGACGACTGCGTTAAATTTGTTCAAAGAGAAATCCGCCGTGGCAATAAGTACGACATTATAATTATGGATCCTCCGTCATACGGCAGAGGTCCGGGCGGAGAGATTTGGAAGCTTGAAAACGAGGTTTATTCGTTTGTTGAGCTGTGCTCACAGGTTTTGTCAGACAATCCGATTATGGTGCTTATCAATTCATATACTACGGGACTTTCTCCTGCGGTTATGCAGTACATTTTAGGTGCACTTATCAAGCCGAAATTCGGCGGTGTGGTTGAAAGCGATGAAATCGGACTTCCCGTTACACAGACAGGAATGATATTACCCTGCGGTGCTTCCGCAATTTGGCATAAATAAAGGAATTTTTTAATGGATAACACAAATATTGTAGAATTTCATAACGTAACCTTCTGCTATGATGCGGACGAGGGCGAGCAGCAGCCCGAGCCTGCCATTCGTGATTTTACATTCAATGTGAAAAAGGGCGAATTTGTGGCAGTTCTCGGTCATAACGGCTCGGGAAAATCGACGGTTGCAAAGCTCAGTAACTCTATACTTATTCCAAACGAGGGCAAGGTGCTTGTCAAGGGTATGGACACGGCTGATGAGGACTTGTCTTATGAGATAAGAAAGACTGTCGGCGTTGTTTTCCAAAATCCCGACAATCAGATTGTAGCTTCAATAGTAGAAGAGGACGTCGCTTTCGGTCCTGAAAATTTAGGGCTTCCGAGAGAGGAAATAAGAAAAAGAGTTGATGACTCGCTCAAGGCGGTCGGAATGTATGAATACAGACATCACGAGCCGCATAAACTGTCGGGCGGTCAAAAGCAGAGGGTGGCAATAGCAGGCATTATAGCAATGCGCCCCGAGTGCATTTTTCTTGACGAGCCGACGGCAATGCTTGACCCCAAGGGCAGAAAAGAGGTTATGGATACCGTTATCAAGCTCAACAAGGAGTACGGAATGTCGGTTGTTTTCATAACGCACTTTATGGAAGAAGCGGTGCTTGCCGACAGAGTTGCGGTAATCGATAATTCCCGTCTTTTGCTTGAGGGAACGCCGAAAGAGGTCTTTAAGCAAGAGGATTTGCTTAGAAGCGTCGGACTTGATATACCGCAAATAACAAACCTTGCCCGTGAAATGAAAAAATCGGGCGTCAGGATTGACGACAGCGTTCTTACCCTCAACGAATTTGTTGAAAACATTACTGCTTTACTCGGAGATAAATAATGGCTATACTTGAAACCCAAAATTTAACATATAAATATTCCGTAGGCACTCCGTTTGAGAAGGTCGCAATCGAGGATATTAACATATCGGTCGAAAAAGGAGAGCTTATCGGAATTATCGGGCATACAGGCTCGGGCAAAAGTACGCTTGTACAGCATCTCAACGGACTTTTGAAGCCTACCTCGGGCACGATTTTGCTTGACGGCAAGGATATTCATTCAGATAAGAGCTTCACAAGACAGGCTCGCTTTAAGGTCGGACTTTGCTTTCAGTACCCCGAATATCAGCTTTTTGAAAGCACCGTTTATGAGGATATTGCATTCGGTCCCAAAAATATGAAGCTTTCCAAAGAGGAAATCAAGGAAAGAGTGCTCAGGGCAGCCGAATTTGTCGGCGTGCGAAACGATATGCTCCAAAAATCGCCGTTTGACTTATCGGGAGGCGAAAAAAGACGAGTTGCAATCGCAGGCGTTATGGCAATGCAGCCCGAGATTTTAATACTTGACGAGCCGTCCGCAGGACTTGACCCCAAGGGCAGAAAAGTCATCTCGGAAATGATCGAACAGTACAGAAAAAACACGGGAAGTACAGTAATTGTCGTTTCCCACAGCATGGAGGACGTTGCCGAGAGTGCCGATAAGGTGCTTGTTATGAATAAGGGAAAGGTTGAGTATTTCGCAAGCGTTGATGAGGTCTTTTCAAATGCCGAGCATCTTGTTGAAATCGGCTTGAACGTTCCCGAAATAACAAAGGTGCTTTTGGCTCTTAAAAAGCAGGGCTATGATGTCAGAACGGATATTTATTCCGTGAATGAGGCTAAAGCGGAGCTTCTCCGTCTGTTCAAGGAAAGGGGAGTGCTCGCATGATAAAGGATATTACAATCGGTCAGTATTTTCCGGGTACTTCGCCCATTCATAAGCTTGACCCGAGAATGAAAATAGTTCTCACATTTATCTATATAATCTTTATATTCCTTTGCAGAAATTTTGTGGCTATGGGCGCAATGGCTATTTTATTGCTTGCGACGGTGCTTATGTCAAAAATTTCTACGAAACTCATTTGGAAAAGCGTTAAGCCGATATTTTTAATTGTGCTTATCACTTCCGCTTTGCAGCTTCTCTACAACAGCGACGGAACGGTGCTTTTCGAGTGGAAAAGGCTTCACATAACAACCGGCGGCGTGTATATGGCAATTTTTACAACCGCCAGAATAGTTGTGCTTGTTATAGCAAGCTCAATGCTTACCTACACAACTTCTCCGACCTTGCTTACGGATGCAATCGAAAGATTGTTCTCTCCGCTAAAGGTCATAAAAATCAACGTCCATTCAATAGCTATGATGATGACTATTGCGTTGAGATTTATCCCCACGCTTATCGACGAGGTTGACAAAATTATGTCGGCGCAGAAATCGAGAGGCGCAGATTTTGAAACAGGCTCACTTATAAAACGTGGCAAGGCGATGATACCGATATTCATCCCCTTGTTCATAAACTCTTTCAGACGTGCTTATGAGCTTGCGTTTGCTATGGATTGCCGTTGCTATCAGGGCGGAGAGGGCAGAACAAGATTAAAGGTTATGAAGCTTGCCGCAAGGGACTATATTTCGCTCGGCATACTTATTTTGTTCTGTGTCGGAATAATAGTGTCAAATCATTACTTAACGGCGGTTATATGATGAAAAATTATTTGCTGACAATTACCTATGACGGTACAAATTATCACGGCTGGCAGGTGCAAAATAACGCACCCACCGTTCAAAAAGCTATGCAGGACGCTATCGAGCAAATACTCGGTGTGCATGAGAGCATAGTGGGCTGCAGCAGGACTGACAGCGGAGTTCACGCCAATATGTTCTGCTGTAATATGAGAACGGAAAAGGAATTGAATGAGGAAAAATTTGCCCGTTCGCTCAATGCCGTTTTGCCGAGGGATATTGCGGTAAGGTCAGTAATTGAAGTGCCGTATGAATTTCACGCACGTTATGATTGCGTGTCAAAAAGCTATAAATATTTAATTCTCAATTCAAAAAACAGAAATCCTTTTTTTGAAAACCGTGCGCTTCACTATCCGTTTGAAATTGATGTCGAAGCATTGAATACCGAAGCAAAGGCATTTTTAGGAACACACGACTTTTCTTCGTTTTGTTCGGCAGGCTCAAGCGTTGACGACAAGACAAGGACTATTAAAGATATAGGCTTTGAAAGAAAAGGCGACGTTGTGGAATTTCATATAGAAGCAGACGGCTTTTTATACAATATGGTGCGTATTATAGTCGGAACGCTTCTTGATGTGAATTTGGGCAAAATCGAAAAAGGAAAAATCAGCGAAATAATCGAAAAAAAAGACAGGAAATATGCAGGCAAAACAGCCGCGGCGTGCGGATTGTATCTTGATAAAGTAAATTACAGCCTTGACGGTGAGGAAAATGAAAGAAAATAAGCAGAAGAAAAAACCGAATAAGAAAAATAAGAAAAGCCAAGAGGATTTAATCAAGGTCGCTAAGGCGGTATGCATAATCCTTGTTGTGCTTATGCTTCTTTTTGTTGCGGCGGATAGGTTCGGAAATATCACATTTTCAAGCGTAGGCGACTATTTCAGCGGAGTTATCTCAGGTGCCAAAAGCGGCGACGGTTATCCGTACTATTTTGAGAGCGCAACTGCCGAAAACGTTGAAAAAATAAATTCCGATTTGCTTGTTTTGACCGACGGCTCAACGTTTGTGCTTGACGCAACCGCAAAAAAATTGAGCGAGCTTCAGCACACATATTCCGTTCCGCTTATATACTCAAAAAACGGCAGAGCCGTTATGATTGATGTCGGCGGCTATTCCTACCGTGTTCAGTCAAAGACAAAGGTTTTATATGAGGGTACGAGAGAGCATAAGCTTTTAACGGCGGCTATCGGTAAGGACGGAAGCGTTGCCCTTGCGACAAGAGGCGACAGCTCAATGTCGGAATTAACCGTTTTCAACAAAAGCCAAAAGGAAGTTTTCAAGTGGGAGTGTGCCAAAGAGGCTATCGTTTCCGTCGATATTTCCGATAACGGCAAAAAAGCGGCGGTATCGGTCGTCGGTGCTGAAAACGGCGAGCTTTATTCAAAGGTAATTATATTTGATTTCAGATACAGCGAGCCTATTTCCGAATATTCCTACAGTTCACAAACCGTATCAAAGGTCGAATTTATCGGCTCAAATAAGGTGCTTGCGACGGGCGAGGACGTATTCAGCATCATTGAAAAGAATTCGAAGCAGGACGAGGATTTGTCGCTCAATAAGCTATCGAGAATTTATACTGCTGACAATAACACGACTGTTGCGGTTTTCTCAAAATACGGCAGCTCTTCGTCGAAGATTATTAAGGCATACACGGCTTCGGGCAAGCTTCTTTTCACTCAGGATATAAATTCCAACGTCAGAAGCGTGTCCTGCGACGGAAGCTATATATCCGTTTTGACCGACAGACAGCTTATTTCCTTTAGCAAAAAGGGCAAAACGGTCGGAACGCACGAGGTTGCAAGCGACGGTATTTCGTGCTTTACCGACGGAAATAACACATATGTTTTAACTACGAGCGCAATAAATTGTTACAAAACGGTGGGAGAGAGCACAAGCGAAAAGCCCACAACAACCGAAAATGCAGACTCAAAAGAGTAAATTTCTCAATTTAGTTGTTAAAAGTTCATTATTATGTTACAATTTTTATATAAAATAAATGGAGGTAGTTTTATGGATATCGTACTTGATGTGATTTTAGTGTTAATCTTGATTGCGGTTGTTATATCATCCGCAAAAAAAGGCATAATGAAAACACTTGCCGAGCTTGTGGCTTTTGCTGTTGCAATCTTTTTGGCGTCGCAGACAGCTCAGCCTGTTGCAAGCGGTATGTATAAAGCGTTTTTCAGTAAAAATGTCGAGAGAGGACTTTACGAGGTTCTCCCGAGCGACACAAGTAAGCTTACAAACTCTGATAAGGCAAAGTATGTTTTTGAGGAAATGCCCGAATTTGCGAAGAAGCAGGCGGAGAAATGCGGAATTAGCATAGGCTCGGTCGCAGAGCAGATTGCAAAGAGCAATTTCACGGACGGCGACACGCTTTATCAGTCTCTTGAAAGCAATATAGTCAAGCCCATAGCTGTTGCGGTGCTCAAGCACGTAATGTTCTTTGTGCTGTCGGTGCTGTATGCGCTTGTGCTTGTGGCTATATTGAGGTCTTTGGCAAAAGGACTGAAAAAATCGCATCTTATCGGCGGTGCGGACAAATTTGTCGGCGGCGTTATAGGTGTAGTGAAGGGAGTGATAATAGTATTCTTGGTTGGCTGCCTGTTGTCATATCTCGAGCCGAGAATTGAGAACGAAAAGCTGAAACAAGCAGTTGATGGCTCATCGATAGTTGAAATGTGTGAAAAATTCGACCCGATGGAAGCTATTTCTGCGGCTGAAGTATTTGTCAGCAATATTAAATAATGGAGTAAAATTATGGACGGATTAAAAAAACTTTTTACCGGATGTCTTACAATCCCTAATCTCCTTTCATTGATTAGGATTATACTTATTCCTGTATTTGGTGTACTTTTCTATCGAGGCGAAATGCTTTGGGCGGTAATAATCCTTGTACTTTCGGGACTTACCGACTTCTTCGACGGAAAAATTGCAAGAAAATTCAATCAGGTCAGCGAGCTTGGAAAGGTTCTTGACCCTGTTGCCGATAAACTTACACAGATGACAATAGCGATAATTCTTTTCCTTACCTTTCAGAAGTCGGAAAACCCCACAATGATATGGTTTAAGTGGGTGTTCCTGTTCTTCGTTGCAAAGGAATTGCTTATGGTGGTTGTCGGAGCTGTAATGATAGCTGTCGGCTTAAAGCCAAGTGCGGCTGAAATTTACGGTAAGGTTGCAACTTTTGCCTATTATTTTGTAATGGGCTTGGTAATAACCTTCGGACCCGAGGTCGGTGCATTGAGAAATGTTTTCACTTTGCCCGACAGTATTATGATTGTATTGGTAATAATTTCGGCAATACTTACATTTGTAGCGTTGTTGAGCTACATACCGGGAACTCTTAAGCAGTTCAAAGAGAAAAAAGAAAGTAAATCTAACTGATACAGCGAGGAAAAACATCAGATGAACAAAAATATGCTTTGCAGCAGATGCCACGAAAATCCTGCGGTATTTTTCATTTCAAAGGTGGACGGAGACAAGACCACAAATGAGGGGCTTTGCATCAAGTGCGCTATGGAATTGAACATCGGTCCTATCAAGCAGATAATGGACAGTATGGGTATATCCGAGGATGAAATGGACGAGGTTTCCGAACAGATGAAGCAAATAATGGACAGCGAGGGCGAGGACGGATTTCAGCCCGGCGGAGCTATGCCTTTATCACTGTTTCAGGGAATGTTCGGAAATAACGGCGAGGATACGGCTCTTTCCGAAGCTCAGCCGAGCGAAGAGGAGCATGACGGGGAAAAAGATAATAAAAAGAAAAAGAAGTCAAAGAACGCAAAGAAGAGAAAATATCTCAATCTTTACTGCTCCGACCTCACCGAAAGGGCGAGAGAGGGCAAGCTTGACAACATTATCGGCAGAGAAAAGGAAATCAGCAGAACAGAGCAGATTCTTTGCCGCAGAACAAAAAACAATCCCTGTCTTATAGGCGAGCCCGGCGTCGGCAAAACTGCAATAGCTGAGGGACTTGCACTCAAAATAGCGGCAGGGGACGTACCGGCTAAGCTTGCAAATAAGGAAATACATTTGCTTGACCTTACGGCACTTGTTGCGGGAACGCAGTTCAGAGGACAGTTTGAATCAAGAATTAAAGGTCTTATCGAAGAGGTTAAGTCCGAGGGCAATATTATTCTCTTTATCGACGAGGTGCACAATCTTGTCGGAACGGGAGATGCGGAGGGTACGATGAATGCCGCAAACATTCTCAAGCCTGCACTCTCAAGAGGCGAAATTCAGGTGATCGGCGCAACGACATTTAACGAATACCGTAAAAATATAGAAAAGGACGCCGCACTTGAAAGAAGATTTCAGCCCGTTAAGGTTGAAGAGCCCTCAATCGCAGACACCTATCAAATGCTTCTCGGCATAAAGAAGTATTATGAGGACTTCCACAAGGTTAAAATCGCAGACCCGTTGGTATATAAGGCTGTAACGCTTTCGGAAAGGTATATCACAGACAGATTTTTGCCCGATAAGGCAATAGATTTGTTGGATGAGGCTTGCACCTGCGCTAACCTTAGAAATAAGTCAATAAGCGAATATGAAATGCTGCTTGATGAAATTTCATCACTCAAAACTGAGGAGGATGAGCTTTCACAGGAGACTGAAAACATTGATTACGAACGCCTTGCAGAGATTAGAGCAGAGCTTTTAGCCTCTGAAAATAAGCTTCCCGATATTGAGAAAAAAGCAAGCGACAATGCAGTTCTTGAATCGGACCTTGCAACCGTTATCAATCTTTGGACGGGAATACCTGCGTCAAAGGTTGTCGAGGGCGACTTAAAACGCCTTGCAGGACTTGAAACAAGGCTTAAAGAGCATATTATCGGTCAGGACGAAGCTGTTGAGCTTGTAGCGGCGGCAATCAAACGCAGCAGAGTTCAGCTTTCGCTTCAGAAGCGTCCTGCATCGTTCATCTTTGTCGGACCTACGGGTGTCGGTAAAACCGAGCTTGTTAAGCAGCTTTCAATGGAGCTGTTTGACACACCGGAGACCTTAATTCGTTTTGATATGTCCGAATTTATGGAAAAACATTCGGTATCAAGACTTATCGGATCGCCTCCGGGATATGTGGGATATGACGAAGCGGGTCAGTTGACCGAAAAGGTCAGAAGAAAGCCTTATTCTATTATCCTTTTTGATGAGATTGAAAAAGCACATCCCGACGTAATGAACATTCTTTTGCAAATTCTTGACGAGGGCAAGACAAACGATGCTCACGGCAGAAGTGTAAGCTTTGCGAATACGGTTATTATTATGACCTCGAACGCAGGCAGCGAAAGAAAGGAAAATGCACTCGGTTTTGCGAAGGATAAGGGCGAGGTAAAACGTGAAAAAGCCGTTAAGGCACTCAATGAGTTTTTACGCCCCGAATTTATCGGCAGAATTGATGAAATTGTTGTTTTCAACAACCTTACAGTTGATGATTACAAGGGAATAGCCAAGCTGATGCTCAATGAGCTTAAAGCTGCGCTTGCAGACAGGGGAATTGAGCTTGAATACGACGATACCGTTACAGAGTGCGTTGTTTCAAAGATGAGTGGCGATTCAAGAGGTGCAAGAGATCTCAGAAATGTTATCAGAAGAAATGTAGAGGACAAAATTTCCTCTTATATGGTTGAGAACTGTGACAGCTTAATCACAAAGGTTTCTCTTTCCGGCGAGAACGGAGAAATCACTCTTGCAGTTGAATAAAAAAGACGATTTACCCCGTTCTTGCAGACTATAAAATTTTTGGGGTAATACAATGGAAAAACAGAATAAAAACAACAGACAGAATATACTCGATATGGTGCTTATAGCAATGTTTGCCGTTATAATAGCGATTTGCTCTTGGCTTTCAATTCCGGGCGAGGTTCCCGTAACCTTGCAAACCTTCGGCGTTTTTTGCGCAGTCGGCTTGCTCGGCGGTAAAAGGGGAACGTTGTCGGTGGTAATATACATCCTTTTGGGACTTGTCGGTGTGCCTGTGTTTGCAGGCTTTAAGGGCGGTGTCGGCTCGCTTATCGGACCTACGGGCGGATATATAATCGGCTTTGTGTTTACCGCTTTGGTTTATTGGCTTGTAACAAAGCTCCTCGGTACAAAAATCTGGGCTGTTGTACTCGGAATGGTGCTCGGACTCGTTGTGTGCTATGCCTTCGGTACTGCGTGGTTCGTGGTAGTGTATTCGCATAAAAACGGTGCTATCGGCGTTATGCAGGCACTTTCAATGTGCGTAATACCGTTCATCATTCCCGACATTGTTAAAATAGCAGTTGCGACAATACTTGTAAAGGTAATGCCGAAAAAGTATCTTAACAATAAATAATAAAAAGCGCAGGGCAATGGAAATTCCGTTGCCCTGCGTGAAATTATTAAAATATTTCTCTATAAGACTTGACATTTAGCGTATTTTTTGATAATATATACAGCGTTGCAAAACTAAATATGCGGGTGTAGTTCAATGGCTAGAATTCCAGCCTTCCAAGCTGGCTGTGTGGGTTCGATTCCCATCACCCGCTCCACGTCGTCACGGACTTTGTATCGTTCGTGACGGCTTTTTTATTGGAAAAGCCATCCCTCACTCACGCCGTCGTTTCTCCTTTTCGAAACAGGTCACGCTCAAGTCGCCTGTTCGGTTGTAAACGCCCTCACAACGGCTTTGTTTCGCTACCACCCTGTTTCGGTTGAGGTGGTATAAGTAAATTTGATTTATGTTTGTTTATCTGACGATTACATTGTAATCGTCTTTTTAGTTATATTCGCCTTGCGGCGAGTTCTATTGCTACGCAGTGATATACGGCTTTCAGCCGAGTGGTATTGCCTAACGGCAGTTAAAGAGGCGAATATAATATCACTGCGACGAAGTCGCAATATCACTTTTGCGAAAGCAAAAATATCACGTCGAACGAAGTGAGGCATATCACTAAAAATGGAAAAATAATCTCCTATAATCGTGTTTTTTTCACGACGGCTTTGTTTCGCTACCACCCTGTTTCGGTTGGGGCGGTATAAGTAAATTTGATTTGTGTTTGTTTATTTGACGATTACGTTGTAATTGTCTTTTCAGTTCTATTCGCCTTGCGGCGAGTTCTATTGCTTCGCAGTGATATACGGCTTTCAGCCGAGTGATATTTCCTAACGGCAGTTAAAGAGGCGAATATAATATCACTGCGTCAAAGGCGCAATATCACTTTTGCGAAAGCAAAAATATCACGCCGAACGAAGTGAGGTATATAACTAAAAAATGAGTTTTATTTTCGTTAATACAAATTGAAAAGGAGAATTCCTTTTACAAACAATTATATTTTTATATTATACCGTAGGGGCGAACTGTGTTCGCCCGTTTTTTATTTGCTATGAATTGGCGGGCGACCGCAGGTCGCCCCTACGGGTTGTGCAAAATTTTCAATATCGTTTCAACCGCAAATCATTATATACCAACAATCCGTAGGGACAGGGCTCGCCCCTGTCCGCAGCAAATTACATATTAAATCAAATCAACGGACAACTGCATATTCAGCCTCCCTTTACACAAAGGAGGCTGAAATGTAACTGTCTTTATTCCTTGCTCATAACTTTTTTCTGCCAAGACCTTTTACCGCATTTCGGGCATTTCATATAACGGGTTGTTCCTAAATGCATTGCAAAATATACTGAACTGTACTTCGGTACATATTTGTTATGACATTTTTGACATTCATAATAGCCCGTTTCTGCTTCGATTTTCAATGCAAATGAAACGCCGACTATCAAAAAGGCGAAAGCAAATACAAATAATATTATTTGTGCGGTTGTGTTCTTTACAAAAAACACGGCGACAAGAACTTGTATCAGAAAAGAAATTGTCGAACCGAAACCGATAACATTTTCATACATCATCAGCTTTTTATTTTGCATTTCCTCTTTCTTTACCATTTCGAGTAAAGCTTTTTCTGCCTTTTCGTTGTAATTTTCCACGGATACAACCTCCCCACAAAGCAAATCGTTGATTGTGATTTTTAATAATTTGCATAATTCGGGCATTAAAGAGGCGTCGGGTAATGATTTTCCCGTTTCCCATTTTGAAACGGCACGGTCTGTTATGCCGAGCTTTTCCGCTAATTGAAGTTGGGTTAAGCCCTGTTCTTTTCTTTTGCTTGCAATAAACTTTCCGATTTTAACTTGATTCATTTTGTTTCCACCTCTCATTGCTTATTTACATTTTAGCCGAATTATAATAAAAAATCTACAAACCAACGGTTGAGTTGGAGATTAAATTTGATTTTTCGCTCGTTACATATTATATCATAAATTACTTGTGCGGTAGCACAAGCGGAACGAAGTGACGGCGGCAACAGCCGCAATTTAGTCATTCAATGTTCTCCGAAACGGTCAAAATCTTTGATTTTGCAAGCGTTTCGTGAGGTTATTATATCATTGTAAAAAGTATTGAGCAACCAAACTTTTGTAGCATTTTCACCTCAATTTATAGTATATAAGTGAAAGGGGATGAAGCAATGTCCGAAAAAATAGTGCAAAAGCGTGTTTTCAAAATTATAATTTTGGTACTGTGTTTGATTTTAACTGTGTCGATTGCTGTTATAGGCTTGCAAAACCATAACAAAAAATCAACGGGTTATGTGCCGACCGTGTTAATCGGAAACGCACAATATGTCATTTGCGGTGACGAGGGCGAGGCGGAAATTTTGAAAAATTGCGGTTTACCTGCGAAATTGACCGCTAACCTTGTCGGAAATTTTGTTTCATATTTAGAATATGACGGGGAGCATAACTATACACTTACCGAAAATGAAACTGAAATTCCAATGTTCGAATATAAGCCTCAAACGAACACGAATGTTTATATTGTGCGTATCGACGGCAAATACTTTGCTGCTGTTAAATATTACGGCAACGGTTATCACGGTATCAAACAGATAGCACAATAAAGTTTTCTCCATAACGCCCCTGATAAAAAGCTTGCAAAGATTATTTCGTATGGTATAATATAAATCATAGTAATATTTTTATTGATTATCATTAAAATTCTTTATATTATAATGAACGAGGTATATTATGCGAGAAATGCAGGACAAATATGAAATTTTCTTGAAAATTTGCGAGACGGGAAGCTTTTCAAAGGCGGCTGAATCGTTGAATTATACGCAGTCGGGAATAAGCCAAATGATAGCAGGCTTGGAGAGCGAGCTTGGCGTAAAGCTGTTCGCCCGAATGAAAAAAGGCGTCGTTTTAACGGACGGTGGTAACAGATTGTTGCCGTATATCCGTGAAATGGTCAACCAAAAGGACAAGCTTCGTCAGGCGGCTTTTAATATCAATAACAAAATCGAGGGAAAGCTGCGAATCGGCACATTTTCAAGCGTAACGGCACTTTGGATGCCGCAGATAGTCAAGTTTTTCAACGAAAAATATCCACAGGTTGAAATTCAAATTCTTGACGGAAACTATGACGAAATCAGAGATTGGATAATTCACGGTCAGGTTGACTGCGGTTTTTTGTCGTATATCGTGGCGGACGAGCTCGGCTTTGTGCCGCTTTACAGAGATCCGCTTTTTGCCGTTATGCCAAAGGGACATCCGCTGTCGTTCAAGGATACAGTTACGCCCGATGAACTGATGAAATATCCGTTTATAATCGAAACACCGGGTTGCGACAACGACATTCAGCACCTTTTGGACACCTGCACCGAAAAGCCTGAAATTTCGTACAGCTTTCGTGATGATAATTTGATAATGGCATTTGTGAAAAACGGGCTTGGCGTTACGATTTCACAGGAGCTTGTTATCAAGGCGGTGCGAACAAGCGGCATTGACGTCAGACCGCTTTCGCCCGAATGGTACAGAACGATTGGCTTTGCGTTTTCAAAATCCGCAAACTCCGTGGCGCTTAAAATCTTGTCCGAATATCTGGAAGAGAATTTTTGCAATATGTAGAGTGAGAATACAGATTTTGCGGTTGATATGATATTAAAATATACCTACAATCCGTAGGGACAGGGGCAAGCCCTGTCCGCCAAAGGCTCCCTTGTAAAGGGAGCTGTCGTTTTTTTGGAAACAAAAAAATGACTGAGGGATTTTACAAAATCACACAAAATCAACCTTACAATCCCTCCGCCTCACGTTCGTTCGGCACCTCCCTTTACACAAGGGAGGCTGAAAAGCGGTTGTCCGTAATCTGCAAAAGTGGGTGCTTCGCACGAATTGAATTGTATATCAGACGTGGTAGGGCGGTGGCTTGCTGCCGCCGAGGAAATCAGCGTATTTATAATAACTTTCGGTATATAACAAATTGAAAATTTAGCACAAACACAGGCTCCCTCTGACGAGGGAGCTGTCGTTTTTCGCAGAAAAATGACTGAGGGAGTTTTATAATTTAAAATAACCTTTATAACTCCCTCAGTTTCGCTACGCTCAACAGCTCCCTCGGAGATGGAGCGGAATGTTTAATATTAATTTTAATTTAATAGCAGCCGATAATTTTTTGTATTTTGGTTTGTTGCGGACAACCGCAAGGGTTGTCCCTATGGATTGTGCAAATATTTTTATATCATTTCAACGGACTTTCAAACAGTCCACCGGACTGTTTTCATCGGCAAAGCCGACCGCCCTTGTTCGAATCCCTTGCTTAAAATCACACAAAGAAAAACAAGGCATAGCAAACGCTACACCTTGTTTTCTTGACGGAGAGCAAGGGATTTTTCGGCGTACTGCCGTACGCCTTCGCATCGCTTCGCTCTTTAACCACGGACTTTCAAACAGTCCACCGGACTGTTTTCATCGGCAAAGCCGACCGTCCTTGTTCGAATCCCTTGCTGTCTTATCAACAAAAAATAACGGTACAGTGTTTACAACACCATACCGTTATTCTCTGGCGGAGAGCAAGGGATTCGAACCCTCGAAACCGTTTTGGCGGTTTACACGATTTCCAATCGTGCTCCTTCGACCAGCTCGGACAACTCTCCGTGTTACCTGTGATATTATATACGATTGTTTGAAAAAAATCAAGTGTGAATTGCAATGAATAATTTTTTGTTGTATAATATCTAAAAACAAGTGTAGATTTAATAGCTTTGCGCTTAAAATACGGAGTTAATATGTTTAAGAAATCTGTTTGCGTTATCACTTCTTTGATTTTAATAATGCTGTCATTTTGCGGTTGCTTCGGCAGGGGAAAGGCGAACAAATCCTTTGCCGTGCCGATTATCGGCGAGCCTACAAGCCTTGATCCTCAAATTGCAAAGACCGACAGCGAAAAAATGATAGTTCTCAACTGCTATGAGGGACTTTTCAGAATAAATAAGGACGGGGCAATCGAAAACGGCGTTTGCGAGAGCTATACCGTGTCTGACGACGGCTTGCGATACACCTTTAAGCTTCGTCAGGATGCTCAATGGGCGCTTTTCTCGGGGCACAAAAACGTTTTGGGGGAGAATTATGCCGATACCTTTGATATAAACGTTTATGCCGAGGATTTTGCGTTTGCTTTTGACAGGATTTTTGACCCTGCCATAAATTCGCCCTATTCCGCACTCTTTTCGTCCATAGCCTCTTACAGCGCAGACGATAAATACACGTTTTCAATTACTCTCAATTCAAAGGACGATAATCTGCTTTACAATCTCGCTTCTGCAGGTGCTGTTCCTTGCGATAGGGAATTTTACGAGCTTACGGGCGGAAAATACGGACTTGACGCCAAGTATTCGCTTTGTAACGGTCCTTTCAACGTCGGCAAGTGGATTGACGGCACTTCTATCAGAATTGACCGCAACAATGAATACAGCGGCGAAAACAAGGTTATGCCATCGTCCGTAACGTTCTATGTGAACACAAGCCGTGATGCCGTTGCGGATAAAATGAACAACGGTATTTATGACGTTGCGTATCTCAACAATCTCAACTATTCACGCATTGCCGATAAATCAAGCTTTAACACACAGAGCGTTGAAAACACAGTCTATTCGTTTATATTAAATCAGTCCGATAAATATCTCGGAAATAAAAATATCAGACTTGCTCTTGCATATTCTGCAGATTTATCGCTTGCAGGCACAATTTCCGAGGATATTAAGCCTGCCGTGAGCTTTGTTCCGCCGTATTGCAAGGTCGGCACAACGCAATATACACCGTCGGATGCGACGGGCTCTGTATATACCTTTAATTCGACAAAGGCGAAGCAGTATTTTGAGCAGGGCTTGCTTGAAATAGACTCGTCAAGCGTTGAACTTGAAATTAAATGCACCGAGGAATACGAAACCTTTGTTAAACAAATCGTTCAGGTTTGGCAAAAGACTTTGGGTGTAAAATTCGCCGTTACCGTAAGCGTGGCAGCAGGCGACGAGCTTGATTCAACGGTTGCTTCGGGCAATTATTCGGCTGTGTTCTATCCGTTTACCGCAAACACCGTCAATGCAAATGAATTCCTTGAAAGCTTCAGCAATAACTCAAAGCTGAATTATAAATCGGATCGCTTTGAAGCCGCTTTACAGCAGGTTAGGGCTTCGTCACGGGATAATTCTCAGCTTTTGGCAAGCTGTAAGAACGCAGAAAGCGTTTTAATCGACGAAGCGGTTATGCTCCCCGTTATATATGAATACAGCTATTTTATTCAAAGCAAGGGCGTCAGCGGAATATATTTCTATCCAACAGGGGATATAATGTACTTTATCAATGCGGTGAAGAAGTAAAATGAGTAATAAAAGAAAAATTTTTATAGTGCTTTCGTGGATATTGGTTGTCGCTTGTATGATAACTATCTTTATGCTATCGGCTCAACCTGCTGTGAAATCCTCGGAGTCATCCGATTCCTGCATAAAATGGTTGTATGACATGTTCGGAATAAGAGTCAGCTCGCACTTTATACGAAAAACGGCGCACGCATTGGAATTTTTCGGTCTGTGTCTGCTGTTCAATTTGGCATTCGGCGCAACAACCTTGAAATTCAAGCCGCTTGTCTCGTTTTTATTGACCGTTCTATATGCTGCGTCCGATGAAATTCATCAGATTTTCGTTGACGGCAGAGCGTGTATGTTTAAGGACGTCCTTATCGACTCGGGCGGTGCTGCTGTGTGCATAATTGTTTTGTCAATCATTTATTTAATATATAAAAAACACTGTGGAAAAAGAGGAAAAGTATGTCAGTTTTAAGACCTTTCAAAGCAATCAGACCGAAAAAAGAGTACGCAAGCAGGGTAGCCGCTTTACCTTACGATGTTATGAATTCCGAGGAGGCTCGGGAGATGGTTAAAGGAAATCCGTATTCCTTTCTCCACGTCGATAAGGCGGAGATAGACTTGCCGAAGGACACCTATATTTATAGCGAAGAAGTCTATGACAAGGCTAAAGAAAACCTTACTTCGCTTGTATCGGACGGCGTTCTTCAGCAGGACGAAAAGCCTTGCATTTACATTTATGAGCAGACAAGAGAGGGCAAGGTGCAAACAGGTATTGTCGGCTGTGCTTCTATTGACGATTATATGAACAATGTAATCAAAAAGCATGAGCTTACAAGAGCCGATAAAGAGGCTGACAGAATACATCACGTTGATACTCTTGATGCAAACACAGGTCCCATTTTCTTGGCTCACCGTAAAAACGATATACTCAAGGAAATCATTACCGATTGGAAAGAGTATCACGAAGCGGAATATGATTTTGTTTCTGACGGCGTTCGTCAAGAGGTATGGGTAATTGACGACGATAAGGTTATCAACAGAATAACCGAAGAATTTTCAAACATTCCGTCCTTGTATATTGCAGACGGACACCACAGAGCCGCTTCTGCCGTTAAGGTCGGACTTAAAAGACGTGAGACAAATCCGAATTACACGGGCGACGAAGAATTTAACTTCTTCCTCTGCGTTGTGTTCTGTGCGGACGACCTTGCGATTATGGATTATAACAGAGTAATTGCAGACCTCAACGGCAATACAAAAGATGAGTTTATAAATAAAATTTCCGATAAGTTCGAGGTCGAGAAGGTTGGTAATTCCGTTTACAAGCCCGAAAAACGCCACACCTTTGGTATGTACCTTGAAAATGAGTGGTATTGCCTTAAAGCAAAGGACGGAACATTTGACGAAAACGACCCCGTAAAGAGCCTTGATGTTTCGATTTTGCAGAATAATCTCATTTCTCCTATTCTCGGAATTGACGACCCGAGAACAGATAAGCGAATTGATTTTGTCGGCGGAATAAGAGGGCTTAGCGAGCTTGAAAGACGTGCCGACAGCGATATGAAGCTTGCCTTTTCAATGTATCCGACCACACTTGACGAGCTTATGGCGATTGCGGATGCAGGACTTATTATGCCTCCGAAATCGACTTGGTTTGAGCCGAAGCTTTTAAGCGGTTTATTTATTCACGAATTGCATTGAAAAAACAAGAGGTATAGTGTATAATACTCTGTGCCGAAAACAAAATAAAGGAATGAAATAAATGAAATTAGGAATAGTAGGCTTGCCGAATGTCGGTAAAAGCACACTTTTTAATGCTATTACAAACGCAGGTGCACAGTCGGCAAACTATGCTTTCTGTACAATAGAGCCGAACGTCGGTGTTGTCGATGTTCCGGATTACAGACTTGATAAATTGGCGGAGATGTATTCTCCCGACAAGGTAACTCCCGCTTCAATCGAATTCGTTGATATTGCAGGACTTGTAAAGGGTGCGTCAAAGGGCGAGGGACTCGGAAATAAGTTCCTTTCGCATATCCGTGAGGTTGACGCAATCGTTCACGTTGTAAGATGCTTTGAAAACGACGATATAATTCACGTTGAGGGCTCGATAGACCCTACAAGAGATATTGAAACCATAAACCTTGAATTGCTTTTGTCGGACGCTGAAATTCTTGACAGAAGAATTGCAAAGGCTGAAAAAGAGCTTAAAGGCGATAAATCACTTCAAAAAGAGGTCGATTTTCTCCACAGACTTAAATCGGAGCTTGACAGCGGCGTAAATGCAAGAGCTGTCGAGGCGGACGAGGAAGAGGCTGAAATACTTTCGGGTATCGGCTTGCTTTCGGCAAAGCCTGTTATCTACGCTTGTAATATGAGCGAGGACGATTTCAAGAACAACATTGAAACCAACGTTCGCTATAACGCAGTCAGAGAGCTTGCTTCAAAAGAGGGGGCAGAGGTGCTTCCGATTTGTGCAGAGCTTGAGGCTGAAATTTCTTCACTCGATAAGGAAGAAAAGGAAATGTTCCTTTCTGATATCGGCGTTGACAAGGGCGGACTTGACCTTTTAATTCAGCGTTCATACGACTTGCTCGGTCTTATGTCCTTCCTCACGGCAGGCAAGCCCGAGGTCAGAGCGTGGACAATAAAGAAAGGCACAAAAGCACCTAAGGCGGCAGGAAAAATCCACTCTGATATTGAAAGAGGCTTTATTCGTGCCGAGGTCGTTTCGTTTGATGACCTTATGGCTCTCGGATCAATGCAGGCGGCAAAGGAAAACGGCAAAATTCGTTCCGAGGGTAAGGACTATATTATGCAGGACGGCGATATTGTACTCTTTAGATTTAATGTTTGATAAAATTTAATTATCAGCGCCCGTAGCTCAGTTGGATAGAGCGTCAGACTCCGACTCTGAAGGCCGCTGGTTCGACTCCAGTCGGGTGCGCCACGTCGTCACGGACTTTGTATCGTTCGTGACGGCTTTTTTTATTGAAAAATCCATCACTCACTCACGCCGTCGTTCCTCCTTTCCGAAACAGGTCACGCTCAAGTCGCCTGTTCGGTTGTAAACGCCCTCACGACGGCTTTGTTTCGCTACCACCCTGTTTCGGTCGAGGTGGTATAAGTGAATTTGATTTATGTTTGTTTACCTGATTATTATATAGTAATCGTCTTTTTAGTTCTATTCGCCTTGCGGCGAGTTCTATTGCTTCGCAGTGATATACGGCTTTCAGCCGAGTGATATTGCCTTGCGGCAGTTAAAGAGGCGAATAGAATATCACTGCGACGAAGTCGCAATATCACTTTTGCGAAAGCAAAAATATCACGCCGAACAGTTGAAGAGGTGGAAAAGTTTACAATGAAGTGATATAATTGAATAGATTAAGAGCAACAAATCTGTATTTGGAGAGAGCAAAGTGTCGATATTTACAAAGATAACAGAAAAATACGATTGGAAGATAATCGGTGAACCGGTGTGTTTGAGCGGTGGCTTTATGCACAAGATGTATAAGATTAGCACACAGCAAGGAACTTTCGCTCTGAAGTTGCTAAATCCGTTTGTTATGCAAAGAGAAACTGCTATGGATAATTATGCAAAAGCTGAACGGATAGAACTTTTATTGGAGCAAAAAGGTATTCCGATTCTTCCTGCATTGTCTTTTTATGGAACAAAAATGCAGGAGATAGATGGTGAATATTTCTATCTGTTTGATTATTTTCCCGGGAAAGCCTTAAAAAGCAACGAGATAACAGCAGAACACTGCAAAGAAATGGGAAAGGTACTTGCCGAAATCCATAGTGTAGATAAAAAGTATGAAAATGAAACTTTTTATGAAATGTCTGTTGATTGGAATTTCTACCTTGCAGAAATGAAACATACCGATACGAAGCTATATGCAATGCTGAAAGACGCTTTGCCTGTAATCCAAGACAGTCAAAATAAAGGTAATCAGGCTCGAAAGAAACTACCACCTATCGTGTCAATCTGTCATAACGATATGGACTGCAAAAATGTTCTCTGGAGCGGGAATGATTATCGCATTATTGATTTAGAGAGTTTATCTTATAACAATCCGTTTATGGAATTGTTTGAATTGGCATTGTGTTGGTCGGGATATGAAGATTGCAAAATTGATTTTCAATTATTTCAAGCTTTTTTGCAAGGATATAAAAATGCCGGTGGGGAAATGCCCACAGATTGGGAAACATTATATGACTGCAATAACGGCAGATTGGAGTGGTTAGAATACAATATTAAGCGTGTTTTAGGTATTGACTGTGGGAATAATGAAAAAGAAATTGGAACGGAACAGGTTATAGAAACAATACAGCACATTATTTATTATGCAAAGATGAAGAACTCGATACTTGAGCATTGTATTATGTGAATTTCAGTTTGTCGGTATAAAGCATATCATCATACCATAGGAATATAATTCGTGTGGCTTGAATTTTATATCAAACAGTGTAGGACGGCCCTTTCGGCTGTCCGAATTTTTCATATATAATTCAATTCGTACTTCTGCTCCATCGGGGAGGGAACGAAAATTCTAATACCGTTTCATATAATTTATCATCGGTCGCAACCTGCTCACATCACAATTAAATTGTAAATTTCACAAAATTATGCTACAATAAATTTATAAAATCTGAAAAGGCAAGGGCTTTTTCTTTATATAGGAGAATACTATGAATATCAAGGATATACTTTCAAAATGCGACCACACACTTTTGTCTCAGACGGCAACGCTTGACGAAATTAAAGAAACCTGCACAGATGCGATTAAATATGGCACTGCTTCGGTTTGCATACCTGCTTGCTATGTCAAAGAAGCAAAGGAATTCGTCGGCGATAAAACGGCAGTTTGCACGGTAATCGGCTTCCCAAACGGATATTCCACGACGGCGGCAAAGTGCTTTGAAGCGAGTGATGCAGTCGAAAACGGTGCTGACGAAATTGATATGGTAATAAATATCGGCTGGCTAAAAGACAAAAAATATGACGATATATTGTCGGAAATAAACGAGGTCAAAAAAGCGTGTAACGGCAAACTCTTAAAGGTTATTATTGAAACCTGCCTTTTGACCGATGACGAAAAAATCAAGATGTGTCAAATAGTTTCAAAGTCCGACGCCGATTATATTAAAACCTCGACGGGCTTTTCGACTGCGGGTGCTACAAAGCACGATATTGAGCTTTTCAAGGCTAATGTTACGAGGGATACAAAAATCAAGGCGGCAGGCGGAATATCTTCCGTTGAGGATGCGGAAGAGTTTATAAAGCTCGGCGCATCAAGGCTCGGAACAAGCCGAATTGTCAAAGCGGTCAAACAGGGAAATCTTTTATAAGGAAATGATTTTATGCCAAAAAGAGTGTTTTTAATTGTGCTTGATTCCTGCGGCGTGGGTATGCTTCCCGACGCTTCGGAATTCGGCGATTACGATTGCAACACGTTAAAAAGAATATCGGCGTCGCCCGAGTTTTCGGCTGAAAATATGCTGAAAATGGGTATCGGTAATATCGCAGGCTGTGATTATCTCAAAAAGACCGAAGCACCGTTGGCAGCTGTCGGAAAATGTGCCGAATTATCACGTGGAAAGGATACGACAACGGGGCATTGGGAAATTGCGGGCGTTATATCAAAAAAGCCTATGCCGACCTATCCCGACGGCTTTCCGAAAGATATTATCGACGAGTTTTCCGAAAAAACGGGCAGGGGAGTTCTCTGCAATAAACCGTATTCGGGAACGCAGGTTATCAAGGATTACGGCGACGAGCACATAAAAACGGGCAAGCTTATTATTTACACCTCGGCAGACAGCGTGTTTCAAATTGCGGCGGATGAGGAAGTTGTACCGCTTGAAAAACTCTATGAATACTGTAAAATCGCACGCAAAATTTTATGCGGTAAAAACGCTGTGGGCAGGGTAATTGCAAGACCGTTTGTAAAAAGGGACGGCGAGTTTATAAGAACGGCAAACCGCCACGATTTTTCACTTGAACCGCCGAAACAGACGTTGTTAGATATACTTTCAAGCAACGGTAAATCAGTTTATGCGATAGGTAAAATATATGATATTTTCGCTTCCCGTGGAATAATGGAACACGTGTTCACACATTCCAATAAAGAGGGAATGGAAAGGACTTTGGAAGCTGTTTCAATGGATTTTGAGGGGCTTTGCTTTACAAATCTTGTTGATTTTGATATGCTCTACGGGCACAGGCAGGATGTTGACGGCTATGCCCGTGCTTTCTCGGAGTTTGATAAATGGCTTCCGTCTTTTACGGAGAAAATGCGGGATGACGACATTCTTATCATCACGGCAGACCACGGCTGCGACCCGGGCGACAACAGCACGGATCATACAAGAGAGTATATTCCGCTTGTGGTTTACGGTGAAAAAATCAAGCCTGAAAATCTCGGTATTCGAAAGACCTATGCCGATATTTCCGCAAGCATCGCCGAGTATTTCGGAATTGATTACAGCGGCGCAGGGGAGAGCTTTCTATCAAAGGTCAAGAAATGAGGTAGCTTATGACTAAACAAGAACTTTGCACATTGGCAATTAAAAGCATGAAAAATGCCTATTCGCCTTATTCGGGTTATAAGGTCGGAGCGGCGTTGCTTTGCGATAACGGCAAGACCTTTACGGGCTGTAATGTGGAAAATTCGTCCTACGGTGCTACCGTTTGCGCCGAAAGGACTGCGATTTTCAAGGCGGTAAGCGACGGAGAGCGTAATTTTTCAATGCTTGCCGTGGCAGGCGGTAAGGAAAACGAATTGAGCGATAAGTTTTTGCCGTGCGGAATTTGCCGTCAGGTTATGGCTGAATTTTGCAAGCCCGATTTTACAATTTTGGTTGTAACGGATCAAAGCACATACAAGGAATTTACTCTTTCCGAGCTTTTGCCGAACGCTTTTTCGCTATAAGTGTCTCAATTGAGACAAATTAAAAAGCTCACAAAAAATATTTTAACGGTCAAATGAACATTATATTTGACAATTTTGTTAAAATATACGCTTGAAAATAACAGATGAACTTAAAATCGGCTTCCGATTTAATGCTTTGAACTCATTTTGGGAATATTTGACCCTTTTAGCTTTTGAAAATAACAATGCATCTCAAAAGCGTTGATAATTGAACGCTTTTATAAATTTTGACAAGTAAAATTTTTAGTAATACAATACAGATACACAATCGATTTGTGTATTGCACAAAGGAGGAATGGTATTGTACGAGATAATAATCGAAAACACTACGGCATTTTGGCTGATACTTCTCGCCGCATTCACGATAATTGAAGCGGCAACCGTACAGCTTGTGTCTGTTTGGTTTGCGGTAGGTGCCTTAGGCGCACTCGTGTCGTCGTTTGCACATGTGAATTTCAAGGTGCAGGTAATAGTTTTTATTGCCCTGACAATTTTGAGCTTTGTTGCCACAAGGCCGCTTGTTAAAAGGTTTACCAAAACCAAGCTTCAGTCAACGAACGCAGACAGGTGTCTTAATGAGACAGCCGTGGTGATTGAACAAATCGACAACCTGAACGCAAAGGGTCAGGTAAAGGTCAACGGGAATATTTGGACGGCAAGAAGCATAGATGATAAAATAATTCCCGAAAACACGCTCGTTAAGGTTTTGAAAATCGAGGGCGTGAAAGTTATAGTTGAAGAAATAAAGGAGTAAATGAATTATGGGCTATGTATTTTTAGGTATTTTAGTTGTTCTTCTTGCGATTGTTGCGGCAAACATTAAGATTGTTCCGCAATCAAAAGCATATGTAATCGAACGCTTGGGTGCGTACAGCACAACATGGCAGACAGGCTTTCATGTGAAAGTTCCGTTTTTTGAGAGAGTTGCAAAAATTGTTTCTCTTAAAGAGCAAGTAGTTGATTTCGATCCGCAGCCCGTTATCACAAAGGATAACGTTACAATGCAGATTGATACGGTTGTATTCTTCCAGATAACCGACCCGAAGCTTTATACCTACGGTGTTGAAAGACCGATTTCGGCTATTGAAAACCTTACCGCTACAACGCTTCGTAATATTATCGGCGAGCTTGAGCTTGATGCAACTCTTACCTCCCGTGATACAATCAACGCTAAAATCAGAGTAATTCTTGACGAGGCAACAGACCCGTGGGGCATTAAGGTAAACCGTGTTGAGCTTAAAAACATCATTCCTCCCCGTGAAATTCAGGACGCAATGGAGAAGCAGATGAAGGCAGAGCGTCATCGCCGTGAGGCAATCCTTACCGCAGAGGGCGAAAAGGCAAGTAAGATACTTGTTGCCGAAGGTCATAAGGAGTCGCAGATTCTTGATGCAGAGGCTCAAAAGCAGGCGGCTATTCTTCGTGCCGAGGCTGTAAAGGAAGCTAAAATCCGTGAGGCAGAGGGCGAGGCTGAGGCTATCCTTGCCGTACAGAGAGCAAACGCAAAGGCAATCGAGCTTATAAATCAGGCTAACCCCAATCAGGCGGTGCTCACTCTCAAGAGCCTTGAAGCATTCGCAAAGGCTGCCGACGGTCAGGCTACAAAGATTATCATTCCGTCGGAAATTCAGGGCATTGCAGGGCTTGCAACGAGCCTTAAAGAGCTTGTAACAGACGAAAACAAAGAATAATCCAACATTCAAGGCAAAATAAAAAACGGCGTGTATCGAGCAATCGATATGCGCCGTAATTTTTTGTTTTTTGCTTTTATATAGTTTTCCGAAAGGTGTAAATATCAGTTAAGCCAAACCCCATTTCTCAGTTTATTTTGTAAATGCAATAACCTGCCTTCCGACATTCGTTTTTTTGATGAATTCTTCTTCGCCGTTTGTCTTTTCACGGTTAGGAGAAAAAATACGGGCGATAATCGGCTTTTTAATATAATGAAAATTGCGAATTTCCTCAAACCCATCCCAAAGCGATAAAGCTTTTAAGTGGCAAATGTAATTAAAAATTGCCTTTTCGTGCTCTGAAAGCTCAAAATGATTACCGTCTGAAATCACACTAAAGCTGCCGTCGGTATTCAACACAGCCCTCAAATTACCCCCTCGGCTTATAGGCTCGGGAGGGGAGCTTTGCGAAAATTCCCTTAGCCAAAGTCGAAAGGCTTGCGTATTGACAGTTTTTTTTATGTGATTTTCAGAGCTTGTGAGCGTATCACGATTGAAATATCCGTAAATTAAGTCCTTTGCGGCTGAATTTTCGGCGTCAAAAAGCACTAGCTTATCCTCGTCGGCACAATGCGACATTTCGTACAGATATTTTCTTGTAACGTCGTTCCCATAGCGGTCAAACGCAGCTGTTACAAGCCCTTTTTTATCTGTATCTGGCATAATTTTAACCGTGTATTGCTCATCCGAGCACAGAATATCGGCAAGGATAAGCGTGCCGTCGTGAAGGAACGCCGCCGGCAATACAGGCTTCGGCGTTACGTTGAGCAATACAGTCAAGGCAAGGATAATTTCTTCCGAAAATTCAGTTTTTAGGATATTAACGCAGGACCCAAGGCTTGTTTCAAGGCAAGACAGCTTTCCGAGTCTTACTATTGTCAAATGTGTAATTATCGCTTTAGGCAGGGCAGAGGAGGCGTAGCTTTCGTTACAAAGCGACAGGGACAATTTTGCACTCATCTTTAATTTTTTTAATATCTGCTTCACAGAGCAGCTTCTTTTCCGCCAAAGCGGCGGCGAGCTTTTCTAAAAACTCCTTATTAAGAGCGATAATTTCTTTAGCCTTGCGATAATATTTTTCAACCTCTGCTGTTACAACCTGTTCTTGTGCCGATAGGCGATGCTGTGAGTGATTGTATTTGAAGCTGAAAAGCTGCAATCCGTCAATGCAGTTTTCTTCAACAAGTGTTTCAGCAAGCTCAAACGCCCGTTCATAATCACTATGCGCACCCGAATCGACAGTTCCGAATTTTTGCTCGGTGCTTGCAGCTCCTGCCAAAACTGTTGTCAAGCGGCTTTTTGCCCAATACTGGGATGTTGTGTTTTGGTTGTTATAAAGATGAGTAATTCCCGATTCACGGCTTTTGCCGTTGCCGACATATATCAAAGAAACGCTTTCGGGGCATAAAACCTCCGATACGACGGCATGACCTGCTTCATGATATATAATTTCGGGAAGCATTATGCTTTGAACGTCGTTGTCCGAATCGTCGTAGCACGGCGGCAAAAAGCCGAAAAACATTCTAAGACAAGCGCTTGTTATATGCTCCATTGAAATAGTGTCCAAATGCTTATATCCCGCATAAAGACCTGCTTCGTTTATAACAGTTTCAAGCTCTGCGCAGGACTTGCCGTCCAACAGCTTTGTAATCGCCTTAATATCAATGTCGTCTGAAACTTTTTTACCCTCAAGATAGTGGGCAATAATTTTTTCGGCATCTTTTCCGCAAGGCGCAAAAACCTCGATTGAACGGTCAAATCGTCCTGCTCTTAATAAAGATGCGGGAAGAACTCGTGTTTCGTTTACCGTTGCGATAACGAATACGGATTTGCCTTTAATTTCATCTATGCAGGATTGAATTGTAACATATTCCTCCGCATCCCGATGTCTCATATCGCCGTTTGTGAATTTATCCATATCGTCGAGGAAAACGATTGACGGTGCATTTTCAACTGCCATATCAAAGGTTTTCTTGATTTCGTTTACGAATTCTCCGTTCGGCTTGTTTTTGCGGCAAACAAATACATTTCTGCCGCTGTCCTCGATAACAGCGTTTGCCATCAAGGATTTTCCGACGCCGGGGTCGCCGTACAACAAAAGTCCCGTTGGCGCAGAAATACCGAGCTTTTCGTAATTCTTGGGATTTTTCAGCGTGTCACTGATTTGTTTAAGCTCGTTTTTGATTTGTGTGTAACCGATAATCTCATCAAATTTACTCATAGCCGTACCTCTTTCTTTTATTTTCAAGTACATTTTACCATTTAGCTGCGTACCAAAAACGGTGCCAAGCACTTTTTTCTGAATTTTGCCGCCTGCAACCGATAATTTTCACAGCTCGTCGATATGACTTAATTATATGAAAGCAAATGCGACAAAAGCGGTGCATATAAAAAAGGAACTTGTTTGCTGAGGGTTCATAAGGAAGTATTGGTTTCTCGCATAAAATAATTTTTATAACTACGAAACTGCAACGCACTTCAAAATAATATATTTTTGATGCAAGAAAAGGCAAACCCCGCAGATAATGCTAACGCATATCTGCGGGATTTAACGAATTATTGTCAGAAAAAATTTTGTTTTGAAGCAAAACTGCCTTATTAACACTCAGCCTTACAGTTCCTTTTTCTAAAGCTATGAAATTCTAATGCTAATCGCTGTATTTATTCATACCGCTGTTTATTGAGGCTTTAATGCTCTCTCTCAATGCTTTTGGAGATATAACCTCAACATAATTGATATATTGCATAGCCCAATGCTCCATTGCCATAGGACTCGCTTTAACGGATACCTTAACCTTTGTCTCGTCGTCGGTTTTGATAAGCTTAACCTCGTTGCCAAACCAATCGACAATTTGGTCAACTATGCAAGTGTCGGCGATAAACTCCACCTTTTCGGGCTCGTCGGAGAACATATACGGCATAGAGGTAGTGAGCTTTTTATAATCAATGCCGTGTTCATAGCCCTGAACGCTTCGTATCGGCGTTGACTTTCTGTCCGAAATTTCCATATTCGTAATGCGGTCAAGCCTGTGGAACACCATATTTTTCCAATATTCGCTGTATGCCATAAGGTAATATCTCTGATTGTGAAGAATCATCAGGTACGGACTGACATATTGCTGTGAGGATTTGTGCAGCTTTTTGTCAATTCCGTATTTGTTATAGTCATAGTGAAGCTGCAAGCCCTGCTCAATCGCCGAGTCGATAAGCTCAATATTATAGAACAATGCCTGATTGTCGGTCTTGCTCCAATCGTTTACCGAGTGAATGTGATTGACGCTTGAACGGAAATATATGTTGGAAATTCCGCAAAGGCGGTCTATTAAATCCTTTGAATGCTTTGCCGTGATGTGCTTACTGCCCAAAATTCCGTCGATGAGCATATGAAGCTCCGAATCCTCAAAGCTTCTGTATGCGAGATAGCTTCCTGCTCTGCTTGACTCAATTTCGGCACCTGCTTCCTTGAGCAAGGATATATTTCTGCTGATTGCCTTGCGTTCGATAAAAATACCGTATTCATTTTCCAAACGCTTGGAGATTTCCTCCTGCGTCAGCGGATGGTTGTAATCGCTGTAATCCTTGAGAATTTGCCATATTCTTATCAGCGCCAATTTTTTAGGCTCAAAACTATCCATAATTCATCCCCCGAATTATTTACTAAATATAATGTACTATATTTAGTGCGGTAAGTCAAATGAAATTTATGTGAAATTGTACACACCGTCATCTTCAAAAAACGGCTTAAAGCACTCTTCGGGAATATCTATCGTAAAAGGGCAGATAAAGCCTTGCCTTGATTGACTTATTGTCACGGTTGAATATTCTTATTTTCATTTAATTTCTCCCTTGTCTTTAACAAGAGCCTTTCTATCTCTTTGAGCGCCTTTTTCTTTGTTTTGAAGGTTTTATTTCCGACCTTTATTCTCACATAATAGTCTTTTTTTGTAAATATTTTACGAAAAGGGTTTTTGGACGGATGTACCTCATAAATTATTTCTGTTGTGTTATTCATTTATATACCTCCTATAAATATCTTCATATTATTAGTCCTCCTCAAGCTCTTGTAAATAACGAATTATTTGTCTGATATACTGTTTTGCAAATTGCTGATTCATTGCCGTGTACATTCCGAGAGGCTTTGGCATATTCTCAACATATAACTCCAGCTTGCGAATATCCATTTGCTGTCCGAAGTCCATTTGGTTGCATATTCCAAGAGTGTAAAGGAAGCCGTCCTTTTTACCCCAGCCACCGTAAACAGAAAAGCAGCTTCGCATATCGTCAGTAAAAAATGCACATTCTTCATCAACGACCTTGCCTATACAATGGCAGGGTTTATCGGCATAATCATAATTTGAATCGGCGGAAATTACCCCCTTAAAACTGTCGCCTATATCAATATCGGGACTGTTTTTGCATATTTCAAACACTTCATTTTTGAGCCTTTCCTTTTTTGCAAGCATAATTATTCTCCTTATAAAGTTCTTGATATTTTGCTGATTTCTTTTACTTTTTTCTATGAAAATTTTCACTCGCCTTGAAGTTATAAATCGGCTTAATCGTTTTTTCTATCGTTACGGTTTCTTTTATATTCTTGATTATTTCGTCCATCGGTTTATAAACCATAGGACATTCATCAATAGTATCGGCGGTAACCGAGGTTGTAAAAATTCCCTCCATTGATTTTTTGAAAGCGCTTAATGTAAACGAGCTGAGAGCGTCTTTTCTGCTCATCAGCCGTCCTGCTCCGTGCGGTGCGCTGAAATTCCAATCCTCATTTCCGAGACCCGTACAGATAAGACTGCCGTCACGCATATTCATAGGAATAAGCAGTCTTTCGCCTTTCTGTGCCGAAACAGCACCCTTGCGCAGTATCATATTTTCTGTATCAATGTAATTGTGTACAGTGGAAAAGCTTTCTTCCTCGTGCAGCTTCATACCGTCAAGTATTACTTCTTTGATTATTGTTCGGTTAAGCTCTGCAAATCGCTGCATAAATTCCATATCGTGAAGATAATCCTGCATAGCGTCGCCCTGTAAAAAGGCAAGTTCATAAGGAATTGCCGTTTGTGCTCTTCCGCCACACGCTTTGTAGGCAATGTTCTGGTAATATTGAGCAACACGAAGTCCGAGATTTCTGCTGCCGGTATGAATTACAAGATATAAATTGCCTTCATCATCTTTATCAATCTCAATAAAATGGTTGCCGCCTCCGAGAGTGCCCAAGCTTTCCTTTGCCCGTCTTATATCAACTCTTTTCACACAAAGGAGCTCATAAACGTCAAGCCGTCCGTGGCTTCTGTGGCTTCTTTCTCTGACGTCTCTGCCGCACGGAATGTTCTGCCTGATAAAGCTGTCGAGCTTTGGCAGGTCAATTCGATTCTCCCTTAGCTTAACCGTAAGCATACCGCAACCAATATCAACGCCGACAACATTCGGCACAACTGCATCCTTAACCGTGAGCGTTGTTCCGATAGTACAGCCTTTTCCTGCGTGAACATCAGGCATAATACGGATTTTACTCTGAGCCGAATAAGGTTGGTCGCAAAATGTCTTTATAAGTCGCTCGGCAGACGGCTCAAGCGTATCGGTAAAGACTTTCGCTTCGCCGTATTTTCCTTTTATTTCAATCATATTTTCCCTCCTTTTCGGTAACGTGCTTATAGTAGTTATCCCATTCTTTCTCGCTGATTTCACGAAGCATCAGCCTGTCGATATAGAAAATCTTTTCTGCCATTATTTTGCCTCCCTTATTCTTTCCGACCCCAATTATACAATGTTCAATGTGCCGTTTTTGGAACAGTCGTTTTTTTATAATTAAGCCACAAAATAAAAGGAGTGACTTTATTATGAAAAAAAGCTGTTGTTTTACCGGACACCGACCCGAAAAACTCGATATATCAATAGAAGAGCTCGAAGCAAGGCTCAAAACGGCTATTGACGAAGCGGTTAAAGACGGATTTACCACGTTTATAACGGGTATGGCACCCGGAACAGACCTTATTGCAGGAAAAGCAGTCCTTGACTTGAACAATCCCGATATTAAGCTTATTTGCGCAGTCCCTTTCCCGAAGCATATACAGCCTTTGAGTGATGATTGGAAAGAAATTTACAGACGCCTTCTTGAAAATGCGACCGAGGTTCACTATGTCAGCGACGAATATTCAAGACAGTGCTTTCACTTGCGTAACGAGTGGATGGTTGACCGTTCGGATATGGTAATTGCCGTATATAACGGAACAAGAGGCGGTACAAGAAACACGATTTTATATGCAAATAAAAAAGGAGTGCCTGTAAGACAACTCCTTGAGGTTAGAAATGATGAATGAAATTGTTGAACACGAAACAGACAGCCTGATAATAAAAAAACTAAGCCAAATAGGCAAGCGTTCTATCGGACGTAGATTATCGAGAAATATTTGTTTGGGCAACAAAAGAGTAATTAAATCTAACTATCCCGTTTCAGACTACAAGCTGCTGTTAGATTTATTTGAATATAACGCCGGTATTATAATCCTGCCGGAAGGCGACGCTACAAAGAAAGAGCTTCAAGCCTATATAGACTCTCTTGCAGCTGAATGTTATCCGTTCGTCGCAAGCGGATACTTTCTAAAATGCGGTTGCTTGTTCTGTGACGGAAGCGATACATTTTCAAGCGATAGCCTTTCGGTAGGATTTTTATATGTAAGCTATGAACAGTTAGTGGAGATTTCAAATGATATAATGCGGAAATTTATGATTAAGCAAGTGTTATTAAAGGACGAAGATTCGGAATTTGTGTATTTGATTTCAAAAAAATGATTTTATATGGCGGAAATGTAACATATAGTGATATAATATAAAGAAAACGGATATGTTGAAGTCAAAAGCGGTAGTTATAAATCTGTAAAGGAGATAAAAGAAAATTATGGCACTTACAGGGCAGGAAAAGTATTTGATAGAAACATTGAAGGATTACGGAATGTCCGTAGACGATACAATTGGAATAATGGCGTTTCTGAAAACACCTCAAATGAAGGACGAGTTCTTGGATTGGATAGTTCAGAATCACACAGCAACCGAACGGGAAATAATGAACAAAGTAGGGAAAATAGTCAAAAATTCTCATTAAAAACAAATGTTGAGGAAACAAAGGATTTAATAGCCGTACATAATTTGACCGAAGCAAACCTACTCAAGAGTCTTGAGCTGGGTGGACAGTGTAAATACGCAAGTCAGCGATAAAAAAATATTTAATAACAGGGGCAAAGGTTTTGTCCTTGTTGAAGCACTGAAAACGGATATGTTGAAGTTGAAAGTGGTAGTTATAGTGAATTGAGGAGTATTTATGAACAAACATACAGAAAAACAACTTACAAGGTTTATGAGTATTCTAAAGTATTGCAATCTGAGCAAGGAAGAGATTTTTTCAATCTGTTCAATGATGAAAACAGAACAAATGTTGGTAGATATAGTAAAAAAATTGGAAGAGAAAGATTTCAAAACAACACATCAAGAAACAATGAATATTTGCAGTCAAGTGATAAAGAAAAATTCTTTATGATATAAATAAAATAACAGATGTCAAAGACGCTGTCGTTGCCTCTGTTCCGCCAAAAGGCGGAATGGGCTCAGCTGAGCTAAAAACATCTGTTATTGATGATATTATATCCACAAGCACAGAAAAAAGACAAGAAAAATTTTACGAATAATTATTCTTTATATAAATAAAAGTAACCAACCCCAAAACACCACTGGGATCCAATTCCCCAACAACATTTTGAATGCTGATTACAGTAACAGTATATCCAATTATTGAAAAAATGTCAATGAGTTTATTAAAAAGTTTTCTAGCGTTGACACAATCAATCAACGCAAATCCGATGGCTTTTTCGGAAAAACTTCATGCGGCTTCATACGAAAAGGTAATAAAAACATAAGAGGAGAGAGTTGCTTTAGCTGCCGTTCCTTATTTGTTGATAAAGGTAGCATAAAAAAGGAAGCAATACTGAAACGAAGGGCGTGGATAAGAATCCACACTTGTCTTCAACAGATATTACTTCCACTAATAGTTTATCCCAAATTTCCGAAAATGTCAACAATAAATTTTCAGAAAAGATAGGAAAAGCCGAATACGAAAATGTAATAAAGTACGCATTCTATATCAAATTCAATTTGTGCTTCCGCCCCATCTTTGAGGTGGCTGTCATTTTTTGCATAACAAAAAATGACTGAGGGAGTTTTTATAATTAGAAATAACCTTTATAACTCCCTCAGAGATGGAGTGGAATGTTTAATACAAAATTCAATTTGATAGCACCCAATAGTCATTGTATTTTCGTTAATTACCACAGCGGCAGCAAGCCACCGCCCTGCACCGTTGGATATTAAATTCATATTCACAGACAACCGCATTTCCATTATTTTTAGTGATATGCCTCACTTTGTTCGGCGTGATATTTTTGCTTTCGCAAAAGTGATATTGCGACTTCGTCGCAGTGATATTCTATTCGCTTCTTCAACTGCCGCAAGGCAATATCACTCGGCTGAAAGCCGTATATCACTGCGAAGCAATAGAACTCGCCGCAAGGCGAATAGAACTGAAAAAAGCACTTGCAATAGCAAGTGCTTTTTTTCTGGTCGGAGTGACAAGACTTGAACTTGCGGCCCCTAGACCCCCAGTCTAGTGCGCTACCAGCTGCGCTACACCCCGAAATATATAACAGTAAATTAAGTGGGGGATATGATTTACGTCTTAAAACATAGGTCATATTTTTTACTGCCCGAGTATATTATCATATATTTAATTGTTTTGCAAGTGATTTTTTGATTTTTTTCGCTTTTTTTCTAAATTTTCGGAAATTTTCATTAAAAATGCGTCGTAAGAGGTTTTTTACTTGTCTTTTTACTTTTAATATATTAGAATAAAAGTATAAATTTACGGAGGGAAAAATATGCCTGATTATTTTGATTGCTTCAAGATAAATTGTTCCCCTGTTTCAAAAAAAGAGTGCACAATTACTGTTGGGGATACAAGATTTACTGTTTTGACGCCTTGCCTTGTTCGTGTCGAGGTGTCCGATGACGGCTGCTTTTGCGACGAGCCTACGCAAGCGGTGTGGTTTAGGGACTTTGATAACCCGAAATTCACTCAAAGCGTTATTAAAAATCACATTGTTGTTAAAACCGAGCTTGCCGAGTTATGCTATGACACGAAAAAGCACAGGATGCTATACATAAATCTTGGCGATTCACGTCATATAACCGATTTCAACTCGGGCAATTTGAAAGGCACCTGCCGAACTTTAGACGGCTCTTGCGGAAAAGAACCGCTTGAGAACGGAATTGTGTCCCGAAACGGCGTTGCAATGCTGAGCGACGGCAAATCGCTTGTTATCGGCGAGGACGGACTTCCTAAGCCGAGAGCACATAAGCAATCTGACGATTATTTCTTCGCATACGGAAACGATTACATAAGCGCAGTGCGTGATTTCTTTAAGCTTACAGGCTTTGCACCGCTTATTCCGAGATTTGCATTGGGAAATTGGTGGTCAAGGTATAAGGCATATACTCAAGAGGAATATCTTACCCTTATGAACAGGTTTATTGACAGTAAAATACCGATTACGGTTGCGACTGTCGATATGGATTGGCATTGGGTTGATGTCAAGAAGAGATTTGGAAAGGAAGCGGCGAAAAATTCGCATTGCAATACCGCTAAAGAGAGATATTTCGATATGATGTCCGACGGCGGATGGACGGGCTACAGCTGGAACACGGAGCTGTTTCCGAATCCGCAGGAATTTCTCAAAAAGCTTCACGATAACGACTTTAAGGTTACGCTCAATCTTCATCCTGCAACGGGAATACGCTTCTTTGAGGATTGCTACAACGAATTTGCAAGGTTTATGGGCGACGACCCGAAGGAGAAAAAGCACTATCGATTTGATATAACCGATAAAAAGTTCATAGAGGCATATTTCAGTATTGTTCATAAGCCGCTTCAGGATATGGGCGTTGATTTTTGGTGGATCGATTGGCAGCAGGGCAATAAGACCGCCACTCCCGGGCTTGATCCGCTTTGGGCATTAAATCACTATCATTCGCTTGATATTGCAAGAGACGGCAAGAGGCGACCGCTTATTCTTTCGAGGTTTGCGGGCGCAGGCTCACACCGTTATCCGCTTGGCTTTTCGGGCGATACCTTTCAAAATTGGAAGGTGCTTGATTTTCAGCCGTACTTTACTTCGACTGCCACAAATATCGGCTACACTTGGTGGAGCCACGACATCGGCGGTCATCATATGGGTAAAAAAGACGATGAGTTATATCTTCGTTGGGTTCAGCTCGGAGTATTTTCTCCGATAATGAGGCTTCATTCGACCTCTAACGAGTTTATGGGCAAAGAGCCGTGGAAGTATTCAAAGAGCGTTGAAACGGTTGTCAGCGACTTTATGAGGCTTCGTCATAGGATGCTTCCGTATCTTTACACAATGAATTACAGAACGCATACCGACGGCAGAGCGATTTGCGAGCCAATGTACTATGAATATCCCGATTGCGACGAGGCATATGACTGCAAGAACGAGTACAGCTTTGGCTCTGAATTGATTGTTGCACCGATTACTGAGCCGAAAAACAAGAACACCCTGCTTGCAGGCACAAAGGCTTGGATACCCGAGGGCAGATATACGGATATTTTCAACAATCGTATATACACAGGTCCTATGAGCGTTAAGCTTTTCCGTGACGACAGCACAATACCCGTGCTTGCAAAAGAGGGCGCTATAATTCCGCTTGGAATGAACGGCGAGGATAATTCCTGTAAAAATCCCGACAGCTTGGAAATTCTCATTTACAGAGGAAGCAACAGCTTTTCAATGTACGAGGATGACGGAGAAACAAAGGAATTTGAAAACGGCAAGCTTGCGTTTACCGATTTTGAGGTTGCCGAAAAAGATGATACTGTCGAGTTCTATATAAAGCCCGTAAGAGGGGACAAGACGGTTATTCCGACCGTGAGAGCTTATACTCTTTCATTCAGAGATGTTGTGGATGCGAATGTCGTTGTTGCGGTAAACGGCAAGGAAAAAGAGTGCAAGGTCATAAAGGATAACGGATATGTAAGCGTCTTGTTAAATGAGATATATCCCGAACACAGCGTTAAAATTACACTTTCAAATACAGCTGTTCTTAAAAATACCGACAGGAGAGAGGCTCTTATTGAGCTTGTGTCAAAATATCAGCTCAATAATAATATTAAGCCTACTATGTTCGGCGCATATGTTGACGGAAAAACGAACACGCTCAAGGTTAAAAAATGCTTCAGAGAGCCGATTGAGGAAATTGAAAAGCTCTTATAATCGTTATTTTAATTTGCAAACGGTTTAGTGTTTTTAGAGGTGATTGCTATGGGTACAAAAGAGTTTGCATACATTTTCGGCGATGTTATCTGTCTTATAATGCTTCTTTCCATAAGTAACGCATCAAGACGGCATACTAAGATACTTCTTGCGGAGAGATACTTCCTTGAAATGTCTCTTGCGACGGCAATTTTGCTTATATCCGATATAATTTGGCCGCTTGTAAACGGTGTTGCGCTTCCGGGCTTCAGACTTCTTAATATTATAATAAACTTAGTTTATATGGTCTTGACGGGCTTTATCGGCTTTTTGTGGATTATATATGTTGATTTTAAGGTTCGTCGCAAGCTTGACAGCTCTCATTATAAAAGAGTTGCCGTGTTTTCAATTCCGATGTTGGTTTTGTTAGGCTTAACGCTCACTTCTCCCAAAACGCATATTTTGTTCTACATTGACGAGAACAATTATTACCGCAGGGGCAAGTTTATGTGGATAAGAATATGCGTTATGGTTCTTTACGTTTTGTGGGCGGCGGTGCTTACTCTTGTCGGAATAAAACGGCAAAAAACAAAGCAGAAAAAGGATGAAATGCGTGCTCTTTTGCAGTTTACCTTTTTCCCGCTTATCGGTATATTTATGCAGCTGTTTTATCTGAATTTGCCGTTTACGGCTGTCGGAATTTCCCTTTCTGTTTTATTGGTATTCATAAATGTACAAAACAAGCAGATTTCAATAGACACCCTCACGGGTATTAACAACAGACGGCAGTTAGCACTTTATATAGCTTCGGAGCTTAGTGCTTTATCTAAAAAAGGCGAGCTTTACTATCTAATTATGGACGTTGATAAGTTCAAATCAATCAACGATACCTACGGACACCTTGAGGGCGACAACGCACTTATTAAAATTGCCTCGCTGTTAAATTCTCTGTGCGAAAAGCAAAACGATTTCGTTGCACGCTACGGCGGAGACGAGTTTGTTATTGTGTGCAGACGGCATAGCGAAGCGGAGGTTGAAGCCTTGAAGCAGGAGATTTTAAGTGCTGTTTCCAAATTGAACGACGGGGGAACGCTTCCGTATAAGCTGTTTTTGAGTATAGGAAGTGCAAAGTTTGATACGTCCAAAAGCAATGATGAAATATTTGCCGAAGCGGATAAAAAGCTCTACTCGATAAAATCGGAACGCACGAATATTAACGCATAAGCTTTTTTGAGTATAAATCGCAAATTTATGTTGATTTTATGGGAATAATTGAGTATTATTATATTTGTAATTTTTAATTGTTTGCAGGTGAAAGCTATGATTAGTGATATTCAGAAAGAAATAATGCGACTTAAAAAGGAAAAGGATATTTGTATTCTTGCCCATTCCTATGTCGCTCATGAAATACTTGAAATTGCCGACTTTACGGGAGACAGCTATGCGCTTTCCGTGAAGGCCGCTTCCGCACCGCAAAAGACCGTGATTATGGTCGGCGTTCGTTTTATGGCTGAGACTGTAAAAATTCTCTCTCCCGAAAAGACTGTTATCCTCGCTCATGATGAAGCAGGCTGTCCTATGGCGGAGCAGATGGATAAGGATATGATTTCGGCTGTCAAGCAGCAGTATCCCGACTATAAGGTTGTGGCATATATAAACACTACCGCAGAGCTTAAAACGGTTTGTGATGTGTGCGTTACTTCGTCGTCGGCTGTTAAAATTGTAAGTCAGCTTCCCGATAAAAATATTCTCTTTATTCCCGATTGTAACCTCGGTGCTTATGTGGCAGAGCAGGTTCCCGATAAGAATTTCAAGCTCTTGCAGGGCGGCTGTCCCGTTCACGCTTCGGTAAATGAAAGAGAGGTTATAGCGGCGAAGCAGAAACATCCAAACGCACTTTTGCTCGTTCATCCCGAATGTACCGCAGAGGTTACAAAGCACGCCGATTATATCGGCTCGACCTCGGGTATTATGGAATTTGCTAAAAAGAGTGAAAATAAAGAATTCATTATCGGTACGGAGATTTCTATTGCGGAGCATTTGCAGTATGAGTGTCCCGATAAGATGTTCTATTATCTTTCGCAGAAGCTTATTTGCAAGAATATGAAAATGTCAACGCTCTGTGATGTTTACAATGCTGTTCTCGGTCGTTCGGGAGAGGAAATCAAGCTTGACGCCGACACGATAGCAAAGGCTCGCAAATGTATCGACGAGATGATAAGACTCGGCGGCTGAGGTGTTTTAATTGGCAGAAAATAAAAAGGTTATGATAGGTATGAGCGGCGGCGTTGACTCTTCGGTTGCCGCTTTCCTTTTACAAAAAGAGTCGCTTGAGGTTATCGGAGCTACAATGAAGCTCTATAACAACGAGGATATTGATTTTGTTTCCGAAAAGACCTGCTGCTCGCTTGACGACGTTTTAGACGCAAAGAGCGTTTGCGCAAGGCTCGGTATTCGTCATTACACGCTTAATATGACGGATGATTTCAAAAAAGAGGTTATAGAACGCTTTATATCGGCATATCAGAACGGTTTTACACCAAACCCGTGTATTGACTGCAACCGTTATATGAAATTCTCAAAAATGCTTCATAAGGCGCAGGAGCTTGATATAGATTATGTTGCGACAGGTCATTATGCGAGAATTGAAAAGCAAGGCGACAGGTATATCTTAAAAAAGGCCGTTGATTTGTCAAAGGATCAAAGCTATGTTCTCTATTCGCTCACGCAAGAGCAGCTAAAGGTAACAAAATTTCCGCTCGGTAATTATACAAAACATCAGGTGCGTGAAATTGCCGAGGAAAACGGCTTTGTTAACGCACGAAAGCACGAAAGTCAAGATATTTGCTTTGTTCCCGACGGAGATTACAGCAAATTTATCGAATATTACACGGGCAAGACCTATCCGTGCGGTGATTTTGTCGATATGAACGGCAAAAGGCTCGGCGAGCACAAGGGAATTATCCGTTATACGATAGGGCAGAGGAGAGGACTCGGACTTGCCTTGCCGGCTTCTATGTATGTTGTTGAAAAGGATGTTGATAACAACAAGGTTATACTCGGCTTCAATGACGATCTTTTCAAAAAAGAAGTTAACGTTAAGAACATAAGCTTTACCGCTTGTGAGGGACTTGATAAGCCCGAACGCCTGTGCGCTAAAATCAGATATAATCAAAAGGAACAGCCTGCTACGGTAACGCAGACGGACGAAAATCATTTCACGATTGTTTTTGATGAACCGCAACGAGCCATAACAAAGGGTCAGGCGGCGGTTTTATATGACGGCGACACGGTAGTCGGCGGCGGAACAATAGAATAAGAAAAAAAGGTTGTTGAAACGAAAATTTCAACAACCTTTTTTTGTCAGTTTTGTTTCAGCTCTTTTTCAAGCTCCTGCTTTTTCTTTAACGCTTCGCTTACCGACAGTGCCGTAAGGAAGAACGATACAAGTGCGAACAAGCATTTAATTGTTTTCTTCATAAAATCACCGTCCCTCAAAATTCCTCATAGTATAAGCAGTCATTTTCGCTTAAACCGTCAATGTTTTTTATAAGCTTGATTTTAGAAAGTGCGCTTTCGGGAGTTATATTGTAAAGCGGTATCGCTCCGCTTGCGATAATGCTGTCCGTAGAGCCGTAAAACGCTTCGTTTCTTCTGACGGGGCAGAGATAGAAGCTGATTCCGTTTTGCTTGCATTTTTCAATGAATTCAGGTAATTTGTTTCCGTCGGCAGTACCCGAATGATAGGTGGTGTGTATAATCGCCGACGGCTTTGTCTTTTCAATATCAAAAACAGAGTAGTCAATATCGGGAAATGCTCTTATTAAAAGCACTCTTTTATCTAAGCTTATTTTATCGCCGACTATTCTCGGCAACGGCTTTGAAATTGCGTCATAGGATATACCCGATTTTCTGTTGAAGGAGATATATCCGTTGTCATCCGCCTCGGCAAGATAAGTGTTATTTATCGAATTGAACTCAGCCGATACAAAATCCGCTTCATAAAGCCTTGTGGCAAGATGTATAAGATTTCGTCCGTTGGGATTTTTATAGGGAACAACAAAGCCTTTTCCGCCGTTTTCAATGTAATTTACAGCAAGCTCAAGGTTGTCCAAAGCGTTAGAACGTGAATCCGTGATAACAAAATTTGCACTTACAAAGCAAACGGGCAAATCAATGTGCCGTAACGCCATAGCAACGAGGCTTGAGGTAAAGGGCAGCGTGTCCGTGCCGTGCATAATTATAATTCCGCCATAGCTTGAAAGGTCGATGGAAAGAATTGCGTTTATAAGCCTTTCATAAAATGAGTTGTCCGCATTTTCCGAGAGTATTTCGCACACCTTTACGTTTTCAAGTTCGGTGTCCTTATGCTCCTTCAAAAACCTTTCGATTACAGGTGCGTTTGCAGGGTTGATAACATTGTCGTTTTTCTCACTTGCAATTGTGCCGCCCGTGTGTAAAACAAGAATTTTCATTTAATCACCTATTTTTCTTACGGCTTTTTTGTAGTCGTCATATGTAAGATAAGAATTTATAATTTTAAGCATTGCGTTTGCGCTCATATGTTCGGGGAGGGAAAGCTCTTTCAACAGCCGCTTCCTTTTTTCCTGCGAATTGTCCTTTCCGCATATACCGTCCTCAAAAAGGTCGGTCTTTGTAACGAGCCTGCGTTCGTTTTCGCTTGAAGCTACGCTTTTTCCGTCAATACCGGCTTTTTTTAACGCCTCAAGTATAATTTCACTTTTAACACCCTCAACGCCTAATTTGCCCTCTTTTGACGGCGTATCCTTACGGCGTTCCTTGCCGAAAATATCGGGGATATAAACGTGCGTGATTTTCTCGGGCGGAACAATTCCCGATAAGAACGAACGTATAACAAAGCCTGCCGAGTCGGAGTCTGTCAAAACGACAATGCCTTTTTTATCGGCTATCATTCTTATAAATTTTTGCTTTTCCTTGTCCTTGAAAACGCCGAAGCCGTCCGTTTCTATAATTACTGCGTCGAGGATAGACGACAGCTTTATTTTGTCATATTTTCCCTCGACTATAACCGCTTGGTCAATTTTTATCATAATTTTCTCCGTCAGTTCATTGCACAGCTAAGCTCAACCAAAAGCTTTTCGAGTACCGTTTTTTCGTCGCTTGTTCGAAGTTTGATTTTTTCGTCGGCACTCTCAAGCAGCTCAATGCACCGCTTCAGCTGCGTCATATCAAGGCTTCTGCAATCTCTTTGAGCGTTGCGAAGCCGAAATTCCACATTTTTATAGTTGTAATAATCCTTGAAAAAGTCTGCGCTCTTTCCTGCAAGAATAGACGCCTTAACCCTGTACATATCAACGAAATTGCTTGAAAGTGCGCCGAGTATCAGCTCGGGCTTTTCCTTGTCCTGAAACAGCTTGTTAAGAATTGTAAGGCTTTTTGCAAGGTTTTTTGAAAGCAGAGCCTTTGACAGGTCAAAAACATTTGCCTCAAGCGATTTTATGCAAACAGCGTCTATATCGGAATAGGCAAGCTCTCCGCTTTTTTGGTAATCCGCAAGCTTTTCAACTTCGTTCAGGAGAATGTTAAGGTCGTCGCCCACGGTGTCGATAAGATAAAACGCAACCTGCTTGTCAACTGTAATGCCACGCTTTTTAAGTCCGCTTGCAACCGTTTTTGCAAGTGAAGTCCTGTCCATTTTGTCAAGGCGCACGCTTTCACCGTACTTTGTGAAAATTGAAATAACATTTTTCCACTTTGCGTTCTTTTTGGGGTTAATATCGGTTGTGTCCTGCCAAAAAACAGCGACGGTGGTTTCGGGCATATCCTTTATCCAGCTTTCAAAACGCTCCTTGTCGGCGGAATAAAAGCTGTCAAGCGGAAAGTCCTTCATAAACGTACAGGTGTATTCGGAAAAAGCGGGGAGAGTGTCCGTCGAGTCAATAAGCTCGTCGATAGGGGTATTGTTCTCTGCGTCAAATTTACGAAGATTAAAGCCCTCCATATCGGCATTCACACATTTTTTTGCAATGAGATTTGCATAGTGCTGCTTCAAATAAGGCTCGTTGCCGTAAATCAAATACGCATTTGAAAACTTACGCTCTTTTATTTGATTTTTAAGAGTAGCTTCATCAATTTGAGACATTTTAATATCCTTTCCGCCTATGAGAGCTTGACTTCGATAGCCTTTTCGTTTGGCTTTGTGTATATGACTTGTCCGAAATTATCCGTGTTAATTTTCTTTGCATATTTTTCGTCGCAAATAAGCAAATCGCAGCTGTAATTTTCGGGTATGTAATCCGCATCAAGACAGATAAGAGCCGTCTTTTCGTGAAACATTATCTGACAAAATCCGCTTTGCGTTGCGACGGTCAAATCGGAGAGACTGTCCGTATGATGTTCAAGCGTTGATATTTTGCCGTCGAAATAAACGTCGTTTTTGAGCTTATTGTCATTCGTCAAAATCTCATCGATTTTATAGGTTGAAATAAGCTCCTTCGCTCTTTCGGGCGAGGTGTAAACGGCTAACATATCGACACGGCTTATAGCGTTGTTATCTATTATATCACAAACCTCGCTCGCCGCATAGTCTTCGTTATCCGCAAATATAACAGTACAGTATCCGTGATATTTTATAACTGCTGAAGTGCCTTTTTCACTTTGGCTTATGATAGCCTTAGGTGTTGTAAAGGCTTCTGCATACACATAGGTACAGCAGAGCGTGAACACAAAAGCAAGACACAAGGCGGTTACTTCCAAAATCTTACCCTTTTTATTCAAAATATGCTTCATAAACGCAAGCACGGTCATTGAAGCTATAAAAACGGATATAATTATCGGCGAGTCAACGGGTAAAAGCAAATATCTTATTGACGACAGCCTTGTTGCGACGAATATAAGAAGCTTTGCTATTTCTCCCGAAATCAGAATAAGCGGTGTTCCGACAAATTTAAGCCCGATAACCGAAAGCAAAGAGCCTATTCCCGCAATTTCCATACACAGCTTTCCGAAGAAAACCATCAGAAGATTTGCCAAAAGCAAAACAAGCGATATGTTTTTGAATTTTAAGAAATAAACGGGGAGGGTAAATATATTTACGCTCACGCAAACCGCTATAAGTGAATTGATATACTCAATTAAGTATTTTATCCGTTTGGATTTAACCTTATGAAACGGCTTTTGCAAAATTTTATCAACGCCGTCATACAAAATCAATATGCCGAGTGTCGCAAGCAAGCTCAGCCACAAGCTGACGCTCAGGGCACAGTACGGATTTTGGAACAGCATTACTATCAGCGAAAAGCCGATTGAATTTATAGGCTCTGCTTCCTTTTGAACGATATTCGCAAGATAAACCAAAATCATCATAAAGCCTGCTCTTACAACAGGAGGATTGGCACCCGTGAGCAATATGAAGAAAAGGCAGAAGATTATGGCATCTATTGACGCTCTTTTGCTTTTTACGCCGAGCTTACGCAGCCTGCTGTAAACAAGCGACGACCAAATGCTGACGTGTAAGCCTGATACTGCAAACAGATGCGAAACTCCGCAAAGCCGAAAGGAATTGTTTACACGCTTGCTTAAATCCGATTTTTCGCCGAGGACAAGACCGCACACAACAGAGCCGCAGTCGTTCGGCAAAATGCTTTTTATCTCATTATAAAGCTTATATCTCACATTGAGTATAAGACTTCGTAAGTCTTTATTGTCGCCTTTTGTTATTTTGATGTCGTCACTTTTATAGCTTGCACCGACAACAATATTCTTTGAACGGTAGTATTCGAGGAACTCGTCGTCCTCGTTTCCGAGCATAAAGGTATTTAATGTAGCGGTAACGGTATCCGTCGGCTCAAAATCAATAGGGTAGGGCAAAGAAATTTTAATGTTAACCGCTTCCTTTACACCGTTTACCTCGCTTGTTCTTATTGTGTAATATTTTTGCGAGCCGTTGGCGGTCGGGAGAGTAATCAGGCTACCCTTTACCGTAACCGTATTATCGCTGTATCGCTTTGAAATTATTTCATATTGTGTATTTGACGTTACAAACAGGCATAACGCAACGCAAACAGACAGTAATGCGGTGGGTACGGTCATATTTTGACGAAGCGGCTTAATTAAAAGAGATACAAACAATAAAGCAAGCGAAACCATAAGGGTAACGCTTGCCAGATTGTAATTATTGGCTTTGCACAACAGGGTCAATGCAAGAAGCATTGAAAATCCTGTAACGGCAAGTGGGCGTTTCATAGCTTATACAAGTCTTTCGCCTAAGTTTTTACCGCTGAGCACGTGAAAATGGAGATGCATTACCGTTTGACCCGCACCCTCGCCGCAGTTGTTGATAATTCTGTAACTGTCGAGCTTTAATTCACTTGCGAGCCTTGCAATAACCTCAAATATATGAGAAATAACAGAGGAATTACTGCCGTTAATATCCTTTGCACAAGAAATATGCTCTTTGGGAACAACAAGGAAATGAACGTCCGACTGAGGTGCTATGTCATAAAACGCATAGCACAAATCGTCCTCATAAAGCTTCTTTGACGGGATTTCGCCTGAAATAATTTTGCAGAAAATACAATCACTCATATTTTTCACCTCATTTAAGCATTTCTTCAACTATCGAAGCGGTCTTTTCAAGAGCCTCGGAGATTTTAGAAATATCCTTTGCACCTGCCATTGCACTGTCGGGCTTTCCTCCGCCCGAGCCGCCTGCAACAGCCGCAACCTGACGGACAATGTTGCCTGCATGAGCACCGTGAGAAAGTGCGTCCTTACCGACACAGCAAGCAAATGAGCCTGTGCCTTTTTCCTTGCTTACGCCTGCGAATACGGCAACGATATTGTCGCCCTGCTCTTTAGCCTTATCGCACATAGAACGAAGCTCGTTAGCACCTGCCTCGCCCAAATCGGCGGTAATAACCTTAACCGCACCGATTTCCTTTGCATTTTTCATAAGGTCGGAAGCCTTTGAAGCTGCCATCTGTGAATTAAGCTCTGCAAGCTCCTTTTGAACTGCTTTAAGCTCTGCAACGGTTGACTGAGCCTTTGAAACAATATCGGAAACATTTGTGATTTTAAGAGCTGCCGCAGTATCGCAAATTTCCTTATTTGCGTTGTCGATATATTTCATAACGTTGAAGCCCGTAACGCCGACAATTCTTCTGACGCCCGACGCTACCGACGCTTCGGAAACAATTTTGAAAAGTCCGAGATTACCTGTGTTGCTTGCGTGTGTACCGCCGCAAAGTTCTGTTGAGAAGTCGCCTGCTTTTACAACTCTTACTATATCGCCGTATTTTTCGCCGAAAAGAGCCATTGCACCGAGCTTTTTAGCCTCATCAATCGGCATTTCCTTTGTAACAACCTCTGTTGCGGACATAATTGCGGTGTTTACTTCATTTTCAACAGCTTTAAGCTCGTCCGAGGTAAGAGCCGAGAAGTGTGTAAAGTCAAAACGAACCTCGTCGGGAGTTACAAGCTGACCTGCCTGCTCAACGTGGCTTCCGAGCACCTTTCTCAAGGCAGCCTGAAGCAAGTGAGCTGCGGTGTGGTTACGCATTGTAGCTTCTCTTGTCTGCTTATCAACAACAGCCTGAACCTTATCGCCGAGCTTTAACGACTCGCCGTCGGTAATTGAGCCGTGATGGAGAATAACGCCCTCGTGAGTCTTTGTGGTCGATGTAACTTCAAAAGTAAATCCGTTACCCTTGATAACGCCGCTGTCGCCGACCTGTCCGCCGCTTTCCGCATAGAAAGAGGTGGTGTCAAGAACAAGTGTTATATTATCGTCCTCGGTTGCATATTCTTTTCTTTCGCCGTCAACGATAATCGCCTTGATTTCAGCTTCGGTTTCAAGAGTTGTATAGCCTACAAATTCAGTCTTTTCAATATCCTTTGTAGCAGTACCGCTGCCTTCCCAAGCCTCTGCGCCTGCGCCCTTATGAGCTGCTCTTGCACGAAGCTTCTGCTCTTTTACAAGCTCTGCCCACTTCTCCTCGTCAACGGTAAGACCCTTTTCCTCAAGGAGCTCCTTTGTGAGGTCAATCGGGAAGCCGTATGTGTCGGAAAGCTTGAATGCGTCCTCGCCGCTTAAAACCTTGCCGTCAAGATTTTCAATCATCTGATTAAAAATCATAAGGCCTGTATCAATCGTTTTAGCGAAGCTTTCCTCTTCGGCTTTGATAACGTTTATAATAAAGTCATGCTTTTCAAGAAGATTGGGATATGCGGTCTTGTTTTCATTGATAACGGTTTCCGCAACATCCGAAAGGAAAGTGCCCTTAATTCCGAGTAATCTGCCGTGTCTTGCGGCACGTCTCAAAAGACGGCGAAGAACATAGCCTCTGCCTTCGTTTGAGGGCATAACGCCGTCGCCTATCATCATAGTTGTGCTTCTGATATGGTCTGTGATAACACGAAGCGAAACATCCTTTTTAGGATCCTGATGATATTTAATGTTCGCAATTCTCATAATGTGCTTCATTATATTCTGAACGGTGTCAACCTCGAAGAGATTGTCAACGTCCTGCGAAATGCAAGCAAGCCTTTCAAGTCCCATACCCGTATCAATGTTGGGATGAGCAAGTCTTGTGTAATTGTTGTTGCCGTCGTTTTCAAACTGAGTGAAAACGAGGTTCCAGAACTCAATGTATCTGTCGCATTCGCATCCAACCTTACAATCGGGCTTGCCGCAGCCGTATTTCTCGCCACGGTCATAGTAAATCTCAGAGCAAGGACCGCAAGGACCTGCGCCGTGCTCCCAGAAGTTATCCTCCTTGCCGAAGCGTACCATATGGTCGGGCTTAACGCCGATAACCTTCGTCCAAATATCGTAAGCCTCGTCGTCCTCTTCGTAAACGCTTATATAAAGCTTTTCGGGGTCCATTTCCATAACCTTTGTACAGAATTCCCACGCCCACGGAATAACCTCTTTTTTGAAGTAATCGCCGAAAGAGAAGTTGCCGAGCATTTCAAAGAAAGTGCCGTGTCTTGCCGTCTTGCCGACGTTTTCAATATCGGGTGTACGAATACATTTCTGACAGGTTGTAACTCTTTTTCTCGGAGGGGTGATTTCGCCCGTGAAATACTTTTTCATAGGTGCCATTCCCGAGTTGATAAGAAGCAAGCTCTTGTCATTGTTCGGGATAAGCGAAAAGCTTTCAAGTCTCAAATGTCCCTTTGACTCGAAAAATTCAAGATACTTTTCTCTTAAATCATTAAGTGATGTCCATTCCATTGTAATATCTCCTTGTGAAAAGCGTTTGAAAACACTTTTCCTTTATAATCTTAAAAATTATACATTTATAATCATTTATTGTCAACCGAGAATGAATAAAAATGCTTGTTTTTAATGCTTGTTTTATTTTATGCGGTATAGTATAATTACTCTGTTAAGGGGATAGTGATGAAATTTTGCGATTGACAAACGAAAAACAACAGCTAAAATCAAATATCCTGCTTATTGTAACGATGCTTTTGATGGCGATTGTTTTGATAGGTACTGTCTTTGTGTGCAATTTTTACTCAAAAAAGCAAACGCAGCCGTGCAATAAGGGAAACGCTCATTTCGATTTGTCAAGCGTTGATTTTTCCAATAAAGGAAGTATTTATCTTACGGGAGAATGGGAGTTTTATCACGGTGCTTTTTTGAAAAGCGATAAAATGACCGCTGTGCCTGCACGGGAAATGATTGATGTCCCGTCGTCCTGGTCGAGCGTGCTCGGAATTCGTAAATATTCGGCAGGCGGATACGCTTCTTACAGATGTTATATTTCAAACGTTAAGTCCGATACTTATCTTACAATGTATATTCCGAATATCGCCTGTTCGTACAAGGTGTTTATAAACGGAGATGTTGTTACCATAAGCGGCACACCCTCAAAGATTTACAACGAAACCGTTACGTCGGCAGGTCATTACTCTCTTCCGTTTAAGCTCGAAGAGGGGAAGGAATATGAGGTTGTCGTTGAAATATCGGCTGACCATTTTTCGGGTATTTATATGCCTGTTTATATGACGGGCTATACGCACGACAACAACGCCCTGAATTCAAAAATAGCCTTGCGGTTTGTGCTTTGCGGCATTGTTTTCCTGTGTGGCTTCTTGTCGGTAATTCTTCGAAAATTTGTCAGCAAGGAGCAATATACATCTTGGCTTCCGCTGCTTGCATTTTTCCTGCTTTTAAGGATGATAATCACAACGGAGAGCTATAGCGTTGTGCAGCCGTATATGTTTAATATCGGATATGAGGAAATGAATGTTTTCATTTTCATTTCAACCTTTATTATAAAGCTTGTTGCGCTTATTTATATTGTCAAAAGCCTTAATATCAAAATCCACGACAGCACGCTGATTGCAATGAGTGCCACGGTGCTCGCTCTTGCAGTTTCGATAAACTTTTTGCCGAACTCGATTTTTGACTCATACTATTATTTGAGCTTGCAGCTGCTTTCGCTTGTAATTGATTTGTACACGATAAACAGATTGTGCATTGAGATTGTCAAAAAGACGCAATATGCGTTTTTGTATCTGTTTTCGTATTTGTTCCTTGTGTTCGGCTTAACCATAGACGTCATATACACAAACGGCAAAATAGGACTTAACTGCTCGTCGGTAATGCCCGTATGCGTGTTCGCTTTTTCGATTGTAACGCTTGTTATCCATGCGCTAAAAATAAGACGATTTTACAATTATGCGATTAAAGCGAGAAGTCTTGAGGCGGAGCTTGAAAGAGCCAATACTGCGGTAATGATTTCTCAAATTCAACCGCATTTTCTGTACAATGCGTTAAACACTATTAAATCATTGATTAAAAGAGATCCCAAAAAGGCGGAAAAGGCCGTTATCGATTTTTCACTTTATCTAAGAGGCAATATGGACAGCCTTACACAAAAGGATCCGATACCGTTTAGGGAAGAATTGGAGCACGTTAAATATTATTGTAATATAGAGAAGCTTCGTTTTCAGGATAAGCTCGATATTTACTATGAAATCGGACCCGATTCCTTCTTTGTACCGACCTTAAGCCTACAGCCGATAGTCGAAAATGCCATAAAGCACGGCGTAACAAAGAAGCCCGAGGGCGGAACGGTAACTGTTTCAACCTACGAGGATGATAAAAACTTCTATATCAAGGTCGAGGATGACGGCAAGGGCTTTGATGTTAGCACGCTCGATATGGAGCAAAACGACGGCAGGTCGCATATCGGAATTTCCAATATTAAGCAACGCTTTTCCGATATAATGGGCGGCACCGTTTTCATAGAGAGCAAAGAGGGAGTGGGCACACGGGTTACCGTAACGCTTCCAAAGGATAAAAATGTTGAAACACTCAAGCAGAGCCTTGAGCTGCAAAGCAATAAAGATATTTTCGGGGAGATGAATATATGAACATTATAGCGGTAGATGATGAAAACCTCGTTCTTGAGGATATAAAGGATATTTGTGAGGGCTTTGATTTCGTAACGAGCGTAAATACCTTTTCAAATCCTGCCGACGCACTTGAATACACGGTGCTCAATACTGTTGACGTTGCGTTTTTGGATATTGAAATGCCCGTTATGTCGGGAATTGAGCTTGCAAAACGCTTTAACAGAATCAGACCCGATATTAAAATTATCTTTGTTACGGGATTTAAGGAGTATGCATATGACGCTTTCGGAGTTAATGCGATAGGCTATATTCTCAAGCCCTTTTCCGACGATATGATACTCGAACAGCTCAATAAGATAAGACCCGACATTCCGCACAGATACGGACCGAAGGTATTTGTAAAAACCTTTGGATATTTCGATGTGTTTGTAGACGGTAAGCCGATGCATTTTTCATCGTCAAAGTCAAAGGAGCTGTTAGCGCTACTTGTTGACAGGCGAGGAGGCTCGGTCAGTACCGAAAATGCAGTTTCCGCACTCTGGCCTGAAAGAGATTATGACGAGTCTGTTCAAAGCCTTTTCAGAAAGGTGCTGAAAAGTCTGAGAACCGCACTTTCGGATGCAGGAGTGCTCGATATTCTTATTGACGCAAGAAATCAGCGAAGCGTTGACACGTCAAAATTTGATTGCGACAGCTACAAGCTTTTCAGGGATGACCCCGAAGCAATCAAGGAATATCAAAATGAATATATGAACGGCTACGCTTGGGCAAAGCAGACTAAGCAGCATATTGATAATTTACTCGGGAGGAATTAAAAATGTTATCTGATATTGAAATTGCTCAAAAAGCAAAATGTTTACCGATTAAGGAAATAGCAAAGAGTCTTTCCATTGAAGAGGACGACCTTGAGCTTTACGGAAAATATAAGGCAAAGCTTCCGCTTTCGCTTGTCGATAAATATTCGGACAGACCCGACGGAAAGCTTATACTTGTAACCGCAATAAACCCCACGCCTGCCGGAGAGGGTAAAACGACCGTTACCGTCGGCTTGGGAGAGGCTATGAGCAAAATCGGTAAAAATGCGGTTATCGCACTTCGTGAGCCGTCAATGGGACCTGTTTTCGGAATTAAAGGCGGTGCGGCAGGCGGCGGATACGCACAGGTTATTCCTATGGAGGATATTAACCTGCATTTTACAGGCGATATGCACGCTATCACAGCCGCTAACAATTTGCTTTGTGCGATTATAGACAACCATATTCAGCAGGGTAACGAGCTGTCAATCGACCCGAGAAGAATACTCTTTAAGCGTTGCCTTGATATGAACGACAGAGCGTTGAGAAATGTAATTGTCGGTCTTGGCGGTAAGCTCAACGGTGTTCCGAGGGAGGACGGCTTTATGATTACCGTTGCTTCCGAGGTTATGGCTATTCTTTGCCTTGCAAGCGATATAGACGACCTGAAGCTTCGTTTGGGCAGAATACTTGTTGCGTACACCTATGACGGAAAGCCCGTATACGCAAAGGATTTGCGGGTTGTCGGTGCAATGGCGGCACTTTTGAAGGACGCTATTAAGCCAAACCTTGTTCAGACTCTTGAAAATACCCCTGCGCTTATGCACGGCGGTCCTTTTGCAAATATTGCGCACGGCTGTAACTCTGTTACGGCTACTAAGCTCGGCTTAAAGCTTGCCGATTACTGCATAACCGAAGCGGGCTTCGGCGCTGACCTCGGTGCTGAAAAATTCCTTGATATTAAATGCAGATATGCAGGTCTTAAACCCTCGTGTATTGTTATTGTCGCTACAATTCGTGCGCTTAAATACAACGGCGGCGTCGCAAAGAGCGATTTGAAATATGAAAATGTTTCGGCTCTTGAAAAGGGCATTGTAAACCTGCAAACTCATATTGAAAATATGAAAAAATACGGTGTTCCCGTCGTTGTTGCGATAAACCGCTTTATGACCGATACAGACGAAGAAATTAAATTCATTGAGGATTTCTGCGAAAAGCAGGATGTGCTTGTATCTCTTACAGAGGTATTTGCAAACGGCGGAAACGGCGGCGTTGACCTTGCGAAAAAGGTTGTTAAGACAATTGAGGAAAAGCCGTCCGATTTCAAACCGCTTTATGATGCGGAGCTTCCGATTAAAGAAAAGCTTAATATTATCGCCCGTGAAATATACAGAGCAGACGGAGTTGTCTATACAAAATCTGCCGAAAAGGCGATTGCCGAAATTGAGGCGCTCGGAAAGGATAAGCTTCCCGTGTGCGTTGCGAAAACTCAGTATTCGCTCTCGGACGATCAGACAAAGCTCGGTAAGCCCGAAAACTTTACAATTACCGTTCGTGACGTCAGACTGTCGGCAGGTGCAGGCTTTATAGTTGCGTTGACAGGCGATATTATGACAATGCCCGGTCTTTCAAAGCAGCCTGCGGCATACAGCATTGATGTTGACACAGACGGAAATATCAAAGGCTTGTTCTGATAAATGAATATATAAATAAAAAACCGCTGATACAAATCAGCGGTTTTTTTATATGTCGTTGAATATTTATTATAATCCTGCTTTTTGGCGGAGAATGTCTTTCTTGTCGGTAAGCTCCCACTTAACGCCCAATTCCTCTCTGCCCATATGACCGTAAGCTGCAAGCTCTCTGTAAATCGGCTTTCTCAAATCGAGATAGTCAATGATAGCAGCAGGACGAAGGTCAAAGGTTTCGGAAACGATTTCTTCGAGAACATCATCCGAAAGAACGCCTGTGCCGAAGGTGTCAACCATAACCGATACGGGATGAGCAACACCGATTGCATAAGCAAGCTGAACTTCACACTTTTTAGCAAGCTTAGCCGCTACAATGTTCTTTGCAACATATCTTGCCGCATAAGCTGCCGAACGGTCAACCTTTGTCGGGTCCTTACCCGAGAAGCAGCCGCCGCCGTGTCTGCCTACGCCGCCGTATGTATCAACGATAATCTTTCTGCCCGTAAGACCGCAGTCGCCTGTTGGACCGCCTGTAACAAATCTGCCTGTGGGGTTTACATAGATAATTGTATCGTCGTCGAAAAGCTCCTGAGGAATGATGGGCTTGATAACATTTTCAAGAATATCACGTCTGATAGTTTCAAGCTCAACATCAGCGCTGTGCTGTGAGGAAATAACGATAGTGTCAACTCTTACGGGTGTGCCGTCTTCGTTATATTCAATTGTAACCTGTGTTTTGCCGTCAGCACGGAGATAGGGGAGAGTGCCGTCCTTTCTAACCTTTGTAAGCTGCTTTGCAAGCTTGTGAGCAAGTGAAATTGCAAGGGGCATAAGCTCGGGTGTTTCGTCGCAGGCGTAGCCGAACATCATACCCTGATCGCCTGCACCGTGAAGATTGTAATCCTCCTGCTGTCCCTCTTTAAGCTCGTAGGATTTATCAACGCCTAAGGCTATATCGCTTGACTGCTTGTCGATAAAGGTAGAAACATTGCAGGTGTGAGCGTTAAAGCCCTTTTCGTCGCTGTCGTAGCCGATTTCACATACGACATCTCTTGCGATTTTTTCAATATCAATATCGGCTGTGGTTGTGATTTCGCCCATTACGGTAATTTGGTTTGTAATGCAGGTGGTTTCACAGGCAACTCTGCCGTGGGGGTCTTGCTTGAGGATTTCGTCAAGAACTGCGTCTGAAATATTGTCGCAGATTTTGTCGGGATGACCCTCTGTAACTGATTCTGAAGTGAAGAGATACTTTGCCATTTTGGTACTCCTAAAAATTTATTAACATAAAAATAAGCACCTCGAAAGGTGCTTAAAACACCTTATCTTTCGGATAAACCGTAGGAATTAGCACCTTGCATAAGCAGGTTGCCGTGGCTTCACAGGGCCTGTCCCTCCGCCACTCTCTATAAGGAGATGATTATTTTCTTGTCGCATATATTCTACTACTGTATATGCTCTTTGTCAACAGCGTAAACAAGAGTTCAAATATTATTTACACATTCTTGCCCTTGATTACGGGAGAAAGAGGCTTGTAAATCAAGAAGCAAATAATTGCGTTTGCAATTCCCTTGAGGAAGGTAAAGGGAAGATTGAATATTGTAAGCGCCTTTGCGAGTGAGTCTGTGCCGGGTAAAATTTCCGAATACATACCGATAATAGCGTCCATAGGCATATGATAGAGAACTACATAAGCGGGATAAACGATAAAATAGTTCATCGGAAGCGAAGCGAGTGCCATAAACAGCGCACCGAGGAAAACGCCGACAACAGCACCCTTACGGGTTTTGTGCTTTTTATAGATAAAGCCTGCCGTGAGGCAGAAAACAGAGCCTAAAAGGAAGTTGCAAATTTCGCCCACGCTTGCCGATGAGCCAAAGGGGAGGTGGAGAAGATTTTTAATAAGCTCAACCGTTACGCCGTACCACGGACCGATTGCAAACGAGGTAATAAGAGCAGGCAAATCGCTGAAATCAAGCTTGACAAAGCTCGGAATTATCGGTATCGAAAACTCGACAAATTGGAGAATTGCCGCTATTGCGCTCATAATTGCGGTTACTGTGATTTTTCTCAAATCGGATTTTTTTACTTTTGTCATAAGATGACCTCCTAAAAATTTAAGTTGTCATCAAAAAATGCCCCAAGGACAGACCTCGGGGCAAAAAATGTAGCATAATACATCTTCTTTCATCCGGACTATACCGTCGGTTTCGGAATTTCACCGAATCAGCCGAAAGGCTCGCAGACTTTACTGCCGGTGGGGAATTTCGCCCCGCCCTGAAGACAACTTTTATATTATTATATGACTGTATTTTGAAGTTGTCAACAGCAAATATGTTCTAATACAAAACTTGTGTATTTTTCGGCTGATGAAATGAGTTGACAAGAATAGTTTTATAATGTATTATGAATTTGTAAGCAAATGTTTTCAATAAAATGAAAAGCGTGTACTTATGGGGGTAATGTTATGACAACATTTTTGGTTATAGCCGTTATATCTTTAATCATTTATACCATTTTCGGAATGATCTTTACAGAAGTTTTTACTCTTGCACCTATATTTCTCAGTATTGCGATTTTATGCCTGTTTTTGGCATTGAAGCAGGTTTTGGCAGAGGTGCGTGCTTTGTATGAGCTGCTCCATATGGAACTTGATGACATTAAAGAAAAATTATCGTCAGAGAGCACGGAAGAATCGGATAAAGCGGAAGAACCGAAATCATCCGACGAAACAAAAGAATAAAATTTAAGAATAAAACTAAAGCTCCGACGCTTGCATTTGCTTTCGTCGGAGCTGATTTTTTATTTATCGGTTTTCGGCCTTGTCGGTGTCCTTTTTCAGCACTATCAAGCCGATTATAAGAATTATCGGGAAGATACAGCCGTATGCAAGACCGCTTTTAAGCGCCGCACCCTCACTCAAAGCAGGGTTAGCCGATTTGTAAGCCGAGCTTATAAAGCTGATAAGCCACGGACCTGTTCCGCAGCCTATATCGCCGAGCAGGGCGAGTATGCCGAAAAGTCCGCCCGAGCCGTTCGGAAACCTCTTTGCCGCAAGCGAAAATGTACCCGGCCAGAAAAGACTTATCGAAAGTCCCGTAACGGCGCACGCAAGCAGAGAAACCGTACTGTTGTTTGACAGTGATGCGGTAAGATAGCAGGCGATACACAAAACGGAGAGTGCCGACATAATTTTGACAAGGTCGATTTTGTCGCCGTACAATCCGTAGAACAATCTGCCTGCGCCCATAAGCACCGCAAACAGACAAGGACCGAGCAAATCTCCCATAAGCTTTGAAACGTGCAAGCCCTCTTCTGCAAAGAAGGATGACCATTGCGACATTGCGATTTCACTTGCGCCTGCGCAGAACATAATAATCATTGCGACGATAAACGCCTTCGATTTCAAAAGCTTCTTGACGGGGATGATTTTGTCGTCCTCGATCGGCGGCATAAACGGTACGCTCATAAAGTTAAACATATTTATAAGCGGAACAACCGACCAGATTATCGGTAAAATGTTCCAATTATCGCCGCCTGCAAGCTTTATGAAAACGGTTGAAAGTGCAACTACAAGCATCTGTCCCCAACAGTAGAACGAGTGGAGCAGGCTCATATCAGCCGCTTTTTTATCACTCGGCAGGGACTCGACAATCGGACTTATCGTAACCTCAATCATACCGCTTCCGACGGCGGAAACCATAATCGATACCGCTATCGCAAGAAAATGGTGCGAGGTAAGCTCGGGTAAAACGCCGAGCATTACAAGACCTAAAAATGCAAGAAAATGCGAGCATACGGTTATTTTCTTAAACCCGATTTTGTCGATTATTTTAACCGATAAAATATCGATTGCCATTTGCGTTGCGAAGTTTAACATTATTAAGCTTCCGATTGTCGCAAGGTCGATTTTATATTTATCCGAAAAAATTACAAAGAGCAGGGGTGCTAAGTTGTTTATAATCGCCTGCACGAAATAGCCTATGTAACAAGCAATTTTTGTACCCTTAAAGGTCCTTTTTGCCATTTATTCTATACCTCGGTTGATATTATATTTAATTTGCCGTTGATTTCAATGTCGCCCGAGCCTGCAAAGACAAAGAAGCTGTCGCCCTTATGTGCTTCGAGCTTTTCGCCCGAGCTTTCAATCGTACCGCAGCCGTCTGTTACAAGCAATGAAACGAATGATTTATCACTTGCAAACAGCCTTTGCGTTCCGTCAATTATGTATTCTTCGACGGTGAACAAGTCGCATTTTGTAAGCAGCTGCTTTGTTCCACAAGCCGTTTTTTCTTTTTCTCCGACGGGCTTAATATCGTATTTCGGTTTTTCGCATTTAGTTACGTCAACCGCTTTGTCAATGTGAAGCGGACGGAGATTTCCGTCCTTATCCTTACGCTGATAATCATATACACGGTAAGTAGTGTTGGAATTTTGCTGAATTTCCGCAAGCAAAATACCCGAGCCTATTGCGTGAAGCGTTCCTGCCTCGATAAAAAACATATCGCCCTTGTGGACTTTAACTTTATTTACGACCTCGAGAAACGTATTGTTTTCAATTCTCTTTTTGAATTCCTCGGAGCTGATTTCACGGTTAAATCCGTATATAAGCTCTGCTCCCTCATCACAATCAAGAATATACCAACATTCGGTCTTTCCGTATTCGCCCTCAACACGCATTGCATATTCGTTGTCGGGGTGCACTTGAACGGAAAGGTCTTTTTTTGCGTCAATGAGCTTTATGAGAATAGGGAAAAAGTCGAATTTTTCACAATCCTTGCCGAGAACGTCTTTACCGCAAAGCTCTATGACCTCGGAGAGAGTCTTACCCTTATATTCTCCGCTTTCGACAATGCTTTCGCCGTCCTTATGACAGGATAACATCCAACCCTCTGCGATTATATCCTTATCGCTTTGAAAGCCGAAGTCCGTTCTTAATTTTGTTCCTCCCCAAAGATAGTCCTTGAGTGCAGGCTTTAGCTTTAGCATTTTACCAACTCCTTAAATAAGTATTTAATATACTACCAAATTTGGATGTTAAGTTCAAGGGGCATAAAAAAACAGTTGTATAAAATTATAATTTGTGTTAAAATATTTTTTGGTGATTTTTAATGATTTTTATTATTTACGGTGCTGTTATTTTTATAGCAACGCTGCTCGGTGCCTTTGTCGGTTTGGGTGGCGGCGTCGTAATTAAGCCTGTTTTGGATGTTATAAATTTTCATCCTTTGGTGCAGGTTGCTTTTTTTTCGTCTTGCGCCGTTTTCTCGATGTCGATAACCTCGACGGCAAAGCATCTTAAAAACAAAACGCCTATAAATATGAAATTTGTCTTGCTTTTTGCATTGGGCTCGGTTTTAGGCGGATTTACGGGCAACAAATTGTTTTCGCTCGCACTTGCGAACAGCTCCTCGCCGGATATTGTCAAGGGAATACAGTCATCTCTTCTCTGTGCTCTTATGATATTGGTTATTGCTTCCGTAAATTTGAATGTTAAGAAATTCAGTATAAAAAATCCTGCTTTAATATCTTTGACGGGACTTTTGCTCGGTATGACCGCCGCTTTTCTCGGAATAGGCGGAGGACCTATCAATGTTGCGGTGCTGACTATTCTTTTTTCTTTTACAATGAGAGACGCCGCCGTTTATTCGGTAGCGATAATTTTCTTCTCACAGCTGTCAAATTTGATAACAAGCTTTGTAAATACGCATTTTGAGGGATTCGATGTCAAGTATTTGCTTGTTATTATTCCGGCTGCGATTTTAGGCGGATTTTTCGGAGCGAAGCTCAACAGAAAGTGTAATGAAAAAACAATAAGAACCGTGTTTACGGCTTCTGTTTGTGCCGTGACGGCTTTGAGCCTTTACAATGCCGTTACCGCATTTATAAAATAAGGAAACGAGGGTTAGAATTTGAGACCGAACATAATTTTTTATTTCAGTGACCAACAGCGCTGGGATACCGTAAACGAAACGGCAACGCCTAATTTGATGAAGCTTGCCGAGGACGGTATAAAGTTTGAAAACTCTTATACCTGTCAGCCCGTTTGCGGTCCTGCAAGAGCGTGCCTGCAAACAGGCGTTTACGCAACGCAGAACAAGTGCTATTGGAACGGAATACCGCTTCCGCAGGATATTAAACCGCTTGCGGAATATTTTAATGAGGCAGGCTATGAAACCGCTTACGTCGGTAAATGGCATCTTGCTTCCGACAGGCTTCCGAATATAGGCTTCCATTGTGAAAAAACCGCTATTCCGAAGGAGCTTCAGGGCGGATATAAGGATTGGTGGCGTGCTGCCGACGTGCTTGAATTTACTTCGCACGGTTACGACGGATATGTCTTTGATGCAGAGGGTAATAAGCTTGACTTTAAGGGGTACAGAGCCGATTGCATAAATGATTTTGCATTGGAATACCTTGACCAAAAGACCTCCGACAAGCCGTTCTTTATGTTTGTCTCTCAAATTGAGCCTCATCATCAGAACGACCACCATTGCTACGAAGGACCTAAGGATGTTGTTCCTAAGTTTAAGGATTATCCCTTGCCCGATGATTTGACCTTCTTAAAGGGCGACTACAAAGAGATGTATCCCGACTATATGGCGGCGATAAACAGCCTTGACAGCAACGTCGGCAGATTGGTTGAAAAGCTTAAAGAAAAAGGGCTTTACGATAATACCGTTATCATTTACACAAGCGATCACGGCTCTCATTTCAAAACGAGAAACCTTGAGTATAAGCGTTCTTGTCACGACAGCGCAACGCATACGCCGTTGATTATCGAAGGCGGCGCATTTAAGGGTGGCAAGGTTGACTCAAGACTTGTAAGCCTTATAGATTTACCGCCTACATTGCTTGATATAGCAGGCATTGATATACCCGACAGCTATATGGGTAAATCGCTTTTGAAGGAGCTTGAAACGGGCGAGGAACGAGATTGCGTATTTATGCAGATAAGCGAAAGCCAATGCGGCCGTGCTATCAGAACGAAAAAGTATAAATATGCAATAAGAACTCTTGCACCTACGGGTTATGCTTTGCATAAAGCGTCGGTATATTTTGAGGATTATCTTTATGACCTTGAAAAAGATCCGATTGAAAAGCATAATCTTATAAAAGACCCGAAATATGCTTCCGAGAGAAAGAAACTCAAAGAAATGCTCATTAGGGAAATGACTGCGGCAGGGGAGAAAGAGCCAAAAATTTTGCCGGCTGTCTTTACCCGTAAAAAATAAAAAGGTATTTAGGAGATTGTAATGGAAAAGACTTATTTGACGCTAAAGGAAAAAATAACGTTTCCGCTTGCGGCTTTCGGCCGTAGCGGCGTTTATACGATTATGTCAATGTTCTTGCTTATATTCTATACGGATGCGGCAGGACTTGACCCGATTCACGCAGGAAATATCATTCTTGCAGGACGTATTTTCGACGCACTCAACGATCCGCTTATGGGTATGATCGTTGACCGCACACATTCAAAATGGGGCAAGATGAGACCTTATCTTCTTTTCTCGCCCGTTCCGATTGCGGTTACAACAATTCTTTTATTCTTTGCACCGCAGTTTTCGTCCTACTCCGCAAAGGTAGCTTATGCGGCTGTAACATATATCCTTTGGGGTATCGCTTTCACAATTCAGGACGTTCCGTTCTGGGGCTTGAGCTCTGTTATCACACCGAACGAGGTCGAGAGAACAAGATTTTTGTCAAACGGCAGACTCGGCAGCACCGCAGGCGGTATTCTTCCCACCGTGCTTATCCCGATTCTTGTCGCTGAAAATGCTCTCGGCTTGAGAAAAGGCTATTTTGTATCGGCAATCATCTTCGGAACAATTGCGGCTGTTCTTTCGATTATTCCTTTCTTTACGGCAAAGGAAAGAGTACATGAGGAGAGACAGGACACAAGAACATTCAAGGAAAACTTCCGTCTTATCGGTAAAAACAAGGTGCTTATTATCGTTATCCTCTCGGCTGTTCTCGGCTCGACAATGGTAATGGCAAATGTTTGCGCTACATATATCCATTATTATCTTATCGGCGTTGAAAATTACGGAATTATCCCCAACGGCTTCAAAATGACCTCACTCACGGTTGCAGTCGGTATAGGTATGGTTCCCGCAATGATAATTATGCCTGCATTGAGAAAACGCTTCTCACTTAAAGCGATTTATATCGGCTCGTCGATATTCGGCATAATTTCCCACGTTGCTTTCTGGTTTATCGGTTACAACAATATTTATCTTGTACTTCTTTGCCTTGTGTTTATGGGTGTTCCGCTTGGTATTTACAACGTTATTACATATGCGCTTATCGCAGACAGCGTTGACTATATCGAATGGAAAACGGGCGAGAGAGCAGACGGCGTTTGCTTCGCTTTCCAAACACTTTTGAGCAAGGTTTCGGCAGGTCTTGCAACTTATGCTGTCAGCGTTGTTCTTAAGGTCAGCGAGTTCCAGGCTCCTATCGACGGCATTATTCAGGTACAGTCCGAAAAGACAAAAACAGGTCTTTTCTTTATGATTACCATTTTGCCTGCAATCGGATTTGCTCTTACAATGATTCCGATGTTCTTTAACGATTACACAGGTGAAAAGAAAGAGAAAATTCAAAAAGAGCTTGAATTCCGCAGAATGAGAGCTAACACGGTAAGCGAGCCCGTGGCTGAAGAAAAGTAATTTTATTAGCTAAATTGTACTAAAAGACAAGCAACTTTTACGGTTGCTTGTCTTTTTTTTGAGAATTTTTGCAAGAAATGAAAAACAATATTGCATATTTTAATATAATGTATTAAAATACTATTTGATTTAATATGAAAATAAATTTCGAGGTGTAAATTTATGCAATATTCTCAGATGAGCAAGCCGGAATTGGCGGCTGAATTCAATGAATTGAAAAAACAGTATGAAGAGCTTAAGGCACAAAATTTGAAGCTTGATATGTCAAGAGGAAAGCCTGCCGGCGATCAGCTTGATTTGACAATGGATATGCTTAAAGAGGTTATCGGCGTATGCGATTGTAAGAGTGAAAGCGGCTTGGATTGCAGAAACTACGGTGTTCTCGACGGTATTCCCGAGTGCAAGAGGCTTTTTGCGGAGATGCTTGAGGTTGACAGTGATAATATTATTCTCGGCGGTACATCTTCGCTTACTCTTATGTTTGATTATATTACACAGTGTATGCTCACAGGCGCAGGCGACAAGCCGTGGAGTCAGCAGGGCGACATTAAGTTCATTTGCAATGTTCCCGGTTATGACAGACACTTCGGAATTTGCGAATATTACGGAATTAAAATGATAAACGTTCCCATGCTTTCCGACGGCCCCGACGTTGAAAAGATAGCAGAGCTTGTTAAGGACAGAAGCGTTAAGGGTATGTTCTGCGTACCGAAGTATTCAAACCCGACAGGCGTAACATATTCTGATGAAAAGGTCCGTGCGTTGGCTGCTTTGAAGCCTGCCGCAAAGGATTTCAGAGTTATTTGGGATAACGCATATATCGTTCACGATTTCTTGGAAAATCCCGACAAGGTTCTCAATATCTTTGAGGCTTGCAAGGAATTCGGCACAGAGGATTATTTCGTAGAATTTACTTCTACATCAAAAATAAGCTTCCCCGGCGCAGGTGTATCCTGTCTTGCGGCTTCCGATAAGAATATTCAGATGATTAAAAAGAGATTTAATTCTCAGATGATCGGACATGATAAGCTCAATCAGTTAAGACACGCTAAATATTTCAAAAACCTCGACGGAATTAAGGCTCATATGAAAAAGCACGCAGCTCTTATCGAGCCTAAGTTCAATGTTGTTATCGATACATTTGAAAAGGAGCTTGCAGGTACGGGTCTTGCTTCCTGGACGAAGCCGAACGGCGGTTATTTCATCAGCCTTGACACTCAGCAGTGCAGCGCAATGAGAGTCGGCGAGCTTTGCAAGTCGCTCGGCGTTGTGCTTACAAGCGTTGGCGCAACCTATCCCTACGGCAAAGACCCCGAGGATAAAAACATCCGTATCGCACCGACATTCCCGAGCGTAACGGACATTGGCAAGGCGGCAGAAGTGCTTTGTCTTTGCATAAAGCTTGCAACAATCGAAAAAATGATGTAAACTGTTATCACAGGGGAAAATTATTCATATAATTTTTTAACGGTGATAATATGAGCTTTTTAGAACAGAACAAAGAATTTGCCAAAGCAAAGCCGTTTGTAACGGCGGTTATTGTTGCGGCAGGTAACTCAACAAGAATGGGCGGCGTCAATAAGCAGTTTTTGCTTATTGACGGCGTCCCTGTGCTTATAAGGACTCTTTTGGCATTCTCTCAAAGCGATATGATTGACGAAATCATAGTTGCGGCGAGGGAGGAGGACATTCCCAAAATGTTCGCTATGATAAAGGAGTACAAGGTCTTAAAGGTAACGGATATAGTCAAGGGCGGAAAAACACGTCAGGAAAGCGTTTTTAATGCGATACGGCGCAGTTCTCCGCTTTCGGAATACTTTGCCATTCACGACGGCGCAAGACCGCTTGTTACCGAAAAAATAATCGAGGTTACCGTTCGTGAGGCATTTTCAACAGGTGCTGCGGCAACGGGCGTCAGGGTAAAGGACACGGTTAAGGTTGTAAATGAAAGCGGATTTATAACCGCAACGCCCGACAGAAATTATCTTTGGGCGGTACATACTCCGCAGGTGTTTGAGCGACGTCTTTATCTGTCTGCGATTGACAATGTGTTAAATTCCGAGATGTTTACGGATGATTGTAAGCTTTTGGAGGAATACGGCGCAGAGGTTAAAATGGTCGAGGGCAGTTATGAAAATATTAAAATCACAACGCCCGAGGACACCGATATTGCACAGGCGATTTTATATAGGAGGGAACAGCTATGATTAGAATAGGGCACGGCTATGACGTTCATAAGCTGGTTGAGGGCAGAAAGCTCATTTTGGGCGGAGTCGAAATTGAGAACAACGGAATAGGTCTTTTGGGGCATTCGGACGCCGATGTGCTTTTGCACGCTGTCTCCGATGCGCTTTTGGGTGCTGCGGCATACGGCGATATCGGAAAGCATTTCCCCGATACGGACGAAAAATATAAAAATGCGGACAGCCTTAAATTGCTGAAATGCGTATACGGACTTTTGAAGGAAAACGGTTATCATATTGTCAATCTTGACGCAACCGTATTGGCACAGGCGCCGAAGCTTGCACCGCATATTGTAAAAATGCGTGAGAACATTGCCAAAGCGCTTGATTTGGACGTGGATTTTGTCAGCGTCAAAGCCACTACCGAAGAGGGCTTGGGCTTTACGGGAACAAAGCAGGGCATTGCGGCTCATTGCGTTTGCCTGATAGAAAAATAACCTTTCGGAGATGATGAAAATCATCTCTTTTTTTATTGAATTTTATTGACGGCGTACAATGCACTTTGATATAATGACATTATAAAACGGTAAAGGAGAAAGCGATGGAGAAATACTACGATTACAGCGATCACATTGAAAAAGCTATGAGCTCATTCTCAAATGAGAAAACTAATTTTGTGTTCAAAAGAAGAGTTCTTGACGAGATGGAGCTTCGTACAAAAGAGGTTATAAAAAGGGGACTCGGCGATAAAAAAGTTGCCCATGATTTGATTATGGACGAATACAATCCGCAGAGAATTGTCAAAGATTATTACGAGTACCTTGAGGATATAAAAGAAAAGAAAAAGATTAAATACACGCCGATTGCCGCTGCTGCCTGCATACTTTTGTCTGTGCTTGTGTTTTTGATTATAGGCTTTGTTACGGACATATGGCATCCCACATGGCTTATAATCGAGGGAACGGTTACCGCAGGCGTTATGGCGATTATGCTTACGGCAGTTACAATTTTAAGACGGCACAAGAAGCTTTATGCGGTTATGAGAGCTCTCGTTGCAGGCTCTGTTATGGTCGGAACACAATTCCTGTTCCTGTTTATCAGAATTCTGTTTGACAACGAGCAAGCGTACCTCATTTTCTTGTTTGCGCTCGCTATGATGTTTATCGGCGACCTTGTTCTTGCCACCGTTACAAAGCAAAGGCTTGTTTTTGTAAATTACCTTATTACAATTCCGCTTGTTTTCATTTTTGCGTTTGTTATTTTCGGATTGATAACAGGTCTTTGGAGTGTAGGAAGAATACTCATTATAATCGGCTTTGTTCTTGATATCGGCGTTATAATACAGCTTGCAATCAGGAATAAAAAGCTTGCGTATAATCCGGAGGAGGAAGAATGATGGTAAAAAAGTTAAATGCTGAGCTTTGGGATAAAATGCACTACCTTTTCCGTGATTTTAACGACAGAATGGTTCACGTTGAGCTTCATTACGATTTTGAAATTGATATCGAAGCGCTGAAAACGGTACTCATCTGCTTCCTTGAAAAAGCTCCTGTTTTGCATTCTTCGTTTGTCGATAATAAATTCAAAACCTATTGGAAAGTAAAAGATTACAGCATTGACGATGTGCTTCACGTTTCGACTCCCGACAATCTTGATGAGGCAATAAACGATTTCCTTACGCAGTACATTCCGCCTGAAAACGACCTGCAAATTCAAGTTGCCGTGTTCTTCCACGACGGAAAATCCGTGCTTTGCATAGTTGAAAACCATATGTGTATGGACGGCGGAGATTTCAAGTATTTTTTGAAGGCTCTTTGTAAGAATTATAACGATTACGTCGAGCAGGGAATAAGCCCGTTAGAATTAAAATCAGGCTCACGTTCTTTTGAAGAGGTATATGACGATTTCTCAAAAACCGAAAAGAAAATGGCGCAAAATCTTTACAAAAACGTGTGTGCGAAAGACAATCACAAATTTCCGCTTACAGAGGATAATATAAAAGACCGTTCGTTTATAGCGAGAAGAAAAATTGACAAGGAAAGATTTGCACGCTCGCGAGCTTCCGGCAAAAATCTCGGTGCAACCGTAAACGATATGCTTGTTACGGCTTATTTTTACAGCCTTTATGAGCTTGCCGGCTTTGGCAGAGACGAGAGCGTTACAATTTCCTGCGCTATCGATTTAAGACGTCATATGAAGGACGCAAGCGATACGGGAATTACAAACCAAACGGCGTTTATGCAGTGCAATATTCCCGAGCTCGGCGAGGATATTTTCCAAACGCTTGAATATACCAAGCAGAGTGTTGCAAAATTCAAAAAAGATAAATTTATGGGACTTTACGGCTTACCGCTTTTGAAGCTCGGATACAGCATTATGCCTCAGATGGCTTCGGAAGAGGTAATTAAAATAGGCTACTCAAATCCGCTTATTGCCATGAGTAATATCGGAGTGCTTGAAACCGATAAGCTTTCGCTTGACGGACATGAGCCGACGGACGGCTTTATGACGGGTGCGGTAAAATATAAGCCGTATGTTCTTCTTTCGGCTACGTCCATAAACTCTGAGCTGACGCTTTCAATGTGTGTTCGTGGCAATGAGCAGGACGAAAAAATAGTAAACGATTTCTTTGACCTTATGGACAAGAATATCGATGTGCTTTCATCAAAGGCATAGGGTGTTGAGGTAAAATAATGAATATTCTCCATATGAGATATGCGGTTGAGGTCGCAAAATACGGTTCTATAAACAAGGCGAGTGAAAAACTTCTTATCGCTCAGCCGAATTTGAGCCGTTCGATAAAAGAGCTTGAAGCAGAGCTTGGCATTACGATTTTTGACAGAAGTACAAAGGGTATGATGCTCACTCTCGAGGGACAGCGTTTTATCGGCTACGCCAAAAATATATTAAAGCAGATTGACAACGTTGAAAAAATTTATAAGGAAAATGCAGGCGTAGAGCATAAGTCATTTTCCGTTTCCGTACCGAGAGCTACTTATATATCCGACGCTTTCGCACAGTTTTCGAAAATGCTCGGGGAAAAGCCTGTTGAGGTTTTCTATAAGGAAACCAATTCATCAAGGACAATAACCAATGTTGTTTCTGACAATTACAAGCTCGGAATTGTGCGCTTTGCGGAAAACTACGAAAAATACTTTACAGCTTTATTTGAGGAAAAAAATCTCAAGTATGAAGACATTGTAAGCTTCGGGTATGTGCTTGTAATGAGCGAAAAAAGTCCGCTTGCACAAAAAGAGGTCATACATTTTGAGGATTTGCATCCGTTTATTGAAATCGGACACGCAGACCCGTATGTTCCGTCGCTTTCGCTTGCGGAGGTTAAAAAAGAAGAATTGCCCGATGACGGGGAGAGGCGAATTTTCGTTTTTGAAAGAGCGAGTCAGTTTACTGTGCTTTCAAAGAACGAGCAGACGTTTATGTGGGTTTCTCCTTTGCCCGAGGACATTTTGAAGCGCTATTCTCTTGTGCAAAAAATTTGCCCCGATAACAAGAAAAAATATAAGGATATGCTCATCTATCATAAGGACTATAAGCTTACCGAGCTCGACCGAAAATTTATAGATGAGGTGCGTGCATCAACGTCGGAATGTATCGACATATATCAAAATTGATATAACGATATACGAATTTAATTATTCACATTATCAAAACTAATTGTTAAAATATTAACAATGAAATTTTGGAGGTCTGAATATGAGTACTAAAGAATACAAAATCGTTGATTCGGTAGAAACTCTTGAAGAAGCTATTGCCCGTGTAAGGGAAGCACAGAAGGAGTTTTCAACCTACACTCAGGAGCAGGTAGATAAAATTTTCCTTGCTGCCGCTACCGCTGCCAACCAGCAGAGAATTCCGCTTGCTAAATTAGCAGTTGAGGAAACGGGAATGGGCGTTGTAGAGGACAAGGTTATTAAGAACCATTACGCTTCGGAGTATATCTACAATGCGTACAGAGAAACAAAAACCTGCGGTGTTCTTGAAGAGGACAAGGCATACGGAATTAAAAAGATTGCAGAGCCTATCGGTCTTGTTGCTGCGGTAATCCCGACAACAAACCCGACATCAACCGCAATTTTCAAAACTCTTATTTCGCTTAAAACAAGAAACGGTATTATTATAAGCCCCCATCCGAGAGCAAAGGGCTCAACAATCGCCGCTGCAAAGGTTGTTCTTGAGGCAGCTGTAAAAGCAGGCGCTCCCGAGGGCATTATTTCTTGGATTGACGTTCCGAGCCTTGAAATGACAAACCTTCTTATGAAAGAGGCTGACATCATCCTTGCAACAGGCGGTCCCGGAATGGTTAAGGCTGCTTATTCATCAGGTAAGCCCGCACTCGGCGTCGGCGCAGGTAACACACCCGCAATTATCGACGATACAGCCGATATTCTTCTTGCAGTTAACTCAATTATTCACTCAAAGACCTTTGATAACGGTATGATTTGTGCTTCCGAGCAGTCTGTTATCGTACTCGACAAGGTATATGATCAGGTTAAAAAGGAATTTGCGACAAGAGGCTGCTATTTCCTCAATGACGCTGAAACCGAAAAGGTTAGAAAGACAATTCTTATAAACGGCGCACTTAACGCAAAAATCGTAGGTCAAAAAGCTGCTAAGATTGCAGAGCTTGCAGGCGTTACTGTTCCCGAGGGCACAAAAATTCTTATCGGCGAGGTTGAAAGCGTTGACCTTTCCGAAGAGTTTGCTCACGAGAAGCTTTCTCCCGTTCTTGCAATGTACAGAGCTAAGAATATCGAGGACGCTTTCCAAAAGGCTGAAACACTTGTTGCTGACGGCGGTTACGGTCATACATCTTCAATCTATCTTGATCCCGTTACAGAAACAGCGAAGCTTGACGAATTTGCAGCACGCATGAAGACCTGCCGTATTCTTGTAAACACACCTTCCTCACAGGGTGGTATCGGTGATTTGTACAACTTTAAGCTTGCTCCCTCGCTCACACTCGGCTGTGGCTCTTGGGGCGGCAACTCCGTAAGTGAAAACGTAGGAGTTAAGCATCTCATCAATATCAAGACTGTTGCAGAAAGAAGGGAAAATATGCTTTGGTTCAGAGCTCCTGAAAAGGTATATATCAAGAAGGGCTGTCTCCCTGTTGCCCTTGACGAGCTTAAAACGGTTATGGGCAAGAAAAAGGCATTTATCGTAACAGACAGCTTCCTTTACAATAACGGCTATACAAAGCCGATTACAGATAAGCTTGACGAAATGGGTATTCAGCACACCACATTCTTTGAGGTTGCTCCCGACCCGACTCTCGGCTGTGCTATGAAGGGTGCAGAGCAGATGAGAGCGTTCCAGCCCGATGTTATTATCGCACTCGGCGGCGGTTCGGCAATGGACGCAGGCAAGATTATGTGGGTTCTCTATGAGCATCCCGAAGCTGACTTTATGGATATGGCAATGCGCTTCCAGGATATCCGTAAGCGTATTTACACCTTCCCGAAGATGGGCGAAAAGGCTTATTTCATAGCTATCCCCACATCAGCAGGTACAGGCTCTGAGGTTACTCCGTTCGCAGTTATCACGGACGAAAAAACAGGCGTTAAATATCCGCTTGCCGATTATCAGCTTCTTCCCAATATGGCTATTATCGACGCAGATTTTCATATGAGCGCACCTAAGGGACTTACTTCGGCTTCAGGTATCGACGCTGTAACACACGCTCTCGAGGCTTATGCTTCAATTATGGCAACCGACTACACAGACGGTCTTGCTCTCAAGGCTCTTAAAACAATCTTTGAGTATCTTCCCAGAGCTTACGACAACGGTCCTAACGATCCCGAGGCTCGTGAGAAGATGGCAAATGCAGCTACTATGGCAGGTATGGCTTTCGCAAACGCATTCCTCGGCGTATGCCACTCGATGGCTCATAAGCTCGGTGCGTTCCACCATATCCCTCACGGTATCGCAAACGCTCTTATGATTGATGAGGTTCTTCGCTTCAACGCTGCCGAAGCTCCTACAAAGATGGGTACATTCTCACAGTATGACCATCCGCACACTCTCAGAAGATATGCAGAGGTTGCCGAGTATCTCGGAATTAAGGGCAAGAACGATCAGGAAAAGGTTGACAATCTCATAAAGGCTATTGACGAGCTCAAGGCAAGAGTAGGCATTAAGCCCACAATCAAGGATTATGTTCCGGACGAAAAGGACTTCCTTGACAGACTTGACGCAATGTGCGAGCAGGCATTCGACGATCAGTGCACAGGCGCTAACCCGAGATATCCGCTTATCAGCGAAATCAAGCAGATGTATCTTGACGCATATTACGGAAAGACCTTTGTTGAGACTGAAAAGCCCGATGCAAAGCAGTTAAAAAGCAAAAAATAAACTTTGATATATTAAGGAGGTTTGTTTTATGAAATTAGATAATGTTATTGCTGTCAGAAAAGCAAAAAAGGTTTACAGAGACGGAGATAAGTGCATAAAGGTCTTTGATAAGGATTATTCAAAGGCTGATGTTCTTAACGAGGCTCTCAATCAGGCGAGAATTGAGGAAACGGGACTTAACATTCCGAAGGTTCTTGAGGTTACAACGATTGACGGAAAATGGGCTATTGTTTCAGAGTTCATAGAGGGTGTAACATTAGCCGAGCTTATGGAGAAAAATCCCGATAAGCTTGATGAATATCTCAATGACCTTGTTGATGTTCAGCTTGAAATACAGTCAAAGACCTGTCCTTTGCTTAACAAATTAAAGGATAAGATGAACAGAAAAATCTCCGAGGCTGATCTTGACGCCACAACGAGATATGAGCTTCATTCACGTCTTGAGGGTATGCCCAAGCATAAAAAGGTTTGCCACGGCGATATTAACCCCTCAAACATCATTGTTACAAATGACGGCAAGTATTATATAATTGACTGGTCACATGCTACTCAGGGTAACGCTTCCGCAGACGCTGCAAGGACGTATCTTCTTTTCTGTCTTAAAGAAAATGAAGAAACTGCTAAAAAATATCTTGACATTTTCTGCAAAAAGAGCGATACTGCTAAGCAGTACGTTGAAAAATGGTTACCGATAGTAGCCGCTTCACAGTCCGTAAAGGGTAACGAGGACGAAAGGCAGTTCCTTTTGAGCTGGACTGATGTTGTAGAGTACAATTGATTTAATAAGAGTGGTTTTTTGAATGGAAAAGCTTAGAAAATTTGACACGAAGGTTCAGTACCTTAAATACAAGGTGCTGCGTGAGGTCGCAAAACAGGAATGGCAGGGAACACTTCAGCAAAATTTGCTTGATATACCCACAATAGTCGTTCCGGGTGATGAGCCTACAATGCGTTGCTGCGTATATAAAGAAAGAGCGATTTTGGCAGAGCGTATTAAGCTTGCTATGGGCGGCAATAAGAACAACCCGAATGTAATCGAGGTAATTGATATAGCCTGTGACGAATGCCCGTCGGCAGGCTATGAGGTTACTGATTCTTGCCGTGGCTGTCTTGCTCACAGATGCGAGGATGTCTGCAAAAAGGGTGCTCTTTCCTTTGACCATAACCACGTTGCGCACATTGATAAGTCAAAGTGCGTCAACTGCGGTCAGTGCGCAAAGGTATGCCCGTATTTCGCTATTGTAAACCGTAAAAGACCCTGTCAGAATGCTTGCAAGGTTAAGGCTCTTACAATCAACGAAAAAAATGCGGCTTCGATTGAGAACGAAAAATGTATATCGTGCGGTGCGTGCGTTTATCAGTGCCCGTTCGGTGCAATAAGCGACAAATCGTATATCATCAATGTTGTTGATATGCTCAAGGACAAAATCAGCGGTGCGTTTAAGGGCAATCTTTATGCCGTTGTTGCACCGTCAATAGCAAGCCAGTTTACCTTTGCAAAGACCGGTCAGGTCGTTACGGGTATTAAAAATCTCGGCTTTACTAAGGTTGTAGAGGCTGCTTTGGGTGCTGATATTGTTGCAAAAGCCGAAGCTCAAGAGCTTGCTGAAAAGGGTTTCTTAACAAGCTCCTGCTGTCCCGCTTTCGTTTCGTTCATCAAGTCAAATTACCCTGACTTAGTTCCGCTTATATCTCACAATTTATCGCCTATGGCGGCTGTTTCTAAATACATAAAAGAAAAAGACCCCGAGTCGAAAATTGTGTTTATCGGACCGTGCACCTCAAAGAAAAAAGAGCTGCAGCTTGATACAGTAAAAGATTATGTTGATAGCGTTCTTACCTTTGAAGAGCTACAGGCATTGCTTGACAGCCGTGATATTGATATTGTTGAGCTCCCCGAGAGTGAACTTGACGATGCATCTTATTTCGGCAGAATATTTGCTCACAGCGGCGGACTTTCAGCAGCTGCAAGCGAGGCGTTAAAGGAACAGGGCAATACAGACTTCCAAATCAAACCTGTTGTCTGCGACGGAATTGAGCAGTGCAAGATTGCTTTGCTTAAAAAGAGCAAGGGCTTGCTTGACGCAAACTTTATCGAAGGTATGGCTTGCGTAGGCGGCTGTATAAACGGTGCAGGCTGTCTTACTCACGGCGACGAGAAAAATAAGAGCCTTGTTGAGAAATACGGCAAGGCGGCAGGGGACAAGACCATAAACGAAGTTGTCTCTAAGCTTTAATTGAATAACTTAAAATTTAACCTCCGATTTTTTTCGGAGGTTATTTTTTGCAAAAATATAACCCCGTACTTATTAGCACTCAGCCTTTTAGTACGGGGTTATGTTGGATATGTGATTTTATGAAAGCATCATTCTGTCATTTGCAAATTCGCCGTTACTTGCCTTTGCAAACAAATCGAGAAGATCCTGAACTTTGAGATTTTTCTTTTCTTCGCCTGATACGTCATAGATAATCTTGCCGTCATACATCATAATAAGTCTGTTTCCGAGCCTTATGGCGTCTTTCATATTATGAGTAACCATAACGGTTGTGATATTGTTTTCTGTGACGATTTCGTTGGTTATTTTAAGCACCTTTGCCGCAGTAGCAGGGTCAAGCGCCGCCGTGTGTTCGTCGAGAAGCAAGAGTTTCGGATGCATAAGAGAAGCCATAATAAGCGTAATAGCCTGTCTTTGACCGCCCGAGAGAAGTCCGACCTTTGATGAAAGTCTGTCCTCAAGACCTAAATCAAGCTTTTTGAGGATTTCTCTGTACTCTTCACGCTCTTTCTTTGTAACGCCGTTTTTAAGCGTTCTCTTTTTGCCTCTCCTTGCGGCGATAGAAAGGTTTTCGTCTATCTGCATATCAGCGGCAGTACCTGTCATAGGGTCTTGGAAAACTCTGCTCATATACTTTGCACGCTTGTATTCGGGAAGCTTTGTAATGTCCTCGCCGTCAACCTTGATTGTGCCGCAGTCAACGGGATAAACGCCTGCAATCATATTAAACAGCGTGGATTTACCAGCACCGTTACCGCCGATTACGGTTACAAAATCGCCCTCGTTAAGTGTTAAATCAATACCCGTAAGGGCTTTCTTTTCGTTTATTGTACCGGGGTTAAATGTTTTATATACGCCTTTAATTTCAAGCATTCTGAGCACCTGCCTTTTCATCATTCTTTACATGCTTTGCAGCAACCTTTGCTTTCCAATGGGGAAGACCGAGGAAAACAGCAACAACGCAAGCCGAAAGAAGCTTCAAGTCGTTAGCGTTCAAGCCGAGCTTGAGAACAAGAGCAATGACTATGTAGTAGATAACTCCGCCGATAACCGCCGAGAGAAGTCTCAAAGCAAAATTCTTAAAGAGCTTACCGAAAATAACCTCGCCGATGATAACAGCCGCAAGACCGATAACGATTGCGCCTCTGCCCATATTTATATCTGCACAGCCGTTAAACTGAGCAAGCAATGCACCCGACATTGCAACGATACCGTTTGAAAGGATAAGACCGATAATTTTTCTTGAATCGGTATTTATTCCGTTTGCTCTTGCCATAGCCTGATTGCAGCCTGTAGCTCTTATGGAGTTACCGAGCTCAGTACCGAAGAACCAATAGAGCACGCCGATAAGAACGGCAACGAATATTGCACATACAAGTATTGTTCTGCCGAGCTCGTCAGCGCTTGATGTGATAATAAGGTTAAAGTTTCTTTTGCTTATCGAGGTGTTTGCCTTACCACTCATTATTCTGAGGTTAATTGAGTAAAGCGCAAGCTGTGTAAGAATACCGGCAAGAATTGCAGGTATTCCGAATTTTGTGTGAAAAATACCTGTTACAAAACCTGCAAGACAGCCTGAAGCAAAAGCAATAAGCAACGCAAGGTAGATATTAACGCCTTTTGTTGTCAGTACAACAAGAACGGCACCGCCCGTTGCAAATGAGCCGTCAACGGTAAGATCTGCAAGATCAAGTATTTTGTATGTAATGTAAACTCCGATAGCCATAATACCCCAAATGAAGCCTTGAGCTATCGGGGAGGGGAGTGATTGAATAAACTGTAAAACCTGTGTCATATAATAAAATTGCTCCTCATTATAACAAAACGCAAAAGCGATAAGTAACCTTATCGCTTCTGCAAAATGTTACCGTATTAAATTATTTTGCCGAAACAGTGATTGCTTCGTATCCGTCGGGGATAGTAACGCCGATAGCTGCTGCACGGTCAGCCATATACTTCTTTGTTGTCGAATCTGCGTAAGCGATTTCCATTTCAGCGGGGTTAGCACCGTTTACAAGTATTTCGTAAGCCATAAGACCTGCCTTGTAGCCGATGTCATAGTAGCTGATTGAAAGAGTTGCGACACCGCAGCCCTTGCAAATGCCTTCTTCGCCTGCGACAATCGGAATCTTTGCCGGCTCAGTAACAGAATTGATAAGTTCTGTGTTTGAAGCCGCTGTGTTATCTGTCGGGATGTAAAGAGCCTGGCAGCTCTGAACAGCCGACTGTGTAACAGCAAGAACATCGTTTGAGTCAACAAATGTATATACCTTAACCTCGTAGCCGAGAGCTTCGAGCTCGCTCTTAACTATATCTGACTGATATTTTGAGTTGGGCTCTGCCGAGCAGTAGAGGATACCTACCGTTTTAGCATTGGGAACAAGCTCTTTAATCATTGCAGCTTGATCTTTAAGCGGAGCCAAGTCAGCGGTACCTGTTACATTGATACCTGTTTTGCCGTTCCAATCGCTTATTGCCAATGCTGTTGCATAGTCTGTGATTGATGTGCCGACAATCGGAATTGTGCTTGTAGCTTCCGTAGCAGCTGTAAGAGCAGGAGTTGCGTTTGCAAGGATAAGATCAACCTTATCTGAAACAAACTTTGATACGATCGTTGTGCAGTTTGTCGATTCACCCGAAGCGTTCTGCTCGTCGAAAACTACCTTGTCTCCAAGCTTTTCGGTAAGAGCATCTCTAAAGCCCTTTGTTGCTGCATCGAGAGCTTCATGCTGAGTAAGCTGACAAATGCCGACTTTATAAACCTTGTCGCTGTTGCTTGCGTTGTTAGAGCATGCGGTAAAGCAAGCTACAACAATAACCGCAACAAGCAAGACGCTGATAATTGCCTTAAATGTCTTTTTCATAATGATTTTCCCTTCACTATAATTTTTTAGCGCTTTCAATCGCTAAAGTATGTGAATAATTATAATATCATTATTTTATGTTGTCAAGAGTATTTGTAAATAAAATTAACAACCTGCTGAATTTTATCAAATATGCAGACCCATTTAAGAATGTTAAATGAATAATTAGAAATCAACAGTATAATTCAAAACAAACTCCCGTTATATTCAACTTGAATTTTGAATAGGCGTATCGTGCTGATTGTTAAACCGATAATCAATATTGTAGCACCTACAACAGATATAACCTTAACTTGATAAAATAGGCTTAAAAACGAGTGAATTATAATCGGAACGCTCATTCCTGTTAACGTTGTTCCCATTTCTCTCGAATAGTTTTCAACATCTGTTACATTTTCGTAGTGATATGAATGCAGCACAGATAAATTTCCGCCTTTTATTATTAAGCCGACAGTCAAAACCGCCACTGCAATCACAAACGAAATAACCGATGTTAAAATGTTTTCGACTTTAATTTCAGTTGTAAAAGTTTCGAAAAGGCTTTTTCCGAGAATAAATAAAACCGGCGATATAGCAATTATAAGTAACAGCGTATAAATCGCAACCTGTTTTTTCTGCTTTTTGTTAATTCGTTCATTTTTTCGGATAACTTCAAGCACATTTTCATCTGCGGTTGTTGGCAATTTTTCAATATCAATTCTTTTCCCCGAAAGTAATTCATTTACGCTAACCGAAAAGAACTCACTTAAAGCCATTAGTGATGACACATCAGGATAACCTTTTCCTGTTTCCCAACGAGAAATTGCTTTGTCAGAAACGTTCAAAGCTTCGGACAACTCTTTTTGAGTCATTCCTCTTTCACTGCGTAATTCTGCTATAAACGTACCGCATTTTGCTGCCTCCATAAAAGCACCGCCCTTTCTTTTACTTAAAGAATAACATTACAAGCCTAATAAGGCAACCTATGAATCGTAGAATGGCGAAAAACATTTGTTGCGGACGACCGCAATGTATAACAGCCTCTCTTGTGTAAAAAAGGTGGGTTGCCGAGAGGTATTTCGGAGGGATTGTGAAATCAATAAATTATGCTACAGGTGAAATTGCAAGACTCGTTGGCGAAATTATACTTGGGTAAAATCTTAAGATAGCACCAAACTAAAAGCACCATAAAGAAAATCCCAACAGGGTTGTGATTTTTCACGGCCTTGTTGGGATAATTTTGGATATCAATTTTTTGTCTTGTAGTCTTATTCACGAAGAAAAGCCCTTTATTTCTTATAACAAACCATACCATTTATCATCAAGGTATATCAAGGAGTTATCATACCTGCGTGAATAAGATTCCATATATTCATCCGCCTCGTTCTTAGTTTCGGTACCGTATTTATAGATAAAGTCAAATGTATTTATAGTATCATCAATTATTATATTACAACTAATTCTAAGAAAATTAAAATCCGGTCGTTCTAAAACAATATTTTGTTCCATTTCTTCTTTTGAAGGACCGCATAAGTCTAAAGTAATTCTATACGCTCCGACAGTTTCAAAAAAAGTGCGTAATGTCTTTTGTTCTTCTTCTGTAAAAAGCTTCATTTTCTTTCTTTCGTCAGGAGAATCGAGCCGAATATGTGTATCATATGGATCATTATCATATCGTTTTGCATCGTTCCAAAATCGGTCATTTTTGTAAAAAATCTGTGCTACTTCGTCAAACAGTGGGCGGTTTTCCTCAAACAGAGTGAGTAATTCTTCATTTGTATGCGGTTGCGGGTGATAAATTATTTTCGGTTTTACATACTTTTTGAAAACAATACCGCCTACTAATAAAATAGCTAATACACAACAAAGCCATTTAACAAGATGATTCTTTCTTTTTTTCTCTTGCTCCACAAGCATTCCTCCTCATATTTTATATTATATTTATATAAATCTAACATGTCAATGAGAATACAATTAAACAACACATATGTTTGAAAGTAGCGGTACGAATAATCAAGAATTTTTCTTTGCCCGCTATCTTCTGCAACAAAAATTTCATCAGCCTCAAGCGAGGTTGCTGTCCACAGGGCAACATATCCAAACGAGATTTCAAGATTGCTGTCAAAACAGCCCGAAACCATATACGGAATATCCTCTCTGATGCAGTCAATCATCAAATACTTTTCTCCCTGTATATCCACCGTATATTTTACCGCCGATATTTTTCCCGAATAAATTTGACAGTCATATTCTGAAATATATTGCTGCTCTGTTGACGGTTTTGTAATTTCGGTCTCTTCCAACGCAGCAACTAAAAAGCCGTAAATAGACCTTAAAATTAAATTTTACAGCGTAGGGCGGTGGCAAAAGTCCTGACGGGCAGAGAAGAGAGAAAAGTGAAGAGTGAAGAGTGAAAAGAAGTGGGTGCTTCGCACGGATTAGAAAAAATATATCATACCGTAGGGACAACCCTTGCGGTTGTCCGCCGGCTTGATTATACATCAAATTTCCTGCGGACAGGGGCGAGCCCTGTCCCTACGACAATATTATAATTTGTGCGAAGCGCTTATTCCTTTTACAAACAAATAAAAAAGAGCAAGCAATAGAAATTGCTTGCTCTTTTTGGTGCAGAAGATGGGACTTGAACCCACACGAACTCACATTCACAGGCTTCTGAGACCTGAGCGTCTGCCTATTCCGCCACTTCTGCAAATATATTCAAAGCGTCTTTTGACGCCCGAATATAATATCATTTTTACGAGTTATTGTCAACAAAACAATTTGTGAAATCTTCTTTTATAAACCTTGCAACGCTGTTTTCGTTGTTAGAGCCTATAATTTTCGTTGCAACCGCCTTTAATTCATCAACGGCATTGCCTACGGCATATTTTTCGTCTGCGCCCGAGAACAGGGGAAGGTCGTTTCTGTTGTCGCCGAAGGCCATGACCTTATCGGCTTTGACGTAATCCTTGACAATTTCAAGCCCCTTGAGCTTAGTTGCCTTTTTATTGAAAACCTCTAAAAACCAATATTGCGTGTATGTATCGCCGTAAAATGAATAGCCTACGCCGTCTAAAAGGTCTAATTGCTTGGTTATCGGCAACAAATCCTCATACTTGTCGCAAAGCGATACAAAAACAGGCGCAAAGCCGTCTTTTGCACAAATTTTATCCGCCTGATGAATTATATTTCCCATACTTCTGCGGCGAGTTTCATAATATTCCTTGTGTATGGGCAATTTAAGACTTGTAAACTGCAAATCATATTCTTCCGTGTCTTTATTAAAAAAGAAAACGAACGGCGATTTATCGGCATTTTCAAATATGCTTATTATTTTGCTGAAATTATTATCCGAAAGATAAAAGCAGTTTACCGTCTTTTTCTCTTTCATATCATACACAAAAACACCGCTTGAAAGAACAATCGGAGCATTAAATTCAATTCCGTCAAGCAATTCCCTTGCGGATAAGAGGCTTCTTGCCGTTGCGACAGAGAAAAGCAAGCCGTCCCTTGAAAGAGCGTTTATAATATCTCGGCTTTCATTTGAAACCTCTGCATTGTCGTTGAGAAATGTGCCGTCAAGGTCTGTTATGTACAGTGTTCTCAATTTATAACCACACTTTCACATTTCTCGTCGGCTGAAGTGCCCGAAAATCTGTCGATAACAAGGTTTTCGCAGTTTTTACTGTCGATTGCATACGCATAATCGTCGCAAATATTTCCCCAATTAACGCTTGATTTTGATATTGTTACGTTTTTAGCGTTTCTGATAAAGAAACCCGAGTTTTTATGCTTTTCGATTTCCTTATTAAGACCGGGGCGCATATCGTAAAGACCTGTTTCCCATTTCGAAGCCTTGGAAAGCTCAACACCGACGTTCTCAAATGTGATATTCTCTATAACATTTTCCTTTGTGCCGTGAATCAGCACGCCGTTTTCGCCCTTGCAGGTAATATTTGAAAATCTGATGTTTTTGATATGACCCGATTTAGTATTTTCGTCTCTGTCAAAGGTCGTAATGACGATCGGCTCGGCAGTACCCCACCAATCGGGACAAAAACGTCTTGTTTCGATAATTATATTTGAGTAGCTAACGTTTTCAACGTTTCCGCCGTCTCTGATTTGAATTGAAAGACCTCTGTTGCTTCTTGAAATTATACAATTTTGAACAAGCACATTTCTGAAATCTCCGACGCCCTCCGTACCGATTTTTATGGCGGCAGAGGTTGAAATAAGCGTACAGTCGGAAATGATTATATTCTCGCACGCACCGTATTCGCTGTTGCCCTTTGAGGTTTTAAGGCATATGCAATCATCCGCACATTCGATATGACAGCCGAGAATTCGCACGTTACTGCTGTGGTCGGGGTCAATACCGTCTGAATTTGCAACATCAAGGTCGTTGAGAATTCTGATTTGCGAAATGAGAACATCATCACAGCCTGCCGGATGAAGAGTCCAAAACGGAGCATCAACAATCGTGATTTTTTCAAAGGAAATGTGATTGCTTTTTTCAATGTAAATCACAGTCGGACGGGGATAGAAATTGCCCGTTACATAATATTTGTCCTTGCGCTCAACGAAAGCGTGTCCGTTTGCATCGATTGTGCCTTCGCCCGTGATAGAGCATCCGTCAGCCTCAAAGCCGTAAATAAAGCAAAATGACGGCTTACCCGTAACGGGATTCCCGATAAGCGTATTTGTTTTATCGTTTATAAAATTGCACGGACGGAAATATTCGTCGATATTGCTTGTCGCTTTAAGACGGGAGCCCTTTTGAAGATGAAGCTCAACATTCTTTTTCATCACGATTGAGCTTGAATAATATGTCTTTCCGCTTTCGAGAACAACCGTTCCGCCGCCGTTTTTTTCAGCGTCGTCAATTGCAGACTGAATTGCTTTTGCATCATTTGTTACGCCGTCTGCGAGTGCACCGTAATTTTCAACTGAATAGTATTTCATAAAATCTCCATTATTTTCCTGCATAAATTGAAGCTGCTTTTTTCATGGTTTTGCTTGCTACGGGGATAGCCACTGAGCCTCCTCCGCCGCCGTTTTCAACGACAACGACAATGGCAAGCGGTAAATCCTCTCTTTGTGAATATCCGACAAACCAAGCGTGTGGTGCAAGACCGTTGTCGCCTGTGCTGACTTCCGCCGTACCTGTTTTACCGCACATTTTAAGTCCGCTGAATTTTCCGTCGCCGTAATAGTTTACAACGTCGGAACGAAGCATATCGTTAAGCTTTCCTGCCGTGCTTTCCGAAAAATAAGGCTGAAGATAAGTGGTTTGCGTTGCACTTACCGAGCCTGTCGGAGAGGTTATCGCTTTTACAAAATAGGGGGTGGGGGAAGTGCCGCCGTTTGCGATAGCACCGACAATCATAAGCATATGACAGGGATTGACTCTTGTCGTGTACTGACCGATACCTGCCCAACCAATATCAAGGTTAGAGGCGTTTGTAAGGTCAAACGAGCTTTTTGCAAGACGAACATTTCCTATCTTATATGCTTGACCGAAGCCGAGTGCGGTTACTGTGTTTGTCAAGTTTTCCGAACCGAGCTCTATCGCAATTTGAGCAAATGCGCTGTTACACGATTGGTTAAGCGCTTTTTCAAAGTTTACCGTTCCGTGAGTTGACAGGCATTTAACCGAGCTGCCGTCAACCTTATACTCGCCCGTACATTTGAAGGTTTGAGAGTCAATGTCGGGGATATTGTCAATAGCACTTGCTGCGGTAATAACCTTAAAGGTAGAGCCGGGGGTATAGACGCCGGAGAAAAACCTGTTGAGATATACGCCGTCATATTCTCCCTTTTTGTCATTGTTAATGCTCTCGGTCGGCTTGTTCATAATGTCGTAAGACGGCTTTGAAACAACGCATAGCAGCTCGCCCGTCTTATAGTTATAAACACCGACAGTACCCTTGTTAGTGCCAAGCGCTTCATAAGCTGCCTTGTTAAGCTCGGCGTTTACGGTAAGTGTAATATCAGAGCCTTTTCCGTATTTTTTAAGGTCGTATATACCGTTTACAAAATCGTAGCCCGTTAAAATATCCTTATAAGAGGTCTGAACGCCCGTGGAAATATAGCCCTGTGAGTCGCCGAGTATATGCAGGGTCGATACTCTTATATCTTTATCCTTGTTGTACACTCTTTTTCCGTCAACGGTTTGAGCCAAAACAGCACCCGTTGAGTCATAAACCGCACCTGCCGTGGTGAGAGTGCCGGAAGAATAAATATGCCTGTTAGCTTTTTTCATTGCCCAAGCGTCTGCGTTTGTGTAAAAGGTGTAGAAAAGAATGCACGCACCCGAGATAAAAGCTATTGCCAATAAATAAAGAACCCAAGCTCTTCTTGAAAGTGTTTTCATTCCTTATCACCCCTTTACAACTTTATCGTAACGCTTATAGGTTTTAACGTCTATCGCCTTAATCAACGCCACAAGTCCCCAACAGCACATCATACTCGATCCGCCTCGGCTGATAAACGGAAGCGTAACGCCCGTCCACGGAAGAAGGTCTGTTGCACCGAAAACGTGAAGTGCCGTTTGGAAAAGCAAAAGTGCGGAAGCGGCGCAGGCTGCAATCGAATAGAAGGACGAGCGTGCGGCTACGGAGTATCTGATACTGTAAACAACCAACGCCACGAATGTAAGCAGCACCGTAAAGGCAATTATAATTCCGAATTCCTCGCACACCATACCGAAAGCAAGGTCCTCGGTAGAAGCATATATGCCTCTCAATTTTCCGTTGCCGAGTCCGAGTCCGAACAGTCCGCCGCTGACGGAATAAATCAAAAGTCTAACCTGCTGATAGCCCTTTGTGTCGGCAACTTCCCAAATATGACGGTACGAATTAAATCTGTTTGCAACATACGGCTTAAAGGTCAATACACCGATGCCGCCGATGAGCGCACCCGCACAGATAAGGAAAATTGTTTTAATATCGCCCGAACGCAAAAATGCGATTATAACGAATGTGAAGAAGAAAATAAGTGCAGTACCGAAATCCTTCATTATAAATAACAAGCCTACGCAAGTTACCGCAAAGATGATATATTTTGTCAAAAGCTTGGTTGACTGCAAGGTTTCGAGCGTTGCCGCACCGACAAAGATAAATGCAACCTTTACAATCTCCGAGGTCTGAATAGACAAAAGGCCGTCGCCGATAATAATCCAGTTCCTTGCACCGTTGATGTTCTTTGCAAATATAAGCGTGAACACCAAAGCGGCGATAGAAAGAATTGCAACGGGCATACGAAGCTTAACAACTCTGTCAATATCGCTTAAAATCCAAAGCAGGACAATAAATACGCCGATACCGAGGAGAATTGCGATAAGCTGTGTATATGCCTTGTTAGGATAAACGCTTGTTGTCAATGCAAGACCGATTCCCGACAGGAAGAACGCTATCAGCTCAACCTCAAAGCTTTTTCTTCTCAAAAAGCCTGCAAATACAATGAAATACGTCCATTCTACCGTAATATAAAGAGCAAATACTGCTATTATAGTTCCCTTTACAATATCCTCTCCGCCGTTTGTCAAAATCTGAATAGCGCAGAAAATCTGAAATGCGGTCATTAAAAGCAGGAGAAAGAGCCAATTTACAGGGCGTCTGTATCTCATTTTTCTTTTATGTGTTTTCTTTTTATCTTTTTTAATTTTCTCCGACACAGTAGCACCCCCTTATTCTCTGAACATAAAGCTGTAAGAGCCGATTGTAATAACATCACCGTCGTAAAGGGGATATGCGTCAAACACAAGCTCTCCGTTTAAGTAAGTTCCGTTTTCCGAATTGAGGTCGGCAATCATCCAGCCATCCTTTGTAAGATAAACCTCTGCGTGTTCTTTTGAAATATCGCTCATAGGCAGGCAAATGTTACAATTTCTGCCTCTGCCGAAAAGACAGCTGCCGTTGAGGTAATATGCGCTCTTATCAGCAAGGTTTACAAGCCTTGTTGCATTTGTAAAGTCAACCGTCTGTGCTTCCTCGCCCTCTGCTTCGACGCCGTAGCCGTGGGAAGCGAATTTCATAACGGCATTACCGAATGAAACCGTATCGCCGTCGGATATTTTAGCGGCGTGTCGAATTTGCTTGCCGTTTACATAGACGCCTGTTTTAGAGTCGGTGTCAAATATAAACCAGCCGTCCTTACGAAGCGCAAGCACAGCATGAAATCTCGAAACCGTGCCGTACTTTTTCAATGAAATGTCGCACGAACGACTCCTGCCGATTGATGTTTCCCAATTTTCAATGTCGATTTCCGTATCGTCGGCAAGATTTACAAGCGTTGCCATTGACTCCCGTCTCGGTCTTGAACGGAAAAGCGAAAATACGCATCTGAGAAGTATCACGACAGCAATTGCGGCGAAAATATAGCGTACAAAATAGTCAAATTGTTCAAGAAAAACTTCCATGCCATTTCTCCTTATCAAATATAGTATAAGAATACAATTAAATGAGCTAAAAGTCAATAAAACAACACCCTAATTCTTGACACAAATTATCAATAATTATATACTTATTATATATTTTTGTACGGAGGGACAAACTATGAAAATTGAAAAGAACTTTTACGGAAAGCTTAAGGACGGCAGAGATGTCCATTCTTTTACTATTACAAACGATAACGGAGCTTATATAGAGCTTGTTGATTACGGCGCAACTCTTAACAAAATCGTTGTTCCCGATAAAAACGGCAATATGCTTGATGTCCTTGTCGGCTTTGATACGGTTGAGGGACAGGAGCTTTGTACGGACTCTCAGGGCAGAACAGTCGGCAGAGTTGCAAACAGAATTGCAGGCAAGGGAATTACCATTGACGGCAAGAATTATCAGATAACCAAGAACGTTGACGGCAAGTTTACGCTTCACAGCAACCACGAGTACGAAACGGTTGTTTGGAGCAGTGAAATTGTAGGGGATAACAGCGTTAAATTTACCTATCACAGCCCCAACGGAGCAGAGGGCTTTCCCGGAGAGGTTGACAACGAGGTTAAATTCACATTCACTAACGATAACGAGGTTATAATCGATTATAATTGCGTACCGACCGAAAAATGTCCGCTTAATATCACAAACCACGCTTATTTTAACCTCAAGGGCTTTGACGGCGGTCAGATAGTTGACCACGAGGTGCAATTTTTCTGCGACGCTTATACGCCTACCAACAATGACGCTATCCCGACAGGCGAGATAAGAGACGTTACAGGCACGGCTTTTGATTTCAGAACGCCTAAGACGATAGAAAGAGACGTTGACGAAAAGGATGAGCAGCTGATAATCGGCAGAGGCTATGACCATAACTTTGCAATTTCGGGATATGACGGAACGCTTAAAAAATTTGCGGTTGTTAAATCCGATAAAAGCGGTATTGTGCTTGAAGCATATACCGATTTGCCCGGCTCACAGTTCTATATCGGCAACTATATGAACGGTACACAGATCGGAAAGGCAGGAAAGCCTCTTGAATACAGAACTGGCTTTTGCCTTGAAACACAGTATTTCCCCGACGCCGCAAACCACGAGGAATTCATAAGCAATATCTTTTCACCCGAAAAACCGTTTGTGTCGAGGACAATATTCAAGTTTTCAAAATAACGTCGCCGTTCACAATTAAACAATTGTTTGATGTTTGTTCATATTTAATTATTATTTTTACAGTATTATTTAGAAAACACAGGGCAGGAGGAAACGAAAATGGCTAACGAAAAAATTATGATTGTTGACGATGATGTCAATATTTGCGAGCTTTTAAGACTCTATCTTGAAAAAGAGGGCTATGCTACAAAGATAGTTAACGACGGTATGAGTGCCGTTGATACATTTAAGGCGGAAATGCCCGATTTGGTTTTGCTTGATATTATGCTTCCCGGTCTTGACGGCTGGCAGGTATGCAGAGAGATACGTAAATTCTCCGATAAGCCGATAATAATGCTCACGGCTAAGGGCGAAACCTTTGACAAGGTGCTCGGTCTTGAGCTCGGTGCAGACGACTATGTTACAAAGCCCTTTGACACAAAAGAGATTGTTGCAAGAATTAAGGCTGTTTTGAGAAGAAGTGCCGGCTCGGCAGGTCCTGCAAACACAAAGGAAGTTAATTTTGATAAGCTTTCAATAAACCTTGAAAATTACGAGATGAAGGTCAACGGCGTTCAGGTCGATACTCCGCCTAAAGAGCTGGAGCTTATTTTCCACCTTGCCTCCAATCCAAACAGGGTTTTCTCGAGAGATCAGCTTCTTGATGAGGTTTGGGGCTTTGATTATTACGGCGACTCAAGAACAGTTGATGTTCACGTTAAAAGACTTCGTGAAAAATTAGAGGGCGTTTCCGATAAATGGGAGCTTAAAACCGTTTGGGGCGTCGGCTATAAATTCGAGACGAAGGATTAAGAGGTATGCCGAACACAAGAAGAGGCTCTTTGCCAAAAAGGTTAAAAAACGCTTTCAAAAGGCGTTCCATATTCATTAAATATTTTTTCGCATTCTTCGTTTTGGAAATTCTTTGCTTTGTAATACTTGCCGTTGCGGTAAGCTTCTTCGGAACAAATAATTGGACAAAAGAAACGATGAAAATGCTTTCCGAAAACACAAAGCAGGTTGCTGATTTAACAGAAGAAATTCTTACAAACCGAATGCAGCCGGATATGCAAAACGCAACGTTTATACTTTGTAATAATATATCAATGATTTCGGAGGCTATCGACGCAGACATTTATGTTTGCAATATGGACGGCAGGGTTATACTTTGCAAGGATTTGGTTTCCGATAATTTTGAAATAAGCAGTAACGGAGAATGCATAGTACACAGCTTTTATACCATTCCGCAATCAATAATAAATTCTATTGACGAAAACGGCTCATCAAGTCCTGCTTCAACTCTTGACGGTGTTTATACCAAGTCGCAGATGTATTCGGCAAGCCCCGTTGTCGTGGACGGAAAAACCGTGGCAATAGTTTTTGCGGTAAAGCCTGCTTCCTTAGGTGCACTTAACTATCTTTCAAATTCAATGAAGATATTTTTGGTAGGCTCGTTATTTGCTCTTGTAATCGGTGCTATTGCAACCTATTTCTTTACAAATGACCTTTTAAGCCCCTTGAAGGATATGTCGAGAGCTACAAAATGCTACGCAAAGGGTGATTTCAGCTATCGTGTTAAGGTTAGGAAAAATGACGATACAGAATTGGCTCATCTGTTAAGGGCGTTTAACTCAATGGCGTCAAGCTTGGCGCTATATGAAAGCTCACGGCGAAGTTTTGTTGCAAATGTTTCGCATGAGCTTAAAACGCCTATGACGACAATCAGCGGATTTATCGACGGAATACTTGACGGAACAATTCCCCCCGAAAAGGAAAAGCATTATCTTGAAATAGTTTCCAATGAGACGAAGCGGCTTTCAAGGCTTGTTGTTGCAATGCTTAATATTTCCAAAATCGAGGCAGGGGAGCTGAACCTAAACCCCGTTAATTTCAATATCTGTAATGATATTTTCAATGTTCTTGTCTCGTTTGAGCAACAGATTGAGCAGAAAAATATTGAAATTTGCGGACTTGACGCACTTGCTCCGACAACTGTTTGCGCCGATGAGGATCTTATCCATCAGGTCATATACAACCTTGTTGACAATGCGGTTAAATTTACGGAAAACGGTAAGATTTTTGTCTTTGTAGAGAACAATGACGACAACACCGTCAGCGTAAAGATAAGAAATACCGGTACAGGTATTTCAAACGAAGAACTTTCTAAGGTGTTTGAGAGGTTTTATAAGGTAGATAAATCAAGAAGCTACGACACTAAAAGCGCAGGACTCGGTCTTTACATTGTTAAGACCGTTGTAGAGCTTCACGGCGGTACGGTCAGCGCTGAAAGCGTCGAGGATGAATATACTCAATTTGAATTTACTATTCCGAACGATTATCGGAATAAGGCATAACAGGAGGCTTATATCTATGAGCGAATTTGATGAAAACAAGACACCGAACAATGAACCTTCGGAAAACACCGAAAAGAAAGAGGAGTTTAATCAAAATGTAAGCTCCGACAGCACAAGCAGTCAACCGCAGGGACAAGGCTCAAGCAATCAGGGCGGAACTAACGGATATTCTCCGTATAATAACGGCTACAATAACCCTCAAAATAACGGCGGATATTACGGACAAAGCAACCCTAATAACCAGAGCTACGGCTACGGCAGAACTCCGAATTACGTCTATTACGGACAAAATTCGCAGCAAAACCATACGTTCCACGCAGGAAGCCCGTATAATGCTCAAAACGGCGGCTATACAGCAAATGACAGCTATGTACCCGCACATAACGAAAAAGGCAAAAAGAACGGCTTAAAGATATTTATAATCGTAGTTGCGGTAATAGCGGCACTTTCGGTATTCCTTACCGTGTTCTCAATCGTCAATAAAAAGGACAGCTCAAAGGTTAAGGTTGACGGTCCTACGCTTTCGACAGCTGCTTCCGACTCTGCTTCTGAGACTGACAGCTCGGGAGAGCTTACGGCGGTAGGCGTTTACAATAAGGTTAAAGAGTCCTCGGTAGGCGTGCTTGTTTATTCAAACAGCGGTGCGAATATGAAAAGCGGCGAAGGCTCGGGCGTTATTGTCGGCGAGGATAAGGACGGCAAATACACCTACATTATCACCTGTGCTCACGTAGTTTCGGATGGCGGAACAATAAAAGTACAGCTTTACGATGATTCGCAGTATGACGCAACGCTTATCGGCTATGATGCAAAGACAGATATTGCGGTTATGAGAATTGCAAAGACAGGTCTTAAAGCTATTGAAATAGGCGACTCCGATGCTTTGAGCGTAGGCGAAACGGTTTATGCTATCGGTAACCCCGGCGGTGTTGATTTCGCAGGCTCATTTACAAACGGTATGGTTTCCGCTATTGCAAGACCTATAAACAGCAGCATAGGCTATGAAATGGAGTGCATACAGCACACGGCGGCAATTAACCCCGGTAACTCAGGCGGTGCGCTTGTAAACTCAAAGGGACAGCTTGTAGGCATTAACTCTTCAAAGATTTCAAGCACCGATTATGAGGGTATGGGCTTTTCCGTACCGAGTTCAACCTTTGTTGACGTTTACAACGATATTATAGAGCACGGATATGTTACCGACAGAGCTAAGCTTGGTATAACTTATACGCCTGCACAGGCAAGTCAGACATACAGTATGCTTGTCGGTGTTAAGGGACTTCCCGCAGGCACACTCGTTATCAAGAGCATTACAACGGACAGTCCGCTTGTAAATACTCAGGTTGCACCCGGCGACCTTATCACAAAGGTAAACGGCGAAGACCTTGACACAACGGATAAGCTGCCTGATTTGATTGAAAATTCAAAGGTAGGCGATAAGCTCACGCTTACGATTTGCCACGTTGATAACAATTATCAGATTACGGAGTTTGAGGTTACCGTTGCACTTGTTGAGGATAAGGGCAACAACACGACCGTTGCAGAGGAATCATCAACACAATCCTACAACCCGTTCGGATACTTCTATAATCAGGGTCAGAGCGAACAGTATTGATAAGCTGTAAATAAATTAAGCGGAGAGATTTGAGCTTTCGGATTTCTCCGCTTTTTGTTGTCATAAAACGTAAAATAGTATATAATAATTAAGTAAACAATTAAGGAGGCTTTTTTATGCTTAAAGAAATAAATATCAGAGATTTGAAAAAATCCCCCGTTGAAATGATAGCTGACGATTGGGCATTGCTCACAGCAGGCGATATAAGCGACTGGAACACTATGACGGTCAGCTGGGGACTTGTAGGCGAGCTTTGGGGAAAAGACGTTGTAGCGTGCTTTGTACGCCCTCAGAGGCACACCTTCGGCTATATGGAGAGAAATGATACATTTACGCTCTCATTCTTTGACGGCGAATATAAAAAGGAATTGGGCATTTGCGGCTCAAAGTCGGGCAGGGATGTAGATAAGGCAAAGGAAACAGGCTTCGTTCCGATTGATGTTGACAATGCGGTTTCGTTTGAACAGGCAAATGTTGTTATGGTGCTCAAGAAAATTGCCGCTTGCGATATGACTCCCGACAGCTTTATTGACGAAAGTATTATGGATAATTACACTAATGGCGATTTTCACAAAATTTACGTCGGAAAAGTCGAAAAAGTGTACATTAAAGAATAATTCATAAAAAAATAAAAAAATATTAAAAAAACACTTGATTTTTGAAAATGCTTGTGGTATACTCTGTCTTGCACTTGAGAGATGAGTCACAAAACAGAGTTTCTCACAAGTCGGTGTTTATTACGATGAGGGTCCACCCGTTCCCATCCCGAACACGGTAGTTAAGCTCATTCGTGCCGAAAATACTTGGCTGGAAGCGGCCCGGGAAAATAGGTCGGCGCCGACATCAACAAAAGTAGTTCTCCAATAGGGGGGCTATTTTTTTGTCCTTTTTTACAAGTGCAAAATTTAAGGCACTCTTTCGTTTTTGAAAGAGTGCCTTTTGCCGTTTATTGAGTTTTATCCGAATACTGCAATGTTGCCCTCGGGAACATAAAGAGAAGTAATTGTATTGTCATCATAAACAATCATAATATATCTTCCCTTGATTTCAGTACCGTGGTCAGGCTCATAGTAGGGGATAGCTTTTGAAACGATTTCCTTAGCCTTGTCGCCCGATACCGTTTTGAGCGTAATGCCTGCATTTACATATGCGTTTTTAACGAAGTCCATAAAGCTTATTGTATCCGGCGAGCCTTCCTTAGCCTCACCGTAATTGTTAACATTCAAAGCCTGCGAGAAATCAAATGCTTCGTATCTGTTATCAAGCTTGGAACCGTCAGCGTAGTGGTTGAGAACTCTGCTTACGGAATAGCTCGTATCGGTATAATAAACCTCTTTAATATTGCCTGTGTAAGCAAGAGGAGTTAAACCGTTATCATTGAGGAACTTAATCGTATTTGTCATATTGGGATAGATATAGTACGAATAAAGCGCACTTCCCTTAACGCATTTGTCCTCATTCTGCTGCGTTGTTTCGTGGTCATCATAACCGTATATATTGCTCTCTTCATAATAATATCCGTATTTGTTGATAAGCTTTTCATTAACATTTTTAGCTTGTGTAATATTCGAAGAAATTGCGCCGACGGGTATGCGAGTGTTGGTATATGCGTCGTCATAGGACATTGCAATATAATCCTTGTAAATTGCTTCCATTAAGCCGTCAACATCTTCTATGAGGTCAAGGTTTGCCGTTGCGCTGTTTGTATAGTAATTGTCAACAAGATATGATGGACCTACATAATACCACTCAACATTTTTCATATTAGGAAGTGCGTTTGAAGCCATCGTTTGATAACCGTTTTCGTCGATGTAGGAATCGTTCTCTGAGGTTACTTTGCCTTCGATAAGAACCTGCTTTAAGAAGTCCTTAAAGAATTGTGTGTCATATACCGTTCTTCTGTATTTGTTATAAACATCAGAGGTATATACTGCATATATTCTGTTGATTTCCGTACCGTCTTTGAGAACAATCTTAAATCCGATTTTTCCCTCAAGCTCGGCGCCCTTGTAGTGCTTGTCGGTCTTAACCATATCAAACATTGCATAAGCGGTTTTTATATCCTCTGCATTTTCAGAAAGGAATTTTGAATGGACAGCGATGTTTTGGAGCTTTGTACCTCTGTTATCTTTAATATCCATTGAAACTGATTTAATCTGTGAAATATCGGGGAGCTTATTGTAAGCACCGAAATAGCTTGTTCCGTAGTAAACGAATGTGAAAATCGTTACCGCAAAGGCGAGTGCGTAAACCGGAAGCGTCTTTAATGTTGCCTTGAAGTTTCTTCTGAGTATCAGCTCTGCAAGGAAGAACGCAAGAATGGTAGCAGCGAATAATATAAGCAAGATTAAAGTAAGATTTTGATGAAGGGGAGATCTGTAATCATCGGCATATGCATACTTTAATACCGATGCAAGAACATCGAGAACAATTGTATATACTAAAAGTCCGTTTGATGCGCTTGCTAAATAGAACTTGCCGAAGGAGTTTGAGTTTTCGCTCTTTCTCTTGTTCATAAAGACTGTTCCGATGCCGATAAGGATAATGCTTATTGCAAGCCACATAAGAATCGGGGCAAGCACTTCCATATCAATGCATTGAAAAGCCTTGAAGGTGGATTTCTTAGTAAGCTGACCCAAGAGAACGAAGGTCTTTTCAGAAGTGAATTCGGTTGCTTTACCGTTAAGATTTTCGGTATCGAGTGCAAAAGTCCAAATGTTGAAAAGATTTCCGCCGGTGCGTCTTGCTATATCGGCACCTGCATTGTAGACGTAGCCTCTTACGATAGTTGACAAATTGTCAATCGTTCCCGAAATGAATGTCGGAAGTGCAGATAAACCGATTGCTGTAATAACTGCTTCAATTGTGCAGCCTGAAAATGTCATTACTGCCGAAGCAAGAGCAAATCCTGCAAGACCGCTGACAAATTCCATTAAGAACATATAACAGAACAGGCTTGTAAGAGCAGAGCTTGCACCGAAGTTTGCAAGGTTAATGATAAAGGTTAAAAACGTGGGAATGAATGTTGCGACAAAGAGCGAAAGAACTGCCGCAAAAAGTCTGTTGATATAAAGCTTTGAACGTGTCATACCGAAGCTCAAATATACGTTTACCGACTTCTTTTTAAGCAGAAATTGGAACAGAGAAAATGCCATAAGCATTCCGCAAAGAACCATTCCGATTTGTATAAAGCTTGGGAATACATTGTTTGAGTCAAGGAAATAGAAGAGTACATCTTTCTGCATTTTTTCAGTCTTGAACGACTCTGAAAATACATAAGAAAGTACGGGCTGAACATGGAACATTATAAGAGCTAAAAACGCAACCACCGAACAGGGGAGAATGTTTATAAAGCTTCTCTTCAAGTCATTTGCGTCAACTCTGTCATTCGAATATCTTGGTGATATCATATTTCTTGTCCTCCATTTCATTTAAGAATACTTCTTCCATGGTGAGTTTATATTCGTCGATGGCAATCGGATTGAGTGCCTTGAGCTTCTCTGCCTGTTCTTTGGCATTGCCCTCGAAAATAATTGTTGCTATCTTTGAATCAATGTCAAGCGACTTGTATTTCAAGCCTGCAAAATCCGATTCTTTAATATCTCTGTCAAAGATAAGTCTGAACTTGCAGTAGTTCTGTGAAATATCGTCAACACAGCAGTCCATTGTGAGCTTTTTACCGTTGATAAGACCGACATGGTCACAAAGGTTTGAAAGCTCTGTAAGGTTGTGCGAGGAAATGATAATCGAAGCCTCGCTCTGTGCTATATATTCAAGGAAGAGCTTTTTTGAAATCTCTTTTTTCTGCGGGTCAAGTCCGTCAAAGGTTTCGTCAAGCAAAAGATATTTCGGATTTGACGCAAGACCTAAAATAATTTCCGTCTGTCTTTGCATACCTTTTGAAAAGCCTCTGATTCTCTTTTTCTTATCAAGACCGAAAACCTCAATAAGATTATCAAATGTTTTCATATGGAAATTCGGGTAATAGTCCGCATAGAACTTTGCCATTGAAAGCGGAGTTGAATTAAGCGGGAAGTAGAGGTCGTCGGGGATATAGAAAAGATCCTTCCTGTTGTCGTCATTATCGAAGGAACGCTGACCGTCAAGCAAAACCTCGCCTCCGTCGGCTCTGTATATGCCTGCAACGGTTTTGAGCAAGGTCGTTTTACCTGCGCCGTTGTAGCCTATAAGACCGTAAATAGAGGTCGGCTCAACATTAAAGCTAATGTCCTCGATAGCAACAAAATTGTCAAACTTTTTAGTAACATTTTTGATTTCTATCATTGTTTAATCATCTCCTGTATAAATATTTTCAATCAATTTCAGAATTTCGGATTTTTGAGCGCCTAAAACCTTGGCGTTTGTTATTGCCGTTTCAACCGTCTCAAGCGAAGAAGTAAGAAATGCGTCGGAATTCGGTTTGTCCGCTATGAAAACTCCTTTTCCGGCAACTGAATATACAATTCCTTGCTCTTCAAGCTCGGACAACGCTCTCTTAACCGTATTGATGTTGATGGACAGCTCTGACGACAGCTGCCGTAACGATTGAAGCTGATCACCGCTTTTGAGCTCGCCGCAATTTATAAGCTTAATTATCTGTTCTTTTATCTGCTCATAAATCGGAGTTCGTGAACGGTAATCAATGAAAACACGCAAATCATCACCTCCACAATTACTGTATTAACTGTGCTATTACAATTAGTACAGTTACATAATAGTTTATAAACAGTTTTTTGTCAAGATGTTTTTTATAATTTTTTTGAAAAAATATGATTGTAGCAATTACACAATAAAATTTTGAAATTATTGTATATTATAATAGTTTATTTCAATAAGCTGTTATGATATTATAGTATTACAAAACAACAGGGAGACGATTATATGGATAAATGGATTTTACACGACCTTTTGAGTAAGGTTGGAATTTCAATCGCACTTCTCGGCGTTGCCGTGGCTGCAATAGGCAATATATTTGCCATTGTCGGCGTTGTTGTAGCTGTCGTAGGCGTCGGCTTCTGTACTGCAAGCTATTTCAGCGCAAAAAATCAGGTTGAAGAGGACGAATCGGACAAAGGTAACGAAGAATAGAATATTACAATAAAAACGGCACAGACGCTTCTTTTTGAAGTATCTGTGCCGTTATGTTATTTCTTTAATTGTCTTACGTCATTTCCGACAAACTGTATCATTTGATAAGAGCCGATAATTCGTGAGGTTACTCTCGAGGTGTAACGCTTTTCCAATTCCTCAATCGGAACGTTTGAGTTGATTATAGTCGGAAGTTCTTTTGCCATTCTTGTATTGATAATATTGTAAAGCTCTGCAACGGTAAACTGCGTTGAGAACTCTGCGCCGAGGTCGTCTAAAATGAGCAAGTCACAGCATAAAAGCTTTTCCTCGGTTGTGCCGTCGGGGTCTTCGCTTCTGCCAAAGCGTTCTCTTTCAAGCATTGTAAATAAATTCTGAGCCGAACCGTAAACAACACCGTAGCCGTTTTTTATAACTGTGCCTGCAATCGCAAGTGAAAGATGCGTTTTGCCCAATCCTGTTTCGCCGTAAAGGAAGAGGCTGGGGGAGTCGGTGTCGAAATCGTTGGCATATTCCTCACAAAACTTTAATATATCGGCTGCTTTTTTCTTAGCCGACATCGTTTTCTGTATTGACGGGTCAAAGTCCTCAAATTTTGAAATTTTAAGCGGACAAGCCTGTGCAAGCTCGTCAAAAGCACTTTTTTTGAGCAGTTTTTCAAGACATTCGCACATTTTACCGTCGTGATAGCCGGTGTCATTGCACTTCTTACAGGTGTAATCGGGCTTCAGATAATTTTCATCTACTCCGCAAGCCTCAAGCAATGCTTTTCTTGCTTTTTGAAAGCCGAGATTTTTTTCTTTAAGCTCGTTTACAACCTTTTTGGGGTCGGGACAGTTACTTATAGCCTTAAAAAGACCGAGAGTCGTATCAGCCATTTCACGCTCAATTTCAGCAAGCTCGGGATGCTCGGTTTTGAAATTTATCGCTCTTTCCTCTGCCTTTGCTTCGGCGTTTCTTCTGCGTGAGTTTATAACGCTCAAAGCGTCAGAAATTGCTTTGTTGGAGTATTTCATTTTACATCCCTCTTTTTCTTCTTATATACAAGCTCGCCGTTTGTAGCCTGCTCAACTGCTTTGTTAATGTCGTACGAACGCTCAGAGGTGCCTTGCTTTTGCTTCTTATACGCTTCCTTTGCGTTTTCAACGTCCTCGGGCGTTTTGTAGCCGCTGTCATGCCAATTTTCAAGAATTTTATTTGTGTAGCTAAAGCTGATTTTTCCCTTGCGGTCAAGAGTTTCATTGTAAGCCAATACCATCATTTCAACCGAAAAGCCCATATCGTTCCAGCTCATAAAGTAATCTGTCTGTGACGGTGTAGGCTTAGGTGCGGAAAAGCCTGTGAATTGACAAAACTCATTGTAAATGACGATAACCTTATTGCTGTCGTCAACAAATTTGTTAGCTTTTTCAAGTGTGTCTATGTTCTTGTCATAAAACTTCTTTGCTATTGAGAGCATATACGCTGTTGCGTTTTTGCCCGTGCTTATACAATATTGTATAAGAGTAAGTATAACGTCAATGCCGAGTCCGTAATCGTCATACATTTGAATAATTGCGGACTGATTGTTATATCCCAAAGATTTGCCGAACATAATCTGTGCTTGGTTGAGAAGCCCTGCAATATTTTCGTCCTCCGCAATTCTCTTGACAACCTGCTCATAGGTCGGGCGGACAAGCTTTATTTCGGGTGCAGGTGCTTTTTCAGCCTTTTGGGTTTCTTCCTTTTCGGTTTTCTTCGCAGCTTCTTCCGATTTAAGATGCGAGTCGCTGACGGTGGGAGAGGGGGCAGCGGCACTTTCGCCGTTCTTTATGAGTATTCCCTCGTTTACCCAATATTCAATAGCTTCGTTTGTATCTGCAACCGAAGAGCCTATTGCCTTTGCGATTTCCTCCACAGAAAAATTACCGCCTTGGTTGTTAAGTATCCAAAGCAGTGATTTCAAGGCGCAAAAGCTCGCCATTTTTATATACTTTTCAACAATTATCTTCGGCGTTACAAACACCGAACCGTAATACGACGGATTGAGATTGAGCATATATTTTTTCCTTATATCTTTATATCTTTTTCTTGCAAAAATCCTTTAATGTGCAAATATCGCAATGCGCTTTCCTTGCGGTGCATACAGCTCTGCCGTGAAGCACTGTTCTGTGGCAAAAATCATTGCTTTCATCGGGAGGCAGGAGCTTTCTCAATTCAAATTCAACTTTTTTTGGGTCTTTCGTGTCAACAAGACCTATGCGGTTTGAAATTCTGATTAAATGTGTGTCGGTAACAACACTTGACGGTGCATGGAAAACGTCGCCCATAATAAGATTGGCGGTTTTTCTTCCGACGCCCGGCAAGGAAGTCAGTTCCTCAATAGTGGAGGGTACTTTGCCGTTAAAATCAGATTTGATTTTTTTAGCTATGCCGACAATATCTCTTGCTTTGTCGTGATAAAATCCGCAGGAACGTATAATCCTTTCGACGTCCTCAACCTCTGCGCTTGCAAGGTCATCAAGCGTTTTATATTTACTGAAAAGCTCGGGAGTAACAAGATTTACTCTTGCATCCGTGCATTGTGCCGAAAGCCTTGTCGCAATAAGTAATTGTAGTGGGTCTGAATATACAAGCGAGCAAATCGCCTCGGGATATGCCTCTTTTAATGCTTCGACTGATTTAAGAGTGAGCTGTTTTTTAGTCATTATTTTCTTTCAAGTGTGTTCGGTAAATCAAGCAAATAATCTGCCGAAACCTGAAAATACATACAAATTGCCTTTAAGTCCCTCAAGGACGGCTCTGTTGCGCCCGTTTCAAGGAACGAAATCTTTCTCTGCGTCATTCCGAGCACGTTTGCAAGGTCCGTCTGCGTAAGAGGCGGCAGCTTTGACTGTCGGAGTTCTTTGAATTTCTCATTAAAAGGCATAATACTTCCCCACTCACAAAAATTTGTGTCTATTTTATCACAAAAAATTCCCTTAATCAACACGGAAAAGTTGCTATTGAGTTAAAAAATAACTAAAAAATTTTGTGCACTTTTATTTTTATACTAAATATTGTATAACGTCTTATAAAGGCTGTCAAAATATACTGTTGACCACTTGTAAAAATATTTTTTATTTGCTATAATATTACAGAATTTTTCTATACTTTAAGGAGATAAAAGATGACGAAGGTCAGAAAACGCATTTTTTTAATTGCTTTATGTGTAATAACCGTTATTTCTTCGTTGGGTCTTTCGGCTTATGCGGCTTCTCCCGAAGAAACCGTCAGCGCCTTGAGAAATGAGCCTACAAAGCTTATCTGTGTATCGAAATACGGGGATACCGCACATTATCCCGAAAACTCAATAGAGGGTATCGTTTCCGCTGTTCAGAAGGGTGCGGATATGGTAGCTGTAAGAGTTAAAGCAACTGCCGACGGCGAGCTTGTTTTGATGTCGGACGACAACCTTTCAAGAATGTGCGTTGACACACAGGGCAATACGGTAAATAAAGCTGTTTCCGAAACGGGAATTTATGAGCTTCGTGAGTATTTCCTTGAAAACGGTAAGGGCGGAGTGTCGCAAACAGCGACAGAGTATAAAATTCCGACTCTTTTGGAGGCTTTGCAGGCGGTTGACGGAAAAACCGTTTTGTTAATTGAAAACGCCTGGGAGTATAAAGACGAGATTTATACCTTACTCAGCGATAATAACCGTCTTAATTCCTGTGTGCTTATGCTTGAAGCAGGCAAAAAAGAGATTTCCTCCTGGCTTTCGGGCAAGTCTGCTATGCCGATTGTCTTTTCAAAATTCAAGGGCACAGTCGTTTGGAAATCAAGGTCATATATAAAGAGAACAGTCAACGCAGGTGTTGCAGGCGTGCTTCTCGGCTCGTCAAACGCTTATTCTATGACCTTTAATAAGAATACGGTTGCGAAGGCTCAAGGCAAGGTCCGTGCCGTTATCGATATGACAGACCCGAATCTCAGCGGTAAGCGTGCGGACACTCAGCTTTATTGGGATGATGTTACCTCAAGGGGATTTTCCGTTATAATTACCGATAATACAGAGCAGCTTTCGGAGTATTCCAAGCGCACGGAAAATGCGAGAGCAAGACTTTCGGAGCTCTGCGATGTGGCTTCGAAAACCGACCTAACTCTTTGCAGCACATATTCCGCAACAAATCTAAAGAACAGGCTTACCGTCAGCAAGGATGTGCTTTCAAGCTCTGTTTGTGCAAATGCTCTTGAAAATGAATATTATGAGCTGTCAAAGGCTCTCAATTCACTCAACGACAGGTCAACGGATGATAAAAATCAAAAAACAGTTACAAAGGGCAGAATTGTTGCCGCTGTTTTGGTTGCAGTCGGATTTGTAATCGTCGAGATTATTTTTGAGCGATACAGAAACGAAAGCATTAAGCTTCGTAAGGTCGGCAGAAAGCTTTACGGAAAAGCTAAGAAAAAATAATCGCAAGGGCGGATTTTCCGTCCTTGTTATTTTGTGAAAGAAAGGATATTTCAATAGAATGTCAGATAAGTTCAGAAAAGATTTAACAAAGGGCAGTGTAACAAAAAATCTTATAAAATTCGCTATGCCGTTTCTTTTGTCAAACATACTTCAAGCGCTTTACAGCGTCGTTGATATGATTGTTGTCGGTCAGTTTTGCGGCAAGGCGGGAATTACGGGTGTTTCAATCGGCGGACAGGTCAATATTCTCATCACGGGTGCGGCAGGCGGACTTGCTATATCGGGAACGATACTTGTAGCGCAATATCTCGGTGCTAAAAAATATGACGACCAGAAAAAGACAATAGGTACAATGTCTACTTTATATCTTGTTTTGAGCATTGTAATTACCGTGCTTATGCTCCTTGTGGGAAAGCCGTTGCTTATTCTTCTTAAAACCCCCGAAAGCGCATTTTCGGAAACTCTTTCGTATCTTAATATATGTATGGCAGGAACAGTGTTTATGTTCGGCTACAACGCTGTTTGCGCTGTTTTAAGAGGTCTCGGCGACTCTAAACGACCGCTGTATTTTGTGATGATTGCGGCACTTATCAATGTTGTGCTTGATGTTGTGCTTGTCGGTAAATTCAACATGGGAGCTTCGGGTGCTGCTTACGCAACAATTTTCGCACAGGCGATAAGCTTTGTGCTTTCGGTTGTATATTTGTCAAAAACAGGCTTTTTCAAGGGCTATACCGCTAAAGATTTTAAGATAGAAAAACAAAAGGCTGTTTTGCTTTTCAAAATAGGTCTCCCGAGCGCAATTCAAAGCCTTGTAATTTCGCTTTCCTTTATGACGCTTACCGCACTTGTAAATTCACTTCCGAATGCCGAGGTTGCGGCGGCTTGTCAGGGAATAGGCGGTAAAATAAACTCGTTTGCGATTTTACCGGGACTTGCGTTCTCAAACGCTATTTCTTCAATGGCAGGTCAAAATATCGGCGCAGGGGAGTTCGAAAGAGCAAGGAAAACCATGCGTGTAGGCTTAGTGCTTGCTTTTGTATTTTCGGTAGCGGTAATGGTAGTCGTAGAAGCGTTCCCTGAAATACTTTTCAGAGTGTTTACGGATGATATTGAGGTCATTGAAACGGGTATTCCGTATTTAAGACTTATTGCCATTGACTATCTGTTTACGGCATTTTTGTTTTCGTTTAACGGACTTGCCATTGCGGCAGGCGATACCTCGTTTGCGTTGTTCAACTCGTTCTTTAATTCAATTATAATTCGTGTACCTTTTGCGTATGCGACTGTTTATTGGTTTAATATGGGCTTTAACGGAGTAGGTCTTGCGATAGGCTGTGCTTCGGTGTTCAGCGTGTTTATCGGACTTTGGTATGTACGCTCCGAAAAATGGAAAAAATCTAAAGTAATTCTTGAGGATTAACTCTTGCAAAATTATCTTTAATTTGGTAGTATTAAACTGTCGAATGACATATATTATTCCTAAGGGAATAAAAAAGGAGTAAAAAGGGTTATGGATAACAAGTTTTTCTGTGCAAAACCAAACGGTAAGCTCCATTATCCACATACTATGCTCACAGGCTTCGGCTTTATGGCAGTCCAAATTGCGTGGATAATTTACAATGCTTACGTTCCGCTTATTTTAAGGGAAAACAGCACAATCGCAAATCTTGCTTGGTCGAGTACGGCAGTCGGTGTTATTATGGTAATCGATAACGTTTTCGGCGTTGTTTTTCAGCCGTTATTCGGCAGAATTTCCGACCGCACGCATACAAGATTCGGTAAAAGAAAGCCGTTCTTAATGTACGGTATTCCGCTTTGTGCGCTGCTGTTTATCTTTATTCCGAGAATACAGGTGCTTGGAATTTTGATGCTTGACATTATAGTTTTCAACTTCCTTATGTCAACGTGGCGTTCACCCGTTGTTGCAATGATGCCGGACTTCACTCCGTCTGAAATCAGAGGCGAGGGTAATGCGATAATCAATATTATGGGCGGTATCGGCGTTGTTCTCGGTACTGTTGCAGGAAAGATTATTACATTTATCACACCCAACGCAACCGAAGCACAGATTAGAAACAACGTGTTCGTTTTCGGCTCTGTTGTAATGGTTGTGTGCTTATTGGTCGTTCTTTTCTTTGTTAAAGAGCCTGACAGCAGAATTACAAAAGAAGAGTCGCTTAGAATTAAAGCCGATTACGAAAAGGCAAATCCCACGAGTGACGAAAAGCAGTCAATCAAGGCAATGGGACTCACAAAGGGCGAGAAAAAGAGCCTTATCTTTATGCTTATCGCTCTTTTCTTCAACTCGAACGCTACCGACTCAATCAACACATATTTCACATCATTTGCTACAACCGAGTTGGGATTTTCCTCGGCAGACGCATCGCTTGTTATTACGCTTTTTGCGGCGGCTACTGTTATCGGTGCACTTCCTGCAGGAAAGCTCGGACAGAAATTCGGCAGAAAAAAGACTATTATGTCCGGTTGGATAGGCGTTCTTGTTCTTTTCCTCACGTACGCACTTACAAAATGGAATCCGCTTCTTTATATTGCAATCGTTTGCGGCGGTATTCTTATCGCATTTGTTACAATCAATACGCTTCCGCTTGTTCTTGAAATCGGCGGTCTTGACAGGGTCGGCACATTTACAGGCTATTATTATACGGCAACCTTCTCCGCTTCAATAGTAGGTCCTGTGCTTGTAGGCGGTATGTTTGACCTTACAAAGCTTATGACGTCTGACGGTCAGGTTAACTATTGGTCGTTGTTTATCTATTGTCCGATTTGCTTTGCGCTTGCACTTCTTTGTATGTCGCAGGTTAAGCACGGCGAAACGCAGACAATTTCCAAAGAAACGATTGATAAAATCAAAGAGGAAAACGAAGACTGATAAAAGCGAAACAATAATTGAAAGGGAAGCAATTACGCTTCCCTTTATTTTTGTGCAAAGCCCGAATAAAGCGGCTGTTCTGTGGGCTTTTGCCACCGCTTATAAGCCGTTGCTGATTTGCACATTAACATTCTATGTAATTTTCCGCTAATGTTTCAAAAATAAATTTGTTTTTTAATTATGTGTATTTATTAAAATTTACGGACAGCCCTTGCGGCTGTCCGTAAAAGGCTCCCTTGTAAAGGGAGCTGTCGTTTTTTTGGAACAAAAAAATGACTGAGGGATTTTATAAAACCATATAAAATCAACCTCACAATCCCTCCGCCTCACGTTCGTTCGGCACCTCCCTTTACACAAGGGAGGCTGAAATTGCGGTTGTCCGTCGATTTGATTTAATATGTGATTTGTTGCGGACAGGGGCAAGCCCTGTCCCTACGGTTCAATATTTTTTCAAATTTGATAACAGCCACATAAAAAACCCGCCCTACGCCATTGGATGTAAAATTCATAACAAAAATGCACCCTCAAAAGAGGGTGCATAAATATAGATAATTTATTAAATCAAAATTAGCTTCGAAGCTTAATTCCGATTTTCTCAAGAGCCTTGACAGCCTTTCCGACTGCACTGTCTGCATCATCGTCGGTAAGGGTTCTTTCGCCCGAACGAAGTTTTAAGCTGAATGCAACGCTCTTCATACCGTTTTCAACCTGACTGCCCTCGTAAACGTCAAACAATGAAATGTTTTCAAGGGTTTTGCCGATTGCCGAAGCAATAACCTTTTCAAGCGATACAACGGGAATACTCTTTTCGCAAACAAATGCCAAATCTCTTGTAAGAGCAGGGAATTTGGGGAGGGGAGTATAAACCTTTTCAACAAGTCTGTTTTCAAACAAAACATCCATTGAAATCTGTGCTACATAGCAGCGAGTGCCGATTGAATAGTTGCTTCTGACGCTCGGATGAACCTCGCCGAATATTGCCAATTCCTTACCGTTTACGCTGATAACGGCAGCTCTGCCAGGGTGGAATATCGGGTTGCTTGCAAGTCTGTCAATATCATAATTCTTAATACCGACAGCGTTCATAACAGTTTCAACAACGCCCTTAATATTAAAGAAATCGTATTTTTCGCCGTAAAGACCGATTGTAACAAGCGACGGCTCGTCGGGAAGTTCCTCTGTACCGTTCGACTTATAAACAGGTCCGATTTCATAAATTGCAGCTTCTGCGTTACGGTTGTTATAGTTCTTTGAAAGCACCTGAAGAATTGACGGGATTGCCGTTGTTCTCATAACCGAGGTGTCCTCGCCTAAGGGGTTGGAAATTACAACGCAGTTGCGAAGCTCGCTGTCCTTAGGAAGCATAATTTTGTCAAATTCCTTAGGGCTGATAAATGTGTATGTGCAAACCTCCGAATATCCTGCCGAAAGCATAGCTTCGTTTACCTTCTTTTCAAGCATTTGCTCGTCGGTATATCTGCCGTCTGCAACGCCCGAAAGTGCTCTGTCGGGGATTTTGTCATAACCGTAAAATCTTGCGATTTCTTCGGAAATATCAGCCTGATGCTCAATATCGTTTCTGAACGACGGAGAAATAATCATACCATCCTTAACCTCAAAGCCGATTTTTTCAAGAATTTTCTTCTGCTCGTCTGCTGTGAGGTCGATACCGATAAAGCTGTTTACCCATTCAGGCTTGAAGGGGAGTGTAACGGGAGTTTTATCGCTGTGATCACAGTCAACAACGCCGCCGACAACATCGCCTGCGTCAAGCATTTCAACCAACTGCAAAGCACGGGTAAGCGAACGCAAGCATCCTGTTGCATCAAGCTCTTTTTCGTATCTTGCGGAAGCCTCTGTTCTCATTCCGAGAGCCTTTGCTGTGCGTCTTACGGAAACACCGTTGAACATAGCCGATTCAAATACGATTGTAGTTGTGTCGTCCATAATTCCCGAGTATTCGCCGCCCATAACACCTGCAACGGCAACGGGCTTGTTTTCGTCTGCAATAACAAGCATTTCGGAGTTAAGCTCTCTTTCAATACCGTCAAGAGTTGTGATTTTTTCGCCATTTTCAGCTCTGCGTACAATAACCTTGTTACCGTCAAGGTATCTAAGGTCAAATGCGTGCATAGGCTGACCGAACTCAAGCATAACATAGTTTGTAATATCGACAATGTTGTTTATAGGACGAACTCCGCAAGCACGAAGTCTCTCTCTCATCCATCTCGGAGAGGGCTTAATTCTTACATTTTCAACAACTGCGCCTGCGTATCTGTAACAGAGAGACGGCTCTTTAATTTCAACGGAAAGTATTTCGTTTACATCGCCGTGAGTGCTTTTAACCTTGGGTGTGGGAACTTTAAGCTCTGCATCAAAGGTTGCGGCAGCTTCTCTTGCAAGTCCGACAATTGAAAGACAGTCAGCTCTGTTAGAAGTGATTTCAAACTCTGTAACAACATCATCAAGACCGATAGCCTCGTGAATATCCTTGCCGAGCGTTAAATCGCAATCGTCGCCCAATACGAAAATACCGTCTTCGACAGCATAGGGGAAATCGTGAATTGTAAGACCGAGCTCGCCGAGGGAACAGAGCATACCGTTTGATTCAACCCCACGAAGCTTACCTTTCTTAATGTGGTGTCCGCCTACAACATAGCTGTTATCCATAGCAACGGGCACAATATCGCCTGCTTTAAGGTTCTGTGCGCCTGTAACAATCTGAATATCCTCGGGTGTGCCGACGTTTATCTGACATATCCAAAGATGGTCTGAATCGGGGTGCTTTTCGAGTGAATCGACTCTGCCCACAACAACATTTTTAATTTCTTCGCCCTCTTTTTCAAAGCCCTCAACCTTTGAGCCTGAAATGGTCATACCGTCTGCAAACTGCTTGTCGGTAACATCAAGGGTAACATAATCGCTCATCCATTTTTTTGATAAATTCATCTCGACACCTCCTTAAAACTGACTCAAGAAACGCATATCGTTTTCAAACAACAAGCGCATATCGTCAATATTAAATCTAAACATTGTAAGTCTTTCAAGACCTATGCCAAACGCATAGCCTGTGTATTTTTCGGAGTCAACTCCGCCGTTTTGAAGAACCTTCGGATGAACCATTCCGCCGCCGAGTATTTCTACCCAGCCTTCGCCCTTACACATAGGACAGCCCTTGCCGCCGCATTTGAAGCAGGTAACGTCAATTTCGCATGACGGCTCTGTAAAGGGGAAATGGTGCGGTCTTAAACGAATTTCGGTGTTTTCACCATAAAGACGCTTTGCAAACTGCATAAGATTACCCTTTAAGTCGCCCATTGTAATACCCTCGTCAACAACAAGTCCCTCAATCTGATGGAAATAGGGGGAGTGTGTTGCGTCAACGGCATCCGAACGGTAAACTCTGCCGGGTGCGATAATTCTGATAGGCGGATTTTGCTTTTCCATAACTCTGATTTGAACAGGGGAGGTCTGAGTTCTCAAAAGCATCTTTTCAGTAATATAAAAGGTGTCCTGAGTATCTCTTGCAGGGTGGTCGGGCGGAAGATTAAGCGCCTCAAAGTTGTAATAATCCCATTCAACCTCGGGACCTGTTGCAATCTGGAAGCCCATACCTATAAATATGTCCTTAACCTCATCAAGCACGATTGAAAGCGGATGCTTATGACCGATAGACGCAACGACACCGGGAAGCGTAACGTCGATAGTCTCGCTTGCGAGCTTTGCTTCAAGCTCTTTTTCCTTTAACTGAGTTGTTTTCTCCTTGAGCATTTCCTCAATACTCTGTCTTACTTCGTTTGCAAGCTGACCTATTTTCGGTCTTTCCTCTGCGGAAAGCGTACCCATCTGCTTGAGAATAGCGGTTAATTTGCCTTTCTTACCAAGAACCTGTACTCTGAAATTTTCAAGCTCTTGAATACTTGAAAGCTCGGCTAATTCAGCTTTTGCAGACTCGTGAATTTTGCTGAGTTGTTCTTTCATTTTTCTCTTCCTTTCGATATTGAAATAAACATATTAACAAAACAAAAACTCCGCCCCAAATTGGGACGGAGAAAAATACCGTAAACCACCCGATTGGAAAAGAGCTAACACTCCCTTGCCTGTAACGGAGGCTGCCGTTGTGACCTACTAAGGGTTCAGCCACACCACTCCAAAGTGAAATTTCAATCTGCCGTCGGAATAAATTTGCTCACAGCTAATGCAAATTCTCTCTTGAATTCGTAAAATCGGTAAATCTACTGACCTTTTTCACAGTGTTTTTTCGGATTTGTTCTGTTTGCTCTTATAGTATAACATAAATAATCATTTTTGCAATAACTTTTTTTGACGAAATTTTAACAAATTTAGGTTATTCTCTTGAAAAAATTTTTTAATGTTGTATAATATATAAGATATAAAAAATGAAGGAGTGTGCTTATGAACACTAATTGGATGAATAACAAAACTGTTATCATCACCGGTGCTTCAGGCGGTATGGGTAAGGGCGTTGCAGAGCGTCTTATCAAGGAACACGGCTGTACTGTCATCGGTATTGCAAGAAGCGAAGAAAAAATGAAAAAGGTGGTTGAAGAGCTCGGCGAGTATGCGGACAAGTTCTCTTATCAGCTTTTCGACGTTTCTGTTGAGCAGAATTGGATTGATTTTGTTACTTATCTCAGAGATAACAACATTCATCCCGACGTTCTTATCAACAATGCCGGAATTCTTCCCAAGTTTGACAGATTTCAGAATTACACAATCGACTACATAAAGAAGGCTATGGATATTAACTTCTATTCGGCAGTTTATTCAATCCATGCTCTTTTGCCGGTGCTTCTTGAGTCATCAACACCCGCAATCATCAACGTTGACTCTTCTGCGGCTCTTATGACGCTTGCAGGCACATCGGTTTACTCTGCTTCAAAGGCTGCTTTGAAATCTCTTTCTGAGGCTCTCAGAGAGGAATTGAGAGGTAAGTGCTATGTCGGTATCGTTTGCCCCGGCTTTACAAAGACTGACATTTTCAGAGATCAGAGCTCAACCGACGACAAGGGTACAAAGATGCTCAACGCAGTAAGCACACCTTGCGATAAAATGGTAAATATGATTATGAGAGATATTAAACTCAAGCGTCCTCTCGGCGTTCACGGCTTCGACGCTGCGTTTATGAACTACTTCGGAAGAATTATGCCTGTTCAGGGCGGCAGACTTTTCTCTACCGTTATGAAGGTTTCAAAGCTCCCGTTGTTTGATCCCGTATTCAAAGACTAATAAAAAACTAAGTTATTCATTCGGGCACAGCCCGTAAAAACATATTGGAGGTCCACTATGAAAGTATTTATGATCGGTGGTACAGGTCTTCTTGGTTGCGAAGCTGCAACTACTCTTATTAAAAGAGGCCACCAGGTAACAAGCGTTGCTCTTCCGCCTCTTCCGGAAGGTGCACCCATCCCTAAGGAGATGGAGATTATTTTCGGCGACATCAATAAGAAGTCGGACGAAGAAATCGAAAAGATGCTCGAGGGCTCTGACGTTTTCATCTTCGCTGCAGGCGTTGACGAGAGAGTTGAGTTCCCGCATCCTGTAATGGATTATTACCGCAAGTTTAACATTGCTCCGCTTGAGAGAATTTTCCCGCTTTGCAAAAAAGCAGGCGTTAAGAGAGCAGTTGTTCTCGGTTCTTATTTCTCATATCTTAATAAGATAAGACCCGATATGAAACTTGAAGAGAGAAACCCCTACATGAAGTCAAGAATGATGCAGGAGAAGGTTTGCGAGGATGCTTGCGATGAGAACTTCTCAGCTTGTGTTCTTGAGCTTCCCTACATCTTCGGCACACAGCCCGGCAGAAAGCCCGTTTGGACTGTTCTTATCGAGCAGATTGAGTTTATGGACAAATGGCCTTTCACAATGTATCCGAAGGGCGGTACTGCAATGCTTACTTGCCGTCAGGTTGGTCAGGTTATCGCAGGTGCTGCTGAAAACAAAGCAGGTAAGACCGGCTTTGAAGCAATCCCGATTGGTATGTACAACATGACATGGCCTGAGTTCCTTGCTATCGTATTTGATGCAAGAGGAATGCACGGCAGAAAGGTTGTTACTGTTGCTCCGTGGATGATGAGAATGGGTATGCATAAGATCGTTAAGGATTATGCTAAGAGAGGCATTGAATCAGGTATGGATCCGATGCAGCTTCCCGACATTATGGACTACAACCTTTTCATCGACAAGAAGTATTGCCTTGAGTTGGGCGTAGAAGAGGACGATATCAAAGCTGCTATCACAGATTCGATTAAGGTTTCTCAGGCTGCATTCGACGGTAAGGTTAAACTCCTTGAAATGAAGGGCGAATAATTACCTACATAAATTTAGGCGTTATCGAAAGATAACGCCTTTTTTATATTCAAAAGGGGATATAGAGCAAAAAGAAAACCGACTTGTAAAAGAAAACCGACTTGCTTTCACAAGTCGGTTAATGTTATTTTAAGCTTGTAATTAGTGCTTAATGTCATCCCAAGCAACGCCGTTGATGTGGAACAACTCGTCGAAATCATACTTGTTGTGCTCATCCTTAGTGTGGTTCGGATACCAAACCTGTGCGAAGAAGGGGTTAGTCTTAGCGATTGCATCATAATCCCAAGCCTTGTGCGGAATGTAGCACTCGGGGCACCAATGTCCGCCAAGAAGAATAAGAGCAGGGCTTGCTTCGAATTCTGCACCGCAGTAACCGCATTTCCATTTAAGCTTTGTAGCCAAATCGCCCTTAGTCATTGTGTCGGAGAGGCACTCACCGCCACGGAACTCAGCAGCCTTCTTCATATCGTTGATATCAAGCTCTGATTCGGGCTTTGACTCATCATAGCCGTGGTCAAGCTTGAACTGCTCAGCTGCGCTGTTATCCTTATCAAACTTGATGATTTCGAAGTCCTCCCACTTTGAAGGAATCTTTTCCCATTCAGCCTTTGAGCCGAAGTAAGCGCTCATACGAACCTTGTTGTCCTTAGCAACCCAGTCAAGAGTACCAAAGTCGGGTGTAGAAGCAATCTTCTTCATGAAGGGCTTAGCACAAGCAGCTACGAGACCTTTCGGAAGATATCTCGGAATCTTGAAGTAGAATTCAACCTGATCAGCAAGACGGTTGAAATAGTCCTTAACGGGAAGATTTTCACGGAAGTGAAGGAAGTTTTCAAGCTTGTCGCCGTCTGCATAGAACTGACCGTGGAAGTTCTTTGTGATGAACCAGTTAGGCTCAAAGAGCTTTTCGGGGCCTGCAAGACCGAGTGTGCCAAGAAGAAGGCACTCAAACTCATAGTTAGAAATTCTGTATTCCTTACCTGAACCGATGTTGTAGAAGTGATTCCAGAAGTCACTGCCGAGGTTGCCCTTTGCATCTTCGTCGCAAAGGTTAGCAAGCAAACGACCTGAGTCCTCAACAGTACACCACTCGAGAACGCCGTTAATCGGTACGTGGAACATGATCGGATCCATATTCTTAAGAATGTTGGGGTAGAGGATACCTGACTGACGCATTACAACCCAGTTTTTAAGTCCGCTTTCAACAAAAACTGCCTCAGCACGGCACTTTGAAACTGCATAGTGGTCGTAGATTGAAACCTTAAGCGGATCGCCGCAACGGCCCCAATGGATAGGATAGTTTCTGTCGCCTGTTTCAGCAACGGTACCTATGTAGCAAACCTTAACTGCATCGGGATTGGGCTGAGCCTTAACTGCATTGCAGATGTGTTCAGCAGCACCGATATTTGTTTTCTGTGTTCTGTAAGGCTTCCAGTCAGCTGTGGGAGAAACCATACCGCCAACGTGGAGAACGTAGTCTGCGCCGTTGACAGCGTCGAGAACATCCTCGTACTTTGTAAGGTCGCCCCAAACGATTCTAACTGACGGATCGTTAAGGTAAGCCTTGAACTTTTCTCTGTTCTTTTCACTGCCTCTCAAAAGAAGAGTGATGTTGAACTTGTCTTTCTTCGCATAAAGCTCTTTGAAGCCGGCAAAGCCCATGTTGCCAGAGCCACCGGTGAGCATTACGGTTTTCTTATCTGCCATAATCTTCCACCTCATGAAATATATAATATAGTAATATAATTATACCATATATGACCATATTGTCAACAAAATAACACAATAAAAACGAAAAAAAGCTCTCCAAAAATAGGAGAGCTTTTGATGTTTATCGGTACTTACCAAGCAATAGTGAAGTCTTTATCAAGACCGAAGGGTATAGAGATTGATGCACCCAATGCTTTAAGTGAAAGAGTCCAAACAAAGTGGTATTTTGCCTGAGTAACATTGCCTGTTGCTTTATCAACAGTAACCTTAATTAAGCCGTCTTTATGACCTGTTTTAACCTCTTTGATTATGCTTGCTGCAGGACCTGCGTTATCTGTAACGATTGTCGGCATAATTACCGAGAAAACCTTACCGTTGTGTCCCTGACCGTGAGCAGTAGTCTCGCTCGGCTCGTCAGCCTTGACCTTAATAACGATTTCATATGTGCTGCCGTTATCTGTAACTGTTGCACTGTCAACGTCGTCAGCAGTAAGCTTACTTGACCAGTTTTCATTTTCAACAGGGAACATTGCGTTCTTCTGATCTGCGGTGGTAGCGTTAACCATGCCGGGATCAAGCTTTGAAAGATCCTTGTCGCCCATATTGCTTTCGATAAGTGAGTTAGCCATGCTGATAAGTGATGAGGGAAGGTTACCTTCTACCTCGCCAGCCTTGCTGTTTGTTTCTTTGTTAAGAGTAATCTGCTTAGCGTTGGGCTTAACCTTGTTGATTGCGGTGTTGAAATATGCAACAACATCAGCGGTTGAGCTTGAAGCGGAAATCTCTTTAACGTCGCTGCTCGGAGCAGCTGCGTCGTTACCCGAAGCTGAAGAGTCGCCGCTAGCAGCGTCATTTGAAGAACTGCCCGAAGAGCTGCCGCCTGCGCTGCCGCTTGAAGAGCCGTTGTTACCTGTATTGTTTGTGTTTACGGTAGTAACGCCTTTTTCAGCCAATTCTTTTTCAGGATCAAAGAATGATATGTAGCAAACAGAGTAAATGAGCAAGAGTGAAAGACAAACTGCCAATGCAGGAATGAATGTCTTTTTGAACGCCTTGCGAACTTCCTGTGTGTCTGCGAGCTTTTGTGCACGTGACTCCGGTGTTGACGGAATCTTTTCTTTTTTTGCCATTGTTTTTTCCCCTTTCAATGCTTGGACAATTTTGCAAAATAATACCCTTATAATTTACAATAAATTCACAAAAAAGTCAATCCAAAAAACAAAAATTGTTTATATTTTGTTTCTCATTTTTTATTATTCCGCTATTTTTAGTATAAGTTCCTGCTTTTTAGGCTTTTTATCGCCGATTTCGAACGCATTTGACAATTCATTTATTGCGCTGTCAAATAAGCTGTCGTTGCACGAATATAATGTTGCGATAACATCGCCGCAAGAAACCATATCGCCTGTCTTTTTATGAAAAATAAGACCGGCAGTGCTGTCGAGCTTATCATCTTTTTTCTCTCTGCCTGCTCCGAGATATACACAGGCAATTCCGCATTTTTCAGCATCGGTTTTAACAATATAACCGTCTTTTCGGCTGACAAAATCACGGGAATACGTTGCCTTTTTGAAAAGCGAGGTGTCGTAGATAAAGTTTTCATCTCCGCCTTGATATTTAACCATATCGGCAAGCTTATTAAGAGCTGATTTGTCTTTTATCGCATTTTGTGCCTTTTTACGGCATATATCGATGCTTTCGCCTGTCGCAAGATTTATCATATTTGCCGCAAGCTCAACGGAAACAAGCGTTAAATCCTCGGGTCCGTTGCCGTTAAGCGTTTCAATGGCTTCGATAACCTCAAGATTGTTTCCGACAGCTTTGCCGAGCGGAATATCCATATTTGTAATCAGAGCCTTCGTCTGCTTTCCTGCGTTATTGCCTATTTTGACCATAGTTTCGGCTAACTTTTCGGCGGAGGGAAGGTCTTTCATAAAAGCGCCGCTTCCGACCTTAACATCGAGCAGTATTTTATCGCTTCCCGAAGCCAATTTTTTGCTCATTATGCTTGACGCAATTAAGCAGATTTTATCAACGGTCTCCGTGACGTCACGCAGAGCGTATATCTTTTTGTCGGCAGGGCAGAGGTTGCCCGATTGACCTACAACGCAAATTCCCGTCTTGTTTACCGTTTCAAAAAATCTCTCACGGTCAATAGACGTGTTAAATCCGGGTATTGATTCGAGCTTATCCACCGTTCCGCCCGTATGCCCGAGACCCCGTCCCGACATTTTTGCGATTTTCACACCGCAAGCAGCGGCAATGGGAGCACAAATAAGCGTGGTTTTATCTCCGACGCCGCCCGTTGAGTGCTTATCGACCTTAACGCCGTCAATATTTGACAAATCAACCTTTTCGCCCGAATTCAGCATTGCCTTTGTGAGAAAAACGGTTTCGTCGTCATTCATATCGTTGAAATAAATTGCCATCAGCAGTGCGGCGATTTGATAGTCGGGAATTTCTCCGTTGACATAGCCGTTGACGAAAAAGCATATTTCTTCCTCGCTTAAAGCAAGACCGTCACGCTTTTTTCTGATAATATCGGTAATACGCATAATATTCTCCTTACGGCATATTTGAATTGAGCTCCTGCATTGTAACTTCTTCCTTTTCATACGGCGAAAGATATTTGTCCTGATAATAGTTTTCGTTCTTTGAGGTCAGGTTGCCCTTGGTATCGATACTTAATATACCGCAGCCACGCTGTGAGCCTATTCTCGAAATACCGCTGTAAGCAAGGTAGTCAATGCTCATACCGTAGTTGAGATTGATGGACTTATAGTTAATCGAGAAGTTGTTAAGATGATCGTGACCGCAGAAGATAGAGTCGGTCGAGCCAAGCTCAAGCATGGTCTCAAAGAGCATATCGTCATGAACGCCGCAATAAATAACTTTACCGCTTTCGCCTGCAGTACCGTAGTTATAGGTTATGTTTTCATCGTCCTTATATCCGTTGTCAACATATTCATTCCAAGCGGTTTTGTATTCGTTGAGAGGAATGTGCATAAATGCAGAGGTTTTAACGGGAGAGGAAGCGTCATACAGAGCTGCTCTGTCGGCAGAAAGCTTGGAAATAGTCTGTGCGTTCTGCTCTGTAAGAGCTTTAACGGTGTTTTTATACCACTCAATCTGATTGTCGTGAATGTTATCATATTTCCATGCAATTCCGAAAACATCCCCGTCGATATACGAATGAGAGTCGAACAGTATAAGCGAACGTGCGATTACATTATCGGAATTTACAATATTTATTACTTGGTTTCCGCAGCCGTCAACGTCCTCGGGACCTGCCTGCAAAAGGCAATGCGGAAAGTCGCCGCTTGAATAAATTTCGGTAAGCTGTTCCCTTGAATAATAGCTGTAAGACTCAGTATCATGGTTTCCGTAGCAGGCTGTCCAATAAATTCCGAGAGACTCCATAAGCTCTGCAAAAAGCACTGCGCCTGATTTATTGTTGAAGGTTCCTGCCTGGAACGGAACAGGGTAGGAGATATCGCCTGTTACAATTACAAGGTCAGGCTTTTCGGCTGTCAGCATAGCCGCAACCGCATTGATTGCCTTTGAGTCCTTGTTAATTGAGAGATAGCCGCCTCCGAGATGTACGTCGGTAAGCTGAACTACTTTAATATCCCTGTCGGTTTTGATGTTCCAACAGCCGTTGTCATAATTTTCGGGTACAAGCTGATTTTCATAAGCAACCTTTGAAATTGTCTTGATTTTATTTCTGTTTGCTTTCAATCCGATTACGGTGATTAAGGTGGTAACCGCAACATAAACGATTATTACGCACAGGAATATGCACAAAAATTTCAAAAATCTTTTCTTATGCTTTCCCTTGACCTTGACTTTTTCGCTCATAGAACCCCTCCTACGGTTATTTGTAAATCATAACCTAATTTATCTTTTATGATATTTTTCAGAAGCTTCGTAAGCTCCGCTGTCTCCTTTGCGGTGCCGCACGAGACTGTTATTTCCGCAGCTATTATTTTTCTGTCGCCGTATGCGTGGCATTGAAGGTCGTTAATCTCCGCAACGCCGTTGACATTTTTAATAAGAGCCTGTGCTTTTTCGCAGGCATTGTCATCACGCTTCCCGATAGCAACCTTGTAAGAGGCGGAAAACGATTTTAAGCCGCTGACAATTACAATTGCCGCAGCGACAAGACCCATAACCGAATCTATCGCATAACCGAATTTTGAAGTCAGCGCAAACGAAATTACAATACAGAACGACATAAAGAAATCAAGAAAGCTGTCAACGCTTAAATTCTTTATAATATCGGATTTATGCTTTTTGTTAATACGGTTAAAAATAATGCCCATTATCAGCTTAACAAGTGCCGTTCCGCCTATGGTAGCGGCATATTTTGTTGAGTACCAGACGGGGACGGGATACATAAGCCTCTGAAGCGAGGTGTACACAAAAACAAAGCCCGTCATAAGTATCACGGTTGACAGCAGCAGGTTGATAAGCTCTTCCGCCTTGCCGTAGCCGAAAGGATATTTTTCATTCGGCTCGATTGCACTGATAATAAACCCGATAAACGCAAACAGGCAAACGAAGGTGTCCGCCAGTGAGTTTAACGAGTCTACATAAATGCTGATACTGTTAGTTGAGATTGCAATATATATTTTAACGGTAAACAGCAGCAGATCTGTAATTGCGGCAAAAATGCTGACTGCTTTTTTAACTTTATTGTTTTTTATGGCTATCCCTTCTTAGGCTTATTTTTTCATCCTTTCGGTATTTATGCTCTCCGCTTTCGTAAGAAAGTCATATACAGGTTTTAATTTAATAAATTCCTTTCCGATTTCGTCGGCTAAATTATCGCTGAAAAGCAGGTCAAAATCCGTGCTGTCGATTAAAACGCAAAAATCTCTTATGTTAAGCCACGAACGGTCGATTTCGTCAGCCTCGGGGAAATGGTCCTTTTTATAGGGATTGCAATCCAAAATATATCTGCTGTCCGATTCGACAGCCTTTCTCGCCGCAAGATAAGTCTTATCCTTTTTAAGCACAAGCGAGCGTAATGCCTCAATACTGCCCTTGCCGGCTTTATAATATCCGCAGCCGTATTTGAAGCCTCTCGGAGAAAAATCAAAGAAAAAAGAGGGGAGACCCTCGTATAATTCCTTTCTTTCGCTGTTCATAAAGCAGCACCATTGATTGTCCTTGAATATTGATTTATCCTTTGAAAAGCGTGCGTCACGGTATATTCTTGATATTTTTTTCGGATTGCATATGATTGCAGGGTCTATTTCGTTCATATACGGCGTAATATTTACAACGAATTCACGAAACGGCTCAACAACGAGTTTAGTATGAATATCTTTATGCTCTTTATACCATTCTTTACTGTCCTTGAGCCTGTTTTCAAAAAGAAAATCAAGTGCCTGAGGTGTTATGTTCATTTAATTATATGCTTCTTTCTATAAATATATATAAGTATATAAAAAAAACAATTTTTTTGCAAGAGAAAATCAAATTTTTATTGATATTCAACTATTTTTATGATAAAATACCATTTATATAATAAATAGGAGGCAAGGGTTATGGACTTAACTAAAATTATCAACAAAAAAGACGAAGCTGCTCAGTATATGGTTGATGAAATCACTCATATCTGTAAGGACTTTGAAAAAAGAGATCCCGGTTCTAAGGGCGAACTGCAGGCTTGCGAGTATATGGCTGATGTTCTTAAAAATGATTGCGGCTGTGACAGAGCAGACGTTGAAGCGTTCAAAGAAAATCCCGGTTCATTCTTTGGTTGGATTTACTTTACAATCACTTTCGTTCTTCTTGCAATTCCGTTGTTCTTTGTAGCGCCGATTGTTTCCGCAATTCTTATTGTTGCGGGACTCTTTATTGTGCTTATGCAGTTCGGTTTGTATAAAAAGTTTATTGATAAATGTTTCCCCGAAAAAACAGGACATAATGTTACGGCTCTCAAAAAGCCGACAGGCGAGGTTAAACGCCGTATTATATTTAACGGACATCCCGACGCCGCTTGGGAGTGGCCTGTTAACTACGCACTCGGCGGTGTAGGCTTTGAGGGACACGCTATTATCTGCGCTCTCGGTGCGGTTTTCTATCTTGTCCTTTCAATTATGGCTTGCGCACAGGGCAGGGCTTTCGGCACGGTTGGCTCGGTAGAAGGCTTGGCAAAGATTGCTCTTTGGGGACTTCTTTTTGTTCCGTTCCTCGTCGGTCTTTATTGGATGTGGAACAAGAACAGAGTTGTTGACGGTGCAAACGACAACCTTTCAGGCTGCTATATGGGTATTGCAATTCTCAAGGCTCTCAAGGATGAGGGAATAGAGCTTGAAAATACTGAGCTTGGCGTTGTACTTACAGGCTCCGAGGAAGCAGGACTCAGAGGTGCAAAGGCTTGGTGTGAGGCTCATCAGGGCGAATTTGACGATGTTCCGACATTTATCATTTCATATGACACAATTTACGACCCCAAATACCTTATGACAAACTACCGTGACCTTAACGGCACTGTTAAAGCTGACAAGGATGTTTCGGATCTGTTTATGGAAGCTGCTAAGGCTGTTGATATTCCTTGTAAAAAGGGTTGGGTTCCGCCCCTCGGCGGTGCGACAGACTCCGCTGCTTTTGCACAGGCAGGCTTCCGTGCAACGGGCGTAACGGGTCTTAACCACAAGCTTGAAAACTATTATCACACAAGAAGAGACACCTATGACAATATGAACACAAACGGACTTGCAAATTGCTTTGCCGCTTCTGTTAAGGCTCTCGAGATGTTTGATAACGGTGCTAAACAGTAATTTTACATAAACTTATAAAATCAACCGTCGATGTTAATTCAGTTAGCATTGGCGGTTTTTGATTTTTGAAAAAAATTAAAAATAACTGTTGACATTTGAAAATGAGTGTGCTAATATATCAATAACGATAATCATTACTGATTAGCAAGACGAAAATTCAGTAACGGTTATTGAAATGAAATTTAACGGAGGAATAAGGTGCAGGAAAAGCGTTATAGCCGTCAAAGAGAAACGATTTACGAAAATTTGAAAAACAGATATGACCATCCGACTGCTATGGAGCTTTATATGTCTGTCCGTGATGAGCTTCCGAATTTAAGTCTCGGAACACTCTATCGCAATCTTTCAGTCCTTCGTGACAGCGGAAAAATAATCGGTCTTACTCTCGGTGGGGAGGAGCATTTTGACGCTAATACAAATCAGCATTATCATTTCAAATGCACTCTGTGCGGAAGATATTTTGATTTGTTGACAGAGCCGCTTGATCCGTCAATTATGAATATGTGTTTGCAAAATTTTGACGGCGAAGCAGATGGCTACAGCTTAATTTTTTACGGTAAATGCGGAGAGTGTAAAAAGCGTTAACCGTGAAATAATAAATAATAAATTATTAAATTGTTGGAGGAATTAAAAATGAAAAAATTTGTATGTCCTGTATGTGGTTATGTTCATGAGGGAGATAATCCCCCCGAAAAGTGCCCCCAGTGCGGCGTTCCCGGCTCAATGTTCAAGGAAGTTGAGGAGTCATCAAGATCTTGGGCAGCAGAGCACGTTGTAGGCGTTGCAAAGGACGTTCCAGAGGATATTCTTGAGGGCTTGCGTGCTAATTTCAGCGGCGAATGTACTGAGGTTGGTATGTATCTTGCAATGGCAAGAGTAGCTCACAGAGAGGGTTATCCCGAAATCGGTCTTTATTGGGAAAAGGCAGCTTATGAAGAGGCTGAACACGCTGCAAAGTTTGCAGAGCTTCTTGGCGAGGTTGTTACAGACAGCACGAAGAAAAACCTTGAAATGAGAGCAGAGGCTGAAAACGGCGCTACACTCGGTAAGTTTGAGCTTGCAAAGAGAGCTAAGGAAGAGGGTCTTGACGCAATTCACGATACCGTTCACGAAATGGCTCGTGACGAAGCCCGACACGGTAAGGCTTTTGAGGGACTTCTCAAGAGATATTTTAACTAATAGCTTACGTTAAAGTGAATAATTGATTGTTCAAAGGCTTCCTCATCAGAGGGAGCCTGATTTTATTGAATTTGAAATTTTATGCGACCGTAGTGACAGCCCTTGCGGCTGTCCGTAAATGTATTTATATATCAAATTCACTGCGGACAGGGGCGAGCCCTGTCCCTACGGATAGTGGGAATTTTTCAATTCCGTTTCAGCCGTGAATTATCACATTTCAATAGCAATCTGACGGCGGCAGCAAGCCACCGCCCTACGCCGTAAAATTAAATTTTTAGGTTAATACACGGCTGTTATCAAATTTAATGATTTATGTGCGCCCGTAGGGGCGACCTGCGGTCGCCCGCCAATTCATAGCAAATTAAAAACGGGCGAACACAGTTCGCCCCTACGATATAATATAAAATATAGCTGTTTTATAACCGTTGATTTGTTGAGATTTGACGGCGGCAGTAAGCCACCGCTCTACACTGTGGGATGTTGATTTTAATCCACAGGCAGCCGCATTTTCATTATTTTTAGTGATATACCTCACTTTGTTCGGCGTGATATTTTTGCTTTCGCAAAAGTGATATTGCGACTTCGTCGCAGTGATATTCTATTCGCCATCAACATTTGCAAAGCGAATATCACTCGGCTGAAAGCCGTATATCACTGCGAAGCAATAGAACTCGCCGTAAGGCAAATAGAACTGAAAAAAGCACTTGCAATAGCAAGTGCTTTTTTCTTGGTGGAGGCGGCGGTAATCGAAACCGCGTCCGAAAATCTCTCCCCGCAACTTTCTACGAGCGTATTCGCTATATTAACATTCCCTCTGTCAAAAGCCTAACGACAGGCGTTTGATTTTGGTAGCCCTGTTGTGTGTGATGAGCTACAAGGCGGTTACTCATTCACATTTACTGCTACTTGATGCTCCGTTCGGGACCGCAGTGCTTCCCGAGGGAACAGCCGCCTAATTAGGCAGCAAGTAAAACTTCGTTTTTGTCGTTTATTTCTAAACTTTGAGGCTTTTATGGTGGTTCCTCGCCACCGCTCGCTTATTGCGTATCAAAATCCCCGTCGAAATCCTTTCGCCCCCATTTTTTATATATAAATTATTATATATCAAAAATGAACACTTGAAACGGTTTGAGAAAAATTATCTCATTCGTTCCTTGATTTCTCTGTCGATTGATCTGTTCGCTTCTTTTTTTGCGGCAACATCACGCTTGTCGTAAATCTTTTTACCCTTGCAAAGTCCGACCTTGATTTTAGCCCTTCCTTTATTGAAATAAACGGAGAGGGGAATCAGAGTTAAACCCTGCTGCTTGATTGTGCCGTATAGCTTATGAATTTCCTTTTTGTGCATAAGCAGTTTTTTCTTCCTGAGTGGGTCACGGTTGAAAATGTTTCCCTGCTCATAAGGGCTTATATGCATACCGTTTACGAATATTTCGCCGCTGTCAATACTGCACCAAGCGTCTTTAAGATTTACTCTGCCTTGACGGATGCTCTTGACCTCAGTTCCGAACAACTCAATACCTGCTTCGTACTCCTCGAGCACAAAGTAGTCGTGATATGCTTTTTTATTTTGTGCAACTGTTCTGCTGTTTTCGTTCATAAGCTTACCTGTTATATCTCTCTACGCCATTCAAGAGCTCGGGAAAGAGTAACCTCGTCCGCATATTCAAGCTCCGCACCTACGGGAATACCGTAAGCCAAGCGTGTAACCGTAATATCAAAGGGCTTGAGAAGCCTTGAAATGTACATTGCCGTAGCTTCGCCCTCGATAGTCGGATCTGTCGCCATAATTATCTCTTTAACAGTATTGTCAGATAATCTTGACATTAAATCTTTAATTGTCAACTGCTCGGGACCTACGCCGTTCATAGGGGAGATAACTCCGTGCAAAACGTGATAAAGTCCTCTGTATTCGTGCGTTTTTTCAAGTGCGACAACGTCTCTCGGGTCAGAAACCACGCAGATAACGCTTCTGTCTCTCTTTTCACTCGCACAAATCGTGCATATCTCATTTTCCGTGAGATTTTTACAAATTTTGCATTGATGAATTTTGTCGTGAGCGTTCGTGATTGCATCGGTAAGGGACTGTATATCCTTATCCTTGAGCGAAAGAACATAGAAAGCCAATCTCTCAGCGGATTTTGTTCCTATCGACGGCATTTTACGAAATTCCTCGACAAGCCTATCAAGTGCAGGGACATAGTTAGCCATTAAAACATACCGTTCATACCGGGAATGTTAATTCCTCCGGTAATCTTTCCCATTTCTCTTTCGGCTGTTTCGTCAGCCTTTCTCATTGCCTCGTTAAGTGCGGCAATAAGCATATCCTCAAGCATTTCAACATCCTCGGGGTCGACAACCTCGGGTTTAATTGTAACCTTTTTAACCTCGTGCGAGCCGTTAACTGTTACATCAACTGCTCCGCCGCCCGAAGAAGCGGAATATTCTGCAACCGCAAGCTCTTCCTGAAGAGTCTGCATATTCTGCTGCATTTCCTGAATTCTTTTCATCATATTTCCGCCTGCGCCTTGATTGGGTATTCTTGCTTTCATTTTTATATCTCCTTATTGTTCGATTATTTGAATATCAAGCCCCTTTGCACGTTCAAAAAGAGAGTCGAGAGGACTCAAATTTGACGTCGCAATGGGTGTTTTTTCTTTTTTTACGGGCTGTGAGTCTGTTATAAGGGAAATTTTCAAGTCTTGCCCCGTAACTTCCTTTATGGCATTGAGAACAACCTCCGAATGCTCTTTCTTTGTGATGAACTGCTGCAAAATCGGATTTGTCGGCTTAATGCACATACAACCGTCTTTAATATATGCGGTTGAATTATTGAGAAAGCTCATAATCATCGGGTCTGATTGCTGAACAATATCCAAAATGTCGGACCATTTCAAAAACGGCTTAATTTCTTCATTGCTTGAAACGGCAGGGGAGACGGGCTTCGGAGCTTCAACCTGCTGTGAAACGGGGATTTCTGTTTTAACCGTTTCATGTGTAGGCTTCGGCTCTTCCTTGATAATCGGAGCTTCATCTACTGCTTTTTGAGGCTCTTTATGAGTGAAAAACGGATTTTCAACCTTTTCCTCCGGAACTGCTTTAACTGTAATGCTGCCTGAAGAAATTTTTGCTTCAAGCTCCGAAATCCTGCGAAGCAAAGCAGCGTTATCGCTTACAAGTTCGGGCGAGCAAAGCTTTATCATAACCATTTCGGCGGTTATTTTTTTATTGTCGCCCTTTTTCAAATCATATATTGCGTTGTTGAGCGTTTCCATAGCGGAAAGTACGGTAGCAAGTGAAAGCGACTGTGCCTGCGCTTTGATTTTTTCAGCTTCGGTATCCGACGCCAAAATCAAGCTTTTATATGTGGGAACAGTCAGGGTAATCATCATATTGCGGAAATGTGATATAAGCTCGGAAAAGAGCCGTTCCATATCGCATGAATTTTCGTAAAGGCTGTTAAGTATTTCAAGTGCAGAAGTGCAATCTCTGTCCCTAATTGCGTTAACAAGCGAGTAAATATGCTCTTTTCCTGCAATTCCTGCGGCGTCGCTCGCCAATTCCTCGGTTATTTTCTTGCCGTAAGACGCACATCTGTCAAGCAAAGAAAGTGCGTCACGCATACCGCCGTCGGATACTCTTGCAATAAGCATTGCACCCTCGTCGGTAAGGTCGATATGTTCCTGCTCGGCAACATATTTCAGTCTGCTTGAAATATCTTCGGGAGAAATCCTTTTGAAATCAAACCTCTGACAACGGGAAAGAATGGTCGAGGGGAGCTTGTGAACCTCCGTCGTTGCAAGGATAAACTTAACGTGCTCCGGCGGCTCTTCAAGTGTTTTTAACAGGGCGTTAAACGCACCCGTCGAAAGCATATGAACCTCGTCGATTATATATACTCTGTATTTCACGCTTGAGGGCATATAATTTGTTTCCTCACGCAAATCACGGATATTGTCAACGCCGTTGTTCGAAGCTGCGTCTATCTCCACAACGTCAACAACAGAACCGTCGTCAATTCCTCGGCACGAAGCACATTCGTTACAAGGGTTGCCGTTGACGGGATGCTCACAGTTTACAGCCTTTGCAAGAATTTTGGCACAGGTTGTTTTACCCGTTCCTCGTGAGCCTGTAAACAGGTAGGCGTGAGACACTCTGCCTGTATCAACGGCATTCATCAGGGTTTCGGTAATATGCTCCTGACCGTAAACGTCGGTAAACACCTGCGGTCTCCACTTGCGGTAAAGCACCTGATACATTTCCTCACACCTTTACATAATAATAGCCTTAACTCGGTCATGCACCGTGCAGGCTTGACTGTATCGCACAGGCTGACCGTTTAATGCTGCTCGATTCCTCGCCTGACATGATTCACAGAGCGCTGTCGCACAGGACCAACACGGTACATGACCTAATTAAGGCATAATTATTATAATATAAAAAGCTCTCAAATGCAATAGAAAAATACAACATTATTGTTGTTATTCTTAAAAAAATTTGGTATAATACTCTTACTCGAATATAAAAACTATATCAGAGGAATGTTTATGTTTAATATTATACCTCAACCGAACGAAATAATTATTAAAAGCGGCCGCACCGGCTTCTTCCTTACCGAGGAGACAACCATTACAAAGGTACCGCTTATTATTGATGAATTTCGTGATTTTGTCAAAAAGACTTTTGACATAAGACTTCACAGAGAAGAGAAAAACGAAAACTGTATTATTTTGACATATTCAGATGAAATTGAGGATGACGAGGGATACAGAATTGTTTGTGAGGACTCTGTTATTGAGATAATCGCAAAAACCGATTGCGGTATTTTTTACGGCTTGCAGACTCTCAAGCAAATGCTTTTACAGGGCTTCGGTAAAATACCTGCTCTTGAAATTAACGATAAGCCAATGTATAAATACAGAGGCTTTATGATTGACAGCGGAAGATATTGTCAATCGGTTAAGGAGATTAAGAGATTTGTCAATCTTATGGCAATGCACAAGCTCAATGTTTTCCATTGGCATTTGACCGAGGATCAGGGTTGGCGTGTTGAGATAAAGAAGTATCCCGAGCTTACCAAAAAAGGTCAGAAGCGTTCGCATACGAATTTCGGCTTTACGAGCTATGAGGGCTTTTTCACTCAAGAGCAGATTAAAGATATCGTTAAGTATTGCCACGATCGATTTATAAAGGTAATACCCGAGTTTGATATTCCGGGTCACACCGTTTCTGCGATTGCTTGCTATCCTTATTTGAGCTGCTTTGACAGAGATTTGAGCGTTGCAACTCATTGGGGCGTTAAGCACGATATTTTATGTGCAGGTAAGGAAAGTACATATAAATTTGTTTTTGATGTGCTTGACGAGCTTATGGAGCTGTTCCCCGATAAGATTATTCATATCGGCGGCGACGAAGCTGTTAAGATGCGTTGGAAGCTGTGCCCTAACTGTCAGGCATTGATGAAAAAAGAGGGGATAAGCAACGAGGACGTATTGCAGAATTACTTTATGTCCCGTGTAAACCGTTATCTCAATGAAAAGGGCTATACATCAATGATGTGGAACTTTGAGTCGGAGGCGGGAACGGAGCTTCTTGATAAGAATATATATTGGAATGCTTGCTCGCTTGAAAGAAACAAAAAGCTTGTTTCGGATGAGCTGAAATCAGGCAGAACGATTGTAAATTCAAGCGTATTCCCGTATTATTTTGATTTCCCTCACGGTACAAACAGCCTTAAAAAGGTTTATGAGTATAATCCTGAAATTGAAGGCGGTCATATTTTAGGCGTTGAGGCGTCTCTTTGGACGGAATATGTTAAGACGAGAAATAAAGCGGATTATAATTTATTCCCGAGAATAGCGGCATTTTGCGAAACGGCGTGGTCGCAGCCCGAGGATAAAAGCTATGACAGATTTTTGTATTCTCTCGGAGAGTATTATGATTATCTTAATATTTATCATGTCAGATATGCGACATTGAAGCAGGCAAATCCGTCAAGGTTAAGGTCTGACGTTGAAAAAATTGTGTTCGGACGCAGGATTTTCCATTGGCAAGGACTTCACAATTTAATTGATGATGCAAAGGTACGTAAAATTGCTGAAAAATAAGCAATATAACAATAATTAAATTAACAGGGGTGTTAGTTTTGGCAAAGTATGTAATGGCATTGGATCAGGGAACGACAAGCTCAAGGGCAATTTTGTTCGATAAGAACGGAAAAATCGTTCTCAAATCACAACACGAGTTTAATCAGATTTATCCTAAGCCCGGTTGGGTTGAGCATAATCCTATGGAAATACTCTTCTCACAATTTCAGGCTGTTACCGAGGTGCTCAGTGAAAGACGAATTTATCCTTCGGATATTGCTGCGCTCGGTATAACAAATCAGCGTGAAACCACGATTTTGTGGGATAAGGGCACGGGTAAGCCGATTTATAACGCTATTGTTTGGCAGTGTAGAAGAACTGCCGACATATGCGAGGAACTCAAAAAGGACGAGGAATTTTGCAAGTACATAAAAGACCATACGGGTCTTGTAGTTGACGCTTATTTCTCGGCGACAAAAATCAAATGGGTTCTTGACAATGTACCGGGTGCGAGAATACTTGCGGATGCGGGTCAGCTTCTTTTCGGTACGGTTGAGACTTGGCTTATATGGAATTTGACAGCAGGAAAGGTTCACGTAACAGACTATTCCAATGCGTCAAGAACAATGCTGTTCGACGTTGACAAGCTCTGTTGGGATGAGCATATTTGCGAAAAGCTCGGTATTCCTATGTCGATTTTACCAAAGGCTGTTCCGTCAAGTCAGGTTTACGGTAAGGTTGAGCCCGGTATTCTCGGCTTTGAGGACCTTGTCGGCATACCGATTGCAGGTGCTATCGGCGACCAGCCTGCCGCTTTGTTCGGTCAGGGCTGTTTTGAGGCCGGTCAGGCTAAGAACACCTACGGTACAGGTTGCTTCTTGCTTATGAATACAGGCGAAAAGAGAGTTGAATCCCATAACAATCTTGTTACGGGTGTTGCTTGGGGTATCGGTGATAAGGTAACCTATGCGATTGAGGGCTCGGCGTTCAACGCAGGCTCTGTAATTAAATGGTTGAGAGACGATTTACATGTTATCGACCACGCTGCAAGGTGTGATGAATTGGCGGAAAGCGTGCCCGACGCAGACGGAATTTATTTTGTTCCTGCGTTTACGGGTCTCGGTGCGCCGTATTGGGATATGTATGCAAGGGGAACTATCGTGGGAATTACACGAGGCATTAACCGTGCGCATATTTGCCGTTCGGTGCTTGAAGCCATTGCTTTCCAAATGACAGACCTGCTTGAAGCTATGAAGCAGGATTCTGATATAAACCTTTACGAGCTTCGTGTTGACGGTGGCGCATCTGTTTCGAACGTTATGATGCAAATTCAGTCTGACCTTATCCGCACACCTGTTAACAGACCTAAAATGGTTGAAACAACAGCTCTCGGTGCGGCATATCTTGCAGGACTTGCTGTCGGCTTCTGGAAAGACATTGACGAGCTTTCAAAAATCCGTCAGGTTGATAAGCTCTTTGAGCCGAAGATGGAAATTGAAAAACGCAATGAGCTTTATCACGGCTGGCTTCGTGCTGTCGAGCGTTCAAGAGATTGGATAGAACACTAAACTTAAATACGGGTTCCCATTCCCGAAATTTAGGTTTTAGATACAATTTTTAATATATTTGAGGTGCAAAATGGATTACGCAAAGGAATCTTTGAGACTCCACTACGAGTGGAAAGGAAAAATTGAGGTTAAGACAAGAGCAAAGGCGAACGATAAGGACGCTCTTTCTTTGGCATATACACCCGGTGTTGCTCAGCCGTGTCTTGAAATTCAAAAGGATATTTCAAAATCCTATGAGCTTACAAGACGTTGGAACACGGTTGCAGTCGTAACCGACGGTACGGCAGTTCTCGGTCTTGGCGATATCGGACCTGAAGCAGGCATGCCTGTTATGGAGGGCAAGTGCGTTTTGTTCAAAGAGTTCGGCGACGTCGATGCCATTCCGCTTTGTGTTCGCTCAAAGGATGTTGACGAAATTGTTAATTGCATTTCACTTTTGGCAGGCTCCTTCGGCGGCGTAAACCTTGAGGATATTTCAGCGCCGAGATGCTTTGAAATTGAGAGAAAGCTCAAGGAGAAAACCGATATTCCGATTTTCCATGATGACCAACACGGTACAGCTGTTGTCGTTGCGGCGGCTGTTATCAATGCTTTGCGTGTTGTTGACAAGAAAATTGAAGATTGCACCGCAGTATTTTCAGGTGCCGGTGCGGCAGGAATTGCGATTGCAAAGCTTCTTATTTCACAGGGAATTAAGAGTGTTATTATGTGCGACAGCAAGGGAATTATCTGCAAGGGCGATGAAACTCTCAACGATGCTAAAAAGGCGATTGCAGAGTTTACCAACCCCGAAAGAAAGACAGGAACTCTTGCCGACGCAATGAGAGGCGCAGATATATTTGTGGGCGTTTCGGCACCCGGTATTGTCAGCGAGGATATGGTTAAATCAATGGCTGATAAGCCGATTGTTCTTCCGATGTCAAATCCTGTTCCCGAAATTATGCCCGATCTCGCTAAAAAAGCAGGTGCGGCGGTTGTCGGTACAGGCAGAAGCGATTTCCCGAATCAGATAAACAATGTTCTTGCGTTCCCGGGAATTTTCAGAGGTGCTCTTGATTGCAGAGCGAGTGATATCAACGAGGAAATGAAGATTGCCGCTGCGAGAGCAATAGCTTCTCTTGTTTCGGATGATGAGCTCAATTCCGAATATATTTTGCCCAAGGCATTTGACGAAAGAGTCGGCAAAACCGTTGCAAAAGCAGTTGCCGAGGCGGCAAAGGCTACCGGTGTAGCAAGAATATAATCGGAAAATTATAACACAAATAAAACGATAAAAGGAGATATAAATATGGCTTGTTTTGTAGTTCCTGTTGCCGAGGCGGTTATTGCTACGGCTACAAAAAAAGTAGTTGAAAAGAAAGAGAAGTCGGTTGCAAAGGAAGCTGCCGTCAGTACGATTGAAAACAAAAATTCTAACAAAATTCCGTTTTCAAGAAAGCTCGGTTGGTTGACTAAGCTTCTTTGGGGCGGCTCATTTCTTCTTGCCTTTGAACACCTTTGGCACGGCGAAATTGTTCCTTATTTCCCGTTCCTGACTGCTATGAGCAATCCCGAGGACACAGCTGAAATGCTGCACGAAATGGCAACTGTCGGTGTTACAATGGCATTGCTTGTGACTGCGGTTTGGTGCGTAATGCTTGTTGTTTCTTCGGTAATTGAAAAGAAAGCCGAAAAAACACAGTCGGACAAAATATCTGAATAAAAGGAAAATATTATGACACTTTTAATTACAACCATTGCTGCGGCGGTATGCACAGCTGTTTGGTATAAAAACGCAGATAAAAACGAGCTGCGCCTTGATGTTCCTTGCTGGATGTTCTGGGGTGCTTCGATTATGTGGTTTGTTGATGCAATATTCGAGTACGCCGAAATGGGCAGTGAGTATTTTACTCCCGAGGCTTCGGATATGCTTAATGACATGTTTTTAGGTCTTTCTGTAATCGCTCTCGGACTTGTCGTTTGGACAGCAGTTCTTTTAATAAAAGACCCCAAGGGCGTTGTTAAAGCGAAACTTTTTAAAAAATAATAATTGAATATTAAATTAGACCTGACTTTTGTCAGGTCTGTTTTTTATACAAATTTATACAAAAATACGCTCTCAATTATAATATTGAGAGCGTTTGTGTTTTTATTTGTAGTCTCTTCCCGTTAAATAGTACCAAGCGGCAACATATTTATCGGATGAACGGGGACGTTTTGAAGATAAAAGATAATAGGTCGAGTCCTCATCGATAATAACAAGGTTTTGGGTCGAAGCATTTTGAACTCTTTTAAGCTTATCAAGCTTGAGAACGATTGTGCTATCTTCCTCAACAAGCTCAAAGCGATCCTTGTAAAGATTGATTGTCGTATGCTCGGAAAGGGTGTGAGGCTCGTTATCGATAACAGTCGAAACTGTTTGCTCGTCTTCGGAAAGAATTACGCCGTCATCAGCTGACAGGAGAATGTTTTTCCATTCCTTTCTCTGCCATTTGTCCCAATCGAGAACGTTATCAAAGATAACCTCGTTTTTGTCGCTGTGCCAAAAAGCGTCTTCGCCTTGAGTCAGAGTATAACCGCATTCGCAGGTGAATTCATCATCCTTTGAATGAAGCGTGTCAACCTGATGGCATTTAGGGCAAACATAGAGAAGTCTCTCTGCATATTCGGCAAGTTTTTCACCTGAATATGTATGAGGATTTTTCCTTTGCTCCTCATATGCGTTGACGTAAATATCACGCTTGATTATCTCATTTATTTCGTCAACGGAATATTTGCTCAATTCCTCGGGACTGTATTCGTTTACAACCCTTCCATGAACGGGACCGTTTCTGCCGACGTGTGCCCATCTCGGCTTGCGAAGATAGCCGCCGACAGTTCTGAACGTAATAAGAGCAACTCCGGAATCCTTAACAAGCTTGCCTGTGTTGGGGGAAATATAGCCTGTTTCGCCGTTTGTTGTAACCATACCCTCGGCGTGAAGTCCTACGGGAATATCTGCTCGAAGGTTTTCGAGAATTTCTTCAACCAACATATCAGAAGATTTGTTTCTTTCTTTTACAATAACACCCTCAAGCGTTCCGAGAAGAAATTTTGCAATCGGATTAAGTCTTAAAAGAAAATCGGCAGCAACAAATCGAATGTATCTGTTTAACGCAACCATCTGATAACCGGGGTCATAGATGTCGGTGTGGTTACCGATAATAATAAAGGTTTCGTGCTTAGGCGTATAGGGCTCAACAGTTGCGTGAAGATTTTTCATAAGCTTCGGTGCGACAACCGCAATCATAACCTTAATAAATCTTTTTGCCGTTCCGTAATATCTTCTGATTCTTTTTCTGCTTTTAGGCTTATCCATTCTTTTCTGCTTCCTCTTCAAGTGTATGATATGCTACCTTACCTACAAGTGTTCTCGGCAAAGCGTCTCTGAACTCAATTTCTTTAGGCCACTCATATCTGTCAAGATAAGGTTTGCAGAAGTCCTTAATTCTTTCCTTTTCGCCTGCGGTTGCGGGAACGCCCTCGTTAAGAACGATATAAGCTCTGATTTTCTGCATTTTATACGGGTCTTTTACACCGATAACACAGCAGTAGTTAACGTCGGGGCACTTGTCAATAACATCCTCAATTCTTGACGGATAAACGTTGTAACCGCTTGTAACGATCATACGCTTAATTCTCTGCTTGAAGTAAACAAAGCCCTCGTCGTCCATATATCCCATATCGCCCGTGAAGAGCCATTTTGTGCCGTTTTCGTCATATTTAAGAGTGTCGTTTGTCTCTTGCTCCTCTTTGAGATAGCCAAGCATAAGGGTAGGACCTGAAAGTATAATTTCGCCGTCCTTGCCAAGCGGTACTTCGTTAAATGTACCGGGCTCAACGATTTTATATGTGGTATCACGCAAGGGGAGACCTATACTGCCGGGCTTTGAACGGTCAAAGGGTGTAACACAGCTTGCCGTAACACATTCTGTAAGACCGTAGCCCTCACGGATTTGAATGTTTGCATTGTGATCTCTCAAGAATTTATCGGCTTTCTTTTTAAGTTCGGGACTTAAAGCGTCGCCGCCCGAGAATACGCCGACAAGGAAAGAAAGATCCTGACCGTTGAATCGGTCTGTCTCAAACAAAGCCTGATAAAGTGTAGGAACGCCTGCAATGAAGTTAGGCTTTTTCTTCAAAACCGTTTTAGCATAAGAATCGGTTGTAAACTGAGGCATAAGAATACAACGTGCACCGTTAATAAGTATTGTGTGAATACCGATACCGAGACCGAAGCCATGGAAAATCGGCATAACCGAAAGGAATGAGCACTTGTCGTTGAGATTAACGCCGCAAATTTCAGCAATTTGCATACCGATAGCATTAAAGTTCAAGTCAGAGAGCATAATACCCTTTTGCTTTCCGCTTGTACCGCCGCTGTAAAGAATAACGGCAGTTTCGTCCTTTCTGTAATCAACAGGGGGGAGTGTAACGCCCTTACCCGATTTTACAAGGTCTGTCCAAAGGAAGTCACCCTTTCTGTCGGGGTACTTCATATTCTTTGTGTTCTTTGCAACGCAGTAAACAACGCCAAGCGGAAGCGGTAATTCGTCCTGAATCCTTGCAACGATAATTCTTGCGTTTGTGCTTGATTCGTCAACCGCAGCCTTGACCTTTTCATAGAACATATCCATAGTAAGAATCATTTTGCTCTCTGAAAAATCAAGATAGAAAGTAATATTTTTTTGCGCCGAAAGGGGGTGTACCATATTTGCGATAGCACCGATTCTGTTAAGTGCATAAAGGCAAATAATTCCCTGCGGAGTGTTAGGCATACAAATTGTAACCTTATCGCCACGCTTAATGCCGTTTTTAACAAAGCCTCTTGCGGCGTCTTCAATATTCTTTACAAATTGAGTATATGTAGTAAGCTTGCCCTGAAAGTCATAAGCAATAGCCTTCGGGTAAGTGCTTTTAGCCATTTCAACGGCGCCGAACATTGTAGTTTCGGGGTACGGATGTACCTGTGGGGTGGGATCAAGTTTGTTTCTTTCCATTTCTTCTCCTCGGTTTCTTTTAATAATCACATAATATTATAGTCAATTTAATGACCGATTGCAATATTAAAACATTAAATTATGAACTGAGTATAAATAAACGAAAAAAAGAGGCAAAATTTTAATAATAAATTTAATAATTGTCGGCGAAATGAAATTATATCCCATAGTGTATGGCGGTGGCTTGCTGCCACCGTGGAAATCAACCAACATATAACAACTAACGGTTGCTATCAAATTGAATTTTATATGCTGCCGTAGGGACAACCCTTGCCCCTGTCCACAACAAATGGCATCTCATTGACAAAGTATATATTGTAATGCTATAATTTTAATGTAATATTTCGGAATAAGGAAATATGACACATATTAAATTAAATTGAGGAGAGGATTTTATGAAAAATACGAGGAAAATCATTTCGGTATTATTATCAATCTTGATGATAGTAACAAGCGTACCGCTTATGGCGGTTGAGTCGTTTGCGGCTACAAACGGCACGACCGGAGATTGCACATGGACCCTTGACGGTACAGTGCTTACAATCAGCGGCAACGGAAAGATGAGAGATTATAATTGGGAAGAAGCTTCGCCGTGGGGAACTTCAATTACAAAGGTTGTAATTGAAAACGGTGTAACAAGCATAGGCGATTATGCTTGTTACAATTGCACCTCGCTTGAAAGTGTAACAATTCCCGACAGTGTAACAAGTATAGGCGAGAGACCTTTTGAAGGTTGCCGCTCGCTTACAAGCGTAACAATCGGAAACGGTGTAACAAGTATAGGCTATTTTGCTTTTAGAAATTGCACCTCGCTTACAAGCATAACAATCGGAAACAGTGTAACAAGTATAGGCAAGTATGCTTTTGACGGTTGCACCTCACTTACAAGCATAACAATTCCCGACAGTGTAACAAGTATAGGGGACTATAATTTTAGCGGTTGCACCTCACTTGCAAGCGTAACAATCGGAAACGGTGTAACAAGCATAGGTGGTTGGGCTTTTAGCCGCTGCACCTCGCTTACAAGCATAACAATTCCTGACAGTGTAACAAGCATAGGAGAGGGGGCTTTTGCCAATTGCACTTTGCTTGCAAGCATCACAATTTCCGATAGTGTAACAAGCATAGGCGGTGGTGCTTTTGCTAAAACTGCTTATTACAATAATGAATCAAATTGGGATAACGGAATATTATATATTGGTAACCATTTGATTAAAATTAAAAATGATGTTTTCGACCATGTTGAAATTAAGCAGGGAACAAAAGTAATTGCTGATGAAGCGTTTTATTCTGGCTTGTTTACAAGCGTAACAATACCTGACAGTGTAACAGAAATAGGCTATGAAGCTTTTTGCGGTTGTCGCTCACTTAAAAGCGTCACAATTCCGGACAGCGTAACGAGTATAAACGACGGGGCTTTTTGGAATTGTACCTCGTTTACAAGCATCACAATTCCCAACAGTGTAACAAAAATAGGTCGGTATGTTTTTGCAGGCTGCACCTCGCTTACAAGCATAACAATCGGAAACGGTGTAACAAGTATTGGCGATTCTGGTTTTTCATACTGCAAATCGCTTACAAGCATCACAATACCCGACAGTGTAACAGAAATTGGCATTTATGCTTTTAAAGAATGCTTCTCGCTTACAGGCGTAACAATCGGAAATGGTGTAACAAGTATATGCGAATATGCTTTTGATGATTGCACCTCACTTACAAGCATAACAATTCCCGACAATGTTACAAGTATAGGCGATTGGGCTTTTAGGAATTGCACTTCACTTACGAGCGCCACAATCGGAAACGGTGTAACAGAAATTGGCGAAAAAGCTTTTTACAACTGCGCCTTGCTCACAAGCGTAACAATTGGAAACAGTGTAACAAGTATAGGCGATAGAGCTTTTGAAGGTTGCCGCTCGCTTACAAGCGTAACAATTCCCGACAATGTAACAAGTATAGGCTACAGTGCTTTTGAAGATTGCACCTCGCTTACAGAAATAAATGTTAGCAGCAATAACGCAAATTATAGTTCCGAAAACGGCGTTCTGTTTAATAAAGAAAAAACTGAGTTAATTAAATATCCTGCAGGAAAGACGGAAACGAAATATATAATTCCCGACAGTGTAACAGAAATCGACGATTGGGCTTTTGAAAATTGCACCTCGCTTACAAGCGTAACAATACCTGACAGTGTAACAGAAATCGACGATTGGGCTTTTGAAAATTGCACCTCGCTTACAAGCGTAACAATTCCTGACAGCGGAACATACATTCGTATTAGAGCTTTTTACGGTTGCACCTCGCTTACAAGCGTAACAATTCCTAAAAGTGTAAAAGATATTGGCAGCGAAGCATTTGGATATTATTATGATAGTGTTGAAAATAAGATAAAAACAATTGATGGCTTTACGGTTTACGGCTATCAGGGCTCTGTTGCTGAAAAATATGCCAAGAATAACGGATTTGAATTTTCGCCAATGGCTTCAACTAATGAGTTGTTGTTAATTTCAGTTACAAAAATGCCGACAAAGACAGAATACTATGTTGGCGACACGCTCGATACAACCGGCTTGGAAATCACAGCGAAATATACTGATAACACAGAAAAGGTTATCGCTTCTGATTTGACTATAACAGGCTTCAATTCGTCTACCGCAGGTACAAAGGTGGTTACTGTCGAATACAAAGGAAAAACGGCAACATTCACTGTTGAAGTTGTTAAACCGAGTATTACTATTGCAAACAACAGTTTGTCTTTTGATAGTATAGGTAGTACCAAAAGCCTTACAGCAACTACAACACCGAGCGACCAAAAGATAGTTTGGTCATCTTCAAATAAAAATGTTGCCACCGTATCAGACGGTGTTGTAACCGCAAAGGGTGCAGGAAACGCAACAATCACAGCTACAATCACAGTAAACGGAATTGAATATTCAGCAGAATGTGCAGTTGATGTTAAGCTTCCCACAATGTCATTCCCCGATGTAGCAAGCGGAGATTGGTATTATAACGCCGTAAAATTTAATGCTGAAAAGGGTTATGTTACCGGCTATTCAAACGGCACATTCGGACCGTCGAACAACATTCAGAGACAGGACTTTGTGCTTATTCTTGCAAGAATTGCAGGCGCTGACCTTTCGGCATATGAGGGACAGAACGGCGGCTTCTCGGATGTTCCGACAAACGCATATTATTCTGCTGCGGTTGCATGGGCAAAGGATAAGGGCATAGTAACAGGCTATTCGGCAGACAATTTTGGCGTTGGCACATACATAACAAGAGAACAGATAAGCTTGATTTTGTGCAGATACCTCGGCGGCGAAGCATCGGGAGACGTTGATACAATTCTTAATGCTTATTCCGACGGCGGAAACACAAGCCCGTGGGCAAAGGCAGGAGTTGCTTGGGCAGTTGAAAACGGCATAATCGGCAATTCCGATTATCTCAATCCCAACGGCAACGCAGGCAGAGCCGAAGTAGCACAGATTATTTACAATATGTCAAACAAAGGCATGCTTTAATTTATTCAAAGTCAAGATTAAATTAAATACAAAAACAGAATATATAACACAACAAACTCCCTCTTACGAGGGAGTTTGTTTTTACGTAAAAGCTATCAAGTTAAAAATTTATCACAAGCTACGAATCAATAGTCGAAATTCCCATTGTGATTTCTTCAAGCACATCAAGGAGCACCTTAACCGTGTCAAGCGATGTAAAGGTTGTAATACCGTTTTCAACGGCGCAGTTTCTGATTGCAACGCCGTCCTCATAGTGAACGCCGGAGAGAATTGCTCTTGTGTTCACGATATAACTGACATAGCCTGCTCTTATAGCTTCGAGGATTTCCGTGCTGCCCTCGCTCAGCTTTTTCAAAACTCTTGTTCTTATGCCGTGAGCCTTTAAGAAATCTGCAGTACCGATAGTAGCCTCGATATTAAAGCCCATATCGTAAAAGCGTTTTATAAGCGGCAGTGCTTCCTCTTTATCCTCGTCGGCAAGGGTAACAATAACAGTGCCGTAGTTTTGCAGCTTTAACCCCGAGGCGATAAGAGATTTGTACATAGCTCTGTGAAGCTTATCGTCATAACCTATTGCCTCGCCGGTTGATTTCATTTCGGGCGAAAGATATGCATCCATACCACGAAGCTTTGAGAATGAAAAAGCAGGGGATTTAACATACCAACGATTTTTTTCTTTTGGATAAAGCTCGAAAATTCCCTGTTCCTTTAAGCTTATTCCGAGAATTGCATAAGTCGCAATATCCGCAAGTGAATAACCTGTGGATTTTGAAAGAAAAGGAACTGTTCTTGACGAACGTGGATTTACTTCGATTATATAGACGTTCTCGTTCTCATCAACGATAAACTGTATGTTGTAAAGACCGACAATGCCGATTCCTAAGCCAAGCCGCTTTGCGTAGTCAAGGATGGTGCTTTTTACCTTATCCGATACGCTGAAGGTTGGATATACGCTCATAGAGTCTCCCGAGTGAACGCCCGTTCTTTCGACAAGCTCCATAATTCCGGGGATAAATACATCCTTTCCGTCGCAGATGGCATCAACCTCAAGCTCTTTACCTTTAATATATTTGTCAACCAATACAGGCTTGTTTTCGTCAATCTCAACAGCTGTTTTAAGGTAGTGACGAAGGTCGGCCTCCTTTGCGACGATTTGCATTGCTCTGCCGCCTAAAACAAATGACGGGCGCACAAGCACAGGGAAGCCGATTTCTTTTGCGGCGCATATTCCGTCCTCAATGTTAGTAACGGCACAGCCCTTTGGCTGCGGAATGTTAAGCTCAACAAGCAGCTTTTCAAACAAATCTCTGTTTTCGGCTTTATCTATTGCCGCACAGTCTGTTCCAATAATTTTTACGCCGTATTCGTCAAGCGGCTCTGCAAGATTTACAGCCGTCTGACCGCCGAGAGAAACGATAACGCCGTCAGGGCTTTCAAGCGTTATAATGTTCATTACGTCTTCAACGCACAGAGGCTCGAAATAGAGCTTGTCTGAGGTTGTGTAGTCGGTTGAAACGGTTTCGGGGTTATTGTTAATTATTATAGCCTCGTAGCCTGCTTCTTTAATTGTCTTTACGGCGTGAACGGTTGAGTAGTCGAATTCTACGCCTTGACCTATACGAATCGGACCCGAGCCGAGAACGATTATTTTTTTACGGTCGGACACAACGGACTCGTTTTCCTCCTCGTAGGTTGAGTAAAAATAGGGAACATAGCTTTTGAATTCGGAGGCACAGGTGTCAATCATCTTATATGTCGGCATAATACCGTGCTTTTTACGCAATTCAAAAATTTCTCTCGGCGTCATATCCCAAAGATAGCCGATTTCAATATCGGAAAATCCGTTTTTCTTTGCATATTTAAGATAATCAACGCTACCGCTGTTTGCTTTCAATTCTCTTTCAATTTCAACAATATTCCTTATTTTTCTCAGGAATAAAAGGTCGATTTTCGTAAGTGAATTCAGCTCTTCGACGGATATGCTTCTGCGTAACAGCTCGGCAAGCGCAAAAATTCTGTCGTCTGTTCCTATTTTGATATATTCGCACAAGTCCTCGGTAGACATATCGTCAAATTTAGCTATATGGAGATGATACGCACCTATTTCAAGTGAGCGAACAGCTTTTAAGAGGCTTTCCTCAATCGTTCTGCCCACGCTCATAACCTCGCCCGTTGCTTTCATTTGTGTACTCAAGGAATTATTTGCGTCTGTGAATTTGTCAAACGGGAAGCGTGGCATTTTCGTTACAACATAGTCAAGTGCAGGCTCAAATGAAGCAAGGGTATTTGCAAGATGAATTTCATCAAGGCACAAGCCGACGCTTATTTTAGCGGAAACTCTTGCTATCGGATAACCGCTTGCCTTTGAAGCAAGTGCCGAAGAACGTGAAACTCTCGGGTTTACCTCGATAAGATAATATTGGAACGATTTCGGGTCAAGCGCAAACTGAACGTTACAGCCGCCCTCGATTTTCAGTGCTCTGATTATTTTAAGTGCGCTGTCACGGAGCATATGGTATTCCTTGTTTGTAAGCGTTTGCGAGGGACAAACGACAATCGAGTCGCCCGTATGTATTCCGACAGGGTCTACGTTTTCCATATTACAAATTGTGATAGCGGTGTCCTCCGAGTCACGGATAACCTCGTATTCAATTTCCTTGTAGCCCTTGACGCTTTTTTCAATAAGCACCTGATGAACAGGGGATTGAGCCAACGCATTTTTAATAAGCTCTGTAAATTCCTCTCTGTTTTCGGCAAATCCGCCGCCCGTTCCGCCGAGTGTGAACGCAGGTCTCAAAACAACGGGATAACCGATTTCTTCTGCAACCTTAAAGCCCTCTTCTTCAGTATTAGCGATTTCGGACGGGAGAATCGGCTCGCCTATGTTAACGCAAAGCTCCTTGAAAAGCTCTCTGTCCTCGGCTTTTTTAATGCTGTCGCTTTTTGTGCCGAGCAGCTCAACGTTACATTCACGAAGAACGCCCTTTTCCTCAAGCTGCATTGCAAGGTTGAGTCCTGTCTGTCCGCCTATACCTGCTAAAATAGCGTCGGGTCGCTCTTTACGAACGATTTTAGCAATGTATTCAAGTGTCAGCGGCTCCATATAGACTTTGTCCGCAATTGTGGGGTCGGTCATTATGGTAGCAGGGTTCGAGTTGCAGAGAATTACCTCATAGCCCTCTTCTTTAAGTGCGAGGCAAGCCTGTGTGCCCGCATAATCGAATTCAGCTGCCTGACCTATTACAATAGGACCTGAGCCGATAACAAGAATTTTATTTATATCAGTTCTCTTAGGCATTTCGGCTTTCCTCCATCAAATTTATAAATTTATCAAACAGATAAGTGCTGTCCTGCGGACCGGGTGCGCTTTCGGGATGATATTGAACGGCAAACACCTTATCTTTTTTACATTCAACGCCCTCAACGGTATCGTCGAGAAGATTGATATGCGTTACGGTAAGGTCGGTGTCGTTCAAGCTGTTCTTCTCAACCGAATACGAATGATTTTGCGAGGTTATTTCCACTCTGTTTGTCAGAAGATTTCTAACAGGGTGGTTGCCGCCACGATGTCCGAATTTGAGCTTATATGTCTTTGCGCCGTATGCGAGCGAAATTATCTGATGACCGAGACAAATTCCGAATATCGGGCAAAATCCACGCAAGCGTTTAATTGTGTTTATGACCTCGGGGACATCCGTCGGATTGCCCGGACCGTTTGAAATAAAAATGCCGTCGGGGGAGAGCGATTTTATAACCTCGCTGTCGGTATCAAACGGAACTGCGGTAACATTGCAGCTGACACGGTTAAGCTCTCTGACTATGTTTTGCTTCATTCCGCAGTCAATGGCAACAATGTGAAATCTTGCGTTATCAACATTGTAGGGCGTAATCTTTTTTCTGCTGACACGGCTTACTGCGTCGTGCGGTATTTCTGTGTTTTCGAGAATTTTTAATCCGTCCTCAACAGGTGTTTCGGCAGAGGTCAAAAGAGCTTTACAGCTGCCGAAATTTCTTATTTCACGTGTAAGCTTTCTTGTATCAACTTGAGAAATACCCGCTATGCCGTATCTGAGCATAACATCCTCAAGCGTTGCCGTACTTCTGAAATTAGACGGCTCGGGATTGTATTCTCTGACAATCAAAGCACTTACGGTAGGGGTTTCGGTTTCGTAGTCGTCGTCTGCCATACCGTAGTTTCCGATAAGCGGATATGTAAACACAACGCCCTGATCGGTGTAGGACGGATCGGAAAGTATTTCCTGATATCCTACCATAGAGGTATTAAAAACGATTTCCACAACCTTGTCGCTTTGGTCAGCAAAGCCTGTGCCGAGGTACTGTGAGCCGTTTTCCAAAATTATTTTTCTATCGGGCTTTTTAATCATTGCTTACTCCTCCTGCCTTCGAGAGAGGCACCGACAAAGCCTTCAAACAACGGATGAGGTTTATTTGGTCTTGATTTGAATTCGGGATGAAATTGAACTCCCACATAAAACGGTCTGTCGGACAATTCAACCGTTTCAACAAGTCTGCCGTCGGGAGATAATCCGCTGAGGGTCAGACCTGCCGATGTCAAGGCTTCTCTGTATTCGTTGTTAAACTCGTATCTGTGACGGTGACGTTCTGAAATTTCGGCGGATTTATAGCATTTTTCCATTGTGGTATTAGGCTGAATACAACAGGGGTATGCACCGAGACGGAGAGTGCCGCCCTTGTCAATATCATCACTCTGACCGGGCATAAAATCAATTACCTTGTTTTTGCAAAGCTCGTCGAATTCTCCCGAATGTGCATCGGAAATTCCCACAACATTGCGAGCGTACTCGATAACCGCAATTTGCATACCGAGGCAGATGCCGAAATACGGAATAAAGTTTTCTCTTGCATATTGAGCTGCAAGTATCATACCCTCAATGCCTCTTGAGCCGAAGCCGCCCGGTACGATAATTCCGTCAAGCTCTGCCAATACGTCATTTACCGTTTCTTTTGTGATTGTTTCCGAGTCTATCCAATGGATATTTATATGAGAGTTATGGGTATATCCTGCGTGTCTTAACGCTTCGGCAACCGACAAATATGCGTCATGCAGCTGCACATATTTTCCGACAAGTCCGATGTCAACCGTATATTCTCTGTCTTTTATTCGCTTAACCATATTTGTCCATTCGTCAAGGTCAGCCTTCGGAGCGTCAATGCCAAGCTCACGGCATACAACACTTGAGAAGTTCGCTTTTTCAAGCATTAAAGGAGCTTCGTAAAGGCATGGGAGAGTTATGTTTTCGATTACGCAGTCGGGCTTTACGTTACAGAACATGGATATTTTCTGAAAGATTGATTTTTCAAGCGGCTCGTCGCAGCGAAGAACTATTATGTTCGGGTTGATACCCATACCCTGTAATTCCTTGACGGAATGCTGTGTGGGCTTCGACTTGTGCTCGTCTGAGCCGCTTAAAAACGGTACAAGCGTTACGTGTATAAACAAGCTGTTTTCCCGTCCGACCTCAAGTGAAATCTGCCTTACCGCTTCAAGAAACGGCTGGCTTTCAATGTCGCCGATTGTTCCGCCTATTTCAGTAATTACAACGTCTGCATCTGTTTTTTTGCCGACGGAATATATGAATTCCTTTATCTCGTTTGTAACATGAGGAATTACCTGAACTGTTGAGCCGAGATATTCGCCACGTCTTTCCTTGTTAAGAACATTCCAATAAACCTTACCTGTTGTGAGGTTAGAATATTTGTTCAAGTCCTCGTCGATAAATCTTTCGTAATGTCCGAGGTCAAGGTCGGTTTCAGCACCGTCCTCAGTAACATAAACCTCGCCGTGCTGATACGGGCTCATAGTGCCCGGGTCAACATTGATATACGGGTCAAGCTTCTGCGAAGCGACCTTTAAGCCTCTTGATTTCAAAAGTCTGCCGAGAGATGCGGCGGTAATTCCTTTTCCGAGTCCCGATACAACACCGCCTGTTACAAAAATGTACTTTGTCATAATTTTCACCTAACCTTTTTTATTTCTTATTTTCACTGATTTTGTTTTCAAATCTTGATTTTTCGGAATGTATAGACGGACACACGGGGTATTTACCGTCAAAACAAGCTGTACAGAAGCCCGTGTCCTTTCCTGTGAGAAGCCTTACATCCTCCATTCGCAGATAACCGAGCGAGGTAACGCCGATTATCTTTGCTATTCCGTCGATTGTGTGCTTATTTGCAATGAGTCCCTTTGCGTTGTCAATGTCCGTTCCGTAGTAGCAGGCGGATACAAAGGGCGGAGCACTTATTCTCATATGTATTTCCTTAGCTCCCGCCGCCCACAACAAATCAACGATTCGTCTGCTTGTTGTTCCTCTGACTATCGAGTCGTCAACGAGAACTATTTTTTTGCCTTTGATAATTTCCTTGATAGGATTTAATTTTATATTAACGCCTTTTTCTCTTGAGCTTTGCTCGGGAGCGATAAAGGTTCGACCGATGTACTTGTTTTTGGTAAATCCGATATTATACGGAATTCCCGATTCTGCCGAGTAGCCGAGTGCCGCTTCAAGTCCGGAATCGGGGACTCCGACTACAATATCCGCATCGACGGGATATGCTTTTGCAAGAAATCTTCCTGCTTGCTGACGTGCCATTGATACGCTTACGTCGTCAATAACGGAATCTGGGCGTGCAAAATAAATATATTCAAACACACAAAGACTTCTCGGTGTTAAATTGCAATGTGATGTGTCAAAATGTATTTTTCTGTTTTCGACAACAGCAATTTCACCGGGAAGTAAATCTCTGATATGTTTTGCGTTTACGGCATCGAGAGCACAGCTTTCGGAAGCGAAAACTATTGAGCCGTCCTGCATTTTACCGTAGCATAGGGGACGAAAGCCGTTGGGATCTCTGACCGCTATGAGCTTTGACGGCGACGATATAACAAGGGAATATGCACCCTTGATAATGTCCATTGCGGACGATACGGCTTGTTCGATTGAACCGCATTGAAGCCTTTGCTGGACTATAATATATGCGATAACCTCTGTATCCGTTGTTGTGTGAAAGATAGCGCCCTTTTCTTCGAGCATTTCCCTCAATTCAAAGGAGTTTGTAAGGTTGCCGTTGTGAGACAGAGCCATCTTGCCCTTGTTATGATTTACCACAATCGGTTGAATATTTTCGGCACTGTCGCTGCCCGTCGTTGCGTAACGAACATGACCGACGGCTATATTACCTTGCCCGAGTGAGTCTAAAGCCTCTTGAGAAAAGGCGTCGGAAACCAAGCCGAGAGCCTTCTTTACCGAAAAGACGCCGTCATCGTTTACGACAATTCCTGCGCTTTCCTGACCTCGGTGCTGTAAAGCGTAAAGTCCGTAATAGGTTGTCCTTGCGACGTCCGACACTGTTGGGGAATAAACTCCGAAAACGCCGCATTCTTCATGAATGGTGTTAAACATATAAAACCGCTTTCTATATAAACGTTTCGGGCTTCCGTAAAAATACGAAAATCCGAAACGCTTTTAATTATATTATTTTACGCTGAACAGTATATCGCCGTATGAGGGATAAGGCCAAAACTCTTTAGCTGTGCAGGTTTCCGCCTCGTCGCACAAGCTGCGTACCTCTTCCATTTTGGGGATAAGACTGTCACGAATAGCAAACGACTCTTTACCTATATCGGTATAATCCGAAAGTGAAGCAAGTATGCTTTCAAGCTCCTCTGTCTTAACAGCGATACTGTCATTGAGCTTTGAAAGCTTTTTGAGAACGCTTGTTTCATATGAACAGGGGATCGAGCTGTCTGCAAGCTTTTTGTTCTTAATCGCTTTTGCAAGTTTTGCCGTGTATTTTGCGATTGCAGGGGAAATATCGGTCTTTGACATTTCAATCATTGTTGACGCTTCAATGGAAACAGCCTTGCAATAGTTTTCGAGCATTATTTCACATCTTGAATTAAGCTCCGCAACGGTAAATACCTTGTGCGAGGTCAGCATATCAACATTTTTCTTGTCAAGAAGATGAGGCATTGCGTCGGGTGTGGTTTTGAGATTTGATAAGCCTCTTTCTTCGGTTGCCTCTTTAATCCAAGCGTCGTCATATCCGTTGCCGTTGAAAATTATACGCTTATGGTCTTTAATGGTTTTTCTAATCATTTCATGAAGCTTTTCTTCAAAGTTATCAGCGTTTTCAAGTCTGTCTGCATAGATTTTAAGGCTTTCGGCAACAGCTGAGTTAAGCATTATGTTTGCACAAGCGATACTGTTTGATGAGCCGAGCATACGGAACTCAAATTTATTTCCCGTAAATGCGAACGGTGAAGTACGGTTACGGTCTGTTGTATCTCTGTTGAATTTCGGAAGAACGTCAACACCGAGCTTTAATTTGGTCTTTTTAGCGTTTTCATAAGGCGTATCATTTTCGATAGCCTCAAGGACGCCGTTCAATTCATCGCCGAGGAACATTGAAATAACAGCAGGGGGAGCTTCGTTTGCACCGAGACGGTGGTCGTTGCCTGCGGTTGCAACAGAAAGTCTCAAAAGGTCCTGATAATCGTCAACAGCCTTGATAACGGCACAAAGGAAAAGTAAAAACTGTGCATTTTCATACGGGGTATCTCCGGGAGATAAAAGGTTTACGCCTGTATCTGTTGAAATAGACCAGTTGTTGTGCTTACCGCTTCCGTTTACGCCTGCAAATGGCTTTTCGTGAAGCAAGCATACAAGTCCGTGCTTAGTGGCAACCTTCTGCATTATTTCCATTGTAAGCTGATTGTGGTCGGTTGCAATGTTGGTGGTTGAATAAATCGGAGCTAATTCGTGCTGTGCGGGAGCTACTTCGTTATGCTCTGTCTTTGCAAGAATACCAAGCTTCCAAAGCTCGTTGTTAAGATCTTCCATATATTCGGCAACTTTCGGCTTGATAACACCGAAATAGTGGTCGTCCAATTCCTGTCCTTTGGGAGATTTTGCTCCGAAAAGCGTTCTGCCTGTAAAGCGAAGATCGGGACGCTTGTCATACATTTCTTTTGTAATAAGGAAGTATTCCTGCTCGGGACCTACCGATGTTCTGACGCATTTTACATCATCGTGTCCAAAGAGCTTGAGTATTCTCAAAGCCTGTACGTTCAGAGCTTCCATTGACCTTAAAAGAGGAGTTTTCTTGTCAAGTGCTTCTCCGCCGTATGAGCAGAAGGCAGTCGGTATGCAAAGTGTTTTACCCTTAATAAAAGCATAGGAGGTAGGGTCCCAAGCTGTATAGCCTCTTGCTTCAAAGGTTGCTCTTAAACCGCCCGAGGGGAATGATGACGCATCAGGCTCGCCCTTGATAAGCTCTTTTCCGGAAAATTCCATAATAACTCCGCCGTCGGGAGAGGGAGAAATAAAGCTGTCGTGCTTCTCTGCCGTAATACCGGTTAAAGGCTGAAACCAATGTGTGTAATGTGTTGCGCCGTTCGCTACTGCCCAATCCTTCATTGCGGTTGCAACAGCGTTTGCGACTGTGATATCAAGCTGCACGCCCTCGTCGATAGTTCTTTTAAGCGAGGCGTAGACATCATCTGAAAGATTTGCTCTCATAACTCTGTCGTCAAATACTTTACATCCAAAAAATTCGGGTACGGTTTTCATGGTAATTCCTCTTTTCTAATAAAATTAAAGGCAACTGCACCCCAAAATACTCTTGGGCGCCGTTGCCTTTTATTGTAAAAATAGAGATAGGGCGTCTTTAAGCCCTAAGACTTAAAGACGCCCTTGTCTTTATGCAAGAAATTATACTACCGAGAAAAAACGTTGTCAAGAAAAAATTGTTATTTTTTTATAATTTTTTTGTGAGCAAAGCATTATTAAATCCACAGTCGTAAAATTCATAAAATTCGCACTTTTTATAAAAACGGTAAGCATCCGAATTTCTGCTTATACCGCATACGGAAAGATAGGAGTAGCCGCTTTTTTTCAGGTGCTCACAAAGCGTGTTTATCAGCTCGCTTCCGTAGCCTCTGTGCTGATATTCGGGTAAAATATCAATATGCAAATGAACGGGATACTTTTTCATTTTTCTCATTTGCATAAGATATAAAATCAAAACGGAGCAGGAGGGAAGATGCGTTTTTGCGACACGCCTTAAATAAATATCTCTGTTCTTCTTAATGAATTTGTTGTAGTCCGCACTGCAAAGGACATATCCGACTGCTTTTCCGTCGCCGTTGTCCAATACGAATATATTTTCAGGCTCTTGCTCGGTAAAATAATCATTGTAAATTATTGGCACACAATCTAAAACCTTTTTATTCTTTTTGAATGTCGGGTCGGCGGTTTCAATGCAGATGCTTCTGACTGCATCTTTGTCAGAGAAAGCGTATTTTCGTATAAAAGGCTCTTTTCCCATATTCATCTCCGTAAAATCAATTACTGAAATTTCTTTTAGCTTGCTTGATTGCCGCTTCGTTACAAACAGTCATAAGACACAAAAGAGCAGCTAAAACATAAGGCACTATTTTGAAGGTCGTGCCCGTTGCGGCATAACCGAGATTTAACTGAAATGTAAATCCGACGGCATACGCACCGCCCATATGAAAGCCTGTTAAATCAGCCGAAAACTCCTTGCCGAAGCGAGAGGGTACGGCGTGTAAAACGCTCGGGAACACGGGTCCGAAACCTAAGCCTATGAAAAACAAACCGATAAGAGCCTTGCTTCCGATAGGTAGAATTAAAATAAGCATACCGACGAAGGATGCAACAGCACCTATTCTTATCATTTTATTGTCGCCGAGCCTGTCAGAAACAAAGCCCGAGAGCAATCGACCTGTCATTATTCCGCCGAAATATATTGATACCCACCTTGCCGCAGTATCAGCACCTATCGAATAGACGTTGACGGCATAGGAAGCACCCCAAGTGCCGACAATGAACTCCATTGAGCAGTAAAATCCGAGTGCGAGAATGCTCGGCAATAAGCCTTTGAAATTTGATAGCTTCAGCTTCTTTTTTTCGCTTTCTTCAATGTGTTCCTGCGAGCTTTCCTTGTCCTTTTTTATCCATTTCGGCAGCATAATTCCGACTGCGGCGGCAATTGCAAACTGAATTACAGCAAGAACACGGTAGCCGTTTCTCCAATCTCCTTGCTCTCCGCCTAAAAACGCCGACATAATGGCAGGACTTAGCGTAACGCCGACACCCCAAAAAGCGTGCAGCCAGGACATATGCCTTGCCTTGAAGTGCAGGGAAACATAGTTATTAAGACCTGTGTCGATAGCGCCTGCGCCGTAGCCCATAACAACGGCAAAGAGCATCATAACCCAAATGTTCGGAGAAAAGCTCATTCCGATAAGTCCTATTGCCGTGAGAAGTATCGAAAAGAATGTTACCTTCGGTGTTCCGAATTTTCGAAGTACAATTCCTGCAACAAAGCTTGCGCCGCCCGAGCATATGCCCGTAATAATACTGTAAATTGAGGCAAATGACTCTGCAATTCCGAATTCGGTATGTACAACGGGCCAAGCAACGCCGAAAACGCTGTCGGGCAAGCCTAATGAAATAAAGACTACATATATCAGTACAAGTATTGAAATCAAAATAATTCTCCTAAATTATAGATTAAAGCACACATTCCATTGTTCTGTGCTCAATTCCTGCGTCGAGAAAGACATCGGAGACGCAGACAAAGCCGCAGCTCTCATAAAAAGGAATTGCGTGACATTGTGCGCCGAGCGTGATTTTACTGTTGCCACGCTTTTTACATTCTTCCTTCAAAAATGACATTGCGGCATAGCCATAGCCTTTTCCACGCATTTCGGGAAGAACACAAAGCCGTTGCATATGCGCAAGCTCGGGATTGTCATATATCAAACGAAATGTACCTACATTAGTGCCGTTGTCGGTTATCAAAAAGTGCTCGCACTCTGAATTGCTTGTGTCATAATTGTCAATTTCAAGCTCAGACGGGACATTTTGTTCGTCAATAAACACCTTTCGTCTTATTTCAAGACAGGCATTTATATCGTCTGTTTTGACTATTTTAATATTATTCGATTCCGACAAATTCATATCCTGCCTTTTCCACAGCTTCTTTAATTTTGCTACTGTCAACTGCACCGCTTGCCTTTATGACAGCCTGTGCATTTTTGAAATCTGCTGTAACCTCCGTAACATTATCGAGCTCCTCAAGAGCCGTTTTAACGTGATTTTCACAATGCGGACACATCATACCGTTGATTTTAACTGTAATTTCCATTTCTTTATTCTCCTTTTTTGAATGTGATTTATTGATTTTTCGGTCATGCTTCGTGCTGTAAATTTTACAGAAATTCAATCTTAAAGCGTTCATTACAACGCAGAAGCTCGACAAACTCATTGCCGCCGCCCCGAACATAGGGTTCAATGTAATGCCGAATTTTACAAATAAGCCTGCTGCAAGCGGTATTCCGATTGAATTGTAAAAGAATGCCCAAAATAAGTTTTCGTGAATATTTTTAAGTGTACTGCGGCTAAGTCTTATTGCTGCCGGTACGTCCCTCAGACTGCTTTGCATTAAGACAATGTCAGCGGAGTCAACGGCAATATCCGTGCCTGCCGCAATAGCCATTCCGATATTTGCACGGGTAAGGGCAGGGGCGTCATTTATTCCGTCGCCCACCATTGCGACCGAGCTGTTCTTTTGAAGCGAACGTATTACCTCGTCCTTGCCGTCGGGCAAAACGCCTGCGATAACCTCGTCAACGCCTGCTTTTTTACCGATAGCCTTTGCGGTTTTCTCGTTGTCTCCGGTAAGCATTATAACCCGAATTCCCATATTTTGCAATTCTTTTATAGCTTCCGGACTGTCCGATTTTATTACATCCGCAACGGCGATAATTCCTAAAAATTTATTGTCATACGCAAAGAACAGGGGAGTTTTGCCCTCATTTGAATATTTATCTGCAATTTCGGCAACATTACTCGGCAAATCGACTTTATCGCTTATATATTTGAGATTTCCGCCGAAAATATCCTTGCCGTTTAATTTAGCTTTAAGTCCGTTGCCTGAAACAGCCTTGAAATCTGTAATTTCTTCGGTTTTAATTCCGTCCGCTTTCGCTCTTTCGGTTATTGCAAGGGCAAGTGGGTGCTCGCTTTGGCTTTCTAATGCTGCGGCAAGAGAAATCAATTCTTTTTCGTCTGTAATCGGGGAATATATATCTGTTACCTGCGGCTCGCCCTTTGTGATCGTTCCTGTTTTATCGAGAACAACCGTGTTGATTTTTCCTGTCTGCTCAAGAGCTTCCGCCGTTTTGAAAAGTATACCGTTTTTTGCACCGACGCCGTTACCGACCATAATCGCAACGGGTGTTGCAAGTCCGAGAGCACACGGACAGCTGATAACAAGTACGGAAATTCCTCTTGCAAGAGCATATCCGAAATTTCCGTTTACTATAAGCCAAACAGCCGTTGTAACAAAAGCGATTGCCATTACAACGGGAACAAACACACCCGATACCTTGTCGGCAACCTTTGCAATAGGTGCTTTCGTTGCCGCCGCATCGCTTACGGTTTGAATTATTTTTGAAAGAGTGGTGTCCTCGCCGATTTTGTCAGCCGTACACTCAAGATAACCCGAGGTGTTGATTGTACCTGCGTAGACCTTGCTGCCGACCGCTTTTTCAACGGGCAAGCTTTCTCCCGTGAGAGCAGACTCGTTTACTGCGCTTTCGCCCTTTATAACGGTTGCATCTGTCGGAATACTCTCGCCGGGCTTTACTGCGAATATATCTCCGAGCTTAACATCCTCAACAGGTACTTGTGTATATTCGCCGTTCTTGATAACGGTCGCTGTATTCGGCGCAAGCTTTATTAAAGATTTCAATGCGTCTGTTGTTTTACCCTTTGCTCTCGCTTCAAGCGTTTTACCTACGGTAATAAGGGCAAGTATCATTGCAGCACTTTCAAAGTAAAACTCCGACATATAGCCTTCGACCGCTTGCATATTTCCGTCAACCTGCGCCCTTGTCATAGCAAAAAGAGCATAGGTGCTGTATAAAAACGCCGCTGTTGAGCCGAGGGCAACAAGAGTGTCCATATTAGGTGCTCTTTTCAGTAATGCTTTGTAGCCGCTGATAAAAAAGCGTTGATTTATTACCATTATGATAACCGTCAGCAAAAGCTGGGTAATTCCCATTGCAATATGATTATTCTCATAGAATTTCGGCAGCGGAAAGCCCCACATCATATGACCCATTGAGAAATACATCAGTATTATCAAAAACACAACCGAGCTTGCAAGTCTTTTAACAAGCTTCGGCGTTTCCTTGTCCTCAAGCTCATCATATCCGTTGCTTTTGCGCTTTTTGTTACCGTCCTTTAATTGTGCCCCGTAGCCTGCCTTTTCTACGGCTGAAATTATATCCTTTGCCGAGGCAGTGCCCTCAACGCCCATTGAATTTGTCAGCAGACTTACCGAGCAGGAGGTAACGCCGTCAACATTATTAACGGCTTTTTCGACTCTTGCACTGCATGCGGCACAGCTCATTCCCGTTACTGAAAATTGTGTCATTTTACATCAGCCTTTCTATTTCATAAGCTTTGAAATAAGCTTCATCAACTCGTCGATAACTTCCTCGTCGCCGTTTTTTATATCTCTGACAACGCAGGAATGTATATGACGGGAAAGCAAATCTTTATTAAAAGAATTTATTGCCGCATTTACCGCCGCAGATTGAACAAGCACGTCTGCACAGTATGCATTCTTTTCGATCATACCCCTAATTCCTCTGACCTGCCCTTCGATTCTGTTTAGGCGGTTTATCAGCTTTTTCTTTTCTTCATCTGTTCTGTGTGTGTTCTTTTCGCAGGAATAGCATTCTTTATTACAAGACATATTAATCACCATAGCCTTTCAGACAACAAATAGTTTATTAAAAATCACCGGTTTAACCTGCGTTGTCTGAACAGGCGTGTATGGTGATTTCTGCCATCTCAAAATTTTGCCAAAGGCAAATTTTGAGGGCAATATAATTATTAATAGTGTGATTTTTCACACTATTTCTCCTTTAGTTATTTTTACGCATTTATAATATACCCTATGGGGGTATATGTCAATATAAATTTATAAAAATACCGACATAACCTTTACAGCTATGTCGGTGTGTTGATTTCTATAGATATTTTAATAGCTCTACGGCTTTTGCGATAATCTCTGCATGGTCAAATGCGAGCTTTTCTTTGCTTGTATACTCGATTTTTCCGCTTTCGCATTTGAAGGATATAACACAATCGCCATTATCAAGCGTAATCGTCTGATTTTTAACTGTCAGGTCAAACCATTCGGCGTTTTTTGCGTCATCTCCGGCAAGTGCTTTACATTCGGTAAAATTAACCTTGCAAAGATACGCTTGCGTAACAACCCAACCACGAGGGTCTCTGTCGGGCTTGCTGAACAGACCGACAGGGGAGATACACTCGGAATTAACGCCGGTTTCTTCAAGTAATTCTCTGTGTGCGGTTTCTTCCATTGTTTCCGTTTGGCGTGAAAATCCGCCCGGCAACGCCCACATATTTATAAACGGGTGTCCGCCTCTCTGTATTAAAAGTAATTTTTTCTGTTCGCCTTTTAAGCCGATAACAACAATATCTGCGGTAAGATAAGGTCTCGGATAGTTCTTTTCTTTATATTTTTCTAAAAATTCTTCTTCGGTCAAGCCGTTTTTATCTCTGATTTTATCCATAATCTCTTCCTAAAAAAGAATCGGCTGCGGTAAAACAGCCGATTCGATTAAACAAAACTCAAGTTGATTAGAAATCAACCTCTGTATCATAATAGCAGCACTTGAGGAGCTTCTCCATCTCTTCAACAGAGGGCTGACGGGGGTTAGAGCCTGTGCAAGCGTCTGCAATAGCATTGACAGCAATGTCGTGAAGTCTTTCAAGGAATACATCCTCGGGAACAAAACCGTTTTCGGTCGGATAGCTGTCAGCGCCATAGTTCTTAATGCAATGCGGAATGTTAAGCTCGTCGTTCATCTTACGAAGATATGCAATCAAAGCCGCAACCTTTTCATCGTCGGAAGCTGATTTGTCGCAGATACCCATATAATCAACGATTACACCGTAACGCTTCTTAGCTGTTTCGTCCTTTGCGTTGAATGCAATAACCTTGGGAAGATACATAGCGTTTGCAGCACCGTGAATAATGTGAGCACCGTAGTCTGCAAATGCAGCACCTGTTTTATGTGCCATTGAGTGAACGATACCGAGAAGTGCGTTTGAGAAAGCCATACCTGCAAGGCACTGAGCGTTGTGCATACGGTCTCTTGCGTCCATATCGCCGTTATATGACGGAACAAGGTCTTTCATAATCATTTCGATAGCATGGATTGCAAGCGGGTCTGAAAAATCGCTGTTAGCGGTTGAAACATAAGCCTCAACAGAGTGTGTCATTGCGTCCATACCTGTATGAGCTACAAGCTTTTTCGGCATTGTCTCAGCAAGCTCGGGATCAACGATAGCAACGTCGGGAGTGATTTCAAAGTCAGCTATCGGATACTTAATACCCTTTGAATAGTCTGTGATGATTGAGAACGCAGTAACCTCTGTTGCAGTGCCTGAGGTTGAGGAAACAGCGCAGAAATGAGCCTTTTTACGAAGCTCGGGAAGTCCGAATACCTTGCACATATCCTCAAATGTGCATTCGGGATATTCATATTTAATCCACATTGCCTTTGCAGCGTCGATAGGAGAACCACCGCCGATTGCAACAATCCAGTCGGGCTGGAAGTCTATCATAGCCTGTGCGCCACGCATAACGGTTTCAACAGAGGGGTCTGATTCGATTCCGTCAAAAATTTTAACCTCCATACCTGCTTCTTTAAGGTATGCTTCAGCCTTGTCAAGGAAGCCGAAACGCTTCATTGAACCGCCGCCGACACAAATAATTGCTTTCTTACCCTTAAAAGTCTTAAGAGCCTCGAGCGAACCCTTACCGTGATAAAGGTCTCTGGGAAGAGTAAATCTTGCCATAATTTTTTGCCTCCTAAAAATGTGAATTCTAAAGCAAGCTGCTTTGTTTGTAAAAACGAATGATTGATAATTGTTTAACAATCATTTACGATATTATTATAGCATTTTCAAAAATAATTACAATACTTTTTTTATAAACTTTTTATGTTTTTTTGTGTAAAAATATGTTAAAATAATTTTCAATTAAATTTCACGGACGGATAAAATGAAAACGATGAAAATTGTAAAATCTAACAGAAAAACTTTTTCTCTCGAAGTAAAGCGAGACGGCTCGGTTACTTTACGTGCGCCGATATTTGCAAGTAACAGACAAATTGAAGAATTTTACAATAAGAACAAGGCTTGGCTTGAAAAGCATATAATTGAAAATGAAAAGAGAACGGAGGAAAGTAGGTCTTATCCTGCTTTTACCGAAGATGAAATCAAAGCTCTCAAAGCAAGGGCAAAGCAGTATATTCCAAAACGGGTAGAATATTGGGCGGAAATTATCGGCGTGAAATATAATTCCGTTTCAATCAGAGCGCAGAAAACACGGTGGGGCAGCTGCTCGTCAAAGGGCAATCTCAATTTTAACTGCCTTTTAATGCTTACCGATACAGAAGCTGTTGATTATGTTGTAATTCACGAGCTTTGCCACATTAAAGAGCTCAACCATTCAAAGCGTTTTTGGTCGCTTGTTGAAGCGTATATGCCGAATTACAAAGAAGTCCAGAAGCATATTAAGAGTATGGAAACGGAAATATTTTCAAGGCTTGAAAAATAGGAAGTTGTTTCAGCTTACACATTTTTCGCTCGCTTTCGCTATTTTTGATATAATATTAAAAAAACTGTTGACAATTCATCGGTTTTGTAGTATTATATTTGAGCACTTGAGAAAAGCAAATATCGCGGGGTAGAGCAGTTGGTAGCTCGTCGGGCTCATAACCCGGAGGTCGTGAGGTTCAAGTCCCACCCCCGCAACCATGAAAAACCTGTCTTTATGGCAGGTTTATTTTTTTATTTAGGTTATGAGCACGACGAGCGTGCTCGTTGGGGCGAACCCACACTCCGCTGCCGGTGGCAGAAAAAGGAGAGTGGGTGAGGTGAAGAAATAAGGAGCAATGCTTGCGCAGCAAGTATATCATATCGCAACAGCGATATATTATTGAAAATATCAACGTTTTATTATATATAATGTATGAAGAGAAGGGTCTTTATGTCTGAAAACAAACTGCTCGACTTGTCTTTTGAAATAGTAAGAAGGATTTTGTTGCAAAGTTGGAAATTGCATTGAAAGAGTCCAACGAGACAAACTATTGGCTGAAGCTGATGTATGAAACAAAAAGAATTGGACCCGGAATTTGAGGGGCTTATTAAAGATTTTGCTGATAATTGTTTGCCGAGATTATATGAATTGGTTGAAAAATATAAGACAGAAAAACAAGTTGTAATTTTCAAAAGTCGAAAAGAAGCCGATGATTATTTGAACAAAATATAGTTTTACCTATCATATGTTTACGGAGTGATTATATGTTAAACAAACAAAACAAAATTCTTATCACAGTTATTTCACTCATTATCCTTATATTTGTTACCGATTGTGTTATCGGCTTTACACTTGGCGGCATATTTACGGCAAAGCATTGGTTTGCTATCATACCTATAAATATTATTTTTGCCTTATTGAGTATTTGGTTTATTAAAGGAAAAGCTTTTATCAAATCAAAGAAAATAATTGAACCGCTTATTCTAATTTCAGTTTTATTGGTTTTAACAAGCTATGTCGTAATGGGAGGTATTGCCCGTCTTTTCTCAAATCAAGAAGGAATTTCATATGATACTATAATTGTTGAGTGCTATACGGCAGGAAAATCTCCGAGAACAGAGATTTCGTTTTATGACCGAAACGGAAATTTGCAAACAATTTATAGCTATAAACAAATATGGTTTGATGATGAGTCTGTGCCTGAAAAGGGTAAGATGATTACAATTAAAGAAACAAAAAGCGCTTTCGGTAATACATTATATACAATAGAAAGCACAAATTAAAATAATTATTTTACAACCTGTTATTGACTTTATTAACTATTTTTTATATAATATCTAAGCGTGATTTGCTGGTGTGGCGAAATCGGCAGACGCAAGGGACTTAAAATCCCTCGGTAGCAATACCGTACCGGTTCAAGTCCGGTCACCAGCACCATACAACCCCTATTGCTTAATTGCAGTGGGGGTGTTTTTTTATATATATTCTCTCTTAAAATATTTTCAGGAAATTTTCAAAATTCTATTGACAAATACTCGGTTTGGTGTTACTATGTTAGCACATTAGCACTTTACCACGATAAAGCAGATTGAATTTTCAATAATTTGGAGGAGAAAACAATGAAAAAAGTAATTGCAGTTATTTGCGCATTTGCACTTGTAGCTTGTATGTTTGCAGGCTGCGGAGCTAAGAAGACAGAGACCTCGGACCTTGAATACGTTAAGGAAAAAGGTACTTTGGTAGTAGGTATTACAGAGTTTGAGCCTATGGATTACAAACAGGCAGGCAGCGACGAATGGGTTGGCTTTGATGCTGATATGGCAAGAGCTTTTGCAAAGAGCCTCGGCGTTGACGTAAAGTTCGTTCTTATTGATTGGGACAACAAAGCGTTAGAGCTTTCCGATAAGAAGATTGACTGTGCATGGAACGGTATGACTCTTACCGATGAGGTTAAATCATCAATGGATTGCACAAAAGCTTATTGCAACAACGGTCAGGTCGTTATTGTCAACAAAGACGTAGCTGATAAGTATAATACCGTTGAAGCTTGTAAGGATCTTAAATTTGCTGTTGAGGCAGGCTCTGCAGGCGAAAAAGCAGCTAAGGAAAACGGCTTTAACATAACCTCTGTTTCCGATCAGGCATCTGCTCTCTTAGAGGTTAAATCAGGCACTTGCGACGCTGCTGTTATCGACAGACTTATGGCTGCTGCAATGGTAGGCGAGGGAACAAACTACGCAAACCTTACTTATACAGTTAACCTTTGCGACGAGGAATACGGTATCGGCTTCCGTAAAGGCAGCGACCTTGTTGAGAAGGCAAATGAGTTCTTGGCAGCTTCGGCAGCAGACGGTACAATGGAAAAGATAGCTGAACAATACGGCGTTCAGGCTTCGATTATTAAATAAGATTAGCTTATCAAAAATGAATATATTTTCCGAACAGAGAATACTTAGGTACTCTCTGTTTCGGTGTGTTAGGAGTTATTATGAGTCAGTTCGCAGAACAGTTTCCGATAGTTTTCAATGCGTTGAACGTCGGTTTCCTGCAAACATTCAAATTGTTTATTTTTACATTGGTCGGTTCAATTCCGCTCGGCTTGCTTATGTCGTTTGGCTCAATGTCAAAGTTTAAGCCGTTAAGAATTTTTATAAAGGTTTTAGTTTGGATTGTAAGGGGCTCGCCGCTTATGATTCAGCTTCTTATTATCTTTTATTTCCCCGGTCTTGTTTTCGGCGTTCAGCTTTGGGGCGGCGGAGAAAGCGGAAGATTTTTAGCTGCGTGCGTAGCGTTTATAATCAACTATGCGTGCTATTTTTCAGAGATATTCAGAGGCGGTATTGTCAGCGTTCCCAAAGGACAGCAGGAGGCAGGTATCGTGCTCGGTATGTCTAAATCACAAATCTTTTTCAAGGTAACGCTTCTTCAAATGATAAAGAGAATTATCCCTCCGCTTTCAAACGAGATTATTACTCTTGTTAAAGATACTTCACTTTCAAGAATTATCGCTTTGCAGGAGATTATTTGGGCAGGTCAGTCGTTTATGAAGGGCTCACACGGTATTTCGGGCGTTATTTGGCCTTTGTTCTTTACGGCGGTTTATTATCTTGCCTTTAACGGCGTTTTGACAGTTCTTTTCTCAAAACTTGAAAAGAAGCTTGATTATTTTAAGGTGTAAGGGGGAGCGAAATGAATATATTGGAAATAAACGATTTGCGTAAAACGTTTGATGATAACCAAGTGCTTAAAGGCGTTTCACTCACTCTTGAGGAAGGCAAGGTTATGTCGCTTATCGGCTCATCGGGAAGCGGTAAAACAACCCTTTTGAGATGCATCACAGGTCTTGAAAAGGCTGACAGCGGTATAATCAAGGTTGCCGGCAACACTCTTTTTGACGGCGAAAGGGCAGGCAAACGCACAAGTGAGGAAAATAGGAAAAATCAACTGCTCACAGGGCTTGTATTTCAGAATTTTAACCTCTTTCCGCAATACAGCGTTTTGAAAAATGTTACGCTTGCCAAAGAATTACTTTTGAAAGAGGAATTCAAGGCAAAAAAGGTTGATAAAGAAGAAAGAAAAAAACAGCTTATCGCACTTGAGGAAGAAGCAAAATCGATTATTGCAAGCGTCGGTCTTGCGGAGAAGCTTGACGCTTATCCGTGCGAATTGTCGGGCGGTCAGCAGCAGAGAGTTGCCATTGCAAGAGCGCTTATGCTTTCCCCTAAGCTTTTGTGCTTTGATGAGCCGACGTCTGCACTTGACCCTGAAATAACGGGCGAGGTGTTAAAGGTCATTTCAAACCTTGCAAAAGAGGGTAGAACAATGCTTATCGTTACTCACGAAATGGGCTTTGCCAAAAGCGTTTCCGATAAGGTTGTTTTTATGGACGACGGCGTGCTTGCCGAGCAGGGTACTCCCGAGGAAATATTCGACGCACCTAAAAGCGAGCGACTTAAAAGCTTCCTTAATTCAACATTGAGAATGTAAAAGTATAAACCTCTCATCTTTGAGAGGTTTTTATTGAATTTAATGTAAATATATGGTAATATTAAAGCAATAAATTGCGGAGGAATATGAAGCTTATGAATAAATGTATGTCTGTATGCAGGACTGTTGCATTGCTTCTTATACTTGTTTTAACGTTTGGATTTACTGTATTTGCGGAACCCGAGGAGGGCGGTACAGAAGCTCCGCCTGCTGAACCCGTAACACAGCAACAGGAAGAACAGCCCGATTCGCCTAAGCCCGAGGCACAGCAAAACAACAAAAAATCCTCAAACAGCGATCTTGCTTCTTTGAGCGTTGTCGGCAAAAGGCAGGATGGGTCAAGTGTTGAAATTCAGCTTTCGCCCGAATTTAAGCGTTCGACGAGGACGTATTCGATTTCTGTTCCATATGATGTAGTAAGTCTTGAAATCAATGCTGTTGCCGCCGACGGTAAATCGAGAATTGATATTCCGCAGGGCTATCTCACTCTTGATGTAGGCTCAAATAAATCCTTTGTCTATGTTATTGCCGAAAACGGTGCGAGACGTACTTATCAGATAAACAGCGTCAGAGCTTCCGAGGAAACAACAGTACCTATTGAAACGGTAACCGCAGAGCCTCAAACTCAAGCACAGCCGACTACCGAGCCTCAAGCTGTCAATAACATAACGCAAACAGAGCCGGCATCAACCGTTCCCGTTGAAATTGAAAATACGCATAGCGTTTATTATAAGCTTGCTATTGCATTTGGTGCTATAGGCTTAATTTTGCTTGTTGTTGCCATTGCTTTGTTTTACAGAAACAAGAGATTAAGGGAGGGCAGGTTTTAATGAAAAAGATTGTCTATGAGGAATGTCCGTACTGCGGCTCAAAAATGTTAGCATACGGGTATCAAACCGAAAATGCTTGCGCTTATACCGATGTCAGAGGCGGAGTTTTCGGCTCTCAAATAGTTCACACAATTTGCAAGGATTGCGGAAGCATAGTTCATAGCAGCGTTTTAAGACCTGAAATTTTCAAGGAGTTCCTTGATCCCGAAAACAAGAAAATTTTTGAGGAACAGGAAAAAGCAAAGCCTAAAAAAGAAAAAGAGGGCATATTGGAAATCATTGTTGATGATGAGGAAAAATAATTAACAGTATATTTTTGACAGGAGGCAAATTTGTCTCCTGTTTTCTTATTTTTATGGTTGACAAAACAGTGTCGCAAGCATATAATCATTCTAAATAGAACGATTTATAGGAGATAAATATGTTTTTTTGGGATAAACACAAAACAATAACGACCTGTTATGAATTGCTTTCGAGCAAGGTTTGTGCTGAATACGGTCTTACTCAAATGCAGTATGATATTCTTATGTTTCTTCACAATAACCCTCAGCATAACACCGCCGCCGATATTGTAAAAATCAGAAAGTCAACAAAATCTCATGTTTCAACCTCGTTAAAGGGCTTGGAGGACAGGGGACTTATTAAACGGCTTCAAAGCACAGAAAATAAAAAGCATATTGAAATTGTCCTTTTGGAAAAAGCTATGCCGATTATTGAGGACGGAATAAAGGCTCAAAAAGACTTTGCGAGCAATGTTTTAAGCGGCTTGACAAATGAGGAAAAGCAGATTTGTATGTCGGTTTTTGATAAGATTTGCCGTAATGCAGATGAATACTTAAAGAATAATTCGGAGATGGAAAACGAAAAATAAGCTTTATGTTAAAAAGCGAACGCTGCTGTTGATTGCAGGAATTATATTTGCTAAAAATTATATTTGTTATAACAAATTGGATACAAAGGAGTAATAGTATGAAAGAAAAAAGCTATAAGCCACAGATGCCGGATGTTATGGAAGCGATATTTGATGCTTGCTATTTGACGTTTGACTTAATTGCAGGAATTTTGTTCTTCGTATTTTCAAAGGGCAACGTTTTGTTTATCCTTTACGGAATACTAACATTGACGCTTTGCGGCGGAGACGCATTTCACTTGGTTCCGAGAATTATCAGGGCAGGTCGTGGAAGCAGCGAAAAAATCAACAGACAGTTAGGAATAGGCTTACAGGTGTCGTCAATTACAATGACGGTATTTTATATAATATTGCTTTATATTTGGAAGCTTACATTCCCCGAAATCAGCGCACCCGTTGCGATTGAGGCTATAATTTGGATTTCTGCCGTTATCAGAATAGTTATTTGCTTTCTTCCTCAAAATAATTGGTGCGGCGAAGAGGGCAACTTGAAGCTTTCAATTATAAGAAATGCTGTATTTGCGGTTACAGGCATCGGCGTTATCATTCTTTACGCAATTTCAGGCAATGCAAACGGTTATCATATGACAAGAATGGTTGCGGCTATAATCATTTCATTTGGCTGTTATCTTCCTGTTACGTTATTCAGCAAAAAGATGCCTAAAATCGGCTTGCTTATGATTCCGAAAACCTGCGCTTATATCTGGGTAATCGTAATGGGCTTGCAGCTTTTATTCCGTGCTTGATGAAAAGAGGTATATTTTATGCAAAATGAAAGATATTCTATTGTATTCAGCAGCTTAACGGGCAACACAAGATACCTTGCAGATGCTCTTAAAGCGGCTTTGCCGAAGGACAGATGTGATTATTTCGGCGAAATCTGTGAGACTTTGCCTGATTCCGAAATTGTTTATCTCGGATTTTGGACGGATAAAGGCGTGGCGGACAGTAAGGCGTTAGAACTACTCAAAAAGCTCAAAAACAAGAAAATATTTTTATTCGGTACGGCAGGCTTCGGCGGCAGCGACGAGTATTTCGAGAAAATCCTTTCCAAAACTAAGGAAGCCATTGACGAAAGTAATACCGTTATCGGCGAATATATGTGTCAGGGAAAAATGCCGCAGTCTGTAAAAGACCGATATATCAAAATGAAAGAGCAAGCAAATTGTCCTCCAAATATTGATATGCTGATTGAAAATTTCAACCGTGCTTTATCGCATCCAAATAAGGATGATTTGAACAAGCTTGTTGAAGCAGCAGTTAATATATAATGCTATAAATTAACCCCACAAGCTTCTTGTGGGGTTAATAATTTTATAACGGCATTGCGCCGTAGTATATAAAATACAGATAAGCAATTACTCCTGCTTGCAAAATCATAATAACGGGAATACCTATCATAAACTTTTTGTGCTTTGTTTTGTGCCGTATTTTTTTCATTGTAATATACATTGCCAAAGAGCCGCCGAGAGCCGAAAGCAACAACAATGTTGACTCTCTTATTCGTCTTTTGCCGCTTTTCGCCGCCTTTTTGTCATATACCGTTATGATAACGGAAACGAGCGAAATTGCCGCAAAATAAATTAAATAATAAATCATTTTATCACCGAATATATTATAGAGGTAATCATTTTTTGTGTCAAGAAGGTGCTAAAATGCGTAGATTTATTTTGATTTTTATTATGCTGTCTTTTTTTCTCACATCCTGTACAAGCACAAATATAACCGAGCCGAAGCAAGAGAAAAATATTGTTGAAAGCTCGGCAGAACGTGTAAAAGCGGTATGGATAAATTATAATGAGCTCAGTATGAAGTCTGAAGCCGATAAAAGTGAAAACGCTTTTAGAATTAAGGCTGAGGAGATGATGAAAAGCTGTGCTGAGTACGGCTTTAACAGAGTTTTTGTTCAGGCTCGCCCTTTTTGCGACGCTTTTTATAAATCGGAGCTTTTCCCTTCAAGTGAATATTTAAGCGGTGCTCAAGGCGAATATATCGGCTATGACGCACTTGAAATTCTGTGCGAATACGCTCACAAATATTCATTGAAAATCGACGCTTGGATAAATCCTTACAGGGTATCATATAAAACCGATATTAACGCCTTGTGTGAGGATAGCATTGCAAGAAAATGGTATTGCTCGGACGATAATGGCAGAAATGTAATCGTTCTTCCGAACGGTATATATTTTAACCCTGCAAAGGACGCCGTACACAAGTTGATTTTGGACGGTGTTCGGGAAATTATAAATAATTATGATGTTGACGGTATACATATGGATGATTATTTTTATCCGACAACAGACAGCACATTTGACGAAACGGAGTACGCAGATTATACAAATTCGGGCGGCAAAATGTCTTTAGATGAATGGCGGCGTGAAAATGTAAATTCCCTTGTCAGCGATATTCATACGGTCATTAAATCAAAGGATAATAGCTTGATTTTCAGCATAAGTCCGTCGGGAGATATTGAAAAGAATGTGTCGGCTTATTATGCTGATATACCCCAATGGTGTAAGACGGGTGGTTATGTTGACTTGATAATTCCGCAGCTGTATTACGGTTTTCAAAACGAAAACAAGCCTTTTGAGGATATATGCTTGAAGTGGCTTGCGCTTGAAAGAAACGAAAACGTAAGCTTGTGCGTGGGACTTGCTGTTTATAAATACGGCAAAGAAGATAAATACGCAGGCAAAGGCATATCGGAATGGCAGGAAAATACCGATATAATTTCTCGTCAAATCGAGTTTGTCGGCTCACAAAATGAAAGCGTCGGAGTTGCTTTATATTCCTATTCCTATATTTTTTCAAAAAATAATGTAAACAATTATATTTTTGAGTTACAAACAATAAAAAATATGATACAATGATTATATAATTTTTTTTACGGAGTACAGGAATGAAAAAGCAGATACTTAGAATTGCAGAAATGATGCTTTTAGCAGTCGTAACGGTCGGCATTTGTTTTGTCGGCTTAAAATACTTAAAGGAAGCACAGCCTCAGCAGCCGATAGTTGACGAAGCTACAACGTTGGCACAGGCTGTTCAAGAGGTTGCGGCAGAGGAAAAGACGCTTGTTATAACGTCTCCGACAGAAAGCAAAATTACAGTAAATGAGCCGTCGATAGTCTTTACGGGTGTTTGCAGAGCTGATTTGCCGCTTACAATAAACGATATTCCGATTGAAAAGGCAGAGGACGGAAGCTTTTCGTATACTTTACAGCTAAACGTAGGCGAGAACACTGCTGTTATCACAAACGGCGTTGAAACCTTTGAATTTAAGATTACATATAATTTTTCAATTATAAATTCCGTTTCTCCGAAAGGAAAGGTTTCTGTTGACGGCGGAACGGAAATCACGCTTACCGCCGAGGCACTTAAAAACTCCGAGGTTTACGCAATGCTCGGAAAAGAGAAAATCGCAATGTCCGTTGTGGCTTGCGGCGATGTGTTCGATACTTATCAAGCTGTTTTTACAGCTCCTGCGTCTGCAACGAAATCCGTTAAGCTCGGAAAAATAACCTTTTATGCTTCGCTTGACGGTATGAAAGACAGTATGGTAGGCGGTACAGTTACAATTAAGCCTGTTTCCTCCGCAAATGTCAATATTGAAACGGGTAGGGGCGAGGTAGTTCCGCCGAGCATTGACAGCAACGGCTTTGTAAACGTGCTGTCTCCGTATGTTGACCACCAAAAGGGAAATGCCCTGATGTGTATAGTGAATACAGACTATGCCGAAACTGTTCCGGCGAGCACGGCGGATGATAAATCCAATCCCGAATATACGCCTTTAATCAAAGGCACTGTTGACTATATAAAGAGTGAGGCTGTTTATGATAATACCGAGTATTATATTCTGCTTTCGGGAACAAAGGTAGAAAAAAAGAACGTCACTTCGTTTAACGGATATGTAATGCCGACTAATACTGCAACGGTTTCTTCAAACGATAGGAGCACGGCTGAAATTACAATGAATTGGAAGGTGCCGTTTTACTCTGTTTTGCGAAATCAGTCGTATTATACAGGCTATTCGGGCAGAAAATTCAATGTTTCTTCTTTTACCTCAAAATATATCGATTTTGTGTTCAAATATACCAATGCGGCGGACGGCAGCGTGAAATTTTCAAAAAGCTCTGTTGTAAGCTCTGCCGAATGGGTAAATGTCGGCGATGACGGTACAGCAACTTTAAGAGTTCATCTTAAAAATTCGGGCAAGTTTTACGGCTACAATGCTTATTATTCTTCCGATAACCGTCTTATCTTGAAATTTAACGAAAAGCCGCAGGCGAAAGGTGCAACCGTTGTAATCGATCCGGGGCATGGAGGCAAGGACTGCGGTGCTATTGCGGTAAACGGCACTTATGAGTCAAAGCTTAATTTGTCGCTTGCACTAAAGGTTAAAGCTAATTTGGAAAGCAAGGGTTATAATGTCAAAATACTCCGCACGGGAGATACGGGTAAAACGCTTGATGAGCGTCAGGCTCTTGCGAGAAGTCAAGGCGGCGATATATTCGTTTCTCTCCATCACAATTCTTCGCCGAGCTCGTCGTTAAGCGGAACAGAGGTTTATTATTACAGAGCTTATTCTAAACCGCTTGCGTCAAGTATTCACGCAAGGCTTGCTAATGAATGGCGCAGCGTTTATTCCGATAATTCTAATATGTATAACAAAGTTGTTGCGCCTGACGGCGGAGTCAGATACTATCCGTTCAGGGTTACACGAATCGAAGAGTGCCCTGCGGTGCTTGTCGAATGCGGTTACCTTTCAAATCCGACCGAATGTGCGTATGCCTGCGACGATAATGTAAATTCTCGTATGGCTAAAGCAATAGCACAGGGAATTGAGGATTATTTTGTTAATGCTTGAGGCGTAATTTTGTTGAATAAAAATCTGAAATGTGTTATTATGTAAAAAATGCTTGAAAGGATGTTTTGATGAAAGCGAAGAGAATATTATCAATCTTTATCGTTACGGCGGTGCTTGTGATTTTGCTGGCAATTTCTGCTTTTGCAAAGACGACCGGCGTTACAAGCGGACAGGCGAATGTTCGATCCGGTCCGGGTAAGTCGCACAGCCTTGTTTATGAAAATTTGCCGAGCGGAGTTTCATTGGAAATTCTTGAAACGGTAAACAGTGATGACGGGTCAAAGCAGTGGCATCATATCAATTTTACCTTTAACGGTAAAGCTTATACCGGTTATATAAGCTCGGGCTACGTTAGTAATATTTCGTATTCAGACGATAACAATAGCGGTACATATACATCTGAAATACCGAAGGAATATGCCTCGTATGTTTCTGCGCTCAAAGAAAAGCATCCGAATTGGACTTTTAAGTTTTACAATACGGGACTTGAGTGGAGCGACGTTGTAAAAGGCGAAACAAAGCCGGGTATCAGCGCAATTTCAGGAACAAAGCCGATTTCTTACCGTTCAACCTCTTACAATTTCAAAAAAGAGGGCGTGACGGGATATGTTTACGGCTATTACATTAAAATAGACGGAGCAACCGCTACTGTTATAAATACTGACGGCAATCTTAATGTCAGAGACGGCATAGGAACGTCAAAGACAAATATAATTTGTTCAATTCCTGCTGGAACGGTTGTGAATTATCTCGGCTTTGCAGGAACCGACGAAAAGGGCAGAGATTGGTATAAAATCTCGATTGAAAACGGATATAGTTTTACTCCGATTGAAGGCACAAGCTGGTATCAGGCTCACGGTCAAGTAGTTCAGTATTATCTTGACCCGAGGAATTTCCTTGACGAGCAATCGGTATTTATGTTTGAAAATCTCGGCTTCGATTCGTCTGTACACACCGTAGCCGGTGTTCAAAGCATACTTAGTAAAGCAGCTTGGGCAAAAGGCACTGTACAAACAACCGACGGTAGAAGCATCTCATACGCAGAAGCCTTTTATGAAGCAGGTCAAAAGTACGGAGTTTCGCCTTATCATCTCGCCTCAAGAGCTGTTCAAGAGGTAGGTGCAAGCGGCTCGGATGCTGCTTGGGGAAGCAACTCAACCTACAACGGTATTTATAATTTTTACAGTATCGGTGCAAATACCGGTATGATGGACGGACTTAATTGGGCAAGTCAAAGCGGTAGCTATGGCAGACCGTGGAACACAGCGTATAAGTCGATTGTCGGCGGTGCTGAGTTTATAGCTAAAGGCTATATCAGCGTAGGTCAGTCAAGTCTTTATTTCCAAAAATTTGATGTAATTGCATCTGGCGGACTTTACAATCATCAGTATATGTCTAACATTTCAGCCCCTGCAAGCGAAAGCATAAATGTTTACAAAGGCTATAATAATATAAGCTGCTTGGACTCTAACTTTGAATTTGTAATTCCCGTTTATAAGAATATGCCCATTTTAGCTTGCAAATTGCCCGTCTCTTCCAACACTCCCAATATGGAAAAGGATACGGATATCGCATTTGCTTTTCCTGATGTATTCTCGGGCGATTGGTATTATAATGCTGTAAGATTTAATGTTGAAAAGGGTTATGTTACCGGCTATTCGAACGGTACATTCGGACCTTCGAACAATATTCAAAGGCAGGACTTTGTGCTTATTCTTGCAAGAATTGCAGGCGCAGACCTCTCGGCATATGAAGGAAAGAACGGCGGCTTCTCCGATGTTCAGGCAGGTGCTTATTACGCTTCGGCAGTAGCTTGGGCAAAGGACAAGGGCATAGTAACAGGCTATTCGGCAGACAATTTTGGCGTTGGTACATACATTTCAAGAGAGCAGATAAGCTTGATTTTGTGCAGATACCTTAACGGTTCTGCTTCGGGTGATGTTGATGCAATTCTCAATGCTTATTCCGACGGCGGAAACACAAGTCCGTGGGCAAAGGCAGGAGTTGCTTGGGCAGTTGAAAACGGCATAATCGGTAATTCCGATTACCTCAACCCCAACGGCAACGCAGGCAGAGCCGAAGTTGCACAGATAATTTACAATATGTCCAACAAAGGCATGATTTAATAATATATAAAGAAGATTTGCTATATTAGCAAAGCGAAAAAACAATTTATAGAATATAAAAAGTCCCGAACAGTAACCGAAGCTGTTCGGGACTTTTTTGTTATGTATTTTATTCAAATAAATCTTCAATCGGAACATTTAATGCTTTTGCAATTAAATAAACCTCTTTGTCTGTTGCGAGGCGAATTTGACCCTCAAGCTTCGAATAGCTTGTCGGGTTTATATCAAGTCCCATCACTTGAAGCTTGGAAATAAAATCCTTCTGCTTAAACCCATTGGATTTTCTTAATCTTTCAACATTTTTTCCGATAATATTTACATTGCCGTAATCTTTTTTACGTTGCTTCATTTTATCAGCTCCAATACAATTCATATAAGAATTATATTGCGTATTTTTATTGTTAAAATTCCGTAACAGAATTAACTTGACAATTTCAAAAAATAGATGTATACTAAGTACAATTACATATATTGATTGAATTTTTTTATAAAATTTTGGTCAATTTGTGTAAAAAATGAAGTTATTTAATCCAGGAGGAGAAAAAAATGAAAAGGTCGAAGAAAATTATTTCGTTATTATTGTCAATTTTGATGATAGTAACAAGCGTATCGCTTATGGCGGTAAACTCATTTGCGGCAACATCGGCAAGCTCGTTTAGCTACGTAACGATGTCGGATGGCACTGTCAAAATTACAAAGTATAATGGCTCGTCTGCATATGTTGAAATTCCATCTGAAATAGACGGAAAAAGAGTTGCGACAATTGGAAGCGAAGCATTCCAATATAACGAAAGCGTTGTAAAGGTAATGATACCTTCAACTGTAGTTGCGGTAGAAAGCGACGCATTTGGCGGTTGCATAAATTTAATTCAAGTTACTTTTGAAGATGGCTGTAAGAGCATCGGTAATTATGCGTTTTTGTTGTGCTGGTCACTTGAAAGCGTTAATTTGCCATCAACACTTGAAACAATAGGTGAGGGTGCTTTTTATTGCTGCGACAGCTTGTACTTTTTGAATGTACCGTCAAGCGTAAACAGCATTGGCGATTGTGCAATGGGATATTCTTATGACGAAAGCAGCTCAAGCTTAGTTAGATATATTGATTTTGTTATTTGCGGCTATCCCGGCACAGTTGCTCAATTATATGCAAATGATAATGGATTTGAATACCGACTCTTCCCCGATGTACCGTATGGCGATTGGTACACAAACGCAGTTAAATATAATCTTGAAAAGGGTTATGTTACCGGCTATTCAAACGGTACTTTCGGACCGTCAAACAACATTCAAAGACAGGACTTTGTGCTTATTCTTTCGAGAATAGCAGGCGCTGACCTTTCGGCATATGAAGGACAGAACGGCGGCTTCTCTGACGTTCAGGCAGGCGCTTATTACGCTTCGGCAGTAGCTTGGGCGAAGGATAAGGGCATAGTAACAGGCTATTCGGCAGACAATTTTGGCGTCGGCACATACATTTCAAGAGAGCAGATAAGCTTGATTTTGTGCAGATACCTTAACGGTTCTGCTTCGGGTGATGTTGATGCAATTCTCAATGCTTATTCCGACGGCGGAAACACAAGTCCGTGGGCAAAGGCAGGAGTTGCTTGGGCAGTTGAAAACGGCATAATCGGCAATTCCGATTACCTCAACCCCAACGGCAACGCAGGCAGAGCCGAAGTAGCACAGATAATTTACAATATGTCAAACAAAGGTATGCTTTAATCGGTTTAGCATAGTTAAATATCAATACAAAAACACCCGTAGTCTTTGATGATTACGGGTGTTTTGATATGTAGGTTGTTATTTCAAATTGCTCACGTGATAGCTCAAGGTCATTAAGCTGTCCGAAAGATGTACATTTTCAACAGCGACGTCCGGATGAGCCGAAGCTATGTCGTAATGGCTGAAATTCCAAAATCCTTTAATTCCGAGAGCGATAAGCTCGTCGGTAATTTCCTTTGCGTTATCGCTCGGTATACACAAAACCGCAACAACAGGGGAGTTGTCCTTGCAGAAATTATACATTCCGCTTATGTGCCTTATCGGAATATTCCTGACAAGCTGACCTGCAAGAGCTTCATTTTTATCGAATATACCGATAAGATTAAAGCCTCTTTCCTCAAACGACATATGGGAAGCAACGGCTTTTCCGAGATTGCCTGCGCCGACAAGAATCGTTTTAACATTGTTGTCAACGCCTAAAATCTTACCGATTTCCTTATAAAGCTGTTCGATATTATAGCCGTAGCCTTGCTGACCGAAGCCGCCGAAGCAGTTCAAATCCTGTCTGATTTGAGAGGCGGTAAAGCCCATTTTCTTTGACAGCTCGCCTGAAGAAATTCTGACTGTACCGCTGTTTTTCATTTCGCCTAAAAATCTGTAATAACGAGGCAATCGTTTTATAACCGATGCAGATACGACTGTATTTTTAGCCATAACCTATCCTCACTTTGAAAGATTTTTTACGGTTTCCATTACATAGTCACCGAACTGAGAGCAAGTAGCACCGTCTTCACGGCCTGTAATAACATATTTCTTGTCCTCAAACATACAGTAATCAAGTGCCTTTTCAAGAAGATCGGCTTTTTCCTGCTTGCCGATATGTGAAAGAAGCATAACAGATGCACGAAGCATTGAGCAGGGGTCTGCATACTGTCCTCTGCCTTCCTTAATCATTCTCGGAGCAGAGCCGTGAATAGCCTCGAACATTGCATATCTCTTACCGAGGTTAGCGCTTCCTGCTGTGCCTACGCCGCCCTGGAACTCGGCAGCCTCGTCGGTAATAATATCGCCGTAAAGGTTGGGAAGAACAAATACCTTGAAGTCTTTTCTTCTCTTTTCGTCAATAAGCTTTGCTGTTGTGATGTCGATATACCACTCATCTGTTGTGATTTCAGGATATTCTTCGCCGACCTTTTTGCAGATGTTGAGGAACTTACCGTCGGTTGTTTTGATAACGTTGGCCTTGTTGATAATCGAAACACGGTCCTTGTTGTTTTTCTTAGCATATTCATATGCCATTCTCGCAATTCTTTCCGAGCCTTCCGAGGTTGTAACAACAAAGTCGATAGCAAGGTCATCATCAACATTAACGCCCTTTGAGCCTACCGCATAAGCACCCTCGGTATTCTCACGGAAGAAGGTCCAGTCAATTCCCTGATCGGCAACCTTAACAGGACGGACGTTAGCGAAAAGGTCAAGCTCCTTACGCATTGCAACGTTTGCGCTTTCAATGTTGGGCATACCGCTTCCTGCCTGAGGAGTGGTTGTCGGTCCTTTAAGGATAACGTGGCAGGATTTAAGCTCTGCAAGCACGTCGTCGGGTATAGCCTTCATATGCTCAATACGGTTTTCGATTGTAAGACCGTCGATTACCTTAAATTCAACCTTGCCTGCTTTAACTTCATCGTCAAGCATATACTCGAGGACTCTTGCCGACTCTTTTGTGATGATCGGGCCTATACCGTCGCCGCCGCAAACGCCGATGATGATTTTGTCAAGCTTATCATAGTCAATAAATTCTTTATCAGCCTTAATTCTGTCAGAACGCTCCGACTGTTCACGAACAAGAGCTTCAAACTTTTTAAGAGCTGCCTGCAAATTTTCTTCTGTCATTATTTTGTCCTCCGAATTTTATATATTTTCTTTTGTGTAGTTAAGCAAACCGCCGTCAACGATTATATCCTTTTGACGCTGCGAAAGGTCATATTTAAGCTCGTATTTTTCGCCCTTTGTGATGTTTTCAAGATATACCGTTTCGTTGTTGAGAATAGCGGTTCTGATATTGTTAAGAGCAAGCTCGTCGCCCTGATCGATTTTGTCATAGTCATCCGCATTTGCAAAGTTAAGCGGAAGAATACCTGCGTTTATAAGGTTTGCACAGTGTATTCTTGCGAATGACTTAGTAATAACAGCCTTAATTCCGAGATAAAGCGGAACAAGAGCAGCGTGCTCACGGGAAGAGCCCTGACCGTAGTTAGCACCGCCGATAATAAAGCCCTTACCCTCAGCCTTTGCACGCTCTGCAAATGTTTCGTCGCAAACTGCGAAGCAGAACTGTGAAAGGTGCGGAATGTTTGAACGATAGGGGAGTATTTTTGCACCTGCGGGCATAATATGATCTGTTGTGATGTCGTCGCCAACCTTGAGAATTGCTTTAGCTTGAATGCTTTCGGGCATTTTCTCCGTTGTCGGAAACGGCTTGATATTAGGACCGTAAAGAATCTCAACCTTGTCCGCATCCTCGGGAGAAGCAGGCATCTCAACCATATTGTCGTTTACAATAAATGACTCGGGCATAAGAATATTAAGCGGTGCGCCGAGTGTTCTCGGGTCGGTAAGCTTACCTGTCAAAGCCGAAACAGCCGCAACCTCGGGGCTTACAAGATAAATTCCCGCATCCTTTGTGCCCGAACGGCCGAGGAAGTTTCTGTTAAAGGTACGAAGCGAAACGCCTGCGGAGTTGGGCGACTGACCCATACCGATACAAGGACCGCAAGCACTTTCGAGAATTCTTGCGCCTGCTGAAATCATATCTGAAAGTCCGCCGTTGAGAGCGAGCATATTAAGCACCTGCTTTGAGCCGGGTGCGATTGAAAGGCTTACTGACGGGCAAACGGTTTTGCCTTTAAGAATAGCCGCAACCTTGAGCATATCCATAAGAGATGAGTTTGTGCAAGAGCCGATACAAACCTGATCGACCTTGATTTCGCCTATATCCTTAACTTTCTTAACTCTGTCGGGCATATGAGGCATAGCAGCCATAGGCTCAAGCTCCGAAAGATTGATTTCGATAGTTTCATCATAAACTGCGTCGTCGTCAGCCTTAAGCTCCGACCAATCTTCCTCTCTGCCTTGTGCTTTAAGAAATGCCTTTGTAACGTTATCTGACGGGAATACGGATGTCGTAGCACCGAGCTCTGCACCCATATTTGTAATTGTAGCTCTTTCGGGAACGGAAAGAGTCTTAACGCCGTCGCCTGTGTACTCGATAATCTTACCTACGCCGCCCTTAACGGTCATAATTCTCAAAACCTCAAGAATTACATCTTTGGCCGCAACATAAGGCTGTAAAGCACCTGTAAGATGAACATTTACGATTTTCGGCATTGTAATATAATAAGTGCCGCCGCCCATAGCAACAGCTACGTCAAGTCCGCCTGCGCCCATAGCGAGCATACCGATTCCGCCGCCTGTGGGGGTATGGCTGTCCGAGCCGATAAGAGTTTTGCCGGGCTTGCCGAATCTCTCAAGGTGTACCTGATGGCAAATTCCGTTACCGGGGCGAGAAAAGCGAATTCCTCTCTTTTTAGCAACAGACTGAATAAATCTGTGATCGTCTGCATTTTCAAAACCTGTCTGCAACGTGTTGTGGTCGATATAAGCTACCGAAAGCTCGGTTTTAACACGCTCAATGCCCATAGCCTCAAATTCAAGATAAGCCATAGTGCCCGTAGCGTCCTGCGTTAAGGTCTGGTCGATTTTAAGACCGACTTCGCTTCCGACTGTCATGTCGCCGCTTACAAGGTGAGTTTTAATCAATTTTTGTGCAACTGTAAGTCCCATAGTTTGTTTCTCCTTATAAAAGTTGTTAACTTTTTTAACAAAGTTAATTCTATACTATAATATATATTTTGTCAATAATTTATCAATGGTAAAAGAAAAAATTTTTCTTAAAAAACAACTGTTTATTGATATGTAACGTGTTTTATGATACAATATCTTGAAGAAAAAATAAATCTGCGTTAAAAGGTAATAATTTTAACGGAGGATTTATTTATGAAAAATGATATAAACGAATTTTACAAATTTCAGACAGGAACAGTTTCCGAACCCGAACAAAAGGATGAGTCCGACGAGCATGAGCAGTCGGATTTTCCACACGAACAGCAGATAGTCACAAACGGCTCAATTACCGTGTCAAAGCTCGGACATTATATTCATTGTATTACGATAATCGGTCAAATTGAGGGGCATTTTATTTTGTCACCGCAAAACAAAACGACGAAATATGAGCACGTTATACCGCAGCTTGTCGCCGTTGAGGAAAGTGACGATATAGAAGGATTGATTGTCATTCTCAATACGGTCGGCGGCGATATCGAAGCAGGTCTTGCCATAGCAGAGCTTATCAGCGGAATGAAAACGCCCGTTGTGTCGTTAGTTCTCGGCGGAGGTCATTCGATAGGTGTGCCGCTTGCGGTTTCGGCTAAACGCTCGTTTATTGTGCCGTCGGCTACAATGACCGTCCATCCTGTGCGAATGAACGGACTTGTTTTGGGCGTTCCGCAGACCTTATCTTATTTCGATAAGATGCAGGAGAGGATTGTCAGGTTTGTTACAGCCAACTCGGGCATATCCGCAAGCCGCTTTCGTGAGCTTATGATGGACACGGGCGAGCTTGTGTTGGACGTCGGGACGGTGCTTGACGGCGAGTCTGCCGTAAAAGAGGGGCTTATTGACGAGCTCGGAGGACTATCGGACGCACTTGATTATTTATACGGACTGATTCTTGATAAAAACGAAAAAGATGTAAATTGATTTTAATTCTCGGAGGAAGAAAAATGGCAACCGCAAAAAACGGTAAGAACACAAAGAAAAATGTGCCTAAACCACGCACTCAAAAAACTCAATCAAAATCTCAAAAAGGCGATAACGGAAAGCAGCCGCAGGACAACGCTTCAAAAAGACAGCTTTATGCAATAGTGCTGTTTTGCGTTTCGCTGCTTTTGATATGCCTTGTATTCATAAAGGGCGAAAGTCTTTGGGGCTTCTGCCGTGAAATGATGTTCGGACTTTTTGGCTTTACATCATTTATCTGGCCGATAATACTAATTTATATCGCTATTATGGCAACACTCAACAAAATTGACTCAAAGGTCGGTTATAAGGTTGCCGAGGCGGCATTGCTGACGGTTTTAATAAGCAGTGCCATACATATTTTCACATTCAAGGGCGACGAGGTTGACTATTTTGTTGATATAGCCGACGCTTATAATTATTTCAGAATTGACGGCAGCGTGTTCGGAAGCGGTGCAGTAGGTGCTATTCTCGGCGGTGCGATTTTGCTTATTACGGGAAGTTCAAAGGTGCCGTCTGCCGCAATTATACTTGTGCTTATTTTCCTTGCTGTTATGCTTGTAACGGGAACAACTCTTATCAAGCTTATTAACGGTATTGTTAATCCTGCAAAGAAAATCGGCAAAATGACAAACGAAAGAGTACACGAAAAATTCAATTCCGACAGCGAAGATGACAGCGAAAATGAAGAATCGGAAAACGATGATGTTATAAGCTATGAGGAAGCGCAGAAAAAGCGTAAGGCAAAAAAGCAAATCGATTTTGTTTTACCTGCCGAGGAAGGTACCGAGGAGATACCGCAGGCTGCCGAGCCGCTTAACTCGAAGCCTGTTCAGCTTGACGATATAATTAAAAATATGAATTCGGGAAGCACAGACGCAAAAAAGACCGAAACTGTGAAGTCTGCGCCCGAAAAGACGGCTGAAATCAAGGCAAACGATATTCCTCTCGGAACGGATAAAAAGAATGATGAGAACGGCGATAAATCTGAAGATAACTATGTTTTGCCGACTCTTGATTGCCTTGCACAGCCAAAGGTCGGAAATTCCGCTAATTATGAAGAAGAGCTTAAAAATAACGCAACAAAGCTTGTTGATACTCTTAAAAGCTTCGGCGTTGAAACAAGAGTTGTTGATATAAGCAGAGGACCGTCTGTTACACGATATGAAATTCAGCCTGCGGCAGGCGTTAAAATCAGCCGTATAACAAGCCTTTCCGACGATATTGCGCTTAATCTTGCCGCTTCGGGCGTAAGAATTGAAGCCCCCATTCCGAATAAAGCGGCTGTCGGAATTGAAGTTCCGAACAAGAACAGGGCAATGGTTTCTCTGCGTGAGCTTGTCGATACCGACCTTTATAAAAAATCGGTTGCAAAGTCAAAATTGAGCGTTGCACTCGGTAAGGATATTGCAGGCAACTGTATGTATGCCGACCTTGCGAAGATGCCTCACTTGCTTGTTGCAGGTACCACGGGCTCGGGTAAATCCGTATGTATGAACTCGATGATTGTATCGATTCTTTACAATGCAAAGCCTGATGAGGTTAAGCTCCTTATGATTGACCCGAAGCAGGTTGAGTTTACTGTTTATAACGGAATTCCGCATCTTATCGTTCCTGTTGTTTCCGATCCGAGAAAGGCGGCAGGTGCTCTTGCTTGGGCGGTTACAGAGATGCTCCAAAGATATAAAATGTTCTCGGAAAACAATGTGCGTGACATTGAGGGCTACAACAGCATTTCTCAAAGCATAGGAAGAGATAAATTACCGCAAATCGTTATTTTTATCGATGAGCTTTCCGACCTTATGATGGCTTCTCCGCATGAGGTTGAGGACTCGATTTGCCGTCTTGCGCAGATGGCTCGTGCGGCAGGTATGCACCTTGTTATTGCGACGCAGAGACCCTCTGTTGACGTTATCACAGGTCTTATCAAGGCTAATATTCCGTCAAGACTTACACTTAAAACGTCATCACAAATCGACTCAAGAACAATTATCGACTCCGCAGGCGCAGAAAAGCTCCTCGGTAACGGCGATATGCTGTTTTATCCTGTCGGTATTGCAAAGCCGTTGAGAATTCAAGGCTGTTTCCTTTCCGATAAAGAGGTTGAAAATGTTGTTGACTTTATAAAATCGCAACAGCAGTCTGAATACAGCGACGACGTTATGCAGGAAATTGAGCGTCAGGCGGCACTTGATAAGAAAAAGAACGGCGGCACGGCAGGACAGGAGTCCGACGGCGAGTCCGAAGCAGATGAAATGCTTCCTAAAGCAATCGAAGTGGTTGTCGAAAATCAGGTTGCGTCAACAACCCTGTTGCAGAAGAAGTTGAAGCTCGGATACGCGAGAGCGTCAAGAATAATTGATGACCTTGAGGAAAGGGGAATTATCGGACCGTTTGAGGGCAGTAAGCCTCGTAAGGTGCTTATTTCAAAGCAGCAATGGTACGAGATGAACGCTCTTGCACAAGGCGGTGCATCAGAGACTACCGACGCTACCGACATTCTTTCGGTGGATGATGAAATTTCTCCGATTGATACGGACGAGACGTAATATGGCAAAGAAAAGGCGTACACGTTCATATAATAAAAAGTCAATCATAAAATCTGTGATATTTACTGCTTTTATGATTGTTTGTATCTTGGTTGCAGTTTTGCCAAACGCACCGACCTGGGGCGACATCTCAAAATGGACTAAGGTAAATTCCGGCGTTGTTGAAAAAGAGGGGAATTTCTATGTTCATTTCATAGACGTCGGGCAGGCTGATTGTATATTGATGACCTGCGGCGATAAAGCGATTATGATTGATGCAGGCGAAACAGACTCTTATAAAACCATTGCCTCATATCTTACAATCAACAATGTTAAGAAACTCGATTATTTAATTCTTACTCACGCACACGCCGACCATATAGGAAGTGCGGACGACATAATCAACAATTACGAGGTGGATAACGTCATTATGACTCGTCTTACAGAGGAAAATACGCCAACCTCGGACGTCTATTCAAATCTGTTGAATGCTCTTGCAAACTCAAAGGCTAAGGTTTACGCCGCAAAGGCAGGGGATACTTATAAGCTTGACGACATCAGCTTCGATATTTTAGGACCTGTTAAGGATTATAAGGAACTGAATAATACGTCGGTTGTTGTTAAGGTAACATACGGTAACACAAAATTCTTATTTCAAGGCGATGCGGAGGCAAAGGCTGAAAAGGACATACTCGCCGCAGGCTATGACGTTTCGGCGGATGTTATAAAGCTCGGGCACCACGGCAGCAGAACATCAACCGATCTTGATTATCTTCGTGCGGTAAATCCGCAAGCGGCTGTGATTTCTTGCGGCTTAAACAATTCCTATAAGCATCCTAATCCCGAAACAATAGCAAAATTGGAAAGTATGTCAATTCCGTATTACAGAACCGATGTTCGAGGGAATATTGTTATCGAATGTGACGGGAATAATTTTTCTTTTAATTGCGAGAGGTAACGAAAATGGAGTTTTTTTCTGTTGACAGAATTGAAGAGGATATTGTTGTTCTTATAAAAGACGGCAAAGCGTTTAATTATCCTTTGGACGATTTTGATTTTTCGGTAAAAGAGGGAATGTTGCTTTCAAGGGACTCCGACGGTAAATTCCGCTATGAAAAAGACGAAACCGAAAGGGTAAAAAACGAGCTTTTTAAGAAGCAAAACGATTTGTTCTGTAATTAAATAAAAAATATTAAAAAAACACTTGAAAATCTTGCTTTTGAGTGGTATAATGCTTTAGCAATTCGCACACACGGGGATTGCCGTAAAATTGCATATTATATGTCTTACGGTAAGTTGAACTGTGTGGAGGATAAAATAAGGAGGACAAAATAATGTCAGTAGTATCAATGAAACAGCTGCTTGAAGCAGGTGTGCACTTCGGTCATCAGACCAGAAGATGGAACCCGAAAATGGCTGAGTACATTTTCACAGAAAGAAACGGAATTTATATCATCGACCTTCAGAAAACCGTTAAGAAGTTGGAAGAAGCTTACATGGTAGTTCGTGACATCGCTGCTGAGGGCGACGAAATCCTTTTCGTCGGCACAAAGAAGCAGGCTCAGGATTCCGTTAAGGAAGAAGCTATCCGTTGCGGTATGCCTTACGTAAACGCTCGTTGGCTCGGCGGTATGCTTACAAACTTCAACACAATTAAGAAGAGAATTAAGAGACTTGCTCAGCTTAAGGCTATGCAGGAGGACGGAACATTTGATATGCTCCCGAAGAAGGAAGCTGCTAAGCTTGACCTTGAGATAGAGAAGCTTGAAAGATTCTTGGGCGGTATTACAGAAATGAAGAAGCAGCCCGCTGCTATGTTCATTGTTGACCCCAGAAAAGAAAGAATTGCAGTTGCTGAAGCTAAGAAGCTCGGTATTCCGATTATCGCTATCGTTGACACAAACTGCGATCCCGACGAAATCGATCACGTTATCCCCGGTAACGACGACGCTATCCGTGCAGTAAAGCTTATTGCAGGTGCTATGGCTGATGCAGTTATCGAAGGCAGACAGGGTATGGCAGGTGCTGCTGCACAGGACGATGCAGAAGCTGAAGCTACTGAAGAAGCTGCTGAATAATTGACTTTAAGTGCCCGTGCATAGTATTTGTGCGGGCATTAAATAAAAACGGAGGTAAATATTATGGCATTTACAGCAAAAGACGTCGTTGCTCTTCGTGAGAAGACAGGCGTAGGTATGATGGATTGTAAAAAGGCTCTTGTTGAAACCGATGGTGATATCGATAAGGCTATTGAAGTTTTGAGAGAAAAGGGACTTGCTTCTGCTGCTAAAAAGGCAAGCAGAGTTGCTGCTGAGGGCGTTATCGCTTCTTACAACGACGGTAAAGCAGGTGCTCTTGTTGAAATCAACTGTGAGACAGACTTCGTTGCAAAGGGCGAGCCCTTCGTAAACCTTGCAAATGCTGTTGCAAAGACAGTTGTTACAGCTAACCCCGCAGATGTTGACGCTCTTCTTGCAACAAAGGTTGCTGACGGCGACAATACAGTTGAGGAAGCTGTTCAGGAGGTATTCCTTGCACTTCGTGAGAATATGAAGGTTCGTAGATTTGCTCGTATGGACGGTCACGTTGTAACATACATTCACGGTAACGGTACTGTTGGCGTTATGGTTGCTTTCGATACAGATGACGCTACTGCTGCTAAGCCCGAGTTCAACGAGATGGGCAAGAATGTTGCAATGCAGGTTGCAGCAATGAGCCCCGAGTATTTGAGCAAGGATGATATTTCAGCTGACGAGCTTGAGAAGATGAAGACAATCGTTGTTGAGAGCGCTCTTAACACACCCGCTTCGTTGCCGATTCCGATTCTCAACAGCATCATCGAAGAAGCTATTTCAGAGAAGAAGTGGAGCGACGAGGATATCGAGATTTACAACGGTCTTGATAACAAGCAGAGAAAGAACTTCACAAACTTCATTTCAAAAGAAGCTTATGCTACACTTGCTGAAATCGCAGTTTCTCACAAGGCTGAAATCGCTGAAAACAAGATTTTCGCAGGTCTTGTTCAGGGTCGTATTTCAAAGCAGATTAAGGAAGTTTGCCTTTCAGAGCAGCCGTTTGTTCGTTCCGACCTCTTTGACGGTCCGGTTAGCGGCTATGTAAGCTCTGTTGCAAAGGCTCTCGGTGCTGATATTAAAATCAATTCGTTTGTTCGTCTTGCAAAGGGCGAGGGAATTGAAAAGAAGCAGGAGAACTTTGCTGACGAAATCGCAAGCATGGTTAAATAATCAATCTTTTGCGGTTATAAACAGGGGAGATGTTCTAAGAACGTCTCCCTTTACTTTTTTATATATGTGTGATAAAATTATTCGGATAAGAAAGCAGGTGATTTTTAGTGATAGGAATGAATATCGGTGTTGATTTCGGCTCATCCTCGACAATTATGGTTGTTGACGGTAAAGGCATTGTACTTGACGAGCCTACGGTTATCGCTGTTGACTCCGAAACTAAATATCCCATTGCTTTTGGCAACAACGCTTATACGATTGAGGGCAGAACCGACGATAATATTGAGGTTATTCATCCCGTCGTAAACGGTGTAATCTCAAACTACACTATGGCGCAGAAGCTTTTGGGTCATTATCTGCTTAAAATTTGCGGCAACAGGGTTTTGAAGCCGAATGTTATAATTGCAGTTCCGAGTGCTTGCACAAACCTTGACAAAAGAACGTTTATCGATATTGTTACTTCCGCAGGTGCAGGCAGGGTGTGCTTCGTTGAGGAGTCGCTCGCATCGGCAATCGGTATTGGCTTCCAAAAGGACGCTCTTTCGGGCAGGCTGCTTGTAAATATGGGCGGCGGCGAGGTTGACGTATCCGTCGTAACAATGGGCAGCATTGCGGTTGCGGACACCGTTAAAGTCGGCGGACTTTCGATTGACGCCGCAATACAAAAGCATTTGAAAAAGACTCGTGATATAACCGTCGGGCCCTTGACAGCGGAGCGAATTAAAATATGCCTCGGAAGTGCGATACCGAGAGAAGAAGAGCTTGCAATGATAGTATCGGGCAAGAGCGAAACGGATAATATGCCTATCTCCTTTGAGGTTACATCAGAGGAAATTTACCCTTGCGTGCGTGAACAAGTTGATTTGATAATGAACGGAATACGAAACGTGCTTGAAAAAACACCGCCTGAGCTTGTCGGAGATATTTCGGATAACGGAATTGTTTTGACGGGCGGCACGGCGCTTCTTAACGGAATGGATAAGCTTGTTAGCACCGCTACGGGAATTGAAACGGTTGTTGCAAAAGACCCGTTATACAGCACGGCAAGCGGAGCTATGGATATAGTTAAAAATATCGATAAGCTTTCAGGCGTGTACCAGTTCCATACGGTACATCAGATAGATTAAAAATTAAATTTATGCAACAAAAAAGACCGTTTCAAACGGTCTTTTTTCTTTGGTGCACCTGACAGGAATCGAACCTGCACACCTCTCGGTATTAGATCCTAAATCTAACGCGTCTGCCAGTTCCGCCACAGGTGCATACTATATATTTTTGCGCTTGTGTATTATAACAAATATTTTATAAAATTTCAATAGACAAATTCTTGTATTTGTTATAAAATAGGCTTATTAAAGGAGGTTGTTATATGGATAGCTTATGGACTGAAAAGGTTGACAGAAAATTGCCATTACCGGAGTATCCTCACCCTCAATTTGAACGCTCTTGTTGGCAAAATCTCAACGGTGAATATGATTATTATATTTCTTCAAGAGGGGAAAAGTGGGTTTCTGATTTTTCGGGCAAAATAACCGTTCCCTTTGCGGTTGAAAGTATGCTTTCGGGGGTTGAAAAGCCTCTCAAACCGAGTGACAGACTGTGGTATCAGAGAACATTTATACTTTCTGATGCATTAAAGAGCAAAAATATACTTCTTCATTTTGAAGCGGTAGACTGGCAATGCAAGGTCTATATCAATAAGCAGCTCGTCGGCACTCATACGGGCGGTTATTGCGGTTTTTCGTTTGATATAACTCAATATCTCCTTGACGGGGAAAATACGCTTACAGTTTGCGTATATGATCCCACGGAATCGGGCTGGCAGCAGAGGGGAAAGCAGGATAATCATCCGCACGGCTTTTGGTATACGGCTACCTCGGGCATTTGGCAGACGGTTTGGCTTGAGGGCGTAAATGAGTGTCGTATTGAAAAAATTAAGACAACTCCCGATATTGACAGGGGAATTGTAAATATTAAAGCAAACGTCTCAAACGACGAAATAACAACGCTTTCCTTAACCGTGTTTGATGACGGCGACGAAATTGTTTGTAAGGATATTTCCCTTGACGAGGACGTTGAAATTCCGAGTTTTAAGCTGTGGACTCCCGAAGAGCCGAAGCTTTACTATTTCACGCTTGAAATTAAAAAAGACGGTAAAATTCTTGACAGCGTTAAGAGCTATTTCGGTATGAGAAAATTTAGCTTTGGCACGGATAAATTCGGTGTTCTAAGGCTGTTTCTCAATAACGAGCCGTATTTTCAGCGTGGACTTCTCGATCAGGGCTACTGGCCTGACGGAGGACTGACTCCGCCCTGTGATGAGGCAATGATATTTGATATTAAAGAGATGAAACGTCTCGGATTTAATATGCTTCGAAAGCACATAAAAATTGAGCCGATGCGTTGGTATTATCATTGCGACAGGCTTGGAATGATCGTTTGGCAGGATATGATGAGCGGCGGCGCATACATTGGTGATTTATATGCCGGTGTGCTACCTAATCTCGGCATAAAGGTCAAGGACGACAATTACAAAATATTCAACAGAGAAGAGAAAAAAGCAAGAGACGATTTTAAGCGTGAGCTTGGCGAAATGATAGAACAGCTTTACAATGTCGTTTCGATTTACTGCTGGGTTCCGTTTAACGAGGGCTGGGGACAGTTTGACGCTCTCAAAATATGCAATTATGTAAAATCTCTTGATTCTACAAGGCTTGTTGACCACGCAAGCGGCTGGTACGATCAGGGCGGCGGCGATATTCAGAGTATGCACAAGTACGTCCTGCCCGTCAAAATGCCGAAGCTTGACAAAAAACGTGCGTTTGTAATTACCGAGTTCGGCGGATATCAAAACAGGGTTGATAAACACACTTGGTCTGAAAATAAGACCTTTGGCTTATACCTTAAATTCAAGAATAAGAGCACACTTACAAATGCATATAAAAAGCTTTATGAAAAGCAGATAATACCGCTTATCGATAAGGGCCTTTGCGGAACGATTTACACACAGGTATCGGATGTCGAGAATGAATATAACGGCATCTACACCTACGACCGCAAGGTGCTTAAAATCGAAGAGGATGTTATCAAAGAAATAAACAATTCACTCAAGTATTAAGGAAAATTACTATGGCTAACAAATATAATCAGAAAATCAAGATACTTTATATCCTGAAAAATCTTATGAGGAACAGTGATGAAAATAATCCTCTTGATACTGAAAGTATTATTTTAGACCTTAAAAATCACGGAATTGAAGCCGAAAGAAAATCCATTTATAAGGATATTTCTGTTTTGCAGGAATTTGGGTATGATATTATCAAGACACGCACACCGAAATCAGGCTATTTTATTGCCGACAGAGAATTTGAGGTAGCGGAAATCAGACTTCTTTGCGATGCCATACAGGCGGCTAATTTCATTACGCAAAAGAAAACGAAGCAGCTGCTTTCGAAAATTTATTCTCTTGTCAGCACCTCGCAGGCCGAGAAAATCAAAAATCAGGTTTATGTCGATAACCGACCTAAATGCACAAATGAAAATATTTATTACACGATTGATAAGCTTCACACGGCAATTCAGGATAACAGACAGGTTCAAATCGAGTATCGCAAGCGGAAAATAACAGCTTCAAACGAAACTCAATATGAAACAAAAACACATTTTATAAGCCCTTATGCGCTTATTTGGTCTAACGACCATTATTATCTTGTCGGAAACAATCGCAATTACTCAAACATTATGATTACAAGAGTTGACAGGATAAAATCCGTTGAGGTGCTTACAGATTCTCCGTGCAGAAGCTTTTCGGATGTGTCTGAGTATAAGGACTATTTTGACTCTGCCGATTATGCGAATAAGCATTTCAGTATGTTTTCGGGTGATCCGGAATCTGTCGAGCTTATTTGCTCAAACGAGCTTATTGATGATATGATTGACAAGTTCGGCGATAACGTTCCGATTTTGAAGCATGGGGACGAAAGATTCAAAATAATCATCAATGCCGCAGTCAGCGAAGGTCTTGTGTCGTGGATTATTCAGTACGGCAATAAAATTGAAGTAAAAAAGCCCGACAGCCTTAAAAAAATGATTTTAGACAGGATAGATGAAATCAAAAAGGTATACCGTATTTTATAACCCTATGATTTTCAAAAAAATAAGCTACAGGACTTGAAATATTTACAGAATTATTATAAAATATAGCGTGAAAGAATTTGAAATTTGAAAGGATGTAGTTCTATGAGCAGTGCATTGAACAAAATGACTGTTGAAGATTTTGACGTTAAGGGCAAGAGAGTTCTTGTTCGTTGCGACTTCAACGTAAAAATGGAAAACGGAGTTATTACAAGCGATAAGAGAATTGTTGCTTCGCTTCCTACAATCAAATATCTTATCAAAAACGGCGCAAAGGTTATCCTTTGTTCACATCTCGGTCGTCCGAAGGGCGAGGTTAATCCCGAGTTTTCAATGAAGCCTGTCGCTGAAAGACTTTCGGAGCTTCTCGGACAGGAAGTTAAAATGGCTGACGACGTTGTCGGCGAAAGCGCACAGAAGCTTGCCGCTTCTCTTAAAGACGGCGAAGTTCTTCTTCTTGAAAACGTACGTTTCGAGCCCGGCGAGACTAAGAATGATCCCGAGCTTTCAAAGAAATTTGCAGCTCTTGCAGATCTCTATGTTAACGACGCTTTCGGCTCGGCTCACAGAGCACATTCTTCAACAACAGGTGTTGCTGATTATCTTCCTGCTGCTTGCGGTTACCTCATTCAGAAGGAAATTCAGTTTATCGGCGGCGCACTTGAAAATCCGAAGAGACCTCTCGTTGCTATTCTCGGCGGCGCAAAGGTATCAGATAAAATCGGTGTTATTACAAACCTTATTGACAAGTGCGACACACTTATCATTGGCGGCGGTATGGCTTATACATTTATGAAGGCTCTCGGTCATCAGATCGGCGATTCGCTTCTTGAGGCTGACAAGGTTGACCTTGCAAAGGAAATGATGGAAAAGGCTGAGGAAAAGGGCGTTAAGTTCCTTATTCCCGTTGATAACAAGGTTGGTAAGGAATATAAGCCCGATACAGAGGCTATGATTGTTAATTCAGATGAAATTCCCGACGGCTGGATGGGTCTTGATATCGGTCCTAAGACACAGGAAATTTTCGCTGACGCTGTTAAGGATGCAGGTACTGTAATTTGGAACGGTCCTATGGGCGTTTCCGAGTGGGACAACTTCGCTTCCGGTACAATCGCAGTTGCAACGGCAATCGCTGACAGCAATGCTATCTCAATCATCGGCGGCGGCGACTCTGCTGCTGCTATTCAGAAGCTTGGCTTCGCTGATAAGATGTCTCACATCTCAACAGGCGGCGGTGCTTCTCTTGAGTATCTTGAGGGCAAAGAGCTTCCCGGTATCGCAGCTCTTAACGATAAGAAATAATTTATTATTTGCAGGTAGGTTATTCTTACCTGCAAATTTCAATGAATAGGAGAAAAATATTATGAAAAAATCAGTAAGAAAAGCAGTTATCGCAGGTAACTGGAAAATGAACAAAACTCCGTCGGAGACAACAGCTCTTATCAACGAGATGAAGCCTCTTGTAGCAGATGCGGATTGCGACGTTGTTCTTTGCGTTCCTTATATTGATATTCCCGCAGCTGTTGAAGCAGCTAAAGGCTCAAACATTAAAATCGGCGCTGAAAACATTCACTTTAAGGCTTCGGGCGCATACACAGGCGAGGTTTCGGCTGATATGCTTAAGGAAGCAGGCGTTGAATATGTAGTTGTAGGTCACTCGGAGAGAAGAACTTATTTCGGAGAGACCGATCAGACTGTTAACCTTCGTACACTCGCTGCTGTTAACGCAGGCTTTACAGCTATCGTTTGCGTTGGCGAGACTCTTGAGCAGAGAGAACTCGGCTACACCGAAACACTCCTTAAATATCAGACAAAGATGGCTCTTACAAATGTTAAGCCCGAGCAGCTTAAAAATGTTATCATAGCTTATGAGCCTGTATGGGCAATCGGCACAGGCGTTACAGCTACCGCAGATCAGGCTGACGAGGGTAACGGCTATGTTCGTGCCGCTATCGCAGAAGCTTACGGTGCTGATGCCGCTGAAGCAGTTACAGTTCAGTACGGCGGTTCAATGAACGCTAAAAACGCTGACGAGCTTCTTGAAAAGGTTAATGTTGACGGCGGTCTTATCGGCGGTGCTTCACTTAAAGCCGAGGATTTCTCAATCATCGTTAAAGCGGCTTCCAAATAATCGAGTGAAGGTGAAAATATGAAAAGACCTGTTGTTTTATGTATAATGGACGGATTTGGTAATAACCCGTCCGATTACGGCAATGCTATCAAGGCGGCAAAAACGCCTAATCTTGATAAGCTTATGGCTGAATATCCCATGACTTATATCGGCGCTTCCGGAATGGATGTCGGACTTCCCGACGGACAGATGGGCAACTCCGAGGTAGGTCATACAAATATCGGCGCAGGCAGAGTTGTTTATCAAGAGCTCACAAGAATTACAAAGTCAATTCAGGACGGTGATTTCTTTGAGAATGAAGCACTTGTCGGTGCAATTGAAAACTGCAAAAAGAACGGTACAGCTCTCCATTTAATCGGATTGCTTTCAGACGGCGGCGTTCACAGCCACAACACCCATCTTTACGGACTTTTGAAGCTCGCAAAGGACAACGGACTTGAAAAGGTTTACGTTCACGCACTTCTTGACGGTCGTGATGTTCCTCCGGCTTCGGGCGTTGAATACATTGAAGAGCTTGAAGCAAAAATGAAGGAAATCGGTGTTGGCGAAATCGCAACCGTAATGGGCAGATTTTACGCTATGGACCGTGACAATATGTGGGATAGAGTCGGTATGGCTTATAACGCAATGGTTAACGGCGAGGGCATAAAGACAGATGATGCTGTTGAAGCTGTCAAAAAGTCATATGAGACTATCGACGGCGACGGTAAGCATCTTACAGACGAGTTTGTTATGCCGACTGTTTGCTCAAAGGGCGAAAGCATCAGCGAAAACGATTCTGTAATTTTCTTTAATTTCCGTCCTGACAGAGCAAGAGAAATTACAAGAACTTTTGTTGACCCCGACTTCACGGGATTCGAAAGAAAAGCATTCTTCCCGCTTTACTATGTATGTATGACGCAGTATGACGCAGAAATGCCTAACGTTCACGTTGCATTTAAGCCCGAGGCTCTTGTCAACACAATGGGCGAGATTATTTCAAAGCACGGCTTAAAGCAGTTGAGAATTGCCGAAACGCAGAAATACGCTCATGTTACTTTCTTCTTTAACGGCGGCGAGGAAAAGGTTTATCCCGGCGAGGACAGAGTTCTTATCGACTCTCCGAAGATTTCAACCTTTGACCTTAAACCCGAAATGAGCGCTTATGAGGTTTGCGACGCAGCTTGCGAAAGAGTTTTGAGCGACAAGTATGATGTTGTTATTCTTAACTATGCTAACTGCGATATGGTTGGACATACGGGCGTGTTTGATGCGGCTGTTAAGGCTGTTGAAACCGTTGACGAGTGTGTCGGCAAGCTTGCCGATGCTACACTTAAAATGAACGGTGTAATTCTTATCACAGCTGACCACGGCAACGCTGATAAGATGTATGAGGATGACGGCTCGCCGTTTACAGCTCATACGACAAATCCCGTTCCGCTTATCGTTGCAGGCTACGGCAATGACTTCAAGCTCAAAGCACACGGCGGCAAGCTCTGTGACCTTTCTCCGACAATGCTTGATATTATGGGCATTGATAAGCCGAAGGAAATGACGGGCGAATCGCTTATCGAAAGATAATAAACGCTTAAAATTAACGCAGTACATTCTTTTTGAGTGTGCTGCGTTTTTTCTGCCAAATGTTGACGGTTTTGACAAATTATGTTATAATCACTCTTGATTTGGCGGTGATATTATGAAATCGACAGGAATTGTCAGAAGTATTGACAAAATGGGTAGAATTGTGCTTCCTATGGAAACAAGAAAGCTCCTTTCTCTTACCGAGGAGGGCTCGGCGGTTGAGATTTATACCGATAACGATATGGTTATTTTGAAAAAATATACGCCTGCTTGTCTTTTTTGCAACAGTGCCGATGACCTTATAGAGTATCACGGCGTCAGGATATGCCAAAACTGTGTTAAAGAAATGGAAAATCTTTTATAACAGAGGCAAATTTTATGATTGTAATTGATGCGGACGGTTGTCCGGTTGTGAATTTAACCCTTGATATAGCTCAAAGGTTTGGGGTTAAATGCTGTGTTGTTGCTGACGCCTCACATAGCTTTGATTTAGGTGATAAAGCCGAGATTATTACAGTTTCAAAGGGTGCTGACAGTGCTGATTTCAGAATTGTAAACCTTATAAAAAACGGCGATATTGTCATAACTCAGGATTACGGGCTTGCGGCTATGTGCCTTGCAAAAACAGACTGTGTACTAAATCAAAACGGCTTGATTTATTCACAGAATAATATCGATTCTCTTTTGGCGCAAAGGCATATTTCAAAGAAAATCAGACGGGCAGGGGGCAGAACAAAGGGCCCTGCCAAGCGTACTGCCGAGCAAGACGAAAAGTTTTCAAAAACACTTATATCAATACTCAAAAAAAGGACTTTGGATTAAACCAAAGTCCTTAATCTTTATTTGTGCTTATTTGTTAAATTCACGTTCGAGGCTTTCAATCGCAGGCTCGACAAAATGCTTGTCAACAAGCAGAGAAATGTCAACCTCCGAGGTCGTAATCATACTGACCTCAACATTTGCTTTTGAAAGTGCGTAAAACACCTTTACCGCAACACCGGGAGTGCCACGCATTTCCTCGCCAAACACTGAAATTTTACAGTTTCCGCTGCGTAAGGTCAATTTCATATCGGGATAAATATCACGCAATTTGGCTGTAATTTCAAGCATTTTACCGACATCCTCATCCGAAACCGTAAAAGAAAGGTTTGGTGTGTGTGAATGAGGGGGCGTTTGCGAAATCATATCAACGTCAATATTGTTTTTTGAAATTTCCGTGAATATATCGGAGATTAAACCAATGTCGGCAGGAGAGTCCTGCAACGATACAAGAGTAACATCCTCCGTAACTGAAATGCTTTGTATAATACTCATAAAAACACCTTATTTCTCATCAACCAACTGTTTCATCGAATACATACCTGCAGGCTTTCCTTTAAGAAAAACAGCTGCGTTTACAGCACCTACGGCAAAGAGATCCTTCGAGCGTGCGGAATGTGAAATTGTGATGATTTCATCAAGTCCCGCAAAAATAACCTCGTGCTCTCCGACGATTGTACCGCCTCTGATTGAATGAATTCCGATTTCGTTCGGGTCTCTTTTAGCACGCTTTGAATGTCTGTCGAATTCATAGGTCGGCTTGTTTGTTAAAGCATCCGAAATGCTGTCGGCAAGCATAAGAGCCGTTCCCGACGGTGCATCGATTTTTTGATTGTGATGAGCCTCGACAATTTCAATATCGAACGAGCCTTCCAAAACCCTTGCAGCCTTAGCGGCAAGCTCTGAAATAAGATTTACGCCGATTGACATATTTGCCGAAAAGAACATCGGAACTTCCTTTGAGGTGTCCTCAATTTCCTTTTTCTGCTCATCGGAAAGTCCTGTTGTCGCAATAACAGCAGGCATTTTATTCTTCTTGCAGTATTCGAGCAACGATGCGAGAACTGACGGATGCGAAAAGTCGATAATAACATCGGCATCAACATCAATCTCTGAAAACGAAGCAAAAATCGGGTAGGGGGCGTCGCATTTGTTTATGTCAACGCCTGCTACGATTTCGCAATTTTCCTTGTTCTCCACACACTTTGTAATAACGTGTCCCATCTTTCCCGAACAACCGCTTAAAATGATTTTAACCATTATTTACACATCCTTGAAAAATTTATATCAGCTCGTACTTTTGAAGAACGGATTTTAATTTTTCTGTATTTGCAGGTGTCATATCACAAAGAGGAAGTCTCAACGGACCTACATCAATTCCCATCATTCTCATAGCAACCTTAACGGGAATGGGGTTTACATCCATAAACATAGCGTTGCAAAGCTCGAGGTATTTAAGCTGAAGCTCCGCACTCTTTTTGAAATCGCCGTCAAGAGCCGTCTGTGCAATATCATGAGCAACCTGCGGAAGAATATTTGAAAGCACCGAAATAACGCCCTTACCGCCCAAAGACATAATAGGAGTAATTTGATCGTCATTACCCGAATAAATTGCAAAATCCTCGGGAACAAGTGAAATTGTCTTTGCAATCGAGGAAAGGTTGCCTGTTGCTTCCTTAGCCGCATAAATCATTTTGTGCTTTGCAAGCTCAGCATAGGTTTCGGGCTTAATTTCACAGCCTGTTCTCGAAGGAACATTGTAAAGAATAATCGGTGTTGAAACTCTGTCTGCAACATAGTTAAAGTGCTTAATAAGACCCTCCTGTGAAGCCTTGTTGTAATAAGGTGTAACCATAAGAAGTCCGTCAACACCGAGCTTTTCGGCATCATTCGAAAGCTTAAGCGCATAAGCGGTATCATTTGAGCCTGTTCCTGCGATAACGGGAATTCTGCCTGCCGTTACGTCAACAGCAATCTTAATAGCCTGTGTATGCTCATTATGGTCAAGAGTTGCACTCTCTCCGGTAGTACCGCAAATAACGATAGCGTCCGTTGAATGTGAAATCTGATACTCAATGATTTCAGCCAATATCTTTTCGTTTACCTTGCCATCGGCTGTAAACGGGGTAATTATAGCAACGCCTGCACCTGTAAAAATTGGGTTCTTCATAAATTTTCCTCCAATCAATCCATATAGCCTTCAGCGCAAAGAAGCTCTGCAAGGAGAACTGCTCCGCCTGCGGCACCTCTCAATGTGTTGTGAGAAAGACAAACAAATTTATAATCGTACTGTGTGTCCTCACGCAATCTTCCGATTGAAATTCCCATACCGTTTTCAATATCTCTGTTGAGCTTTGTCTGCGGCATATTGTCCTCTACAAAATAGTTGAGGAACTGCTTGGGAGCCGACGGAAGCTTAAGCTCTTGCGGTCTGCCCTTATAATTTTTCCAAATGTCGAGAATTTGCTCTTTGGTGGGTTTGTTTTCAAATCTTACAAAGGTTGCGCCCATATGACCGTTTGTAACGGGTACACGAAGGCACTGTGCCGTGAAGTTGGGCCTTTTTGCGTCAACGATTACGTCGCCCTCGATTTTGCCCCAAATTTTAAGAGGCTCTTTTTCTGATTTTTCTTCTTCTCCGCCGATAAAAGGGATAACATTATCAATCATTTCAGGCCATGTTTCAAAGGTCTTACCTGCGCCCGAAATAGCCTGATATGTGCATACGAGAACATCCTTTACCTTAAAGCCTGCTTTATCGATCGGGAAAAGAGCAGGTACATATCCCTGAAGCGAGCAGTTGGGCTTTACTGCAACGAAGCCTCTCTTTGTGCCGAGACGCTTACGCTGTGAAGGGATAATTTCAATATGCTCGGGGTTAAGCTCGGGAAGAACCATCGGAACATCGGGCGTATGTCTGTGTGCGCTGTTATTTGAAACAACGGGGCATTCAGCCTTTGCATATTCCTCTTCAAGAGCCTTGATTTCATCCTTTTTCATATCAACAGCACAGAAAACAAAGTCAACCTGTGATGCGATTTCTTTTATATCGTCTGTTGCGTTCATAACAACAAGGTCTTTAACATTCTCGGGGATTGCAACATCCATGCACCATTTTGAGCCGACAGCGTCTTCATATTTCTTGCCTGCGGAACGAGCGCTTGCAGCTACAACCTTTACATTAAACCACGGATGATTTGCAAGTAAGGTCAAAAATCTCTGTCCTACCATACCTGTTGCGCCGATAACTCCGACATTATACTTCTTTTCCACTTGTAATTACCTCCAAAAAATGTTATTCTATTATCTGCAAAAAAAATAACCGGTTTTGCTAACCGGTCACCATTGAGAAAAAGAGCAACATTGAAAATTTTATTTCAATGCAGATAGCACTCCATCAAACAATGATGACAGTTATATTGTTATTCACAATATCCCCAGATAAAGTTTATCAGCAGTCGCCTTATCTTCGGCAAAAACACCTTTTGTTATACGGTCAATGAATTGCTGAATTCTGACGCAAACTACTGATTGTTTTCGCACCTCTATCGCAGTTAAATATATTTTACCACCAATACCTTATATAGTCAAATAATTTTATCAATTTTATAAATTTCATATATTTGTAGGAGAAACCCAATGAAAAAAGAAGATTTTTATTACGAATTGCCCAAAGAACGAATTGCTCAAACCCCGATAGAGCCGAGGGATGCGTCTAAAATGATGGTAATTCACCGTTCCGAGCATAGAAATGAGGACAAGCACTTTTACGATATTGTCGATTACCTCAACGAGGGAGATTGCCTTATTCTCAACGATACTAAAGTTTTACCCGCACGACTTTACGGCGTGAAGGAGAAAACGGGCGCTCATGTTGAGTTTTTGATGCTCACACAAAAGGAAAACGATGTGTGGGAGGTTATTACAGGCCCAGGCAGACGAGCAAAAGCAGGCTCAAGGTTTGTTTTCGGAAACGGTATATTAAAGGCGGAAATTATTGATGTGCTTGAAAACGGCAACAGACTTGCGAAATTTACTTATGAGGGTAACAATATTTTCAACGTTCTTGAAAAGGTCGGAGAGATGCCGTTGCCGCACTATATTACCGAAAAGTTAGAGGACAACGACCGCTATCAGACCGTTTATGCTAAGGAGTTAGGCTCTGCGGCAGCACCGACGGCAGGCTTGCACTTTACTCCCGAAATTCTCAAAAAAATTAAGGATAAAGGTGTTAATATCGGCTATGTTACATTGCACGTCGGAATAGGCACATTCAGACCTGTTAAGGCTGAAAATATCGAAGACCACAAGATGCATTCGGAGCATTATCATCTTCCGAAGGAAACTGCCGATTTGATAAACGAAACACATAAAAACGGTAAAAGAGTTATCGCTGTCGGCACAACAAGCTGCAGAACTCTCGAAAGCGTTGCGACATATAACGGAGAAATTACCGAGGCTGACGGCTGGACAAGCATTTTTATTTATCCGGGATATGAATTTAAGTGTATCGATGCTCTTTTGACAAATTTCCATTTGCCCGAAAGCACGCTGATTATGCTTGTTTCGGCGTTTTATAACAGAGAAGATGTGCTCGCTTCATACAATGATGCGGTTAAGAAGGAATATAGATTTTTCAGCTTCGGCGATTGTATGCTTTTGATATAGTAAGGGGATAATAATGTATAAGCTTATAAAAACAGAGGGAACTGCACGCAGAGCAGAATTTGAAACGGTACACGGTACTGTGCAGACGCCTGCATTTATGAATGTTGCTACCGCAGGTGCTATTAAGGGCGGACTTGACGCCGACGACCTTAAAAAAATCGGATGTCAGGTAATGCTCAGCAACACCTATCATCTTCACGTAAGACCCGGCGATGATTTGGTGAACGAATTAGGCGGACTTCATAAATTTACAGGCTGGGAAGGTCCTATACTTACCGACAGCGGCGGATTTCAGGTTTTTTCACTTGCAAAGCTTCGTAAAATTAAAGAAGAGGGCGTAAATTTCAATTCGCATATTGACGGAAGGCATATTTTTATGGGACCTGAAGAAAGTATGCAAATTCAGTCGCATTTAGGCTCTACAATAGCAATGGCATTTGATGAATGTGTCGAAAATCCTGCCGAATACAGCTATTCAAAGCAGTCCTGCGACAGAACAGTCCGTTGGTTAAAACGCTGTAAGGCGGAAATGAACAGACTTAATTCTCTTGAAGACACAATAAATAAAAATCAGCTTCTTTTCGGTATAAATCAAGGCTGTACCTTTGATGATTTAAGAGTTGAGCATATGAAGCAGATTGCAGATTTAGACCTTGACGGTTATGCTATCGGCGGTCTTGCAGTCGGCGAGCCGAAGGAAGATATGTACAGAATTATTTCTGCGGTCGAGCCTTATATGCCAAAGGATAAAATCCGCTATCTTATGGGCGTCGGAACACCGGGTAATATAATCGAGGCTGTCAGCAGGGGAGTTGACCTTTTTGACTGTGTTATGCCGTCAAGAAACGCAAGGCACGGTCATCTTTTCACTCACGAGGGAATTATAAATATCAACAATGAAAAGTACCGTAAGGACTTAGACCCGATTGAAAAAGGCTGTCAATGTCCGACCTGTCAAAAGCATTCGAGAGCGTATATCAGGCATCTGTTTAAGGCAGGAGAAATTCTTGCAATGCGCCTTTGCGTTATTCACAATCTTTATTTCTATAATACGCTGATGTCGGAAATTCGTGACTCACTCGATAACGGAACATTTGAGCAGTATAAATCGAAATATGTTGATTTACTCGATAAACGCATATAAACTCTTGCAATATCGGCAAATTGATTGTATAATACTTTAGAAATAAAACACTTGGAGGAAAATTATGAATTTTTTCTATTTACTTGAAGCTGCAAGCGGTGCAGCCGGCACTAAGGGCAGCATGGCATCAAGCATTATTCTTATGGTTGTTCTTTTCGGCGGTATGTACTTCCTTATGATCAGACCTCAGAAGAAGCAGCAGAAGAAAGATCAGGAAATGAGAGACAGCACTCAGGTTGGCGACGAAATCACAACCATCGGCGGAATTATGGGCAGAGTTGTTACCGTTAAGGAGGACTCGCTTATCATCGAAACAGGCGCTGACAGAAATAAAATGAAGATTACCCGTTGGGCTATTCAGACAAATAACACTGCCGCTGAAAAAGCTAAGGCAGAAAGAGAGGCTATCAAAGCCGCTGCTGAGAAAGAAAAGACTCAGAAGAAAAAGAGCAAAAAAGAAGACTGATTTATTCATAAAATAATTTACCCCTTCATACTCTTTATTAGAAGTATGAGGGGGTTATTTTTATGCGTGAAAGCTCTGTCGGCAAAGCTGCTTTCGATAAAAAGTTAATTAAGCAGTTGCTTTTAAGCTCATTTTTCGGTGTGATTTTATTTTTGACATTGAGCTGTTTATTTTCAATTATTATTATGAAAAGCTCGGCTTTTTCCGATAAAACGTTTATTTTTTCACTTGTAACATTGATTGTTTCGTCGTTGCTTTGCGGATTTTTATCTGCCAAAAGAAATAAATTAAAGGGCGTTATAAGCGGAAGCATATCAGGCTTTGTAATGTGCGCCGTGATATATTTGATTACAGCAATTGTAAGCGGATTTTCCTTTTCTTATAAGGCGATTATCATTTTACCTGCGGTAATTATTTCAAGCATTATAGGGGCAATACTTAAAAAGAATATATAAATATCAAGGAGAAAATCAATGAAAAAGAAAAGCATGAGAATTAAAAGGTTTAACGGGAAATTATTAAAAAGCAATCAGACTTTGACTGTTTTATGCGTGTTACTTTTAACAGGTATGCTTTTGGGTGCGGTTTGCGTAAAGCACGCTGACGAAGCCGTGCTTGAAAAAATCAAAACGCTGACAGGCGCATATTTCGTTACGGGAAACGAAAGCTCGATTATAAAAAACTTTCTTTCGTATATTTCGGCTGATACTCAGTTTATAATCTTGTCGGTTTTATTCGGCTTGTGTGTAATCGGAGAGCCGATTTTATGGCTTTTGCCTGTGATACGAGGGCTCGGCTTAGGTGTTATTACAGGCTATATTTACAAAACGTTTAATGTTCAAGGCGTTATATACAGTACGGTTTTAATTGTTATACCGGCGGTTATTTCTTCGCTTGCAATGGCAGTAAGCTGTAAAGAAAGCATTTTGTCCTCACGGGATATCAGAAGCACATTAAAGCAAGACGGCAAGCAGTTTAACTACCGAGAGTTCATAAAGCTGTTTGCCGTCAGGAATTTGATTTTATATGTTTTTGTAGTTTTGTCGGGAATTATCGGATGCATTTTGACATATTTCTTCTCGTCAAAAATCATTTCTCTTTCTTGACTTTTGGCGGAATATTTGTCTTTTTCTGCTTTACGTTTGCAAGCGGATTGTTGTCAACCGCCGTTTTGAGCTGTTCATCAACGATATGCGTGTAAATTTCGGTTGTTCCGAGGTTTTCGTGCCCTAAAATATCCTTTAATACAAGCACGTCAACATTTCCGTACTGATACATAAGCGTTGCGGCGGTATGCCTTAGCTTATGCACAGATAAGCCACGTCCGGAAAGTCCTGCTTTTTCGAGATACTCATATACCATATGCTGAACGGTTTTAGGGCTTATTCTCTGCAATCGCTTACTTAAAAACAAAGCGTCTTTATCCTTAACGCCGTCAACGGGACGAACTGCCATATAGCTTTTTATCGCTTCAAGACAAGCTCTGTTAAGATAAATTGTGCGTTGCTTGTTACCTTTACCTGTAACGGTCAACGTGCCGTTATCCCTGATATCCTGATAGTTTATCGAAACAAGCTCTGAAAGACGAAGTCCGCAGTTCAGAAACAGGACAAGTATGCAGTAATCCCGTTCTTTATATTCTCCGTCAACGCAATCAAGCAGCTTCAAGCTTTCGTCAAGGGTCAAATATTTCGGATTAGCTTTCTTTTTCTTCGGGGTCTCAAGGTTTTCCATAGGATTTTCGGTTAACAGCATTTTCTGTACGTGTAAATACTTGAAAAACGCTCTTATAGCCGAAACCTTTCTTGCTCTTGCGGCAGAGTCATTCTTTCTGACATCCTTGCAATATGAAAGGAATTGATAAGCGTCCGAAAGGGTAATTCTTTTTATAAACTCAATATCAATATCCGAAACGTCTATTTCGGAAAGCTCCGAAGAGGAGGGGGCAAGACCCTTATTTTGTTTCAAAAAACGCAAAAACATCATATTGTCAATGCAGTATTCCTCAACCGTTAGCTCGGATTTGTTTTTAATAGCGTAAATGTGCTGCAAAAATTCCTTTAACAAAGCAGGAACCTCGGGCGAATTTGAATATTTCATAAAAGAGTACACCTCAGTGAAACTGTTTCACAATATAGCGGTTTTTATATAGTTATAGTCACATATAAATTAAAAAATAATTATATTTAATAAGATATAATCAAAGGGTAAACAGAGCTTTGAGCTTCACAGCTGCAGTTATAGCCATAGCTTATAATCAAAGCTGCAAGCTGTGTAAATATAATTCATATAACAGCCGACTGATTTACGTTTATAAAACCAAAGCTAATAAGATCACAAAAAATCCATCGAATAGAAATGTTTTTAATTAACAAAGTATCGTTGAGAAAATTTCTATCGTCTGCAATCGGAACCGATTTTTCAAAAAAGCTTAAATAAAAATTTATAAATGCAAGTTAAGACAAAAATAATCATATAAGCTTATATAAAAATTAAATTGTAAAATTAAATAATTTGATTGCAGCATAAATCCTTAGAATAGATTTTTAATCAAGCTACAAAACGTATAATAAGCGATATACAATGATTAAGTAGCTAAAAGTAGCAAAATATCGTAAAATCAAGCTTTTTGCCATATTTTCCCTTTAATTAAAATCCCCTTAATTATATAAAATATTGATTATGTATAATTATATCCGAAAAAAATGCACAAGTCAAGACAAATGTCCCTCAAGTCTCAAAAGAATTGTTAAGTCTGAAGCAAACTTGCAAAAATCCTTGAACCTCTGCTCTGCCTGCATTACACGAATAAAATCATTTAACGTATGATATCTTAAACGCTCAAAAAAGTTTTGTTCTTGTATCATAATATTTTGATAGTGCACTTCGGCGAACCAAAGCCATTTCATTATCTCGACTTTTTCAAGCTCTGTCATAAAAATTAACTCCTTTAAGCTTATGCCTTAATGATGTAACATAGCTGTGAATTATAGAAGCTGTGCCGGGCTGACACAAAACCGGATGCCAGGTGTCGAAGTGCGCTACACGGGCAATATCGCAAATATCCTTGAATTCAGTTATATTATTCTCGTCTATGTATTCTTCAATATCGTTGATAATCTCGTAACGTTCCGAAGCAGACGGCGTTAAATAATCGTCAACGCATGCGCCACCGTGACAATGCAAGTCTGTTACAGAATAGCGATGTTTTTCGGGGTTGTCCCAATGCATAAAATATCTAACAAGAGATTTAATGTTATGACACTTTTGAGGAAAGCTACATCCTTTTATACTTTCGCTGCCTTCGACCTCTCCGAAAGCTTCCCGGCATATATCTCGTATCTGATCATAGCTTTTAACATTAGTGAACATAACAAGAATATGAATATGAGGCTTTTTCTCTTCCCCTGTTGGATTTAAGTCCTTATCATGAAAAGGACTTTCTACCCACTCTAAATGGAATATATCAAGGCATTCTCGCCAATCTTCCCGGATGTCACCGGGGTAAACGATAAATGTCCAAGCTCTAGCTCTACCGTCTGCCATTTTACCACCTCCTAAGATATGCCTAACATCGGAATTTTTTTAAGTACCCACATAACAAAATGATAGATATGTACGCCCAATTCAATGGCGATAACTATGCCGATTAAGACTTTTGCGACCGTGTAAGGAATGACAAGGTCTATCATTTCCGAAGCCCTCAAAATCATATATTCGATGTTTGTATTAACCGAGGACTGTATATCCTCGGGAATGCTGGGAATGTGAACAACGCCGAGAAGCGTAGTAAGAAGCTTGATTATCATATTGCAAATCGATTCAATTATCATACTATCACCTCTCGAAAATGTAAGAATACTTGTTTTTAAGGTATGTAACAAACGCTACAAACATTGCGACCGTTACAAAGCCACGATAAAAAGTATAAGCGAAGTGCAGCGGATGAGCTGCGTCATTAACCCAAGAAAAACTATAATGAATCGGTTCTGTAAGGCTGACCTTTTTCCCCTGCCACATAAATTCGATAGCAGGAAACGTGATACCCGGCTCTTGAGGAGTGATGGTAACAAGCTTCTTAATCAGATTAACAAGAATAGTCGGACCTTGATACAATGCGCCGAAATGTTCGTTGAAAAAAGTGTCAAGCTCTCCCCTCTTGTCATTGAAATAACCGTCAGAGGGAACGAAAAGACTGCGGATGTCTTCTTTTATTTGCGCTATCTGCTGCGCAAGCTTGTCCTTTAATTCCTGCAGCTTATTATTTATCCCGTCCTTAACCTCGGCAAGCTTACCGACAATCGAATCCTTAACCGAAGTAAGCCATTGATTAAGATTGTCAAAGCTGTTTGAAATCTTGGTACCAAGTTCGGAAAACTTATTTGCAATCGTAGTACCCAGGTTAGAAAACCCTGTTCTGATGTCGGCTGCAGTGTCCTTAATCGAATTCCAAACAACGCCGATAGCGGTAATGATTGTATTCAAAAGCCCAGTGTTATCGTCGTTGTCGGTATAGCTGATATCTGTTATTAACCATTTCCATTGATAGCCAAATTGTTGAGGTACAGTCTGTGTTATCCCAAATTTTAGACTATATCCAGCTGGAAGCTGAGACCTTGATAAATTAAAATCGAATGTATGGTCATTAGTCTGCGCAACACCATTAGACGTAAAATCATATAAAATAATCGTATCGATTGCATTTCCATTACCGTCATAAACATAAATGTAACAGCGTAAACTATATTTTACGGCTGAGTCCATTCTAGTCTTAAAGTTAACAGAGTATGTATGATTAGCCTTAACAGTAAAATTATTACTTGTTATGACGTTCTTTGTAAATCCGGCTTTGTAATAGTCGGAATTAGTATTATAAATTCGATTAAAATGAGTACCATTTAACAAAAAATCTTCTACAACCATAGTTGAAGAATAATCAGTTACGGTCATACTCGAATTAGCAGAAGCATTGCTCATTTTAATATTACCCTCGGAAAGGTCAAGCGTACTTTCGTTATAATCCGTTGCATAAGACGGAACAGAAAACAAGCTCAAGCACAAAAGAACCGGAAATACCCGTCTACTTATGAATCTTCCACGAAAACAGGATACAATAAACGAGTAAAAATGCCGAAATGATATAGAAATTCGCTTGAAGATATCCATTGTTTACACTCTCCTTAATAGATATATCGGGCTGAATGACGGACGATTCGGAAAAAGTAGCGTTGCTGTAAATATGTTCGTAGACATTGATATTCAGACTGCCGCTAAAAGAAGTCTGAACAATTCTATCGGTATTTACCGCATACTGACTGCTAGAGTAATTAGTAGTACGGTATTTAAGCATAATAGAACCCTGCGGAATAGAATAAGAATACCCCGAATTTGCCGTAATCTCCCCTTTTGAAAAGATAAAACATAAATCAGGCTCTGCAGTATAACCGTAACCTGAGTTAAGGTTCGTAATTGTGTAACAAACATATGATTTATATCCTTTCGCTAAGTATGTTGGAACAATTGTTTTTACAACCTCTTGTTGAACTGTACTAAACACTAAATATCAATCCTGCCTTTCGAGAACGCACCAATAAGAATATTGATACCTTTTGACATAATAGCCATTGCACCGGCAAGAATTCCTGCATCAGTAAACAAATCAACAAGACAATCTTTAACAAGTAAAACTGATAACATCATTTATCACTACCTTTCACATTAAAACTAAAGCTTTGCGGAGCTTCCCTCTTGTGTCCTTGCCATTCCTTGTTGTATCTCTTCATTTTTGCAAAAGTATCGTAACGCTGATAATATGACGGCTTATGAATCCATATACAATGCTTTTTGACAGTACAATCGAGCTTGCCGTCTTTTTCGGTGGCTGTCTCCCCGTCTATAAGCTTATTGAATTGTAGAAAGCCGAAATAGTTTTTACATAACACAACATCAAATATCTGTTCTCGAAGAGGTTTTGCAAGCCGCATATATACCTGGGAAGTACCGACAATATGTTTGCGCTGCTTACGTTGTTGTGATATCTCGGTCATTACGTCAATATCAATGTTTTTACTTTCCAAGCTGTTAAGCTCAAGGTGCAGCTCATCGATAAGATAAAAAACACCAAAATATGAATTGCTAATATACTTCAAGCTGTCAAGACCGTCATACTCAATTACTCGATTGTAGCCGTAATGCCCTTGTTCATTAACTGTTAACCTCTCCCCTGTTTCAATGTCATATAATGCTGTATTACCCTGTTTATCGACCGAATAACCCGTATTAAATGGATAATCGGATATTTTTACATTCGTAACTAAAATAGCCGCAGGAAACGCTTTAAGAACATTACAGACATAATTTACAGCGCTTAAGGTTTTACCGCTTCCCTGGGCGCCGCAAAATATCATTGTGCCGATAGGCTCAAAATATCCGGGATGAGAGAGCTTGAACTCTTTAAGATACTTATATCGGCGGAATATATCAAGAATTGAAGAATTACATTGTAAAGCTTCCGAATACATAAAACACCTCCAAAAGAAAAAAGAGCGGAGGGACAACCTCCGCCCTCTTAGGGGAAAATACGAGAAGAAAAAACGGATTAAACCTTAAGCTTACCACGAAGCGCCGATTTAATCATACTGATAACCTTGCGAAGACCAAACCAGCCAAGAACAAGGAGAGCTGCAGCTGCGATTGCAATACCTATCATTGATACGATATTTGCAAAACTGAATGTTCCCGAAACCGAATCAAAAACAGTCTTAACGCCGGCTACAACAGAAGAAGCGTCAGCCGGTGCAGAGTCAGCAGCAAAAGAAGAAATCGCTGTAGCAACAACAGCCGAAATGGTAGCACCTACGCCTACGGCTATCTTCCCTATACGAGAACTCTTAAGCTTTGAAACGAGCTTTGAAAAAAACTTTTTCATAACGCCTTACCTCCTTCCTCAAGAATTTGTATCAGACTCGATAACGAGCTCATACCCAGTTAAAACTGGCTTCTTTCCGTCATAATCGTAAATCAGATTGACATCTGAACCGACATCAGGCACGAAGCCGACGGACTCGAGAAGCTTTAACGGAACCCATATTTTTGCGATATCCTGTCCGACAAAGGTTTCGGAGGTTGAATCGACCAAACACTTGAGCGACACTCCCTGAACCTGCTTCCCGTCCTTGTCCTTGAAATCGCAAGTCTGATAACCTACTACATGTGCTTTCATTTTTGCACCTCCTAAAAATTTTACAGATAAACGGCTCCGAAGTAGAGACCAACAGAGCACGATTAAGTTTATCCGATAAGGTAAAAATTTACCTTATGTTCATATTATAGGTAACATATTACCTAAAGTCAAGCAAAAAATATAATAAAATGACTTCAGGTGATAAAAATGTACAAAAGAATAAAAGAATTAAGAATAGAAAAAGGCGAAACGCAAACAAAAATTTCAACAATTTTAGGAATTGAGCAATCATACTACAGCAAATTAGAACTAGGAAAACATGAAATTAGCATAAAAGACTTAATAAGAATTGCAGAATATTTTAACGTATCGACAGACTACATATTAGAAAGAACAAGTAAAAAAGAAGTTAATAAATAAGGAGGAAACAATGACAGAGTTTATAGCAAATCTTTTCACACAACACACTTTCGGTATAATTGTAATTGTCGGCATAATTTGCGCCGTTTTTGTAGCAATAGTTAAAAAATGAGCCGTGAGCACTGAGCAGTATGGGGGGTCGTAGTACCCCCATACTGCTTTCAGACCGCTTTTGCGGTCTTTTTTTTGTTCATCGGCGCCGCCGATGAAGCGCCTATAAGCGCTTTAATCTGAACGCAAAGTGGGAGGGCTGGAGCCTCCGAGGTCGCAGACCCGCTCCGCAGCTGCGGAGCGGGTACCCCTGCTCACATTCTCCTCCGAGTTAAGTCCTTTTAATATATACGATAACGATTTCCCCGATTATTAAGGCAATAGAAAAGCAGCTGCACGGTAGCAACTGCTTTCATTTTTAATTTGTTCAATTTTTACAAGATAATAGACACAATGTCTAATTATGTATAATTGTAAATCAAATTTTCTGACTTGTCAAGTCCTATTCCCTTATAAATAAAAAAATAGAAGTTCTTGGTGTCAAGAGCTTCTATAAGTTATTTATCATTTAGTTTACGTTTTCTTCAACCGTTTCTGTGTTATCAACCGTTTTTTTACTCGGAATGAAGCTTGCAAACTTTAGCAGCTTTTCATCGTCTGTATTTACAAATTTATTAACAGCGTATTCGATTGTTTTTGCGGCGTCAATATTGATTAGCTTTGTATTAACGGGCTTTTCGCCGTATTTTTTTGCGAGCTTATTGGCGGAAATCATAACACCTGCAACAGTTGTTCCTGCAAGCGCAGAACCGAATAAATTTGCCCATTTCCCCTTTTTCATTTTAACATCGCCTTTCTATATTTAATCATTTTCAAAAATCGGAATAAAGCTTCCTATGTCGCAAAGCCTTTCGTTATCAAGACTTAATAAATCCACATTGTAGTTTTTGCAAAACGCTTTTATATCATCATAGCTTTTATGAGCTTTTGCATTTCCGAAAAAAGCAAGAACGTCCTTTGATATTTTACAGCAAGCACCGCCGATAAACCCGTAATCGTATCCGTCGAGAGCCACACTCCCCTTTTCAACCTCTAAAACGTCGTATTCGGCATTTTTAAGTGCTTTGTATATTGATTTATCATCTGTGATAAAAGCCTTGTCGGAAACGGCGCAGACGGAGCATTTTGTGTATCCTTGATTGACGTTTATTACACTCTTTCCGTTCGCCAATTCCTTGATTTTAGCGGAGGTAATATCATAATTGCATATTAAATCAGTTGAATTTGCAATACAGTTCAGCAGACAATCCTCGGGATAAGCATTTTTCAAGCTTTCATTGATAATATAACATTTACAGCCGAGCTTTTCAAGTGTCGCTTTTAGCTTCGCTTGCGTTTTTGTTAAAACTACATTGCCGTTGCCGAGATAATTCACGCATAAATCTGCGTGATTGATAACAGGCGTCGGTAAATCAGGCTCGCTGTCTGCTACAAGCGTATCAATTCCAAGCCTTTTAAGCTCATCTGTGTATTTCAAAATGCCTGCGCCTGCCACGCCTATAAGAACGTCGGTTTCAGGCAAATACGGTGTATTTATAAGCTTCATAGCATCAGTCCATTATAGCTTGAAAAGCCTGTCTTATATTGCTCACACCGACAACCTCGATATTATCGGTAAGCTTGTTGCGGATTTTTTGAAGATTGTATTTCGGTATGACGCATTTTCTAAAGCCTAACTTTGCAGCCTCTCTTATTCGCTGTTCGCAGGAATTTACGGCTCTGATTTCTCCGCCGAGCCCTATTTCGCCGAAAGCAAGCAAATCCTCGGGCACAGCGTAATCCTTTAAGCTTGAAACAATGGCAAGCGCAACCGACAAATCAGCTGCAGGCTCGTCAATTTTAAGACCGCCGATGATATTTATATAGCAGTCCATATTTCCGATAAAGTACCCTGCCCTCTTTTCGAGCACGGCAATCAGCATAGCCATACGGTTATAATCGATACCCGTCGCCATTCTTCTCGGATTTCCGAAGCCTGTGGGCGTAACGAGGCTTTGCACCTCCGCCATAATCGGTCTTGTACCCTCCATAACGCAAGCTATACAGCTGCCTGAGGTGTTCTTTGGCTTACCTGAAATGAGCATCATAGACGGGTTGCTGACCTCGGTAAGACCTATATCCTGCATTTCAAACATACCTATTTCATTAGTAGAGCCAAAACGGTTTTTAACGGCTCTTAAAATTCTGTATGAGAAATTTCTGTCGCCCTCAATATACAAAACGGCGTCAACAATATGCTCAAGCACCTTCGGACCTGCTATATTACCGTCTTTGTTTACATGACCGACGATTATCATAGGAATATTAAGCGTTTTTGCCGTTCTCATAAGCATATTTGTAGTTTCACGTACCTGTGTTATGCTGCCGGCAGACGAGCTTAATTCCGCAATGTTCATGGTTTGAATTGAGTCTATCATTACAATATCGGGCTTTTCGGATGCGATTACCTCACAAATATACTGTGCGTCGGTTTCGCAGAGAATTGAAAGGTTTTCAGATTTAACATTGAGCCTTGTAGCACGAAGCTTGATTTGATGAGCCGATTCCTCGCCCGACACATAGAGAATTTTCAGCGTTTTTCCGAGATGCTCGCAGATTTGAAGCAACAAGGTCGATTTACCTATGCCGGGATCGCCGCTTAAAAGCACCATTGAGCCTTTTACAAGACCACCGCCGAGAACACGGTTAAGCTCATTCAAGCCCGTGTCAAAGCGATGCTCTGTATCTGCTGTTATTTCGTTTAATGCATATACCCTGCTTCTGTTAGCCGATAAAAAAGCCGACGAGGACTTTTGCGTTGAAACGGCTGTCCTAACCTCTTCCTCGAGTGTGCTCCACTCTTTACAGTTCGGGCATTGACCAAACCATTTTGAATATTCGTGTCCGCAAGCAGAGCAGACATAGACAGACTTAACTTTTCCTGCCATAATCAACTTCCTTTGTTTACATAGTTAAGAATACCGTCGGCAATGCAAAACGCCATTTTACGCTGATATTCTTCGCTTTTCAGCAATTCTAAATCGTTATAATTTGTTATAAATCCGCACTCGACTAAAACTGCGGGCTTTTTTGCATAATAAAGCAGATAAACGCTTTTACCACATTCTTTAATCTGCCTTGTGTTATCTTTTTGAAGCAGAGAAACCACGCTTTGTTGAATTTCGCCTGCCAAATCCTTACTTTCGGGCGTGTTCGGAGAATAAAAAACCTGCGTGCCCCAATATTTTGAACTGTTGTACGAATTCTGATGAACGCTGATAAAAATACAATTATCGGTGTTTTCCATTACACTCATACGGTTATGAATATCGGACACTTTGATTTCCCTGACGCTTTTTGCGTGACTTGAATGAACAGAGCAATCGCTGTCTCTTATCATAACTGTATTAAACCCGTAGGATTTCAGCAATTCGTTAAGCTTGAGAGAAATTTCAAGATTTATATCCTTTTCGTATGTACCATCAACGCCTAAAGCTCCGCCGTCAATTCCACCGTGCCCGGCATCTATTATAAACGTCGGGTTAAAATGATAATCGGCAGAGCCTTGCACATTTTTTGCAAGCTCTATATTAAAAGTAAAAAATATCAGTACGGAAATTATAATTACAAGAGTAAAGAAAGAAATAAACTTTCCGATAATTTTCAAAATATCATCTCCTATATTATATAGCCTAAAGGTCTGTATTTCAAGATAAACCTACTTTAATATTTATGAAATAATATTCTAAAAATGCAAAATCTCCGAAGCATTAAGTTAAACGGTCATAAGAAAAAGGCGTCCTGACAACAGGACGCCTAATTGTTTGTTTTAATGTATTCGTATCAAGGGGTATTTGATTAGCTGTTGTTATTCACACTTTTATTTTCATTTTCGTACAAAGCTAAAATTTCGTATCCGACTTTCTTTGAAACAATTATTTGATTTTTTGACTCAATCACTTTTTTAGCCACAATAGATATGCCTTTTTTCTTTTCGTTAGCGTAAAGAGAAAACTGAGAATTGGAAAGTATCATATACTCGCTGCTTGCAAATGTTCCCTCAATCAGCCTTATAACCTCATAATACACAGTTTGCTTTCCGCTTATATCAAGTGACGATACATGCTTTCCGAAAAATGAATACATGGCAACTTCTTTATGAAAACTGTCAATAATCGAATAACTTACAAGGAACAAATTTACATAAACAAATCCAACATATGCAAATAAAATAGCGAAAACACAAAATACAAAAATCAAGTCTTCGTAAGATATAAAATCAAATATACAAAACTTAATTAACCACAATGCAATCAGTAAAGCAATAAAAAACATAATAACCAATTGTTGTTTCCAGTATTTGGAAAGATATATTTTTTTCATTTAACTACCTCAAAACAAATTAGTATTGCTTTAATTATTTAAAAGCAGATGTAAGTTACTGTTCCACACATCATCTCTGTTTTCTCTAGCTTTTTGAATACAAGTATTTATCGCTTCAAAGATGGTGTTGCTATCTGAGAACTTGCGTAATCTATCTAAGATACAAAGCGCTCCGGGCCAATTCATATCTTGCAACCATTCTAACAGTTCAACCAAATACGGCTTAATTTCTTCATCGCTTTTTTGCGATATAATAACAGCACAATTTTTCCATACATTTTTATTATGTTTAGGCGTTAACGGTTGTATAAACGGAACAATATTTTCAAATTCACTTGCTAAAGAAATTCCTTTTGATTGCGTTTCGGCAGGCATACTCCAATCAATCATATCCAAAATTTCTAAAATATCTACCATTTAATATTCGCCCCCATTTACCGACAGCAGATTTAACAGCGTGTGTATAATTCTAATGCTCAAATCGATTGTTAAAGATTTTCATACCTCAATAATTTTTTTATTCATCCACATCATTCAAGTAATCAATAAATTTGTTACTTATTTTCTTTTCTTGCTTTTGATTATCTCTTTAACTTTTGATTGAAGCATTTTTACTCGTAAATCTTCGTAGTTATTCGCATACATGGAAACATAAAACGATTTCCCTGATTTTGTTTTAATCTTAAAAGAATCTCCTTGCCTGTTCCAAGTAAACTTTTCACAATCGGAATAATATATTTTCTGTGCTTTTCGGAATATAGTATGGTAAATAAAATAATCTTTGTTTTTATAGAAGTCGATTTTCCATATTAAGAAATACAGTAAAAAGACTATACAAAATAACACCAATAAGCCAAAAAACAAAATAGAAAACGTTTCTTCCTGCTGATAAGCCAATATTGTGAAATATGCCAATATAGGTATAGCAATTACAAATACAATGGGAAAAGCTTTTGGAGCTTTAATAACAATGTAATCCTTTTTTGAGTTAAGCAATATTTTCTTATCATTTTCTTTGTCAACAATAAAAAAGAAAATTGATATTATAATCGGTATTAAAGTTAAACTCAACAACTGAACCGGCATTTTTACCACCTTAATTTTTAATATAATTAATGTTTATGAAACATTATCCCTTGTTCTGATGCTTTTCTTCTTCAACGCCGCTTTGTAACAGTTTTCTTCTCAACATTTAATAAACGCATTAACGGATTATAAATTGTTTTCATATACTTACCCACCAATAATTATATCCTCATCGCTATTATATCTTATACAGAATTAAATTTCAATATAAATAAAATCCATAGCATAATATAAAAAACTCCGAGACATTAAATCTCGGAGTTAAATATTGTATGAAGCAATCAGTCAATCGGATAAGTCCAACCGTAGGTATCCTCAATTTTGCCCCACTGAATACCTGTGAGGGTATCGTAAAGATGCTGAGTAACCTCGCCGATTTTACCGTCGTTTACGGTATATTTTATATCTTTATAGCAAAGCTCTCCGATGGGAGAAACAACAGCAGCTGTGCCTGTTCCCCAAGCCTCTTCAAGTGTGCCGTTTTTCATTGCCTCTGCAAGCTCGTCAACCGATATTCTTCTCTCTACAACCTTGTAGCCTTCGTTTCTGAGAACCTCAAGGCAAGATTTTCTTGTAATACCGGGAAGAATTGAGCCTGTAAGCATCGGAACTACAATCTCGCCGTTGATTTTGAACATTACGTTCATAGCGCCGACTTCTTCAATGTACTTCCTCTCAACGCCGTCAAGCCAAAGCACCTGAGAATATCCTTTTTCTTCTGCTCTCTCTCCTGCTCTGTTTGATGCTGCGTAGTTACCGCCGCATTTAGCTTCGCCCGTACCGCCGACAACCGCACGGACATCCTCGGATTCAATCATAATTTTAACGGGGTTGATACCCTCTGCATAATATGAGCCGACAGGAGAAGCGATAATCATAAATGTTGCGTTGTGAACTGCGTGTACGCCGAGTGATTCGTCATTACCAAACATAAACGGACGAAGATAAAGAGAAGTGCCCTCTGCCGACGGAGTCCAATCCTGCTCTGTTTCAACGAACTTTGTATAAATTTCCAAAGCCATATCCTCGGGGATTTTGGGAAGGCAAAGACGGTCTGCCGAATTGTTCATTCTTCTTATGTTTTCAATCGGTCTGAAAAGCTGAACCTTGCCGTCTGCTCTTCTGTATGCTTTAAGTCCTTCAAAAATTTCCGAACCGTAGTGGAGGCAGGTTGATGCAGGATGTATCGAAAGATAGCCAAAGGGTACAATTCTTGCGTTCTGCCAACCTGTTTCATTGTTCCAGTCCATCATAAACATATGGTCGGTAAAAATTTTACCGAAGCCGAGAGTTGACGGATCTGGCTTTTCTTTAAGCGTTTGAGCTTGTGTAAATTTTATTTCCATAATAATCACCATAGCCTTTCAGACAACAAATAGTTTATTAAAAATCACCAGTTTAACCTGCGTTGTCTGAACAGGCGTGTATGGTGATTTCTGCCATCTCAAAATTTTGCCAAAGGCAAATTTTTGAGGGCAATATAATTATTAATAGTGTGATTTTTCACACTATTGCCTCCTTGTTGTGCAATAAAAATCAAAAGTGCTTTACACGCAACTGTTTATGTTGTGTATAAATATACATTAATTATACGTTTGTTATACATATATGTCAAGAAAATAATACAAAGTGTGAAAAATAATTCACAACTATTCATTATTTCTTTTTGAACTGCTGTTTAAGTCTCAAATCCTTTGAAAGAATTTTCTTGCGAAGTCTGATTGATTTGGGAGTAATCTCAACAAGCTCGTCGTCGCCGATAAATTCCATTGACTGCTCAAGGCTGAGAACGGTGTGCGGAACAAGTCGAAGTGCGTCGTCAGAGCCTGAAGCACGGGTGTTTGTAAGGTGTTTGTTCTTGCATACGTTACAAACAATATCCTCGTTCTTTGAGCATTCGCCGACAATCATTCCCTCATATACGGGAACGCCGGGACCTACAAAAAGTCTGCCTCTGTCCTGCGTGTTGAAAAGACCGTAAGCCGAGGTTTCGCCTGTTTCGTGAACAACGATTGAGCCACGCTCTCTCGTCTGAATATCGCCCTTGTATTCTTCATAGCCTGCAAAAAGGTTGTTCATAATGCCGTTGCCGTTTGTATCTGTAAGGAACTCTGAACGGTATCCGATAAGACCTCTTGCGGGAATTCTGAATTCAAGGTGCGTTGAGCCGCCCTCACGGGTGCCCATATTTTCAAGCTCGCCACGTCTTGAACCGATTTTCTGCATAACATTTCCGACATATTCCTCGGGAACTTCGATTATAAGAAGCTCGATAGGCTCTAAAAGCTTACCGTTTTCGTATTTTGTGATAACCTGCGGACGTGAAACCTGAAATTCATATCCCTGACGTCTCATAGTCTCGATAAGTATTGAAAGATGAAGCTCGCCTCTGCCCGATACCTTAAAGCAGTCGGTGCTGTCCGTTTCCTCAACACGCATACTTACGTTTGTTTCAACCTCTTTGAAAAGTCTGTCTCTGAGGTTACGTGAGGTTACAAACTTACCGTCCTGACCTGCAAACGGGCTGTCGTTTACCATAAAGTTCATTGAAAGCGTAGGCTCGTCGATTTTAACGAAGGGCAACGGCTCAACATTATCGGGATCACAAATCGTCTCGCCGATATTAAGGTCGGTAATACCCGAAACGCAGATTATATCGCCTGCCGCAGCTGACTGTACTTCTACCCTTTTCAAGCCGTCGAACTGATAAAGACGTGAAATTTTAACATTCTCACGAGTGCCGTCCTGCTTGCAAAGTACGACCTTATCATTGACTTTAACTGTGCCACGCTTAACTCTGCCGACACCGATTCTACCGATATAATCATCATAGTCAAGGCTTGAGAAAATGCACTGAAGCGGAGCGTCAACATCGCCCTCGGGAGCTTCGATTTCCTTGATAATTTCCTCGAAAAGCGGTCTCATATCGCCTTCTCTGACATTCGGGTCAAGAGATGCATAGCCGTCTCTTGCGGAAGCATATACAACGGGGAATTCAAGCTGATCGTCATTTGCGCCAAGCTCAATGAACAAATCAAGCACCTCGTCGATAACCTCGGCAGGTCTTGCACCCGGTCTGTCAATCTTATTGATTACAACAAGCACCTTTTTGTTAAGAGCGAGTGCCTTTGAAAGAACAAATCTTGTCTGCGGCATACAACCCTCGAAAGCGTCAACCAAAAGCAATACGCCGTCAACCATTGTAAGAATACGCTCAACCTCTCCGCCGAAATCAGCGTGACCGGGAGTGTCAACTATATTGATTTTAATTCCGTTATAATGAATTGCGGTGTTTTTGGAAAGGATTGTAATTCCTCTCTCTTTTTCGAGGTCGTTGGAGTCCATAACTCTGTCCTGAACAGCCTCGTTCTGTCTGAATATACCGCTCTGTTTAAGAAGCTCGTCAACCAATGTTGTTTTACCGTGGTCAACATGGGCAATTATCGCAATGTTTCTAATGTCTTCTCTACGCTTCACTTTACTCACCTATACCTTACTTTACTTAATATTTCACAAATAAATATTTTACCACCGAAAAGCTTTAATATCAACACTTTTTGCTACAAAGTACACAAAAGATAAAAGTTGAATTTTGTCTATTTTACTAAAAAATCGGGAGAGTCGTTGTTTTTGACTCCCCCGACGGTTAATTTTTAAGCTTTTTTCTTGCTATATGAGCCGCACCGATAACTCCTGCTTGATTTTTGAAAAACGCCTGTTTAATCTCAAGTGATTTGAAATTTTCACGCTCCGAGTTGTGCAAATCGTTTGAAATTCGGTCAATTATATATTTCTCGCTCATTATTCCGCCGCCGACAACGAACAACGGAACATCAAAAATAAACATAAGAGTTTTAATGCCCTTTGTGAGCTCGTCAATCCAGCTGTCAACAGCAGCTTTTATTGTAGGATCGGAAAAATTAACTTCATCAAAAATTTCTCTGCCTGTAAGTTCTCTGCCTGTGGCTGATTTTACTCTTTTTACAAGAGCAGTCGCAGAGGCAAGATTTTCAAACTTGTCCTCGCCTGTTATCATCTCGCCGAAGTCTCCTCCGCAAAGCCGATCTCCCTTATAGAGCTTTCCGTTTAGAATTATCGCACCGCCGATACCCGTACCTACTGTAAGGCAAACAAAATTTTTAACGTTCTTACCTGCACCGTAATTCGCCTCTGCCGTTGCAGCACAATAAACGTCATTTTCGACAAATGCAGGCTTGGAAAAGCGTTCGGTTATAAGCTTTGCAAGCTCTGTCCCCGTGTATTCGGGTATGTTTTCATTTGCAAAAATAATTCTGCCCTTTTCGCTGTCAACACGACCTGCCGTGCTTATAGAAATCGCATCGCAATCGGATAAATGTGCTTCGATTATCTTATACACCTTTTCGAGTAAAACACTTGCTCCGAGCTTCGCCTCGGACGGAATTTCAGAAAAGGATGAAATGTTATTGTTGTCATCGACAAGAGCGTATTTAATAGCCGTTCCGCCAATGTCAATCGCAAGTATAGTCATATTGCACTCCGTTATTTGTTAAGATAAGATACAAAGCGTCTTGTAATATCTCTCGGCCTTGTAATCGCAGTACCCACAACACAGGAAAAAGCACCGCTTTCGTATGCCTTTACAAGCTGTTCGGGATACCAAATTCCACCCTCGGCAATGACGGTAGCGGATAATTCTTTACTGTATCTTTCAATAAGATTAAAAGCAGGGATAGCTTCGCCCTTAGTGTAAGGCGTGTATCCGCACATTGTTGTACCTATAAGGTCGCAGCCAAGCTCCAAAGCAAGCTTGCCCTCTTCAAAGCAGGAGGTATCAGCCATAAATAGCTGTTCGGGATATTTTTTGCGAATTTCCGTAAAGAATTCAGTAAATGATACGCCGTTAGGTCTCGGCCTGTTTGTTGCATCAACTGCGATTATATCGACGCCCTCATTGTAAAGAGCGTCAACCTCAGCAAGTGTAGGTGTAATATATACATCAGAGTCGGGATACACACTTTTGATAATTCCGATAATCGGCAAATCAACCGTCTTTTTGATTTCTTTTATATCCTCAACCGTATTTGCTCTTATTCCGACTGCGCCGCCCTCGCTTGCAGCAAAAGCCATTCTTGACATTATGTAAGAATCGTGCAGCGGCTCTTCGGGTAACGCTTGGCAGGAAACAATCAATCCGCCTTTGATTTGTTCAAGTATTTTTTTGTTTTTTTCATTCATCTTTATCACCGATTTATCACTATTTTCTATATTATATTTTATTTTGGTAAAAAGTTCAACGAATATCATTGATTTTGCAGAAAAAAGATATATAATTCTCATATAGGAGATGAATATATGAAATATGATTTAACAAAATTCAACGGAGTGTTCGTCGCACTCAACGCAATTTACGACGAAAACGATAACATAAATGTTGAGGAAATTAAAAAGCTTGTTAGGACTTACATTTCAATCGGCATTAACGGTGTATATGCTTGCGGCTCGACAGGCGAAGGCTTCCTTTTGAGCACCGAGGAAAGAAAGCAGGTTGCAAAAGCCGTTGTTGACGCATCCAAGGGAAAAATCACAACTATTATCCATGTAGGCGCAGCTTCGACGAAAGAGGCTTGCGAGCTTGCACGCCATGCGGAGGAAATCGGCGCTGATGCTGTTTCTGCCGTTCCGAGCGTTTATTACAGACTTTCGGAGGCTTCCATTGAAACACATTGGAAAACAATCATTGCTTCGACCAATTTGCCGTTCTTTATCTACAATATTCCTCAGCTTACGGGATATGACCTTTCATACTCTCTTCTTGAAAGAATGATGAAAGAAGAAAAGGTTATCGGTATCAAGGACTCGGCTGAAAGCACATATCAGATGGAGCGTTTCAGAAGAATTGTCGGCGATGATTTCATTATCTTCAACGGTCCCGACGAGCAGTTCCTCGCAGGCAGACTTATGGGTGCTAACGCAGGTATCGGCGGTACATACGGAAGTATGCCCGAGCTTTACCTTAAACTCAATTCATTGATAACCGAAAATAAGATTGTTGAAGCAAAGGCTCTTCAGGTTAAAATCAATGACTTTGTTCAAAGACTTTGTTCTTTCCCCTCTCTTTACGGCGCAAGCAAGGCTGTTATTAAATTAAGATACGGAATCGAAGCAGGTATACCGAGACTTCCTATGCTTCCCGTTTCTGTTGACGACCCGAAGCTTGTTGAGCTTGTAAACGATATTAACAAGGCTGTTGAAGAAGTTAAAAATTCTTAATTCTCAATAGAATATCTGATGTATTTTCTCCCGCAAACCGTCATATAAATAACCAAACCAATAAAATGAGGTGTTTATATGAGTGGAATTGCGGGAGAAATTTTATTTTCTGAAAAATTCAGCGGACAATGCAAAGAGCTTTCTGAAATGGGCGGTGCAATAAGGCACAGAGGCTCTTTTCACGGCGAATTTACAGCCGAGCACGCTGCATTGTATCAAGGCTCTGCAAGGCAAAATGAGGCGGATTTTAAGCTGCCGCTAAGGCTATGGAATAACGAAACGGAATATACAATCGTTTTTGACGGACTGATATATAATAAAAACGAGTTAAAAGACATTTTGCTTAAAAGAAGCTGCCGCTTTGAAACCGAAACAGACGAAGAAATTGTACTAAAAGCCTATTTCGAGTTTGGCGCAGACTGCCTGAAAATTATCAACGGTGCTTTTGCACTTGCGATTTGGGATAATAAAAGCGAAAGTCTTTTCATAGCGAGAGACCGTTTTGGAATTAAACCGTTTTTCTATTCCGTGTTAGACAACGGTTTTATATTCGGCTCGGAGATTAAAGCACTTTTTGCAAGCGGCAAAATTAAGCCTAAAATCAATCTTGAGTCAATTCTTGAAATTATGCTTATAGGACCCGGTCGAACGCTCGGTTACGGTGTGTTTGAGGGAGTTTTTGAGCTGCTGCCTGCAACCTACGGATATTTCACAAGGGACGGCTTAAAAGTATGTAAATATTGGACATTGTATCCGCACGAGCATACAGATACGCCCGAACAGACGGCAGAAAAAGTCAGATTTTTAGTTGACGATTCAATAAAAGGTCAATCGGAAGCCGACACTCCTATATGCACAATGCTTTCGGGAGGACTCGATTCAAGCATTATTTCCTCTGTTGTTGCAAAAGCTCTTGCCCGACAAGGAAAAACACTTGACACCTACACCGTAACTTATACTGACAATGACAAATACTTTACACGTTCAAAATTTCAACCGAATAACGACAGCGAATTTATCGGCATAATAAATAATTACCTGAACGCTCAAAATCACATAATTGAAATTGACCATAAATCGCTTGTATCGGCTCTGTTTTCTGCGGTTGAGGCCCGTGATTTGCCGGGTATGGCAGACGTTGACTCTTCCCTGCTCCTGTTTTCAAAAGCGATTGCGAAAGATTATGAAATCGTGCTTTCGGGCGAGTGCTCGGATGAAATTTTTGGAGGTTATCCGTGGTACAGAGATCCTGTTTTACGGAATGCCGATTCGTTCCCGTGGGCAAGGTCTACGTCATACAGGCAATCGTTTTTAACGGATGAAATTAGAAATACGGTTGATGCGGAAGGCTTTGTCCATAAAAAATATGAAAACGCATTAAAGCAAGTTATGAAGCTTAACACGATTGACAGCGACGAGCGTACAAAAGAGCTTATGAAATTAAATCTTGATTGGTTTATGATGACGCTTGTAGACCGTTCAGATAGGATGAGCGCATTTAATTCTCTTGATATCAGAGTTCCGTTTTGTGATTACAGAATTGTTGAATACTTGTACTCCGTTCCGCTTGAAATAAAGGATTATAACGGCTTTGAAAAAGGAATTTTACGCAAGGCATACAGCGATATGCTGCCGAAGGAAATTCTTTGGCGTAAAAAGAGCCCATACCCGAAAACCCACAATCCGATATATTTAAGCTTAGTCCGTGCCGAGCTTGAGAAAATATTGCAGGATGAGACTTCTCCGATATTTGAATTTGTAAATAAGCAAGCACTTAATGCTTTGCTTGTTGAAAACAGCTCGCAGCGATTTTACGGTCAGCTAATGACCACACCGCAAACAATAGCTTATTTTGTGCAAATCAATTATTGGCTTAAAAAATACAATATTGAAATAGATTTATAAACAAAAAACCGACATCTATTGATTTAGATGTCGGTTTAACTTTTAATAACTAAGAATAATTAACTGTTGTTTCTATTGAATTATCAAGCGAATTTATATAAGTGATTTTCAAATTATTATTGTCAATAAATTCTGCATTTTCAATCGGTGTATCAATTTTTGCAAAATCGAGTTGAACTTCATAGTATAGAATATTTTTATCAAAAATATTCTGAACAACAACAGAACGATTGCTCATATCCTCACCGTCAATATATGCAACATATGTATCATTATTTGCTATAACATATTGATATTCATCAGAAATCATTTCTTTTGTTAAATCGTAATACTTAACAAGTTGCAGTCCTGTTCCATAATCCTTTGATATTGTTATCAGAGAATTATTTTTTGATATGTAAACAGGCTGCTTAATATTTTTTTCTTGATAAACAACGCCATTGTCGTCGTTAAGAATTAAAATATTATATGTTCCGTTTTCATTTTGAATTATCCTATAGTTTTTATTATCGTCCACTATATTTAAGTTTGAATTAAATGTACAAGAGCAAAAAATCAAAGATATTATAACAAATAAAGAAGATAATAACAAAATTTTTATTTGCTTATTTCTCATATTTGCACCCCTTAATCAAATATGTTTTTAATTATTCCGCATAATTTAATATCTTTTGTAAACGATGATTTACGCCTGAACGGGAAAGCGGAGGCTCAAGCATTTGCCCGATTTGCTGCAAGGAAAGCTCCGGGTTTTCAAGTCGCAAGACCGCAATTTTTTTGAGCTCTGGGGAAAGCTTTTCAAAATTTCCCTCTCTTTTCAGCTTTTCAATCGCCTGCGTCTGCCTTAATGATGCGTTGACCGTCCTGTCAAGGTTGGCATTTTCAAAATTTGTACGCCTGTTAACATTGTTTCGGACATCTTTGAACACCTTTACGCCGATATATTCAAGTGCAGAATCGTTTGCGCCCATCAAGGTCAGCAGCGTAACAATTTCGTCGCTGTCCTTGAAATAAAGCACATTTTGACCGTTTCGCTTGATTTCCTTTGCGCTGAGCTCAACCTCTTCAAAGATACGAATTAAATCATTTCTGAGGCTGTAAGGAACGGAAAATTCGATATGATAATTCTTTTCGGGATCATTTATCGTTCCGCAAGCAAGAAATACACCTCTCAAAAAACCTGCAAAGCAACATTCATCGGATATATTTGCCCAATTTACTCGCCTTGAACGTTCATCGCCCGAAAGTCCGAAAGCTTCAAGGATTTTCAGCCTGCCCTCCTGCTCTTTGACGGAAACTCTGCATTTCCCCGATTTTGAGCAGGTGTATTCAACCTCGGATTCGCTGAGCCTTTCGGCAACATTTTTATATTTTTCGGCAACCTCGCCGTTTTCCGTGCTTATATAGATTTCACGCTTTGAGAACATTTTTCCGAACAACAAGAGTCCGTATGTTTCCGCCAAAGCGCAACACGGCTTAACCTCGTCCAAGCTCATAAGCTCGGTTTTTAACTGTGAACAAAAAGACATATCTTTACCTTTTAATATCTCTGTGGAATACGCCGACATCACAACCGTTTTCAAGCAAATGCTTGTTGAGAAGCTCGGCAAAAACAACCGAACGGTGCTTACCGCCCGTGCAGCCTACCGCTATTGTAAGCTGACTCTTTCCCTCCGTCATATAAAGAGGAATTAAAAAATCAATAAGGTCATAAAGCTTCTTTTCAAGCTCCTTTGACTGACTGTATTTCATTACAAAATTGCGTACTTCAGCTTCAAGTCCTGTGTGGCTTTTTAGCTCGGGAACATAAAACGGGTTTGGCAAGCAACGAACGTCAAAAACAAGGTCGGCGTCTTTTGGCAGACCGTACTTAAAGCCAAAGGACATACTGTGAATTTTAAGTGTGCTCGATATGTTGTTGAGAAACAGCTTTGCGATTTTTTCCTTAAACTGCGAGCTCATAACATTTGAGGTGTCAACAATATAGTCTGCCATCTGCCTTGCGGGAAGCAATATTTCTCGTTCCTTTGCAATAGCTTCGGCAAGCGACGGAGTATCGAATTCATCAGCAAGCGGATGCTTTCTTCTCGTTTCTTGATAACGGCGCATAATGACCTCAGCGTCCGCATCAATAAACAAAATTTTACAGTGGACTTTCGTCTTGTCAAGCTCTTTCAATATGTTAAACAGACTTGTGAACTCTTCACCCAATCTAATATCCGCAACAAGCGCAACTCTGTCTTTTTCGTCGTTTGACTCCATACAGAGCTGAACAAAAGTGGGAATAAGCTTCGGCGGCATATTATCAACGCAGTAAAAGCCTATATCCTCCAAAGCCTGCACGGCTCTCGATTTACCTGCGCCTGACATACCTGTTACAATTACCAAGTCCATAAATTCACATCCTTAAAATTCGCCTAAAAATCTAACCTCGGGTTCAAGCATTACGCACTTATTTTCATAAACGGTTTTTCTGATAAAATCGATAAGCGAAGCAATATCGGTTGAGGTCGCATTTCCTTTGTTAATTACAAAGCCTGCGTGCTTTTCGCTTACCTGCGCACCGCCTATCGAATACCCTTTGAGAGCACATTCCTCAATCAATGCGCCTGCGAAATAGCCTTCGGGACGCTTAAAGGTACTGCCTGCGCTCGGAAATTCAAGCGGCTGCTTATCCTTACGCTTACCGAGATTTTCGTACATTTTAGCTTTGATTGACTCCTTGTCGGATTTCTCTAATCTCAATTTAAGAGAGGTTATAATATATCCGTTATCGGAATAAGCACTTTTTCTGTAAGAAAGACCAAGCTCATCGCCTGTTAATTTACCGACGTTCAAATCGGTATCAATGTGCGTACATTCTATAAGCACATCCTTCATTTCTCCGCCGTAAGCACCAGCATTCATAAAAGCCGCACCGCCTGCCGTACCGGGAATGCCAAAAGCAAATTCAAGTCCGCTTAGAGAATTCTCAAGTGCAAAGCTGCAAAGCTTAGCCATTGAAATACCGCTTTCGCATATAATTGTATTTTCATCGGCAAGCTCAATATTTGAAAAATCCGAGCCGATTTTAATAACTGCTCCGGATAAACCGTTATCGGAAACAAGAATATTGCTCCCGTTTCCGATAATATAGGTTTTTATTTCGTTTTCACGGCAAGCTTTGAGAATTGCCGTAAGTGATGCGATACTGTCGGGAAAAACGATTATATCGGCATTTCCGCCGGTTTTGAAGCTTGTAAAATCACGCATACTTGCATTTTCAAGATACCTGCAATTTAGCTTTTCTACGGTTTTCTTTACAATATCAGTCACATAATCACCTTTCATTATTCGTCAAGCAATGCTGCGCCGATAACGCCTGCATCGTTGCCGAGCTTAGCAGAGCAAATTGTAGTTTGCTCCTCTGAATATACGCTATATCTCTCCTGATAAACAATCTTTCTGACAGGCTCAAGAAGATACTCTCTTTCATAGCCGATTCCGCCGCCGACGCAAAGCATCTTAGGCTGGAATGTGTTTATAACATTTGTTATACCGATTGAAAGATAATGTACATACCAATCAACAAGCTTTTTGCCTGCTTCATCGCCTGCACGCATTGCGTCAAAAGCAGTCTTTCCGTTAGCCTTATCAATGTCTCCGCCAACAATTTCCCACATCTTTGATTCTTTATTTTCAAGCATTGATTTTTTAGTCTCACGAATTAAAGCGGTCGCCGAGGAATAAGCCTCCCAACAGCCCTTTCTTCCGCAGGTGCAAGGCTCGCCGTCTGCGCAGATAACCATATGACCCATTTCGCCTGCCGCACCGTTACAGCCGCTGAGGATTTTACCGTCAACAATAATACCCGAGCCGACGCCTGTTCCGAGTGTAATAGCAGCAAAATTATCAACTCCGCCGCCTGCGCCTGCCTTAGCCTCTCCGAGAGCAGCGCAGTTAGCATCGTTTTCAATATAAATTGGCTTGTCAAAATGACTCTGCAATATTTTTCTTGCAGGAACATTTGAAAAACCGAGATTGTTTGCATACTGAATTATTCCAAAATGCTTTTCAACCGAGCCGGGAGTTCCTATACCGATCGAACGAACGTCTGCAAGAGTAATTCCTGCATCCACGATAGCCATTTTAACCGCTTTTGCAACGTCCGCTAAAATTTCAACAGCAGGACGAGGGCAAGCGGTAGGCATTTTGCCCTTACCGACAATTTTATAAAATTCATCCACTACACCGGCAACAATATTTGTTCCGCCGAGATCAACACCAATTCTGTACATAACATCCTCCAAAAAAGTAATATATTTTCAATTTAATAGCTTTGCCAAATTTCAAGCTCTTCGGGCTTTGGCTCTTCTTCCTGCATACCGAGCTGATGAAGAAGCTCCTTTGCGGCGTTATAGCCCATTTTCTTTTGCCTGTTGTTCATAGCGGCAACCTCAATGATAATTGCAAGGTTTCTGCCCGGCTTAACGGGTACTACCGTAATAGGCAAATTGACATTCATAATATTTATATATTCGGTATCAACGCCCATTCTGTCATAAACCTTGTCGGGATTCCATTGTTCGAGCTTAACAACCATATTGATTTTTTCAGAAAGCTTAACTGCACCCATACCGAAAATACGGCGTGCGTTTACTATTCCGATACCACGAAGCTCAATAAAGTGGCGAATATTATCGGGTGCAGAGCCAACCAAGGTCTTTGCGGATACCTTTCTTATCTCAACCGCATCGTCTGCGATAAGTCTGTGACCGCGTTTGATAAGTTCAACGGCGGTTTCGCTCTTACCTACGCCGCTGTCGCCGACAATCAAAACGCCCTCGCCGTAAACCTCAACCAAAACGCCGTGCCTCGTAATACGCTCTGCAAGCTCGGTACCGAGATAGCTTATGAGTGCCGACATACAGCTTGAAGTCGGCTCGGCAGTTCTGAAAAGCGGTACATTATACTTTTGCGCAAGCTCTTTGGCACACTCGGGCAGTTCAAGATTTCTTGTAATTAAAACAAAGGGCGGCTTGTGGCTCATCAATCTTTCAATGCTTGCGAATTGCTCCTCGGGAGGAAGCTTTTTAATAAGCTCAATTTCCGAAAGTCCGAGAAACTGTGCACGCTCGGCATCAAAGAAAGCGTCTCTGTCAACCAAAAGCAAGCCGGGTCTGTTTACGTCGGGAGAACAAATGGTATGCTCTTTGAAATCTTTGGGTAAATAGATGACCTCAAAGTCAAATTCTTTAAGCACCTTATCAAGTGATACAAAATACTTGGCAGACAAGCATATCCCTCCAAAATAATGTTTGTAGCTATTATAAACTATAAATCAAATCAATTCCATACTTTTTTGCAAAAAAATTGTAAATATCTAACTGTATTTTTTTATGAAATCGCCTATTTCGTCGATTACGTCCTCAGCTTGCGGAAAAACTCCCATTGCATTTAGGTATCCGTGCCCCATTCCGTTGTAAACAACAGCCTTTACGGGAACCCCTGCATCGTGTAATTTCCGTGCCCAAGCAATGTTTTCAATTTTAAGATAATCGAGCGCACCGACTGAAATTAAAGTCGGAGGATTGCTGTTTGCAGCGAAGCTATATGGATTTAATCGAATATCGGGCTCGGAAATATCAAAAACGCTGTCAAAGCTGTCAGTCATCATTTCAAGCTGACGTGTTATGCAACGTGAAAGCTTTTTCTGCGACGGCTCATATTTGAAATTTTTAATGCTCTTATTAAAATATTCATCCTCAATACCCATCGGATTTAACGAAGCATATAAAAGTATCTGTCCCCTGACACTTCCGTTTCCTTTATTGGCGGTTGAAATATATTGAGCAAGATTGCCGCCTGCGCTGTCGCCGCAAACAAAGATTTTTGATTTATCAAAGCCGAACATTTCAGCATTGTCGTAAATGTACTCGAATACTCTTTGACAATCATTATACAATGTAGGATAAGGATTTTCGGGCATAAGACGGTATTCGACGCTGATAACAGGCATATTGAATTTTTCGACAAAGACCTTCCACGCCTCGTCATAAGGAGTCATACTTCCTGCAATAAAAGCTCCGCCGTGCATAAAATACAAACAGCCGTTTTCGGAAGAACAGTTTTTATTTTTATAAATTCTAATAGGTATTTCATATCCGTCATCGGCTGTAACCGTGCTGTCGGAAATATCAACACCTCCCCTGACGCAAACCGCACTTGAAGTCTTATCGCACACCGTACGAAAAGAAGAGAGCATTTTTTCGTTAAATTTAATTTTAATTCTCTTGATAACAAATTCGGGAAGCAAACGCATTGATTTAGCGGTTTTACCCATAGGACCGCCGAGAAGTCGAGGGTCTATGCCAAGCGGCGATACGGCGTCGGGTGCATATTTTACCGTTATGGGCAAAGAGCCGCACATTTCAGTATATAGAGTTTGCTTCAGTTCGTTTAAGAACTCATCCGTGTACCACTTTTTGTCCCAGCTCTTTTTCTTTTTCATATAACAAACCTCAAAAAGCATTTTTTACATTGTATCATAAAATAAATCATTTTCAAAACAAAAATCCATATATTAACATTTATAACAAAGATAATTTTGCAAAAGATATTCTTGCAGACGCAAATAAAGAAAAGGGGTGTTTTTAATGGCTACAGTACCCGAGGCAAAGGAAGCTCTCAATAAGTTCAAAATGGAAGCTGCTTCTGAAGTAGGCGTAAATTTGAAGCAGGGCTACAACGGTGATCTCACATCTAAGCAGGCAGGTTCAGTCGGCGGTCAGATGGTTAATGTAATGTGTCCTGTACGAACTGTGCAATTTCAGCGTACAAATTTGGCTAAAAATAACCAACTTCAGCCGATTACATACGAATTTTGCATAGCAGTTTAGGAAAAAACGACACTCGTAAGCACCTATGTATCATAATCATATAATGATTGAGGCTTACGATAAAAACCCACTGTTTTCAAGGGTTTCAAGCGTTTTTCAATGAAAAGCCAATTCAATAAAGTTTAAAATAATCATCAAAATTTAAATAAGTGTTGTGTGTTCACAAAAAAATGAGCCAAGAGGTGTCCCCTCTCGGCTCATTTTTCAATCGGAATATTTATTATCTTCTTGAATTTTCAAAGAATGATGACAAGATTTCTTTTGCATAATTATATCGTCTTGCATAGTTGTTTGGAACACGAATAAGCTGAAAATTATGTTCATCACATATTTGCTGCTTCTTTTTATCCCTTTCAATTACCCTAGTGTCGTTCGTATGCTCGTTACCATCAAGTTCAATCGCAAAAATCGGCAACAATTCTTTTCCTTCACGCTCATATACTATATAGTCAAATCTGCCTGTATAGAATAAATCATTCACTTGATTTGAAGAATTGAACACCTGCGAAATGGGAACCTCTTTTTTAACAACATATTTAGATTTTGTAATCATCATAGCATTTATTGCATGATTTAGTGTGTCTAAAAATGCCGTTTCCGTTTCGGTACTGTATGGTTTAATTCCAAGCGCTCTTGATTCAGGCACACGCTCTGTTACAGTTGTTTTTCCGTTTAATCGAACATAATTACACAATTCAAACAAATCATCATCGTCTCCCGGATGATGAAGTCTGTTTAGTTGATCTTTGTCCCCTGCAATAACTAATTTTTCTTTAGCTCTTGACGTTGCAACATTTATAAGTTCTTTGTTATTCTTTAACCAAGAATATGTTTTTTCATGTGTCTTACCAGTAAGGGCTAACGAAAAAATTATTTCTTGTTTTTCATCTCCCTGAAATGCATGTACAGTTCCACAATCAACGTTGGTGATTCCATTTTGATTTAATTCCTCTTGAATTTTATTGCGTTGATTTACAAATGGTGTAATAACTGCAATCGTTTTGTCGGGGTGATTTTTAACATAATGAACAATTTCTTTTGCTTCGCTTTCGCTTGTATTTTTCAATGTTGTGTCTTTTGAATGACATTCTATAAATTCAAGCGGTTGTTTTTCTTTGTCGGAAGACTGAACATTAAGTTTGTTATTGTAATACTTTTTATTATTAAATTCGATAATCTTCGGATGACATCTATAATGATAGCTTAGCAAAACTTCATCACTGACGGCGTCGGCAGAAAGAAAAGTTTGATAAACAGATTTGTTTTTATAATCGTATTCATCAGTAATGTTATATCTCTTTTTTAAAACCAAATTATTCTTTTCATCAAGTAAGATAACAGGTTTTAACTGTTGCGGATCGCCTACAAGCAAAAGTTGTTCACCTCTGATGATCGGAACAAGGGCTACCGCAGTATTACACTGACTTGCCTCATCCATAATAACCATATCAAAATATTGTTTTGGTTCTCCCAACCGATGAGCAGAAATATTTGTTGTTGCAACAATGGGAAATATCTTGAGAAATTTTTGAAAATTCTCATCATTTGAAAGATACTGATTTAATTGCTTTGCTGCTTCGTTTAAGTCTTTAGTGAATATAATATCAGTAAGTTCCTCATATTTAGGTTCTGATAATCGTTTAATAAACTTAGCTGAAGTAAAATTCAAATACTTTAACAATTCAAGTCTGTCTTGTGTAATTAGTGGCTTAATATCATCCTCTGTAATTTCACCGATTTCTTTAAGCGCACTGTTTACTTTAGTAAGCTGTTCTCCTTGCAAATCCGTGAGAAAAGTCAAGTTGTTTGAAGAAGAAATCATCGTTCTTATCATTTCTTTTCGTTCATTCATATCAAGCTTTTCTTCATATTTACGAAGCAAATCACTTAGAGCTTTTGTTTTGTGTTCTTCGTCATTCTTTTTTCTGTTCAATGACGAATCAAACACTTGCATAGAAGCAGTTATTTCAAACAAATGTCGCATCTGTTTAATTGCTTCTTTAAGTTTATTACCGTTTCCAAGACGGACTATCGGGAAAGGTATATCATTACCTTTATATTTAAGATGAGAAAGTTTTTGGTAAATCTCATCAACCGGGTGATTGTTATACGATGAAATCAAAACACTTTTGTTATTAAAAAATGCGGTGACAACTGTATTGAGAATGGTGTTTGTTTTTCC
>CAKSAP010000002.1 GCA_934436505.1 uncultured Eubacteriales bacterium | reverse complement strand
TTCTTTTGCGATTTTTTACTATGTAGCAACATAGTAATTGCAATCACTATAACAATACCATAGACAAATCCACCTGTTCGGCTACAACACCTTCTTAAAAATCATCTTTGTCCGTTCCACAGCTTATTTCTCGCTGATTTCTTTTGCCAGTTCCATGATTTCAAAAGCATACTTTTGTTTTCCTTTTGCCAGCATTTTCCTGTAAACAGGATAGTTAATTCCCATTCCCATTAACCCGATAATTCCAATAATCACACCAAGCACAAACATTGTACTCGTTCCATTGCCAATTACATTCATAGAAAAACACATCCCTATACCCGTCACCAAAGCAGCGATAATTCCAAATGTATAGGCGAAAATGATAGCTGGAAGTTTTGCTTTCGTATCCAGTTTGCGAAGTGCGACAACCTTTGAGGTGTCTTTTGGTGCATACTCGTTAGCGAGCTGTTCTGCATAAATTTTATCTGTATTCATGGCTCATTGCCTCCTTTATTTGATAACTCTATGATATTATCAACGGGAGGAAAATTGAACAACACAAAGAGGATTTTGTGTTGAATTCAAAAACTCATAAATTTCGATTTGTATTTCCATTCATTTTAGAAAATGGGCAACTCCGATTGGAATTGCCCAAATACTTTATTTTTGCTTATCAATAAAGCTTTGCACCTGCCGGAATGTGGTCATCTACCATCAGAAGGTTCAGTCCTTCGTGACCGTCTTCCTCATGTACTGCTGAAATCAGCATACCCTCGGAATCAATTCCCATCATCTTTCTCGGTGGCAGGTTCACGATAGCGATTGCTGTCTTACCAACAAGCTCTTCCGGCTCATAATACTCGTGAATACCGCTTAAAATCACACGGTCTTTACGTTCTCCGTCATCTAATGTAAACTTCAGAAGCTTCTTTGACTTCGGTACTGCTTCACAAGCTAAAATCTTAACTGCACGGAAATCAGATTTACTGAATGTATCGAAATCTACCATTTCCGTGAATATTGGCTCAATCTTCACATTGGAGAAATCAATCTTTTCAGCAGTTTTTTCTGCTGCTTCGGATTCAGGTGCTTTGCTTGCTTTTTTGTCCGAATCAAGCGATTTCATTGTGGGGAATTATACTCGGTTTTTTTATAACCGTTCATATCCCTTCATATCCGCATTACAAAGGTCTTTTTTTATTCGGTACATACTATACATCTTTATAACTCTACATATATAGTCGTAAATCAGTCGTAAGTTGGTCGTAAATCAAATAATATTTAATTTAGAAAGTCTTTGCTTATTAAAATACTCTTCAAAGTCGATCAGCTCTGCTTTCTTCAATTCCGTAGTTGCATCTGCATATATATCCATAGTTGTTTCTGCATCCGCATGTCCTAAAATCTCTTGCATAGCTTTAATATTCACGCCTGCTTCACACATCCTTGTAGTAAATGTATGTCTTAATATATGATTACTAAAACGAGGAAGTGTAACCGCATCTTTTTCTCCGACATCCATTACTTCATAATTACAATCTCGGATAATCCTGCGGAGTGCTTTATTAAGCGTAGCTTGATTTTGAACACCTCCAAAGCGATTTACGAAGATAAAATCCGTGTACCCGTCTACACTCACATTGCATTTAATCTCACACTCTTCTTGATATTGCTTTTCAATCAAAAGTGCTTCTTTTACCTTTGGCAACATCGGCACATTTCTGGCTCCTGCTTCAGTTTTTGGACTGTTAATGGCAAAGCCACAACCGTTTTTTTCTCTGTTGCAATAATACACTAGCGTGTGATTAATGCTGATCATCTCTTCATCGAAATCTACATCACACCATCTAAGCCCTGTAATTTCTCCTACTCTCAATCCAGTCCATAACATCACCGTAAAAATAGGATACCATTTATGATACACGCCTTCTTTCGCCAAGAATTTTTCAAAAAGTTCTTGCTCAGGGATAGTCAACGCTCTGCGCTTTTCAGTATCATAATTGTGGGCTCTTTTCAACTCTTTCAATGCGTTGTCAGAAGGATTATATCTTAAATAATCGTCCTCAACGCCCAGTTCTAAAACTTGATGTAATACCGTATGCAACGCATCTATCGTATTTGTTCTAAGATTTCTTTCATCAGCGAGTGTATTATAAAATGCTCTCACATCTGTCCTTTTTAATTCCGAAATCTTAGTGCGCCCAAAATCCGGTTGTACATATTGAGTATACATATATTTGTAATTCGAAAATGTATTGTCTTTCAAGCCTTTTTTCAACTGCACCCACAAATTATACAAATCATTAATTGTGAGATTCTTTTTATCTTCACGAATGCCGTCCAGTGCATCGCGCAGGACATCAATCTCTTTTTCACGCAGTTCGTTTAATGTTTTTGAATAAATCGAATGTCGAGTACCTTTTTTATCTCTCCATTTGTATTCGTATGTTCCGTTCTTCCTTTGATGCTCTCCTTCCTTTAAAACTCTTCCTTTATTGTCTTTGCGTCTCTCAATAGCCATGATCAATATCCTTTCATAACAATAGAGAGAACATGCATAGTAATATTTTACATATACAAGCTCTCTCTGTCAACAATTAGTTACGTCTCTTATTCTTTAAATTGAATAGGTTTTCTCAATATATGAATCAAACGCTTTACGCTTAATTAGTCTTTTGCACCCAACCCACAGCACAAACTTGCAATTATCGTCATTTGTTAATTGTCTTAATTTATTTATGCCTATTCCGCTATATGCGCTCGCTTCTTCAAGCGTAAGATTGCTTTTTTCCCAAATCGGAACTTCTTTCATAAATCGTTTCCCCTTCCTATAAAATCAATCCACAAATATTTCACAGATATAGTAATATCCGTTCTTCTGAACGATTGCGATACCGACATTTGTATATTGCGAACTCATCCTTGCTTCTCTTGCACCGTCAAGCACCATAAATCTGGAATGGATCTCACTTGCAGATTTTGAAGCAACTGTTTTCCAAGTGTTTTCAGACGGCTTACTGCTTGAAATGTTAAATCTGCTACACATTTGAGAAAGCGTTCCGTAAAGCGGAGAATCATAATCGCTGTAATTATATGTTGCCATTGCTGCAGCTCTGCATTTTGCCAGCATATACGCATTGCTGTTTGTATCCATTTTAAGAGCCGGCAAACCTTGTGCCGCTCTTTCGGCATTCAGCGAAGCAAGCACTTCATTTGCGAGCGTTGTATTATAGTTTGCTCCGGCACTCATTCGAGCTGTTTCCGATTTTAGCGTAGATGCTATTTTCCCCGAATCCGGAGCCTGCTCATTGTTTCCCGTTGACTGTGTTTTATTTATCGCAACAGGACCTTCTTTCTTTGTAGAAAGCAGCTTTCCTTTCGAATCATATACTCTCGTTACCTTGGTTTGATAAGTGATTACCCATCCACCTGAATTCTCTGTTGTAATAAGTGTTTCTGTCTCTGTATATGTTCCATCCGAATTTTGCACTGTATTTTTATCGTTTCCGGGAAATGTCACAAATCCACCCCCGCCGTTGTTGTTTGATGCCGGCGGTTGCGAGGGTTGCGGTTGATTGGAATTGTACGATGTGTTCCCACTGTTTCCCGAAGTTTGCGGCTTAACAGTATCTTTCCAGCTGTATGAACCGTCATTATTTAATACTCTTTCCTTGTATCCAATAATAACTCCGTGTTCATTTAATACAGCATATACATTGCCGGAAACATGCGCATAGTTGGATGGTATTGTACCGTCCGTGGGCGGAGCTTCTTCAATTACATTTCCGTTTTTGTCAACAGGTACAAAAGCATACGAGTTGTCACTATTTCTCACATATTTGTAATATGAAGCATTGCCGTTTTTATCCACTACTTGATACACATCTTTAAGTCCTGCTACCGGCTCATAATTATCCGGAATATCCGTAGTTACATCTTCCCAAACCCAAGAGCCGTCATCTTGCTTAACTCTGTGTCTGTATTGAATAATATTTCCATTTTCATCGACAACCATATACATCTCGTCTTCTCCCGGCACAGGCAAATAGTTGTCCGGTATTTCGGGATCAAGCACCCATTGTTCGTCTGCTTTTGCGCTTAAAGATTGGTTCCACCACACTCCGTCCTCGCTGTTCAGTCCGTTAACGTATGAATTTGGACGCATAGCTGGAACTTTTGCTTTTACTGCCCACGCACTGATAAAAACAAGCAAAAGCGCGATAAACACAATCACTATTTTTTTCAAAGGAATCACCTTCCGTCAAAATTATTTCATTAATAGTATGACGGAATTCATACACGACAGCTTACATTGGCTATTTCCTGAAATCTTTCATACTATTATTGAAGTAACAATGAAAAAGGTGATTGAATGGCAAAAAATTATTATGTGGTTAAAGTCGGACGCTCTCCCGGTATATACACATCTTGGGAAGAGTGCAAGCAACAAGTGTCACAATATCCGAATGCAGTTTTTAAGGGGTTTAATAATTATTCCGAAGCTCAAAATTGGCTGAACGAGAATGATACAGCTAAAGTTTCTCTTTTAAAAGGAACGGTCGCTTATGTGGATGGAAGTTATCGTGCCGATACAAAAGAATATTCCTGCGGAATGGTAGTTCTGAAAAATAACGAAGTAATATATCGCTTTTCTAAAAAATATCAAGATACGGCAGCATCAATGCGAAATGTTGCCGGAGAAATCAGTGGCGCAAAAGCGGCAATGGCATATGCGATAGCAAACAATGAAACCTCTCTTACAATATACCATGATTACGAAGGAATCAAGGCTTGGTGTACAGGCGAATGGAAAGCAAAAAATATGTGGACGCAAGAATATGCCGCATATTACAGAAAAATCAGTAAAACGATCAACATTTCTTTTGTTAAAGTGAAAGGTCATTCTGGAAATAAATATAATGATGAGGCGGACAAATTGGCTAAGTCTGCTCTTGGTATATAAGACGAAAGGCACTCTTATAATCAGAGTGCCTTTCGTCTTTTCTACGTATTTATGATAATTAAAATGTATGATAAATAATAGATTATGCTTTTATTGGGTTTCACATGAAAGCATATAGCTACAAACCATAGTTGATTTAAAACGCCGGAACTATAATAAAAGATTCAAGTAGTTCATCTGTCAGCAGATAATCATCGCCTTCTTTCAGCCACATCATTTCACCGTCATTCTCAACCCAAAAGTAGCCAATGTCATATTTATTTATTTTTCCCGTTAAACACCACACAGGAAGCAGTTTAGTTTGCGCTTTGTTTGGCATATAATATAATTTGGCGTTTTTTACATAAACTTCTTGAGGCGTCGATGTGTACGACTTGTTATATGCAGATATAACGATCCCCATATTTACGCGTTCAATCGCCTTTTCAATTGGAATGATTTCAACATTTCTGTTATCGCGTTTAATATACGATGTATCTGAAGCAATGATTTTCTGAACATCATAGCAATTGTTTTCGCCTACAGTCTCGGAAAAATAATTCTCTTTCTCAACATCAACATTTTCAGCGATTGAGTAAACGGGGAGGTCCTTAATATCATCATATTGCATGTCTTTTGAAAGAAGCGTTTTCATCGGGACCGATCTCGGTGCATCGTTCATCGTCATGTCATAATCTAAAACGATAAACGGTCTAACGGAAAACATAACAAAAAGAACACATACAGCAACGGGAACAATAAAACGAAATGATTTTTTATTCTCTCTAAGTCTTAATATAATTATAAGTTTCCAAATTGAATATCCTATAAGCGCTCCTGCAGTATTACAGATCAGGTCGTCAACATCAAATATTCTGTTGGAATGAGGCCACAGTAACTGTATCAATTCAATCGTTAATGTGACACAAAATGAAATAAGAGCAATTTTGCCATAAGAACGGCTTTTTTCGTAAATAATAGGGAGTAATAATCCCATCGGAATGAACATAACTATATTAAGAAAAAATTGCAGATATACGTTAGAAATATTGTATTTGAATGCATTTGCAATATCTAAAAACGGCACCAAATCCAATCGTTCATGCACAGGAGGTATTGCGCCCGACGGATTCGGATTATCCGAAGTCGTTATCACCATGAGAGCTATAATATATAAGTTAAAAAGGATTGTTACAAACCATAGCTTACGATTATTTTTAAGCACATATAAGAGGTTTAATAAGGAAGCACCTACAGTAATTAGTAAAACAATAATATTGACCGATCCCAAAGAAATATTCAAATAAGGCATTCTTACAAATCCTTTTTACAAAGTTATATATTAAGTATATCATACGTGTTTTTTTTTGTAAATACCGACAATATACTAAGCCTCTATTCTTTCGAATAGAGGCTATAAATTATTTATGCATTTTTGAGGTTCATATTAAAAGTAACTCGCACAGGATGAGACGATGTATTTGTTTTATCCACTAAAACGACTTTTACATAATAGTGATTATTCTTAAGTAATCCTGTAATCTTCCAATCTTCATTAAAGGATGATGATTTAGAGGTTGTACGTTGAGCGACTTGTTGTCCTGTACCTGCATTATAAACAAATACTTGTACTTTACAGGTTCCGGGAGTATCACTGTTGACATCTCCATCAAATAGAATACGAAGAGAAGTTCCGGATAAGACAACGCAGTAATTTGTATAAACGTATTGAGAAATATCAGCTTTACAATGATAAGGCATTGAATGCGTTGTATTGTAAGCGGGAGGATTATTTCCTCGTGCACTTGCTAAGGAGTCATATAAACAATCCGTTGAATTAACCGATGTATCGGCAGCGAAAGCAATGGTCGAGATAGAAAACAACATGACCGTGGCAAGTATAATTGCTAATATTTTTCGTTTCATTATGTACACCCTTTCTTAATGTTTTATGATGTGTTTAATCCAGTTAACGTTGTTTTGTGAACCATTGGAATAACCCCCTTCCTAAAAAGTAAACAAATAGCGATACCTGCTAATGCAAATATCGCTATGACATATAAATTATTAACTCACTTGACATCCGATTTACAGCGTTTGATAGCAATATTCGTTGTAATTAGCTGTCTAATATAAATAGAATTGAGAGTGTGTTGTATTTTACTACCTTAAATATAGCATATTGTAAAATGAAAATCTATTGACAAATACACCGAATTTATACGCTGGTTACTGTGAAAATATACCAATATGCATCACAAATTTTAATTTCATTTAATGCTTTAATGTGAATATGAGGTGCGACATTCGACAAATGCTTCTCGACTCAAACAGAAATGAGAAACAATCGGTTTGTGCGTGTAATAAATACTACACAATATAAGTTTAATATTTTTCATAACCTCAATTACCTTTTTTATTCATCCGCATCATTCAAGTAATCAATAAATTTGTTACTTATTTTCTTTTCTTGGCAAGTCAATAAATAAACTTTCAAAAAATAACCGCCATTGCCGCCGAGAAGTATTCCGACAATCATCAACATTCCGAACATAAATCCGTTCTGAACATCAATAAGTGAAAACAAAATGCGACCTGCAATTACACCGCTTATTGAGAAAGCCATTATTATAGGAACAGAAATTTTACCTGCTTTTTTAAGCTTATCTTCAGAAAAAGCTTTTTTCTTAATACTTGAACATCCAAGAACAACAGTTATTGCACCGAATAAAAAAATCAAAATGAGTTCTAAAAAGAAAAACAACAAATAACGCTTCATAAATCCTGCAACAAACAAGCAGAACATAATACTTATAAATTCATTTCTTACACCGTCAAAAAGAAAGGTTCTTTTTTGACCGTCAAGAAACTTATAAATGAGAACACTTGCTATTATGTATGCAATGTCAAGAAAAAATGGAAAATATGTTATTATTGGTTTTTGAACATTTATCGGTACGATTAAAAAAGTGAAAAAAGCCAACATGAAAAATCCGATAAAGAAATCGGAAAAGGTTAACTTCTTATAATTATGAATTTTTAAACAGTTGCACAATTAAATCTTAAGCTAAACATTCATTGTGTTAACGCGATAAATGCACAGTTAGTGTTTTTAATCTCTTCTATAACATGCCGGACTTAAGACTAAAACCATTATAAAAATAAATAAAATAAAATAATATTTTGAAAGTATATCGTTAAGTGCAGTTGTGAAAAGTCCGACTATTGATAATAAAACCCCAACAAGTGCCGGCACAAACGAAATATAATAAAACACATAAAGCTTTTTTGCTTTTCTTTCGTCTCTTGCGTTTTTGTTTAAATATTCAAAAACAGGTTTGATTGAATGTTCGTTCTTTAACGCATCTCTTGTCATGGAGGATATTTTTAAATTATGATCACCGAGAAGAATTTTCAACTCTGTGGTCATCCATCCTGCTTGAAAAGCTACAAATACTTCTATCAGAATGTATATAAATAAATACATAAAAGCTGGTTCATTAAAAGTCATATAATTTAACCTTTTCTATCAAAATAATTTTTATAATAAATTCCGACCGCCAATACACCGATTACAATCAACGGAGATATAACTAATCCTACAGATAAAAATTTTTGAAAAGCATTTGGAGAATTCATACCTGCAAAGGAAAATACAAGAAAAACAACATTCGGAAATAAACAATATGAATATATATTATTTAATTTGTCATATAATTTCGGATCGGGTGCATTTTCTCTCATCCAAATCCTAAGATGAGTCTGTAAGTTGCTTTTATTTGCACACTCTCTCATTAACTCAGGAGCCTTTTCACGAACTCCTTGTGGCGTTGTTCCGCCTGATTTACAAACCGATACCCATAATAATTTTCTGCTTAAAAAAATTAAAATTTGCATCACGATAAAAAATACAAGCATAAAAACGGCTCTATTTTGATTTGTCATACTTATTACCTCCTACAAAGCTCTTTATACTTTTAAATTATAAAAATGTAATCGTTCTGAATATGTCATTTGCTTTGAGCATATATCACTTGTTCTTTATACTTTAACCGTTTCAATTTCATTATGATATAGCATTCGTATTTGTTCTCTTATTTCATTCTGCGCATAAAGGCTACTGTTTAAAATGCCAAATGCCAAATTATTGCAAAGCTTATAGTCAGATTCATCAACAACACCGTCTCTGTTTATGTCGGCAGCAGCTAAATATGCACCGCTTAATTTGTTTGCGGTATTTATATGTCTGTCTATATAAAACACATCAAACGCATCAATCACACTGTCCCCATTAACATCTCCAGGTATTATAACAGTATATACGTCAATCAGAACGCCATCTTTTGAGAATATTTTAGCTTGTGCGCCCGTAGCATTAATTATAGCATTTGAATCATTCTCAACCTGGACAATAGAACCACCGTCCGTTGCCACAAAATAATCTTCAACTTTTCCTCCCGAAGGCATGCCCCATAGATATTTGTTTTCTTTATCAACAATAACATTTTTATTTGAGACTGTAACCATATCGCAATCGTTGAGCTTTATAAATCTCGCTTCTAACGAGGAGTTTTTCAGCACAGAAAACAAATATATAGATTCCGCCCCAAAAATTCTTATTCCATTCTCATACCAACCCTGGAATGCATAACCATCACTCGGAACAGCGGTTATTTTTGCAATGGAGTCTTTTGGGAAAATTCCGCTACCTGCTACATATCCTCCTATTGTTCCTGCAATAACATCTACAAAATAATCTGGGTACACATAATATTCAAATGTATTATTCGCATAATCATTTTCTATATCATCAGTTTTTAAAGTTACATAGATTAGCTTTGGTTTATCGGATGCCGATGGCTCTGAATAAGAATTGCTTAGCGTAAACATAAAATCAAGTTCTTCATTCGGCTGTATAGTCGTAATGGTATTGGTTCCGATAACTTCTCCGTCGTATTTATCTGCATGAACCTCAAGTACAGTTGATGACACAGGGAAATATCCTTCATTTTTTACAGTAACTTTAATTTGACGTAAATTCTCGTCTCTGATCTCCTCAACATTTACGACAGAAACATCAGGCAATCCAATTGTAAAGTTTGATATATTATCCGCAAATGTACTGCTTACGGCATTCAAAGGAGTAACTACAAGTCTATATTCCGTTTTACTAATTGATTCCGGTAAAGTAAAGGGGACTTCTATATCAGAATTCTTTCCTATTCCAACTTCTTTATTGATCATAGTTGATTGTAGCATTTCTCCGCTTTCATTTATTAGTTCAACATTAAATCCCTCGATTACCTTTGATCCTGTGTTGCAAATTTGCGTTGATATAGTTATAGTATTATTGGGTAAAACAGAGCCATTATATGTGGCGTTAGGAGATACATAAATATCATAATACTCCTCTGCTTGTTTTTGAATTAAACATAAATTTCCATATTGATTGCCTTCGGTGTAGTCTGCATAGCAAAAAGCCAATTCAATATTACCGCTTGGATTGAAGCATACATCCCATCCGCGCACAACACCATTATCCGTAGTCAATGGGTAAACATTGCCAAAACTATCTGATACAGAATTATAATTAATTCCATAAAAAGTCATCCCGTTTTCATCTTCAGTTTCCCAGACAATACATTCATTATTATTTGTGTCTCTAGCGACTATAATTTTTGAAACGGTACTATTAAGAGTTTTTACAATTTGCTTGTTATCCACATTGCCGTTTTTTGCCAGCATTATAGAATCACCACTGATCCAGTATAATTTTCCATCAACAAAATTTACCGAATAATCAGGAGTATCGTCATTGGTCAACCTTATAATCTCGTTGTTTGTTACGCGAAATAATTCAAAAGCATCTATTGCCGAGCTATCTTTGTTCGTTTTTGCCGAATAGATAACGAAGTTTTCTCCATCAATATATGAAGTATCCATACTGTTTATTATTGATAAGCCGGATACTAAGCTCTCTGTTTGTTGCCATACTCCATCTATACACTGCTTACGGTAAATTGAATTATCTCCTGCGACTACAAAAGAACTATTTGAAGAATTCTCTTGCCAAATGACGGAAATCTTGTTACCGTCTGATGCAATTCTTTGCGACATTTCGTATACATTGTTATTGGATGTTATCGCTGTTGTATCGACAAAGGCAGAACCATTCCAATGAGTATAGTAAAGTTCTGTATTTGCAGACATCTGATCTAAGGTGATATCCGTTCCAAATACGCTATTTGCATTCTGCCAGACAATATGCGCTCCTCCATTTCCATCAGCACATATTACAGGTTCAAAATCTGCAGTACCATCATCAAAAATTGGCTGCGGAACACTCCAAGTAGTGCCATCATATATGCTATACATAAGAATAAAACGATTTTCATCTGATCGTTCAATACTATCGTCGATATAAACCATGAACATTTTTCCGTTGCCAAGATTTATTATACTTGGTTCAGCATAAATTTGCAGATTCTCTTTAAATACATCGGAATTGGCAACCGATCTATCATTTGTTGTTTCTATATTCTCTATAGGTTTAATGAATTGAAGATCGTTTTGTGAAATACTTAAGGCGGTAGCATTATTTGAGGTCGGATACAATCGTTGTTCAATAAATTTCCAATCATATCTCGCACCCCACGCTAATGCGTTCCATTCAAAGAAAGCAGAAGCATTAAGATACGCTTCAAAATCATCTTCAAAAGAAATAAAAGGAATTTTGGCACTACAACTCAGCTCACCGCTTAACCCCGCATACGCATTTGCTATATAAAGGTTTTCTTCTATGCCAATGCTCGGTTTTACTGCAAATTCCAAATTGCCATTTGGGCTTATTTCTCCATTTTCAAAACACAATGAAAAGCCGCCGCGAAGAGAGCCTTCAATTTGAAATTTTGCATATACAGTCGGCACAATCTGATAAGCGATACTATCTGTAGTTTCACCCAAATAAGCACCCCCGCTTTCTACTACTTCACCTTTATCATTGATAGACATGTATCCGATAACATATGATTTATAGTCGAAGCCCACTTGTGTTTTTCTGTCGTATAAGCTACCCTTAAAGTCTTTTATTGCACTATTAAACACTTGTTCATTTTTGCCTATATTTCTAACAATAGTTTGTGTCTTCTTATACGCTTCTTTATATTTTTCTGCTTTTTCTCTAGCGCCAAAGTTGTTAACTTCTTTTCCGAAAACATTTACACCCATAAGGACTTCTAATAAGCCAGTTTTAGAATTGTAATTTGTTTCAATATTTGCAAATTTTGAGTTGAATGATAAATTCGTCTGAAACAACGGTACCTCATTTCCGAATATATTTACTGTAGGTCCATACATTGTTTCGGTTTGCTGTTTTCCAAGCTCGGAAATACTTATATTTGAATTATTATTAAGGTCATCCAGCCTTGAGACACCCTGATCCCTTCCTGAAAAACCATCTTTATCAATTGCAAACGCTCCATCTTCACTTTGGATAGATAAGTAATTTCCAGATGCATCTTTATCAGCAAATTGATCAAAAGCCCAGTTGCTTGGAATTTTATATCCGAGATTTCCACTAAATCCAGTAGACATATCCCCCACAAAACTACTACAAGCATAGCCTTTTTCTGAAATACGAGAACATACATTTCGAGCTCCGTATACACCCGTTTTATATATACTGCAAGACATCTCTTTGGAAATAGCTTCAAAATAAGGAATAATATTTGAAGTTATTTGCGCGTCAATAGCATCATAGTCAACTGCAAAATAAATAATTGTATCTTGCGGTAATCCCAAAGCTTTTGCTGCATTTATTGCGGCATTTGCATCATGCTTACCTTGTTCTAAAGTAAAATATGAAACTTGTCGAGCGGATGTTTGATAAATCGGAAAGAAGTGCAAACCAGCCTGTAGAATTATCTCAGCTTCTGTTCGTGTTAAAGCTTTACTAATTCCTCCGTTATATGTTCCAGTTAAGTATCTTCCTATATAGCGATATCCATTTGCATATAAAGCATCGGCTTTAGGTTTTGTTAAAATCGTAGCACAATCTGCTGCAATTGCTGCGCGATTACGATCGCCACAGCTTATAAATAATGAGAGCCATGTGCCTATATCTGCAATTCCCGACACATTAATTGCATGATGCTCCTGAAAATTACGAATATTTACTTTTGTCGCATTGTCATATATGCCGTTAAAATTGCCATTGCCAAAGCCATTTACGTACAATGCAAATTGTAATAATTTTGTAAAATTTGTTATATTTGAATTAGAATAATACGCACAATCACTTGTTCCGGGATAAATCCTCGCCGAATCCGCACTTGTTGTATAGGGAAGCGTTGGGCAGCAAAGTCGCGTAGCATTTCCAAAATTACCATTTGCAGTTCCTATTGGCATTCCTTCTTCAGCTTGCAACGCATATATTAATGCTTTATTAGTATTTCTTCCATATACTCCATCGCAAGGGGTTATACCAGTATATGCCTCATAGTTGTTGTTCAGCCATTGTTGAAATCCACGTATACTCTCATCACTTCCATATGATGAAGGCAAGAGCTTAAAACTATCCATTGAGAGAAGCGCCATCATCATATTTAAAGATACTACGCCATCCTGATTTTTAAGATTTGCATCTTTTTGCAGTTGCTTTACTGCTTTCTCAACATCAGCATCAAAGACCTTATTTATCGAAACAATTCCTGTTGTCTCGTTATAAGAAAAATTATAACCAGGATTATATCCTTTACACCACAATGCACACTGTAAAATAGCATACATATTACTTGTTCTACCATCTTGCCTTTTTAATATATTTTCAGAATATAATTTTCGTGTTGTCGGTCCAAAATTAGTAGTAATAGATGTTATTCCCAGTTCATGTTGTAATGCCATAATTAGTCCGTGAATAGTATTCCAACCGGTTTTGCCGTTTTCAGTCACTTTTACAAATCCGGAAACATTTCCATATTCTTGATTCAGCCATTTTTGAGTATAATAAACCATAGGATCACCTATGGCTGCTCTGCCATTTTCATTAATATCACTATTGGTTTCTTCGCTCATTTCAGCGTACAATTCATTATGATAATAATCGTCATTAACATCTACAGAAGAGTTTGCCAAAACAAATTCACTATCTTCGCTTGTGTCAATTATTTCAGCATTGTTAAGCGCATCAAGAATTTGTTCTGCTGAAAAAGGACTGACGTTATTTGACATATCTTCATTATCAATATCCATCCCAACTGCAGCAACAGAAAAAACAGAACAATTTAGTGTAGCAATAATCATTACAATTGCCAACAACGCCGAAATGAATTTTCTTTTGTTCTTTAACATGTGTTATCCCTCTTATGTCTTAATTCTATTTTATCCAATTTATTTTCACGCAAAAAAACAGCATACTAACAAACCCAAAGCAACTTAAGCTTTGTTAACAAGCTTTTGCAATAAATTTAGAACTATTGTTTTTGTGGAAATAATTGGTTATAAAAAGTAAAGATATTATATATTTTTTTACTAAATTTGTATATACCTTTTTATACTTTCAATAAAAATTGGCATTACATATATACAAAGCGGTTATTTTTTATACAAATTCACTAATCAAAAAGGCGTCCTGCTACCAGGGCGCCTTTCGTTATATGACATTTTACTGTGCTTTTTTCGTTTTTGCTTCTTCCGCTTGCCTTCTTGCTGTTGTGTCTGCACGCTCTAACAATTCAGGGAAGCACTTCGATTCATACAGATTCTTGAGATTTTCGAACTGACTGACACAAAGCGCCCAATCATCATCTGTTAAACGAATGCTCGCACTTTTTCTTCCTTCTGCTTTCTTATGGTCAATCTTTCCGCTGACAGAGGGCGCAAAGTAATTGTCAATTTTTATCTGCCAAGAATAATCCATATCGAATTGACAATCCACGCTGATGCTGTAACAGAGATACAAGCCTTTAGGGTTTGCTCGTCTTGTTGACTTATATTCCTTATGATATATCGTCATACTGTTTTGCGCTGTATTTTGCGTGTTTTGCTCCTTTAGCTCGCCTGCTTCGAAAAGCATAATCGCCTCGTCAATTGCATTTACCAGCGCTCTGTTGGCAGGGTATTTTTCCACATTTTTTTGAAGCAAATCCCTTGTGCTCTCCATATCACTTTTTGCAGTAGGATCGGACAATAATACTTCTGCCGCCGTTTTTCCTTTGAATTTGCCAAATCTCAACTTCTGTATATAACAATCAGAAAGTGAAGATTTATTTTCAGCAGGAACATACTGCGCTTTTAAAAGCAAAGCAATGTCCGTCTTCTTGGACATAACGGGAATATCAGTTGCCGGGATATTTGCTATAAACGGCAACGTAGCTCCGGTTGATGTGTCAAGCAGAGTGAGAGTAAACCTTGAAAGGTTTCCCTCGTGCATCTGTAAAGGCGGAACTGCTCCGGTTTCCTTTGGTTTTTGTAAATCGAATGTTGCGCTTAAAGAAGATTGATTACCTCCCCATACGCAAAATATTTGTTTTGGATATTGTATCATTTGTTTCTCCTTCGTTTTTAACCAAATGCTTTCATTCTTTGAGATAACATATCCGCAAGGGAAGTTCCGGTTCCCTCGGCAGCTCTCTCAAAATCGCACATTTCAATTTGAATTTCGTCCCTATGATTAAACTTGTTAATGCTTATATTTCCATACAGATCCATTTTCGTCGGCTGTCCAATATCTTCATATTGCATGACTAAGTCAAAGCCGATGGCTGAATTATTATCGCCAAACAATTTAAGCACACTTCCGTCCCCCATTGTCTGAAAGAACCTTCCGTTTCTTGGAGTAAGCCGATAATCTTTTATCTTAAACACTATCTTTGGATTACCTTCGCCGTATGGTGCGTACTTGTTGAGCTCTTCTATAACTTTAGCAGTCTCAGTTGCATTGATTTCCAAGTCATAAAACATTTCTGTTTGCTCGGATACACCGCCCATCTTTTGAGCTTCTTGCTGTAACGCCTCGCTTAATGCAGCTAACTTCCCTTTTTCAACCGATAATCCAGCTGCGCCGGGATGTCCGCCGTATGCGATCATAAGATCCGACACCTTATCCAACAAAGCCTTTAGGTTGAAGTCTCCATAGGATCTACCGCTCCCCTTCAACTTTCCTTCATCGTCAGAGTCCCCCAGTACGATAACGGGAGTATGAAATTTTTCCGCTAGTTTTCCGGCTATGATGCCTACAACGCCTTCGTGAAAAGATTTTTCTCCATAAATCACCAATGGAAAATTTCCGTACAAACACTGCTCGGCAATAATCCTGTCAGCAGCTTCCATTCCCGACTTGACAAGTTCTTTTCTTTTTTCGTTCACTTCAATTAATTTTTCCGGGAGTTTAGGGTTGTAGTTATCGGTTCCAAGAAGTAAAAACGGATATTTTGCTCCATTGTCATAAAGTCTACCGGAAGCATTTAATATAGGTCCGATTTTAAATCCAATATCTGTTTCGTTAATATCATATAATCCAAGCTGTTCCAAAAGCGCATCCAAGCCTTTTGGCACATTCCCTTCATTTATTGCCTGTAATCCTCCTATAACAATATTTCTGTTATCGCCTGTAAGCGACATTACATCGGCAATCGTGCCTATAGCAGCTAACGCCAAGAGTTTTTTTAAAAGCTTTTCTGAACATAAACCGGATTTTTCCGCAACCTTATATGCCAATCCAGCACCACAATAGCCTTTAAACTCACTTTCGCACAACGCATTTGGATCTACAACCGCATCTGCTGCCGGCAAGCCCTTTTCGGGATCCGGCAAATGGTGGTCGATTACAACAACCTTAATCCCCTTTGCCTTTGCCTTTTCAATTTCTTTTACAGCTGTGATACCGTTATCAACCGTTATTAACAATCCATCTTTGATTTCATCTATAACCTTCATTGATAATCCATATCCTTCGGAAAAACGCTTTGGGAAACGCATTGATATATTCCTATAATGCGCTTCGTCGTGCAGCATACGGTACAAGATAGATGCGGACGTAATTCCATCTGCGTCATAGTCGCCCATAATGCTGATACGAAGATTTTGCGCCATTGCGTCTTTAATGCAAGCAACTGCTTGTTCAAGGTTTTCTATATACGGATTCTGTTTCGGATGCAGAAATTCCGTTTCGCTTAAACCGGTATTTCTCAAAACAACATCCTTGACAGACTCTGCTTTGTCTCGTTTGTGCCAACGCATTATTTTTCCTCCTATTATTAAATTAAAATGTCATATCAAGATATTTCTCCAAATCGTCTTCATATGAATTCTAAAAATAGTATGAGTTGTGAACGCCAATAACAAAACGGCAGCATATCGCGTGATACACTGCCGTTCTTTACTTATGATTTGGTGTTATTCGGACACTTCCTGCTTTACCAAGGGAGTAGAGAAGTAACTGACGATTGACTGATAATATTTTGTCTCGCCTTCTTTATCCTTTTTCGCTGTTTCTATGTGCCCAACAAAGCAAACCTTATCACCAGGTTTCAGGGCTTTTACCTGCTCTATGTTCTTGCCGAAACACGTGATCTGCGGAAAGTTAATAAACCCGTCAACATTGGTTTTCAATGTAACAAGAGAAAGCAAATCCTCCTTTCCTTCCGGAACAAACGAGCGAACAAACTCTCCTGCAAGCAATACTTCGTTTTTGTCGGGAAGTCGTCTTCCTACATCGATTCCGACTTTCTCCTTCAACTCACGAGGAGTTTTTTCAATTGACAAACCTGCAACATACTGTATGCGGTATTTACGGCTTGTCTGTATCCTCGCCTTAATAGTAACTCCGTCTCCGATATTGAAATTATTCATTACCTCATCGGCAAGATCGTCATACCAATATACTTTCGGAAAATCCGGTGTTCCTCGCGTCAATGAGGACTTTAGTGTCATAATACAGCATGCATTTGCTCTAAACATATGAACAATTACACCGCGAATATTAACTTCATTGACTGACTGTGTGCTTTTTCTTTCTTTTGCTTTGGTTGCTGCCATAGCAAATTCCTCCTTTGCTCATTGAGCATTTATTTTTATCAGAGAATCATCTCTACAAATAGTATGAGAGATTTCATTTTCATTTCCTTTACAAAAAAAGAGCGGCTAAAAAGCCGCCCTCTTCGTTATATGCAAATCGTCTGTATTTCAGGATGTTTCTTAAAGGTTTCTATCGTGTCAGCGTGATTTACTGCACTCAGAACAATGTGGTCGTAATCTGCCAAAACTTCCTTTTTCATAATCAAGACAATTAACGCTTCCAAATTGTCAGCATCCAATTTATCCAAATCATCCAATATCAAGAACTTAAATCCGGAAAGCGAATTCAACATATCCGTAATCAGGAATGTTGCCAAAAGACGTTCTCCCGAAGATGCAGACTTGATACCAATGTATCCGGACTCAGCCGATGTTTTGACAAGCAAGTGTACGCCATTTTCAACCCTTACGGCGATCTCCATATCCATTTTTAATTCTTTTGCCTTGGCATTGCAATGTATTACCAAAGGTTCAAGAGCAAAAGCAATAATTTTTTCAAGGATTCCGCCTTTAGGATTTAAAGCTTTTACGATTTCTTCGTAAACTGCCAGCTTTTTCTCAAGCGCCGAACTCTCCTCTTTTGCCTTTTGAGCTAACTCATATGCGATAATGCTATTTCTCACTACGGTAAGCTCTAATGCCCGTTTGGTGTCTTCCTCTAAGCTCGGCAATTCTTTAGGCTTTTCAGGGATATCAGGTACGTTATCTCTTAACATACGCAACTTATCGTATAACATCTGTGTAGAGCGATACGCCTCTTCGTTTTGATTGTATTCATCAATTTGATTTTTTAATCTTTGAATACGCTCTTTGGCGAAAGAGATTTTCTCTGCCAATGATGCCTGTTCTGACTGATTTTTCTGCAGCAATTCAGTTATTTCTTTTTTCGCTTGCGTTTTGTCAGTGGTGCATACAAGTTTATTGCTCAACGGACAAACAGTCGTATCCAAATTTTGAAGCGATTTTTCAAACATACTTATATTGGCATTGAGCACCGTCAAAGTCTGTTGTTCTTTGTGCATTTCAGCTTCATTCTGGGATATTTTCGCTTCGAGAGCTTTTTTAATGCTTTCATCCGGCTTTTCAACCTTTCTCATTTTTATCTCGGTTTCGAGCTTTCGGATTTCTTCTGCTCTCTTTTTATGTTCGCCGACTGCTTTTTCATAAGCAAACATCATTTTATCGTGTAAAATCTTTTCCTGTTTGCGAGCTGATATTTCCGCTAAATGCTTATCAACAGCACTCATTGTCATAGTGGGAACATCGCCTTCGAACACCGACTTCTTGCGCGCAACGTCCAACGCTTTTTTTGTTGCACTTCGCTGCATAAAGAAGTATTCGTAAGCCTCGCTGATAACAGGAATGTCAAACTTAATAGGTGCTGACGGAAGCATGATATGAAGTTCTTCTTCCGCTTTTTTGCTTACCGGGCATAATTCAAGGAATTTATTAAAATCAATATTAACAGGGATTAGACCGCTTTCTACCAGAAATTTGCTTATTTCCCCTGCGTTCATACCTGCAATTACAGTTCCCATTGTAACAATTTCCATCGTTTCGGTATTTACACCGGCATTGTCTTCAATAAACTGTTTTACAGATTTTTGTGTGCTTGTTTTTCCTGCGATTTTTACTGTTTTTTTCTTTCCGAAACTTCGCTCGATTTCGGTTCCGCCAAAGACAGACAACGTCACGCTTCCGCTTTCGTGTCCATTTTTGAGAATATCGTCCGGTGCCTCACCTGTTAATCCAAAGCGCATTGCTTCTAAATGAGAGGTTTTTCCAACACCATTCTTGCCGATAAACAGGTTTACTTTTTCAGGAATAAATTCGGCATGTTCTATTCCTCTAAAATTGTTCATTGTTAATTTTTCAATTTGCATTATTTATTCTCCTATCTTCTTTAAATTGTATTGCTAAAAATAGTATGATAGCGAATGCCAAACAATAAAAATAAGGCTGCAAATCGCAGCCCTATTTGTCGTAAAATTTGAAAGCACTATTTAATCGTGGTTTTTTCTTTTTTGGATTTTAATATGTTATACGCTTCATCCTCGTGGCTTTGCCTTTTTCTAATGTAATCCGTGCTGTCTATTCCGTCGGCAGCACAGTTAAAATCAATCATTGTTGTGTTCTTTTCTCTGATCTTCTGATTGAGAAGCTCTGTTCCTTTATCTGCACTTTTTTCTTTTTTAAATTTCTTTTTCTTTGTTGCTTGTGTGCGCTTACGCTTTTTAAATCGTATATATGCATATACGCTTAATGCCCCTAATACCAATCCCAAAAAGCCACTTAACAATACTATAATTCCTTCTATTATCATACGCTTCACCTCCCGATTATAACAATGCGGCTATAATATCTTCTATTTCCATGCTTTCTTCTGCCGCAATATCACTCATTGCATCGGTTGCCGTTTGTGCGCTCTCAACATCTATTCCCTGTTCACCTATTTCAACATCTTCCAAATTGTCCACATCGCTAATGTCAATGTCATTGTTCGGTATTTCAACATCCGATATATCTGCTTCGATATCATTAACATAGTCGTCAAATCGTGCATTACAACTCGCGTCAACATCGTCATGGACGCTGTCTATGATGTCAGAAACCACATCAAAATCATCCAATGCATCTACAAATTGACCTTCATACATATCGTATACACCATTTTCAGTATCAAATGCATAGGTGCTATCCCCAATATCAATATGAGGTACTGTTTCTGTCAAATCAACATCAATCTCTGTCATATCCAAAATTTGATCATACAACTGGTCAGCATCAATTCCTGCATCTTCAATCAGTCCACGGAATTGCTCCATTACTTCATCCAAAGGAATGTCGTGGTAATCTGCCATATTATTAAACGCCTCGGACAAATCGGAAATCTCATCCTTGTCTATATCTGCTCCGTCATGAAGGATTTCGTTAATCGTGTCAATATCGTTTTCAAATCCGGGGTATTGCATATCTTCAAAAAAGTCGGTATCCCCTTTATCCTGCTTGTTTTCGTCGTACTCCTCTATATCAATGCGAGCAGAACTTTTTTCGTCTTCATCGTCATTGCCTTTTGCGTCATTTTTATCCATAGCAGTATCAGCAGACGATTCAATATCTGAAATCACATCTTGTTCAATATCGTCTTCTATAGGATCAGATTCTGCATCATCTTTTTCTGCATTGGAAGAAGTTGTATCGGTTGAAGAATCTTCATCTTCTTCGTCTTCGTCTTCCACACCATCCGAAAAGGGTTCCTTGTCCACTTCTTCGTTTTCAATACTGATATCTTCTGATTTTTCTTCCTCTGCATCTACTTCCGAAGCTTTGCTTTCTTCTTCCTGCTCAATGTCATCCGTAAAAACATCTTTTGACTCCTCGCTTAACTCAGCGTTTTCTACAGCATACTCATCGTTTTGAACTTCCTCACTCAATTCGACATTATCTTCACTAAAAAGGTCTTCCTGCCTCTCGTTATCTGTATCATCGCTTTGAATATCCAATTGATCGTTCTCAAAATCAGTTTCCTTATCTACGACTGACGGATCTTCTGTATCCTCCGGCTTTTCCGTATCATCTTTCGCAAGTTCGATATCAGCTTCAGGCTGGTCAACGATATCCTTTTCCAATTCTTCGTCCGGTTTTTCCAAATCATTTTCGGTTTCAGGGATATCCGCCGTATCATTGCTATCGCTTTCGATAGATGCTTCTGGATTTTCAGGCGTTTCAACATCCCGATTATTATCTTTATCCTCTTGCTCCACTTTAATTTCCTGTGCGTTTTTGTCTATGTCTTCAGGCTCTTTTTTATCTACCGAATCTTTATCTTCTTTTTGTTCTTTGATTATATCCTCAAGCCTATGAATGCCACGCAATATTGCTGTTTCAAAAATATTTGTCTTTTCTACTTTACTCCACGACTCCAGCACATCAGAAAATTTCACAACATCATCCTTAATTGTTGCTCCCGCCTTATATGCGTGATATGACTCTTTGAATTTTTCAATTTCCACAAAGGAATCCCTATAAATCCCTTTGTCTATTGCCTCTATTTTAGCCTGTGCCTTTTCCATTCTTTCTATATGATACTGCTTATCGTGGACATGATTCCCGTCTTGTGTCTTGTCCTGCGAATTCTCAGTATCGTTTTCGGTTCCTTCAAGTATTTTTTCTATAACACTTGCGTCTGCGTTACCATCTTCATCTGCATAAAAATCGGTTAATATTTCATTTAACCGTTCATTTCCTTCTTCCTTGCCATATTTGTCCTCGTATTCACTATGCAGCTCATCAATCGTTTCATCTATTTCGTGTTGTTTTTCTTCCCAATCCCGCTGCTCTATAACATAGTCCTCTTCTTCTTCGTGGGCAAGCGGATCAATTGACGAGCCCGCATAATTTTCATCAATGTCAGGTGCAGGTTCTAATTCCTCTTCCGGCGGAGCTGTTGGAAAATCCGAATAGTCTATCTCTTCGGGCGCAGGCTCCATCTCGTCATCCGTAAAAATATTTGAAGGAACTTCATATGCGTCAAATAAATCGTTACTCATAGTATTAAACTCCTTTCTAATCTAAAAATAGTATGACAGCTCATCGAAGAAAACAAAAAATACCATACTATTTACAGAAATATATGACAGGAGAATGTTTATGCATATAAATAAACCTTGGGCGGGTGTTATCGTTATCATCGTTATGATTGTTACACTCATTACTATCTTTGGACAAAACAAGCCTTTGCCCGGCTATGTTGAAACCGAAACAGCCGGAACAGAGAGCACGTCTGAATGTGCTGTGTCTGTTAAAACTTATATCGCACCAAAAACCGGACTTACTCTCTCGATTCCGGAGGAATGGCAACAGGTAAATAAAAACGGAAATGCACTGTTTATACATCGTGAGTCTGCATCTTCTGTCGAGATACAGGAAGACGATTATCATCCCGATATTACGGCTGCAACGGCAGAGTTGCTCGCTTCTCAAATTACAGCGAAAGGCTATGATTTTAAATCCTTTAATTGGATGAGTAATTCTTCTTTTGCGTTAACTTATTCAAAAACCCTCAATGGAAGATCTACCAATTACATTGAAATCACAGAGTTTGACCGAAATAATATCGTTCGTATCATTTATTCTGCAGATAGCGAATATTACAATAAAATTAAAACTGCTATTGAACAATCTATTGATTCGATTCAATGGGAGCCGAAAAATCCTATTCCCGAAGAATTTATGTTACAATATAGTGAATACGGAAATTTTGAATTCGGTATCCCGATTGGCTGGACAACAGGAACGAATAACGGAGCCTACTATGCTCAAGATAACAAAACCGGAGCTGTTATGGTTTTAACGGTTACGCAAAGCAGTATTACATACGAGAATGTATCGCAGCTCGATTATGTTTCTATTGCTTCTCAGGGACGGAATAATTTCGCTCTCCGTTCTTACAGCGCAGACAAAAATATCATCCGCGGAACGGCGGTATATACGTCAAATAATCAGCAATATATGTTAATGCAGTATTTGATCGCTAACGGTTCCTATGAATACAGTATCACCTTTGAATGCCCTGTATCTGTCTATGATCAAACGGAAGCGTTATACAATAACGCAATTGCCTTGTTTCGAGTTTTTTAATCCTTACACATAAAAATAACCGGCTTTCCTTTTTACAGGTCAGCCGGTTTTTCTTATTGCATCAAAGCCTTTTTGTTTAATGCTTTTACCACTAATTTTTCATCATTGTGAGAGAGTATTTGATACTCGATTCCTTTTTTCTCCCATTTATAATTTGTCAAGTTTGCAACTTCTCCCTTCATTTCCGCCTGAATCATTACCTCAGCAATGTCTGAGAGCATTTTTTCATACTCAATCAGATTAATTCGATTCATACAAGGCGGCTCTCCGCCACTGCGATTTTCAGGATAGTATTTCGGACAAGCATAAAACAAAGAATGCGGACCTTGCTGTATTTCCATATCTATATCGTGGCAATCTCCGTGATTACCGCATACAACTTTTACATACTTCCAAGAACCTTTTAATACTGCCATAATTTACACTCCTTTTATTAGATACATATATCCGAGAAGCAATATCCATCCTGCAAACACAAAAGGGATATACGGGTATCGCTTCTTCAAAATATCTTTTGCCGCACCGTCGTTGTTCTCTACGATTTCTTTTGATAAACGGATTAAAAGAAAACAGAGATAAAACACGGATGTAAAAATAATCAGATAAACAATTTGGTAAATGCCTATACAAAAACCGATTGCCGCCATCATTATCACATCGCCTCCGCCGCCCTTACCTAATAGCGCCGGAATAAAATATGTTATACCTGCTGTCACAGCGCCGACAACCGCAAACAGCCATACTTCGTTCTGTTTTGTAATCAACCAATATCCTGCGGTTAAAAGCACCATGCAAATCGGTACAGCTAATATAATCTTTTGTTTCTTTATATCGGTGTAAGTGCAAAGCATCAGCCCAATGCTCACTATTGTAATTATATAAAAGTCCATTAATGTCACTTATTTCTCCTTCTTTTCTTAAAAGGAAAAGCCCCCTTTGCAGGCGCAAAGAGGGTTTTTATGTTTACGCCGTAACTTTTCCTTTGAATTTTTCAAACTCTTTTTGATTGGAAGCGCCCGTCATATTCCAAGCTGCCTTTTCTACAAATTCCATATCGATTTCATCAAAATCGGAATCTTTGGTTCCCCAAACTTTCGTCCTGATATCGTAGTAGAAATTACCGGAATCTGTTTGGACATAAATACGGTTAAATCCTTTATATCCTTCCCAAAACGATACCGTGGATATTCTCGGTTGAATCTTTGTTTTGGCCGTATCCGGCGCCTGATCCATATACTGCTTTAAAAATACATCAAAGAGCTGCTTCGTAACTCTGATATCCTCAATAGCAGAATGGAACTGTGCGTCAAATCCGAATAAAGTAGCGATTGTACCTAACTTGTAATTCTTTGTTTCTTCCTTTCGAACACAATCTCTTGCCATTTCAAGAACGTCTAATTCGCACACAGGCTCAAAACGAGCGCCGCTGCGTTCGTAAGACGCCGCCATGAATCCCTTATCAAATGGTGTGTTATACGCTGCGATTACAGGCGTCTCTCCAAAGAATTCATATATTTGCGGGAATGCATCCTCCCAAGTGGGTTTGTCGCTTAAAAATTCATTTGTAATACCTGTAAGCTCGGTGATTTTTTCGTTAACCATAAAAGGCGGTTTCAAATACAAATGCAGTCTGTCGGCTTCAACAAGATAAACGCCGTCCATTCTGTATTTAATTGCAGCAAGCTCAATAATGTAGTCGTTTTTAGGATTGAGTCCCGTTGTTTCAGTATCTAAAAATATGAACTCCGAAAACTCAAATACCGTAGAAAGCGTTAAGTCCCTCGTTGTATTACTTCTCCAAGTTTGCGTCATATCTTTACGCCCCCTTGTGTTCTAAGTAATAACGCATAGCGGTAAGCTGCTTCTTTTTCTCGGCGTCATCTGTATTGATTTTGTTCAATACAAACTCTACCCACTGCTTTTCGCCTTCGTCTTCGCAAATTTCAGCAACCGTTTTGGGTGCATTTTTAAATTTACCGAAATTAACGATTATAGCGCCAGCATCTTTTGTTCTATCCTTCTTTTCAGGCGTAGTTTCCGCTTTTGCTTTTTCGGAAGGAGCAGATGTTGATTCCTCAGTAGGAACGACAGTGCTTACAATCGTTCCGGATTCGTCAACCATTTCATCCTCAACACCGCTTTCCATATCTTCCATATAATCAGAAGGATCAATTACGGTATTGCCGCTTTTGTTATCTGCCCTATCAGAAGCAATGTGATCCGGCTGCACGCCTTCCTCGTTAGAATATACTTTTCCGGGTAACGCAAGATAACGAATAGCCGCACGGTCAAAGGCACGAATTTCTGCCATTAGCGTGGGAATACCTTTTGATATTTCCGTATACAATGTAGCTTCCACGCTCTCGCCAAGACACTGTACTCGTCTTCCGTTTTTATCGGAAATAGTACATTTGACAACGGAATGTCCGGGCGCCACATACTCTACCGTCTTATCGTACTTAACGCCCAATTCCTGTGGGACTTGATTTAGGATAACGTCCTCCAGTGAATCGTGAGTGATAATCGTGGTAGGTGCTCCGTTTACTTCTGTTTCGTTGTATGCAACTTCAACTTCGGTTTTTAAATACAAACTTTTGATTTTTGACATGTCAATTTCCCCTTACAAAATATTTAATTACGACATAATAAGAACTCCGGTCGTCTTTTGTTTATGTCTATAAATAGTATGAGAGTTTTCCTTACATACAAAAACAGCCCGGATTTCTCCGAGCTGTCTTTTGATGCTAATCACTCAATGTCTTAATCGCTATAAGGCGGCATATCAATACCAAATCCGGTAATATCGTGATATGTCTTGTTTCCTACAACCTTGTCCCTGATTTCTCCACCGCGAATACAGCATTTCGTTTTATCTTTTAAGAGTTTTTCGCTGTATCGGCGTTATGGTATTCTCCGTTATCCGAGTTGTAGAAGGTGATTTGATACCAAACCGTTTCCGAATTTCCGTTCGAATAGGTGTTTACCGGAACGCTTACTGCAAAAATCCCGTCACCGGGTTCTTTCAAGTTGCATACCGTGCCGTGAATGACAGTTGTATCTTTCTTTCCTTCTTTCCCCTTAAACGTCCAAATGCCCGAATACTTAAAATCAAGACCGGTGGCTGTTTTTGCATCTTTTTCGCCAACGGCAAACACGCTTATATATGCGCCTTTTACAACGTTTGCTTTTTTGATGCGCTCTGCCATCTTTTTGTTATCTTTGTCCTTGAAATAGATATCAATGATATCGTCGTTTCTGTCTCTTAATGTAACACAGGCACAGTTTGCACCTTCTTTAGAAAAGTATTTTACATCCTTATCGACTACGCCTGCGTAAAGAAAAAGTTTACCATCTGAATAAATTGCTTTCATTTTTTTACTCCTTGTATTTTTGATTTTTATCGAACCGCATATTATGCAGTTAAATACACTTTATCTGCGGCGCTTATGCAAGAATAATCTGCGAAAGGCGCCTGAGAAGCTATATTTTGTAACTTCTGCATGGTTGTCTCACACAAGCCGCTGCATCTTGCCGGCAATTCCATAATCGTCGTTGCGATGTCATACGCTGTATATGAAAGAGACGGATTTATTTCCGCACTCAATTCAGACAACAATTTTTCCGAAATATCCTTTCCTACTTTTTCACTCATGTTGTGCTGTTCAAAAAACATCTTAAACGCCTTTTTCGGATCAGATACTTCCTTTGTTAACAGTTCACAAAGGCGTTCAGGAACCTCTGTGTACGTTTCGAAAATATTCCTTTTGATTTCCGATAAAACAGAGAGAGAATCTATACTGCCTTTATGCACTCGCTTGTATGTCTTTCCGAGCGAAAGCGAATTTTTAATTCGCCACGTTTCCTGTGCTGTTACTGAACATTCACCGACATCAGAGGTTGCGAGATACAACCCCGGAATGATTTCATCAGGCAAACCGTAAAGCTTCGCCATATCCTTTGCTTTTTCGGGGAATTCTACATATATGCCGGATTTGAAGTTAGTAACCTCCCAGTTTATACAACTGCATTTACCGAGGCTTTCGTCGCCCGATTCATCGTTTGTGAAATTCTCAATAATAGATTTGAGAATAACCTGGGGAACAACGGCATATCGCTGCGAAAAAAGAGCGAATACCTTCTTTACACCGTTATCGTCTATACGATACATCAATTTAGTATTGAAAGGCTTATCCCTCATTGTCTCGGCGATATATGCGTTTCGTGCATGTGTTGGCGTATAAAAACGTTCTCCTGCAATATTGACTCTGGAAGAAAGCGTTTTCAACATACTTTCAGAAGTGAAGAAGAGTCTTTTGCCTATAAGAAGCAGTAATTTCGAGTCGTTAATCGTCTCGTTAATTAAGTCTTTGTCTGCGCCTTGCTTATTGAGCTTTTCGATATCTACATTTCTGACTTTTCGGGGCTCGTTAGCTGAATACTGATATACCATCGCTCGTTCAGATGTTGTGTTTTCCGAATCCACAGAAAGTAGATTGATAACACCTGACGGAATTGTTTCGTAGTGCGTGATATTATCCATTCGTTCAATTTCCTCAAAGAATTTTTCCATGCTTGTTCCTTTAAGGCTATAGGTGTCATGTAATTGATTAGTCATTTTGTGTTTCCTCCTGTGTGTTTAATATTTCATCTATAATTTTTCCAAGTTGATATGCACTTTGGTTGTTTTCGTACAAGGAAAGGACGTAATCCATCATTGCTGACGCGTTTTTAGTTTTCATCATTTCTTGTGAAAGTGAAACCAAATGCAAATATTCATGATCAGAAACGGTATTCAATTGATGTAATGCGCTTATGTGTTTGAGAATTTTTATACAGGTCGTTTTTGGTGTTGCGATAACAATTGAGTTTTGCATCATTTATTACTCCTTTCATCTTGATACAGTTTCTAACAATAGTATGTAAAACACTGTATCTTTATAAAAAGCAAGAAAGACGCCGAAGCGTCTTTCTTATATATTATGCATTTGGAATTCTTACATATCCAAGCAAACGCCCTGTTCCGCTATGCATTCCTATCAAATTGCTGACCGTTACGCAGCCGGCGGAAGAAGAGGCATGAATAATTTTTGGTTGTCCATCCTCTGCCGATACACCAAGATAAATACCCGTATGCCCCAAGCCTTTTGGAGTTCGACCTAAATCGTCTGCCCAGCTTCCGTGCCATAAGAGAATATCTCCTACTTGCAGATTGTTATAATTAAAGGTTCCTGAATCCAAATCCGAAGCATTTACTTCATATAATACTCCTGCTGCTTTTGCATCATTCCAAATGGTTTGTGTGTATCCATAAGGATTATTATTGAATATCGGTGTGTAATCTCTATAACAGGACAATACAAACGAAGAACAGTCTCTTGCTCCGCGCACCCACCTTTGAGGTTGGCTGTAACGCCATCCGATGTAATCCATTGAGGATACAAGTGCGTTATACTGCGGACTGCCCATGGGGACTTCGCTCAGCGCTCTTGATAGCTCCTTTCCTGCAAATCCCAAATCCACATGCTCCGGAACCAACGACATAATCTTTACCTTTGTCGTTACATTTTTAGTAACTGTATCGATGGAATCAAGCATCTGAATTTGAGGAGTTTCTGCGCTTAACTCTACTGTTAGAACATTATCTTTAAATCCTCGTCTTGTCAGATCCTTTGTAAAATACGAAGACTGGAGCGTATATCGTGTGCTACCTGACTCCGCCTGATTTCGAACCAAAAGTTCGTTAATTACAGAGTTTGCTTTGTTTTCATCTACATCCATCGGCTGAGCGCACGCAACGGCTGCTCCATCAGCTACCGCATCAGAAACAACCTGCGCTTTTACTGCTGTATCATAAACAATGAGATGCTGAAAAACAAAGAGCGTAAATATAAAGCCCATTAGGATCATCACTGTTCCTAAAATGGTGCTTCCCATTCCTTCTCTCCAGTTGATTCTTTTCATATTTTCCTCCGTTATCATCCGGTGTAATCGCCAATTGAAGTTCCGCTGTTTACTCCGTTTTCTATCATCATAACAATTGTAGATTCACGATATCCGGAGGTAAACGGCATTAACGGTGTAACATAACGATACACTGTGCATTTCACCATATTTCCCTTCTGCCATTCGGTTCCATTGCCCACTAATTCCAACGAGTAATAGGTATCACTACAGCCTTGTGCGGGTTTTAATGAATTTTGAAATCCACCGTCAACAAAATCATTGCCATACAGTTCTTGCATCATCGCATCGGTTCGTGCTTCCGCATATTCCTCGTTTTCACAAACAACCGCCGCTCTGCCAACCACGTATGCGGCATAGGTAAGTTTTTGCTTTTCGGCCGAAATCTGTTCTGCCGACAATATAGAACAAATAAGCAGTACAACAAACGGAACGACAATAACGAAACTCAGCATTTCGCTGACGCCTTCGTCCCATTTTATTTTTCTTAAACGCTTAACCATAAAACTGCCCTCCCTGCGCTTGTGATTAGATACCCTGCCAATAGATACGGTGCAAAAGGTATCCTCTCAGATGTCTCTTTAATCTGTTTTGTTGAGTGTGTCTGCAGTGCAACGGCACCGTTTTTTATTTTGCTTATTGCATTTTTCCTATTCTTAATGACTCCACACAAAATCATTAAAACAGCGGCAATTAGCAACGTTATCATAGCAGGTTTAATTCCGCATATAGTAATCAGAGCCATACAGAGTTTTACATCTCCTGCTCCCATTGCTTGAATGATTACGGCAAATATCACAAAAAAGATTGCCGAACCAACAAACCGCAAACCCATTTCTCTTAATGAAATCGTGTAAGCGAGCACAAGTCCTATCAGATAAGCTGGTACTGTATACATATTCGGTATTTTCTTTGTTTTAATATCGGAGATAGAAGCGGCAATCAAAAGCGTTGCACCACATAACACCGATATGATTAAAACCGTTTTTTCCATAACATAAACCTCCACAAAAGAAAGGCGCTGTAATGCGCCTTCCTTACGGATTGGACTGCGGAAGGGTTATAGCGTCAATCTGATCTCCCGCTTGACTTAACTTGTCATTTACCTTGTCAAACAACGCAAATACCGCTACTGCAAGAATAGCGACAATGACGATAATAATTGCTGTTTCCAAGAAAGATGAACCGTCTTCATCCTTCCAAAATTTTTTAAGTGCATGTATCAAATTTTTCATTTCTTTAACCTCCTGAATGTTATATTAAAACACGCCTGTGTCTCTTAACTGATAGATAATGGGAATACAGAGAATGACAATGAGCGGTAACAATTTGAATATTGCAATAGGAATTACAATTGTGCTGTTTAGCTTACTTGCATTCTCTTTTAGCGTCAGCAAATTAGTCTGCTTGATTTCCTTGTTTTTCCTTGCTACAACATCGTATATGGGAATGCCTTTATCGTATGCCGTTACAATGTCGAGTACAAAATCAGAAAATATATCTACTTCGTATTTATGCGACATATTTTCAAGAGCTGTTTGCCACCCAAAAGCGCCAAGCTGTATTTCAGCAACCGTTTTTGCAAACTCGTCGGCTAACAACGTCCCTTTCAGGTGCTTTGCCGTAATACTAATCGCTTCCTCAACCGGCATATTGATATATAATGCCGTCTGCAACATATCCAAGAAGCGAGGCATTTCGGCAACGATTTGAGCTCGTACATCAGCTGCTTGCTCTTCAGGTCTTTTAACCAAGTAAACTATCAAAAACAAACCAATCAAAATACCAGCTATGCTGACATACCAATTTTTTGTAATCAATCCTACAACGGTAAACCATAGAACTGTCATTGCCGACAATCCGATTTTAGCAATTAAGCCTTTAAGATTGGCTGGTTTGCGAATTAGTTCACAGTTTTTGTAATACTCTTCTGCGTTAATTCCAATTTTTCTTGCCACAATCTCCGGCTTCTTATGAATAAAAGCGTCGTAAATTTTGACGTCTAAATCTTTATACAAGGGTTCTTCTTTATATCCGATTTCCTTTTTAAGTTTCTTATCCGCTTCCTGCTTTGCGTAATTTTTCCCAATAGCGATAAGCGAGATCATTGCTAAAGCCAATACCCAACCAATTATCATTGCAAATAATGCCAATGTCATAAGCTATTTTCCTCCTCTCTTCGCATTGTTCAATTTTCGGCGAATAAACACAGAACCCAACAATGTAAATGAAAGCAGTCCTATTAACACCAGCACCATTGAAACTGATTCGAAATACGGGTTAATCAGCTGCGGAGCACCGATATACAAAATCAACACAACAACAAACGGAATAAAGTCCATAAAAGTTACCATCACATTTGTTTCCGCAAAAAGCGATTTGATTTCTTTTCGCATCATAATTCGATTTTGAATATTGTTTGCAACATTCTCAATAACCCTTGCTTCGCTTCCGCCAACGTCATTTTGCATTGCGATAGCTTTTGCTACATCCTGCGCATCCTGGCTTTTTGAGTGATCGGCAAAGCGTTGGAATGCTTCCTGTACCGTGAGTCCTACTCGTATATCAGCATTAATCTGTTGAAATCCGTCTCTGATACTCTCATGTACATAGATATTCTCGCTAACCTCGCTCACTGCCTGTTGTATGCTCATATTGGCTCTGAGGCAGGATGAAAGAGCTTTCAATCCTCGTGCATATCGCTCTTCAAATAAGTCTTTTTGCTTTCTTTCCGAGGATTTAATGATAAAGTCCGGAACAAACACACTCCCTATTGCGAGCAGCATTGCAACAGCCTTATTGTCAAGTAAAAGCCAACCACCAAGCATCACAGCGAGCGGAAGCCCGATAAGCATTGTAGTATATGTTTTAAACGACATCGTTCCTAAATTGGAATTGAGTTTGCGTTTCTTTTTTTCTATAAAGTCTTCAATAAAATCGTTGTCTTCTACACTTAATAGAGAATGCTTTTCCTGTATTTTCAAAATCACAACGATAATAATACAAACTACCGTAATTGCCGAAAACACATAAATAGGAAGCAAATCATTCATGTATATCACCTACCTCTTGAAACATTTCCGACTTAAAACGAATGTTGTTTTTATCGAGCTGCTGCAGGATGTCTTTTGGAATATATCCCGTTGCGTAAAATCTCTTCTTTTTCTCGTCGTAGCAGTATATATCATGTAATTCAACTCTGCCGTTATCGTCTAATCCTTTGACGTGAGTAATATGAGTAATTACCCTTTTGCCTTCTTTAGTACGGTTTAACTGAACAATAAGTTTGATCGCCTCACTTATTTGCATCGCCTGAGCCGATTCGCTGAAATCATCACCTGCCATTTTATATAATATCGGCATACGCACATTAACCAGACTGCTGGGACTTGAAGCATGTACCGTACACATTGAACCTTCGTGACCGGTAGACATAGCAGACATCATATCCACAATGGTTTTATCTCGAATCTCACCGACGATAATACGGTCGGGGCGCATACGCAGTGCGTTTTTCACAAGCGACTGTACCGTTATTTTTGCACTGCCATTATCCAATGTAGCGCACGCTTCCATTCTGCGTACATTCGGTTGATTTAACTGCAATTCACAGTCGTCCTCAATCGTTACAATGAGTTCGTCTTTCGGAATATAACCGGAAAGCATATTAAGAAGCGTTGTTTTTCCTGCGGTTGTTCCGCCGGATACAATAATAGAGGTCTTACACTGTACACACCGTGCCAAAAACACCAACATTCGTTCATCTAACGAACCAAATTTCAGATAATCTTCCCCTGTCAGCGCCTTCTTGGAAAACTTTCGAATAGTAAGTGTTGCACCATCCGGAGTAGCGGGCGGAATTGTGGCATTTACACGCGAGCCGTCTTCCAATCTTGCATCCACCATAGGTGATTGCAAATTTATCTGCCTGCCGATAGGTTGTACAATACGGTTGATAGTCGTTCTGAGATGCTCTTCGTTCATAAAAGAGGCATCTGCTTTTTCAATCAATCCCTTTCTTTCAATGCAGATATTGTCATATCTCTGTACAATTACTTCCGTGACGCTTTCGTCGTCCATATATGGCTGAATCGGTCCTAAGCCTGTGATATTTGCGATTGATAGAATTTCAATACGCTTTTTCGTTTCATAATCAACATCTAATTCCCCGCAACGTAATGCTATGCTTTTTTTGATTCTCTCTGTTATCGCTCGCGTAAATCCGGACTCAGACAATTCTGTTTTAAAATCATCAGATATAGCCGCAATGATTTTTCGTACTTCCTGTGCCTCGGACTCTGTTGGGTTCATTGCTGCATTTGCAACTTTGCGGTCAATATCCTGTCTCTCTAATTTATCGTTTTTGATTTTGTCCTTCAAAATCGGCATTTCCGCTCATCTCCTTATCTCTTAAAAAGTCTCGATAAAAATCCATTTTTCTGCTGTACAACCGAAGCTTCTTTATCGCCGGTAAGGAACGCAATAATCTTTCGAAGTTCCTTCGTTACGTCGTGGTTTGGCTGCAAAACAATTGGCTCTGAAAGATTATTGGTTTTAATGAGATCCATATCATTCTTAACCCTTGCCACACAAGGGTATTTTTCGAAATAATCTTCAATGTCTTTCGGCTGAACCCCTGTATATTTCACAGGCATAATTTTATTAATAATAAGGCTAATCTTTGACATATCGAATCCAATGGCGCCAAATGTTTCAAGAACTGATTTGTTACAGGAAGCTGCGTTAACATCCTGTGTTACCACCAAAAACACATGATCTGCCATTTCCAATGCGCAAAAAGACGAATCTCGCGTATTGTTTCCGGTATCACATACCACATAATCAAAGCCGCCGTTATGAATTAAATTCCTAAGCATAACTTCCAACTCATTTTGTCCGATATCCATTGATTCCTCGTGAGTGTTGGGGGCACAAAGCGCATACAAGCCGATTTTATCTGCAATTTGAAGATAGCTTTCAATCTCCTTTTTAGAATACTGAATATCTTCCGGCTTTTCACCGTTCTGTATTCTGTCTCTTATATCCATTGCCCAGAGTGTCATATCGGCGTCATCGTTGTTCAGTCCTAAAGTAGCTCTGACGTCTCCAAAATCGATGTTGTAATCAGCAATACAAACGCGATAACGTCCCCTTCCGTGCTCGGTAAGCGCAAGATATGAAGCAATTTCCGTAGAAAGAGTGGTCTTTCCCACCCCGCCTTTTGAACTGTATACCGTAACTACTTTCGCAGGCAGTTTTCGCTTATATATATCGTTGTTTAAATGCTCATTTGCCTCCTCTTCCGTGTGTCCAAAATGCGCAGCCTTTTTCTGTTGACGAAGCATTTCGATCTGGCTCATTTTTGTCGCCGGCTCTCTTATTGGAATTGTTTCGGTATTTGTCGGAGTATTTAATTCCTCGGTTATTTCCTCATCGAGTTCTGCAATCACCGTATCTTTATATGCCTTATCCTGCTTGACTTCCTGCATTATCTCTCTTGCTGAAATATCGTGACTGTCAACTTTTGCCGCTTCGGTATCTAGTTCCGAATTAACCGTTTCGTTTTTCTCCTGCTTTTTATTGCTTTTATTGCTCGGTATCGGACCTTCCATTAGATTAAGAAGATGCGTGGTATTCCTTACCTTGCCGTAGCACGGTAAATTGTATCTTCTAAAAACGTCTTCTCCCTCGTCTGTTACGGCATATCCTACGATTTCTGCATCCGCATAATCCCAATCAGATTGCGTTTCAACAATATTTTCGCAGACAGCCACAACATCCGGTTTGTATGCGCTGATAGCATTATGAAGATTTCCGGCAGAAGTTAATGTTGATACAACATCAATATTGCGCTCATCATCTAACAGCAACCGGGTGTTAATATCATCCAAAAATGTCTTTCGTGAATCCACGACTATGAATTTCATCATTTCAATAGTCTCCTTTCGATATTTCTTTGTTTTGTTTATTGTGCATTAGGGTTAATATACTGATATCCGCTTCCATTGACCAAACCAAGATGAAGCGAACCATTATTTTGTGCCTCAATGAGTTTTAACGCCTGATCGTTATTGACTTCTAAAGTTGCGCTGTTCAGTGAACCATCGTTGTTTTTATACACTTCCAATACACGCATGTTTTCAAGCAAAAGAGTTGTTCCGCTTGCACGATAGGATACATAGACGTTTACTCTTGATTCTGCCCCGAGTTCATCTGTAACGCCCGAAATATTATCTACATTTACCGTTACAGCGATTGCCGATGATTTCATAGACATCTCAATTGCATTTCCGCCTGTTACCGATAAAAAAGAGAGCATAAGCGGCGTTCCTTCTCCGACGTCCATCTTCAGCGAATCCCCTCTTTTTATAATCTCTTCAAACTCCTTGTTCGTTACAAATCGCTTATTCATATCAGCTTTTGCTCCAGCGACCACAATCGTCGAATCGACTTGAATGGGTGTAAACATATCCGATGTAATCTGAGTGCCTGCTGAATATGCATTCTTAAAGGTGTATATTGTCGTTCTCTGCGGAGATAAAAATGCAAAGATACACACTATCACCAAAATAATGCTTACAAGACCGGCTCCCGATACAATCAGGATTTTTTTGTTTTTTGTCATAACTGTATAATCTCCTTTATCATATGAAGTGTCGGAATTCATTTCCTAAAGATAGTATGATTGATTTTGATTATAAAAAATTTCACATAACAACTGACGCTCGCATATATTCACACAAAAAAAACAGACACCGAAATCGCGTAAATGTACAGTTCACGCACCGATGTCTGTAAAAGTATTAATTTGTTTAATTCTGTACTAAGAGCCGACCGCAACAGATAAACAGAAAGCACACATGGTAAAATATTTCACCTGTATCAACATTGCGTTGACAACTTTTTCGACCTTTATTTTCCGTCACTGCTCGCTTCTTTATACAATCACCGTGTTTAATTTTTCCGAAGCCTCTTTCTTCAGAAGTATCTCGTCGATTTCTGCATTGCTCGGCGGAGCAATATTCAGCCTTGATATCTGCACAAGTACAGGTTCTGCATCCTTGAAACTATATGTTCTTCCGGATTTACATACAAACCATCCTGTAGGACTGCGCGGGAACCACTTAACAATATCACGGTCTTCGTATCTCTCCTCGCGTCCGATACAACGAGTAACAACGGTTATATCATCGGTAGACACCAAGCGCCCTGCGAAAATCAGTCCTGAGTTTGAAATAATCGATTTTGGCATATCAGCAACCTTTTGTGTAATTGCAATGATAAACAATCCGTATCCTGCTGACTGATCCAAAATTTGTTCGAACTCTGACTGTCCGCTTAAACTTGCACCGGATGAGCCACGCCCACTTGCGGCGGAACCTGCTGCATCGTTACCAATCAACACTTCGTTTGCTTCCTCAATTACCAACACGGTTTCATACTGATCGTCTGCCAAGTATCCTTTTTCGTGTGCTAAAGCATATTTGTAGAAGCCGGACGTAATAACGCCAAAAATAAAGTTGCGGAATGTGTTTTCCAATCCTTTTGATTCGAGAACCGTTACATCGTCGTTTCCTATCAATTCGTCAATACTGATTCCCTCTGAAGTTCCAAACAATTTGTATTCAATAGAAAACTCTCGGTTGAATGCTTGCAAACGGTCTAACAGTCTTGCGTATGCGTCTCGTGTATCATTACCAATCCTTCCTCTTGGGTTTGTAGGATCTTCGTATCCCGCTTTAATTTCTGACATTTTCTGATATACACGGGTAAAGGTTACTTCTCGTGATAACTCGGAAACTTTATCTTCCCAACCGGGATAATTACAAGCTTCGAAAACGCCCGCCTCTTCATACAACGAGTATATTGTTTCACCAAGCATCTGTTTACCACGCTCTAACAGTCCGTAGGCACGGCAATAAATATCAATAACACCGTCTATCCACACCTGCGGAACAACGCCATGAGGGATTTTCAGCGGATTGATTTTAACCGGTCTGAATCGTGTGTTTCCCAAGCTAAAGAAACGGAATCGTTCAGGCTCAACAAAACGAGCCAATGTTCTCCAGTCCTGCTTAGGATCCATGCAAACGATACGGAACCGTTTTCCTGTTGATTTTCGTTTCACCTGCGCAAGCTCAGCAATAAATCGCATTGCCGCAACCGTTTTACCTGAACGGGATGCTCCGGTAAAGAATCCGTGCATCATTTGAGCTTCATCAATACGATAATCGTGCGGTGTACGATATCCGTTTAGCATGGTGTAGCGTTCAGCGGAAAGGATGGTTCCCATATACACTTCGCCTTTGAGTTGTCCGGGAACGGAGAATTTCGGTATATCATTTGCTTCTGCAAAGATACCGCCTTCGGAAATTCTCGGTAAATGCGTATATGCAACATATTCTCCTGGAAGAAGCACCGTTGCATACTTGTAATCTCGTAAGCCCGATATGTCTTCCTTCGTGACATCGGAAGAAAATGCAGAAAAATGGTAGAGAAGATGCTTTTGCTCTTCGTCTGTCAAATTCAAAACCTGAAGAGGAGCTGTAAGCGCATACTCGTTTCGCCACGTTGATTTCGCAATTGTCATAGCTGCAGAAAGTGCATCTTGGCTGCTACAAGCGATATACACATAGGTATAGAAAGCACCTCCGTCTCTCAATGCCAATTTCAAGCGTTCGTTCTGGAATTCTAACAGTTCAAGAATGTCCTTTACTTCTTGATCCATCCAAATATAGCTTTTGTTATATCCGATGCTGGGGCCCATACCCATAGAAGATGAAGCCCCTTGTACATAAGCACCGGAAGAGCCTGTTGATTGGCTGGTAGAACTTGAAGTTCCATCTGTATAGCTCTGTCCCTGTCCGATACTTTGAGACTTTCCGTAGCTTTGTGTTGTGCCTTGCGATATACTCTGCGTAACAGACTCGGAATAAGAATTTCCTACCGAGCGTCCTTGCGAAACTCCATAAGATTCTGAATTGGAAAGCGAAGCGCTCATTCCTTCGTTTTGTGAAGAGCTCTGTCCGACATTCTGTCCGATTCCCGTTGACATAGAAATATTTTGTCCCCAACCGTTGCTGACATTTTGTGAAATATTTTGGCTATGTGATGTCGATTGGTTAACACCCCAATTTTCACTCATGCTCTGTCCGTATGATGTTCCGTAACTCTCGCTCGTTCCAAATGTTTGCGAATTGGATACTCCTTGGCTATGAGATAAAGATTCGGACAAAGAGGAGCTGTTTGCAAGTGAAGATGAATTGCTTACGGAACTTCCGGAAGAAACAGAATTACTTGTTCCGGTTGATGTTCCCCAGCCGATTGTATCTGAAGTTCCATAACTGCTTCCCATACCCGTGCTGCTGGATTGACTGGTAGAATCCGAACGGTTCCAACCGTGCGAATAATTAGCACCAAGTCCAAAAGCACCCACACTGCCTCCTGCCGTATCCGATGATCCCGATGTATGAGAAGAACCGGTTGTCTGCGAGCTGTTAAATGATGTGCTGCTGTTAGTGCCGTGACTGCCGGAGCTCGATACTGATTGAGAAGTGCCGGAACTATAGGAATTGTTAAAGGATTGTCCTGTTGACTGCGTTGCAGTTTGTCCAATCGTAGACGAGTTGGTGCGTCCTACTGTTTCCGTGAGTGTCTGACCGAAGCTTTGATTTGTTCCCACATTATGGGATTGTGAAACATTCTGTCCCTGACTGAATCCGTAACTCTGTCCTTGGCTTGTGCCAAAAGACTCTCCTGTACTCGTTCCTTCATTATGGCTGATGCTTTGTCCTTGTCCTACCGACTGATTAAAAGAACTGCCGATGCTCTGCCCAAAACTACTTCCCCAGTTCTGCCCGAAGCTCTGTCCTTGAGAGATGCTGTGGGACTGAGATACGCTGTCTGTTACCGACATGCCCCTTGACTGCCCAATACTCTGCCCGTAGGATTGCGATAAAGCTTGTCCGACATTTTCTCCATAACTCGTGCTGAAAGACTCACCTTGAGAATGACTTACCGATTCAGCGTCCGTATATGCTTTGTTCCATCCTTGTGATGAACTTTGGTTTGCGGCAAACATCATCGGTAACGAAATGCCCATGGAAAAGGACTTGTTTCCCTGTAACTGTCCGTACCAGTCTGTCATATCTCGCTGTGTTCTAAGTGACCATTCTTCAAGTGTATTACGATATACAGGCGTTGAAATTACTTCCAAGACATACTCATAATCCGCCATACCGATAATCATTTCTTCTAATGTTCCCTGTGACTGCGGATTAAGGTTTTTGCCTCCGATTCCTTTGTCGCCTGCATCAACTCCGCCTTCCTGAGCCTTTGGAATGCCGCGCACTACCGTCATATATTCCATAGAATACATTTTTTCACGCAACCATTCGGCTTCTTCTGCACAAATACAGCGCAGTTCCAACACTTTATATGTTGCCTGCATCGAATACATAAACCCAGTATATGCTCTGTCTGCCTCTTTCTTTGCGTCTTCTAACGATGTAGATACTCCTTGTACGCCGTACAAATACAAAAGTCCAACAGCGGGCTTTATGATATTTGCAATAATCGTAATCAGGTTAAATCCCTGCTGCCATGCCGACGATAACACCTGCGCCTGCATATCCATTAACGCCGTGGACTGTTTCGCTGATTTAGGAATGCGGTCCACTCTTGCAAGCTTAATTGCTTTATAATAATGCGTCTTTTCTCCGGTTTCAGGATCGATGCTCTCTAATTCGTAGCAAAGATAATTCAGTTTTCTGTCATTAATCTTTACGCCGGGATTTTCGTGGTACAGCGTCCATGAATCGATAATGCGAAAATCATCAGACGGATAATTATTGAATTTCGGGTTCAATATTTTTTTGATGTCATAACATGATAAACCCATACAAATAGTTCCTCCTTTATTAAAAAATAAGGCTCTGCCTTATTAACAGAGCTTTCAAATATAGTATGATTGTTTTTGTTTTTACTAAGTTATTTAGAATTATATCCCTCCCCAAAAAAATAAAATGCCCTATATCCTGCGTGTGCAAAATATAGGGTGTGTTTTAATTTGTGTGTATATGATTATCGTTTCGAATATTACGAAGCTGTGCAAGCACTTGTTTCGTGTTGTTTTTACGTTTCAAGCTATATAACTTCTTACCCTGCATCACAATAAAACCAAAAGGAGTAAGTACAGCGGTAATCCACAGTAGCGTTTGAAGCCATCCCGAAATAGCACTTCCTCCTGTAAGTGGAATTGCCTGTTGAAACGCCGCCATTAGCATTTCCGAAGACACTCCCGATATAAGCGAAATTAGTTCACGAAGTCCGGTTAAAGACAAAAGATAGATAGCTATTGTCGCGTGAGTTTCCGTTAATATAGATTTTTTGTGCGAAGGTAATAGTGCTGCACACAAGACTCCCCATACCCACGTAACTCCTGTGAGAGGTGCTATGAGATATGTGCCGAAGTTTGCAAATCTGGAGATGGTAAACAATCCAAAAAGGAAAACGCCCAAAGGCAGCATAACCGCCTTAAAATATCTCATCATATCAGACTTGTTTGTTTTTTGTTTGTATGTTGGCGTGTTTTTTGTCTTATCCATTTCTTTACTCCTTCCTTACAAAATCTGCTGCTCTTCTGTAACCGTAACTTCTATTTCCTCACGCAGCGACATAATGATAGAACCTATCGCGCCCACTGCGAGCAAAAGAAGCCACCAGTTATTTTTTAGAGCATATAAAAAATAATTGGCTCCGTTAACATGAAATGCACTAAATGCATCTAACAATTCTTTCATATGCGTTCCTCCTGTCTTTATATTTCAAATATAGTATGAGTATCATTCTATCGTCTTAACAGGGGCTGCGCCTTTACGCAAGTCCCATATAACTTGCCAACATTTATCGTTTCGCATATCTGCGTCTTTTAATGTCAGGGCAGTTGTCAGCCGTATTTTAATATTTTTAAGACTTCTGGCATCACGACTTTCAATCCAAGTATTAATCTGAGGAATCAACCTCTTGATAAGAATATCTTTGTTCGGTACAACAAAGTTTAAATACCTCGTAACCTGTGTCATTTTATTACACTTTTCATTGAAGTCAGCCTGCGTATGCATACCGCGTTCATACTCGATATATTCTTTATATCTGTCGGTAACACAAATAATATCCGGGATATATCGTTTTCCGTCCTTGACGTTGATTGCGTGATTGCGGTTGTACCCCGACACTTCTTTGTAAAAACCGCTGTCTTCCAATATTTTTACGACATCCATGATGCCATAACCGTGATTAGGGTTATCATGTTCTTTAATAATACGATCCAATTCTGCTTCAACCGGATCTCCTTCGTATTTCAGCTTATATAACCGCAAACCAATATCAGAAAGCTTGTAAACAAAACATTTAGGGGACAATGGCAAGTTTAATACTTCCTGCGAGACTACACCCATCTTGTAAATGTTCTGCATAGAAGTTCGAATCTTGGTTTTTCGCAGGTCGGTTTCTTTGAGGACTTTTGCTTCAATGTCCGGATATTTCGATAGTCCATAAGAACCTATAACATATAAGATTTCCCACATGCCATCTGTCATTTGATCTTCAAATTCGCGTAAATCTACCATGTGAGCCAATACCGCATTGTCTCTTTCTTTCTTCATTTTCTTTTTCTTTTTAGTTGAGTCATTAACAGGAATAGAATATGCCGTAATGCGAGCTTGCTCGTTTTGCTCCATAAGGTCCTGTAGCGGCTTCATTTCTCCTTCAACTTCAACCTCATCCATATCTTCAATAATTAACTGTACCTTTCCCGCTTCTGCTGCCGATTTCGCAATATGAGGCGCTTTATCCATAGCGGCTTTTTCTTCAGCCTTTTTCTCTGCCCTTTCAACAATCTCTTGTGCGCTTGAAATTGCCGCTATATTATTCCCCGTCATAAACTGTTCAATCTGATCTTGTAAGCTTACGATTTGGAATTGCCTGTTTTCTGCTAAGTCCATAATATTGCGCATCAGCTCAGTCCGGTTTTTGTTATAGTTTTGAAATGATTTTTTGGCTTTGTGAATTAGCTCGTCTGTTTTGACACTGCTCCACGAATAATCCGAGCCGAGAACCATTTCATCTTTATCCTTTGCTAAGATCTCTTCACAGAGTTCTCGTGCAACCTTATCAATATGTTTGAAATAAACCTCGCGTTCACTCCACCGTTCCTGCTTGGCCGTATACTGTTCCCTCAGCTCTTTATATTTTGAGACGAGCAGATTGTATTTTGCAAGTAGTAAATCGTTTGTGTTATTCATAGTTCACGATTCCTCCTATTTCGTTCTGTATATAGGATTCCGGCGACCACTGTATAATATCAGTAATATCAGCCAATGTGATTTGTTTACCGATAATAATTGTGTTCTGAGTAATGGTAGAAAAATCATTATACATCATTGTTCTGTACTGAAGTGCCGTAGCTGCGCTATCCGCATCATTTTGCGATATTGCTTTTGACATAGACTGACAGTAAATGGCAATGTCATTTTGAATCCACAAAGTCAACATATTTAATGTTTGCGTATATTCTGCCGGCAGATTAACTGCGCTTACCTGAATAGACAATTCGTTGACTGATTCCAATAGTTTTTCATAATCCGGAGCAATAACCAACGGATCTTCTTCGCCCGCACCCATTCTATAATCCAAAACAAGCACCTGCTCATACAAAGACCGTGCCTGTCTGTATTGCGATGCGAAAGTCGTAAAATGATCCATTTCCTCAATCTGTTCAATTGTCATTTTATGTGCTACAACTTTACCGGTGTCATCATACACATACTGTGTGTTGATTACGCCAAAAATCAAAAAACACAAATATATACAGCCTACAATCAACAAAGCCGTTACCACTTTTTTTCTCGTCTCTTGTTTTTTCTCATCTTCCGCAACTGCATTTTGGCGAATCACTTCTTCCTCCAGCAGTTTTTTATCCATTTCATTGTAATCTATTTTTTCTTTCTTCAGAGGCTCGCTTTTAGCGCCTTTAGACTCTAACTTATTAAGAGGAGATTTTTTATAAAGTGTAATCTTTTTGCTTTTTTCGTTCTTTGGCTTTTCGATTTTGCCTTTATCTAATTTTTCTCTCAAATCAACTTTCGGCATTTGTTTCTCCCTCCTCTTTTTCGGGAACGATACAGTTTGATAAATATTCAGTAGAATATGGGATTATTTCCGTAGCATTGTCGTTCCATTCGTAGGAGGCTTCACAATATTCACATTTTGTTCCACGCGTAATTTCTCTCGTTTGCAGTGCGCCATTTATATATACTTGCGAACCGGTTTTCAGTGCATATGCGTCTTTTAGTGCTTGCTCTCCAACGGTTTTAACCCACGGATAGTCTGTCTTTGTTTCTGCAGAATCCTCTTTGATACGATATCGGCGATTCACAGCAAGCTGGTATTGTGCAAACGATTTGTTTTTCTCATCTGTATATATCTCCGGATCTCTGCAAAGTGTTCCGATAACCATTGCCATATTAGACACTTCGCAACGCTCTTTTAATAGCCTCAAAGCTTCTTCATCTGAGACTGCCGGTTCTCGTTTACAGATATAAATTGGCGTAACATAAGTCGTTGTTCCTTTTATGCTGTTTTTCTGCCCGCATTGCGGACAAATCGTGGTTTTTACGCACTCCTTTGTAGAAAGCACGCCTCGAATATCTACCATATCATTTTGCATGAAATCACACACTTGTTTAATTTGTTCGGGATCTCGAATCAAAACAACAGGCATATCAAAATACAGTTTATTCGATAAGAATTTACCGCCTCGCACAGGTCTTCGAAGAACCTGCAAAGCGAACATTGCCTTTACAAGTGTTCCGTCGTTATTGGCGTACACTTTAGGCATGTTATGTATTTTACCGTGCAAGAGCACAATATTTTCTTTTGCCACACAAATCTACTCCTTTATTTCCAATTTGAATTAAACAAAGCGGTTAAATCCGCGTATTCTGTCTGCATATTTTTTGCCAAACTTCTGATTGCTTCCATATCAGGAGTCTCCTTTTCCATTTCGGCAATATATGTTTTGAGAGTAGCGCTAACACGATCTATTGTCTGTAACGCGTTCAATCTCAACTCCGTATAATCCTTTGCAGGCTGCATAACGTCAACGGATGCATAACACTCCTCTACCGTTGCAAGGCTTGCTTTAGCGCTTGCTATGGCATCTTCCGCGTTACATTCTCCGTCTGCTACATTCCTCGCCATCATCATCTGTGTTACCAGCTGATTGGTAATAGGCTCAATTTCTTTATTAAGATATAAAGAATACTCCTGTGCGGAATATGGCAACTGAGCGCTGTAGGTAGCTTTGTTATCGGAGCTTCCCGAATTGCCGCAGCTGCTCAACAATATCGTTGAAATCAAAGCAACTGCAATCATAATAAAATATTTCTTTTTCAAAATTCATCACCTCGTAAATAGTATGATTAATTTTATGTCCAAAACAAAAAAGAAGCCTTACATCTCTGTAAGACTTCTTCTTTTATTAAACCGCTTCTGGAAAATGCGTTACTGCAGTATCCGGTATTTCTGCATTAAAAACGTTTGCAGATACCGTCATATTAACAGCCCTACGAATCTCCCCTGTAGCTCTGTCATGGACAAATACATCGTATTCATTACCGCTGTATAAGAGGATTTGATTATACACGTTTTCAGTCCAATCAATAATATTTTTTACCGATATTAAAACTCTATGTCTACTTTTCTGTAACGTTTTCATCGTTTCAACGTTCAGTTTCAAAATAGGTTCTGCATCTTCAAATATTGATTCTTCTTCGATACATCGTCCTTTTACAGATACGACATTTCCCGGATACACATTGGCTCTGTATTCACCGTATGCTCTTGCAAAACAGTTTACGTCAATACTGCCCGTCTCGTCCTCTAAAACGAAGAATGCCATTTCCGCACCGTCTTTTTTACGATGGGTATATCTAACGCTTTGAATTAAACCGCTCAGTGTAATCTGTCCGGGCTCCGCCTCACAAACAGTACATGTTCTCTCTTTTTTCAAATCACGATATTCGTCTAGCGGATGACCTGAAACATACATACCGATTAATTCTTTTTCTTTTACAAGCAACATATCTCTGTTTTGCGGTGTGTCTATCGGGATAATCATCCGTGAGAATTCGTTCTCATACTCACTGATATTATTTTTTAATTTTCCAAAACGAGTTACGTCTGCCTTTTTGATTTTCTTATCTTTCGCGCCGTCCTGCAGCAATTTACTTGTTAAAGCATCTTCATCGGCAAGTGAAAGCGAGTCTTTTAATTTTTTCTCAAGTTCATCCAACTTGCTTTTTTCTTTAACTTCTTTTTTGTACAGTTCGGACATCTCCGGATACGCTTTCATCATAGCAGCTCTGTTCTTGCACCAGTTATCCATTGCTCCGCTTAAAATCAGTCCTTCGATTACTGTCTTGTTAGCGTCTGCTCGCTGAATAAAGTCCTTAAACGACCTGAATTTACACTGTTTTCGGGCATCAATCGTCTTTGTGACTGCATTCTTAACACCTTTGATACATCCTAAACCAAACAAAATATCGCCGTTATAATCTTTAAATCCAATATCTGACTCATTGATATCAGGCGGCAGCACTTTAACGCCAAAGTCTCTGCAATCGCTGATTAACATCGGCAGTTTTTCCGTGACTGAATAATTGAGCACTGCCGTCATATATTCCGTAGGATAGTTTAGTTTAAGCCAAGCTGTATAAAATGCCACATAAGCGTAAGCGCAAGCGTGAGATTTGTTGAATGCGTACTTACTGAAATCAAGCAATTGTACCCAAAATTCTTCTGCCTTGTCCTTCGCTGCGCCGTGCGCGACCAATCCTTCTATAAATTTGTCTTTATATGCAGCAAATTTCTCAGTTTTCTTTTTAGACATATAACGCCTGATAATATCAGATTCGCCAAGTGAAAACCCTGCAAACTTATTGAAAATCTGCATGATTTGCTCCTGATATATCGGATAACCGTAAGTGGCGCCAAGTACATCTTCCATTTGAGGAATAATATATTCCGGCTTTTTAATTTTATGCTTAACCGCAATAATATCATCAAGATACTGCATTGGTCCCGGTCTATATGCCGCTACAAGCAATATGATATCGTCAATGTTGTCAGGTCTAAATCTTTTTAGCATAGATTTCATACCGCCGGATTCAAACTGAAATACACTGTTTGTCTTTCCTTTTGCAAAAATATCCTTAAATACATTTCCTTTTTTATCATACGGCGTTGTTTTGCCATCTGTTAAGCTTCGTCCAATCTCGACCATATCAAGAGATATACCATAATTTCGTTTGATTGCACGAAGTGCTTCAGAAATGATGTTTAGATTTCGCAAACCCAAAAAGTCCATCTTCAAAAGTCCTGCATCTGCTTCGGCTTCCACCATATCGCATTGGCACATCCATATATCTTCTTTTTCATTTTTCATTAGAGGAATGTACTCAGATACATCACCATTGTCTGCGATGATTACACCTGCAGCGTGCATACCGTATTGAACCGATGCACCCTCTACCAATTTTGCGTCTTTGATGATTTGAAGTGCTTCTTTGTCTTTTTTAAACTTATCATTGAGTTCTTCTTCTACATCAGAAATTTTAATATCAGGTGTATTCGGAATTGCTTTTGCTATTGCGTCACCGATATCTTGCAATGCTTTTGGATCTCCAAAGCGCTCATCGCCGGTAACACGAGCAACATTTCGCACAGCGGCTTTTGCTGCCAATGTACCTTTGGTCATAATATTACAAACAGCTGCTTGCCCGTATTTTTGCTTGACGTAATCCACGATTTTATCTCTGATGTTAATATCAAAGTCAGAATCGATATCCGGCATACTGACTCTTTCACGATTGAGGAATCGCTCAAAAATTAGATCGTGCTTCATAGGATCGATGCCTGTGATACCTGCAAGATAGCAGACTAAAGAACCTACTGCGCTGCCTCTGCCGGGACCGATACTAAGTCCTACTTTTTCGGTGTTTTTCACGCCTAATTCTCGTCCATAGTTTAAGAAATCCTCAACAATACAAAGATAATCGGAATATCCTTGATCTTCAATAACGGACAATTCATATTCCAAACGCTTTTCGTGTTCTTCTGTCCATGCGCTGCCCGGATATTTTTCCGCTATTCCCTCTCGTGCTAAACGGCGAAGTCTTTCTTTTGCGGATTCGCCGCTTTCGTCTTTGAATTTCGGATAATGATCTTCTTTCGGGAATTCTACACAGCACGCCGATATAATATTGTCAATGCCTTTCATTGCTTTATCAACCGTAGCTTCCGGCAATATTTCATTTAGCGTTTCTGAAAGTTCTGCATCCGTCTTAATATAATATTCGGTATCTCCTTCACGTAACGGCTGCCAGCGATTGAACCTAAGAGAGCTAACAATCTGTCTTGCTCTCACATCGTCTTTCGTGTTTTCGGCATAATGAATATCGTTGCAAGCTACTATCGGAAAGTTAAGTTCCTCGGCAATTTGAGCGAGTTTTGGCATCACATGCGCTTCATCCGAAATATGATGATATTGAAGTTCAATATAGAAATTACCGACTCCAAAAACATCTTGATACGCCTGAGCAGTATTCTTTGCTTCTTCGTATACATCTGCCTCAGAAGTCATACTGAGCATAAACTTATCCAATTTTGCCTTTTGAACCATGTATTGCGAATGCGTTTTCTCAGCAGACTTGCATTGTTCGTTTAACACCTTTTTAAGTTTGTTGAGTTCAGCAATTTTTTGCTTGATTTGCTCAAGTAAAACTTTCGCTTCTTCTGATTCCTGCTTCTCTGCATCCAATTTAGTTTTTGCTTCGCTGTATTCTTTTGAGCTTGGATCTAATGCTTCCAGTGCCTGTTCTTTTCGCTTAAACTTCTGCTCGGCAATTTTTTTGACATTATCCCTGCGTTCCATTTCCTCTTTAATTAGCAATTCTGTTTCTTTGTGTTTTTCTTTATTGGCAAGATACGCAGGATCTTCTGGATTATTATACTTTGCAAGTTTAACTTTAACTTTTTCCGCTTCTTTTTCTATGTTTTTGTTTCTCAATAATATTTGAGAAAGTACGCCGCCAACACAAGCGCTGGTAGCAAATACATTGTCGTGTCCCGAAGTTCCGCCTCCGAAGCATTCTTTGAGGATCTCAAAGTTAACGCACGGAAATCCATCAAACAATCGTTCATTGGATTTCGTTACGGCTTTAGAGATTGCTTTATATCCGGTATAATTTTTAGGTATCAGAAGTAAATGATGTCTCTTTGTTATTGAATCGTCTTCTTGTACATACACCTCAACTCCCGGAATTCCTTGTATACCATACTTTTCTGCTGCATGCATAAACTCAAAAACCCCTGTCAAAGTACCGTGGTCGGTAAGGACAACGGCAGGCGCTCCAAGTTCAGCTGCTTTTTGACATAACTTTTCAGGGCGTAAAACAGAATCCTTCATAGAATTTTCTGTATGTGCGTGAATGACTCCATAATTTATTTGTCCCATGTTTTTCTCCTTTCGTCTTTGTGAAACAGTGCTATAAATAGTATGTTGAAGCGTATTTTAATATAAAAAAAGAACAGCGCTTATTACAGCGCTGCTCCGATTTTTATTTTCCCAAAAATATTTCTGTTTGGTTGTTTTTGCGAAAATCGTTCCACAATAGCTCTTGCTTTTACAATGTTTTCCTTGCAAACCTTAATAAATACATCCGAACCGCTTTCGCTTGATACTTTGTTGCAATAATAACCAAGTACACTTTTTGTATCCTGAGATTGCACACAGCGTATCATCTCTGCGTATTTTTCCATTGTCTCCTCTGCTTTACTACGAATCAAATTATAGAATATCTCCGGCTCATCGTTGGCAAGTGTCTGTAAAGGATTGGCATCAATACGCTGTAACACAATTTTACAATCTTGTTCCGGAGTTTTGCCGGCTTCATACTTTACTATTTCTCCCTGCTCTTTCTCGTATTCTTCAAACGCTCCAAGGATTGTTTTACATTTATACACGCCTTTTGTCGTAAATTCGCCGCCTCCGTCAAGTCCGATAAACGCAAGCGTTTCTTTGCTCGGTAGTTTTGTAAATCGCTTTTCTTCTTTGTTTTTATCGCAATCTCGTATACGGAAATGTTCTTGCCCACCGCATATATCTGCCACGATGCTATATGATTCGTGTGCTGAAACACCCAATGCATTTTGCACTAGAGTGAACACATCACCGTGATCGCCGCAAGCATAACATTTATATCCTTCATTGGTCAATTTACAATTTCCGAAATGACGGTCAGCGTGTTCGGGATTAGGGCAAAGAATAGAAAGCTTGGATCCATACCTTTTTACTTCTAACCCTATGGATTCTGCCACAACAAGCGGATCAGCACAGTCTTTTATAGCTCGCAAGTCATACTTTCCATACTTCATATCGGGAAATCCTCCATTCATCTTGATTCATCTCTTATGAATAGTATGAGAAGGATTCTTTGTACATAAAAAGATGATGATTATCCCGCTGCTACATATCCCTGCTCTTCATTGTTGATGATTGTCTCTGTTGTTTCTGTCTCGCTTGTTATATCGTCTTTATAGTTATACACAGACGCTTTTTCTTCCGAAATATTTATATCTTCTTTTTTTGTCTCAAAGACATTTCCTTCTACGGCTGCGGCAAAGAAGTTAATTCGGTCAAAGTTTTTTGCCGAATCAAACCCGATACCTTTAAATTCATACCACTCTCGATAAGTGATTTCGCCGTCCTTATTCATATATCTGCCGGACCGTTCGGTAATTTTCAAAGTTCCTACCGTCTGCAATGTGTCAGGGTCAGCGAGTAATAATTCTCCGTCTAATGTATATCCGTATATTTCGGCAATAACCTCTCCATATTCCGATGAATTCAGCGATACCATCACACTGCTTCCCTCGTCAATAGAAGCGTATACCTTTGCCAAATCTTCAAGCGTGTTGTTGTTTTTTCCATATCGGCTTAAATCATCCACGTCAAAATGAATAGAAACAATAGGTGCCGTAACTATATTATTCACATTGGTCCATGTATCGATTTTCGTCATTTTTCTGCAGGTAATAAATCCTTGATCCGGCAATATAGCGGAAAGTATTCTGCCTGCAAAATTATCCGGGATATACGCACTAACCGCATTTAAGACAGTAAAATAATGTATTGTTTCCAGCGGTTTGTCCGTCAATACAACCTCACTGTCATCATCAATATACCAAGCATTTTCTACCTTTTTATATTTAAGCGGAATATGTACTCCGTCTTTCACTTTATATGCATACGCGCCTTCCGGAAATTGAGCCCATCCTGTATAATTGCAAAAACGATAACCTTGTCTGGTTCTCACGAGTCCGCCGTACACTCGTGAACTCATGTTATCCGGCCATAAAACCACATTGTATATTTTATATGGTTCCATAAGTTTTTCGCTTCCCTCTTTTTTCAATACAGCGTCATACAGCGATTTATCAGCTTTGTTCGGATCGGTATCTGTTATAAATATTTCGGCGTAATCGCAAACACCGTCACCGTCTGAATCCGGACGGCGTATGCTTGTGTTATATTTTGACTCTAAGGAATTGATTAACCCGTCCCCATCAAAATCTTCATCCGGTGCGTTTTGAGCCGCTTCGGACGATTTTTTAATCCCCATAATATCCGGCTGAAGAACAAATGCATTATCCTCTGCCTTATTCATAAATAATCCGGGAACATAAATTAACGATAGAATTGTTCCAACAGCTATAATCGAAGCTATCATCTTCTTGGGCATTTTCTTCTTTTCTTTTTTTATTTTGCCGTCTGAATTAAATATCGGAATTCCTTCTTCTTTCTTTTTTTGCTGTATCGCCTTATCTCTTTTATTCATTTTCACCTGTAAAGCATTCATATAAAAATATCCTTTCTGTTTGTAATTCTAAAAATAGTATGTTTTATTTTTAGCACAAAAGAAAAAGAAGCCTCATTTCGAGACTTCTTTTCCTATTTTTGTACGCAATTGAGTGTTTCTTGTAACATTAGGGGTTTTCTTTACAGCTGCGTTAATTGCTTTCTTTTCACCTATTAAAATTACTTTTTTCTTTGCTCTGGTAACACCGGTATATAACAATGTTCTTTGCAGCAAATTACAAAAATAATGCTCCCAGCTTTGAATCATAATGACCGCTTCGTATTCGGATCCTTGGCTTTTGTGCACTGTCGTTGCGTATGCCAACACAAGCTGTTTCGCCTCAGCCGGTGCATAGCTTACTACTCTACCGTCATCCGTTTTTACGGATATTTCGTCTTCATTTACAGATATAACCGTTCCACAATCTCCGTTCATAACAAGTTTTTTGGGATCATTCACCGTTTGCATCACTCTATCTCCTACACGAAGCTCATCTTCATTATGAGTTTCTCCCTTGCATGGATTTGCAATGCTTCTGAGAACTCGATTTAAAGCCTCAGCTGAAGTAGCCCTTGTTTTATTTTTTGTATCCTTACGAATAGGGGTTATACAACAAATGTTTTCCACTTTGTATTCTGAAAGCAGTTTTTTATATTCTTGGATAACCTTAGCTTGTATATTACTTTTCTCTGCCGGAATGAACTGAAATGTTTCGTCAAATGCGTATGCATTCATTCCTTCGCCTGCATTGATGCGTTTAGCGTTCGTTGCAATCTTGCCGACCTGCCTAAACGACAGCTCTAATCGAATTGTTGGAACACACGGTGACTGCACCATATCTCGAAAGAAGTTTCCGGGTCCGATTGGTGGTAATTGATAAATATCGCCAATTAACACAAGTGTAGAGTGTGTTTGTACGGCAAACCGTAACAACGCATGTGCCAACCTGATATCCAGCATCGAAGCTTCGTCTGCAAGAATTAGGTAACTTCCCTTTTCAAATTGTTGTGGACGTACCTTATATTCTAAAAGCAAGCGATGTATAGTTGATGCCGGCATGTTTGTAACTTCAGACATGCGTTTTGCCGCACGCCCGGTAGGAGCAATAAGAAGTGTGCTGTGTTTATCATTCCATACGTCGATAATGCCTTGAATAATCGTGGTTTTACCAGTTCCAGGTCCTCCCGTGATAACACAAAGGCGGTTGTTTACCGCAAAAGATATGGCTTCTTTCTGCCGTGCCTCAAGCTCAAAACCGGTCTTATCTTCCATGTGCTTAATTACAGTATCAATCCTAACAGAAGAAATGCTTTTTGCCGGAGGTGTTTTGAGAAGTTTCGCTGTCATACTTGCCGTTTCATTCTCACACTTCCACAAGTCCGTAATGTATAACCTGTCGTCTTCTATAACCAAATGTTTTTCTTTTACTTCTCGCTCAATGACATCCGCAAGATTAACAGTTGTAATTTCCGGAACAAGTTCCTGAATCTTGGCTTCTAAAAACTCCAAACGGCAATAACAATGTCCGTCAGTTGCCAATGTTTTCAGCACATAGGTTATCGCCGCTCCTACTCTGCGAGGATCGTTGCCTTTAATTCCCATTGCAGCAGCTACTATATCAGCTCTCTTGAATCCAAACCCGTCTAAGTCATAGATAATGGTATATGGGTTGTCTTTTAATTTTTTAACACTGTCTTTTCCGTATTTGGCGTATATAGATCGCACCTGATAGATAGTAGCGTCGCTTCCAAGCAAGTCGATAATCTTCATGTACTCTTGCGTTTCCGTAAACGCCTCGGATATTTGTCTTGCCTTTTCCTCTGTAATACCGGATATTTCAGCAAGTTTTTCCGGGTTTTCTTCGATAACGTGCAGCGTATCTTTCCCAAAACGACTGACAATAGCCTTAGCTCGCTTCGGACCGACTCCTTTGATAAACCCACTGGATAGATAAATTTCCACCCCTGTCAGTGTATCCGCCATATTCAGTACGGAGGATTCAACTTTTAATTGTTGCCCCCACTTAGTCTCTGCCATCTCGCCGTTTGCAGTAATCTGCATTCCTTCCGCAGCACCGCATATTTTTCCGGCAGCTCGGTAGGTTTGTCCGTCTTCTCCTTTTATTACAACAGCAGCCCAAGACGGGCCGCTGTTGGGATATACCTTTGTAATCGTTCCTTTTACTTCCATTTTATGCCGCAGGTCCTTCAGAGTTTGAAGTTCCCAATCTCCTTTCCTCGATAGTTTCTTTTAATCTTTCTGTTAATCTGGTCTTTCTTTTGCCTGTCTCGCAAGTCATAATTGCTTTTGCAACTGCTCCGTTTTCACTAACGATAACTACCTTTTCTTTTGCTCGCGTAATAGCCGTATACAGCAAATTTCGCTTCAACATAGACACAGGCTGGTATGAAAGTGCAACAATAACATTTTTGAATTCAGATCCTTGTGATTTATGGATACTCATGGCATAAGCCAGATTGATATCATCCATTAAATCACGAGTCAACAAAATGCTCTTGTCAAGCAAGCGTAAATACAATCCTTCATCAGTAATTCGCTCAATAATGCCAAGGTCGCCATTGTAATAGCCTTTTGCATAGTTGTTGTTTAACATTAGGATTTTATCTCCTGTTCTGAATGTCTTAGAGCCGTATTTCATTTCTTTCTTTTCCGACGATTTTGGATTAAGCAATTCCTGTAACGCATTGTTTAACGCTGTTACCCCTGCATCGCCTTTATGCGTCGGCACAAGTACCTGTGTTGCAAACGGATCTCGGCTGTCATAGAGTTTTTCAATTAAACAAATCACAGCTTCTTTGATTTCCAAAGGCAAATCGCGAAAAACAATGCGGAAATCGTCTGCCTCTGCCAGTTCATCGACACCTTCGTTTATAGCGATGGCGTTCGCAACAATAGGAGACTCTTTTGCCTGCCTATATACCGTTGTTAACTGATATACAGGGATTCTTTCTGATGCTATTAAGTCGTGTAATACATCACCGGCTCCAACAGAGGGAAGCTGATTGATATCTCCGACTAACAATACCAGTGTTCCCGAACGTACTGCAGATAAGAAAATATTCGCTAAGTCTATGTCAAGCATAGATGTTTCATCAACAACAATAAAGTCCGCATCAATGGGATCGTCAGCCGTCTTATGCGTGATTTCACCGTTATTGCCAAACGGTCTGTACTCCAAAAGACGATGAAGCGTAACCGCCTCTTTTCCTGTTGACTCCATCATACGCTGTGCTGCTCGTCCTGTAGGTGCACATAAGCGAACTGTCTTTTCGGGATACATTTCTTCATAGGCGGATATGATACCGTTAATAGTCGTGGTCTTGCCAGTACCGGGACCGCCGGTGATTACGCTTATTCCCGTTTGCTTTAAACAAGAAAATGCTTCTCTCTGCTGCGGGGCGTAGGTAATATGACAAGCTTTTTCGACCTTATCTATCAGTATATCATTGAAGTTAAGCGTCTCCGCTGATTCCATTAACCGCTTTATTTGAAGCGTTGTATTGATTTCGGCAAAACGCATGCTTTTCATAAATACTCTGTTGAGCGAGTCTGTTTCCGTGAATAGCCTTTCGTTTTTTTCTATACCGCCAACAATAACCGAATACGGAATTGTCTCCGGATATACTGACTTTTCCAACAATTTCTCCATCTGATAAAGCAAGTTGTTTTGATACATAAAAGTGTTTCCGCTAGTTGTGCTGCGGTTCATAACTGTATTTGCCGCCGCTTCAATCCGTTTTTGAGAAGCCGCATGTCCGCCCATGTCTCTCGCTATGGCATCGCATTGCTCAAAACTAAGTCCGAATCGCATTCCTACGTCAAACGGATGCTCGCATAATATCTTTTTCGCAGCCGCTCCGTATTCTTTGCATAGCTTAACCGCAGTGGTATAAAAACCGCCGTAATGCAAAATAAAGTCAAATAACTCTCTTTGCGCGACTGTTTCTGTTATCGTTTCTTTGAGTTTTTGCGCCTTGCGCTCTGTAAGCCCTAAAACGCCTGATGCAATATCTTTTGCAGTAGTTTCTCTGATTTCCTCAAAAACATTTCTGCCGTATTTGGCGATTAGTTTTTCTCCCATACGATAACTGATACCTTTGCAGGATAGTGATAGATATGCAGCGGTAAACGCCTGGTGCCAAGCCTCTTCTCTTATAAGACTTGCTTTAAATAACAACCCTTTTTCTGCTTTCTGCCATTCGCCTTCAGCGTATAACGGTATGCCTTTTTGATATTCCGGAATATTCGCAGATACAATAACGCATCCATAACGATTTCTTTCCTTGACAGACTCCGGCACCTTCATTGAAAAATATGTGGCTGCCGTTCTTTCGTCACGAAAAAGTGTTTTTTCATAGATTCCAAATATTTCTATACTCAATTGTCTTTTTCTCCTTTCGTCATAATGTGAAATTCTAAAAATAGTATGACAAAGTTTTTGCAACAGCAAAAAACGACCGAAAGAAACTTCGGTCGTTTTATTAAACATATTACTTTTTTAGCCTTTTATGTACAGCGTATGAATATTCTCTTTGTTCTCTGTCATTCGTCATTTGTGCTTTAATAATTCGATTTTTTGCATTAGCAATTCGTTTTTCGTGATTATATTTTTTACAAACTGAATGACATCCTATTTCTCGTTCTGTACAAGCTGCACAACATTCAATTTTTGCGTATGTGTAAATAATTCTATCCATTTCGCTATCCTCTTTCTTACTATGTTATCAACAAAGAAGCAGCTGCTCGTTTGACGCGTATAAAAACTTATCCTTATTAAGCATAACCTTTGTGTACTTATCTTCTCCCTGAAAGTCATCAATTACCGTTTTCTCTTCCGATGACATATCAGAGTAATTCTTCTTTCCGTAATTCGGAGGAAGCCAATTTTTATTTTGAGCTGCAAAAATATTAAACGATTCTATAAGATCCTCGTCCTTAAAAGTAATATGTGCTGTTCCTTTCTTATACAGGGTTACTGTAAAGTATTTACATTCAATATTCTTTGTCTGTCCGTTGTCATTAGCAGCACATATGATGCGCTCTAAATCACTATCTGCATTCATATGTCCGGAAAGATAATTAAACACCTTTTCAATATCAGACAATTTGTTATATACAGTATACGTTTCCAATGGACCCCGAAAACTATATGAGGCAAACATTCCGTTTGCAGGAAGAATTACTTTCATACCGACTTTATGTGCTTTATTTGTTTTCCAACCGTTATAGTAATGAATATTTTTTGTGCATTCCGGATAGTAGGAATGTTCCTCAGAAAAGGTATCAAACAAAGACAGGATACTCTGCTTGATTGCCTGAACCATTTCGGCATTCATTTCGGCATGGACGCGCTCGATGTTATACTTTGTGAAATCATAATCAGCGAGTTCGTCAACCATGTTTCTGTATTTGTCCTGCAGGTTGCTCGTTAATTTTCCTGTAAATTCTTTTCTCGAAAACAATGCGTTCCAATACTTCATTCGAACCTTTCTAAGATAATTGTTAACATCCAACTTTTGTAAATGATTAGAATCCGTTCCTACTGTAAGAGTAAGGATTGCATGTTTGTAATGATCGTTTTTATCGAGGCTATTCATCATATACGGACGCAGCGCATTATATTCTTGTATCAATTTTAACGAAGCGTCAACTTCAAGATTGAATTGCCTCTCGAATAATTCAGCCAAATCAGAAGGCGCGATATCTTCTCTTTCGGGTATTATATCCTCTGAAACATTCCTGCTCTTTTTGAGATTTTCAAAAATATCAGATACCCCAATAGTATGAGGAATACAGACTTTAACCAGAGCTATTTCAACATCCGTTTGTCTTTCCGCCTTTTTAAATTCGTGTTTAAGATAACAAATCTGCGCATTCTTTTCAAATAATTTCTGTATCAAAATCTGACGCCTTTTGGTACAAGGATTTTTTAGTGTTTGTGCATTTAACAAGCAGATAATAGCGCCGCCGTTTCTTTGTAATTCAATAGCTTTCAAAAGGTGCTCATCTGCGTTTGAAAAGGGCGGATTCATTATTATCAGATCGTAATGTTTTCTACTGTTAAATGTCAGAAAATCATCGTGTACAACTCGATATCCTTCGCCTCTCAATATATGCTGTAAAAAGATATCGCGTTCAATGCAGTCGATATCTAACTCACGATAATGCTTCCTACTTGCTTTTAATATTCCGCTTACGATATCCCCTTTTCCTGCGGATGGCTCAAGTACTGTATGTACCATGTTCCAGTCTATGCCTTTCAGCATTTTTCCCACAAGAGAGTTTGGTGTAGGATAAAACTCAGTATTATCTCCACACGGAAGAGACTTTATATCGATATTGGATTCTTTTGCATACAATAACGTTGGATTATTTTCAAGCATTTTTTCAAATGCATCGATAATAGCCAATTTTGCCGCATACAAAGTTATAAAGCGATCCACGTAATCATATCTATTGCAAGAATCAAAATCCTTAATTCTGGCAATATAATAGAGTTTATTTCCATCGTACTGTTCTCTGAGTTCTTTATTGATAACTCCGATAATTTTACCTCCATACAAAACCATGTAATCATCTTTGTTGTAAAATTGTATGGAATTGCGGCTTTTCAGGTTATCTAAAATATATTTCCTTTTCATTGGTTTTCCCTTTCATTTTTATTTTTTAGCTGTTTAATAACTTTAGCTTTCCAGGTAAGCATAGAATTCCGCAAATGTGACTTTAGATTTTTCGCAAAACAGTGTTTCGTATGTTTGTCTTAAGTACCGCTCTTTATCACACACTAACCCCAGCGTCTTTTCGCATAGACTCGAAATATCTTTTAGCCCTTTCCATATTGCGCGGTATTCTTCTTTTGCGCTCCATGTTATATATCGGCAATACGATTCAAATAGTTGTTTGTTTTTCTCAAAACCCATATTGTCATCTCCTAAATTTAATAGTAATATGCGATTCCTCCATTCGTCTGAAATACATATTCTAAAAGTAGTATGAGAAAATCATTCCACACACAAATACATTTCGAGTACAAAAAAAAGAACTCCACCGAAGCGGAGTTCCTTAAAACAATTGAACATTATTTAGCGCTTGATATATCTTTGATTTTTGCTTTGTGGCACATTAGGAAGCGTCATATAGACTAACCCGGCATCAATTGCAGGGTGTAAATAATTCTTTCTTAACGCTTCTCTTGATTTTAGTTTTAATTTTGACAGCAATTCATTTGCACTATACGGCGTATCGTAATCCATAACCGAAAGAAGCTTCTTCACATAAATAGATATGTTTTCATCCGTGCTTTCTGTCTGTATTGCCACTTCTCTGAGAATTTCGTATATTTGTTTGAGAATAAACTCAATAAAAAGATTGCTGTTTCCGCAGGTATGACATTGTGCTATAGCCTGATAGTAACCATCTTGGAACTTTTCAATTTGGCTTTCTATCGGAATATACTCAAATATCGGGTTCCATCTTGTCAACAAAACCGTATGCCAAAGTCTCGCCATTCTCCCGTTTCCGTCTGAAAAGGGATGAATAAAAACGAATTCGTAATGGAAAACAGAGGATAATATTAACGGATGCACAGTATCTTTGTTGTTTTTCATCCAATCGAACAACTGTTTCATCAAATCCGGTACCATTTTTGCCGGCGGAGCCATGAATATGCATTCGTCTCCATTAAAGACGCCTTCTTCTCCCTTCCGGAATTTTCCGGATTCTTCCACAATATATTTAGTCATTATTCCGTGCATACGCTTTAACTCTTCAATGCTATAAGGGTTAATCGCAGATATTTCATCATAAGCGGCATACGCATTTTTGACTTCTTGTATCTCTTTCGCTTTACCCAGAACTGTTTTTCCGTTAATAACATCTTTTACTTCGCTCAACGATAAAGAATTCGCTTCAATTCGCAAAGAAGAATGTATGGATTTAATCTTGTTGTTTCTCCTGAGATGAGGTTTAGAACTTAAATTGCTACGTTCTGTTACCTGACCTATTTTTTCTGATATCAAAGACACATAAGAAAGCATTGCATCCGTTATTTGATAAGGCGGAATATATTCTTCCATAGACAACCTCCATCTTACTTACTATCTTGCTTATTATCTTACCACATTTTCTTCAAAAAGTCCATGCTTACAACCAAAAAGAGCCTTGCGTTTCAGCAAAGCTCTTTTTTCAATTGAACAATAAAGATTTATATTTGCATTACCAAGCAGGGTTTCCAGTTAATCATCCTCATTCTTAAGGAAATCGCATTTAATTATATGTATTTGCTCACTTTCAACGTTGTATTTTTTTATAAAATATTGCCGAGCAGCTGAAATTCTGCCAAACACATTTGAATTTTCGCCGAAGTCTATTATTGAAGTGTCTTTAATCGGTACGAAAAGCACACCCGTTATTTCTACACTTACTTTTCCTTTCATTATTCAACCTCCTCTAACAATACAGGCGTATCGTATTACCGATAACTTCAAACTCAGTCGCATCACAGTTATAGGCGTTTTCAATAGCCTCTGTATGGTATGCTCAACCATTGTATCTACTTTTACAAATACATTTATGTTGCAAGCGCCATATTATATTTTTCTTTTAGACCACCGGTATCTTCATCGCTTACCGAATTGCTCCACATACCAACCTTTTGCTCTTCTGCCAATACCTGCGCAGATCGAAGCAACTCGCTGTATTTTACGTTTGGAGGATAGTTTTTTGCAACAGCATACCCATTGAGAACCAATATTTGATTCACCATTTCTCCGTCTAAGTACACATACGCCAATATGCGATCATATATATCCGTTCGCTGTTCATCATACTCCAGTTCAACACACTGTCCGCTCAACAACGATTTCGTATATTCCGAAGCTGATTTACCAAACTCACAATTTCGGTTTTCATCATTATGAACGCTTTCCGGTGTATCTATGCCAATCATACGTACTTTTGTTTTTTCGCCGTCTGCATCAACTATAATTGTGTCTCCGTCCACCACGCAAATGACTTTGTACCCGCTTTGTTGAGCGGGTACAGTTATGTCATTGCAGGAGCAAGAGAGTAACACAAAAATTACGGTTAATATCAAACTGATTATCTTGTTTCTCATTCAGTTCCTCCACATTATTTTAAATTATTTTCCCTTCGCCTTTTATAAGCGAGCGCAACATTTCTTCGTCTATGATCTCGACTCCTAAATTCTGTGCTTTTGTAAGCTTACTGCCTGCCTTTTCTCCGACAAGCAGATAGTCTGTTTTCTTCGATACAGAACCGGAAACCTTACCGCCATTATGCTCAATTAACTCTGCGGCTTCCTCTCGCTTCATTGTCGGCAATGTGCCCGTAATCACAAAGGTTAAACCTTCAAACGGTAAAGAAAGCGTTCCTGTAGCTGTTGAAATAAAAGATTTTGACTTTACATTGACGCCGAGATTGCAAAGCTCAACCATCATATCTTTAAAATCTTGCTTTTGGAAGGTTTCATACATTACCTTAGCTGATATGTCTCCGATACCGTCAATCTGCTGCAATGCATTTTGAGATAAAGTCATAATAGCGTAAAATCCCGGATACCTTTTCGCAAGGTTTTTTCCGATATGCCTTCCGACTCCAGGAATGCCGAGCGCCTTAATAAGACGGTCAATATCCCTGCCTTTCGACTGCTCAATAGCATCAAGCAGCTTATCTGCAGCTCTGTCTCCAAATCCATCAAGCAAAACCATTTCATCTCTGTGATTATAAAGCCGATAAATATCAGGAATTTCTTTTAGCCAACCAAGTTCAATAAACCGGTCAATAATTGCTGGTCCAAATCCGGCAATATCCATACAATCACGAGACGCCCAAAATTCAAACTTACGGGCAATCTGCGCAGGACAATCCGGATTTGTGCAATAGGCGCCGTTTCCATCGTTATCTGGAATAATTGCCTTTCCACAGGAGGGGCAGGTATGCGAAAATACATTATAGGCTGCTTTGGGTGTAACTGCGCCTTCTCCATAAAAAGCACTTTTCGTAACTTTAATGATTTCCGGTATGATTTCTGCGGCTTTTCGTACCAAAACGGTATCGCCAATGTTTATACCAAGAGATTCAACAATCTGAGGATTATGAAGCGTAGCTTTTTCAACTTTCGTGCCTGCGAGAAAAACAGGTTCCAACACTGCAACCGGTGTTACTCGTCCCGTTCGTCCGGTTTGTAGGATGATGTCCTTTACAACCGTTTCCTTTTCTTCGGGAGGGTATTTAAAAGCGATTGCCCATCGAGGACATTTATTGGTGCTTCCAAGCTCTTCTCTTTTTCTGATGCTATCAATTTTAATTACAGCACCGTCGATCCAATAGGGTAACTCGGCTTTATATTCTCCGATATTTTTCACCCATTTCATAACATCACCGCCGGGAACGGCAGCGTATCGAACTGTTTGAAAACCTAAACAGTTTAATATTTCAAGTCTGTTTGTATGAAGTCCCATATCAAGAAATGTTAATTCTGATTCCGGATCCAAATATTCAATTCGTTGTATGTTAAACGCGAATGCACAAAGCTTTGCTGATTTTACAGTTTCAATATCCTTAGTGCGCAGTAATCCTGCCGCTGCATTTCGAGGATTTACAAATAGCTTCTTACCTGCAAGCTCTTGTTCTCGGTTCAGCTCCTCAAAGCGTTTTACCGGCAGATACACTTCGCAGCGCACTTCCAATTCCCAGATATTTCCGCCGCCTTCAAGATGTTTCAATCTTTGCGGGATTCCGCCGATATATCTTGCGTTTTCGGTGATATCTTCTCCGATATAACCATCGCCTCTTGTTTCTGCTCGAACAAGTATTCCATTGTGGTAAGTAACAGACATTGACAGTCCATCTATCTTTTCTTCTACAGAATACTCTTCGTCCGGAAATTGAGATATAAACTCGTCTACTTCTTCCTCGCTGAATACATCCTGCAGAGAAAGCATTGGAACCACATGCTCCACCTTCTCAAAAGAGGAAGAAGCAGTACCGCCTACATGTTGCGTAGGCGATTTTGGGGTAACAAGGTTTGGATACGCTTTTTCAATCTTTTTGATACCACGCATCAATTCATCATACTCAGGATCCTCCATAATCGGATTGTCGTCGTCATAATATGCTTTATTTGCAGCATTTGCTTTTTGAATCATTTCCTCGTACATAAATTCCACTGTGCTTTTCATTTGATATTTCCTTTCTCAGTTAATGTGAATTCTCTTTGTTCAAACCATAAATACTCAATTTTGTCATCGCCAACACATTCTCCGCAGCAACAGCAGTCAAATAATTCAGACAACCGTTCACCGTTTTTTTCATTAATGTCATGTATGGATGAATATGTTAAAACCGCAATAAGTACAACCTCAAAAAAATCGGATGCGTCATTCTCATCGCGTTCCAAATAATAATATTCGTGTGTTTCCGTATCTTCCCAAACCTGAAAGTCATCATAGTCCAAGATAACTCTAAACCTGTCTTCTGTGTCTTCAGAAAGAAGAGTGCAAAATCCGGAATAACCCAACGTTGCAATGTTTGTTTTCATTTCACTTTCTCCTAAAAATTTTCGTTGCATTCAATACATAAATAGTCGTATTGCGGCAAATCACTCCTAAACAACTCTTTGCCACATTTGGGACATTGCTTACCGACCAACAACTTACCAATGACGATTTGAAACGGATATAACACATCGTTTGTTGCATCCTCCCATTCCGGTTCATCAGAAACCATTGCAGATACAGTTGCCAAACGGTTTACTGCTTTTACAACGTCCTGTACTGACAAAGATGATATTGCTTTACGATATGCCATATAATTTTCGCTTCTGGTTGTAGGGCTGTCAAATTCATTGATCGGTGCTTCATCACCGATGACAATAATGTAATATCCATCCGGAATAACTTTTAATATATCCTGCGTTTCCAAATCGTTTTCCGCATAAATGATAATGGGATTGTTAAGGTATTTAAGAAGTTCCTCATGTGCGTTCTCACTCTCCTCATTAAAGGTTATGCCTCCGCACATCTCGCCGCGAAGACGCATAGTTCCTTCTCTCAAACACTCCCCATTTCTCAATTCCCAATGCGAAAATTCTTCAATCCGAACAGGATAAAGAGCTTTTTCATTTTCGTTGTTTTCAGTGTCCGCTATCAGATAAACCTTGTTATCTGCTTTTTGAACACCATAGCTTTCTTCCAATGCCAATTTCAAATATTCTTTTCGTGATAGTAATTTCATGTGTGTTTCCTCCTAATTTTTGTCCAATTGTAAGACTCCATTCGTCTATAACAATTGTTCTGAAAATAGTATGCCGATGTGCTTTTCAAACCAAAAAAACACCGGGTTTATAAAACCCGGTGTGCAAATAAAACAAATACTTTGTTATGTTGCGGCATCTTCTCTGCGAAGCAAATGAATTTCTTCAACCTCCCAGCCGTCTTTTCCGCCTCGTTCTTCTCTCATGTACATCTCTAAGCGAACGCATGTATCCGATCCGTCAAGCGAAGAACCATAAATAGAATATCCTAAATTGCTTGGATTGTAAGCTTTATTATCGCTGGATACAACATAGGTGCGCTCTTCTCTGGAATAAGGTTTGGAAAACGAATTTTCTGTAAAGGTGATATGAGCAGTCAAATGCTTCCTCTGATCCAAAGGTAGGCTCGCCTGCAGTTTCTCGTGCTTGCGGAATATATTTCTTAAAGCGCTGTATGACAAGTTTTTATGGCTTTGTGCAATGTCTCTTACGACATTTTCGACAGTTGCCCAAAACGATTCCCAATAACCGTCATTTTTTCCAAGCGCACTTACAAGAGCGGCACAGCCTTCCTCTTCAAATATTTGAAGTTCGGCGTCACTCATGCTTTCGTAATCCTCTGTAGACAGCGGTAAGTCTCCTTTTGTTACCATCTCTTCCAACTTGCCCATCAAGTCATCTCCGTGGCAATCACGCTCATACTCATCGAAGGCTAAACGGATTTCAGTCGGCGTAAGTTCAATTTTTTTATTGTCTCGTGTAATTGTCATATTATAAGCCTCACTTTTGATATTTAGAATAATATGTTGGTTCATCTTTGTCTGATTGGTATGCGCAAATGCAAACCTCGTGGTTTTTTAATTGTTCAGGATTGTATTCAGCAAAGCAAATTATCTCCGGTTCGCTGCTATCGTTGCGATCAAGATAAATATTAATTGCAGGAAAATTCTCATCATCTATCGCCGCTGCTCGAAGAGTCATGCCATTCGGCAAAGGTAATTCTATATTCGGGTAGTTTTCTAACATTGTTCGTTTCTCCTTATATATCGCTGTATATGTCATCACGAAATTCAAACAAATCGTATTGGCAAAATCCGCTTTTTATTGTTGTTCCTAATGGCGTCCCAATATTCTGTTTTATAACCCACTCGCTGTATTTGTCTTTTCGTATGAATGCGTGGTTTTTAGGCAATTTTATATCAAAGTTTGTTGTCAATGAATCCCACGGCTCTGAAAAACCATCCGCATTAACACAAAGCATTGATATACCTAAATTGTCATTTGCTGCATAGCTTGTCTTTTTAAGAATAATACGATACTGTTTTCCGCAATCGTTAAGTACATATGTTTTAGTTTTGGCATCCTTGCTCTGCAATGTTTTTAGCACCTCACTCAAAAAGTCAAGTATATTGTCGTATGTATCGACCGTAGTATATTCCATACTCAAAAATTCAGAATACAGCATCTCAAGATTTATTGTGTTATTTGCAAAAGCACACAATAGATCTCTTGCTGTCTCGTTGACAAGCGCTGTGTTTTCCAAGCAGTTTTGTATGCTTTCCATAAAAAATATTTTGTATGCCTCGTTATATACATGCGCGGCAGATTTTTTTAGCATATCATTTTGAAATGCAAGATACTGTTCATTAAACTTAGCATATCCCTCTAAGAAAGTTTTTGTTTGTATTTGTTCCATTTTATTTTGCTCCTTTCGTCTTGTAATAGGTTTGCTATAGATAGTATGTCTTCAGCATCATCTAACCAAATTCTATAGTTAAAAGCAGACCTTCGAGCGGCAGCGTTGAAGGTCCATGCGAAGCCTTTTGCTCTCAACCTTTTTTACAAAGAGAAAAGCAATCAATATTTTAATTTCTTTTGCCTTATCAGCTGACATAATATATATTCTCTAATAGTTTATTCTATTTTAGGATTTTCTTTATTCTCGTTGAAAGCCCCGATATATCAACGTTTTTTACGTACTCCAAAATAAAAATTTACTACAAAAGTACAACGGTTTTTACTACAAAAGTACACTGTTTTCGACTACAAAAGTACATCAAACAGAATAACTGATATTTTCAAAATATAAATCTATCATACTATTATCGAACCTATAAATCTTTCGGAAATAGCTATTCGGTTGAGGTGAATATTTTGAAAAACAATGCTTCTTTAACAAATACAGTCAATCAGTCAAATGCTTTGTCACAAAAACTTCAGTATCACGATAAACTGTCAGTGCTGACAGCTCAGGAAAAACTGATTATATTTTTTCTTGCATCATACATAGATCCGCAAGATAATTCTTTTCGAGACGTCTGTCTTCCTATGAAACAGTTCTGTGATATTTTAGATATCAATTTATGCGGAGGAAAGCAAAGAAAACTGTTAGAGGATTCTCTATATCGTTTGTCCCATAAGGGATTCTGGGTTGTTTCCAACGGAGGAAAGAGAAAAGAAATCGGGCGTTGGATAAGTAAAGGCGTTATTGATTATGAAAAGGGAGAAATAACCCTACGATTAGACGATTCGTTACGCCCTTTTTTCTTAAACCTGCGAGATTCTGCAAGAACAATTTTCCAATTGGGATACACGGTTCGCTTTAAGAAAAAACACACTTGCGATCTCTATGCTCTCTGCAAGTCCGCCGCAGGTTTAAAATATTGGAATATTCCATATAACGAACTACAAGGGCTTTTAGGCGGCGGTTATTCAAGATATTATAACTTGGAACAAAGAGTTCTTCGTCCTTGTTTGCTTGAAATAAATCTTTTATCGGACATAATGGTTGAATATAAGCCGATTAAAAAGAACAATCATGTTATCGCTATATGCTTCAAAATCCGTAACAAAACAAAGCAAGAAAAGAAGAATATGGGACTTGAGTATCAAAAGTTCAATAAAGGAAAAGAAATATACGATCACTTTTATGTTGCTGCAGAGCTGTTTCCTGAGCTAATGCGTATTCAGCAAGAAGACGATGTCAACAGGTCAAATGCACAGGACAAAGTAAAGAAAGATTGTATTTTAGAACGCGTTTATAATTAAGATATTTTACCAACAAACAAGGGACGCCGAAGCGTCCCTTATTTTATGCCTTTTAATTATTTTCGTTATCAGGCTCCTTGTTAATTAAATCAGTTGTTATTTCAGGAAGAATACCACACAGCTCCGCTTCCATTCGTCTCATTTCATTGATACTGTCCGGAATCTCCACCAATGCATTTAGAGCCAAATCAATATAATCCATGACTTTATAATTGGGGATTTGTTGTCCTCCCGTATACATGCTGAGATATCGATTTGTTAAACGATGCCTCGCAATTGCCTTTGCTCGCTTAGCCGGTGATTCAAATTTCAAATGTTCCGGCTTAATTGGCTGCGTGCCGTCAAATAATCGTATGCCCATCGGTGTAAATCCATCTGTATACTGTTTCATTATTTCTGACCATATTTTTTCGCTTTCTCCATTAGCTTCGCATGGAAACTCTTCGATATCGTGCAATCCAGCAAGGTCTTTCTTATAAATGTTGTTGCCGGCATTAAACTTGATATATGTATCGCCTTTATAGAATAGTATATGAACAGATGTTTCGAGGTTATATTCAATCGGAAGGTTTTTGGCCGAAGCAAATGCAATCTTATTATTAAGTTCATTTTGAGCCAGGTCGAACAAAGATATATTGTCCGGACGCTGTATCTCGTTAAGAGCAATATGATCCACTAAAGTTTGTATCTCCTGCGTCAACAATTTTTTATATTCGGAATTCGCCCTCTTATTTACTGCCTTTTTGATTTCTCTCAATCGAATTTCGATTGTGGTTATATCCTGCCCTTTCAATTTATATCCCATAAAAATCATAGTCTTATCTCCTTATCTGATTTATTGATTGTATCTCTTATTTGCTTACAGGCATCTGACTGAACGTAGATATCCAAAGCATTATTGACGCTTCTCTTAACGCGATCAGAGATAGGTTTAAACCAAATCCCATATGTATCATTTTGTCCAATATACAAAATACCTGCCGGACTGTCTTTGTCATATACAACGAAAGCAGGATCTTTAATTGTGCCAATTTCCGGCACGGTTGCACAGAAACGGCAGGCATCATTTAATGACGCTATTTCCATGCGAATCTCTTTATCCTCCACACTAAACGGACCGCTCTGTTGACATATATCCTTCAAACGCACGCGCAACCGCATATTGCTTCGCACATAATACTTTGCTTTGTTTACGGTACGGCAAATCTCTGTGTCCATATCCGAAACGATATTTACTTCCCATTTTGTTTCGCAATGAGATATTAAGCGTATTGCCCAGTTGTATTCTTCAATCAAAGATATAATTGCTTTTTTCTCATATAAAAGTTGGCTGAGCCGATATGCTATCGAAATAATCTCCTCTCGATCAAAATCGGTATTTTTTAAAAGTGCAAAAAAGTCATCTATGCTGATATCGGCACATCCGAGCTGACAGGCTTCCTTATCACTAAAGTGATATAATAATGCCTCGTATACCGTTAATGCCGAACCTGCAGGCACCGCTTTCCATATATCCATCAGATGATCAATCTTTTCTAAAGCTTCCGGCTGTGGCATATTTAAAAACTTTCCGGACTTCAATACTTCGTAAGCAAACGAATAGTATTTTTTGCTTATAACATATCGGTACTGTTTAGAATGTTTTTTCTCTATTTCGTGAGCTATAACCGCCCATGTCGGCAATTCTTTTAAAAACAATTGCTCATTTGCGCTGCATCGATTCAATATTTTTTTGGATATTTCCTCTCCATTTTTTACCGAAAGTCCAACGATTTTTTCGAGAATATTTTCGGGATTTTCCTTCTGTAAATACTCTATATAACCGTCACATGTCATTAACGCAAAATCCATGTTATCTAAATCTGCTTCAATGTATGCTCCTATTTGAGCATCAACAATTTCGGTATGTCCGCATTCACAGAGCGAGAACCTGCCGGGAACCCGCTTTATTTCGCGTCCGCAGTTGACACATTTATATTCCATTATTTTCACTCCTTTATTTTATTAATAATAGTATGCTTGTTTGCAACACGAAAGGCGTCCATAATCGGACGCCTTTTTTGATATATATTGTATTAGTCTTCCGATTCGAGCTCTTCCATAATCGCTGTGGCAGTCTGAATCGGAGCAACTGATAATTCGCCATCCATCAAACATTTTTTATTTATATAATCAGGAAACATATATTTTAAGTTTGCGTCATCTCGCAAACGTATAATCGCTTTTTGTACATACCTTCTTACTTGATTTACCGGCACTCCGACTTCTTCGGCAATTTCACCGTTGGATTTAGCTGGCGTCTCGAACAATCCAAATTTGCGAATCAATACTTCTTTTTCAACAGAGGGTAAATTGTTTATGGCTGCAACGAGGACTCTTGTTTTTTCTTCTTCCTCGAATAATTCTTCCGGTCCCGGTTGATAATTATTAACGATTTCGTCCATAAAACTCTCACTGCTGCAATTCTTGGTTTGTCCATAAAGCTCCGCTTCTAAAATTTTGTGGACAACATCTACTTTTAAGCCGGTGAACATCGCTATATTGAGCGCTGTCACCTCCATATTTTTCATCTCAAGAGCAGCTTTTGCTTTACGAATCGCTTTTAACTTATTTGCATAGTGTGAAGAAACTTGGGTTATAAAACGATTGCAATATTCAGATAAATTATGTTTGATATAGAAAGTGAAAAAAGTAGAGGGTTCGCTTTTGTCAGGATCATATTTAGGAATTGCTTCCAAGATTCCAATGTATCCCACTTGTCGCAAATCATCATAATAGCCTTTAAAAGTTGAGTAACATTTATTGATTATGTAGTCTACCAAAGGCTTGTTCTCATTAAGGATTTCTTCGGACACCTTTTTCTTTTCATTGGCGTCTCCATCGTGATATCTTATTATTTGTTCCCGGATTTCTGCGTTTCTCATTTTTTTAACATCCTTTCACTATTTATTTTGCGCCGGGGTTTGATTTGCAAGGTCCATTTGGACTACATCTTCCAATGTATTTATCGGTAGCTCTAACATACTTTTAATATGCTGTACTGCCCAAACAGCAAGGTCTGCATCTTCTATCGTGCTTCCTCCGCTGTTAATCCAACAATTATATATCCGAATCGAGCTTTTCTCGTTAGGATTTTTCTTTCGTGAATTTAGACAAAATTCAGATAAATCAACGGCTATTTTTCTCCAATAATCAGTCATATGATTAAGCATTTTTCGTCCCTCATTACTTGACTGTATGTATTATTTTTGTTAAAATAAATACATAACTTAACTATGTGTTTTATGTAATTATACATAGTTTTTATATGTGTGTCAAGTGCAATTACATATTTTTTATATGTATTCTGTTAGGTGTGCTGAGTTTTACTGCGATTAACAAATAAAAAAGAAAGGATGTTTTGTATGGGATTCGCTCAAAATATTAAAAGATATAGAACCGAAAGTAAACTTACACAGGCGGAACTGGCAAAGAAATTAAACGTTTCTCTTCCTACCATTCAGGGCTATGAAGCAGGAAAATTCCGTCCAAAAACAACTGAAAAATACAAAGCTATTTGTGATGCGTTAAATATAACATACGAGGAGCTTTTGAAAGACGAGAAAGAGATTCCTGTTATCCATATCGCATCCGATAATGATAATAAACAATGGAGTACCTACAAAGTTATCAGTGAAATCAGTCGCTTGTTTACAGGAGACAAATTGTCACAAGAAGAAAAAGGATTGATTATGGAAGCTATTGTTGACATTTATAAACGTCAAGAAAACGAGAATTCATAAATCAATATAACAAAACCCCGTATCTAAATGATACGGGGTTATTCTATTGCTCTTAGTCTTGTCATTCACCAAAAGCGTCAAAAGGTTGTGTGTCCCACTAGCCTTGCTTTTGTTATATCATTTTTGCCTTGCATTGTCAAAAAACCGTCTTGTGTACAACCAAATGCCGCTTTATACCTTTTCGATCAGGCTTTCCGGTGCGCAATTCAGTGCTTTCGACAAAGCAATCAAATATTCAGCAGAGGCTTTGTTGATGTCTTTTTGTCTCTGTTCATACTGTTGAATCGTTCGAATCGGAATTCCACTCTGTTTTGAAAGCTCTGCCTGCGTAATGTTGTTTATTGTTCTGTATCGCTTCAAGTTAGTCTCAGGGCATTTCTCTTTGTATAATTCTGACATTCTGTCACAAAACTGACGGATATCCATTTCGTGATACGGCACATACAAGCAAATAATTTCATTTATCGGAATGGCATTAACGATTTCTCGAAACGATAAAGCCGTTAACCATTGGTAATATGCCAAAGCCCATCCAGCCCAGTATTCCGGGCTTCTGTTCGACGTGTATGACGGCGGCGTTTCTTCATGTTTTTCTGTTGCTGCCTCAATGACGGCTCTCGCAAGCTCAACTCCGGACCTTCCTGCAATTAAAGCAAAATCCCCTTGCCCGAATTTATCCGCATATCCGGTGCATATAAACATTTCAAAAAAATCATCTACATTATATTTTAGATCATATACTGCATAATCCAGCATTCTTCCGAGAACCACCTGCGCCTTCTCAAGATATGTCTTATCGTAAGCGTGGATCATCTTTTTTCATCTCCTCGTCCATTATTTGCGTAATATAAATATCCCCTTTTTGTCGTTTGTTTCGCTCTATGTCGAAATACTCTCTTCTTGCGCTTTTATCTCTCTGCATTCTTTTCGCATACCACTCTTGCATGTCCGCTACTTCGTATCCCATAAACTCTATTCGATCAAAGGCTTTTTTGCTCTTTAAAACAAATTGCTTTCCTAATTTACCAAGACGCATCGCATTATTGAGTTGTCTATATGAGATCGTTCCGTTGATAAAATCCTGGGCGAAGGAAAAGTAACTATCGTCTGCTCGGTATCCTACGATTATATCGTATTTATTATAATTTACGGAAAATTCCGTTAAAATATACTCCTTTGCTTCCATAGCAAGTCCTGACGGAGCGTCAAACTCTCTGTTTTCCAATAGAACGGCAAGCCAATTTAAAATACAATATTCGTCACTATTGAGATCTAAAATGGTTAATCCGCTGCAATCTATTGTATAACAATTCGCATAACCGTCATGCTCTGCAGCTGCACCCCATTCTTTTGCCATTTCTAAACTATCTGTACAATAAAATCCTAAACCATAGTCGTTATATGTCTTTCCGTAGCCGAATGTAGGCTTCTCTATTATATCCTTTGAGCCGTGATATATTTTTCTCAACATAATCAGCACACCTTCTTTTTATACATTATACTCCTTTGGGAGTATAACCGTCAAGTGCTTTTATTTAACGCCGAAAAGAACAAGAAGCCTGCATTTCTGCAGGCTCCCTTTCATCATGTATTCTTATGTTTTTTCTTTTTAGATATATGCCATCCTAAAATGACACAAACGGATATACCGATTATTACAGCATAGACAATTTGACCTGAAGCAACCCCTGTCTTTATAACAGGCTGATTTTCAAAAACCACAGGTGTATCAGAATTCACCCATCGTCCCGTAACGTCAATAGTTATAACGCGATCAGATAATTGATATTCTTCTGTTGTTTGTATTTCTTTTATATAGAATTTTCCAAAAGGCAACGGTTCGAATTCCACAATTCCGTTCTCATCACTTATTGCCGTCATAATCAGTTGGTCGTTTATATCATACATTCCAAAAGTACAGCCGGATACCGGATTTCCATTTGTGTCGGTTTTCAACAGCTCAAAACGACTGTAATCATCTTTAATAACAGTGTCGCCAACAATTTCGCCATTGTCTGTCACTTCAAAACGGAATACAGCAGTATTTAATGCGTACCCTTCCGCACTTAACACTTCCTTAAATGTATAACTATGTCCTTTTTCTACCAATATATCAGATATTGCCCCGTCTTCCTTTGTAATATTTTTGTATATAATGTTTCCGTCTTCGTCATATACTTCAATCATCGTGCCGGGAACAGTTTGCTTCCCTGTTATATCATATTTCGTAATTGTCATCGGCACTTGAATAATTTTGTTTAAAATCGGCGATGCCGTCATATCAATATAAATCCTATCGAGTTCTTTGTTATAAGATAAATCTACAGGGTATTTTGTGTCATTCCTTTCGTATGCAGAATTTGTATAGATCTCCTTTACATAATATTTTCCGTGCGGATATTTGCCTAAGAATGAGAGCTTACCGTTCTCATCTGTTTTTTCAAACGCTACCAAACTGTCTTTGCTTATCATTGTCCGTCTGTCTGCAGCATAAATGTCCTCATCTGTATACAATCCGAAAACGAATCCTTTTCCGGCAGCAACATTTATTTTTGTTGAAACCGTTCCGTCGTTCTCCTCGGACATAATTACTTCCGCTTCCTTTGCTATATCAATTTGTGTACCCTGATAATCGTTTTCAAACTCGACCTCCGCTTCTACAACAGGTGTATTTTGTCCTTCACTCGCGATTGTGATAATTTTTTCCTTGTTTGAGCAAAGGTACCCCATTGGAGATTGTCTTTCCACAATTTTATATTTTCCAAGATATAACTCTTTGGAATCAGCTCCATTATTCGCAGTGGTTACAGTATCGACAACTGTGCCGGCAGATATTTTAATCTCTCCGTTTACAATGATATCTTCATTCGCCAAAATATCAAATACGGCGCCCGATAAAGAAGTTTTCTTAAATTCAGGAGTAAATATATCCCCATAATCCGTTTCGGTCTTTTTGACGCCGCAGAATGCATCTCCTGTTTTGTCAATGTGTATTCTCCCCTTTATCGGCGCATTTTTCATTATTACTTCTACATACAACGGATCGTTTGTTGAGGCATTTGCCTTGCTGACAGTAAAATGAATTTCGTCGTTATTTAAGCAGTATCCTGCGGGAGATTCCAATTCCACTAATGAATATTTTCCGTAAGCCAACGTATATGGCAGCTGTACGGTTCCCGATGAGTCCGTTACCCACTCTGAAATACTTTGTGTCTGCGGATAATGTATGGTTTGGGATACAACATTTCCGTCCGCATCTTTAATCTTAAACTTGGCGCCGGGAATGATGATTTTCCTGCCTGTTTCCGCATCTACTTTAACAATGCGAAGCGACATTCTCTCCTTGTGGTCGTCTACAATTAACTGATAAGGCGAATCCGGCAAGTTTTCATCAATTACAACATTCGTATCTTCCAACAGCGTATAACCCTCTTTTCCCTTAGTCTGATGTATTACATAAATTCCATAAGGTAATGGATTTGTTTTGGCACAACCGAACTCGTCCGTCGTTATTGTAGCCATAATCTTTCCGCTGCTTTTTAATATTATCTGGAACTCCGCACCTTGCTCCGGCGTCTGCGGTTTGTTTATGGATGCTGGATCCGGCGAATCATCGCCTAAAAACTTAACGATTGAAATCGGTCGCTTGATTACTGAGTTCTCAAAAGTGAAAGCATAGGTTTTGCCCGCTTCTGATACTGTTACTGTTTTGGGCATTTCACTCTTTACATAACCTAGGGGCGATTTTATTTCATAAATTTGATATTTTCCAGGAAACAGCTCTATTTTTTCGCCGGACTTGAGTCCAGAGACAATGGTGTCACCAGCTTTAATTGCTGTGTTGGCAATATCTTCTGCTGCTGTGATTTTAAACTCGACATTTTTAAGATTTGCGTCTCCTTGCGGAATATTTCCTGTTTCTGCATCAATTTTTATAACCGTGACTTTACTGCTTTTCGGCGTATTCATTTGTGCTGACGCTTCTGTTGCCTTTTCTTTATTTTCGAAAATTGCAATCATACGTTGTTTGCTTCCGCCGGTGTTTCCTGTTTGTGGGTATTCTGATCTGTTCGGTTCTGCAAAAATAAAGTTTCCCGAAACTCGGCTATCCAACCCCACAACCGAAAGTTTGATTGCTTTGTTTGCGTTCCCTTTTTGAGGAAGCGAAACAGTAATAGTGCCGCCGTTACTACCTTTGATTCCTGTTATTGTACCGCCTAATTTTTGTATTTCCGTTACTGTGCTGTCTGTTACCTTATAACCGCCGTTACAATTAGTCAGATATACTTTTACCTTTCCTTCGTATTTTCCGTTTCCGTTATCTTTTAATTCTATTGTTTTTGCTGAAAGCGATATAGCGTGCGTCAATTGCTTTTGAGCCCTTGCTTTATTCAGCAACTCCGTTGCCCATTCAAAAAGCTTTTCATTTCCGGCTTTAGCACGAACATTATTATTTTTCAAATTATCATAGTTATAGAATGCGTCAGGCTCATTAAACGCTCCTTTGTCCTCCTGCTCTGCAATCCACCAGCGAATTGCGGAACAAGTGGCGTATCTTGCCTCTCTGTCACTAAACCCGCCTTTTTCGTTCGGATATCCGTATGCCGCTATAATTTGCAAGCCTTTCAGTGTTTCTTTGTCATAGTAATTTGCGCCATTGACTATTTTATATTCTTCGTTTCCTACCGGAGGATCGTATTTATGTTGCAAACAGTACGCTACATATTTTTTCCCGCTATTGTCATAAGTCCAATGATCTGCCGTCCTGTATCCCTTCCATCCGTCGTAGGTATTACACTCAAACAACGCTTCTTCTGACGACTCCGTTCTTCCGGAATAAAATTTATTCTTGCTTTGCGCCAACACCAAGATTGGCATAGATGATAGCATAATAAAAATAATGAGCAGGAATGCCAAAAATCTTGTTAGTGGTATCCTGCCCTCTTCTTTTAACTTGAACATATCGTTAACTCCTTTTTCTTTTATCGGAGTTCATTTTGTCGGCATTGTTGTTTCCGGCAAATCGGTGTTCAGTTCTATTTTGTTGTTTTCAAAAAGGGAAGATTTCTCTTCAATAGTTTTTTGGAGTCTAGCAGCTTCTTCATGGATGGATTGTATCTTTTGCTGCTGTTCCTCCGGTATATATCCGCTGTTGTTCCACAATACATTAATAATAATATTTGAGGCGGAAAGTTGCTTTGTAATGTCGTCTGTATTTGTAAGTGCCGCCGAAACAACTGTTCCTTTTTCGGATAATTTTATCGTTATATTTGCTTTGTCACTGCAGATATAATACGCATCTTTACCTCTATCGTAAAAAACAGAATAACCGTCTGCAATACGAAGCGTTTCGTCCGTTTGCTGACTGTTATACTCTTCGATAAATCTATCGATTTCATCGTTTTTTACTTCTGTTAAATGAGAAGTGCCCTCCTGCGCAATCAACACGTCTGCACCTTCCTGTCTTGGGAGCGTCTCTCTTTCCGGTATTTCGCTGCTGACACAGCCGGATAACAGCATTGCTGTCAGCAATAACGGAATTATTAACTTTTTCAATTTCATTCTTTTCCTCCCTTATCTACAATTCCTTAAATACAATTCTTGGATATTTTTGTCGTATTGCTTTGAGTTTATTGATATAAACCTGCGTTCTTTTTCCCTTATCTTCTCTTATTTCATAAGTGCCATCGTTGTTTAGCACCACGATATCCGGTCTGTATGTTACTGCTTTATTATCTTTATTCGTTCCCTCTGTTACCACGAGAACGCCCTGCCACAAAAAGCCGGCAATCTTACCGGCTTTTAAAAGTATTTTATGCTTGCAATAGTCATCAAGTTCTTTTTGACTTTGGAAATACAACCCGTCATACCACGTTGTCTTGTTATGATACTTATTTACAGTTTTATTAACCAGTTTACGGTATTCCTCAATGCTCATTCGTTCCATCATGAACTCCTTTTATTTTCTTCCGAATAAAAATGCTTAAAACATTGGAATCACGTCCTAAAAAATAGTTCGGAGACAGCCGGATTTTCACCGGCATTCTGCAAAAGCGTTAAAGCGATGCAGTCTTCTTATTAGATGATGTCTCCAGATAGGCGGCTGATTCCCTCACAGCCATTGGACAACAGATTAAAAGCCTACCCGCACAGCTGTTGTTCTGCGCTTGGCATTAACGCAATGCCCAACGCTTACTCGCAAATAAACCGAGTCTCTTTCGACTGTTCTATTGCTTTCGGAATCGAATTGGCTCCGGCAGGACTCGAACCTGCTCCGTTTGCCATAAAGAGCCATATACGCAGAGGCTATAAAGCGAAATAACATTGGTTCATCCTACGATATGCTTACCACCGATGAATTCAGTGGCGAGAATATTCTTCCAGACAAGAGCGAACCTCTTGACGAACAGGTTGTGCAAAAAATAATGACGGACAAGCTAAAATCTGCTTTGCCCTTGCTTGCAGAAGATGAACAAAAACTTATCCGTGAAATTTTTTATGAGAATTTATCGGAACGAAGTCTTGCAGAAAAATACGATGTTTCACAGGTCGCAATACATAAGCGTAAGGTCAAAATTCTTGAAAAACTTAAAAAATTTATGAAAATTTAAAATTTTCAGGTTATCAGCCCCCTCAACTTTTCGGCATGGTAAGAGAGAGGGGCTTTCTCTATAGCCTCTGCTTGGTGCCAGTGAAAGGACTTGAACCTTTAACCTATTGCTTAAAAGGCAATTACTCTACCATTTGAGTTACACCGGCATACAAAGTCGTTAAGTTTTCGACTTATGACGCCTCCTTAACGACCTCTCCGTTCTATCTACGCTTGGCAGAAGAACAAATTAAGTAATAACAAACTGTTTACCATACCTGAAAGCGTTTGTATTACTCTGGAGCGGATAACGGGATTTGAACCCGTACTGCCGGTTTGGAGGACCGGAATGCTAACCGTTAAACATCACATCCGCATAAATCGGCACTGATTATCGGGACTCGACGCTTCCTCAATAAACATTAAAAGAAACAATATTTGGAAATGCTTGATTTTTCCGAGACTTCCGAACGCGCCGCTTCTAAGCCGAATTATTATTTCTTATCAATAGTATGACAGATTTCATTATTTGTTTGAAATACTCGTCATATTATATTCCGTTACCGGATCGCATTTTATCTGTCCGCAAAATTCACACCGGTATGTTGTGCCTCCCGTTCCTCTCTTTACCGGTACCCAGCTATGCGGACAGCCTGTAGTGGTTGTGGTCTCTGTATTTGTTGCACTTGATTTATAACAATCGCACTCGCTAACCCAAGGCGCATGTACTTTGTTGCATTTGGGGCATATCCATCCGTATTCGCTCATTTGTTCTTCCTCCTAAGATTTGTTCGTAAATAGTATGATAGATTTCATGTGCTTTTTAAAATTCGCTCATTCGAAGTTCGGTATTAATCTCTTGTCGTATCGTAATCAGTCTGCTCATTGACTGATATTGAAGCTTTAGAATATCAGATGTATTCTGCAATGCATCTCTGCGGTCAACCATATCCTCATAGGCCTCCTTGTATTCCTTTCCGCTGCGTTTGAGTTTTCTTGTTACTGTCTTGGCATATGACAAAAAAGCTACAATATACGAATAGCGATTAGCAGTCACCCCCATCAACTTGCCTATTTTCTGTAAGTCTTCGGTTGTGTCAAAAGTTAATGGAATATCGCTCACAAACTGTCCTTTTAACCACAAAGTAAATTGTGCCGGATCAGTTTTTAATAGAGTGTCAAAATCATACACGATAGTATCTCCTTTGCAAATAAACTTATGGTCTACAAATAGTATGCTTGAATTTAATTAAAGTGGTTATTATGCTTTTGCATACAACAAAAAAGACGCCATATAGGCGTCTTCCTTGCTGAATCCTTGGTTATTTGATTTTCTTATCCCATCGAATATTGCGGAAATCATTTTCGGAAATATGACGCGGATTATAATGATTATTGAATTCATCTTCGAATAACTCAAAGAAGTTTCTGCAATCTCTATAAATCCAACCGTCTTCGTCTTTTTTAAGCTTGCGCATAAAAGTTGTTCCCGTTTTTTCTTTGCAATAAGAATTGAGGGAGGTGATACCTCTAATCGCCTTCAAAAGATACACATCGGAAATTTTTTTCAAGCTTTCCGGTTTATAGCTGAGAACTTCGTCACGATGAGTATCAACAAAATTCGTGATGTTGCTTTCAGCTAAATCTCTTTGAGCGAGCATCAGTTCTTCAAAATAGAAGAATGTGTTCAGGTCCGCCATAAAAGAGAAAGCTCGTCTTTCACAGCCTTCATGAGAACTGATAAGCTCTATGAACTTCTGAAAATCGAATTGTGTGGGCTCGTGTGTGCTTACAGATTTGATAATTGTGTTAGCGTTTGTTGTTGTCATAGTAAATGACCTCCTAAATAATAAAAAAATAGAGCCCAAGCTATGACGATCCAAGGATTCGAAACAGCATATAGCTGTCTCAATAAGCAACTCCAATCATCATAATTTGTAACTCATAAATAGTATGGTGAGGTCGGTTTGATCACAAAAAGCACTTTAAAAAGCATAAATTTTAAAAAAAGTGCGTTTTAGTTGTACACGAGCCGTTAGCGTTTGACAAGATAAAAATCAGTGCTATAATAAGCTCACAAATAAAAAATATTTGTAAAACCAATTAGGAGGAAACAACAATATGATGAATAATAAATTTTTTGATAAAATCGATACAATGCCCAGAGTTACAAATGAACAAGATAGAGCAGATCTTGCAAGCGTAATGAGAGAAAATGCAAAGAAGGCTCTCTCGGAAGAGATAACTGCTGAAGATCAAAAAACATTAGATGCTTGGGAAAATCGATAAATAACAAAGCAACAAAAAAGCGTCCGGTTATATTCCGGGCGCTTCTTTCTTTTGCAAAACTTTTCTATGTTCAGATACGAGTGGTCAAATTGATAATTACCATCATAAGCAATACGAGCAATGCTGCGATTGATAACAAAATATTGCTTAGGTCGTTTTTACAAGCCTGCAGTGCATTTATATTCTCATTTGTTTTTTCTTTTGCGCGAATTTTCTTATAAACCGGCACGACATTTTTGGCTTTAAGCGTCAAAAGCGATATTCCGATTATTGAAAATACAAGAGAAAAACAGGATGACACAATCATAATTGTTTTTATCGGGCGCATTTCGTCACATCCTCTATATTGTTATAATTTCTATATTGTCTTTCTCTGTATCAAGACGAACAATCGCAGAATCACAATCCACATAACTGTCGTCCTTTAAAAAGAGTATTTCGGCGAAAAAGACATTGGTGTTCTGTCGCATTAGCTTACAGGTGTGTTTAACGTATCCCATTGTTTTGTCTAAAGCAGCCTGTTTGTTCGGGAAACCGGCTACTTTATAATTTTTATGGCGTTTGCTCCATTTTCCATTTTTGTTTCGCGGAGTAACGCACAATTCAACTGCATACATATTGTATTTCCTTTCTTTAAAAAAATCAATTGTTTCTTTTATGATTGCTTTGTAATATCTCTTAAAATGAATACTCAGAATTGTTTTGCTGATCTCCGAATCGTCAGTATAAGAATTCTACAAATAGTATGTTTTTGTGTATGCATATACAAAAAGAAAACGGCACAGCCAAGCCATACCGTTTATCTTTTAACATTTCATCATTTGTCGTCAGATATTCCCATGTTGATATCTTCCTGTTTGCCTATTCGCATGATCGGATAAATTATCAAGCCAACAAACACACTGATGGCAAATACTGCAATCATTCCGAAGTTCCCTCTTTTCTTTTCTCTGCTTTGTCAAGTTCTTCCAATATCGCTCGACAGATTGTGAGATAGCTGTGATGATAAGCTTCGTTATATATTGTAAAATCCGCTTCGCTCTCAATCCCATCGAACTGTCCGATATCCGATATGTTACGACGATATGCTTCTTCAATATCGTCGCCTCTTTCCAGCAGGGTAATCAGCCTGTCTCGTCTCGGCACTTTTAAATATGCTGTAAATATGCGGCAATTGGAATTTCGTAATGCCTTTTTAAGCTCCCTTACCCCATGCGGCGTTAAAATAGCAATAGCATTACCGCTTTCGTAATCTTTTTTCAAGCTTCCATAGTGCCAGTTTCGATAACTGCCTGTTTCTGCAAAGAGGTTTTCCTCTTTCATTTTTGCGAATTGCTCTTCAGATACAAAATAATAATCTTCACCGTTTTTTTCGCCTTCTCTTTTCGGGCGGGTTGTATAGGATATGACTTTGCGAAAACGATATCCTGTATCGTTCCTAAAAAGGACTTCTCTTGTTGTGCTTTTACCGCATCCGGACTCACCTAACAAAATCAAAATCGTATTCATAATTTTCATCCTTTGCTTTAATAATGTTTGATTGACGCTTTATTTTACGACTGTTATATGCTCTGATTCCTTCGTTGTGATCCGGATATAATTCCGGGCACCCACAAATAGGGCATTCTGCATATCGCCCCGTCTCGAAGGTTGCGCCACACATGCCGCAAAATTCTATTTCTTCATACATAATCATCACTCCAAAATGTTTAGTTCCGAAGAAATAATCGCTTTCGGTTGACGGTTTTCATAGTATTTTTTAACATCTGCGTTCCATTTATCTTCGGAGTAAAAATTAGAGCAATTTATAATTTCTTTGTTCTTGTCTGGGTAATAAACTCTAAATAACGCGATAGCTTGTGTTACATCGTTTGCTTTGACTACAACATATCCGTTTTGAAAAGGGAATTGTTTTGAGCTTCCGAATGTGAAATAGTAGTTTTTCTTAATCTTCATCTGTTATCTCCTCAATTTCTATTTCTTCTCGTTTTTCGCATCAGGAAGAGCTCGATGTCGTTCTCCTCCGTCAGATTTCCTTATTACGGTTATTTTTCCTTTCTCAATCAATTCTTCAAAAACCTCTCTTACATATCTTTGTTCTATATCGCTGCTGCAAATTGTCATATATGATGTGATGCGATTGACGCGATACTTCTTTGCTACATTCCAACACACCTGGTATCCGTCCACGCAAAGGTTTTTACGAGCTGTTTTACATCCGCTTAAAAGATCCTGCTCTATCTCGTTTTCAACACTCTTGAGATAATTCTTATATTCGTCATCCGTCCAATCCTTAAGCTCCCCATAATTTTTCATATATCGGAAAGTAAATGTTTTTCCTCTTTCCAATATTTTTTCAACCTCATCTGAAGAGATAATGTCCTCGGCGATTGGTCCGCTTAAGCTTGTGGGATGGCAATACAATGAAGATTTTCCTTTTTTTACTGTTATGCCCGAATACTCGGTTGTCGGTTGGATATATTCCCAACCTGATGCAGTGAAAAGCTCTTTGATTTCGTTATAAAATGCATCTGTTTTCTCTTTGCTTAACCCGTCCCATGTATATCCGGTTTCAACATAATAATGGATATTATAATATTTCATACGCTTTCCCCTTGTTGATAAACTTTGATTAAAATATGATTTTATCTATATCAGCATTATGCCTGCCAAGTTGCCCACGGATATGCTCTGCAAGCTGTTCCGAGAGAAATTGTCTACAAACCGTATAAGCCTGTTCGTGAATAATACCGAGGTATTTAAGCCCTTCCTTGTAACGGGATAGGAGCTTATCATAGGTCATATCCTCGTTTAATGACGGCTCGAATATACCGTAATCGCCATACCAATTTGCATATCGCTCGGTGTGCGGAATGCCTGCCGCTTCCTCATAGGCGGCAATGATTTTGAATGCGTCAAAGCCGTACTTTTGCAAAAATCTGCTTACCTGCGTATAGTATTTCATAGTGTACCTCCTGTATTTGTTAGTAACCAGTTTTCAACTTACTTCAAAAAAGATCTTTATAAAATCTGATTTCAAGCGCCGTAATGTTGCTGTCTTCCTTGTAGGCATAGACATCATAACATCCGTCTCCGTCACCGGAACAACTGAAAAATCCTTCACCTTTGATCCACGCGTCTCCTTTTTTGATAGAATCGCAGAATTCGCACCATTCTTTATCGCTATAATCGGGTTTATTCATAAAGAAGCCTGCAAGTCCCGCATCAACGCCGATCGTTCCGATTTTTTCCATCGTCTTTTGAGATGGGATTTTTCCGTCAAGATAAATGCCGATAATACCTACCCTTGAATTTCCTCTCCAGATAATGCAGTTGTAATTTCCGGCTTTTACATCATCTGTTGTCATTCTGCACCATACGTCCTTGTCGTAGCAAGGATCAGTGACTTCTACCTTTCCTTTAAAGTATTTTTTGCCTATCAATTCTGCCGTGAGTGTCATTTTGTTTCTCCTTTTTGATGTATTTGATTCCTTTGCATTATTTCAATGAAATGTTTGCTCCATTCGTCATAATGAAAGTTCTAATAATAGTATGTAAAAGCATTTTATTGCATAGAAAAAAGCAATGCAGAAATGCATTGCTTTTTTATGCCGCAAGGGGCAGCGGCTTTTTAATACTGTCACATAATAGAAATGTTGAAACCTACTGTACCATGCCATTGTCCCGCCGAAATATCGGGAGCAGTGATATTTGCGTTGATTGTGGTCCAGTTTGTGGCGTTAATTTCGTTTTGTGTAAAAGATGTCTTTGCCTGCGTTACTGTTGCAAGAATATTTGCTTTTGCCGCAACAGTTCCATTCTCAGAAAGCATAAAGTTAATACCGTCCGTATCAGCATCTGCATCTACAGGAGCTACTGTAATTGTCTGAGAACCGGAGATATTGCCTTTGACGCCTATTTTATATTCTCCTGAACCGTCAGCACCGTTGAGAATGATAACCTTTGGCACACGCACGGAATAAGCGGACACCTGGGTTGCGTAAACATCAGCAGACGTCGCGCGAACATCTGTTGTGGCGTTTGAATTATCTATAATGTTTTCGTAAGCACCTGTTTTTCCTTGAGTATTATCCGTGCCTACAATTACAGAACTATTGAAATCATCTCCGACAGATCCTACCGAGTTAGTTAAATCTGCTGCAAAAGCAGTCATGCTAAAACAGCTAACTGCAACAACAACCGCAACAATAGAAGAAATGATTTTTATCCTTTTTCTCATTGATAACGCCTCCTTTTTTTTAATTTAAAATTTATATATTCACCGGCTTTGTCCCCTTGACCGGAAAATACCTATTCAACTGTAACGGGGATTTTAGTGAATATCGGTGTGCAGGGATAGCCTGTCTCAACATCATAGGTAAGTATTTTGACAGATAAATTGTACTGACCGGGCGCTAAAACCGATTTTGCGTCCCATTCGACACACATTCCTTCAGGTATTAACTCTGTCTTATACAATGGTTCGGTTCCGTCAAATGAGTTGATAATGTATTTGAAATATACTGTGTTCCCTGCAGGATTCAACAAAGTGATTGTCGGGTACTTTGAGTTTACTCTTATATCGGTATATCCCGGTACATCTATATATGCTTCGTCTTGTTCGTGCGAGTCCTGCGGAAGTTCACCATTCCAAGGAACTGCAGTATCGTCTATACGAGGCGCTGAGGTCGTGCTTTCTGCTGCCTGTTCGGTTTGCATCGGTGCAATAGGCTCAACTACCGATGGTTCACGCTGGCAGTTTTTCATACCGCATATAATACCCAACAAAAGCAGGAGCAAGAGCAGGAACGGTAACAGAGGCAATATCGTGAATCTCGTTACCGCAATATACTTTGGCATTGCTTCAGCATTGGCTTTTGTTGCACCTCGTTCTGCGCTGTATTCCAGAACGTCACTTTCCTCTGTTACGCAAATATATCCTGTTACTTTACGGAAAAATTTTTTCTTTTCCAAAATGATATATTCATTATTTGCTGCTATGAATTTAGGCAGCTCACCGTCTTTATCACATGCTTGTTTAAAGTCTGTATATCCGATAATATTTCCCGTTGAGACAGCCTCACCGTTGCTTAAGTATAACTCTCTTTCTTTTTTTGCTTTTTTCTTGAAATCCGAGTTTGCAAAATAATCAATTGTGTAATATTTTTTCTCCGCTTTATTTTTGATTTGAAGTTGTGATTTATTATCATCTCTAATTGGTGTATAAATAAATTTAATTGCCATGTCCCGTTTCTCCTTTCAAATAATAGTATGAAAGATTTTGTTTTTCCTTTTTATTCCACTATTATCGTAAACCCAATTGAACCCTTCCAGGTTCCTGCCGTTAAAGGCGCTCTGATAATTCCTGTTGCTGTTGACCACGAATTGACTGATATATCCGTAGATATCCATTCTGTCTTATTCTGAGAAGCATTTGCAATGATGTCGTTTTTTCCATTTTGAGACAGTGTAAATGATGGAGCCGGAAGAATGCTGACTTTCATATCTTGACCGATCATGCCGCTTACGCCTACTTTGTATTCGCCCATTCCTGTAGATCCGTCAAGCATTATCGCTTTGGGGACTCGTACTGAATACTGACAACCCGCACGGTTTTCAAACTTTACATTCACGATCTGTCCGTCTTCGGTTATGGAAAAAGTTTGCGGCTCTGCAATACTATAACCCGGTTTAATCGTTGTTTGGGTAATCTTGTATGTTCCGTAAGGAAGTGTTATAGATGCTGCTTCAGATGCCGAGCTTACAGTATCAATAACGTTATTATCGGTATCAGTGATTAAGTAAGTTGTATCTATCTTTGCACCTGTATCAGCATCTGTACTTATGATATTTACCTTACCTTTCTTTAATTCAAGACGAAAAACAGCTTCGAGTTCCGGTATTGGTTCTTCTTCAAACCCTTCAACCCAATCCTTTTGATTCGGATGGATATATTGAACATCAACAGGCTTGTATCGTTTTGGTAGGTTGATTAATTCAACAGAATACGAAAATGTGTCTCCGTAGTAATGTCCTCCATTTCCTTTTGATCGAATAAACGTTGGTTCGTAAGGACTATCCTCAGCGACTACTCCAATCCTATCCGCATAATTTTTTAAGCCTCCTCCCTGTATGACGAAATACGGAAGAATACTTTCTATTTCTTCATTTATTTCGGAATCGCTTGCATCCGAATAATATAATTTGTACATTTCAAAAAAAGCTTTTCTTATTGCGTTGGTGGCCGTAGATTCTCTTTCGGGAAGAACTGTCATTGCACATCGAGCGTTATAAAAAATATTGTAAAACTGGCTTATGCCGTTATTATTGAGTATATTGGATATATATTCTATAATAAATTTGATTTGCTCCTCTGACATATCCTCGCCTTTTTGTTGATACAACTCGCGTAACGCATCTGCATTCACATCTATCGAGATTAAATAATTGTTGATTTCCAAGTTTTTGCTATAACAATTGACAAACCATCTTCTGGCGAATGTAAGCCCTTTATATGTGGCAAAAGCACTGATTTCTTCCACGCTTGACGGGATATCGTATACTATTCTTTCCTCTCCTGTCATGTTTTCTTCTTCTCCCGCATTAACGGAAAGATAATAAAGGGTTGTCATTTTTTTGTTATATAACGAGCCTCGAAGTGAGGTGTAATTCTGATTTTCCTTGTCCACTACAACATAGGAATCGGGTAAGTACGATAGCGCTGTAAAATCGTTCTTTCCGTTAGTTTCTATACTAATACAGTCTGCTATTTCTTCGTATTCGCCTTCTGAAGCCAATATATCTTTAACTTGTCCCATCAGATCTTCCTCTGAAAGTCCAACATTTAATTCTGTGACAGTTGCCGGCATCCATACTGCACATGTTTCTTCTATATATTCCGAGCCGTTGTAGCGATTGAATAACTGCTCAAATGTTTTTGCCGAGAGGGACTTTACTGTTATGCCGTTTACAGTATCAGGAATTCCGATAAGTCCTAATTCTCCTTTGTAGTTTGTTATTTGTCCGTTTGGATTAATATCCCATAATGTTTCATCAAATGTATAATTGCTTTTGTTTTCATACTTTAAAAAGTCGCCTGTCTGCTGCGTAAGTTTAACCTCGAATTTTTCGTTGCTTTTATCTTCTGTTATCACGCTGATATTTCCTGTAACAGTAGAATGCTTTGATTCGCGCCAGTCTGTAAATATTGGAGTCAATACCAAGTCTTTTGTTACCGGATCTCCCAAATCAAAAACATTTCCGTCCTGATCCACAAAGTGATCAAAATTGTAACAATCATATTCTGAATCAGGTGTACGTATCCTCAATATACCCTTTCTGTCAGCTAAGCTGTCTTTTGCTTCAAATATTGATTCGTTATATCTAAAACCGTTAATCCGGGCATCAGTATAAAACTGATACCACGATGCACTATTTTCGTATTCGCGGGCTACAAAAGAATCCCAAGCGTTAGTTAGCTTGTCAACCATGCCTTTTGCTCTGTTAAACAAATCCTCCTGTTCTTCTGAAGAAAGTTCATCATAGTTTTTCGCTTCTGTAAACAATGCATTGAGTTCATTTGTTAAACTCTTTTCGTCTGTCATTTCCGTCCACATACCTAATAAAAAGAACAATGAATATCCATACTCTCTTGTGGCATTAAAATTTTCATCTGTTGACGTTATGTTTATGCTGCTTGTCCACCAAATATCTGTTGTTGCGGTATCAATCATTTCTTCCAGGCTGGAAATAGCTTCTTTCCCCTGCCCTTCATCAATATATTCCAGGAATGTTTTACGGCTTTTTTTAAGAAACTCTTCCGCTTTTTCTATATCATTCCATTTTAAGCGCGCATAAGGCGTTGTGATATCCGTCATTTTTGTATCGCCGTCTTTGACAACGAATGTAATTTTTTCTAAATCTTCAAACTCCTCATCCCCAATATATCTCTGAGGATTTCCGTCATAATAGTCTTCATCTCCTGTAAATTTTTGGATATGTCCTTCGCCCGGAAGAATTGTAACCTGATGAACTACATTATTAAAGAATGTATCCGATGCAACTTCGTCCGCTTGTTTATACACAGGCGTTAATACCAAATTTTCCGTTACATAAGAAGAAATATCAAAAGCGTTTCCGTTTTGATCTACGAAATGACTGAATACAAGTTCATCGGAATTCGGAACGAAAAGATATGCCTTTGTTACATCTCTAGGATAGATTATTCCTCCTAATGAACCCGCAAGGGCTTCTGCCTGGTTTTTACCGCTTTGCCCGTTAGGAGAATTGTAAATATAAGTGTTAAGTCCATTAGCTAAAATCGAGCGAACAACACGCGTGCTCGTTACAAGCGCTTCGTTTGCCCAGTCGTATGCATTTTCAACAGCAACATCTTCTCTTACTTTGCTGTATTCGAGCCTGTTTTTTACGGTTTCACCCTCTCTAACCATCAATTCAATGTCACCTGTTTCATTAAAATCTTCAGGCGTTGCATCGATGTAGTTTACGGTATAGCTCACATACGGATTGGTAAATGTTTTCACGGACGACTCCTTATTCACCATAATCTTGCCGTCACCCTGCTGAATTTTAACAGTGTATTCATTAGTGCGCTCAGTTAATGTATCAGGTAATACCGCATACACAGGGGATACAATATTAAGGCAAACGATGAGGCACAAGACAATAGCTGTCAATTGCTTTTTTAACATACTATCCTTCCTTTCATTTTTAAATATTTTATGTTTTTTCGGATATTTGCTGTTTTCTTTTTGACTAACAGTGAAATGCATAAACCATGCTCCTTTACTTAATCTAACAATAGTATGCCGTTTTCATCACAGCAAAAGAGCAGATGTAAATTACATCTGCTCTTTATCGATCATTAAATTTGTTGGCACTCTTTGTTTCGCGTTATTTTGCTGTCCATTGAGCAACTACGCTGTACTTCGTACAGCTACCGTCAAAGCCAAGAAAATTGTCCTCGGCAGGAATTGTGTATGAGTCGCCGACTTCTGCTGACATTTGTTCAAGGTCTGCAGCTGATATTGTTATAATCTGTCCTTCGCTTTTGAGGTATTCTCCCGTAACATTATTTCGGAATGCCCAACCTGCGAACTCGTAGCCATCTTTGGTAAAGGGAGTTCTCAGAGCAAGTGTAAATTCCATCTTATTGAACGGCTCTTTGGTTGTAACTGTATATGAAGGCATATATCCTTTACCACCATTGGAGTCGTAGCTTACTGTTACGGTCTGCGGTCCTCGATATGCGTCTTGGCAATCGACAAACTGTAATTTATTGCTGTCTGCCCAAGTTTGCGCGAACGAACCGCTTACACCATAAATGGTCTGCGGTAATTTATCTGTATTGCAGAAAGCTGATGCTGTATCGTTATTATCTGCACCCAATCCTTTACCGGCAATAGCTATAACCGAACTCGGCAGCAAAATGCTATCAAGTGATGTATGTTCAAAAGAGTATGTTGTTATCTCCTTAACAGTTTTTGGAACTGCATAACCATATTTTGATGTTGAAGTTTTTCCGGCAGGATAAATTAGAAGCTTTGTGACGTCCTTGTCAAAGAGAACTCCGTCAACAGAAGTATAATATGGGTTGTCGGTGCTGACGTTTATCTCTTTACAGCGAACTGCAAACTCTTTTGGATTTAATGCGCTTAAATCAGGTCTGCCGGAGTATTGATTTTTTTCTCCGTGGTATAAATCTCCTCTGAAATTGCTAAACGAACCGGAAATTCTCACGGGATTCCTAAATCCAATGTGTAAGTCGTCTGTATAACTACAAACAATGTCCTTTAAGTTCCTGCCAATATTAAGTGTTCTGTATGAAGTGAATGCACCTTCTCCGACAGAAGTGCAACCGTCAAGCAAATTTATAGTATCAATATTAAAATGTCCTGCGAAGGCGTATTCGCCGACATTTCCAGATACAGTAACATTGCTCAACGAGTTTGATATAGGCTCATCGACACCGGCGTGGCTTTCGCCCCAAAAGTTACTTGTACTGAAAGCATACGCTCCCACATTGCCTGATAATGTTATATTACCGATAACGCTTGTTGTCGAAAAAGCTCCGGCTTTAATATCTTTTATTGTTTCGGGGAAAGATGTATTAAACTGCGAAGCGTTAATATTAGACATATCAGATATTTTCTCTTTTGGCGTTGCAACTGTTCCGGCACATGCAAAAGCCAACTCATCAATTGTTTCTAATCCTTCGTTGAATGTTATCGGCAGGTATAATTCATTAACATTAGCCACGACCTTATCATTTAAGCCAACGAAAATAGTGCTGCCGGGAATCCAAACAGTAAATGCAAGTTTACCTATTGTTTTTACCGAACTCGGTATAACGATTGAGGTTGGCGTTGTTGAATACTTATTGCATCTTAAACCGGTATTATTCAAAAATGCACAATCTCCGATTTTTTCTACCGTGTCAGCAATGCTGATATGTCTTAATCCCATAGTTCCGTCTTTGTGAGAATAATTTTCACGAAGTGTTTTTTGGTAATTTTCATCCCAATTTACAGCTTCTGAATAATCGTAAAGCATAAATGCGCCTGCACCGATATTCTTCACACCTGATTTAATTATAGCGGTATTCAAAGTCATTCCGTGTTTTGCCATAGGAGAAGCTTCACCTATATTGTTAAGGAAGTCCGTATTCTGCATACCTTGTTCTTTCAACTTAAACTTTCCTGATATATCGAGTCCGGAATCTGTGGCATTTGCATCGTAATAGGGATGAAGCGATTGATAATCTTTCATTATGCCGTCGGAGTCTTCTCCATTGGCTAAAACAGTCACGTTTGAATAATCTTCATTGAACTTTGCTACTACCCATTCAGCTTTATTTTTGCCGATTGCATATAAATGCTCATCGGCAGCAATTTCTTCGGCTGTATATGTTTTATCTTTAACATCGAAAGAAAAAACAGCTGTATCGGAATATGTTCCGGAATATTTTGCTTTCTCGGTTACAGCCACGCCGAATTTATATTCTTCCGTGTCCGGTGTTCCTGCTTTGTGGGTTATGATTGTAGCACCACTTGCAACATCTCCACTTTCATCGACAAGCTTATACGGAATTGTTGCTCCTCGCTGCTCGGTCATAACACCGCTGTACGATACTGTACCTGCGAGGGTTGTTCCGTCATTTAATTGTGCACTTACTATTCTTACAGCATTCGCAGCTGTATTAACCGCCTCACCATATTCCTGAGCCTTTGTGTACTGAGGAATTGAAACGGTATAAGATGTGCCCTCTACGTAGCTTACAGGTGTTGTTCCTGCAATTTCCTTTGCAAATGCAATGGTAGGAACGCTTATTACCATTAACGTGCTTAGTACAATCGATACCAAGCGTTTGGTATATTTTGTTATTTTCACATTACCACTCCTTTCTGTTCTCTGAAAAAAATCCGGTTTAACAGCTGACAAGGAAACTGAAAAACCGGAATCTTACTTAAAAACTTAACTTTATGCTACAGAAACAGAAAATGTTGCTGTATCAGTGTAAGCACCGGCAAATACGGGCGCCTGAGTAAGCACAGCACCTACAGGAACGGTAGATGTGCCGTTCGGATCTCCAGCAGCTACGGTGAGAATTGTATCACCGGAAGCAATCTTTGTGCCGTTAGCCTGCATATCATAAGCAATCTTAGTTGATGCGTTGTCTGAAAGAACAAGAGCGTCTTCAAAAGTAACATCAACAGTAAGATTAGTTCCGTAAGGGATGAGAACATCCTTAGCTGTTACATTGCTTGTTTCCGGTGTTTCGCCGACCTTTGCCGCTTTAATGTATTCGGGAATTGTTACGGTATAAGTACCTGATACGACATCGTCTGTCGGATCGTCTGTACCCTTGTCGTCAACCTTACCTGCCTGATAAAAAACAAGAGCGGTATCGCTTATGTGGTCTTCTGTAAGCGTTTTATCTGCTGCAAAGGCAGTTGTGCTCAAAGATGCAAACAATGCTATCGCAAGAGCCACCGCCATAATTTTCTTAAAATTTCTCATTGGAATCATTCCTTCTTTATATAATATATTTCCTAACATTTCTTTACTCATCCTTGTCTTCGAGCAAAAAATGATTAAGGACTTAACTGACGTGTATTATGATTTGGATTGCCGGAGAATTCATTTCTTGTCCGGTCGTCAATTCGTTCGTCTTTATGTTGATTGTCGCGGGGTATTCGCCTGCGTCAAATCCATGGGTTAAATTTACCCTCGATATTTTTTTGCCTGGCGGAACCATATCAGAGGAGTAAATCACTTCGCCTGTATCAGAAAGCACAATCTCGAAAGAAAAATAACAAGGATTTCCTTCGGGATTTTCGAGAGGGATAGAAAGATTCTTGCTTGCATTAACAGGGATGGACCAAGTGGTAAATCCTTTCACTTGAATTCCTTCTGCTTTCTTCCCTTCAGCTTCACTGTCTTCACCGCCGATATTTTTTTCAATCGTCGGATTCCAAGGCTTCGGAATAACGCCCGGATGTTTGATAGAATATACGGCTCCGGAAATCATCAGTGCGATAAATAAAAGTAATAAGATGAGCAACCACGCCATGCTTCTTTGCATTGCGGAAAACGCATTAACATCTGTCTTGACATATCCGATAGTTTGAGACAGCTTCTTCTTTTTATCATATAAATCGAAAGGCTCGTCTTTAATTGACAATATCCTTTCACCGTCATTTTTGAATTTTCTAACTTTGAAATAGCCCGTTAACTCCGGTTCGTTTTTTTGATCCTCTGTGTACTTTTTATACTGTTTTCTGCTCAAATAAGAGAATTCTTTTTTTCTTTTTTCTCGCTTGCATTTTTTCAACTTGTAGCTTACGCCCAAATGTTCAACGCCTTTGGCGTATACGATACTTTTTTTGTTCTCATTAACATCCATCTGTCGTGAACTCCTTCCTGTTTTTGCCTATTTATGAGGCGTATAAATAAACTTTCTTTTTTTCTAACAATAGTATGCTATTTTTTGATTGCAACAAAAAAGCAGATGCATAGTACATCTGCCTTTGCCGATGTTTGTATCAATCATCTTTTATAGAAGCGTCAGAAATTTCAAATTCCAATTCCAATGGAGTCTCTTCCGGAACTGCTACAAAGCCGTTGAGGATCTTAACATACTCCGCGAGTTTGTTTTCCGACAGTTTGTTAGCACATACTTGCGCTTCGCTGATCATTTCGTTTCTGTATTCAGTTTTATCTCCCGTATCTTTTACCGCACACGATACAAAAAGGGGGATTTGTGCCGCAAAGCACTCCTCTTTTAATCGCTGAATTATCGGCATTATTTTTTCCTCAAAATATTCTGTCTTGTCGTACATATAAATGCATCTCCTTTTGAAAATATAATGTATTATAAGTTTGTTATAAATCCGCCGGAAAAAATATCAAAATCATCTTCATTTTCCTCCGGTATTTCAACCTTTTCAGGCAAGCTGTTAAAAATCGGTTGAGCAGTTTTCGTAAGCTTTTTAGGTGCTGCGCGGGCAATTTCACTCCCATCTTCTAAAAAAGCAAATATGCATGGTTCTTGCAGATAATTTCGAAAGATTGCTTTAATGGCGGCAGAGCGGCATCCGTTTTTTAAACTTTTCAGTAACGTCACCACTTTGTCATCTTCAGAATTCAAAGGTATATTGATCTGAACTGCATTGAGTACGTACTTTGCTCTGCTATCCTGTTTCGGAAGTGCAATCACACATTCTTTTCCCTCAGCGTAAGCTTTGAGTGCCAGCCGCATTTCTCTTGGAAGATTAAATTCTTTGTTATAATGCAATGAAATCAGATCAAGATCCTTTATTCCGCTGAGCTGCATCTTAACTCTCATTGTCCGCCAATCTTCTCTCTTTTGCAATCTTTGCACGAAGCGCTCCTGCCAAATACACATAATATCCACGAACATTTGCAAAAATATATGGGAGCTCGTCATTTTGATTTGCCCCAATCACCGTCAGCGTTTCCATTCCTGCAAAATGATTTTTAATCATATCTATCCACGCTGCTCCGGTTCCGCCCGTTACAATCAGATAATCATAATCCAACATATTATTGAAAAGGGATTTCATTTTCTCAATTGCGGAATTGCAAACCTTTTCTGTGCTCGTTTTCAACATATCTCCGAACTCAACCTTTTGTGTTTTCATATTCTTTCGGTCAAATACGGTGATATATCCGTTTCTTAGATTTTTCTGCATTGCGTGAACAGGTATTTTGGTATGGTATTTTTTAAATATTTCTGCAGATAAATCCTGCAACACCGCTTTCATTCCCAAGTCATCGTAAGACTCTCCCTCTTCATCCATCTGACGCTTTCGGATACTGAAAAAATCAAGTGTTCCGAACCCTATATCCATAACGAGAACATTGGATGCAAAATACTGTTTTGCCTTTGGCACTTGTTTGCACTCGTTATCTATCGCAAGTCCGAGAAATGTTCCCATTGGCTGCTGCGTTATGTGTATGTTTTCTGGCTTTAGCTCGAAGTCAAAATGTTGCCACGGATTTTTGCCTATCTTCAGGTCAAAGCAATGCTTTCCGGATAATACTTCTTTCAGATATTGCGCATCCTCCTCCAAATATTTCGGCGGAAGTCCCGTCTGAAGCACAGGTGTCTTGCCGTTCGGATCTCCGTTTTCATTGGCGATCATTCCTATTCCCATACCGGCTCTGGCAATTACAAGAAACATTGGCTGATAGTACCTGTCTCTTCCGTAAAGAGACAGCGTACTGTCGTTGGTATCTCTTGAAGTAAGGTTATTTTGCGCTGAAGCACCCACACTCCATACCGTCCCTTGCTCATCTCTATATAAAATATCTCTCGGATCAGCTTCTCCGATTTCAAGTGTTTTTCCTTTCAACACCCTTGCAAAGCTGGGAAAACAATAAACCTTATTCGGGGACATTCCCTTTACACCGGAATAGCCGATATCCATTGCGAAATTCCAATACCCATCTGCTTCCGCATTTTTCCTATCAATAAAAATGCTTCTGGTAGCATAATTCAATGTTTTCAAATCCATTTCTCCTTTCATTTTCTTCTATTAGTATGACTGAATTTGATTAAAATGGTTATTTGTCCTCTCGTGTACAAACAACTTCTTTTTGCATTGCAGACCGATTTTATATCAAACAAATTATCAATGCAAAGAAATTGCTCGTATATAACTCTTCCTTAATTTATGTTTTCGGAACCTTTCGGAGAGAGCCGTCTGATCGCTTCCAATGCAAGCGGACTTCTTACGCTCTCCTTGCCCTCCAAAGTTACCTGCCAGCACAAAGGACATCCTTTCATTCGCTCTGCAGCATAAGTGAGCCCGTTCGTCCTCGAATCCAGTCTTGGGTTATCTATTTGTTCCGGATCGCCCACTAAAATCACTTTGCTGTTGATGCCGGCTCTGCTGATGATACCAAACACTTGAGTGGGAGATGCGTTTTGGCATTCGTCGATAATGAGCCATGTATCCGAAATAGATCTTCCGCGCATATACGCCAATGCCTGCGCTGTTACATATCCTTTATCAAAAAGGTATTGAGCGTAATTAGAGTCTCTGGAATTGTCTTTGTCTTTCCCCTTCGTTAAAACCTTAAGATTATCCATAACAGGACGAATAAGAGGACTTATTTTATCTTCTTCAGTTCCCTTCAAAAATCCGATATCCTCGTCAAACTTAATGTTTGGTCGGGATACAAGTATTTGTGTTAGTGGGTTTTCCTCTTTATATCCGTTTACTACCCTTTCCAATCCCGCCGCCAAAGCATATAGAGTTTTGCCTGTGCCTGCCGGACCTTTTACAATAACAAGCGGAGCGCTTGCAACATCAGCAAGCAGCGCTTCCTGCAAAAATCTTTGTCCGACATTTTTAGGCGTAACGCCATAAACCGAACTTTTTTCATAAATCAACGGCACTAAATTCTTACCGTCAAAGCGACAAAGAGCGCTGTGTGATGGTTTTGTTTCATCTCGTAGCAAACAGAATTCATTAACTGTCATATCTGACGACAGTTCATCGGGCAAGCAAACTTTTCCATCTTTATATAACCTGTCTATCACTCCGTTGTTGACGAACAATTCTCTCCTGCCTTTATATTGCTCATCTACCTTCTGCATTTGCTCAGTCTTATATTCTTCTGCCGGCACACCGATAATATCTGCCTTGATTCGCATATTGATATCATTAGATACTAACACGACATTTTTCTTGTTATCTTTTAATCCTTTGCATACACGAAGAATACGGTTGTCCGGACGGCTTTGGTCCCATGTCTCCGGCAACTTTGCGCTGATGTGATTTACTTCAATCTTCAGCACGCCACCGCCTAACGGCATCTGAACGCCATCTGACAAATTACCCTCTTGACGGAATTTATCTAATATGCGAATGGCTTCCCTTGCGTTTGCACCCGTTTCTCCTGAACTCGTTTTGAGCTTATCCAGTTCTTCAAGCGTAATATCACAAATTGAAACATCATGCTCGTCAAAAGCCGTTATCGCATACGGCGATGTAATAAGAATGTTGGTGTCCAATAAATAAGTTTTTCTTTTTTTCATATTTAAGCCTCCTTATCAATAGTATGCTTAAAAATATGGGCAAAGAAAAAAGCCCTCGTAAATTCGAGAGCTTTTCGCGTAGTCGTTATTTTGTTTCTTCGTCAATCAACGTTAAAAATTCATATTCCAAGTCTTTGTCTGAAACTAAATGACCGTGTTCGTAACAATTGATAGCTGGTCCTTGCCAAGTACCTTTTGTCCCGTTGATTCCGTTTCTCAGCTTAATTGCTATACCGCCCGATTTCACCCAATCATTGAGATTAAATGTATAATCATCTAACAGAATATCTGTGGCGCGGATACCTCCGGGAACCCATTTCGACTTATTAGTTCCACAGGGACAAAAAATGATATGTTTTTTGTCTATTTTGGGCGCATATTTTTTGTTCCATTGCAATTTTTCAGCTTTTGCATAGTTGCTGTCTGTAAAGTATGCGGTTAAAATATATACCTCGTATTTTGGATGGTCTGCCAAATTGTTAACCATTTCAATTACATTATTGTGTGGCTCAAGTTCAGCAAAAAAACCTTTTTCATACATTTCTTCTATAGCTGTGGCTTCTTTCCACTTCGCCATGGTGCCGTCCATGTCGAAGAATAATCTTTGTTTTTTCATGCGTTTCTCCTTATTTGAATGCGTCTATTTGTTGCTTTTTTGCAATAGTAAGTCCGGTCAAAAGTCTCGGATCGTTTGCAATATCTTCTCCAGTCAACTCAAGCGATTGGAGTGTTTCATCAAGACGCCGTGTATATGCGTATTCGTGATCTGATAAAGCAGCGTTAAACATATCAAGGATAAATCCCTCGCCTGTTTTATCATTGGCAATAGCTTCTTTTAATTCTCTCCTTTGTCTTTTGAACATTTCCAAAATAGTGCTTACATCTTTTTTTCGAACAATGTCTCCTGCTCCGAAGATGGTACACACCTTATCTTGATCGGTAGGCTTTAATCCTAACTTCTGCATCGCTTCTGCAAACTGTTTCGGACCAAAAGCAAATACCATTGGACTATTACTGATTTCTTCTTGGTGCTTTTTAATGAGTTCTCGGTATGCATTCATAGTAATTCTCCTTTTGTTTTGACAATATTGAATCTGTCTTTGAATTTAGCAAAGATTATAACGACTATTTACTTTGCTCCATTCGTCAGTACCAATATCTAAAAATAGTATGTAAGCAGCTAATCAAAAACAAAAAGCTCTCAATCAAACTGATCAAGAGCTTTTGTTCCCAAAATTTGTTATATATTGCTAACGGCTATTTCTAACATGGATGTTTACTCCTACTCCAATGCTTTTTTCAGGATAAATAATATTACCATCTTTATCACACATTTTCCATCTTGATCGATAGTCTCCTTCAACATTAGCGTAATAGCGAACTTTTAATGCAACAGTTTCTCCCGGATAAACTGTTTTTATTTTTATCATATCTTTTTCAGGACAAAAAGATTTCCCCGGATATTCAATACATTTTAAATATCTGTTTTTCCACACTGTATTGCCGGAATTCCTGACAATCCATTTTTTCTCAAATACATGGTTACAAGGGATGGTAATACCATCCAACGGTTCTTCTGAAACAAATATCGAATTGTCTATTTTCTCTTTTTCTTTATGTATTTTTAGTCCGGTGACTATCCTTTTTATATAAAACTTTACGGCCGCTAAATATCTTTCTCTCTTTCTATAGATCAGCCCTGCGATTGTTATTCCGAGTCCAGAAAACAACCATTCTTTGTTATTAAGTATCCATTCGAATATTCCTTTCATGAAGCCCATTCCCTTCATATAAATTTTATTGTCAATGCTTTAACAATACAATATTATGGCTTAAATAGATTTTAAGAATTTATTGCACGAAAAAACAGAACAGAATATTACTATTCCGTTCTGTTTTTGCTTACTTTTTGATTCAGAACATTGTTTATTACATTATATAAAAATAATAAACAATGTCAAGACAAAAAGACGGCTGGATTGTTCCAACCGTCTTTTACTAAACAGAAAAATCTTTATTTCATATATTTTAATGTTACACCGTCACGCTTCGCAAAAAACTCTTCTGCAACAGGACAATCTCTACAAAGTGCGGTATCGCACTTGCCGGGAGATCTACACGCAGCGCCGTTTACACCACATATATCCGGCACTTTTTGCCTTGGGTGGTTTATCATCCGAACGCCTGTGTTTCTTTCCTGCATCAGCGTTTCAAGGTATTTAATTGCCCACTTTTCTTTGGTGAAATACTGTTTATCAACCTTCCATCTAAACTCCGTGTCACGATAGAAAGGATCTCGAATAACTGTTATCTTCCACCTTTTGCCGATACCATTTAGCTGCCAAACATTAAAGCTGATTCTGACAGCTTTATATTTTCGTAAAACGTCAAGCATTGTCATTGCATTATCCTCTTCCGCTTTATAATCTTGTTAGCTACACTCTTCCTGCAAATAATCGCACATTCCTTTCAAAACATCGTGTTTTTCCGGAAGTCGTTCTTCACCTTCTTCGAGGTAATCGTCCATAAAAGTCTGTGCAATCCAATCAATCACATTTTCCGGCAATCCGCTCGCAGGTGCGTCTGCTTCCATACAGATATCATCTGCTAATCCATCAACCGTTTCTCTTATTTTTTCAAAATCCATAATTCAATTCTCCTTATTTTTTATTTATTTTGAGGCTTTGTAATTATGATGTGTCCGGCAACTAAGCGTATATCTAACTCATCGCCTGTCTTAACGCCTAATTCTGCCCGGATTTCCTTCGGTATGGCGATTCTGCCAAAATCATCAATGCGTCTTTTTTCTTTGAATTTTTGCATTTATTATTCTCCCTCACAATTCGTCAACGCAACGGTTGGAGCAGTAATTACTAAGTTCTTCGATGAGCTCGCCCGAACACTTTATTGGCAACACTATAACATCGTTTCGTATGTGTTTCGCTATATATTCAGCCTCGTCTACACCGTGAAACCTCAACTCACCTCTGTCATATTCCTCAATCGCATTAACAATCAATCCTGTTAATCTATTTTTCATTACAACACCTCTTTCAACAATTCGGGATTGTCGTGTATGTTGCCGATAATTTCTATGCGGTGCTTTTCATTTGCTAAAAACATATCTGCTCTACCGTTAGAGAAATCTCCAATAAGCCATCCTCCGTAACAACTCGACCATTTAACTATCCCTACCGAAACCACGGTACCTGACAAGTCGTAATTTTGGGTATGTCTTACGATATCTCCATCAAATATCTTTACGCCGTTCTTATCAGTCCAACATGTGTATTGACCTACGGTATCGGGATTAACAAAAACTCGGCATTTGTTTCCAAACCTATCGGGATATATAATTACTGCACGGTCCTTTTCGGTTGTGTCCAGACTGCCGAAACACCAACTATGATTTATGACTCCAGAAAAGTCTTTGCCCCTAAACAAAATCTCTCTCATTTTTCTTATCCTTCCTTTACTCATTTTCATCGTGCCAACAGCTGACAAACAGTTCTTTGTCGTCATTTTTGCGATAAATTGATTTTTGATACGATTTTTTATCTGTCTATGAATTACTCTTTAGGTTCAAATCCGTTGTTACATTCGATAAAATGCCCGGCGTCACATTCGGTATCGCAAATGGAACAATCATCATAATCTATGCAGTCTTCACAAAAGTTTACAAGATCTGCGATTTCACACGTATCAGCAAAGTCACAACAATAACAATGATTCATAATCGATTTCTCCTTAAATAAAATTTTCTTACACACCCATGCATTCACTCAATTTTTCACAGTGACTATTGATGTCACGTATTACAGTCCCATGGCTATCGCCGCCATCTCTTACTCTGTAAATTTTTTTAAACAGTCGAATGATATATGCATGTTTGCGCGCTTCGTATTCGCTATTAAATTCAACTGCGTCAAATAAACAGCCTCCATAATAACAGATGCTTTCATACGCAATCCATTTGTTATCTTTATTTTCAACGCAATCTTCCGTTCTGTTACGAAGCTCTTCAAGAGAATACTTGTTGCGATATGCTTTTTCTATCCGCTCTACAATATCATCGTACTGTTCTTTCGTTCTGTTAAAGTTATATGACTGTATGGTAGAAAGGCATTTGTGTCGATCCTTTTCTTCACAGCATACATTCACAAGATTTCTTTTTCTATTTTTAATTCTTTTAAACATATCAGCTAATCTCCTTCCTGTATATAGCGAAGCATAAGGCGTAGAGTAATTTCCTCATCCGGCATAAGAGTATAATCCTCATCAGCATTATAGAGACAAATAAACTCTTGCGTCATCCAATCTATTGCCGCTTCTGGAAGACTGATACCTGCGTCATACTTAAAACAAATAATTCTTGACAATTTGTCAAGTTCCTGTGAAACTTCAAAGACTCTTTCTTCATAATTTTTAGCCATGATTACAGTTTCTCCTTAATTTTTATCGTTCATTGTTATTCCTCTTCTCCTTCAATTTCGAATCCGTGTAAAGACAACCAATTTCGTTGTTCTGCGGTTAGGTTTCTGCCCATAAAAAAATACGTGTCGCTTAGTGCAATTTTCACCCATCCTTCCTTTTCGAATAAAAATTCCGTTGCACCTAAAGCGGAAGCAAGCAGCTGATGTTCTGTACAACTGCAGGGATAGTGTCTTCCTTCAGGAGAAAGCCAACCGATAACCCAATCTTTGTCTTCACCGTAATAATAAGTGAAAATAAGGTCCTTCAAATCGGTAAGAGCTTTTGAAATTTTTTTTGCAAGTTTTTCCTGCGCTTGTGAAAAATCAACATTAATAACCGCACCGTTTGCAATCTCGATTTTGCCTAATGTTATTTCATTACCTTTGCGGGAAAACTTAACGATGTTGATTGTGCGGTAAATTGTTTTGTCGGTATCTTCTTCAAACAACTTATAATCATCAGTCGCCCAATATGCACCCTTTGGGAAGGTAAAATTCAAGGTATCAAACAATTCAACAATCAATGCATAATTCAATTGCAAATCAAAATTTTTATGAAAACTACACTGCCATCTTGATGGTTTGTTAAGAGCCAAAATTTTATCTTTGTTGTTGTTATAAAAATCATTAATAGTAAACGACTTTCTTTTCATTTTGACAGCATAATTGTTTTTCGGGCAATGTAAGAAATCACATTCTTTACAATCGCAAATAAAAGGATTTATTATTCTGCCTTTATCAAACTTCTGGTTCGAAACAGTTATATACCTTGGTGTCTCGTTACACATAGTTTATTCTCCTTCATTATACTTTTCTCTCGCAAATTCGACTTGCTTAAAACCGCCAAGACGATATTCGTTTATACCCTTAATCATGATTTTAAGCGTCATTCTCAGCACCTGCCATTTCTTTTACAAAGCTGTCGAGATTATCAAAAAAGCCATTAGAGCCGCCTAAATACCAAACAGGATTGTCATAGCGTTTTTTCAGCGCCTCTGCAAATTTTTTGTATGCTTCGGCTTTAATTTCATGCTCAATTTGCTCTTTATATAAATCTTGAGCTTCATTCATGCCATTCTGAAAGGCTGTATCAATTTTTCTTGAAAGTATTTTATTTTCTCTCTGTAAACGCTTGATAACCTCAAGAGCATATTTAGCAGGAAAAGAATAAAACGGATCGCTATCACATTCTTTCTCTAAAGGACAAATACTGCAACTCAACTTACCCTCATTGCAACATTCCAAAGCCTTTATTACTCCTTTGTCTGAAATTCTTTTATTTATCATAATCGTTCAACCACCTTATCCACTCTTCAATGCTTATTTGTTTTTCCTTGCTTATTTGTTGTTTTTTCTTATTGCTTTCTTTTACCTCAAAATCGGCTTTATTTATGATTTCCCTAAGTAAATTTAAAGCTCTTCTCGTTTCCTCGTTGCGAGTGATGTCATATCGCTCGCATAGCGCACGCCAAGCGTTATTGAGACTTTCGATAACTTCTGTATCTTTCATATTTCCCCTTCCTTTTAATCATCGTTTTCAATTGTTATTGAAAAATGTTCTTTTCCGGCTTCTCTGCTATTCTCGACCTCGTCTTTGAGATATTGAATAAATTCGTCAAATGAATTACAGGAAATGCCCGAAGCACCGTCTTGTCCAATAAAAAATTTCATGCTGGGGGTTTTTTTAAGCGTAAATCCTTTATGACAAAATCCCGTTTCTTCTGTTAAGTATTCGGAAACCTCTTCTTCCGTCATATTATCGTTAGGCATTATCATTTCATTGGGGAGGATAATAGCCGATCCCTCTTTCGCACAAGCCTTGTCGGTTATGTCCCAAATGATATTTGTCACTTTTAACATAAAGTCACTCCTCATTGTTTTTTTGTTTCGTGTGTTTTTCTTGGTAAATTGTTTTTAATAATTTTTCTGTTATTCTCCTTTCTTCTGTTTTTGTGTTCTAAAAATAGTATGACAACTAAATTCAAATACAGAAAAACCCCGGCAATCACTTGCCGGGGCTTGCTTATTCTTTCCCAATTTCGCAAAGCAACGCTTCTTGTAGCAATGCTGAGCAGCGAAGCCCTCGCTTGTTAGCTTCATCGTTAAGCCATCTGGGGAGAGATACTGAGCGCCTAACCGCCTTACTGTTTTGTCGCTTCTGATATTCCAAAACATCACAGGTAATTTGCAAAACATACTCTTTTTTTGCAGACTTTACATTTTCAATATCTGTGGGCGTCGGCGCTGCTTTTGAAGCTTGATCCAAATTTATAAGTATCATGCTCAAAAGATCTCTTGCGGCATTTTGCGCTTCGAGCATATTATCGCTTATTACTTTTTCGCCGTTAAAATCAGGGAATGTCGCCAGCACAGTTCCATCCTTCTGATATCGAAATATTGCCGGATAGTTGTATATATTATTCAAATTAATCTACCTTTCTTTTTTTATTTTTTGAAATAGAACTAACTATCAAGCCAGTTGCAGCTCCTGCCGAACCTATGATTATAAGAATATATAATCCAATAGGCGAATTAACTCCTGTTTTCGGAGCAGGAATAGCTGTATTTGTCATCTGAGCCTTAACTGTTTCTCCGTCCTCTTTGATTTCAAATGAAAACTCTCTTTCATCGATTTCGTAACCGTCCGGTGCATCGAATTCCTGATAGGTGTATTTACCATATCTTAAAGTGAATTTTGCGATACCGTTTTCGTCGGTATAGCCCTCTGCTACAACTTCTCCGGTTTCGGCATTTTTGATTCTGAATCCGGCATTTGCAAGAGGCATTCCGGTTGCCACATCTGTTTTGGTAATTTCCAATTCACCCTTAATCGGTGCGTTTGTAAATCCTACACCTGCATTGTTCTCAACAATTACAGTTTTTCCGTCTTCTGTAATCTCGAAGTAATAATACTCATCATCGAGTAAGAAGCCTTCGGGAGCAGTCTTTTCGTGAGCGAAGTATCCGTTATAATGAAGTCCTCCGAGCTGGTAAATTCCCGGCTCTGTTTCCCGCATTACATCTACAAGAATATCAATATCAGGATTAAATTCTTTATCTCCGTTTACATCTGCATACACTTCAAATTCTGCGCCGGTAAGCTTGTTATTCGGATATTCAGCGTCAACCTTTGTTATCTGCACAGAACCCACAATAAAGCGGTTTTCTACTTCAATTTCAACGGTTTCACCGTTTTCGGATATTGATACCGGATATGAAATGTCGCTGAGCACAAAACCCTGCGGAGCTTTTATCTCGTGAATAATGAAATTTCCATAAGGTACGTCATTAAACCAAAAAGCGCCGACAAGATTGGACTCGCAGATCATAAGTGCAGTCTCTTCGGTAAACACTGTCTCATCACTTCTGAACAAACCCATAAGAGCGCCTGCAAGCATAAGACCGTCTTCATCTACTTTTATTCCTTCGATGTTTCCACGAATAATATCATTTGTAATTACTTCTCCGCCGTTTGCGGTAATTGATACAATTGCAATATCAGGTCCGTTGTATTCAAACGAAATGTCATATTTTTCATCCGAAAGGATGTAATGCTCGTCCGTAGAGATTTCCTTGACATAGAATTTTCCGAAAGGTACATCAGCGGAGAACTCTGCTTTTCCCTCTTCATTAACGCTTACTGTTTCTATCAATCCGTTCTTCGGTATTTTAGTACCGTCTTTTGCAACGATATCCTCTGCAGCATACAGTCCGAATTTAACCTTCATAATCTCATGGTTCTTGCCGATGTTAAACAGCGTATCTTCTTCCATAATTTTTGAAAGGTCAATTCTAACCTTTTGGCGTTCGTTTTTTACATTAAGATTTGCAGCGGTTGCACTTGCAGTTTCTCCGGCATATTTTAATTCTACGCCGTAAACGGTGTTGTCAATAAGATATCCCGGTGTAACGGATTTTTCTGTTATTGTGTATTTTCCAAGATAAAGTGCTTTTGTTGTTGCTGTGCCGTTTGAATTTGTGGTGACGGTGTCAACAACCTGTCCCTGTGTGTAACGAAGTGTTCCGTCCGGAGTATAAATGTCCTCCGCAGCCTTTACTTCAAACACTGTACCTTTGAGTCCTTCAACAGAATAATTAGGCGTATAGGTAGCTCCGTTCTGAGACACGGTAGTAAACACTTCGCCTGTTTTAACAATGGTAATCTTACCTTTCTGCGGCATGTCTTCTTTTGTAACAACGATATCCGTGCCATCTGCTTTAAATGCAATCGGATTGCTGTTAAGAATATATCCTGCCGGAGCGGACACTTCGATTAGTTCGTAATTTCCGTAACCGAGCCTTTCAGGAAGTGTTACCGTTCCTTCGCCATTCGTGTAAAATACATCTATATCCCTATCAGAAGGATAATTTACATGCATTGTTACATACTCGGATGTATCGGTATTGCGAATTTTAAAGCCTACATTCGCAACAGGTATAACTTTATGTGTTTCAGCATCTTGCTTTACAATCTTGATTTTTGATTTCATCATCTCGTTGTTAAGGATAAACTGATATGTTTTTCCGTTTTCCGAAATTACGACATCAAAATCATCTACAAAATAAAAGCCTTCTGTTCCTTTTACCTGATGAACAGTATAAGTGCCGTAAGGCATTGACTTCGACAAGGCATTGCCGTCTGCATCAGTAGTAAGGATATCTTTTTCATATTCCTTTGCGTTCGCATAACTTCCTGCAGACTTGAGATATATCTCAAACTGAGCATTCGGTTCCGGTGTTTTAATCTGTTTATCATTGTCATTACGATATTTTACGATTGCGATCTTACCCTTAATGACAGTTTCTTTAACATCCTTATTGATAGCATTGTGTTCAACTGTAAAGTTTCCTGCTTGTGCCCCAACCGAATATACCGTATCGTCAAGAAGGTATCCCTGCGAAGGAGTAATTTCACGAACAGACCAATTGTCGCCGCAAACATATTCCTTTGTAGTGAATTTACCGTTTTCATCCGTTGTATAGGTGTCTACAAGATCTTCGCCGTTGTATACGCCGTATACTGCACCTGCAAGCGTAGCGTCTCCCTGTGCGATATTCTTCTCCGCGTCTGTTTTAACCACATTCACTTTGAATTTTTTAAGCACATTGGAGAATGTTGCTACTGCTGTCTGATTGGGCTGTACCGTAACTGTCTGAGCCTGCGGCTGAATATAATTGTTTGAAGGTAAAATTTCCGAAATTGTATATGTTCCAGGTACGAGATTTTCTTTTACAATCGTTCCGTCCGAAGCAGTTGTTACGACCTCATCAATGCCGTTTCCTGTGATACGAAACTGTACACCTGATACAGAACCGTCTTCTGATTGCTTGATAATTTTCGCTTTTCCAAGTCCTTCCGTTTTAAGACTTAAACTTTTGTAAATAGGATCGTATAAACTTACTCCTACAACGTTTACCTGTCCGCTGTCAGGTACAAATCCCAATGTGATTGCGGGAAGATTGGAACAGTATGTGTTAGATGTTCTATCAAAAACAACTGTTGTCGTATCTGAATGATAAGAACTTGTTGAAATATATAATGTATTTCCATTTTTACTGAAATTATAACCTTTGCTATCTCGAACATTATAATGAGCAAGAACACCGTTAGAATCCTGTAAAGTAGCTTCATATAATCCAGTTGATGAGTTATACTTTAGTGTAGCGGTATTCCCAGGACAGTTAAACTCAGGTCTTGTTTCATGCGTAAGTATTTGTGCCTTGATTTTATTATAGGTATCTATAGCTCCAGACTTTGCCGTTGCAGTACTTCCAGCAAACATCCTCTCCAAAAACAATGCTTCATTACCATTGTTAAAATCATTATATATAATTGCCCAAATAATTGCCTGCGTTCCTGCGTACTCTTGGTGTGCGGTATGCTCATACTGAACATTTCCATTGAATCCATATACCAATGCATATCTAACATAATCTTGCTGTATGTCCGACAATAAATTATAGGTATCAACAATAGTTTGTCCGTCATATGCAGGCGTATCGCCCATTTCGATACAATAGGTGTATTCTCCTGTAGTCAATCGAAGTACTGCCAACTGCCCGTATGCATTATGCGGTAAATTCAATTGGTTTTTATATCCGTTAAAATCATATTTTATTCCGGACGCATATCCTTCTTTAACGATCTTTGCTGCTTCACCAAAGCTGGCAGCGAATGCAGCGGTAGGTATTATGCCTATCAGCATAATAATCGCAAGGAAGGCGGATAATAGTCTTGCTGTCACTCTCTTTTTCATTTGTTTTAACTCCTTTACTGTATTTTTTTCAAATCAATCCGTAATTTTTTGTCTTGTAACGCGCATGTGTATCGTCACCTCTTTCAATATATTTGAGCGTTTATAGCACTTCTTTGCTGCTCTCTCGAAAATAGTATGATAGTTTTTGTTTTCCATAAAATTATGTTTGGATGCAAAAAAAGCACCCATCGGGAAATTGTTTTCCGAACGAGTGCTTATATAAGTAAAGTTAACTAAAAACCATCATATAGATACTTTGTATGCCTGCATTCGTTTTAAAATGCACTTCCCACCGCATAAAAGCAGTGGGAAGCTAAAGCTTATGCAGTTCTTACTAACTATGCCGAGTGTTCTATTGCTTCGATTGTCTTTAAATACAACGAAATAACCGTATCAATCTCCTCCATAGTTTCCGCCTTGCAAATAGGAATGCATTCAATGCTTTCCCCTGTTTTCTCATCCGTTATAACTCTTGTAACACCTCGGTAGTAATCATTATCTTTTTCGCATACTTCTCTACACAAATAAAAAGTACACTTCTTCGGATTGCCAAGCGCAAAAAGGTGTGGATCACTTGTTTTGTCATAATCTTTTTTGATTTCGAATTTCATATTTTTAAATGTATACATTTTTCTCTCCTGAAAATTTTAGTTGTATATGTTAAGGTTCCACTTGTTACGCCGCACACATATATATCGTCACCTCACACTATTTTTTTGCAAAACGACTCATGATACGCTTCGCTTCCAAATATAGTATGATAGGTTTGACTCTTCGTGATATTCGTTTCCGTTGCCGGCATAAAGCTATCTGTTTGTATTATTATAAAATATCCAAAAATCCCAATAAGTTTTTGTTAACATCGCAAATATATTTTGTGATGTTTTTGTGTTATACTACAAGAAATAGACGGATTGGTTGTACACAAGCTGTTTGCTTTTCATAGTTAATCTCACAGTGTACAATGGGATAATAAAACTTATATGGAGGAATGTAATATGCATTGGACTGCAATTGTATTTATAGTTTTGGCGGTTGTTGTATTTCTTTTTAATTTCAACGCAAGACGCAAATCAATGAAGGATTCACAATCACGTAGAGAAATGCACTTCAAATCAGATGAAGAACAATCGTTGCAGGCGGAACAAAACCGTTTGTTTCAGGAACAGGTTAACCGAAATAATCAACAGTTCCAGGAAGACGCTCAAAGAGCGAATGAACAGGCAATGCGTGATGCACAAATACACAATCAGAATTCTGATAACTTCCCGCCTACCGATTTCGGTTCTCCATTTGGATTATAGAGTAAAAGCCCGGTTTTTACACCGGGCCTTTTCTTTTATCGAATCAGTTGCTTTTCTGTTTTCTTTTTAAAGAAGCATTGAGCATTTTTAATTTTGTCTTTACATTCTGTTGCTTTTTCACCTCTTTAATCGCCGCTTCAATTTCTTGCACCGAAGCGTCTATAAGATGATTTTTGAAATTTATATCATTACAGGGGCATGTAACAAGCCATGCGATATTGTCTTTCATCTTTTTGCTCCTTTATTAGAGATGTCTAAGGTACGTCAACGCGTATTCAAATAATGTGATCTTTTCGCAATAGGAACATTGTTTTGCTTTTACGAGGTAGTCTACTCCTTTAAAGCTGTCAAAGCTCCCAACATTGTGCTTGTCAAATTTCTTCCCACAATACTGACAATGCTCATCGTCATTTGGGATTATCGGGGACGACTCCCCATTTACTATCAATTGTGCTTCGGCAATCGCTTCTTGGCGTTTTTCAGCTTCTTTTTCTCTACGCATTTTCTCCATTGCGCTTGTTCTTTTTTTTGCCATTTCGTATTCATTTTGAGCAAATTCAAACAGTTCTTGAATTTTCGGCTTAATGATATCATCATTTACTAAAAAACCATATTCTTCAGTCCATCCCAATTGTCCACACACAACGCCATATACTTTTATGCTTTGACTATACTCAATTTTGCCATTAGGTATATTTTTGACGACATATATGTTTAGAGTTGTTCCTCTTGCGTGCTCGCCGTAAACGAATAAAAGATGTCCATTACATATCTGATTTGTATGGTCAATTCTGTAAAACCCGCCAATCTTACTTTCTGCGCAATATCTTAACGCAGCGATCAATTCTCTTTCAGCACCTATCATATTTTATTCCTCTCTTTTGTCGTTATTTTAAATCGTTATGTCTTCATATTTGCTTGTATCCGATGATACAAAAGATTTATATACGTGAATGATTTTGGAAAGTGTGTCCCTTTTTTCTTCTATGGGAACAGTATCACTGTCGAAGTATCCAAGTACGCAATCTACTGTATTTTTAATATCTGAATGACTATTTGCCATGACTACTTTCTCCTCTGTTTTCCATAACGCTCTCCCTATATAAAAGAATGTCGTTACAGAATAGTGATAACATCGTTTTTGCCTGAGTCTTTTCTTCAATATGCATCAATCTAAGTTTTGAAAGCGGAATTTCAGGCTTGTTCTCTCCAAACTTTGCCCCGTTAAGCATTTGCCGTACTCTACAAAGATTTTCTGTAAGATAATTATTGTAGACCTTACCTCTTATCGCCTTTGCGGACTTGCCGATAGCCTCTGACATCTCCTCATAGGTATTGCCTGCGTTAATCATCTGACCGAGTAAGCAAAACTCTTCTTTTGTCCATGAAATATGGTTATCTGCTTTCAGTGGGCGTTCTTTAAGCTTTAAATCAACAATCCTTCTTTGTATCGCTCCTTCGGTGCGGTTTAGTTTTTTAGATAATTCCGGATAGGTATATTTGTATTCTCGAAGATATTTTCGAAGTCGGCTATCCTCCACAGGCGTCCACGGCGTTTTGATATAAGAAAGACTTCTTTTCACATCTGCTTTTCTTTTGCTCTTCACCCATTCCGGCTCCAAGCCTAATGCGTTCTCTTCAAATTTTGAAAAATCGAGAAAGGTTCTATTCTTATCTGCCCATTCCCAAAATTCTTCTAAATACACGACCAAAAAGCTATTATTAATAACTTTCTTGCGATGAACGGGAAAATTCCGATTTTTAATCCATGATATGAAATAATAACTGTATTCTTCAAATCCGAGAGCAAGCAACAGTTGGCGGAATGTAACATACTCACCGTTATCAAGAAAAGAGCCCAATCCTAATTTGCCTCGCATTATCATAATTGCGTTTTCTGAACGATTGAGTCTTTTTGCTAAAGTGGGAATGCTTGTTTTTCCGTAATTCTCTTCAAGATATTCTTTTTCCGCTGCTGTCCACTGTTTCATAAACGCCTCTCTTTTCTGCTCTTCTGATAGTTGTCTTTGAGATTTTGATTTCTTATACAGCAGGAACATTTCTGATGACGCGTACCATTCCATTGACATCCTATACAAGAATTGTAATCGCCACCGATATCAAGATACGGTCCTTCTGCATACTCTTTCCAGGCTGCCTCCTCTCGCGGATCGGATCCGTCCTCTAAGCAAAAAGAATATCCTTCTTCCGGGAATTGAGTTCCGGCGCAGCAGTGTAGATTCAAATAATGAATACTGCCGTCTTCCTGCAAGACTAAGCTGTCGTGGGGATCTTTACCGTATTCGCGAACATTACCCGACAAATTATCTTTTAAATATAATTTTACGCTCATGATTCTTCCTTTCTTCTTATCGTGTGTTTTCTTCATCTTCGACAAGTAAAACGTCAGACGGTTCAAAACCGCAAAGATTTGCTTGACTTATAATCTTCTCATTTGGCATACTCAAAACCTTATCAAATGCTTCTTCTTCAGAACTCGCTTTAACAAGGATTGAACCTGTTGTCGTTACCGTTACCTCATACAAATGCATCGACTCAACAGTACATTCTTTTTCTTTGTCGTTAATAATCTTACTCACCTGTAGTTGCCTCCATTGATATTTGTTTAGATTTAAGTTGCTATCTGATTCAAATTTGTCTCCAAACGTCAAATAAACAATCTTAAAAATAGTATGGCTATTATCCTTTTACGGCAAAAACAGAAAAAGAGTCTATTCCTTTTGGAATAGACTCTTTTTGTATTTCGCTTACTCTACGCTGTTCGATTTAACGCCCACATTCCTTTTCCGACATGTGTAAAATACGTCGGATTGCATTGAAGAGTTTGGCGCACCTTTTCTCGCCACCAGCGGTTTCTTTTCGCTTTCCTGTATGGTTCAATGCTTTCATATAAGAAAGAGAGCGGAACCGCTTCGTCACATTCTTCCAATACGCCCGCAACAATGTCTCTCCATGTAATCCCGACCATATCTCTGACGTCAGTTTTTGTTTGTTGCGTATATAGCATCGGATATATCAATGCATTGTCTTTGCGTACAATCATCGCATACTCGTGGAGTATTGGAATGAATTTTCCGCTATAATTTACGTTGTCTGAAAAACAGTTATGCTGCGTTTTTATAATGATATTTTCAAGCGTGCCGGGCTTTACTATTTCGGACAACATACTATAACATTTTCCTTTTTTCTTAATATCACCCATAAGCACAGCCATTCGTCCGCCTTTTTCCAACGCAGCAAATTGCTTTGCCATTGCGTAATTCATTGCTTTTACAAATTCATCCCATTCTTCGATACGAGAAAGATCGGTTTTCCTCGGATCGTATCCGTACCTTTTTTCAACATCTGACGCCTTATACATTACATCCGAATATTTTATAATTGACCAATATGGCGGATGCCAAAATACGAACTCCGGTCGTTCCGGAATATCACAATTCATAATGTCAAATCCACTATGAAGGTCATATATATTACTTTTGATGTTCATTTTGTCTGCGGCGGCTTTTGTTGTACCGCTGCCGCACATATAATCGCAAATTTCAGATGGATGAAAAAATCCAATCAAATCTTCTATCAACTTGGGAGAGCAATTGCCTCGGTATTTATTGTTTCCGCCTTCACCGCGTTCCGGATAAGAAACAACACTGGTTAATTTAGTGTTCATATTCGCCACCAAGACAGCTTTCGCTAAATTCAGGAACGCTTCCATCTTCGGCTCCGACATTTTCAAATGCCTGCCTGAGATTTACACACTCTGCAAACAAATCCTCCCAATCAGGATCTTCACAAGTTGTATCGGGGATCAGCTCGTTTACTTCAGTTAATACGCTGTACAACTCCTGTAATTTGTCATTCAATTCACTTAACATTATGTTTTTCCTTTCTTATTCTTCGGTATCTTTTTTGCATTGTAAATACTGCTTCTGTATTTCTTCCACAAATGAAGCAGAATTTATTTCGAGACTCTTTTGAACAATTTTTGTTAAAAAGTGATTTTCAACATAGTGTCCATCAATCCAACATTCATAACTGTCTTCTGTGGAATCCTCAACAAGCAATGAATCATCTTTCCATTTTTGAACACATCCGTTTTTCATTTCTTCTTCCAGGGAAGTAATAAAATTCTGTTTTGCTGCTTCGTAATCGAAAAACAGCTCGCAGTCATGGCCGCTCTCGCCATCTACCGCCCAATCTGTAATAACCGCATATATTTTCGGCTTTATTTTGGGTTGAAGCGTCGTCCAAATCATGTCGGGAGCCATAATAACGGAATCCAACATTATTTCATCTATCGGTTTGTCAAATGCAAGTTTGATTTTTTTGATTACAGAAGGTATCACAGGAATTTCAAAATCACAATAGATATCAGGAGTTTCATTGTCCGTATCTTTATCTTTACCGGTTCGTATTTCCGTAATGATTCCATGCAATCCGTTATACATACTGTTTTTGTTTGCATAAACCTGTTCGCCTATCGTGTAGTGAACACCGTTGTATTTAAAAGACTCTCCTCGTTTGTTTATAAGCATTTTATTCCTCCGTGTCGCTTTTTATAATGTTATTCAGTTTGTCATACGCCTTCTCCAATACCGAGTCCGTATATGCGCATTCGTTTCCAAAATCAGATACATATTCGCAGTATTCATTCAACAGAGAAATCGTACTCTTAACCATCTCTAAATTTGTTTGGGTTTCTGTCTTTTTTCCTGTATCAAGGCAATGTTTGCATTTCCCCGTTTCAGAGTTAAAATCACAATTGTTTTGTTCACAATCCATACACTCGGAACACAGCATAAGTCGTTTTCCGCAGTATGGACAATACGTCTGATATCCGTCTTCCTCTATGCTCCATCTCATATCAACCTCGCGTTCACAATGTGGGCATAGCTCGGTAACATATTCTTGAGTCGTTTTGTTTTCCGGAGTTTTGTCAACAGTTTTTTCTTGTTCATTTCTCTTTTCCAGTGCGTCTGCAATATTTTCAAGCGCTTTTATCAGCTTAGGCAGCTGCGACGAAAAGAATGTGCGTCCATATCCGGTGTTGTAAAATTCCATATAAAAATCTCCTTTTGATTTGTTTTTACGTTTAGATTGTTTCTGTTTTGCATTTGATATAAAACGCCGTATATTTTCCTGTGTCCGGACGGCAATTATAGTATTCAAAAGCATTTAATAATTCTTCAAATTCTTTATATTGACCTTGCAAATTTTTATTTTGCCATATCCCCAAGTTATAAAAATCATTTTCGGGGTTTAACTTGCAAGGGATAAAGAGGACGTCGTTGCCGGAATTATAAAGCTTTCTTGCTCGTGTTTTTGTTATCCTTTCAAGATTAGAAAAGTGGTATTTTTTTCATTGTTAATCTTCTCCTTTTGTGTCATTAAAGTAAGCCATTTCTCCGTTCGTCTTGATATAGCTTCTATGGATAGTATGAAGATTTTAGTCTATATGCAAAAAGCTCATCCCCGAAGGAATGAGCTTGTGAATCGATATACTTACTTTACTTGTTTTCTTCGCCAGCTTTGAAGTTATACACAGGTTTGATTATCTTTATGATTTCTGCTGTCGGACCAATGTTATCTACAATATCGTCAAAATCCGTACCCTCTACATATGCGAGGTCTTTAGGTATATTTGTCCTCTTAACGCTTTTCAACTTCTTTATTTCAGCTTCAATCTGTCGCTGTTTTCCTGTTGCCTTTAGGGTTTTAACAAGAGTCTTTATTTCATTTTCATCGCAACAGTTCAGTTTTTCATATCCAAGATTTTGATAATAATTCGCAACCTCTTTACCAAGATGGCGGCTGCCGGAATGTATTACAAGATACAAAGAGTCCTCGTCATCTTTATCTACTTCAATAAAGTGATTTCCGCCTCCAAGCGTTCCAATAGACATTTCGGCACGATCACGGTTAATGTGTTTTAAACATCTAAGCTCTGACAATCTTGTTTGTTCCGCAAGTCGATGTGCTGTAACCCGCACATTAAATCCTGACGGAATATATTGGCGTATTATTTTATCCAATTTCCCAAACTCGATATGTTTCTCTTTAAGTTTCAAAGTATACATACCGCAACCGATATCTACACCGACAAGATTCGGGCAGACTTTGTCCTTTATGGTCATCGTTGTTCCTATGGTGCATCCTGCGCCTGCGTGAATATCCGGCATCATTCGAATTTTGCTATCGGAAACAAATCCCTGATTGCAAAGCTCAATTACTTGAGCGATACTCGTTTCGTCCACGACATCAGTGAATACCTTTGCCGTATTATATTTTCCTTGTAATTCAAGCATATTTATCTCCTTATTTGTCTTTCCAATAACAATACAAACATCCGTTCGGGCATCTGTATCGGTTATTTAACAGTTCTGTTTTACACGAACAGCATAAACATTCTTTTCTCTGATATCCTTTGGTATGTTCTGCTTCCTGTGGTTTCGGCAGACCTAATACTTTAAAATCAACAGAGCTTATACAGCCAATGTGTTTTGGGATGTTTAATTTAGGTTCAGCACAACATTCAATAGAAATACCGGCACAGTCATTATATAATCTTTGACACATATCGTCTACTGCCGTAAAAGCTGTATCCGAAGCGGAAAAACCCTCACCGTAAGGTAGCTTGATTCTTGCTTTTTTGAAGCGTTCTCTCACATGCGGATACATATCAATTACACTGATTCTAAACCGACGTATTCCCTTTCTATAACCTTGACGTATAATACTTTCTGCAGTAACAATCCCTTTTTCAGTAGGAATAATCGGATCAACTCGCATAATTATTTTCCTAAAACTGAACCCATTATTCATAAGCTTTTCAAGCTGATTCATCGTCTTCTCTACCGGCATTACATTAGGTTCAAGAATTGTGCCGCCATAACCTGTTGTCGTGGCATGAACAATTACTTTATTGTAGTTCTGCAATACCGCTTCAATAAATCGATCGGTTACGTTTTTTGTTATGAGAATCGCTCCGTCTACATTATCAAGTTTTTGCACCCATGAATAGTCAATCGAGGCGTCTCCCCTCTCGGTAATACCGATGCGCATATCTTATTCCTCTCTTTCATTTTATTTATAATACATTTTAATTGTTAAACTCATGAATTTTCTCCTTCTTTTTCACTTTCAAAAGTTTTTAATTCCTTGTTAAATTCATTTATGGCTTCGGTCGCCCAATCGTTCTTTGATCCACGATATAGCGCATCTTCAATCTCATAAATGCAATTTATTGCAAGATCACTAATTCTTTTTTGCTTTTCAAGTTTCTCTTGAAGTGTTTTAATTTTCTTTTCTTGTTTTTTATAACAATCTTCATAATTGATACTCACTGTTATACCTCTTTTACTCCTTATCATAATAAAGTAAGCTATTCAAATAAACTCCTGTCTTCTTTAAATAACTTCTAAAAGTAGTATGATAAAGGTTGTGTGTAAACAACACTAATTCAAAAAGTCGGGAGTTAACAAAAAGGACCCACTGTATAAGTGAGTCCTTCCGAGAATAGCTTACTTCTTTGTCATTTTTCGTATCGTATCATCGAATTGTTCAGCCGCTTCCGGTGTGAAATCGCATAGATCAAACGGATAGTACGCTTCAAATGTTTTGTTTGCACGGTCAATCCATTCTAAAATGACTTTTCGTCTTTCTATGTTTAATTCATTGTGATACCGATTTTTGATATGGCTGTTTACTCTGATGCATACCCGTTCCATTCAATCGCCTGTCCGCAACTATGGCAAAACTTTTCGTCCTGACAATAGATTCCAAAGGAAGTGCCGCATCGGGGACAATTGTACAGAACCCTGTCCTGATCGTCCCATTGCGATATTCGAGCCGGTGTAGGTTTTGTTGTATTATTCTTCATTGTCTGCCACCCATATTCCGTCTTTGATATAGTATTTCCCTGAATCTGCGTCTTTAACATATTCAAAGTATTCAGGATAAAATACTCTTCTGTCAGAAATTGTTATAGCAAAATGCCCTTCCCCGTACTCGGTTTTATCTGTAATATCAATTACGCCGCTCAATCTGTACGGTTCGGTGGAATTGTGAAAAAAATAACTACGATACTGTTTGATTTCAAGCGTCATTGTATTATCTCCTTTATATGATTTTTTTCTCTTTTCTTTCTGCTTTACTAACTGGTTTTAGGTATTGACTGATTTCTCATTTACACTCATCACAAATTCCTCGATACGTTTCATATTAGGCTTTTCCGGGAGACTGGTATTCTCTTTCGCATACTGAAGACGGGTTTCATAATCAGAAATCAGTTCAAAAAACTCCTGTTTGTATGTTCCATCCTCATTCTGAAACGTGCCATTTCTGATACTCAGCAAAAAATCTCTATCATTTTCACGATAGGTACATATTTCTTGTTTTTCAAGAATATCTAAGCACATGAGATATAACCTAACCAGATGCATTGCGTGTTTATTAAGGTGTGCATCGTCTTTTTTGCGATTCCTATGATTCAGCTTTTCATAGTTCCCGACAACAGAGGAAAGCGTGTTAAGCAACGCTTGAAATTCTCTCGCCGGGTACTTATCAATATGAATGTCGCAGTAAATCTCCAAATCAAGGTCGTCTCTCCGGCTTTTGTCGGTCAAGAGTTTAATGCCACCATTTTCAAACGAGGTAAACTTGTTTTCAAATGATTTAATAGAACGCTCCAGCGCCCCTTTGACATGTTCTTCCGTCTGGGCTTGAGAAAACCTATCTCTGGCGAGAGCATTTTGAAGCCTACGCAACTGCTGTGTAGCATAACCGCCAAAAGACGCAACCGCCTTCTGTGATAAGAAAAGCCCTCTATTTTCAATCATCTGTCTACCAACATCGGTAAGCAGGAAATAGTGTTCAGGCTTACATCCAAGAAGCTCGATTGTATTCGGGTTGCAGTTAATAAGTAAGCTTACCAACTTATTAAAACTATAAACGATGGTATCCGTTTCGGTATTAACCACCTGTTCAAAATTAGATAGCCCAAGCAAATCGCTCTTGCGATTTAGAGCACAGCCACGAATATCTACATCGGAGGTTTCTATGTTTGTTCCGTATGCGTAACTTCCGCCAAGCGTCAGGAAAGCCAATCTTTCTGATAAATGCGGATTGGTTCGTAGAAAATCATACTTTTCTTTTTCAACCATATCCTTAATTTCTTCTATTGTCATTAGAGTACCTCCGTTAGAACCATACAAGTAACTGCCCGAAAGCCGGACTTGTGAGCCAAATGAACATTGTCATACCTCCTCAAAAATGTCGAGAGAAACGGTGATTTTGTCCTCTTCAGTATCGTCTACGGCAACATAACCAATGCCGTCACATACAGTAGACAACTGGAGGCAGTCCAAATCTTTCCCCGTTGCTTCGATGCCCGTTGCTTCGATGAAACTGTCACAGTCGATTTCGACCACTTTGAAATATCGTGCCATTATTTCTTCGTCTCCTTTATAAAAATTTTTTCGTAAAAGCTCACTTCACAACAATTCTTGGTAGTATTTTTGACGAAAACAAAACCACCGGGGCAACTCCGCAACTTAAGTTGGCACTGCCCTGGTTGACGTCGCCTGCCCGATTGACATAGCGAACAGTTATGCCGACGCTGAAACAGTTCCACGGAGTAAGCGTCCACATCCATTCTGGGTAGCATGGCACAAGGTCTCTGTACTTACGATACTGGTCGCAAGAGAGAATCGTTACATAGTCCTCACAAGTGCCATACTTCCTGTCGCCATTGTCTGCCATCAAGTCAGATGTCTGCATTACAAGGTGTTCCTTGTTAAGCTTGCTTAAAAATTCTTTGTTCAATCTTTTTCGTAATGACGATTCCTTCCAATCGTTACAATTACCATCATCAAACGGAAGCTCCTACCATACTTTTGCAGTGATTGCAAGGTAGTTGCCGTCGATTAAATCAAGGCAAATAAATTCTATCCCGTTATAATTAAATTTTTCTCCTATTTTCATAATTCAGTTACTCCTTGTTTAAAATATCGTTTCTTACATTTTTTTGCGGCGAAATAAGGTTTCATATTAACCGACTCCTTTTGTACAAATGTAAGCCATTATTATTCTCCTTTTTTGATCTTATGTTTTATTTCATAATCCTTTACCGTGTCGGCGTTTTCTGAATGCCATATTTCTTTGAAAGACTGATTAAACCGAACTTCTTCAATGCAGGAAGTTTGACAGTTCGGGCAATTCCAGTAAATATCATAACAGCCTTTGAAATTGAAATCTCTGTCATCTTCATACATCTTTGTCCCGCATTCTTTACAGATCATTGCTTATCCTCCTGCTTTTCATCAGTGGAAACCAAAGCACAATCTTCGCCACATATTGTTTCGCTAAGATTTGTCCAATTTTCGTATTCTTTTAGAATAACAAAATCATCATCTTCTCCACCTATCTCATCCGCAGGAATTATACCACCGCAATCTCCGCAAATAATATCGCCGTCATCTGTAAGAATGCCTCCGAGTTTAGTTTTATTTTCCCTATCATAAAACATAACTTGTTTCATAAATTTTCTTTTCCTTTCTTATGCTAATGCCGCAAGCATTTCCGAATAAATCTTTAAGCTTTCGGTAAGCTTGTTTGCAAAAATCTTCTTTACTTCGACTTTTGCTTCTTCCATTGTATTTGCGTTAATTAGATGGTTATATCAAACAGTTTTATTGACACTTCCGTCCAAGAAATAATGTCCATCAACGCACCTTATAACGCACACCTTTCTTTCTGTGTTTCCGTCGTAGAGACGAAGACACGATTCGTTTTCTGAATTTTCATGCCATTTTAATGTCATATTTTTCCTCCGTTAATTGCTTTTGTTAGATAAATAGATTAGTTCATTTTCGTTTTTTAAGTTTACCGTATTCGCAAGTGTCATTCGGATTTACAATTCCTCTGTAGCCCTTCCTACACTCACCATAGCAATCGGAAAACATAAGGTATTCGCATTCGGCACAACGAACAGCTTTTTTATCATTGTCCTCGTCATGATTAACACATTCCCAATAACACTTTGCTGTCATTTTATCTATGAGTTTTTCATGTGTGCGTTTGGGAAGAACAATGATATCGTTTTCGATAAATCCGCCCACAAACTCTGCAGTCTGTATGAGGTCATCCTCGCTTATATTGCCTGAAGCAGCTAAAGCGTTTATCAACAATCCTATCAGCCGCTTTTTTAGCGTTACGTCCGTCATTTTAATTGCTCCTTTTTATAAATATTTTAAGATGTTTCAACCTTTGCCTTCATTCTTAGCAATCTCCCTTCGCTTTAGTTCTTCTCTGCAATCTTCCTCTGAATAATCAAGTAAGCTGCAGTCTTCGTTCCAAGCGTTGTTGTACGCCGTAAGCACGATCTTTGCCTGATTTCTGTTATCGGCGTAAATAAAACCGCAGAATTCCAAACTCTCATACTGTACGCCGTAAGGATATATGTGCTTATTTCCTTTTGCGGGATCGTTGTAGTGATTATAGTCGTAGATCATACTTGTTCCCTTCACATTTCTATTCACTTTTTAGCAATCCTTCTTATTATTTTCGTAGGTATTACCTTCAACGGTGTTTTGACAGTTTCTAAACATTCAGTATCGTTAGTCACCCACCAGCAGCGTCCGTCTTTACCTCTACCACAGCCATCATGTCCATTAACAAACTCATCAAACTCAACCAACACACTAAAATCAGAATTGTCTATTACCGTGCCTATTTTGCCGGTAGCATTTGGATTATCAGATCTGTCAATACAACGAACACGGTCACCTACTTTGAAGGCAAGCTCTGTCATTTCATCCCACTCAAAGTCGCTGAATTCAAGAATTGTGTAACCATGTTTTAAATAACAGCATTTATCAGCATATGCACCGTTATTAAATTCATAACAGGTTTGGTCTGTATAAAAACTCCAATCGTTTTCACACAGATAACTTATTCCATCACGCCATTTTCTCCCAATACCATTAAGATAGCGACAGAAGGCTTTTGCCTCTTCTTCAGTCTTACAATGCATAACATATTTGCCTTTGTAGTCATTGATATTAAATTTCATAATATTTTCTCCTTGATTTTGTTAATTGATTTTTTTCAAACGAATTAGCCATTACTTCCACTTCTGAAAACAGAACGAAGTAAAATCATTACAAGCCATATTCCTGTTGCGATCAGCCAGCTGAATGTTAAACCAAAACATAAACATATAAGTTTTACGATTCCACAGGTAGCTATCCAGCTAAGTCCGAATGATAAAATAAGAATTATAATAACTGACATTTTGTGTTCTCCTCATTTTTTTGTTTTTATTGTTAAAATAAGCTATTTAGTTATCCTCCTATCTTCATTAAATGATTTCTACTGATAGTATGTATTTGTTATCGCCTATACAAAAAAGCCCCGGAAATATTTTTCCGAGGCTACAAATCAAGACATTATGCTCCAAATTATATATTATTGACAGAAGTTTAAAACAAGTTGATACATTTCCGGACATATGCTTTTTATATCGACTTTTTCGCCGGTAATGCAGCCTGTATGGTACGCATCGAAAACCATTGCAAAGGCTTCTGCCTTCTGATCGTCATCGGGCAACTTGTTCATACCCGGATAAAATTCATACAGCTTACCTACTTCCCTATGACATGCATCTGTCCATTCGGAACATCTCGTATATCTGTCCGTTAATGTGAATCCGGTATATGATGCATCTGCAAAATGACCGAATTCGTGAAAAATAGCGGAGCGAATCATGGCGTTGTTCGGCGTATTTGAGTTTAAATATATGGTGTTCTCTGTATAAACCGAAAGTCCTCTGCAATTCTTTCCGTAACCCGGTATACCATCTACAATTTTTATACATTTCACATTCCAAGAGAAGAATTGCTCAGGAAGTCCTTCTAAAACTGTACGCATATATTTGAGTTTTGTATCGCTGATACTGCTGTTTACTGCAGATACGAATATGTTACGCACCGTAAATTCCCGCTCTGTTAAGCATTCCTTTTTTTCTTCGGCAATTTCGGTTTTTGTATTTACCGCTTTTACAGCTGCATCTTTTTTTGTTTCGGCAGGTGCCTTCGTTGTGGTTTCGGGTAATGCGGCTGTCGTTTCAGGCAATACAATCGTTGTTTCGGTTGGCTCTTCCGCATCAACCGAACATTCCGTGTCGCTTGTAAAATTCGTTCTTTCTTCAGGTACTTTCCCTTTTGTTGTCATCAACGCACACACGAACAATGTCACGCAAAGGAGTGCGATAATACAACTATTTATTACGGTTCTTTTTTTGATGTTTCTCCAATTCATTTGAGAGTACCTCCCTATAGTAAAAAAAGAGAACACCCTTCGGATGTCTTGATGATTGTTACAATCTCCAAAACGTCTTTAAGATGTTCTCTGACAATAGTATGGATACCGATATTTTGTTTTAAAATGTGGGGAATTTATGTTTTATGCTTTTCGGTTAAGCTATTTATTCTTTTTTCAATCAGCGGCTTATACTTTGCGTTTAATTCTATCCCTACGCAATTACGGTCTAAGCTCTCGCTGACTTGCGCCGTTGTTCCGCTTCCTATAAACGGATCCAGAACTATACCGCCCTGTGGGCATCCCGCTAAAATGCAAGGTTCGATAAGCTTGGACGGGAATGTTGCAAAATGTGCTTCCTTGTATTGCGCAGTTGACACAGACCACACGCTGCGTCGATTTCTTGTTCCTTTTTCATTCGGTGCATTTCCGTGTGATTCCCTTTGCGCTTTTGTATTATTGTCAAAAGACTGGTTGCACGTATATGTTCCACCGCCACGAAAGGATTTTGCATTGCCCTTTCTTCGTCCCGCATTCGGAGCGAAGGTTCCCCTGCTTCCTCTTGGGGATGTTTTATCAAATCCCACACACGGCTCTTGAACTGCAGATAATTGCTTGATTTGGATATATCCGTACTGTGTTCGCCGCTTCGGTTGACTCCCTTTCCGCTTTTAGCGTATGTATCGGCAATATTAAGCCACAGCGTTCCATCCTTACGCAAAACCCGTCTTACCTCTCTGAAAACACAAACAAGTTTTTCAATATATTCTTCAGGCGTGTCTTCCAAGCCTATTTGTCCGGTCACAGCATAATTTCGAAGATTATAGTACGGCGGAGAGGTTACGCAGCAGTTGACGCTTTCGGACGGAAGGTCTTTTAATATCGCGAGTGCGTCCCCATAAAGAATGTTTACCATACGCAACCTCCTTACTCATCTTCGCTTACGTCATATACAAGTGAAGAGGGTTGTTCTCCGGCGTCTTTTTGTATGCGAAACGCTAAAGTCTTTGGGCTTATATTAGAAGCATAAATAAAATCATCTGTGACAATAATTGACCTTGTTTTCTTGCGAGCCGTGATGTCGATATATTCTTTTTCCCCTCCGCTTTTCCATTTCCCCCGCAAACTCTGCACGGATTTAACATTGGAATCAAAAATACATTTGATTTCATTAACAGACACATAATTGTCGTTGCCGATATTGATAATATTCATTGTAGCACTCCTTTAATTTCATATTCATCAGTAGTATGCTTGTTTTTGTGATCTGCAAAGTCGCATATATTCGTATTCGTGTAGTTGCATTTTGCTATTGCGACAAATTCTCCCCACGGAAATGGTCGGAGCAAAACGATGGCTGTGCGTGTATGAATGAAATGTTGTGTACAACGCAGGTGTATGTTTGTCTGTATAGAGTTGGTTGTACACAGATGAAGAACGGGAAAAGTATTGGGAAATAACGATGAAAAATATATTGTGCGGCTCTGTGGCGCTCGGCTTGGTGCTAAAGTGCCTAAATGCGTGAGGCAATTGCTTATGGTGCGGTTGTAGGTAATGAAGTGGTTGTACACAAGAGCAGTAATAGTTGGTGCGTTATGTGTGAGTGATTGGTTGTCTGCGAGGATTGTCAGTACATAAAGCTGTATGTTGTATGAGGAAAAATATGTTGAAAATGCGTTTGAATATATGAGGAATGTTCGTATGGTGCAAAGTCGCTTTGGTGCGAAAGCAAATGACTTGGTGCGATTGCAAAAAGGATACGAAGCGGAAAGTGAAAATTATATTGAAACAGTTCTTTTGTGTATTTTGTAATAATAGACGTGGTGCGTAAGTATTTATGTGGTGCTTTGGAGAATTGCGCAAGTGAGAAATTGTTGCTGTGTGGTGCCGAAGCGGTAAACGAACAAGAAATCGCCGTGAATTTTTATAACACGGTATTGGTTTTCTTGTTATTGGTATTCCCTTTGGGCAAGAGTTTGTAAAGAGGAAAGAAAAAGCAAAGAAGAGTGTGTTTTTGTTATGTATTTTTCCATACCAAAAATGCTGTTTTGCCAATTTCCGAAAATTACCCGTTTTGGTGCTCGGTTTTCGGTGGTGCAAAGGTGTTTTTGGGTGCGAAAATGCTTGAAACGCGTTTGAAATGTGCTTGAAATCGCTTGAAAACTATTTGAAAGGTAGTTTTCGCAGGGGTGTAAGGACTGCTTTTGCTCTTTTTTCGCTCAAAAAGGTAGTTTTTCTGTTTTCTTTGTGGCTTTCTTTCTAAGAGAGTCCAATTTTCGAAAATTACCCTCTTGGGTGCAAAAACCGCCGTTTTGCCCTATTTTTCACACCATAATTTTATGGAACGATTTTATATGGTTATTTGGGCGATTTGAATTCATATTTTTCATATATTTACAACAAATTATCACATTTCAGCTCGTTTTATAAGAAGTATTTTTTAGATAGAATGACTTGCTTTGTTTGTTTTCGTCTTGAATTCGCTATTTCCGGCGTAAGCACCTATTGTTTTGTATGTTCTTTTTCAGCTGTTATCAGTTAATTGAAAACGGTAATTTTCGGACCAAAATACCAATTTTCGAAAACTGCTGTTTTTCTGTGATTTTCATGGGTAGTTTTCGGGCTGAAACCCTTGTAACTGCGTAATTTTCGGAGTATAAAGGGTAATTTTCGAAAACTACTAAATCGCTGCGAAAACTATCTTTTTTCATCTTTTGAAAAGGGCGGCTTTCGGAAATTAAAATGTTTGTTTTGTGCGCTTGATCCAGCGCTCATTTGAACAGGATAGTTTGCTCATTAAATCAAATTGAGCAATTTAGTTTGTTCACTCTGTCTTTACATTCACGATCAAAAGAATTGTTTTTGATTACTGAAACAGTTAATTCGGCACAACCGTTTTTCAAAAATACAATCATACTATTAACAGAAAAGATGATTCAAAAGTCAATTTAGTTGTACACGAGGCGTTATATTTGACACAAAATTTATTTTGTGCTATATATAGATTAAGATAGAAACCAAATACAACATATTGATTTCTGTTTTCAATCTTTTCTAAACCCGTAAAAACAACAAAAAATATCGGTACACTGAACTTACCGGAAATGCCCGTAAGTCTTTTGGCGTACCGAAAAACAGGAGGATATTATTATGACAAATAAAATTAAAAACTACTTTGAAAATCTAAAGAATGATACTAAGCTTCGTAAGCAGAGCATTGCGATAGGTTCTGCCTGCCTTGCAGTAATCGTATGCGCTGTTGCTATACCTGTAGGTGTTCATAACCATAATGTTAAAAAGGTTGCTATGGCAGAGGCGGAAAACTCTGCTGTTGAGACTGTAAGCGAAACTATGGCTGAACTTACTACGGCTGATGAGACAACTACCGTCCCCGAAGGCTATGAGACTACAATAGTGGAAGCTGACGGCACTACAAAGATTGAGCTCATTGAGAAAACCGAGCCTACCTCTGCTGTTCAGCCCGCAACGAATGCTCCTGCGGCAAACAACGGAGTGACCACTACTAAAAAAGCGTCTGCCGGTAAGAATAACGGCGGTTCAGCTAATTCAAATGCTAAGGATCCGACTGTTACTAAAGCTCCGCAGCCTGCTCCTGCGCCGGAGACAACTACTTCAGCTGGCACTTATGGCTGGAGCAAAGTGCAGGCTGACGAGTTTGCAAATTGGGCTCGTCAATACGGCGAAAGCATTGGACTTGTATGGGATGATAGTTTTGATCTTACAAATTCATGCTGGCAATCTTCTGTATGGACTGGGGTTGGAAGCAACTACGATGAAAATGTATTGCGCGGCAAAATGAAAGCTCATCTTGATAGCACTAAAAACAGAAAAAAGGCTACTCATTTTAAAATTTGGGTAGAAAAAGATCAACCTACTGCAGGCAACTGGGAATTTACAATTCTATGGATGTAATAATAAGCCTATTTCTTTCGTCCTACTTCTCTTCCACAACTTTTTAAGCAATGTAATAAGTTACATTTATTCTATATTAACTAAAAGAAAAGGCGCTATGCTTTTATGCGTAGCGTCTTCTTTGTTAAATACTATTTGAAATTATCTATTTCGCTGAGTTCCTCTTTTACAGTTGTTTCTATTTGCTCTACAATTATCCTTGCTTTTTCTTTGGAAAGGCTGATTTTATCTGCCACAGCCAGAAGGTCTGTTTTCTGCGGATTTTTCCCATTCCCGTTTACCATTGTGGCATGTTCTCCTCCGATTGAGTTACTATATGTTAAATCATATGCCGGAGATACACACCATTTTTGTTTTTCCATGTCGTATATAAAAGAAAAATTTTTAGAATGATCGTCTCTGTTATGTGCAAAAACATTAAAACACATCAAGCGGAACATTTTTTCAACCTCGGAATAATCTTTCGTTAATTCCAATGTCAATGCCATAAGATTGTTATAATCAAGATTCGGAATACGGTGCGAAGTCTCCAAAAGAGCTGATACTGATATCATGTGAATACGTTTTATATTTCCTTTGGCTGTCTTGCATCTGTCAAACCGTTTCACGCCGAAATATCCGGCACACTGTTTAGAGGGAAACAGTCTCGTTTCCGGCATAATAATGCCACACTTTTTCGCGCAGAGAGAATACAGATACTCGGTTTCTCCTATATTTTTTTCTGTCAACAGATGCAGGGAACTTGACTATCCAATCTTCTCCGTCTATCTTAACCAATATCTTCGGACGCGCACCACCGGAAGATCCTCCCAATGTAAAAAGCATATCCAAATCTTCCGAATATTCGGATTCTAAAATCTTCCTGCACTCCTCTGATATTCGGTCGTAGTCGTATTGCACTTGTTCAGATTGTAATTGATGAACAGGGCGATAGGTCAATGCGCCCATTCCCGTTTCACCAACAATGGCAAGGCGGTTTAACATATCAACCGTATGCGGATCCATTTTTTCCTTTAACAGAAGTCGATCCACAAGGAGCCTGCCCCATCCGTCAGGAAGACTGTCGGCAAATACGCCATACAGCCCATCAAACGGTTCGTATTTCGGTAAAAACAATTTTTTTGCAGCGGAAGGCTAAATGGACTGATAGAAAAACCATCGTTCAGCCATTCCTGCGAATACTCGAACGCAGTAATTCGGTTTTGATAGGTCGCTAATGTTCCGACTTTTTGGGTATCAAAGTATACATCAAGCGCTTTAAATCTCTCCATTTATAATCTCCTCAATCGACATAGGTATATTCTTTGCAAATATAGCAGAAAAATCATCTTCGCAGCCCAAAGCGATTGCTATTTTAATCATGGATTGTAAAGAAATCTCACCGCTGCTTTCAAAGCGTTTTACAGAGCCCAGGCTTACGCCGGAGGCGTCTGCAAGCTGCTGCAGTGTCATTTTTTGTTTTTTTCGCAGGCTGCGTTCTCTTGCGGATAATTCCTGCTGTATTTCCTTCGGTGTTTTCATATCGGCACTTCCTTTCAGCTAATATTTTAGCCGAAATCACGATAAAAGTCAATTATGGATAATATATTAACCATTTTAGATTTTATCACTTATCAATGATATTTTTATGCATTTTCAAAAACAATATTATAAATCCACAAATAAAAAGAGACGGATTGCTCCGTCTCTTTTTGTTCTAATCATGCACTAAAGTACAACAATTTATTGAATTTATACATTAAACTTTTTTCTAATTCCAGCAACTAAAAGCATCTTGTTGAGTGAAGAAACAATATCATTTTTTTCAAACTCTTGTTCGCAATCGAATTCTTGCCAAACAGAAGAAATTTTCCACATACCCGTTTCTTGTTTACTAAATTTAAGTATCGGAGTATCGTCAGCTTCCACCGTGTTATAAATCATTTGATCTTCATGATTGTCAATCCAACTTTGAATTGCTAATAAAAACTCAAAAATACAAAAATGTTCATCTTCAAAAAAACATCTAGTCCCAATTTTTATCAAAAAGAATCCTTCATATCTTAAGACATCCGGATATTTTTGAATTAAAGTTGAAGAATGTTTATCACTAAATTCAAATTTAAATGAAAGCATATTAACACCTCTCTTAATTCATTTTTTCACAGGAAATGCTGTCCATATTCTCCCTGCCGTATCAAAAACAACTTTAATACATCGTTCACCTTTTGTCCCAATTGTTTTTCCCATATTTGTTATGATATAATATGATCCGCTTTTGTTTGGATAAAAAGATGCCCGTTTTGATTTTAACGCTTGTGAAATCCAAGATCTTATTTCAGATTGACTGTTTGTGGCAAATTTTGCATATCTACCACCTGCTTTTGGTAAATGCTTGGCTGATACTGTGAAATTTTTAACTCTACTTGCCGCTTTTATCGCTGCATTCGATGCTTTTCTTATCCCTGAATTTATTAGCCTAATAATACTCTTTGATGCTTTTGCAATATAAGGACCAATGATTGCTCCTAATACTACACCTGCTACAGTTATTGCGGCTATCAGCCCCCACCGTTTCCAACCACTTAACTTTAGAGCATCTGCTATGATGTATCCTAATAAAGCACCTATTACCCCTCCAATGATTCCACCAACAATATTTGCTACTGCATGTCCCGTAGGATCTACACTATTTACCGGATCGCTATTGCAATAAGCGTACAGATGCCAGAACGATTCATTTTCGCCTCTGTAACTGTCCTGCGATATAAACCTGCCTGTTTCGGGATCATAGTAGCGGGCATTCATGTAATAAAGTCCCGTTTCCTCGTCTATGACTGCTCCTGTATAAGCAAAGCTGTTTGTCAATGTACCTTCGGCAGAAGTGTTTCCGTAAGCATCGTAGGTATAACTTCTAACCACCGCGTCGGAACTGTTGAGGATATTGGTAATGCTGCCTCGGATATCCTGGCGATACCAATATTTTTCCGTTTCCGCTCCTCGCGTACCGCAAATAATGCTTCCGTCTTCTTCTAAGTAATTATACTCGAAGAGAACATTATTGACAAGGCTTGCCACCAAATTTAACGAATCGTATACATATTTGGTATCCGTATCACCTACTGTCTTGCGAAGTCGCTGCCCTGCTGCGTCGTAGGAATAAGAAGAAATTATTGTTTCATCCTCATTTGTTACTCGCATCAGTTCGTTTGCGGCAGAAAATGCATAGTTTCTTACGGTTCCGTCTATTGTACTGCGGATCTGATTTCCAGAGAGATCGTAAACATATCCATTCTTAATCTCTCCGTCTTTTCCTATACTCGTAAGCTGATCTTTTGCATTATACGAGTAAGTATAGACAGCATTACCGCTTGTCATGGTAAGGCGATTTGCTACATTGTCATAGGTATAGGAAGCTGACACTCCGTTATTTGTCTCCTGCGTTAATCTGCCAAGCCAATCGTAAGCATAAGTTTTTGTTGTAGTTACAGGACTATCCTGGTAATATTCCGTTGTTACCTCACTAATAATCTTATCTTGGTTGTTAAAGCTGACAATATAGCTTTCCTGGACCTCGCCATAAATATCCTTGTAAGCTACCTGAGTGGGAAGTCCTTTCCAGTTATAAGTGAACACCTGCTCGGCATAATCGGTATCTGTTCTATAATCCCGAATGGTGAGAAGCTGACCATTGGTATAGAAATACTCGCGAATAAGAGAGTTTCCTTCTTTTACAGCCGTTACCTTACCTGCTTCATCATACTCATAATAAACAGTCCTGCCAGCTGCCGTTACCGAAAGGTCATTCCCCATATCGTCATAGGTCCTGGATACAGTTTCGCCGTCTCGTACCGTTTGGATTTCCCTGCCGGCGTCATCATAGGCGTGCGCCGTTATAACAAAGCTTGCTCCGTTATCTCTTGTTACACTTTCAGAGATGACATTTCCTGCGCTGTCATAGGTATATTCCACCCAATGTGTATCACTGTAATTCTTTTTGCTTACATTCTTTCCGATATACTGATAAATTGTACTTGCAGACTGTCCGGCATAATCCGTATCGGTTAATACCGAAGAAATTAGTCTTCCTTCAGAATCGTAAGTATAAACTGTACTTGCAGTTGCATTGGTTTCCTTTATCACTTCGCCAAAGGTATTTGCAAAATAATATCTGTTGCGATTATTTGCATCGATTGCCCTTGTTCTCAGCTGACCGTTTACGACTTCATCATAAATGAACGCATTTACTACAAGTGAATTTTGACCTTTTGTTGTGCTTTCGGAAAGTAATCTTCCCTCTTTATCATAAATGCTGCTTTTTGTTGTTCCATCCGGTTCCGTAACAGAAAGCCTATTTCCGGCATCATCATATGTATAAGTTGTTACCTGGCTACGATTGCCTTTCTTAATGGTTTCCGTCAAAACTTGGTCATTGGCATCGTAAGTGTAAAGCGTTATAATTCCGCTTTCATTAGTGGATGTCAAGCAACGGTTCATTACATCATAAGTTTTCTCCGTATAGGTTAAAAGCTCATAACCGGCGTATGTTTTCGGAGAAAGCAAAGCATTATTTGTGTTAAAGAGCTTGATATATCCGGAAAGAAGTTCATTTCCCCATTGGTCTTTAACAGATATGGTTTTTCTTGTTATCACATTGTTTTTCTTAAATGTTTCAACAGTATAGCTTGTACCGTCTGCGTTAGCAAAGTATTCTGTTGAAGAGGTAACCCCCTCTGCTTCTGTAGTACCGGTAACACGGGATATGCCGTCATACTCTGCAGAAGTAGTCGTGCCGTTCTCGTCCGTATAAGAAGTCTCGTTGCCTAATTTATCAAATGATGTGTTCTGCGTCGTTACTACATTTCCACTGTTATCCTGAACGGTTGTGGTCGTTTGTGTTACATTTCCGTTTTCGTCATAAGCATAACTCGTAGAAGTCGTACCCGATACTTCAGTAGCTACCTGATTGCTCGATTCATAGGTTTGTGTAGAAATGCGGTCTACATCGCCTCGCCGTATAGTTTTTATCAGACGCCCATAAGAATCGTATTCATAGTCCGTAACAGCAACATAGTAGGAAGTATTTCCGATAAGAGCTATCGCCTCTTCATTGTTCTTTTCCGTAGCATTCGGACCAATCAGTATAATCTCTTTTGTTTTTACGCCGTAATGTCCGGCATCGTAATAACAGAAGGTTTTTTTGTTGATTCCTTCGACATAGGAGCTGACAACCTGGTTATAGGAATTGTATGCATTCTTTGTAACCTTTGTATCTTCTCCGTTAAACGGCTCGGTTACGGTTACAGGCAGATTGTTCTGATAAACGGTTGTCGTAACTTTTCCAAGCTTATTTGTGTAGGTCGTCTGATTGCCGTTTTCATCATAAGCATACTGTTCTGCCGTGTCGTTCGGATAAGCTATTTGTGTGATATTAAAATTGTTATCGTAGGTGTATGAGGTCGTGCGTGAATTAACAGTCTTCGAAGTTAATGTTTTTGCGGTTGAATACTGGTATATTGTTGCGATTCCGTCTTTTACAACAGAAACACTGTTACCTTCATAACTAATCGTTGAAGCAGATTCTACCGGATCTGTTACAGATATCAAGTTGCCATTCTCATCATATTCAAGAGAATAAACATTTCCCTCTGCATCTGTCACGCTTGTAAGAATACTGTTTTCATAACCATAGACGGCAATGTTACTTTGCTGTTCTCCAACCAGTTGATAATACCTTGAGAGCATTCCGTTCACATATTCGTATCCGTATGTCTTACCCGCTGTCTGTACAGAGGATATTCGTCCTTCAGCATATGATATAGTGAGCGTCTCATTCTGATTATTCTTGATTTGTATCAGCCGTGCATTTTCATCATAAGAATACTCAATATAATTGCCCTCTGGTGTGGTTATTCTTTGAATTTGGTTGCTCTTATTAAACCAATAAGTGATGCCGGATGGATAAGTTAGTATATAACCGTTTGCAACAGAATTGGCAGAAAGTGTTGCATATAATCCTAAAGGCGCAGTATACCCGTTATCTGTTTTTGTAAAGAAATAGGTAGTTCCATCCGTTTCTTTTAAAACAACGCCGAGTTCTTCTCCATTTTCAAATTTCGGATAAAGCGATACGATACCAGATACGCTCCAACCTATTCCCAATACACCATCTTTGCTGTTTTGCGAATTATATTTTCTTCCGAATGAAAGATTAAAAATCGCAGAATTTGAATTCGCATCTGCAGACGCGTAGGATATATTTTTCGCGAAAGGATCAATTTCAAGATTTCCGCCTGCGCAATTAACCGTAGGATACTCCTGATATGCTTTTGCCCCATATGTTTGAGTATCAGCATAAACGCCGGTATTGGTTATATTGGCAATTGTACTCTCGTCTGTGATGCCAAGCGGGAATTTAACAACAACTTTGTAATAATAAGTGTTGCCAGGTACGGCGGTCGTATCGATAAGATAACTTTCCGTAATTTCATCTATCAAAAGCGCATATGTTCCGTTTATACTATCGCTACGGTAAACGGCATAGCTTGTGGCAAGAGTTTGCGCATCCCATGTGATAAGCAATGCGTTATCATCATGCTGCGTGGCAACCGCTCGGAATTGCGTTTCGATTTCCTTTGTATATTCAGCACTGATGTTATTCGCATTATCTATAATACGCAAATAGATTACACTACTTGTATTTCCTGTAAATGTAAACGAATATTCTCCGCTTACTGAATTGGAATTCAGAATATCGGTGAATTCCCCATCACCGATTCTATACTGCAGCTTCTGAATACCTGATTGTTCTTCTATGATGTCTGACCATGTAATTGTCAACTGATTTCTTGACTTGATAAAATGCAGATGTTCTAAATCTATAGTAGGCGAAATATTGTCGTATTGATACGGTGCGGGTGAACAAGCGGACGCCCCGATATTCCCTGCATTATCCACCGCACGCACCCAAATATAGTTGATGCCGACCGTTGAGGCTGTAATACTATGCGTGGTGGCCGTTGGTTCTGCAAAGTCCCTAAATCCTGATGTAGGAGCTGTTGTGTTCGATACGCTGATCGCATACTGATACTTCGCAATACCGGAAGTGTCCGAAACAGCTGAATGCGTGATTGTAATATCGCCGTTGCCCCAATCCGTGGGAGAAACCGTGATATTGGAAGGCGTTGCCGGAGCCGTAATATCTCTTTTATATACCGTAGAAGAGCATTTCGCTGCACTTATGTTCCCTGCGTTATCAACTGCTCTTACCCACACATATTTACTTCCGGCTTCCAATGCAACTGAGTGCGAGGTAGCATTTGGACTCGGAAGATCTACAAAAGCAGTAGGTGCAGTAGTATTGGAAGTGCTGACAGCATATTGATATTTTGCAATCCCGGATGCTGCATCGGTAGATGCGGAATGCTGTACCGTAATATTACCGTTTGTCCATCCGCTCGGAGATACCGTTACGCTCGCAGGCATAGTGGGTGCCACGGTATCTCTTTTATACATGTTAGAGGATCTTCCACCGCCGCCATAGTTTCCATTGCTGTCTTTTGCTCTTACCCAAACATATCCCGTTCCGTCCGCTGGGTTAATTTTCTTATTGGCTGGCAAGTCCCTGTAAGCGCTTCCTGCCGGAGCTGTAGTGTTTGATGTTATGGCATACTGATAAGTTATTGTACCACCCGCAGCACTGGTAACAGAAGCGTGAGAAACAGTTATGCTGCCCTTGGTCCAATTTGCAGGACTGACGCTGATTCCGGAGACGGTTGGCACAGCCGTTGTATAGGTAATTTTAATATATGGCGCATTAGATCCGCCTTCTTTGGCTTTAAACCGCTTGTACATATTAAGTGATTCATTGTCGTTTTTCAGCACCATTGCACAAGTGGCTGTTCTATTCTGATACCAATATTTTGCCGCCGATGTAATGTTCCAAGTATATGCTTTTACTACATTTACTACTTGCGAGCCGATTAAAGAAGCCATACCCGGCTGATTGTTCCAAGTAACGCTGCCTTCGTTAAACCCGGCAGATGCACGGTATAATTGCATTGTCGGACTCGAACTTCCGCTATAATCCTGATAGGCTACAAAAACAGCCGAAGTAATTGCCTTATTGGATCCAAGTAATGTATAGATGCTTGAAAACTGAAAAAGACCTCTTGAAACGCCCCACGTTCCGGAATTACCAATTTTTACTTGTGTATCTGCTCCGTGATTTACCGTAGGGTATTTTTTCGTCACAAAAGCATCTCCGGATGAATTGCTTGTTTTGGAAGATGCCGATGCTGCCAGAACAATAGGATAGACGATTTCTGTGTCTTGCAGGGATGTTTCATCTAACTGAATAGTATAGTTATATCGGTCGCCTTCAATGTGCTTAATTGAAACCGATACCGTACCAAGATCATTCATACCTTCCGAGCTATCTTCTGCAACAGGCGTAGAGAGTCCGCCAACCGTTTTTCCTGTTTTATTATCCTTCAAGAGAATACTGCCGTTTCTTTGAATCTCAGGAACCGCATTTTCCACACAGAGTTCTGCAGAAATACAATGCTCCGAGCTTTCGTTTAATATGAACTCGTACATAAGCGAATCATTGTTTGCAGAAAAAGTCGCATCAACGCCCGAACCCAATGCGTCTTTATATGTCACGGTGTCTTTTATACCCGATTCGGTTATTGCATAGGGACTTATCTTTTTTGAAGTCCCCACATTGTCTTTTTGCCTAAACGCAACAGAGTATTTATCCTTTTGCAACTTTACCAGATTTCCCTTTTCTGTATTTCCGGCAAAATATATATCTGTGGCGCCAGCCTTATTTTTATATCGATATCCTTTGAAAAATCCTAAGAGTGAAAATTCAATGTTGTTTTCAATATTCACCCATTTTCCGTTTTCTTTTTGATAACGCACCGGAGTCGAGGAAATGAGCATCGTTCCTTCTCCGTTTTGATTTTCTGAGATTATAACATATTCCTTTTTGAAATCTTCAAGCGCTTGTTCTTCCTCTGTAAAAGAGATCTGACTTGCAGTATATTCCACAGCTTTTGCATCAAAAAATGATGTGCCGGTCAACAACATTAATGTCGCAAGAAAAACACTTATGCTTCTTAGAAACCTTTTGTTTGTCATGTGTATGCCTCCTTAGTATTGCACTTCTTTCGTTTAGAAAAACAAAAACTGTATTTTCTATAGAAATACAGTTTCGTTTACCAATATGCTGTTTTTGGGGGTATCTCATCGGCAAACGAATTGCGCCAATTCGGTACTGGACGCTTGACCTTCCGCATTGTTAGCCCGTGTCTTTGCGTGTTGCTATGGTTATTTGATATATTCTTGTTGCTCCCACCTCACTTTAGAAATCTATTTTATATTTGCAGTATAGTTTTATAATATATAATTTTCTATTGAAAATCCATTTACAAACTGTACAAGAATCGCCTTAATTCTTTGGGCGGTATGCGAATAGACTTTTCTGCTATATTTCTGTATGATAAAAGATAGTCCTATCTGAAATGTGCGAACAATACTGTTTTCTCGCCGTATTTTTTTATCAATCATTAGCAGCTTGCGAAATGCAGGCTGCTTTTTTCTTTCCTTAACCATATTTCTAAAAAACAATCATACTATTTGTGATTATTATAAAAAAGGAGCACTGACATGATATCCCCTGAATTGATTCTTGAGTACGAAAATTGTTTGCTTGGTAAAAGCAATAATATTTCCCTGTATTATTTTGGTTATGATAAACGCCTAAATATGAACACCGCCCTAAGTATTATGCGGTATGCGTTTGAAACATATTTAAAATGGGATCCTGTAACATTGCGGGATCACATCAGCCAATCACTGTTAGATAAATTATGCCTTACCCCTTTGATGCGCTTTATTATATTTCCTCCTGAACTTGAGCCTGAACAGAATCTATCGTATATCGTGTGGAAATTGTATCCCAATATAATAAACTATGAGCAAAATGATTTAATTCTTAATGTATACAAAAACCTGCTCTCCGGTATAATTCAGCGTTTCCCAAAGGAATTTTTTACAGGAATGGACGGACTGGCAAGAGCTGAGCTTTGCCTTCAATATATGCTTGAACAGTATGTTTCCATAACAGATATCAAAGAATTGTATCAGTTGATGTCTTCTTCTCGCGGAAATGCTATATTACGCAAATACAAGCTTCTTTCCGTTTGTGAAGACTCGTATTTGAGTCCTCTTGATTTTCTGCACAGCGCATTGCCAAAAACACAGAAAGACGATTTATGGTACAGCTATTATACTTTCATATACTATAAAAAATTAAATGAGAAAAAGGACAAATTATCATGCAAAGAAAATTAACAATACTATGCCTATGTGTATTGATTCTCTTGTTATCCTTATCCGCTTGTACAGTAAAAGGTGTTACGGGAGATCAATGGCTTTTAATGCAGGAACCGTATATGAACGATTTGCAATCTTTTGCAGACGGAATTGATGAGGTTTATTCGTTATATATAAACGGAAGCATAACAAAAGAAGATTTCTGTAACGAAGTATCCGTTCTAAAAGACCAATATTGTATCTTAAAAGCGGATTACGAGCTTTCTAAGGAAAATACCCACATTCTCCCCGAAAGCTATTCCTACGCCGCACAGAGGGGCGTAAACGGCATTGAAAATATATACCGAATATTCGAGGAAGTGTTGAGTGAGTCATTTGATGAATACGGCAATCCTTTGCCCCAATCAGAAATCTCATATCTATACCTATTAAAAGGTCAGGAAATCAATTCCTGTTTAGCCGATTATATAACGGCATATCAAATCATATCATCGGAAACGGAGGTAAACAAAAATGATAACTAAATTTCAATACGGCGGTATATCCGATATTGGCTGTAAACGTGAGCTGAATGAAGATTACATCAGCATTACTGAGTTGGACGATCACACCTTATTTGCTGTTATCTCGGACGGCGCAGGCTCTAAAGCAACGGGTGAAACTCCAATGCAACCGGCTTCTATCGTAACCCGTGAGATGAACGAAATTGTGCAAAGGGTTTATAAGCAAGATAAGAATCTTCTTTTGGAAAATGCAGAGGTAATATTAAGCGAAGCAATCCATTGTGCAAACCGTGTTCTCGGCGCATTCAAAATAGCAAACGAGGAATTGTATGCCGGCTTTGGAGCAAGCGTTACCTGTTGTCTTCTGCACGACAATAACACCTTTGCATTTGCTCATACCGGCAACACACGGCTATATCTTATTCGTGTAAACCCAAAAGACGGCGGTATATCTGTCAAGCAGTTGACGGTGGATCAGACAAAAGCAAGAGATTTAGTTACAGAAGGCTACATCACGCTGGAACAGTACCACACTCATCCTGACAGGTTGATTATAACCGGAGGGCTCGGAGTAGTCGTTGATCCTATTATTCAAACCTACAGCGGAAAGATAAAAGATCTCGATTTCCTGCTTATGACAACAGACGGCATCCATTATGCGGTGCGTCCTGAACCAATGGCTGAACTTGTTATTCGCTCTGAAAAAAGCGAAGATGCTGTAAATTCTCTTGTTACTGCTGCTAAAAGCCTTCAATATAACGATAATATGAGTGCAATTGTGGTCTTCAATGGAGAAACACCTGCATAAGCGCAATAAAAGAAATACGGTCTGCATTAAAAGCAAGACCGTATTTTTGATATTTTTAGTGCTCCATAATTTTTCGTTTTAGACAAAACGCTGATTTTAATAGTACACACATTAAGGCAGAGGATCACTCCCCTGCCTTATCTTTTTCCTTTTTATCATACCCTGCATATGTTGCGTTGAGCATCAGCTGCGTGGTTTGCGGTGTAAGGGCTTTTAAGTTGTCCTGCGACATCACATGCATCAGTATAAGGGTTGTTGGGAGCAATGTAGGCGCTCCCCGCTCCTCTGCATTCCTTTTAACAGAATTTAAAAAATCGTTAATGAGCTGTTTTGCCATTTTCACATCACGGGGAAGTAATTTTACCTCGTAGCTTTTTCCGTTATCTTCTAATACAATTCTCATAAGTGTACTTCACTCTCCTTTATAAATAGTATGTCAGTTTGGAAAAGAAAAACAGCGATATAACCTAAATGGCTATACCGCTGTTCTGTTTCTTCCATAACGCTTATGAAACTCTTTCCGCTAATCCCTGAATAATACTTTCGTATGCGTCTCTTTGCATCTGCTCGTCAGCCAAAATAAAGAACTCATCCAATGTTACATATCCTGCCATCGCAAGGATCTGTTCAATTCCGTCTCTTACAAGAGACTTGTATTGATTGAAAAACGCCTTTATTTCTTCTATGGAATCCATTTCCGCATTTCTTCTATTCAAGTCTTTCATAATATCTCGTTTGCAGAGCTTAACTACGCTCTCTCTGATATCCTCCGGTATGATTTTTACTTCACACGCAATCTTAATCGCGGCGTCAACGCCGAACTCTTCAAACGCCTGTTCCACGCTTTTGCCGGAATAAGCGCCTTCTTTCAGAGTATAATGCAATATCTCTTTTTCAGAAAGCGGTTCTTTAAAATCTCCCGGCTTTGCCGCAATCGCCTTTGTAAGATCCGGAGTTGTCTCGTCTATGACCTCCGGCGGTTCTAACGCAGGGACGATTTGTGGTTCTGCCGCTTCCACGCCTACGATTTCAGCTAAAAAGCGGTTTACTTTTACCGCTAAATCTCCGGTGCAGTTTTCAATAGCAAGAATCAGTCTGTCCCCATCTTTATAGGATTTAATATTTACCATGAGGCAATCTCCTTTCGGATTTGTTGACCAAGCTGCGCAAACAACTCGTCAATCTTCTTAATATAAATAAAATGTTTACCGTACATTTTGTATAGTACCTCTGCGTCTGCATCAATAGCCACGCCAATAACAGTAGCGTTTTTAGAGGCTTCACGAATTGCATTTGTTGTATCTGTAATTCCGCTGTCTCCTCGGTAATAATGACACGCAGGCTCTCCATCGGAAATAATAATCATCAGTTTGTGTTCTTCCGGACGCCTTGCGATTTCTCTACCGGCGTATCGTATCGAATATCCGTCAAAGTTATTACACTGTGCTTCCAATCGCAATAATTTCACTCGTTCCGCACGTGTATTATTCCAATTCAAATAGTGATAATGTACAACATCGACGCGATTCGTGTCGGCAGTAAATGCCATTACCTTGGTTGGTATCTTAAGTTTTGCAAACACCTCACAAAGTCCGATGGTAGCCTCTCTTGCAACTGATATTTTTCTTCCGCACATAGAGCCGCTGATATCAACGACCAGTTCAACGGCAATATTAGATTTATTCGCCGGCAAAATCCGCCTGTCAAATACACGAGCAGTCTTCCTGCTTCCTGCAAGCCTTGAGATATTTATTCTTCCGCTTGCCCTGTGTTCTTTTTCTTCTCTGTCATTAACAAACAATCGTTTCAATTGCGAACTCAATCCGTTAATACCCGGCAGCATCGATGTAACTATCCTCTGGTATTCCCCGTCCAAGTAAGAGAAATCACCTTTGGTAACGATATTCTTACAGGAAACGCCTTTATAATTTTTATTCACTTCGGCGGAATAATCCGGGATGGTTTCAGCATTTTTCTGAATACTTTTGTTTTCCTTTTCCGTATTTTTCAAAGCGGATACTTCTTTTTTTATTCGCTCAATATCATCCTTTGTTACCGTGTATTCTTCCTTATCGATCAATCCGGTTTCGTTAGTTTTGGAGGCTTTATTATCGCTGTCATTCTTATTGGATTTGCTATCCGAAGATTTTCTGCTCGACTCCTCGTCTTTTTTAGTTTTGTCTGCGCTCTCAACACCATCTGAGTTTTCGGCATCGTCAGCGTTCTCAGTGTTATCCGAGTCTCTGGTTTCATCTCCAGAAGAATCACTCATCTCTTTTCGGATAATACAACGCCTCTTTTCTTTCGAGGATTTCTCGTCAGGCTTTTCCTTTTTCTTATCACCGGATGGCTTACCGCCATTTTCGTTTGTGGTTTTGCCAAAACGCTTCATGGTTTCACGTAGCTTTTTCATAAACTTTTCAAAGTTTTCTCTGTCTTTTACTTCTTCTATCCATAAAGGTTTTGTAATCAAAAAAACTTTTTTAGCATATCCGATACGCTTTGTCCCGTCCGGCTCTTCAATTGCTTTGTCAAAATAAGGAAGCGCCTTTACAAAATATTCTTTTGCTTGCGGGAAAGTAAATTCTCCTACCAAAAGACCACCGTCACCGTATTGGATATATGCGTTTATAAATTGTTCAAATGCGGTTGAGCTTTCTTGCAACGGAACTGCTTCCTGATACAAATGCATAATGGAGTATTTCAGCGCCCTTAAAAGATGTCCGCCGAAATAACTTGACGCCCAATATTCGATTGCAGGATCTTCCATTACATTTGCAATGGTAGCGAATATCTCTTGTTCAAATTCCGGCAGCCGTTCTCTCTCTTTCCCTAACGCGTCAAAATCGCTGTCAAGCTGATGCATTAACTCATGAGCAAATACACCTTTGATAAACATCAATTTGTGTTCCGTGTCAAGTTCTCTCATTAACTCATTTGAGTTTGAAAGATAAATAATCCCATTGGCTCCGGTATATCCGATTTCGTCTTCATACGGAGAAATATCCGATATGGGAAAAGTTTTCCCCGATACGCCTGCGCCGAGCTTTGTCAGCTCGGCTTTGAACGCAGACCACATATTCTGTATGTCATTCTTCATTTCTTTTCCTTTCTCAGTCTGCAAGAATATCTATAACATGCGATTTTGTTTCTCTTGCAAGCTCTAAGTCCTTAATGCCTATAGTTCCGACAAAAGTATTGGTGCAAGCATCTTTAAAGGGAATACCGATTTCAATCTGTTTTAATGCAGCGATACAATGCCTGAGACAAAGGCTTAATGCTACATCCTCGGCATTAACGCTGCTGCTTGTCAGATAGTCCATCACCTTCGTATATGCTTGATATACTTTTTCGCAGTCTTTCTTCGAAACATTGTGATTTTTCTTACTTAAGATTTCAATGAATTGCTCTTTTTCAGGATCGTCCAGAAGAAATACATTCGGCATACGGCTTGTAAGCGCTTCAGACTGCTCTCTGCTGCCTTGTGTGCCTGTATTAGCCGTTCCGATTACAACACAGAGCGGATGTCTCCTGACTTCCTTATAGCCGTCTTCTAAAAGAATAAACGGCTTTTCAAGCGCCTGTCCAAGCACACCCATTGATACGCCGGGATCAGTTAAGTTGATTTCTTCCAAAAGGATAATGCCGCCGTTCTTATATGCATCCAAAAACGGGGTTTCCACAAACTTAAATCCGCCCTCCTGTACTTTTGTCATGCCTTGGAATGTATCTTCTTCCACGTTCTTGGAGTTGATAATAACGCGGATAGGCAATCCGAAAGTTGCTGCCAAAGCGTTTGCAACAGTTGTTTTTCCTGTACCCGGACGTCCGATAAATTGTGCGTTAATATAGTTTTCACCGATAGCTCTGTAGTCAAAAACTCCTTCGTCCATTCGTTTTTTCACGGTTGCGAGTTCGTGAGACATTAAATCCGTCATGGCATAAAAGCACGGATCGGGAACAAAATCGTCAAGCATATCCAAACTCGGAATATAACATTGTCTATCGAGATCCCATATATGGTCGAGCAAGTATTCTCCCACTCTGCAAGCCTCAAACTTTTCCGAATTTTTCGCTTGCCTTTTTTTGGTTGTATCTTCTTTCGATATCTCTAAGATTTCCATTCCGGGTAATGTAAGTCCCGACAAAGAATTTGTCTGGCTTACCTTTCCCGTTCTTGCAGCTTGCTTTATCAATTCAATATTCAAATATTCATCAATAGAAATCTCCTCGTTCATCTGTCCCTGCTGAACCAACGCTTTATATTCAAAATAAAAAGCGTCGCAAACTTTAAAAACAAGCTCCGTTATATTAACTAACGGAGAAGGCGCTAACCAATAAGTTTTAAATTCTTCAAATGCATCTCTGGTTATCGGCATTTTTGAGTTGTTTGAAATTGCATAACAAAACAACGCCGTTCCTGCCATACGTCTGACTTCCATTTCTGACTCGTCAAGATTTGTACAATGCACTGTATTTCCATCGCAGGTTATTTTGTTGGTGCTATCTTCAAGATAACAACCAATCGGCAGGCTCGCAATGTTCATAGTTGCTTCGCAAAGAGCTTCCATTACGTATGCCGCAACATTAATTTTAGCTTTGTCAGAATGTACATCCGTAAGTTTTCTCGCTTCCGTCGATATTCCATATCCGGAAGAGCCTGTGTTCTTTAAAGCCATTCCGCCAATATGAGTACATGAAAAAAATTTGCAATTAAACATGATATCACTGTATTTAAAATTCATGATGTGTTTCTCCTTTATTTGATGTGTTTCTTAAATTTAAGCGTTATTTAATTCGCTCCAATTCGTCTTAAATAACCTCTAAAGATAGTATGATAAGAGTTGTACGCAAATAAAAAGTGTGCATTTATGGAATAAATGTGATAGAATAGGGAAAAGAAAACAACACACAACGATTAACGAAGGTGATATTTTATGACAGAAACGATGAATATACTACGCATAACCGATACGCAGGTGGTCTTTGAGGGCTTTCCTCTTCTGTCCGGACCATACATCACAGTTAAGGTGTTTGACGGCGGATTGGTAATTGAACCGGGCAAGCTCCCGCCTTTTGACAACCGATATGTATTTCCGCTATCAGATCATAAGTCTTCTGATAAAACACTGATTGATCTGTTGCGAATGCATTCCGTTTCGCTAAACGATATATACATCGAGACAGAGGGCGCATACTTGCAAGCCAAGTCCGTTTCTCAAGAAAAGTAAAAGAGAGTCTTTCGACTCTCTTTTTTATTTGATCACTTTTCCGATAATTCGTTCTGATCGAATCGGTCCATATGCTCTGCTGTCTATTGAGTTGTCACGGTTATCGCCCTCAATGTAGTATTCATCTTCTTTAAGAATAAAAGTTTTATCTTCAATCGTTATTGCGGTGCCTGGTGTACCGACAATGCGTTTTACAACCTGTATGTTGTCTATCGGTTCCCTGACAATGACAATATCGCCGTTTTGCGGAGCGTTTTTCCAATATGCCATTTTGTTAACAAAGATTATCTGTTCATCCTGTAATGTTGGAAGCATAGATATTCCGCTAACCCTAACGGCACTGAACACAAAAATACGAATTATAACGATTCCAAACAACAGAGTGAGCCAAAATATCTTGACGCTTTTCTTAGCCTTTTTGATATTCTTTACTTGCATCACAGCCATCCACCGAATTCATAATATCTTTGCTTTGAAGCACTTCTTCATCCGCTAAAAGCGTATCGCATAAATCGTATAGCAAAGTGTCTTCAAAACAATAATGCTTGTCTTTCTTTTTTCGTCCGTACAATAATTCTCCCGTAAGCAATATGCCCAAAATATAATTTATGCCAAAAACGCAAAACGAAAGAAATATAAAAGATGCGTTCATTATATCACTCCTTACTGAATACGCACTGTGTTATATACACCGCTATATACACCTGTTGCAGGGAAAACACCTTCCAACATATCCGCCGTAACCGTGTGCGTTGTATCGTATATTACTTCGCCCGCTACATCGGATTCGTTTCCTCCGCCATAGTTGTATTCTGTCTCATAATTATAATACGCAGTATTATGGTCTTTCAGTCTTCCGGAAGCGTCGTCTGTTTTGCCCATAGAACCGTTACTTACCTTTGAATATATAATCTGCCCTGTATCTGCTAAAATCCAGTATTCACGAATATCATAGGTTAATGTGGATACATAAGCTCTTGCAATATTCTCACGTGCGGTAATTTGATACACACCCGCCGTTCCAAACTGCGTTACCAAAACACCCGTAGGAGTTCGGACACTCGTCTTTTTTCCGATAGCCGAAATATCCTCTGCGTCCAAACAAGAAATATCCCAATGGAAATATCCACCGCCGGGATATTCAATCTGTTGTCGTTTATATAATGTCTTTTCTGTTACATTGGATACGGAATACTCTATAATGTGCTGAACATTAACCGTATCGGTGATTGCCGCCGAATTAATATATTCTTTGACAAATTGATATCGGTCATAGCTTTGTTCAAAATCAATCCATTTCTCTCCAGACGTGCCCGGCACGGTATATCCTTTCTGCAAGAGAAATTCTATAAACTTTTGCAACGTATCAGGATCCATATTCGGTTGCATTGTCGGCCATGTTCCCACGATATTTCCATTGTTTATCGGGAAATTTACTATATTTGAGTTTGAGGACTTTGTTCCGCCGTTCTCTAAATTTGTTTCTCCGATTTGTCCGTTTACGATTTTACTCATAATATCTTTTTGCGCTTCGTTCAATCCTATGGTCTTATTCGTGATACCGTTCGTATTGGTTGTTCCGTATTTCGCTCCCTGCACATAATCAGCTTGATTTAAAAAGTCTTGTAATACGGTTACAGGAACAAGCATACTTTTCACCCATACATAATGCTCTCCGTCATTTATTACAGATGTGTCCAGCACTTTTCCCTTTATAGTTTCCACTGACTTTTTTAACACCTGATTTGTTTGCTTGTTCTGTTTATCAGAAGTGCTGTCCGTGGAAGCATCGCTACTGCCGATTCCCGTATTTGTATTCGTATTTGAATCGCCTGTCTGGGAACTACCGCTTCCTGTTGCATTAAACACGGCGGGCTCTCCTACCTTACCGCTGCTTTGTGCTGCAACCGCTGCAATCGGTGCAGTAAGCGCCATGCAAAGCACGAATCCGATAATACTGGTAATAACCCTGTTTTTCATTGTTTATCACTTCCTTTTTGTGAATTTTCAGCTCTTACAGCTTCCATATATGAAGAAATCTCCGATTTAAAATCATCGAACGCCCGTTTCGCCGCAGCATCGTTTTGTGCAGCTGTCCCTGAATCGTTTTCTATATTTGCTGCAGCCTTATACTGCTCCAATAATTCCGAAAGGTTTACAGTGTTGCCATTTGCATCAACGAATTCCTTTGCCGTACCCGAAATTGCATTTAACTTATTTTGCATTTCACTTGCAGATAAAAGCTTCGGCATTGTTTTTATTTTTGCCGCTTCTGAGAAAGCATTTCCAATGCTGATTGTGTTAAGCGTACTTCGATACATTTCCGAGCTTCTGAAATCACCGAGTGCAGAAGTCCGCTGTGCTTTTGCGTCCTGCATCATTTTTGATACATCAAAAGATTTTGGTATTTGCGGTTCTTCCAATTTTGCGTTCTTTGCAATATCTCCGTATGCACTTTGAAACAATGTTTGAATATCCGTTGTGTATCCCGTCTGGAATTCAGGCTTGCTCAGCTCATTCTTTTCACCAAAGCCTTCCATCGTCGCCGCTAAAGTCTGATACCGCTCATTCAACGCCGCAAAGTTTTCTTCGGTGATTTCGGTTCGATACGTTTCTTGCAAAGTGTATTGATTTACAGCAAAAGATTTCGAAATTTTTTCCGTCTCCTGCGAAAGCATAGTTTGCCCGATTGCGGGATCTTCCGCAAAGGCAGGAATCGGAATAGTCGTCAACAGGATTGTTGACAATAAAAGAGAAATTATTTTTTTATGCATATACATCACACTCCTATTTATAGTATGTAAAAAAGCCGGAGTAAACAAATTACTCCGGTATCTTTACAGCCATTACCACCATTCGACCTGTTTCATTGTCATAACTTCTGTCACAAGTTGATAGCGTAAGAATTTCATCTGACGCCGATACCTCTATTCCCGTATCGTAGATGGATTTACTTTTTGCTGTGTTTATAAAGTTTATAAAGCTTTGTTCTGAACCAAATGTGCTTTGTGTATAATTGAAATCCTCTCCCGGAACATTGACGTTAAATACCGAAAACACACGATATGTACCTTTTTGGTATAGCGTCTCAAAATATATATCAGGATGTTCGTTATAATACTTTTTATTTTTATATCTGACAAGTGTTGAGAACATCTTAGTGCGGTTCGTCCCAAGGTTATGACCGAACAATGTTATGTTTTGTGATGTCGGATTATACTGTACGCTTCCGCACGAGAAGATTGCACCGCATACACTTTTGTTTCCGTTAAAGTTCATATTGAGATATTTTTGCGAGTCGGATGTATGCAGTACAGGATAGTTTATCGGCGTACCCAAAATTTGTATCCAGCCTATTGTATCAGCGTTTTTCGCAAGCAGTTTTTTGAAATCGGGATTTGTACGGATATTATCGTGCGAAGAACCCTTTCTGTTGTCTGCATTGTGTCTACTGTCACTGGTTTGCGGTTCTTCTTCCGGAAGCGTATAGTCCTTGATTATTTCCTCGTACTCCGCATTTTCTTGAACATCGGTATTTACAGTCTGCAATAAAGGAATTATACCGAACACAGTTCCCATAAGTATTACAGACGCAATACATAGCGACGATACAAATTTTTTATTCATTATTTTCTCTCCGTTCGTCGTATGCAAAGCCATAAAAATCACAATAGTTAATCGGAGTTATTTCAGACAAGGATAACATACTGACACCGCGCTGAGAAAATATGCTTTGCCAAAATAATTTTGCTGGTTTATTCTCCTTTATGATATACAGGCAATATCTTGCCGGCTCTCCTTTTAAAAGGTCCGATATGACGGACTTGCCTATTCCTTTTCTTCTAAAATCGGATTTAACATATAACTCTTGAATATATATATCCGTACTCGGATGTGTATTGCTTCTCCTTCCTAAGATAAGAAAACCACAAACGCTGTCATTTGCATTAATAGCATATATCTCCACATCCGGATTCTTTTTAAAATTGCAGTAAAGTTTAGATGCCTCTTCGTTGTTTGACATTTGAACCGAATCCGAATATGAATGTAGCTCTTTGGTGTATTCTATCCACATAGGAATAAAATCCGTGCTATCGGTCATTTTTATAAGTTCGGTGCATTTTATATTTTCATCATCCACAAGCTCAATCTCACGGTAGAGAATTTCGTTAATATACTTTTTTCCTGCACGCGATTCTTCGTCAATTGGTTCGCCGGAGGTTTCCGTAAGCCAAATCAAGTAATCCAGATAGTGTTCTATGTTGGGGAGTATTCTTTTATCAATATCTTCAACACTCGGATACCATCCCGTCTTTGTATTTTCAATCCTTTTTATGTTTTCACATTTTTGATCGTATTCGTTAAATGTCATTTTCATTTTTGATCACCTCAAAAATAGTATGACGTTTTTTGGGGTTTTTGGTTGCTTTATATGCTAAAATGCACATAAAAAAAGAACCTCTTGCGTTGCAAGAAGTTCTTTTAGCACATTCTCTCTAATTGGTCGTAAGTTGGTCGTAAGTTCGTAAGTTTAAACCGTAAAAACCCTTTATCTATGCGCTTTATTTGCCTGTGGGCTTCATTGTGGGGAAAAGCAAAACATCACGGATTGCGGGAGAATCGGTAAGAAGCATAACCATTCTGTCGATGCCGAAGCCGATACCGCCTGTGGGAGGCATACCGAGTTCAAGTGCATAAAGGAAGTCCTCGTCGGTGTGGTTAGCCTCTTCGTCGCCCTGCGCAAGCAATTCCTCCTGCGCCTTAAAGCGTTCACGCTGATCGATCGGGTCATTAAGCTCCGAATAAGCGTTTGCCATTTCCCAACCGTTCATAAAGAACTCAAAACGCTCAACATAGTCGGGATTTTCGGGCTTTTTCTTTGTAAGCGGAGAAATCTCAATTGGGTGATCCATTACAAATGTCGGCTGAACAAGGTGTTCCTCGACAAACTCCTCAAAGAAGAGGTTGAGAATGTCGCCCTTCTTATGTCTTTCTTCGTATTCAACATGGTGCTCTTTTGCAACGGCTCTCGCCTGCTCAAGCGTTTCGATTTCGTTAAAGTCAACGCCCGAATACTTTTTAACGGCGTCAAGCATTGTTATTCTCTCAAACGGCTTACCGAGATCCATTTCAATACCGTTATAAGTGATTTTAGTTGTGCCGAGAACCTCTTGTGCAACAAATCTGTAAAGATTTTCGGTAAGGTCCATCATACCGTGGTAATCGGTATAAGCCTGATAAAGCTCCATAAGCGTAAACTCGGGATTGTGCCTTGTATCAAGTCCCTCATTACGGAAAACTCTGCCGATTTCGTAAACTCTCTCCATACCGCCGACAATAAGTCTTTTAAGGTAAAGTTCGAGTGAAATACGAAGCTTAACATCCTCGTCAAGAGCGTTGAAATGTGTTTCGAACGGTCTTGCAGCCGCACCGCCTGCGTTGGGAACGAGCATGGGGGTTTCAACCTCCATAAATCCCTGTGAGTCAAGATAACGACGGATAGTGCTGATTATCTTTGAACGGTTGATGAAGGTCTGCTTTGACTCTGCGTTCATGATAAGGTCAATATATCTCTGACGGTATCTTGTGTCTGTATTTGTAAGTCCGTGGAACTTCTCGGGCAAAATCTGAAGGCTCTTTGAGAGAAGCACAAGCTCGGTAGCATGAAGAGAAATCTCGCCCGTTTTAGTCTTGAAAACTTCACCCTTAAGACCGACAATATCGCCGATATCCATTTTCTTGAATGCCTTATATTCCTCTTCGCCAATGCAATCCCTTGCAACATAAGACTGAATATTGCCCTTTAAGTCCTGAATATTGCAAAACGAAGCCTTACCCATTACACGCTTTGACATAAGTCTGCCTGCAACGGTAACGGTCTTGCCCTCAAGAGAGTCAAAATTTTCTTTAATATCCGTGCTGTGATGGGAAACGTCATACTTTGTAATAACAAAGGGATCGTTGCCTGCATCCTGCAATTCCTTTAATTTGTCAAATCTGATTTGACGAAGCTCATTAACATCCTGCTGAGCCGCATTGTTCTGATTGTTTGTCTGTGCCATATTTTCACTTCCGATTTACTAAAAAATATGGGCGGACTTGCCGCCCGAGTATTTTATTTTTTATGAAATAGCTTTAACTGTAAAGCTACGAATACCGATAGGCGCTTCTACCTGAACGTCGTCGCCGACCTTTTTGCCCAAAAGAGCCTTGCCGACGGGAGACTCGTCAGAAATCTTGCCTGCGTCGGGATCAGCCTGTGCATAGCCGACAATCTTATATGAAAATTCATTTTTCTTGTCATCAACGATTACAACGTTTGAGCCAATGTGAATGACGTCCTTGCTCAATGAGGACTCATCAAACACCTTAGCGTTTTTGAGCATATTTTCAAGCTCATTTATGCGTGCCTCAAGCTTTGCCTGATCACTCATCGCCTCATCATACTCAGCGTTCTCTGAAAGGTCGCCGTAGCTTCTTGCAACCTTGATTTTTTCCGCAGCTTCTTTACGTCCGACGGTTTTTAAGTTTTCAAGCTCGTCCTGTAATTCTTTATAGCCCTCGGCATTAAGCAAAGTTTCCTGTAACATATTGTTAAAACTCCTTTCGGCTTTTGCCCATATACAAATGAATATTATACGGGAAATTTCATTTAATGTCAATAGAGCCGAACGGAAAAACATTTTCAAATACTACATTCATTTTGTCATATTTGAGCTCGGAAAGACTTTTGAGTGCACAAGCCTCATAAAGTGCCGAGGCAAAGGTAAGCTTATCGACACCGTCGGGCAACAGACTTTCGGGATATTTCGGCAAGCTTATCCCGTCTCCCTTTAATATGTTATATCCGTTTTCGCTGCACCTTTCGAGAATACAGTTGTTGAAATATCGGTTAAATACATTTTCGGGCGAAATTATCATATCACACCTTGAAAGCCCTTGTTCATTGGTTAAAACGATTACCGACAAGCCGTATTTCTCATATATTTTTTCGCATACGCTTTTATAGGCAAATTCGTTTTTGGTAAACACCCGTATTTCTCCTGCAAGATTTACAAATTTTTCAAGGTACTGCGAGAAAGCACCTTTTTCATCTCTTATCCCGAGCGTAAAAGCGGCTTTATTATATTCTTTGTTTTCAAGATAGTTTTCCGCCGAGTTTATTGTCATAATATTCGGCAAAACGGCAGGCTTGTATATTTTCAGCTTACCTGTCTTTGAAGCGTCTGTGCCGTCAACCAAAATAACCGCCTTTGAGCATAAGCCGAGCATTTTTGCAACCTCACAGCAATCCTCTCCGCACTGCTTTTCATGGATTTCAAGCTTATAAAACGGTGCGGCGCCCTTAACATTGACCCTTTCGAGTATCGGAGACGGCGGAGAGAAAAAATACTTAATTCTCTTTAACAATGATTTTTCTTCGGGAATTATTTTCAACACGGCAAACATAAAAACACCTCGCATACGAAATTGTATGCAAGGTGCTTTGATAAAATGTTAGTTTTCGCCGACAAGAACGTCATAAGCCTTCTTGTATTGGTCGTCGTCCTCTTGTGAGAGAATCGCAAGCTTTGCTTCCTTTTCCGAATCAAGCTTGACCTCGTAATCGGGTACAACGCCCACGGAATTATACGAAGCGCTGATATAAGGCTTAATCTCCGCAACGGTAAGGATAATTGCGCCGCCGTCACTTAACTGATATGCCTTTTGCATAGTTCCGTTTCCGTTAGTTGTAGTGCCGACAAGCTGAGCTTTTCCGAAGTCCCTAAGGTCACAGGCAAAAAGCTCCGCAGGTCCCGAGGTCTGATTGTTGACAAGCACCATCATCTGCATTGAAACGCTGTCAGCATCCGTGGTAAAGGTATCGGTAATATTACCGTCCTTATCGAGAGCCGTTGCTATCGCACCGCTGCCCTCACTTGCAACGGGAACTAAAACGTCAAGAGCCTTTGCGGCATAATCGATAGTTCCGTTCGAAGTGCCTCTTAAATCAAAGATAACGCTTGTAACATTCTGCTTTGAAAGCTCGTTTATAGCCTTTTTAAGCTGTGATGCGGTCGTCGAATAGAAGTCGGTAATTTTAACATATCCGACCGAGCCGTTTGCACTGTAATAAACAGACTGTGCGCTGTAGCCCTTAACAACGCCGACGGACTGCTCAACGCCGTCATGCACAAAACGGACCGTAACGCTTGTGAGCTTTCCGCCCGTAAGCTTATCCATAAGTTCATTATAGTTGTATGCGGTAACAGGCTCTTCGTCGATTTCAATTATCTTGTCGCCCTTTGAAATACCGCTTTGCGCAGCAGGAGAATTTTCGGAAACCTCCGCCGCATAAATAGCCGTTTCCGTTTCGTCATAATAAGCGATAATGCCTATTCCGACCTTTTCGCCGTTAAGCTCATTCTTATACGTTTCGTACTCGGTAGCGGTAAGGTACTTACTGTACTTGTCGCCGAGTCCCGACGCATAGCCGCCTGAAAGTTCGGTATTCAAAAGCATTTCGTTTATTGAGCCGTAATAGTTTGTTCTTACGATATTGTCAATTTCTGAAATGTACGAATACATCTGCGCCCTGTTGGGCAAGTCCTTAATGAGGCTGTTGTAAGTTCTCATTGATACGGACATTGTAACGGCAACGGTAATCGCAACCGCAACGAGCGTTATCGCAACAGATACGCCCACCGATATTTTTTTGTTCATTTACAACCACCTCTTGTTTAATCGGGAAGTGAGGGAATCCATACTTCGGGATTCGTTCTTTGTTTGTTTTGATAAACTTCAAAATGAAGATGCGGACCGAATGAGTTACCCGTATTTCCGACGTAAGCGATAACCTGTCCCTGCTTTACCTGATCGCCTGCCGAAACAATCATCTTACTGCAATGCGCATATCTTGTATATATACCGTTGCCGTGATCGATATAAACATTGTAGCCCCAGCTCTTATGAAATTCTGCCGAATATACAACACCGTCGGCAGCAGCTCTTATTTCCTTGCCCATTGTTGAGCCTGTACCTCTTGTGCAGATATCAACGCCCTTGTGACCGTTGTGACCATAATGCTGAGATATATACACATTGCTGTACTGAAGCGGAACAATCATACCCTTTGAAGAAACGGGATAGTTACCGATTTCGGATTTTCCGCCGCCGTTGTTAAGTGAGCCTGAGCCGCTGGACATACCGTTCTGCTTAATAGCATCGTATTCAGCCTGCTCTTTTTTAATCTTTTCCATCTGTGCTCTGTACTGAGCAGAAGACTGATCGAGATTTGAAAGAATTGAATTGTAAGAGTCAACTTTTTTCTCAAGCTTCGCCTGCTGACTGCTTATTGAATTTCTTGCAGACTGAATTTGCGCTCTCGAATCAACGATTTTTGCCCTTTCAGCCTCAACTGCAGCCTGCTTGTCAACCTGCTCCTGTTTTTGAGTATTAAGCTGCTCAACAAGCTTATTAGACTCGTCAATTTGTGAATTATACGCAGAAATCAATTCGTTATCACGCTTTGCAACAGCACTCAAAAGCTCAAGTCTTGTAAGGAACGACTCAAAATCGGAGGAGCCAAGCAAAATCTCAAGCATTGAGGTTTCGCCTGCCATATACGAAGCTCTCATACGCTCCGCAAGAACTTCCTGCGTATTCGCTATTTGAGCATCAAGCTTATCAATCTGAACGCCGGTTTCGTTTATGCTTTCGTCGAGCTTTGCAATCTCCGCCTCATGCTGATCGATAACCGCATCATAGCTTGCAATTTGCGAGTTAAGCTCTGAAATCTGTGCGTTATAAACGTCGATTTGCTCTTGTAAGGTATCAATTTCCTCATTGAGCTCATCAGCACTCTTTTGCTTATCCTCTTTTTTTGCATTATTGGCATCTATTTTAGATTCAAGTGCATCAATTTCAGCCTGGAAATCTCTTTCCGCATACACGCCGAAGGAAGCGCTTGCAAGCGTCATAACAACGCACAGTACAACCGATAAGAGCTTAAACAAAGGGGTAAATTTAATATTACTCATTTGTTACGACACTCCTTTCCTCCTTGAGGTATCTGTTCATAGAAACCATACTTCCGAAGCTGCCTGTAATTATACCTATTGCAAGGAATGCCCCGAAAATGTACCAAACATATGAAAGGAACGGTACAAAGCTAAAGCCGAGCATTGTAATTACCGAGGAGAATGCGTAAATAATCAATTCATACAAGCCCCAAAGCAGTAATACCGAAACGCCTGCCGAAATAATTCCGAGCAGCACGCCCTCAACCATAAACGGCCATCTGATAAAGCTGTTTGTAGCACCAACGGCTTTCATAATGTTGATTTCAAGCTTTCGTGAGAACATTGTAATTCTGATTGTATTTGAAATAATAAACAACGCAACAAGGAAAAGCATTAACACAAGTCCTGCGCTGACAATTGTAACGGCACGCCGTACCGTCACAAGCTTACTTGCAAGGTCGCTGTTTTCACGTACATTATATACTCCGTCAAGCTTTTCAATCTCGCTGACCGTTTCCTTAAATCTTGAAAGGTCCTTAACTGTAACCTTAAAGGCATCGGGAAGCGGACTTGTCTCAAAGCCCTCAAACAAAGCGGAGTCGCCGCCCATAAGCTCTACCTGATGTTGAAAAGCGTCCTCCTTCGGCACAAACTCACAGCTTGCAATGTTGTCCATATTTTCAAGCGAAAGCCTTAATTCCGAGGTTTTAACGTCGTCGGCTTCATCCGAAACATAAACCATTACAATATTCTGTGCCTCAACAATATCAAGAAGCGAGTTGATATTGAAATAAGCCATCGCACCTATGCCGATAATCAAAAGACAAGCCATAAGCACCGCAACGGAAGCGATTGACATCATCTTATTAACCCAAACGTTTCTGAATCCCTCACGGGTTAAATATCCAAGTGATGAGCCTTTCATTTATCTTCACCTCCTGCTTTTTCGGTAAGGTTGTCAAGATAAATCGAATAATCTATATCATCCTCCGCCGTATCGTCATCGGCATTGACGCCGTAATTTGAAATAAAATCTTCAAGCTCACTGTCCGACATCGGCGGCGCATAATATGAGCTCAATTTGTTTTCATCAATCTTAATATCCTCGTGGGTTATTTCTTCAACAATCTTTTTTCTTTCCTCATCTGATGCCGACTCGGAAGCAGGGCTTACAACCGACGGATGCACAGCCTCATATTTCGAGTAATCGTCGGGGAGCTTGTCGGAATCGCTCGTATCGGATACAACATAGCCCTGATCGATTGTAATTACTCTGTGATGGAAATGGCGGACAAGGTTATGCTCATGAGTAACCATAACGATTGTTGTGCCGCTTGCGTTTATGTGGTTTAACAAATCGACAATTTCATAGGACATCTCGGGGTCGATATTACCCGTCGGCTCGTCGGCAATGATAAGTCCCGCATTGTTTACAAGTGCTCTCGCAAGCGCAACTCTCTGCTGCTCGCCGCCCGAAAGCTGATTTGGCTTTTGACGTGCCTTTGAGGAAAGTCCCACAAGGCTTAAAATATAGGGAACTCTTTTTCGAATTTCCTTTTCCTTTGCACCGATAACCCGCATTGCAAAGGCAACATTGTCATAAACAGTCATATTCGGTATAAGTCTAAAGTCCTGAAAGACAATGCCGAGTGTTCTTCTGAACATAGGGATTTGCTTCTTTTTAAGCTTATTAAGGTTAAAACCGTTTATAATAACAGTACCCTTGTTAGGTACCTGTTCACGCATCATAATTTTGAGAAACGTACTCTTACCTGCGCCCGAGGAGCCGACAATAAAAACAAACTCGCCGTCCTCAATGCGAAGGCTGACGTTTTTTAACGCTTCCGTACCGTTTGCATAGGTTTTTGAAACGTTATCAAACTCTATCACATTAACGACCTCTCTTTCGTTATCCAAAAAATAAAAGACAGTACCGAGCATAAACTGCCCAATATACTGCCTTAAATTATACCATAAAATATAGCAAGATGTAACGTAATTAAATAAAATTTAACAATATTCGTAGATTTACACAAAAACGTATAAAATAAATATGCAAGATATACAATATATTGTCAAATCACGTCGTTCAAGTACATCTATTAGTATTTTATCGGGTTTGAATCAAGATATTTCTTAACCATCAACGCAACCTTAAATACAATTGCGTCGTCAAATTCACGCAAGTCAAGTCCCGTGAGCTTTTTGATTTTTTCAAGACGGTAAACAAGAGTGTTTCTGTGAACAAAAAGCTTTCTCGAGGTCTCGGAAACGTTAAGGTTGTTTTCAAAGAATTTTTGAATTGTGAAAAGCGTTTCCTGATCAAGGCTTTCAATAGAGCCTCTCTTAAATACCTCTCGTAAGAACATATCGCAAAGCGTTGTGGGAAGCTGATAAATAAGTCTTGCAATACCGAGATTGTCATAGCTGACAATGGTCTTTTCGGTGTCAAACACCTTACCTACTTCAAGAGAAACCTGTGCTTCTCTGAATGAGCGTGCAAGGTCCTTAATATTTTCAACCGTTGTGCCGATACCGACAAGAACGTGAGAATAGAACTCAGCACCGAGGCTGTCGATAACCGAACGTGCAAGCTTTTCAAGATCTTTTGTTTCAATCATCGGATTAACCTCTTTGATAAGAGCTATATCCGTTTCGTTTACGTCGATAACAAAGTCCTTTGATTTATCGGGGAACAAGCCCTGAATAACCTCAAATACAGAAACGTCAATTTTGTCAACAATTCTAATGAGGAAAACAGCCCTTGAAGCCTCACTGTTAAAGCGAAGCTCACGTGCTTTAAGATAAATGTCGCCGGGAAGAATATTGTCAAGAATAACGTTCTTTATGAAATTTCCCCTGTCGTATTTCTCGTCGTAATACTGCTTAACGCTCGAAAGAGAAATCGCAAGAAGCGAAGCATAGTTCTGAGCAAGCTGATCCTCGCCCGAAACAAAAACAGCATAATCTGCGTGCATATGCGTTCCGAAGGATTTGTATGTGAAGCCGTCAATTACGACGCTCTCCGAAACAGCCGAAAATATAACCGAAACCTCCGACGAAATAACCTCGCCGATTTTTCCAAGCTCGCTACAGGAAATAACTGTTCCCGATTCATCAACAACTCCTATTACTCTGTCTATTGAATCTGTCATCTGATGAACGATACCTTGAAACAATCTATTTGACATAATTAGCCTCCGTATATGCAATTTAGCCAACTTATTTATTATATATTTTACACAATGTTACACAAAAAAGCAAGAGGATTTTTTTACATTTTTTTATTTTCGTTTGCATTTTCAACAAAAACCGACCGTTTTTTTGTTAAATTAGTTCATTCTTCCCACATATTCAAGGCTTTTTCAAGCGATATTTCATTGGTCAAAATGACGATATTTCAAGTCAGGCAAGGCATTTTGAACAGGAGGTATAGCCTTTCAGGTAATATTCGTCGATATTATCACAAAAGATAACCTGTTTGTTTTTGTCGTCCATATTTTTGGCATACTGACAATCGGGCTTGTGTATTTTCTTACTGTTTGTGTTTAACACATACATATCACCCTGCACCGTGACGTTCGGAGCGTCGGTTGCGGTTATGCTTGCAGCCTCGCCGCCGTCAACCCACGAAACAGACACATCGGAATTATCGGAAGCGTTGCTCTCATTGATTTCTTTATAAATTTTTACCTGACGAAGCATAATAAAAACGCTCAAAAACGCAAGCGCTACGCACATAACGGCAATAATTTTCCTGTTATCTATATTCTTCTTATCGCTCATTTTATCACCTCTTATAGCACTTGCAGCGAGTACAGACGGTATAGCCCTTATCAAGATAGTCCTGAAGCTCGTCCGAAGAAATAACAGCCTTGTTTTCTTCTTTCATATTTTTCGCATAAGAGCAGGTTGAGCTGTGTATTTTCTTTGAATTTTTATTCACTACAAGAACCGTGTCAATTTCGGTAGCGGCAACAGTTGTATCGGCTGTGGTATTGACCGTTGCTTTTTCGGTTGATTCAGTTCTCCGAGCCTCGCTTCGAGCAGCAGCTCTGACAGCCTTTGTTTCAGCGGCTCTCTGAATATCGGTAGTCTCGGGAATTGAAGACGTGTTGTTGTCCGCCAGCGTTACATTATTTCTTGCGGAAAACGAATCGGTAGAAGAGTCCGCAGCCTCCGTTACCGTTGCAATTGCGATATGACGGTTGATTTCGATTTGCAGCTTCAATGTTATAACCATACTTATTGCAATAATAAAGAGGGCAACAAATATGCAGCAGTCATAAAAGCCGGACCTTTTCATATCTATCACACCTCCCAATCGTTTTAACAGATAAATTATAGCAATTTTTTCGGTTTTGTAAACATTTTACTGTATATTTATAACCTTTGCGCCGAGTAAGGCAGCATCCTCTCCCTCGTGTGTGATAATTAAGAAGTGTCTTTTTTCCTCTAAAATCAACGCTGTCATTTTCTTTTTAAGCTCAAAGTCAAGCCCCTTAAACGGCTCGTCTAAAATTACAAGCTCGCTTTTATACGCCAATGCTCTTGCAAGGGCAACTCTACGCTTCATACCGCCGCTGAGATCTGATACAGGCGTGTCCTTTTCTCCGCCTAAAAGAACTTTTTCGAGATAAAAATCGGCTGTTTCTTTGTCGCTGACATATTCGACATTTTCCCTCGCCGAAAACCACGGTAAAAGCCTGTCCTCCTGAAACATAAACGAAACCGCTTCGGGAACTCCCGATATTTCGCCGAAGTCCGATTTTTCAAGTCCTGCTATCATTCGTGCAAGCGTTGTTTTGCCCACACCCGACTCGCCCATTAAGACAACGGGCTTATCGAACACTATTTCACGGTTGAAATTATCAAATATAATCCTGTCGCCGTAGCTTTTCTTTATATTTTTCAACGTAACGGTCATTTTATTTCACCGCCCTTATATCTGTTAAAAAGCTTTCCGAGTAAATAAACAGCCGCTTTTTCGAGCACGGCGCTCATAATTATTATCACGGCAGTCCACGCAAACAAATCCGTTGTTTCAAGGTAGACCTTTGAATTATACAGCTCTGTGCCTATCGAGTTAAGCGGTGTGCTCAAGACCTCGGCGGCAACTCCCGATTTCCATGCAAAGCCCAAGCCTGTCGTTACAGAATTATAAACCTCGGGCATTACAGACGGCACATAAACCTTTGAAATGATTTTCCGCTTCGGCACTCTATAAGCCTTTGACATTTCGAGAAGATCTTTATCGGTTGAATTTATGCCTGTCGATATATTTGACCAAACAATCGGCATAACCATCAAAAACGATGTGAACACAGGAACGCTTCTTTTGTTCATCCAAACAAGCGCAAGAATTATAAACGAAGCCACGGGTGTAGAACGTACAACATTCATAAAGGGCTTGAATATTGAATATAAAAGCTCGCTTTTTGAGGTCATAACAGCAAGAGCCGTACCGACTGCAAGTGCCGATAAATATCCTTTTAATATCGCAAGCAGTGAATTTGCAACCTTTATATAAAGCTGCTTTTCTCCGAGCATTTCAAAAAGCCTCATAAACACCTTTAAGGGAGACGCTATAAGCACCTCCCTATCAACGGCAAAATATAAAACTGTCCATACTCCGAGCCAAAACAGGGCGCATATCGCTCCCATCAAAGCACGTTTGAAAGCTTTTTTATTTCGCATTGTACCAGAAATCATCCTTAGGAAGCTCTCCGCCTACCGACGAGGGATTGGCGTTAAAGAGAACTGTAAGATTTTCATTGGCAGTCTTTTTCATATCTTCGCCCGACAGATAGGATATATGGCAATTCGGTATTGCCTTCTTTGCGACTGCCGCCTTAGGAATTATACCGTAAGCTTCGCAAAGAGAGGAAGCTCCGTCTATATCGTTTGCCACATACTCTATTGAATTCTTGTATTCATATAAAAATGCGTCAACGGCAGCCTTGTTATTCTCAACAAAGTCCTTTCTTGCTATTATGCAGCCCATAGCAAGAGAAACACCCGAAACATTTTCAAATTCCTTGCTTAAATCGACCGCAACCGCAAAGCTGTCGCTTTTAGAAAGAACTGCCGTAACATTCGGCTCGGGAAGAAGCACCGTATCCGCTTCGCCCGACAACGCAAGCGTTGCAACCTCTGCGTGCTCGGATTTGTATTCAACCGTAACCTTATCGGTAAGTCCGTTCTTTTCTAAAAGATAATTAAGTACATATTCGGGGGTTGCTCCCTGTCCTGCGGTAACTATCGTTTTACCCTCAAGGTCTGCTAATTTTGTAATTGTCGGGTCTTTAGAAACGATATAAAGCGTGCCGAGTGTGTTTATGGCAAGCATTTGAACATTTCCGTTCGTCTTTTTATAAAGCACCGACGCAAGATTTAACGGACAAGCGGCAATATCAATGCTGCCGTTGACAATTCCGCCCGAAATATCCGTAGGATCGGATGAAAGTGAAAATGTGTATTTGTTTAATGCATTTCCCGCATCGCTGTCTGACATCAGCTTGACAGCACCTATGCCCGTAGGACCTTTAAGCATGGTGATATTTATCTGCGTATTCGTTGCCTTTGGCGTTTTATCTCCCATTATGCAAGAAGCAAAAGACAAAAGCATAATTACTGCGATGATTAAAGCTGAAATTTTCTTGATTTTCAAAATGATTACCTCCTGAATTCAATTTATAATAAACGGATTATATTTCCGTCCTTTTCAATCTTTTTGCTGTCGTAAAGCTCATCTATGGCACGGTAAAGACTTGCCCTGCTTATATTAAGCTGCTTTGAAAGCTCGGTCATTTTTTCATTCAAAACAAAGCTTCCGTCAACAGCATTTTTCTTAAAATATGCAAGCAGCTTATCACGAGCACTCGGTGCGGTGTATTCCTCGATTTTTTCATTGAGGAAATAAACTCTTTGAGACAGATACTTGATATATTTCTTCGCAAACTCGGGGCTTCTTGAAAGCAAGCTGTCAATCCCGTCCTTTGAAATGAAAATCACGGTACATTCCGTCTGTGCGACAATGTCGTTTACAAACCTATCGCAATCGTTATAAAGCGTAACGGCACCGAAAATATCGCCTGCCTTCAAATGATTTATAACAACACGCTCTTTTTTCACGCTTGCCGTTCCGTCTGCAATTATTCCTATGCACTTTTCACTCGTGTTCTTTGAAAAAACCGTTTTACCCTTTTGAAACGTCTTGTTTTGACAGTAATTCTCACAAATCGGAACAAGCTTTTCTCTACCGACCGAGGAAAACAGGTCCGTTTTTAATAAAGCGTCAACTCTGCCGACAACCGATTTTTTTATCATACGCCCTCCAAAAGTGTCTCATTTGATACACTTTATTTTAACAGCCGTATAGCCTTATGTCAATAAAAATAATAATTTTCACTAAATTTTTGATTGTAATGCCCGATAATATATGTTAAGATTAAATAAGCAGTATATCAGGAGGATTATCTCATGGAATATTCAATTAAAAATAACAATTACAGAGATTTCGACGTTTTCGAAATCAACAAATTAAGACCGAGAGCGTATGCGATTCCGTTCCGTTCGCTCAAAAAATTAAAGGCTACTGATTGCCTTACCGAAAGATACCAAAGCGATATAGTAACCGTGCTTTCGGGCGAATGGGATTTCAAATATTATGATAAAATGAGCGTTATGCCCACTCACTTTGAGCCGGACAGAGTTCAGTTTGACAAAATTCAAGTTCCCTCAACCTGGCAGAGAACGGGATACCGTCCGCCTGTATATCTCAATACAAGATATGAGTTTTCTCTCTATCCGCCCGAGCTTCCCGATGATTTTGCGACAGGCGTGTACAGAAAGAAATTTAATATTAAGGATGCAGAAAAGATACATATAATTTCTTTTCTCGGTGTTGCTTCGTGCCTTGACTTGTATATAAACGGCGAATTTGTCGGATACAGCGAGGGCTCGCACAACTCTGCCGAATTTGATATTTCGGAATTCCTTGTAAACGGCGAAAACGAGCTTGTTGCGGTTGTTCGCAGATGGTCAACGGGAACATACCTTGAATGTCAGGATATGTTCAGAGAAAACGGCATTTTCCGTGATGTATTGCTTTATGAATACGACGGCTGTTATATAAACGATTACGAGATTAAAACAAAAAATGTCGGCGGTGCTAACTATGACCTCGACACCTGCGTTGATTTGCACGGCGAATTGGATAACTGCACGGTAAAGCTTGAGCTTTACGATAAAGACAAGTGCATTTTATCGGAGGAAAAGCCTGCCGAGCACCACGTTTGCTTTGATTTTTCAAGCTTGAGCGTTAATGAATGGAGTGCCGAAATCCCCTACATATACGAAATGTATATCACTCTTAAAAGGGATAACAAGACTGTCAGCATTATAAGAAACTATACTGGCTTTAAGTCTGTTGAAATAATTGCCGATATTTTCAAATTCAATAAAAAGGCTATTAAGTTCAAGGGTGTAAACCACCACGATACGAACGAAAAGAACGGATATGTTATGTCCGCCGACGATATTAAGCTCGACCTTACTCTTATGAAGGAGTTTAACGTCAACGCAATCAGAACCTCGCACTATCCGCCCGACCCGATGCTTTTGACCCTTGCTGATATTATGGGCTTTTATATTGTTGACGAGGCTGATATTGAAACTCACGGCACGGGAAGCATAGGTCCCAACCACTTATACAAGCCTAATCTTATAAGTAATAATGTTAAATGGGCAAACAGGTATATGGACAGGGTTTGCCGTATGTATTACAGGGACAGAAACCATCCGTCAATTACAATGTGGTCCCTCGGAAACGAATCGGGCGGCTATAAGTGTCAGGATATTTGCTATATGTTCTTAAACGGTATGTGCCCCGAAATTCCCGTTCACTATGAGGGTGCTATCAGAACAAAGCGAGTTGGCTATGATGTTATATCCGAGATGTACACAAGCTCGCAAAATTGCGAAAAAACAGGTAAAAAGGAAAGAGGCAACAAGTATATCGGAAAGCCCCTGTTCCTTTGCGAATACTGCCACGCAATGGGTGTAGGTCCCGGCTGTCTTGAGGATTACTGGGAAATTTTCTACAAATACAACAACCTTATGGGCGGTTGCATTTGGGAGTGGGCAGACCACGCCGTATGGCACGATTTGTCCGATCCTAAGAACAAATACGCTTATGAATACACCTACGGCGGCGACCACGGCGAGAAGATGCACGACAACAACTTCTGCGTTGACGGTCTTATGTATCCCGACAGAACTCCGCACACGGGCGCATATGAAATGAAAACGGTTTACCGTCCGTTAAGGCTTGAAATGATTTCTCCGAACAGATTTAAGCTTTGGAACACAAATTCATTCAAAAGCTCGGGATATATTACAATCAATTGGGCACTTATGAAAAACGGCGTCGAAGCGGAAAGCGGAACACTTGTGCACGATGTTCTTCCGACAAGCTTTGAAATTGTTAAAATCCCATATTCAAGACCGAACACAAACGACGATTATCAGCTCAACATTACATACACCGACGAAGCAGGCTTTGAAATTGCAAAAGAGCAATTTATTCTTCAGGACGTTGAAAAAGAGTGCAAGCTTCCCGAAGCTAAGAAGCTTACCGTTATGGAAACCGCTGACAGCGTAGGCATTTCCTTTGAAAACGGCAAGGTTGTGTTTAATAAGAAAACAGGCGAGCTTGCAAGCTACACCTGTGACGGCACAGAGCTTATGAATTCAATGCCCGCAGGCGGAATTAAGGGCTTATTGCCGAACATTTACCGTGCTCCGATTGACAACGATTCACACGGTCCGTCTCCGAAATGGAGTGTCAAGAAGCTTTCAAACGCTAAGCCTAACTTTATGTCGCTCTCCTTTGAGAGTGAGGATGACTCGGTTGTAGTGCTTGTGAAATATATGATTGCTTCCGGCAAGAAAAAGCTTTACAGGAGCGACATCAGATACACAATTTTTGCGGACGGTGCAATATCCGTTTTGACAAATCTTGCAAGAGAGCCGTTCTCCGATAAGGATATTCCGAGATTCGGCATTACCCTTGAGCTTCCGCCCGAGCTTAAATATGTTGAATATTACGGCAGAGGAGAAAAGGAAAATCTCTGCGATATTAACCGTCACGCTCTTATCGGTGTTTATAAGTCAACGGTCGAAGAAATGCACGAGCCGTACATTTTACCGCAGGACAACGGCAATCACGGCGGCACAAAATACCTTAAAATCACTAACAAGGACGGAAAAGGCATTGAATTTGTCGCTCATCCGAAATTCAGCTTCAGTGTTCACAATTACACTCAGGCTTCTCTCGTTAAGGCACAGCACAGAGAGGATTTGAAGGACGAGAGCACGACCTTTGTTTCAATCGACGGCTTCCACAGAGGCGCAGGTACAAACAGCTGCGGCCCCGACACTCTCGAAAAATACAGATTTGTTTTCGATTACGAAATCAAGTTCAAATTCACAATCAAACCGATTGTCTGATTACATAAGGGAAGAGTTGCACGCTCTTCCCTTATTTTAGGAGAACTTATGGAAATTTCACAAGCTTATACACCTGTTAAAATGGAATTAAAAAGCACAAAAACGCTCGGAAAAGCTCCGACAAAATATCACGCAAACGAAAATGCCACAAGAATTGTAAACATACCGTATGAAAAGTACATTAAAAAAATGACCGCACCGACAGACTGCGTTATCCCGAGCATTTCAGAGGATTTTTCGCCCGAAGAAAACGCAGAGATAATAAATGAGTGCATAAGCTCATTGAAAATCGGCGGAACGGTTTATATTCCGAGCGGAGAATATAAAATTTCGACAGTTACTCTAAAAAGCGATATGACGCTGTTTATTCCCGAAAATGCAAGGCTTATTTCAATGAGCTTTGAGGAAAACGAAAAAAGCACTTCTCCCCTTTTCGGCGGTGTGATATATGCTGAAAATTGCGAAAACATAACCGTAACGGGCGGCGGAAAAATCAGCGGAAGCGGCAGAAGCTATACGAATGAGCCTGAAACCACAGAGCCGCTTTTTGCCCTCTGCGAATTTAATTTATACACAAGAATTATCGAAGCACGCAAGCGCATACGCTTTTCAAAAACTAAAAACAGATACAGCGTTTTGAAATTCAAAAACTGCAAAAATATTGTCGTTGACAGCGTGATTTTGGACGAGTCGGCAAGTTGGACTCTTGTCTTTGAAAGCTGCGACAACGTTATGATAAAAAACACTGTTATTGACAATGATATGCGTGTCGCAAACACGGACGGAATTGATTTGTGCGGCGGCGACGGCTGCGTAATAGAAAACTGCTTTATTGCTACGGGCGATGACGCTATCGTATTAAAGCCGATTTACAATAAAATCAGCAATGTTAAAATCAGTAATTGCGTTATGACCACCTTTGCAAATTGGTTAAAAATAGGAACAGAGTCGCCTTGTGATGTGGAAAATGTTAAAATGCAAGGCTGTGAATTTTTCCTCCCTGACGGAATTACGGGCGGATATTCGGGAATTGCAATCGAGTCGGCTGACGGCGCAAATATCGACGGCGTTGAAATAAGCGATATTGAAATGTACGGCATAAGCTCTCCGCTTCTTATTTGGCTCGGGAACAGACTTAAATATGACAATAAAAAGGTCGGAGGCATCAAAAACATCTCAATTTCAAATGTAAATGCCGTAAACACGGAGCTTCCGTCGGCTATAACAGGCTGTAAGGTCGGAGACGAAATATATAAGGTTAAAAACGTCAAGCTTGAAAATGTAAAATCCGTTTACAGAAACACAAAAGAAATGCTTACCGTTCGTGAAAAGCCGAGTGAAATTTCAATGGACGGTTATCCCGAAATTTCAAGGGTATCGCATTACTATTTCAATTCCCACGAAGAAAGCGAATATTGGGATTTGCCCTGTTATTCCTTGTTTATCAGATATGCGGAAAATATTGATTACAAAGGATTAAAAACCGTTCCAAGAGAATGTTCAACGCTTCAGGAGATTTACATTGAAAAATAGGCAAGAAAAAAGAGCTTGAAATTCAAGCTCTTTTGTTATATGAAATTTAATGCCTTGTATCGTCCTCGAAGCACTCGCACCATCTTGCCTGGAAGGACGGCTCTTCGTTTCCTTTATAAAGATGGCTCAAATCTCCGTACTGAACGCAAGTGAAAATCGCCTTCCCCTTTTCCCTCTCCTGCGTTACAAGCCTTGTAACGGAAGTGGGTAAGGCAACGAAATTATGCCACATAATCATAGGCGAAACGCTGAAAATTCTTGAAAGTATAACGCTCTCAACTCCGAAATGGCAGAAAATTGCTATCTTATCGTGATTTGAATTTGTTACCTTGTAAATTCTGCCGTCTTTTTTATAGCCGTGCTTCTCCAAAAGCTCATCCACACCGTCGCACACAGCTTTATAGTGCCGTTCAACATCGCCTTTTCGCATAAGCTTGACCTTCATCCATTTATCGTATGAATAATAGTCGTCAACTTTTGTCCAATAGGCAGGCTTTCTGTCCCAGCATTGCTTTTTGAAAACGCCCTTGCCGATTGTTCCCTGAAATTCCCTTGCCCATTCAAGCGTCGGCATTTCCTTGTCGGGATATTTTTCCATAGTATATGACGCTGTTTTCTGCGCTCTGCCAAGCGGAGAGCAATAAAAATAATCTATATTTTCCTTTTCCATACGTTCGGAGAGCAGCTTTGCCTCACGCACTCCCTTTTCGGTTAAGGAATCCCTTGCGTAATCGGGGTCGCCGTGTCTTATAATAAACAGTTCCATATAATCGCCGCCTTAAAAAGTCATATCAAAAATACTTTATCACATTCAAAACAATTCGACAAGATTTTAAGTAAAAAAATATCCAAAAACTATTGACATTTTTCGATTTTATCTCTAATATTTATCTCATACCAATTAGGAGGTGTCCGAAACACATCTCCAACTATATCTATCGGTTGGAAAGGGGCTGCATAATTGAACAACAATCCTGTAATTATCGACCTTCAAAACATCAGCGTCAGCTTTGACGAACAAACTATTCTTAATAACATCAATCTTCAAATCCACGACGGTGAATTTGTTACCCTATTGGGACCGTCCGGCTGCGGTAAAACTACCACACTCCGAATAATAGCCGGCTTCCAACAGCCTGACAAAGGAAACGTCATTTTTGAAGGAAAAAATATCGATGGTGTTCCCGCTTATAAAAGGCAGGTAAACACCATTTTTCAGCGTTATGCGTTATTTCCGCATTTGAACGTTCACGACAATATTGCATTCGGTCTTAAGGTCAAAAAGATTAAAGACAAAAAGGTCATCAATAAAAAGGTTGATGAAATGCTTGAGCTTGTTAACCTTAAAGGCTTCGGCTCGAGAAATATCAACTCCCTTTCGGGCGGTCAGCAGCAGAGAGTTGCCATAGCAAGAGCTTTGGCGGTTGATCCGAGAGTCGTTCTTCTTGACGAGCCGCTCGGTGCGCTTGACTTGAAGCTTCGCAAGGATATGCAAATTGAGTTAAAGAACATTCAGCAGAAATTGGGCATAACCTTTATTTATGTTACACACGACCAAGAGGAAGCACTTTCAATGTCCGATACCGTCGTTGTTATGAACAACGGCGAAATTCAGCACATTGGCACGCCTCTTGATGTATATAATGAGCCGAAAAACGCTTTCGTTGCCGACTTTATAGGAGAGAGTAATATCCTTGACGGCGTTATGCATGAGGACTTTTCGGTTGAATTTTCGGGTATGCGCTTCCAATGCGTTGACAAGGGCTTCAAAAAGGACGAGCCTGTTGACGTTGTTATCAGACCCGAGGATATTGACGTTCTTCCCGAGGGTCAGGGTATGCTCAGCGGTAAGGTTACCTCGGTTACGTTCAAGGGCGTTCACTATGAAATTATCGTTGATATTGACGGCTTTAAGTGGATGATACAGACAACGCAGAAAAGCGAGGTCGGCGACACTATCGGTATATCCATAAAGCCCGATGAAATGCACATAATGAAAAAGTCAGAATATTCTGGACTTTACGGCGATTACAGTTCGTTCAGTGAGGAGTTCGACGAGCTTTCCGACCCGACTGTTACGGAGGAAGAAGAATAATGAAACAATCCTCTGCTGTTAAATCGCTTATCAATGCACCTTATTTGCTTTGGTCTGTGCTTTTCATAATCGCACCTATGATAATGGTTGTTTACTATGCCTTTACAGACAGGAACGGCGATTGGACTTTGGCTAATATAACGGCTCTCGGTGCGTATTCGCAAACCTTTATACGCTCGATTTGGTACGCCTTTGTCGCTACGCTTATTTGCCTTGTACTCGCTTATCCATTGGCATATATTATGTCCCGTTCAAGTATGTCGAAGCAGCGTACGATTATGATGCTTGTTATGCTTCCTATGTGGATGAATTTCCTTATCCGTACCTATTCCTGGATAACGCTTCTTGCGAACACGGGCATCATCAACACCCTGCTTTCTAAAATCGGCATAGGTCCGCTTCATATGATAAACACACCCGGTGCTGTTATACTCGGTATGGTTTACAACTTCCTGCCGTATATGATTTTGCCGATTTATTCGATTATGTCGAAGCTCGATTACCGTCTTGTTGAGGCGGCGCAGGACCTCGGCTGCAACTCCTTCGGAGTGCTAAAAAGAGTAATATTCCCGTTAAGCATCCCCGGTGTAATTTCGGGAATTACTATGGTTTTCGTTCCGTCGGTCAGCACGTTCTATATCAGTCAGAAGCTCGGCGGCGGTAAGTATCTGCTTGTCGGAGACTCGATTGAAATGCAGTTCCAATCGGCTTACAACTATAATCTCGGCGCTTCGCTTTCTTTGGTGCTTATGGTTATGATAATTATTTGTATGATTATTATGAATAAGTTTGCCGACAAAGAGGAAGGAGCGATAATCATATGAAAAAGGCTCTTTCAAATCTCTATATTGCGCTTATTATGATTTTTCTCTATGCGCCCATGCTTGTTATGATCGTGCTTTCGTTCAACGCATCGGCAAGTACAAGCGTTATGACGGGCTTTTCGCTCAAATGGTACGGCGAGCTGTTTAACGACACAACTACCCTTGCCGCATTGAGAAACACGCTTGTTTTAGCTGTCGTTTCCTCGATCATTTCAATAGTAATCGGTACTGCGGCGGCTGTGGGAATTAACAACATTAAAAAGAAATGGCTTCAGTCGTCAATTCTCACGGTTACAAATTTACCGATGATGAATCCCGAAATAGTAACGGGCGTTTCGCTTATGCTGCTTTTCGTCTTTGTAGGAAAGCTTGTCGGAATGTCGGACGTATTGGGCTTCCCGACGCTTCTGATTGCGCACGTTACCTTTAACCTGCCGTATGTTATCCTCTCGGTGCTTCCAAAGCTTCGTCAGACAGATACGCATCTTGCCGAAGCTGCGCAGGATCTCGGCTGTACACCCGTTCAGGCATTCTTCAAGGTTATTTTACCAAATATATCTTCAGGAATTATAACGGGCTTTATAATGGCGTTTACACTTTCGCTTGACGATTTTATAATCAGCTATTTTGTAAGCGGACCTAAATTTCAGACGCTTCCGATTGTCATTTTCTCAATGACAAAGAAAAAGGTAAAGCCCGATATGTACGCCCTTTCCACGCTTATTTTTGTTGCCGTTCTCGTTTTGCTTGTGCTTATGAATATTATGCAGGTACGAAGCGAAAAGAAGGAACAAGACAAGCAAGAGCTTTGATTTTCACAGGAGGAAAAACAAATGAAAAAAGTTATCAGTATTATTATGGCCCTTGTTATGCTTTTAAGCATCACTGCGCTTTCAGGCTGTGTTAATTCATCTGAAAAGCTCAATGTTGACGCATTAAAAGGCAATTACGACGTTCCCGAGCTCAAGGGCACGGAAATAAACGTCTATAACTGGGGCGAATATATTTCAGACGGCTCAGAAGGCTCTCTCAACGTTATAAAGGAATTTGAGAAACTTACCGGAATAAAGGTAAACTATGCAATGTTCGACTCTAACGAGGACTTGTATTCAAAGCTTAAAAGCGGCGGCGTAAGCTATGATGTGCTTATCCCCTCCGACTATATGATTGCAAGAATGATTTCAGAAAATATGCTTCAGCCCATTAACTTTGAAAATGTGCCGAACGCTTCATACATTTCTCAGTCATACAAAAACGCATATTTCGATCCCGACGGTCAATACACCGTTGCATACACAGGCGGTATGGTAGGTCTTATCTACAATAAGACTATGGTTGACGAAGCACCGACAAGCTGGAGTGTTATGTGGGACGAAAAGTATGCGGGACAAATCCTCACATTCAACAATTCAAGAGACGCTTTCGGCGTTGCACAGTACCTTTTAGGCTACAGCATAAACTCAACCGATAAAGCACAGTGGGATGAGGCTGCAAATAAGCTTATTGAGCAGAAGCCTCTTATTCAGTCCTATGTAATGGACGAGGTTTTTGACAAAATGGAGATGGGCGAGGCTGCTATTGCCCCCTACTATGCAGGCGACTATCTTACAATGGCAGACATAAACCCCGACCTTGCATTTGTTTACCCCGACGAGGGTACAAATATCTTTATCGACGCTATGTGCATTCCCTCTAACGCAAAGAACAAGGCTGCGGCGGAATTGTTCATAAACTTTATGTGTGAGCCTGAGATTTCACTTGCAAACGCAAATTATCTCGGCTACCTTTGCCCGAACACGGCAGTTCTTTCGGATGACAGATACGAATACAAGGACAGCGAGGTTCTCTATCCTAAAAAAGAAGTTAAATGCGAATACTTCCACAATCTCGATCAGGATATGCTCGATTATCTCGCTTCACTTTGGGAAAAGGTTAAGCTTGCTTAAATAAAATTTTACCTCTGTAGGATTTAGGTCTTACAGAGGTATTTTTTATTTTATATTTTCCGCAATGTACTTAAACACGGGTGCACAGTCCGACGAGCCTCCCCTGCCGTTTTCTTTTAGGACTGTTACTGCGTATTTCGGAGTTTCATAAGGGAAATATCCGCAAAACCATGACTGCGTTATTTCATTTCCGTTTGAGTCAAACTGTCCGCTTTGTGCCGTGGCGGTTTTTCCGGCAATTCGCATATTATCGGGCTTTGCCTTGCTCGCACTGCCGTTTTCCGTTGTAAAATTCAAAAGCTCTCCGACCTTTTGTGCCGTTTCTTCGGTCATAACACGGCGTGAAAAAGGCAGCTGTGCCCTCATATATTCAAGCCTGTTTTTGTCTATAATAGATCTCATAAGGCTTGGTGCACGGTAAACTCCGCCGTTTGCTATTGCCGCATACACCGCCGTCATTTGAAGCGGAGAAGCCAAAAGTCTGCCTTGACCGAAAGATAGATTTGCAAGGTCCTGCGAGGATTTAATTTCTTCGGCACTCGGCATAATTCCGCCTTGAGTAAGCCAGCCGTCGCAAAGCTCGATTTCCTTGCCCAAGCCGAGATTTTCTCCCAAAGAGCAGATGCTCTCCTTGCCTGTCGTAATAGCAAGGTTTATAAAGTACGGATTGCACGACTGAGCCATTGCAGAATACATATTAAGCGTACCGTGCCCCGAACGGTTATGGCAGCCAAACTCCGACAAACCGACAGTAGCATAGCCCGTACAAGTAAACTCTGTGCTTTGAGATATACCGCCTTCAATCGCCGCCGCAGCGGTTATCGGCTTAAAGACAGAGCCCACCGAATAAGGCGTAATTGCCCTGTTTATGAATGCACCGTTTTCGTCGTTCAGACTTTCGGCAGGGGCGTTCTGGTTAAACCTCGGAGCGCTTGCCATAGCCTTAATTTCAGAGGTTTTGACATTTAAAACGACTATTGCGCCCTTTTCGATAGAAAACTCGCTCAAGGCTTTCTCGCACACCGTCTGAATACCCTTATCGACAGTCAGCATAAGCCCTGCGGCAGCTCCGTACCCGTCGTTAACCGTCTTTATCTCTCCGCCTGCCAAGATATTCCCCTTTGCGTCAACGGGACAGGATATTTTAATACTTCCCGAGCTCTTTTTCAATAAATCGTTATAATATTTTTCAATACCGCTGACCCCGTTACCGTCTGCATCAGTATAACCTATCAAATGAACGCACAGTCCGTCATCCTGATAGCGGTTTATTCTTGAAAAGGTTACGGCGTTTTCATTTGAAAAGCTGCCCGTCGCCTTTACAATGCCTATTTTTCCGCCTGAAATTCGCTCATACGCCTTGTTTTGTTCCTCGGGTGAAATTACACTACTCGCCTGCGAAAGTGCCGAAATTGACGGTTTAATCGCAATATAAGTGCTCTTATCTTCATTCACAAGCGGCTGCATATTACAATCGTATATTGTTCCCCTGCTTATATCGGCGGTAACGCTCATTGAATTGGAGGCTTTCGAGGCGGCTTTAATATCGGTTGAGTTTATAATAACCAATCTTGCCAGCAGCACGCCCAAAAGCAGACAAAAGACGAAAAACATTTCAGCTATGCGTTTATACATAAAAACACCTCTGCCTTATTATTGGCAAAGGTGTAATTTTTATTTAAGAATAAATCCGTATCCGTTCCCTGTTTTACCGCCGGAGAGCAAATATTTTTTTGTTCGTTTCTGCAAGTCGGTATCCGCAGGCAACAGAGAAAAATCGGTTTTTTCTTTTTGTTTTCCCCAAAGCCTGCGTATAATTTCCGTATTGTTTTTATGAGGCTTCAGCACCGTGCAAAACAAATTTGAAAATTTCATTATGTTTGATTCATTACTCATAAACTCTGCATTTCTCGGGTCAAGCAGCCAGCTGTCGCAGACAAAGCCCTTATAATCGTACTCGGGGAAATATTCGGCAAAGAAATTCCTTGCAAACAAAACGGATTTTTCACATTCCGAATAGTCGAGACGGGCACCCTCGGGAATATGGATATTAAGCACCCTGCTTTTGTTCTTTATCGGTGCTTTGAGAGCTTGAAGCGGCGACAAGCCCGATAAAATATAATCGGTTTTATAAAACTGATACTGCATTCTGCCGAGCTTGAACATATTGAGATACAAAATGTGCCTAATCCACCAAACTTCTAAAAGTCCGTCGATATTTTCCTCTCTTTTTGCGGTGCTTACCCATACGGAAATATCGCCGAACGTGTCATAAAACACCTCGTCGGGAATACCGAGCTTTTTGTATTGTTTGTATGCGTCCTCGCTTATCAAAAGTGCCGCCGCAAGGCACACGGACGCACCTTTTTCCCTGTCCTTTTCCAAGACTTTGACAAAAGGCTTCATATTATTAAGAGAAGCGTTTTCTTTGATATACAGCACACCGTCAAGGTTGTTTTCAAGCTCACATATTGCCTTATCAAACGCTGTTTTATCAAGCGAAATACGTTCTGCAAGCTCGGATATAAACCGCATATCCATAATCAATCCGCCTGCTTACGAAGAAGCGTACCCTGCGGAAAAACAAGGTCTGATTTAAGCCTTGCTTTCATCATTGCGTGCGGTGCGCTTTCAACCTTTTCGCCGTCTGCGTTTATGATTTCCGTAACAACAAAGGATACGGGCTTTTTGCCGAATTCAAGTGCTTCGAGAGTATCACCGAGCGAGAATTTGTTTCTCTGCTCAATGTAAATATATCCGTCCTCGCATTTCTCAACGACCGCCATAACGTCCCATTCTCTGCGATAGCCGCCCTCATAGGATACATTAGCGTCAATCCTCGGTGCTTCATAGAAAAAGCCTGTTCCGTATTCACGGTAGCTTACCTTTCTTGTTTCGTCGATTATCCATTGCTCGGGCTTGTAATCGTCGCTCGGATTTTTAAGATAGCCGTCAATCGCCGCACGGTATGCGTTTGTGATAACAGCGGTGTAATAAGCCGATTTTGCCCTACCCTCAATCTTAAAGCTGTCAATTCCTGCTTTCACAAGGTCGGGTATATGCTCAATCATACACATATCCTTTGAGTTGAGAATATATGTTCCGTTTTCGTTGTTGTCTATCGGGAAATAATGACCCTGTCTGTCCTTTTGAACAAGCGCATATTCCCATCTGCACGGTTGAGCGCAAGCACCCCTGTTTGCATCTCTGCCGACAAGATAATGCGACAAAAGACATCTGCCCGAAAACGAAACGCACATAGCACCGTGAACAAAGCACTCAATTTCAAGGTCCTTCGGTGTTTTCGCTCTGATTTCCGCTATATCGTCAAGCGAGATTTCACGGGCGGTTACAATCCTTTTTGCACCGAGATTATAAAATTCGTTTGCTGAAAGATAGTTTACGATACCTGCCTGCGTGGAAATGTGAACATCAACATCAGGCGCATATTTTTTACAATATGAAAGCACGCCTATATCCGCCACGATAAACGCATCAATGCCTGCCTCTGCCGAGCTTCTGATATAAGCAGGAAGCATATCTATTTCAGCATTCGTCGGAACGGTATTGAGCGTAAGATATATTTTTACGCCCTTTTTATGTGCGATTTCGCAAATCTCTCTCAAAGCGTTTGCATCAAAATTTTTCGGTGCGGCTCTCATTGAAAAAAGCGTTGAGCCGACATAAATTGCATCTGCTCCTGCGCTTAAAGCGGCGTCAAATCGTTCTCTGTCGCCTGCCGGCGCCAATAATTCGGGTCTTGTCATATTTTTCTCCTGTTATATATAAAGCGGAGAACAATGTCTCCGCCTTATTTACTTAGTCTTTTTACTGTTCGCCTTTAATGCGGCAAGTGAATTTTGGTTATGCTCGGAGTCCGTAGCGGCAAGATAAATCTTCTTGTCATTATCATGCAAGAAATAGTAATATCCTGTGTTTGCAGGGAACAATGCCGCCTTTATTGCGTCATTACCCGGGTTGCAGATTGCACCGACGGGAAGTCCTGCGCATTTATAGGTATCATAATTCTTCTGATAACCGCTCAACTCCGCAGAGTTCGTAACGCTCTTTGAAATATATTCGCTGACATATTCCTTTGTAGCGTCAGAGCCGAGAGTCGGATAAATTCCCGACTTGTTAAGTCTGTTGTGGAATACCGAGGAAACAAGCGGCATCTGATCTGCGCCGTAAGCCTCCTTCTCGATTATGGAAGCAAGTGTGATTACGTCATCAATGCTCATACCGATTTTATCAGCCTGTGCCTGATATTCGTCAGTCCACTTATTCTTAAAGTTATCAAGGAACTTACGGATAACGCTCGAAGCATTTTCGCCGATATAAAACTCATAGGTATCGGGGTAAAGGTAGCCCTCAAGCACCTGATAACGCTTATCCTTGTTATCGATTTGAGCGATAAACGAATACTCTGTGCTGAAGTCAACGTCTCTGACCGTCGCAAAGAATGCGGTCTGTGAGCAAACCTCGTATTTTTCAAGCTTTTCGGCAATCTGATTGACCGTATAGCCCTCAGGGAAGGTAAGCGTTACAGTCTCACCCGTTACGGTCGGCTTCTTAAAGGATGAAAGCATATTTTCAAGTCCCATTGACTCGGTAAGATAATAAATACCCGTCAAATAGTTATCATCTCTGTACTCAAGCGCTTTCGCACAAATTCTGCAAAAATATTTATGCTTTATAAGCTTGTTTTCCTTGAGAATATCTATTGCGCCCTTTGTGTCCGTCTGTGCCGGAATATTTACGGTTACGACGGTTTCGCTGTCCCTGCCGATTGCAAGAATATCGTTCATACAGCTTATAGCATAGGTTGAAATAAGTGCCGCCGCCGCAATGCAAACGGCAATAAGCACCCACGCTTTTTTGTTCTGCTTAAAGAAAAGCTCAATTTTCTTTTTAGGCGGAATTTCATTTTTCTTGACAATTATCGCCCTGCCGTTTTCATCATGCACGATTTCAGGCTTTTTGTAGGGAATGTCGCCCTGTGGCTTTTTCTTTTTACCTGAAAACAGGCTTGTTTTTTTCTGTACAGGCTTTTTCCTCTCGGGAGTAGCCTGCCTCTGCGGCTCGCTCTTATACTCGGGCTTTACCGCCTCTCTTTTTGGGATATAACGTCTATCGTCCTCAAAAGCAGGCATTAAATCAATTTTTCCATACTCGTCTGCCGATTTATGGGCAGGCTTTTCGGAATTACGCTGTGTCGGACGTTTAGCGGCAGGGGCGGGCTTTTTATAAATTTGAGTATGTGCCGACTGCTCACGCTTAACCGGTGCACGTCTGACAGGCTGATTAAACTCGCTGTCAATATCCTTTATGTCAAGCTTAAAGCTTTTGGCGTTATTGCTTACAGGTCTTGAAGCAGGCGCCTTTGCACTTTGAGTGCTTGAGCGTTCAGAAGGTCTGTGCGGCTTTGTGTCGGAGGAATAGAAGCTCAACAAATCGTCATAAGCCTGCTCGTCGCTGCTGACACGCTTGTACGGCTTTTTCTCGTCGTTACTCATTTCGCACTGCCTCCTTTCGCATTTTTAACGGTTATAATTCTGCTTTGCGTGATAATTCTTTCAACGCATTTATCAAATTTGCCGTGCGGCAATTTTTCCCTAACACATCTATTATAACATATTCCGAGCGTTTCGCCACAAAAATTTGATAAAAATCTGTCATAATATCCTTTTCCGTATCCCAAGCGGTATCCGTACAGGTCAAACATAAGCGCAGGCACGATACAAAGTCCCTCGGAAAAATCGGTCATTTTCTCGCATTTTTCGGGTATAGGCTCAAGCACACCCATATATCCGCTTTCAAGGTCGTCAAAGTCTTTTATAAAATAGAAGTTCATAAGCCGTGTGTTGTCAATGCATCTCGGGACTGCGACACGCTTACCGTCAGCCAACGCACGGGAAATAATCTCCCTTGTATCAACCTCAATTTCAGTTGAAACATAAGTCAGCAGCACCTCGCAGCCTTTATACTGCCAAGTGTTGAATAAACGGTCGGATATTTTCGAGTCAAGCTCAGATTTTTCATTGCTTGAAAGCTCATTTCTGTACAGCTTTGACTCGGCACGCAGCTTCTGTTTTAACGGTCTTATGTCGTTCACTTATTCTCAGTTTGATTGAACTGCCGCTTTTACGGCGTCAGCCTTTTCCTTTCCCTGTAATACCGCAAGTATTTCAAGTCCGAATTCAAGCGAAACTCCCATACCCTTTGCGGTTATTATATTGCCGTCTCTTACAACGCCGTTTTTGCAAATGTCCGCACCCGCCAAATCTTTTTCAAAGCCGGGGAAGCAAACAGCCTTTTTGCCCTGTAAAAGTCCTTTATGTCCCAAAATCGACGGTGCGGCGCATATTGCACATACAAGCGCACCCTTTTCATTTGCGAAGTCGATATATTCCTGAACTGCTTTGTCAGCCTCAAGATTAAGCGTACCGGGCATACCGCCGGGAAGAATAACGGCTTTTAAGTCATCTGTTTTTTCAATTTTATCAACGGTTGTGTCGCAGATTACGGGAACCTTATGCGAGCCGACTATCTTTTCAGAGCCGACGCCTACTGTAATAACCTCCTCGCCTGCTCTTCTCAAAACGTCAAGAGCAGTCAAGCCTTCAATTTCCTCAAATCCGTTTGCCAAAAACAAATAAATCATATTTTCGCCTCATTCCAAAGTAATTCCGAGATAAATATTTTCGGGTGGTTTTTTATCGGTTAAGGGCTTTATCATTCCCGTAGCCTCTTTTTTAATTTCGTCTGCCTTGCAGGGTAAATTCACATATATTTTTTTAGGGTGCAGGTCATTTTTAAGCTCGTCAAGTAAAGCAAATATATTTCCGCTTACAAAATGGTCAACCGTGATATTTTTACCCTCTGCCGTAAAGGATAAATAGCCGTTTTTTGTCTCATATGAATTAAGCTCCGAAAAAACCTTATCAACGCTTATCGCATTTTCGTACCATTGCACATATGAATAATCATAATTTTCTTTTTCGTTATATTCAAGCCTTTCAGCTCTGTAAAAAGCATCCTCAAAGCCGTTTTTACGGTAATAAGAAAACAGCTTTTCATTTGCAGGCTTTAAGAAGAGAAAATCCGCATTTCGCTCTTTTGCGATTTTGCAAGCATAGGACAAAAGTCCCGACATAATTCCGTTTTTTCGATAATTCTCATCCGTTGCGGCGGCATAAACACAATATGCGTTGTACTCATTATCGGTCGAAACGATTTTCGCATTTATAAGCGTTAAAATTGAAACAACCTTGCCGTCAATTTCACATAGAAGCACATTTTCAGTGCTGTCAAATGTAGTGAAAAACAATTTTAAAGCCTCGTCAGAGTCGCCGAAAACACGCTGCCACAAGCTGCAAACGGCTTTCATATCCTTTTTTTCGGCAAGTCTGTACAACAAAGCAATTACTCCTTTAACACTGCGTCAAACTTTTCAAGCAAAATCGTGGGATTGTACGACAGCTTAGCCTGCCTCAATCCGTCGTCGCCCGTATCGTCCTCACGGTTTACATATTTATATGACATCAATTCATTTTCACAAAACTGCTGATTTATTATCGGGTATGCGCCACGGACATCCGAAAAAGCCTTTTCAACGTGAGTGCAAAAGACCTCATTTGTTATCGGCTCTCCGAAGGTATAAGCCACAACCTCTCCGTCCCGTCTTATAAGTCCGCCTGTAAAGCCAAGCTCAAAATACTTATCAAACGCCCTGTTTATTGCGTCAAGCTCATTGTCAAGCCCAACGCTGTCGTCATTGAGAGCTTCCCATTTTTTGTTCATTTCAATACAGTCTTTAATGTTGTCGGGTGTTATTCTTTCATAGCTCCAATTAAAATTGTTCTTGAAATATGAAATATGATTTCTCTTTGCATGGTACTTTCTGCCCTTTAGCTCGCACAAATCCTCCGAGGTGTAGATATAATCAAAAAAGCTTCTCGTCGGGATAATTTCAAATCTGTCGGGGAAAAGCTCGTTCAATTCCTTGACCGATTTTTCCGAAAGGCTGTACATTGAGAGCTTTTTACCCTCAAACTGCGAAATTTCAATCAATTCCTCAATAGCCGCCTTTTTATCGCCCTTTCCGCAGGGATAGAGGAACGAAACACCCTTCGGCGACTCGCTTTTTGCCAAAAACATACCGTCATATTCGGTAATCGTGGTGTTATACACCTGCGACCATATATATAAATTTCCGAAGCAGTATTCGCAGGATATTTCCTCCGATTCCGCCATCGCTTTTTTTACCCAATCCAAATCCGTAATATCGGGCTTCTTAAATTCAATCACTTAAAAAATCTCCTGCTTTTTCTACGACTTTTTCGTAAATATTATTGCCTATTTCTTCGATTGATAACGGCTCTTTTCCGTCGGAGCATTTAATTACCGACCAACCGAATTTTTCTGCGGCAAACATTGCGCTTTCACGGCACTTTTTGAGATATTCGACATTGGCCTCGTGAATATCCTTTTTGCTCTCGTCGTTGTCATAACGCTTCGACATAAGTCTTTGCGAAATTTCGACGGGCATATCAAGATAAATTACCGCCGTTGGCTTCGGGATACCCATTTTATTGTATTCGTAATCGGTAAGCCAGGAAAGATATTCGTCCCACTGCTCCTTCGGCAATTTAACCGTTTGATGAACGGCGTTTGACGAGGTGTATCTGTCAGCCAAAATAACCGTTCCCGAAAGATATTCGTCCTTCCAATGACGCTTGTAGCTTGCATACCTGTCAACCGCATAAAATGATGAGGTTGCATAAATGTTTACGTCCTCGGGCTTGCTTCCGAACTCGCCCGAAAGATACATACGCACAAGCATACTTGAATCGTCTTCGTAATCGGGCAATTTAATCTGTTTTACGGAAATGCCTTTGTCTGTCAATCTCTTTTTCAAAAGCTCAATCTGTGTAGATTTACCGCTTCCGTCAAGTCCTTCTATTACAATAAGCGTATTCGCCATAATTTCCACCTATTTTACAAATTTTACAACATATCTATTTTACCAAATTAAATACAGATTTACAACACCAAAGCAAAGAAAAAAGCGACTTTTTCAAGTCGCTTTTAACGGTTTTGTAATTATTTGCTTTCTTTTTCAGCCTTTTTTTCTTTATCTTCTTTCTTTTCAGGGAAAAGAAGCTTATCAAACGGGAAGTAAATAAAGAACTGAACAGCGCCGCACAATGCGCCCGAAATTGCCATTGCGGTATCGGCAGAGCCTGTAAGACCTGTGAAGAACGGAATGAACTTTGTTGAAAGCCAAGCCGAGAAAATAATAAGTGCGATTGTGAAAACGATGTAAATCGGAAGTGTTACTGCTATGTTCGCATCTGAATTGAAGGTCTTTTCACGGTTGATAAAGAAAGAAACGATCTGTGCGATAACATTTGAAACGTTAGCCGCAATGAACACACCGAGACCGAGCATTGCACCCGTTTTAGCGTCGATAGACGACTTGAAAATGCCCCAAATATCATAGCTTCTTGTAAGCAACTCATCGCTCATAAACAATTTGATGAGAAGCGGCAGGAATGTCTGCACAACAAATGCGATAAGTGAAACGAAAATGAATTTTACAAACTGCCAAAGAGTTTTAAGGCCCTTACCCTTTTCGGCAGCAGCGTTGTCAATGTCCTTTAATTTTGCCATTGGAACCCTCTCCTTAATAAGAAAAATTTTAATACAAAAACAGTTTATCACATAGTTTTACGTATTGCAAGAATTTTTTTAGGGTAAAATTGCCGCAAGAACAATTCCTGCGGCAATTTGTTTATCTTGATTTAATTTTTTCGATTGAGTCGTCAATCATACGCATTTTTTCGGTGTATGCCTTGAGCTTCTCTCTCTGCTCGTCAACAAGCTTTGCAGGTGCCTTTGCGACAAAGCTTTGGTTGTTGAGCTTATTGGAAATAAAGTCAATGTCCTTTTGGACTGCCTTCTTTTCCTTTTCAAGTCTTTCAAGCTCTGCTTTGAAGTCAACAAGCTCGTCCATAGGAATATAAATTTTAGCGTCGGCGGTAATTACGGTAACTGCCGAAGAGTCCTCATAGCCGGGAACTATCTTGACCTCGCTTGCCGAAGCAAGTCTCTTAAAGAACTCTGCGCCGTTTGTGAAGGTGTCAACATAAGGAGTATCGATAATAACCTGTGCTTTCTTGGACGGAGCAACATTCATCTCGCTTCTTCTGTTACGAACAGCCTTAACAGCGGTCATAACTCTCTGCATTTCAGCCTCCTCCGCCTTAAAATCGAGGTCGGGAGAATACTTCGGCCACTCGGAAATCATAATTGACTCGCCGTCGTGCGGAAGTGTCTGCCAAATTTCCTCTGTGATAAACGGCATAAACGGATGGAGAAGCTTGAGGGTGTTGCTCATTACATAAACAAGCACAGCCTTTGCCGTCTGCTTTGCGTTTTCATCCTCGCCGTTAAGACGGATTTTTGCAAGCTCGATATACCAATCGCAGAATACGTCCCAAATAAAGTCATAGAGTTTCTGAACTGCAAGACCGAGCTCATATTTTTCAAGAGACTCTGTAACAGCCTTGATAAGCTCATTGTACTGCGACAAAATCCACTTGTCCTCAATCGCAAGCTTTTCCGGAATGTGCGGAGCTTTTTCGTCCTCGCCGAGATTCATAAGAATAAATCTTGCAGCATTCCAAATCTTGTTTGCGAAGTTTCTGCTCGCCTCAACCTTTTCGTCGGAAAATCTCATATCGTTTCCGGGGCTGTTGCCTGTTGCAAGGGTAAATCTCAACGCATCTGCGCCGAATTTATCGATAATCTCAAGCGGATCAATACCATTGCCGAGAGACTTTGACATTTTTCTGCCCTGTGCGTCACGAACAAGTCCGTGAATAAGGACTGTATCAAACGGTGCTTTTCCCGTATATTCAAGAGCCGAGAAAATCATTCTCGATACCCAGAAGCCGATTATATCATAGCCTGTTACAAGAGTATTTGTCGGATAATAGTGCTTCAAATCCTCTGTCTGCTCGGGCCAACCGAGAGTTGAGAACGGCCAAAGAGCCGAGGAGAACCATGTATCAAGCGTATCGGGATCCTGATTTATATGCTTGCTGCCGCATTCGGGGCAGGTATCAATATCAGTCTTTGAAACCGTTGTAGCGCCGCAGTCGTCACAGTACCAAGCAGGAATTCTGTGTCCCCACCAAAGCTGACGTGAAATGCACCAATCTCTTGTGCCACGCATCCAGTTCATATAGTTCTTTGTAAAGCGCTCGGGGATAAATTTAATATCGCCCTTTTCAACCGACTCGATAGCAGGCTTAGCAAGCGGCTCCATCCTTACAAACCACTGCTTTGAAACCATAGGCTCAATGCTTGTGTGGCAACGGTAGCAAGTGCCGACCTCATGCTTGATAGGCTCGATTTCTTTGATATATCCGCCCTCTTCAAGGTCTTTAAGGATTGCTTTTCTCGCTTCAAGCGTAGTCATACCCGCATACTTACCGCAGTCAAGCACCTCAGGCTCGTTCTGTGCTGTCTTACCCGATGCACGAAGCTCGTCTGCCTCTGCTTTGTCGGCAGCACCCGTCATATGTCCGTCATAGGTGAATGTGCGGACAATCGGAAGGTCATGACGAAGTCCGACCTCAAAGTCGTTCGGGTCGTGTGCAGGCGTAATCTTAACAACACCCGTGCCCTTTGTCATATCTGCGTGCTCGTCGCATACAATCGGAATTTCCTTATTGAGAAGCGGCAAAATAACATGACAGCCGTGAAGATGCGCATATCTCGGGTCATCGCCGTTTATTGCAACCGCAGTATCGCCGAGCATTGTCTCGGGACGTGTAGTTGCAAGCTCAAGCTTTTCGCCTGTTTCCTTAACTGTATAGAGAAGATGCCAGAAATTAGAGTCCTTTTCCTCATACTCAACCTCTGCGTCTGAAATCGACGTGTTACAATGAGGACACCAGTTTACCATTCTGTTGCCCCTGTAAATCAAATCCTTTTCGTAAAGACGAACAAAGACCTCACGTACAGCCTTGCTGCAGCCCTCGTCAAGAGTAAATCTTTCTCTGTCCCAGTCGCACGAAGAGCCCATCTTTTTAAGCTGCTCGATAATTCTTCCGCCGTACTGCTCTTTCCATTTCCAAGCTCTTTCAAGGAATTTATCTCTGCCCAAATCCTCTTTGGTAATTCCCTCTTTACGCATAGCCTCGACAATTTTAGCCTCGGTTGCAATAGAAGCGTGGTCTGTACCGGGAAGCCAAAGGGTGTCATATCCTGCCATTCTGTGATAGCGGATGAGAATGTCCTGCAATGTATTGTCAAGGGCGTGTCCCATATGGAGCTGACCCGTGATGTTGGGTGGCGGAATGACTATTGTATAAGTCTTTTTCCCCTGCTCACGCTTTGCGTGGAAATATTTGTTTTCAACCCAAGTGCCGTAAATTCGTTCCTCGACATTTTGGGGATTGTACTGTTTTTCAAGCTCTTTTGACATATCATATCTCCTTTATAAAATAAAAACGCCCCATACAAAGTATGAGACGAAAAATTCCGTGGTACCACTCAAATTGCCGCACAAGGCGACCGCTTTTATATTTTTTAACGGGAATAAGCCGTTTTCGCTTAAATATCGGCGAAACCACTCCGAAGTGACGACGAAACGCACGCTGTATTGCCTTGCACCGAACGGCAACTCTCTGAAACGGTGGGAGCGAATCTTAACTTCTTCACTGTGTTTAATATTAAATCAAGAATATTTTATCATTTGTGGCATAAAGTGTCAACTGATTTATTCCGCTATTTCAAGCTTATCGACAAATTCAGACATAAACATTCTTATATCCGTGCCCTCTTTACTGTTGCCGTTAATATAAATGCTTCTGCCGTAAAAGGTATAGTTCTTTATATCGTCGAGACTGTACGTATCGAATTCCAAAGTAAAGTCCGCAGTATGATTGTGATTTACGGTAAGGTACGTCGTATCAGGAGAATTCTTTGCGATATAATAGCCCGAAGTGCCTGCTACAAGCTTAAATTTATATGTGTTAAAGTCATAAAACCAAGTGTCTGCGGTTCCGTGAACCGTAACGTGATACAATTCCTCGTTTTCCTCAGACCTTTGCGCTACGATTTTTGTAACGTTAAAATCGATTTTATGCCAACGGTTTTTCAGTACATTAGTGCCTAAAATAATAAGCCCTATTATTATGACAACGGCGAGTATCTCAAAAATAACGACAACCGCCTTGCGTTCTGTCTTATTCATTTTCACACCTCAATAAGGTATTTTAGCAACATTATCCCTAACTGTCAACACCGTTTTTATTTCTGTGTGCCACGGCAAAGGTAATGCAGCTGACGCTCTGTGCCTCGAAAATACGCAGCATCTTTGCACATTCATCAAGCGAAGCGCCCGTAGTTTTGACGTCATCCACAAGCAAAATATTCTTATCCTTTATCTCGTCCTTGCGTTTAACATCATATATACCGAACACATTTCCTTTTCTGTAAAGTCCTGATAAAGAATGCTGCGACGGTGTGTCGTATAAGCACTCTAAAGCGTCAAGCACGGGTATTCCCGTAAGAGCCGACAGCTCATTTGCCAAAAGCTCCGCCTGATTAAATTCACGCTTTCTTGCCTTGCTTTTAGTGAACGGAATATAACAGATATAGTCAAGCTTGTCGTCGGAGTATTCCCTCAAAAAGACCTCGTACATATCCTCCGCCATAATTTTGCACATAAACTTCTTTTCGCTGAATTTCATTCTCGAAACAGCCTTGCGAATAGCACCCTCATAGTAAAAAGCACCGACAATCGAATTATAAAAATGCTTTCTGCCCTTGCAATCGCAATCCGATTTACTCATACCGCAATCGTAACAAACGGGTGCTTCGATTACAGGCAAGCCCTTTTTACATTCCTCGCACAGCGTTTCGTCATAGCGAATAAGCTCGCCGCAATATCTGCACCGCTTCGGAAAGAAAATGCTGACGGCAAAGGCTTTAAGCTTGTCCTTGTTCATTCTCATTCTCCAAAAGCATATATTTAAGCGCAGAATATCGGCGTGTTTTTTTATCGTTTTGTGCCATTTCAAAAACCTCTCCCGAGCTTCCGACAATAACAAGCTTTTCCTTTGCTCTTGTAACGGCGGTATAGAGGAGATTTCTGTATTTCAGCTGCGGTATTACAGATATTATCGGCAAAACAACCGCCTTAAATTCACTGCCCTGACTTTTATGGACAGTAACGGCATAAGCAAGCTCCAATTCAATCAGCTGATCCTTCATATATGTTGCTCTGCGGTCATCATCAAAGCAGATAATTACACACTCGTTTCTGTTATCTATCTTTTCGATTATACCGATATCGCCGTTGAATATGCCCTCGCCCGAGTCCTTGCCCTTTTCCCAGCCGATATTGTAATTATTCTTTATCTGCATAACCTTGTCGCCCTCACGGAACACCTTGAAGCCGACGTTTATTTCATTTTTGCCCTTTTCGTGAGGATTAACAAGCTCCTGGAGCATTTTATTGAGATTATTCGTACCCGCTTCGCCCTTTTTTGACGGACATATAACCTGAATATCGGTAAAAGGAGAATAGCCGTAAGCCGCCGGCAAGCGCTTGGAATAAAGCTCTGCCACCGTCTGTGCGGTATCAAAAGCGTTTCTTCTCTCCATAAGGAAAAAATCGCTGTCCTTTTTATCGATTATAACCTGCTCGCCGTTGACTATTCTATGTGCGTTTGTAACAATCAAGCTGTCAAGCGACTGCCTGAAAACCTCTTTCAATTCGACAACGGGTAAAAGTCCCGAGCCGATTAAGTCCGACAAAACATTGCCTGCGCCGACTGCGGGAAGCTGATCGGAGTCGCCGACCATTATAAATCTGCAGCCGAACGGAAGTGCCGACAAAAGACTTGCGAAAAGGCTTGTGTCAACCATTGAAAGCTCGTCAACTATAAGCACCTCACAGTCAAGCGGATTGCGTAGATTACGCTGAAAAGCAGGTCTGTCGTTTTCGTCCCATTCGACTTCAAGCAAGCGATGAATTGTCTTTGCTTCCTTGCCCGTAAGCTCGCTCATTCGCTTTGCCGCCCTGCCCGTGGGAGCTGCAAGCGCAATTTCAAGTCCCTCGTTTTCAAATACCTTGATTATTCCCTTTAGCGTTGTCGTTTTACCTGTACCGGGGCCGCCCGTCAAAATGAGCATACCCTTATTTATTGCGGTCTGAATAGCTTCCTTTTGCTTTTGGGCATATTCGATTTTCAGCGAAGCCTCAACCGCTTCGATTTCCTTATAAAGCGTTTTCCTTTCGGGAGGCGGAAATTTCAAAAGCACCTTCATTCTGTTGCTTATCGATTTTTCATCAAGATAAACGGACGTTAGGAAAATAAACTCTTTATTGTTCATTTCCTTTGAAACAAGCTTGCTTTCGCCTATAAGCTCGTCAATCATAATGTCGGCGGTGTCCTCATTGGTGGAGAGATACTGCGCCGAAATTTTGACAAGCTTTTCCCTCGGCAAGCAGGTGTGACCGTCCGAATACAAATTATGAGTAACTATATGTAAAATACCTGCTTTAATTCTATATGACGGGTTTGTGCCGTTGGGTAATTTTTCCGCTATCGCCTCTGCCCTTTCGAAGCCTATTCCGGCACCCGAAAAACACAAATCGAACGGATTTTCCATAACTCTTTCAACCGCTTTTACGCCGAAAAGCTTGTATGCCTTAATGCACTCATTCGGCGTCATTCCGTAAGCCTCAAGGTTCATCATAATACCCCTTACGGCAAATTGGCTCTTGAAATCGCTCGACATTTTCTTTGCACGTTCTAAGGATATTCCCTTTATAAGTGCAAGGCTTTCAGGCTCGTTTTCAAGCACCTCAAACGAACGCTCTCCGAATTTTTCTATTATTCTCTCGGCTGTCGCAGGTCCTATTCCCTTTACCGCACCTGCGCTGAGATAATTATAAAGCTGTTCCGTTGTGGCAGGCATATTTCTCTCGTAGCTTTCCACCTTGAATTGTCTGCCGAACGTGTTATGAAAAGTCCAATTACCCGAGCATTTAACGGTTTCGCCGACGGAAATTCCCGAGAAAATGCCAACGGCCGTGATAAGCTCGTCATCACAGCCAATTTCAAGCACGGTGTAGCCGTTTTGGTCATTTCTGAACTTAATGTCCTCAACCGTACCGCTTATAATTTCGTTTTTAAGCTCTTCACTCATTTGAACAATTCCTCTAATTCTTCAACCGATACAAGATAAATTCCGTTCGTCTGCCTGCAAACATTTAAGCAGGAAAGCCTCTGAGCTTCATCCATTCCCTTATCGAGAACAAGCACCTTTCCGTGATTTTCATCGCCGATAAGATTGAGCTTTGTCCTTGCGGAATATGCCGCTTGAGTTATCTCCTCTCCGCAGTCCTCCGACGGAATAATTATGTAATAGTCGTACTTGCCCTTCGGCATTAAAAGCTTGAACATTATCCCGTAAGACAGCGCAAGCAAGCCTAAAAGTATCAATCCGACAAAAATCGATGCAAAAAACGCCTCTAACATTAAAATCACCCCATAACATAGTATGAGGCGAATTCAACAATGTGAGTAAACCTGTAAGCCGAGTTCTGTCATTGAAAGCAATTATCTATCTACTCGTACCGTTGCCGATACGCTCAAGCCATCCGTCGAAGTATCTGCCCAGCTGACAACTTCAGTCGATGTTGCATCGGGTAGGGTTTACTTGGCAATATTGTTACCAATATCCCGGTGAGCTCTTACCTCGCCTTTCCACCCTTACCGTATAAATACGGCGGTATATCTCTATGCACTTTCCCGGAGGTCGCCCTCGGCGGCCGTTAGCCGTTACCCTGCTGTGTGATGCTCGGACTTTCCTCATTGACGCATTGCTGCGCCCCCGTAATTGCTCAATCTACTCACATATATATTTTATTATATTTTTATCGCTATGTCAATTACCGTAATCACGTAAGGACTTGAAAACATAGCCGTTTTCCCTTGCGTAATCGATTATTTGAGCAAGAGCGTTCGAGTTATCGGGCGAAACAGCGTGTAAAAGTATCACAGCGCCCGGATGAAGTCTTGCAGTTACCGTGTTAAAAGCATAGTCCGCACCCTTTTGGTTATTCAAATCCCAATCGGAATACGCAAGCGACCAAAACACGCTTTTATAACCGAGTGAGCCGACCAAATCAAGCGCACTTTCCGAATATTCGCCCATCGGAAAACGGAAATACGGCTCGGAATATCCGAAATTCGTCCGCAAATAATCGTCCATTCCCTTTATTTCCTGCGCCATTTCAGTTCTTGTGAGCGACGGGAAGGACGGATGCTTAACAGAGTGATTTCCGACAATATGACCCTCGTTTATCATTCTTGATATAAGCTCGGGATACTGCTTTACTTGAGGCAGAGTGCAGAAAAATGCCGCCGGAACGTTCTTTTCTTTTAGCGTGTCCAAAATTTTTGCGGTGTAGCCGTTTTCGTATCCGCAGTCGAAGGTCAGATAAAGCACCTTTTCGCTTGAAACGGTATCAAGGCACAGTGCATTAAAATTGTGTTCGTCAAAATATTTTTGATTGTTTACGGAAACCTGATTGGGCTTTCCGTCCTTTGCGACGCCGAAGCCGTAGCCCTTTTTCTCCGTCGATAAATTCCTTGTGTTTTCGGGATCTGTAACCTTAAATTCAACGCAGGGAAGCGGCTCTCTGCCCGTGTAAGTCTTTCCGTCCTGAAGTACGGCAGAGCCCGAACCTGCCTGCAAAACATTTGATTTTGAGCTGCTGTTTTTATCATTCTTCTTTGTCGTTGTAAGCAATTCCGTTTTCATTTCCTCTGTGCCTGTCTCGGAAGCGGTCTCGGAGACTGACTCGGAGGCTTGCGGCGGAGTTGTTTCGTCGGGAGTCGGCTCTTTTGAGCAGGAGCACAACAAAAACACGAACATTAAAGAAATAAGTACAGCTATAGCTTTTTTCATTTTCATCACCTTATAAAAAATGTCCGTTACCGTCGGCAACGGACTTACTTTGATTTTACATCATACTTTGCATATTTTCAACTATATTTGAAAAAGTGTTCATAGCTTTTTTAGCCGTCTTTTTCATATTTCTCATCGGATTGTCGTTCATAGCAGAGCCTGCCATTGCAACGGCAGCGCCTAAAGCAAGGCTTGCACCGACAGCCTTCATTGTCTTTTCCGTTTGCTTTCTCATTGTTTTCACCTCTTTATTTTTGTGATGTACTAATATTCTTTACACAAACAGAAAAATAATTATTGTATAGTTCTTTTATTTTTTGAAAAATATGTTAAAATAGATAAAAAAATTCGGGAGAGTATAAAATGTCGATAAATATAGTAATGGTTGAGCCTGAAATTCCGCAAAACACAGGCAATGTCGCAAGAACCTGTGCATTGACAGGCGCAAGACTTCATCTTGTCGGTCCTATGGGCTTTAAGATTGACGATCGAAAACTCAAAAGAGCAGGCCTTGATTATTGGTATCTTTTGGATATTACATATTATGAAAATCTTGATGAATTTCTTGAAAAAAACAAAGAACACAAGGACAAATTCTATTTCTTCACAACAAAGGGCAGGCACATTTATTCGGATGTGAAATATCCCGATAATTGCTATCTTTTCTTCGGAAAAGAAACAAAAGGCTTGCCCGAGGGCTTGCTCTACGACCACCCCGACACCTGCGTTCGTATGCCGATGTTAAACCACGAAAGAGCGAGAAGCCTTAACCTTTCAAACACTGTTGCAATTGCAACATACGAGGTGTTAAGACAGTGGAATTTCCCCGAGCTTCTCTGCGAGGGTCAGCTCCACGATTTGAAATGGGATGAATAAAAAAATTAAGCCTATTGATAATTCAATAGGCTTTTGTTGTGTCAAAATCAACTGGCAGCTGTATTTTCAGCCTCCCTTGTGTAAAGGGAGGTGCCGAACGAACGTGAGGCGGAGGGATTGTAAGGTTGATTTTATATGAATTTGTAAAAATCCCTCAGTCATTTTTTGTCCCAAAAAACAACAGCTCCCTTTACAAGAAAGCCTGTAACGGACAACCCTTGCGGTTGTCCGTTAATTTTATTTTATATAAAATTTGTTGAGGACAGGGGCGAGCTCTGTCCCTACGGTTTTGGATATTAAATTCACTTCACATTCATTCAAGCGTTTTTGTCATAAGCACGGCATTTTCGGTCGGGCGGGAATAAAAATTTTTTCTAAGTCCTACCTCCGAGAAACCGCATTTTCTGTAAAGAGCGATTGCGTTTTCGTTCGACTCTCTCACTTCAAGCGTTATAAACTCTGCATTTTTTTCACGGCTGACTTTTTCAAGCTGCTCTAAAAGCCTTGTTGCAACGCCTTTTTTTCTGAATTTTTCACTGACTGCAACATTTGTTATCGAAACCTCGCCGACAACATTGAAAGAGCCGATATATCCTGCCGTTTCGCCGTCGATTTTCGCAACAAAAAAATCGGCAACGGGATTTTCAAGCTCCTCGAAAAGCGATTTTTCGCTCCACGGGTCTTGAAAGCACTCCTGTTCAATTTTTGCGATATTCTCAATGTCCGCTTCGGTCATTTTTGAAATTTCAACATTCATTTTTTAGCCCTTCGCATCATACCAGGTCTTGCCTATATTTGCGTCGCTGACAAGACGCACCTTCATTTTGCAAGCGTTTTCCATTTCCTCGCAAACGATATTTTTAACCGTTTCCGCCTCGCTTTCGGGTGCTTCGACTATCAATTCGTCGTGCACCTGCAACAAAAGTCTTGCCTTGAGGTTTTCGGCTTTAAGTCTGTTATAAACCTTTATCATTGCGATTTTAATAATATCTGCGGCAGTACCTTGTATGGGCATATTTCTTGCTACCCTCTCGCCGAAGGAGCGAAGCATACCGTTTGACGACGAAAGCTCGGGCAAGTATCTTCTTCTGCCGAAAAGCGTTGAAACATAGCCGTCCGCCTTTGCCTTTTCGACAATGCTTTTCATATACCCGTCAACGCCGGAATAATGGTGCAAATAGTCCTTGATATACTTATCCGCTTCCGCCCTTGAAACGCCTATATCCTTTGAAAGCGAAAATGCACCGATACCGTAAACGATACCGAAGTTTACAGCCTTTGCCCTTGAACGCATAAGCGGAGAAACCTCGTTAAGCGGAATTTTGAACACCTGTGAAGCGGTTGTTGTATGAATATCCGTTTCGCTGTTAAAGGCGTCAATCATATTTTGGTCATTTGCAATATCCGAAAGAACTCGAAGCTCAATTTGCGAATAGTCCGCATCAATAAAGGTCATACCGTCCTCGGCAACAAAGAATTTTCGCATCTCTCTGCCAAGCTCTGTTCTTACGGGAATATTTTGAAGATTCGGCTCAACTGAGGAAATTCTGCCCGTTCTTGTCTCAGTCTGATTAAAGGTTGTGTGAATTCTGCCGTCGGAAGAAATTTCCTTGATAAGACCGTCGCAATATGTGGATTTGAGCTTTGCAAGAGTTCTGTATTCAAGGATAAATCTTACAATTTCGTAGTCCTCGGCAAGCCCCTCCAAAACGTCTGCATTTGTGGAATAGCCTGTTTTTGTCTTTTTCTTTGTAGGAATTGCAAGGTCGTCAAAAAGCACCTCGCCGAGCTGTTTTGGAGAATTTATATTAAACTCACGACCTGCAAGCGAATAGATTTCCTTTTGAAGCTCTGAAATGCGGCCGGAAAGCTTGTCGGAAAAGTCCTCAATACCCTCTCTGTCAACCTTAATTCCATATACCTCCATTGACGAAAGCACCCTCGCAAGAGGCATTTCGATTTCATTAAACAGCTTTGTGTTGTCCGTGCTCTCAAGCCTTGTCGCAATACGGCTCTTTAATGCTCTGTACGCCGAAAGGTCGGAAAGAATTTCGTTGTCATACTCATAATACGGCACGGAAAACTCCGCCGCAAGTCGCTTTACGGAATAATCCTTTGCCGAGGGATTTAACAAATATGCACCGAGCAAAATATCAAAATCAATGTCCTTTATGTCTCCGCCGTTTTTGAAAAAGTAGGAATAAACCGCCTTTGAATTATAGGTGCAGGTTTTAATTTCCTTATCGGAAAGCATTGAAAGCACCTTTTCAATGTCCTCGTCGGCAGTGAATTCATACACATAATCACAGTCAACGGCGCAAATACCCTTTAAGCCAAATTTGTCGGTATCAAGGGCAAAGAAAAGCTCTTTTTCCTCGTTTACCGATTTTTCTAAAAGTGAAATATCGGTGCTTTTTTCGGGTGCTTTTGGCTGCGTTTCGTCATTTTTACCCGACTGTGCAACAGCAGGCAAATCAAGACGTTCAAGGATTTTGAACATCTCATATTCGGTCAAAAGCTTCCTCGCTCTTTCAGGGTCGCCCTCGCCTTTTTTATAGGAATTTATATCGGTATCAATCGGAACATTTACATCAATCGTTCCGAGCTTATAGCTGAGATACGCTTTTTCCTTGTCGTTTTTAAGCTTAGTTCTGACGGACTCTTTAATGTCGATTTCGTCGATATTTTCATAAATTTTATCGATAGAGCCAAAGCTTGAAATCAGAGCTGAGGCAGTTTTTTCGCCAATTCCGGCAACACCGGGGATATTGTCCGAGCTGTCGCCCATAAGAGCCTTAATGTCAATCATCTGTATCGGCTCGACGCCGTATTTTTCCTTAACGGCTTCGGTGTCATAAACCACTGTTTCGGGTCTGCCCATTTTAGTTGAGGCAAGCAAAACCGTAACATTATCCCTAACAAGCTGTAAGCTGTCCCTGTCTCCCGTAGCGATAAAGCTCTCGTTGCCCTCTCCGCAGCTGTGGGAAAGCGTGCCGATGAGGTCATCTGCCTCAAAGCCGGGCTTTGTAACGATTTTATAGCCGAGCGACGAAAGAATTTCTTTAAGCACGGGCATTTGCTCCGCAAGCTCGGGCGGCATCGGCTTTCTGCCTGCCTTGTAATCGGCATACATTTTGTGCCTAAAGGTCGGCTCTTTAAGGTCAAAGGTTACAACCACACCGTCGGGCGAAACATCATCTTCGAGCTTTAAGAGGATATTCAAAAAGCCGTAAATTGCGTTTGAATAATGTCCGTCCTTAGTTGTGAGCAGCTTTATACCATAAAACGCTCTGTTAAAAATACTGTTACCGTCTAAAATCAATAGCTTCATATTTTTCACCGAATTTTCAGAAATTTTAATTACTTTAATATTGTACCATATCTTTTTATATTTTGCACTAAAATTATGCCTCAACGGTTGAGATAAAAAAGAATTTATGGTAAAATATGCTGAAATTTAATTGAGGTTGATTTTATGCAGTTCGGAAATTTGAAAATTGAAGGCTTTGCAGGGCTTGCTCCTATGGCAGGCGTTGCGGACAGGGCATTTCGTGAGCTTTGCCGTGAGTACGGTGCGGCTTATACCGTGTCGGAAATGATAAGCTCAAAGGGTGTTACCATGGGCGACAAAAAGTCAAAGGAATTGATGACGCTCAACGAAAAAGAGCGTCCGGCAGGCGTGCAAATTTTCGGAAGCGATCCTGAAATTATGGCTAAAAGCATAAATTCCGTGCTTGAAACAAGACCTGATTTTATCGATATAAATATGGGCTGTCCTGCCCCGAAAATCGCAGGAAACGGCGGCGGCTCGTCGCTTATGAGAAATCCCGAGCTTGCGCAGAGCATTGTCAAAGCGGTTGTCGGCGCTACCGAGCTTCCCGTAACGGTAAAAATGCGTTCGGGTTGGGATTTTGACAATATAAATGCAGTCGATATGGCAAAAAGAGCCGAAGAATCGGGTGCTGCGGCTGTTACAATCCACGGACGGACAAGGCAGCAAATGTATGCACCGCCCGTAAATACGGATATAATTGCCGAGGTAAAAAAGGAGCTGTCAATCCCCGTAATCGGTAACGGAGACGTTGTTGACGGTCAGACTGCGGCACTTATGCTTGAAAAAACAAACTGCGATTTTCTTTTGGTCGGCAGAGGTGCGCTCGGTAGACCGTGGGTATTTTCGCAAATCAATGCCTATCTCAACGAGGGCAGAATTCTCCCCGAGCCGCCCGTCAGCGAGAGAATGAGGGTTATGGTAAAGCATATCAAGCTCATTTGCGAATACAAGGGGGAAAAAATCGGTATGAAGGAAGCGAGAAAGCACGCCGCTTGGTATATGAAAGGACTTCGTGGCGGCGCAGAGTTCAGACGTCAGGCAGGCACGCTTGAAACCCTTGAACAGGCACAGGAATTGGCATTCAGGGTCGTTGTGGAAAATCAGTAATTTTTCAAAACAATGACTACAAACAATTAAAATTTTATATTATATTGTAGGGGCGAACTGTGTTCGCCCGTTTTTAATTTGCTATGAATTGGCGGGCGACCGCAGGTCGCCCCTACGGTCGCACATAAATCATTAAATTTGATAACAGCCGTGTATTAACCTAAAAATTTAATTCTACGGCGTAGGGCGGTGGCTTGCTACCGCCGTTGAATTGCTGTTGATTTATGATAATTTTTGGCTGATATGATATTAAAATATTCGCAATCCGTAGGGACAGGGCTCGCCCCTGTCCGCAACAAATTTGATATAAAATTACATTTACGGACAGCCGCAAGGGCTGTCCCTACGGTATGATATTGAATTCAATTTGATATTAGCCGATAACAGTAATATATTTGCTAATTCGTTCGGCAGGAGCAAGCCCCTGCCCTACACTGTGGAGTATAATTTTTCACTCCGTGCGAAGCACCCACTTCTCTTCACTCTTCACTTTTCACTCTTCTCTGTCCGTCAGGGTTTTGCCCCTGCCCTACATTGTGGGATATTACATTCACATACAATAAATTAAGCCCTTGAAAATCAAGGGCTTTAATTCTACGATATTTTCATATTCAGGCGGAGCTTGTCGCTTATCATTGCGATAAACTCGGAATTGGTGGGCTTACCACGGCTTGACTGGATTGTGTAGCCGAAATACGACGACAAAACATCAACGTCTCCCCTATCCCACGCAACCTCGATAGCGTGGCGGATAGCTCGTTCGACCCTCGACGGTGTTGTTGAAAATTTCTTTGCGACCGTCGGATAAAGCACCTTTGTTACAGAGTTCATCATTTCCGTATCGTCGATTGAAAGAATTATCGCCTCACGAAGATACTGATAACCCTTTATGTGTGCAGGAACGCCGATTTGGTGCATAATTTCGCTGACCGTTACCTGCAAATCCATAGGATCGCCGAGCTCGTTATGCTGCGTGCTTATCCTCTGCGACTTATCGGACATTCGGCGTATTCTCTCGCCCATTACATTCACATCAAAAGGCTTTCTGAAATAGTAGTCAACCCCTGCCGATAAAATTTCCTGCTCAAAGCGTTGATTGTCAACCCCCGACATAACCATCAAGAGCATATCGTCAAATTTCTTGCTGCCCTTAACCCTTTCAACGACACCGAGTGCGTCTATGTTCGATAAAAACGCATCCATAACAACTGCGTTCGGTTTTTCGCTCTCGATTGTCTCAAGCAGCTTTCTGCCGTCCTTTTTAACAAGCTTAACCTCGCAACCGTAGGAAGCAAGAGCTTTTACACAATTCGCCCCGAATTCGTTTCCTTCTGCTGTCAACACCACTTTAAGATTTCTTTCCATATATTTTACCTCCGTTTTTTGATTTCTGCCATATTTTACCATTTTAGTATAATTTTGGCAATAGCATATTCAGAAATTTACTAAAAGTTTTTGAAACGCTATCAAAAATCGACTAAATGACAGCGAAAGAGTTAATAAGCATTTCAAAGCGTCAATACTATTTGTCAGCATTAAAAAAATTAGGTCGAATAAAGAAACAACCCGAAAAGCAATTTTGCAACTGCCTTTCGGGCGTTCCTTTAGGAAGCTTTTCGAGTTATCTCATCTTCTACGGAATTTGAAATTTTCAGCATATTTTCGGCAAAGATACCGTAACCCTGCAAAGGGTCGTTTACAAACACATGGGTTACTGCTCCGACGAGCATACCGTTTTGTATGATTGGGCTTCCGCTCATTCCCTGCACAATACCGCCTGTTTTTTCAATCAATTCGGGATCGGTTATTTTTATAATCATATTCTTATTGTTCGAGTCATTCTGCAAGAAAACCTTTACTATTTCAATGTCGTAATACTTAGGTCCGTTAATATCCACGGTGGATATTATCTGTGCAGGACCTGCGGTAATCTCCTGCTTTGCGGCAACGGGTATTTCCTGTCCGTTTACAGCTTCTTTATAGATGCCGTATATACCGCACTCACAGTTGATTTTCAAATCGCCCGTTTTTTTGTTTGTGAACACTCCGCACAGCTCTCCCGTAGCACTCGGAGTTCCCTTGTAGCAGCCGCTTATTCTTGCGGACATAGCGTCGCCGTAAAGCAAGGGCATCATCTTTCCCGTATCGACATCGCAAACTGCGTGTCCGAGTCCGCCGAAAACGCCTGTGTTCTTGTTATAATAGGTAACTGTGCCTACGCCTGCGGTACTGTCTCTTACCCACAAGCCTGCTTTGTTTCTTCCGTCGCTTTCTGACACGGCAAGAGTTAATGTGGCTTCAAACGGCTTCCCGTTTCTGTCCGCCGTAACTCTGATAGTTTTGTCATTCGTGTTTTGAAAGAATTTTGTAAGCTCATTTACCGTTGTGATTTTCTCGCCGTTTAGGGCGGTTATCACATCTCCCGTTTCAAGTCCTGCTTCCTTGCCCGGATTTCTTGCACCCGACGAGGTCTGAACATCGTCCATACCGACAACGACAGCGCCGTTCGTATAGAGCTTAATGCCGAAAACATCGCCTCCGGGCACAACATACTGCCTTTTTGAAACGGTTACCGAAGAAGATTTGACCGGTATGGTATTGAGAAGCGATATATCGAGAGTATATTCCTTATCCTCACAGCGATCGTCAATAACATTTGATTGCGTATTCGCAGACACATAGTCTTCATTTTGCGTTACGTTTAACGAAAATATCTCGCTGATCATTATTTTTTCGCTTTCAACAAGGTGGATACTGTCGGGTATCGTCTTTTGAGCAAATATAACCATACCGAATATGACAGAGGTTATCATAAGCCCGATTAAGCTTATTATTTTGAAAAAATATTTCATTTTTCACCTCCGCACCTGCGACTTCTTGCCGCTTTTATAATTTGTGATTTATTCGAAAAATTATAAGCGGAAAAAATAAGACTTTTTAGATTATTATGGACAAAATGTAAATCCTAAAATCTAAAAAGTCTTTTTTCGTTAATTATTTAATTTTAATAATGAAACAATTTTTTCAACCGAGCTTTCAACGTTTTCATTTTCCGTTGAAATTGTAAAATCGGCATATTTTTTGTAAAGCGGAAGTCTTTCCCTCAAAATATCCTCAACGCTCTCGCCCTGCTTTGCGGCTATTCCACGAGTGGTTATGTTTGAAAGCCTCTTTTCAAGCACGCTCGGAGAAACGTCAATAAACACCGTAACAGCGTTCTTTTTGAGCTTTTCCATAGCCTTTTCGCCGAACACGGCACTGCCGCCCGTTGAAATAACACTGTTTTCACAGTCCAAAGAAAGCAATGCGTTTTCTTCGATTTCAAGGAAGGCTTTAAGCCCGTCCTTATCTATTATATCCTGCAAAAGCCTGCCCTCACGCTGCTGAATGACAAGGTCCGTATCGACAAAGCCGACACCGAGGGTCTTTGCAAGGACAACGCCGACGGTGCTTTTGCCCGAAGCCGGCATACCGATTAGAACAATATTTTTCATTAGATTGAAATTTCGTGAGCAAGCTTATAAAGGTTAAGGTCGATTGTCTTTTTCATATTCAATGCTTCGAAAATGTCAAAGTCAACGATTGCGTCCTTCTGCATAGCAACAACACGGTTGCCGATGCCCTCTTTAAGAAGCTCAACAGCCTTGTATCCCATCTGACTGCCTGCAACTCTGTCACGAACTGTGGGAGAACCGCCACGCTGAACATGACCGAGGATTGTAGCACGGCTTTCAATTCCCGTAACCTCTTGAATTTTCTTTGCCATTTCATCAACACCGCCGATGCCCTCTGCAACAACGATAATGAAATGTCTCTTGCCTGCTTTTTGGGTTCTTCTCATTCTCTCGATAACATCACGCTCAAAGTCGAACTCAACCTCGGGAATAAGAATTGTTGTAGCGCCGCAAGCTATACCTGCATTAAGAGCTATGTAGCCTGCACGTCTGCCCATAACCTCAACAACCGAGCAACGGTCGTGAGACTCTGTTGTGTCACGGAGACGGTCAACCATCTCCATAACGGTATTCATAGCTGTATCATAACCGATAGTATAGTCACAGCAAGCAATATCGTTATCGATTGTACCGGGAATGCCGACGCAGGGAATACCTCTGAGTGAAAGATCCCTCGCACCTCTGAAAGAGCCGTCGCCGCCGATAACAACAACGCCCTCCATACCTACTTCCTTACAGGTATTGATAGCCTTCTGAAGTCCCTCCTCTGTTTTGAATTCGGGGCTTCTTGCGGAATAAAGGATTGTACCGCCACGATTTATTATATTAGAAACAGAACGGAGATTCATTTCATACATATCTCCGTACATAAGACCGTTATAACCTCTGCGAATACCCATTACTCTCATACCGTTTTCACAGCCTGAGCGAACAACAGCTCTAACAGCCGCATTCATGCCGGGTGCGTCTCCGCCACTTGTTAAAACACCTATTGTTTTCATATTATCACCTCATAAATAATCAACATATATAATACACTAAAAGAAAAAATAGTCAAGGCTAACTCGCCCATTTGTCGCAAAATTCATTGAATTACGACATTTGTCTCGCCTAAAATTTCGCTTAGCTTTGAATTTCTCCTATCATTCGGCGAAATCGAAAAATCGGTTTTTACATATTTTCGAGTGTCGCTGAAAAAGAAATAGACGGGAATTTTGCCCTCACAGCCGTTGAGAACGGCAAGTGCCTGTTGAACTCTCGGATCACTTTCGGAATTAAAGCGCAGGAAAGCTCCGCTTTTTTTAGCCTTTGGTTCGTTCTTCGGACAAGGCTCAAAAAAGTCAGCTATAATTTTTGAGTCCTCGTCGTCACGTATGGAAAGCCTGCCCTTCAGCACCACAATATTTCCGAGCGTGAGCATATTTCCGAAATTTTCATATACCTTCGGGAACACAATAGCCTCTATTGAGCCTGTTACGTCCTCAAGTGTTATGAAAGCCATTGTGGAGTCGTTTTTGGTAATCTTCTTTTTAACCGAAGAAATTATGCCGAAAGCCTTTACATAAGCTCCGTCCTTATATGGACTTACCTCATCCCCTGCCGCTTCGAGCAAGTCGGAAATGGGGATAGCTTTTATTCTCTTTGAAAGCTCCGAATACTCCGCCATCGGATGCCCTGAAATATAAAGACCCGTTGTTTCCTTTTCATATCCGAGCATTTCAAGTCGGTCAAACTCCTCCGTATGGCTTATCTCGGGGGAAGAATTATCCGAAGCTCCGCCCAAGTCAAAAAGTCCGATTTGACCGTCGATATTTCTGCGTTTTGTCGCCTCAACCGAGGAAATTACCGAGCCGAGATTAAGCATCATTTCCCTGCGGTTTAGCGAAAAAGAGTCAAGCGCACCGCATTTTATCAAGCTTTCAACCGCACGCTTATTGAAATCCTTTGAATACACTCTTTTCACAAAATCGTAAAGCGAGGTATATTTTCCGTTTAAGCAACGCTCTTTATAGATAGCGTCAATGAAATTTCTGCCGAGATTTTTAACGGCTAAAAGTCCGAATCTTATTTTGCCGAAATCGGTTGTAAACTGTGCCTGTGAAAAATTGACGTCGGGTCGCAAAACCTCAATTCCCATTCTGTTACATTCGGAAATGTACATTGTGACTTTATCTGTCCAATCGATAACGCTTGTCATTAAAGCCGCCATAAACTCTGCCGGATAATGACATTTGAGATACGCCGTTTGATAAGCAACAAGGGCATATGCCGCCGAATGAGATTTATTGAAAGCGTAAGAGGCGAACGAGGTCATATCGTCGAAGATACTGTTTGCGGTTTCTTTTGAAATACCGTTTTTGCCGCAGCCCTCAATAAAGGTCGTTCTCTCCTTTTCCATAACATCGTGCTTTTTCTTTGACATTGCACGCCTTACAATATCCGCCCTGCCGAGAGAATAGCCTGCAAGCGAACGGAAAATTTCCATAACCTGCTCCTGATAGACCATACAGCCGTTTGTTACCTCAAGAATAGGTCGAAGCATTTCCGTTTTATATTTGACCCGTTCGGGATTATGCCTATTTTCAATATATGTGTCAATAGAGTCCATAGGTCCCGGTCTGTAAAGCGAAATAACCGCTATAATGTCCTCAAGATTATTTGGTTTAAGCCTTGAAAGAACACGGCGAAGTCCCGCAGACTCGCATTGGAAAACACCGTATGTGTCGCCGTTTCTGAAAAGGTCATAGGTCTTTTCGTCATCAAGCGGAATATTTTTAATTGAAAAAGACGGCTCTCTCTCCCTTACAGCCTTAACACAGTCATCAATAACCGTGAGTGTGCGAAGTCCGAGGAAATCCATTTTGAGAAGTCCGAGCTCTTCAATGGTGGTCATTGTGTATTGAGTGACAACCGAATCGTCATTTTTTGCAAGCGGAACATACTCGCTGACAGGCCTATCTGTAATGACAACACCTGCGGCGTGCTTTGATGCATGCCTCGGCATACCCTCGACAGCCTTTGCCAAATCGACAAGCTCCTTTATTTTCGGGTCGGAGTCGTACATTTTTCTAAGCTCCGAGTTTTTCCTCAAAGCCTTATCTATTGTAATATCAAGCTCACGGGGAATTTGCTTTGATACAGCATCAACCGTATTGTATGCAATTCCCAACACCCTGCCGACATCTCTAATTGCCGCACGAGCCGCCATAGTACCGAAGGTAACAATCTGCGCAACGTGGTCGGCTCCGTATTTTCTGATTACATAGTCGATAACCTCTTCACGCCGAACATAACAGAAATCGACGTCAATATCGGGCATACTTACCCTTTCGGGATTTAAGAAGCGTTCGAAAATGAGGTTATATTTCATCGGGTCAATGCCCGTAATTCCCATACAATATGCGGCGATACTGCCTGCACCCGAGCCTCTGCCCGGCCCTACGGGAATATCCTTTGATTTTGCATAGTTTATAAAGTCGGCTACGATAAGGAAATAGTCCACGTAGCCCATATTTTTAATTACCGAAAGCTCATAGTCAAGGCGTTCGATATATTTTTTGTCGGGATTTTCTCCGTAATTTTTATAGAGCCCCTCATAGCATTTTTCTCTGAAATAGTCAAAATGGTCTCTGCCGTCGGGAACGTCAAAATGCGGAAGCTTGGTTTTATGAAATTCAAATTCGACGTTACATCTGTCTGCGATTATCTGCGTATTTTCCACAGCCTGCGGATAATTATTGAAAAGCTCAAGCATTTCCGCTTCGTTCTTCAAATAAAAATCATCCGTGCCGAACTCTATGCCTGTTTCCTCGTCAATGGTGTGGTTAGTCTGTATGCAAATAAGCACCTTTTGGGTTTTTGCGTCCTCTTTTTTGACATAATGCACATCATTTGTAGCGACAAGCGGTATTCCCGTCTCCTCGGAAAGCTTTGCGAGCATAGGAATAATTTCAAGCTGTTCCTTCAAGCCATGATTTTGCATTTCAAGGTAATAATTACCCTGTCCGAAAACGGAATTGTACCAAAGAGCAGTCTGCTTTGCACCGTCATAGTCCCTTGCGACAAGCTTTCTTGCAATTTCTCCGGCAAGGCAGCCCGAAAGTGCAATAATTCCCTCGTGGTATTTTTCCAAAAGCTCCTTATCGACTCTCGGCTTGACATAGAAGCCCGAGGTCCACGCTTCAGACACCATTTTGATAAGATTTTTGTAGCCCGTTTCATTCTCACACAGCAAAACAAGATGGTGTCTTTCGGAATCTATCGAATGTACCTTATCGTGCCTTGAACGAACGGCAACATATACCTCGCAACCGATTATCGGCTTAATTCCGTGCTTTTTAGCCTCTTTATAGAACTCGATCGCACCGAACATATTGCCGTGGTCTGTGATTGCGACAGCCGTCTGTCCGTTCGCTTTTGCCGCATCAAACAGCTGCCCGAAACGGCAAGCACCGTCGAGCAAGCTATACTGCGTATGCAAATGTAAATGAACAAACGACATATCGTTTACCTCTTATTCGAGAACTTTTTTATAAAAATCGAAGCAATCAAAGGTTGCAAAATAATCCTTTGGTGTCTCTGCTCTTCTGATAAGCTCAAAATTGCCGTCGGCTTTAAGTAAAATCTCAGCCGATTTCAATTTACCGTTATAGTTATATCCCATTGAGAAGCCGTGCGCACCCGTATCGTGAATATAGATAAGGTCGCCCATATCAATTTTCGGTAACATTCTGTCTATTGCGAATTTATCGTTGTTTTCGCACAATGAGCCTGTAACGTCATACATTTTAACGGGCTCTTCATTCTCCTTGCCGAGTACGGTTATATGATGATAAGCGCCGTACATTGCAGGGCGCATAAGGTTGACAGCACAAGCGTCAACGCCGATATACTCCTTATGAGTGTGCTTTTCGTTGATTGCTCTTGTAACAAGCGCACCGTAAGGTCCCATCATAAATCTGCCAAGCTCCGTATAGAGTGCGACATCGCCCATACCGTTGGGAACAAGCACCTCTTCATATACCTTTCTTACGCCCTCTGCGATTTCAAAAATATCGTTGGGCTTCTGGTCGGGACGGTAAGGAATACCGATTCCTCCCGAAAGATTTATAAATTTAATATCTGCGCCCGTCTCATTTTTGAGCTTAACCGCAATTTCAAAAAGAGTTTTTGCAAGCGTCGGATAATACTCGTTTGTAACGGTATTGCTTGCAAGGAAGGAATGAATACCGAATTCCTTAACGCCCTTTTCTTTCATAATTCTGAAAGCCTCGAAAAGTTGTTCGGTCGTCATACCGTATTTTGCGTCGCCGGGGTTGTCCATTATGTTGTTGGCAATTTTGAAATATCCGCCCGGATTATATCTGCAGGACATTTTTTCGGGAAGCTTGCCGAGTGTTTTTTCAACAATATCAATGTGGGTAATGTCATCGAGGTTGATTATTGCGCCAAGCTCGTTTGCGTATTCAAACTCGTCCGAGGGCGTATCGTTGGAAGAAAACATTATAGCATCTCCCGTAGCACCGATAGCCTTTGAGAGCATAAGCTCTGTTTTCGAAGAGCAGTCGCAGCCGCAGCCGTATTCACGCAAAATATCAATCAAAAACGGATTGGGCGTTGCCTTTACCGCAAAATACTCACGGAAGCCCTTATTCCACGAAAACGCCTTGTAAAGATTTTCACAATTCTGACGTATTCCCTTTTCATCGTAAATGTGAAAAGGGGTGGGATAAACACTTGCTATCTCCTCTGCTTTTTCCTTTGTAAGAAACGGTGTTTTTGTCATTATTTTGCCTCCAAACGGGATTCTATTATTGCTTTTATCTTATCAACGTTTTCGCCTGTCTGCGACGAAAACGGGATTATATTTTCAGGGTCAACAAAGCTCAATTCCTGTCTTGAATTTTCAACTCTGCTCTTGTATTCGCCCTTGTTGAGCTTATCGCTCTTGGTCATAACCACGATATAATCAATGCCTGCGTGTTCAAGGAACTCCATCATCATAATATCGTCTGCGGTCGCAGGATGGCGCATATCGACAAGCTGAACAACAAGCTTTATATCTCTGCCCGAATTAAAATACTGCTCCATCATATTTGCCCAGCGTGTTTTTTCACTCTTGGCAACCTTTGCATAACCGTAGCCGGGCAAATCGACGATTTTTGCGTCATTGCCGCAGGAATAGAAGTTAATTGTTATTGTCTTTCCCGGAACAGAGCTTACTCTTGCAAGATTTTTACGGTTGAACACCTTGTTTATAAGTGAAGATTTTCCGACATTGGAACGACCCGAAAAAACTATCTCGGGCATTGTCGAAGCAGGAAGCTGCTCAAACGTTCCGTATGCTCTCTCGAACTGTGCTTTTGAATAATCCATATTTTCTCCTTATTGCTGCCACGTATTCAGCTTATTTGCTTTTTCCTTGGGGATAACGGGCTGCTTTTTGTCGTGCTTTTCCGTTTTTTCAATATTCAACGCAAGGCTTAAAACATCCGCCACATCACTTACGGGGACAAAATCCAAAGCGTCTGTAACAACCTTGTCGAACTGCTTAATATCGGGTAAATTCCTGTCGGGGATAATTACCGTTTTAATGCCCGATTTATAAGCCGCCATTGACTTTTCTTTAAGTCCGCCGATGGGAAGAACTCTGCCCGTAAGCGTAACCTCGCCCGTCATTGCAACGCTCGATTTAACCGTATAGCCCGAAAGAGCCGAAACCATAGCCGTAACAATGCCGATACCTGCCGACGGTCCGTCCTTCGGAACTGCGCCCTCGGGGAAATGAAGATGAATATCCTTTGTTTTATAGAAATCGGTGGGGATATTATAATCCTCGGCAACGCTTCTGATATAGCTGTACGCCGCCTTTGCCGATTCCTTCATAACGTCTCCGAGCGAGCCTGTTAATTCAAGCTTGCCCGTTCCCTCAACGCAAAGAGCCTCAATTTGAAGCATCTCGCCGCCGACGGACGTCCAAGCAAGACCGTTTACAACGCCCACGCTGTCGGTTTTAAGCAAATCGCTGTCGGTATATTTTACAGGTCCTAAAATATCCTCAAGGTCTTTAATTCCGACCGTGATTTTGCCCTCATAGCCCTCAGCTAATTTGACAGCCTGCTTACGCAAAACCTTAGCTATTGTCCTCTCAAGCCGTCTTACGCCTGCTTCTTTCGTGTAGCCGTCGATTATGACCTTGAGTGCATCGTCCTTGATTTTAACCTGCGAAGCCTTTAAGCCGTGAGCCTTTAGCTGCTTCGGGATAAGGTGCTTCTTGGCAATTTGGAATTTTTCCTCAAAGGTATAGCTGAAAATTTCGATAATTTCCATTCTGTCTCTAAGCGGTGCGGGAATTTCCGAAACGTCATTTGCAGTTGTTACGAAAAGCACCTTGCTCAAATCCACGGGAATTTCAATGTAATGATCTCTGAATGAATTGTTTTGCTCGGGGTCAAGTGCCTCCAAAAGAGCAGCCGACGGGTCGCCCTTGTAGTCGCTTGCGAGCTTGTCGATTTCGTCAAGCAAGATAAGCGGATTCATACTTTTTGAACGCTTCAACGCAGATATTATATTACCCGGCATTGCGCCGATATATGTTTTTCTGTGTCCTCTAATCTCCGCCTCGTCTCTCACGCCGCCCAATGACAGGCGTGCAAAATTTCTGTTCATAGCGTGCGCCAATGATTTTGCGATTGAGGTCTTGCCGACACCGGGAGGGCCTGCAAGACAGATTATCTGTCCTTTAATATCGGGTGCAAGGCTTCTTACGGCAAGAAGTTCAAGTATTCTGTCCTTGACCTCCTTGAGCCCGTAATGCTCTCTTTCAAGCACGGCGGAAGCCTTTTTAATGTCAAGATTATCTTTTGTATATTTGTTCCACGGAAGCGAGAGCACCTCGTCAAGATATGTTCTTGAAACCGCACTTTCGGGGCTTGACGGCTGAAGCCGTGAAAATCTGTCGCACTCGGTCAAAAGCTTTTCCTCGTCATCCTTTGAAAAGCCGATTTTTCTGATTTTTTCCCTGTATGCCTCAGCCTCCGCCTCGGGAGAGTCGTCGCCGTTCAACTCGACGGAAATCGCCCTCAGCTGCTCACGAAGATAGTATTCCCTCTGATTATCGTCCATCTGGTCTTGAACCTTGTCGTTGATCTCGTTTTCAATTCGGAGAATTTCAACCTCCTTTGTGAGAACTACGCAAAGCTTTTCAAGTCGCTTATAGGTATTGCACTCGTCAAGAATTTTCTGCTTATCGTGATATTCAAGCGGAATATTAGACGCAATGAGATCCGCAAGGTCGCCCGAATCGTCGTTCACGGCTATTGAAACCGCAACTTCGGGTGCCAATTTCGCACACAGCGAGGAATATTCGTCAAAAAGCGATTTAACCGCACGAAGCATCGCATCAACTCTGAAGGTGTCAAGTCTTTGCGGCACTTTATCGAAAAGCGGAATGGTATCGGCGGTAAAATACGGTCTGTCGCTTGTGATTTTGTCAAGCTTTGCCCTGTATTTTCCCTCGACGACAACACGCAGAGCGTCAGTACCCGGCAAGCGAACAATCTGCTTAACCTCGCAGACCGTGCCGACGGAATAAAGCGTTTTCTCGTTTATTAAATCTTCCTGTATATTCTTTTGAGCTATAAGAAATACGTCCTGCTTTGAAACCATCGCAGACTTTACTGCCGCAATAGATTTCTTTCTGCCGACGTCGAAATGGAGAGTCTCCTTCGGGAAAACCACAAGACCTCTCAAAGCGACCATTGGCATAGAAGCATTTTCGGTATTTTTGAAATCCATATATTCAACTCCGTAAATTTAGATATTATTATTAAAATTATATAATATTTTAGGGGTTACTGCAATAAAAAAACGAAAAAGGTTGTAAAGTTTTGCGTGGTAAAAACTGCTATTTATGTGCAAAAAGGCAATTAACACCCGATTTTAGTTATGAATAGAATGAAAATACAGACTTTGTTAAAATATCAAACAACTTTTGTTGACAATTTCGACTTTTTAAGAAAAAGTTTGTTATATTCTTAACAATCTATTGACTTTTGATATTTAAGTCTGTTATAATGCTAAACAGTTGCCGTTGCGACAAGGCATTAGATTTTAGGCTTGAAAATGACTTGTTTATATTTTTAACAATCTATTCAAGCTGTTCGGCAGCTTAAAATAAGTATCTTTTTGCGAATATCGCATATATAATCGGAGGTATATCAATGGCAAGAGTTTATAATTTTTCGGCAGGTCCCTCAATGCTCCCCGAATCGGTGTTAAGAAAAGCGGCAGATGAAATGCTTGATTATCAGGGCAGCGGTCAGTCCGTTATGGAAATGAGCCACCGTTCAAAGATTTATGACGGTATAATAAAGGGTGCAGAGGCTCTTTTGCGTGAGCTTATGAACATTCCCGACAATTACAAAGTGCTTTTCTTGCAGGGCGGCGCTTCAACTCAGTTTGCGGCAATCCCGATGAACTTTATGAATAAAAGCGGTAAGGCTGATTATGTTGTATCGGGACAGTGGTCAAACAAGGCGTACAAGGAAGCTACAAAATACGGCGATGTTAAAATCGTTGCTTCGTCAAAGGATGAGAATTTCTCCTGCGTACCCGTTATGGATAAAAAGGAATTTCGTCCCGACGCAGATTATTTTTATATCTGTATGAACGAAACTGTACACGGAAATATCATTCGTGAGCTTCCCGACACAGGCGACGTTCCGCTTATTGCAGATATCTCATCCTGCTTCCTGTCAGAGCCGATTGATGTATCAAAATTCGGTATGCTTTACGGCGGCGCACAGAAAAATGTTGCACCGGCAGGACTTACAATTTGCATTATCCGTGAAGATTTACTCGGCAACGCAAGAGACTACACCCCGTCAATGCTCGACTACAAGCTTATGGCTGATAACGATTCGCTCTATAACACTCCCCCCTGCTACACGATTTACATTTGCAAACTCGTGCTTGAATGGCTTAAAGAAAACGGCGGACTTGAGGCTATGAGAGACAGAAACGTTAAAAAGGCAGAGCTTCTTTACAACTTCCTTGACAATTCAAAAATGTTCAAAGGCACGGTTGTCAAAAAAGACCGTTCGCTTATGAATGTTCCGTTCGTTACAGAGTCGGAGGAGCTCAACGCTAAATTTGTTAAAGAGGCTACCGACGCAGGTCTTGTAAATCTTAAAGGTCACAGAAGCGTAGGCGGTATGAGAGCTTCGATTTACAACGCAATGCCTTATGAGGGTGTTGAAAAGCTTGTTAAATTTATGGCTGATTTCGAAAAAGCTAATTCATAACAGAGGTAATTGAAATGTATAATGTTTTAACACTTAATAAAATTTCGGAAACAGGAATTAAAAATTTCACTTCCGATTATAAATGCTCGGATGAGATAAAAAATCCCGACGCTATACTTGTCCGTTCCGCTTCAATGCACGAAACGGAGTTTGCACCCGAAACGCTTGCCGTTGCAAGAGCAGGCGCAGGAGTCAACAACATTCCGATTGACGAATGTGCGAAAAAGGGCATTGTTGTTTTCAACACTCCCGGTGCTAACGCAAACGCAGTTAAAGAGCTTGTTCTGTGCGGCCTTTTGCTCTCGTCAAGAAAGATTGTTCCCGCAATCGAGTGGGTAAAGACAACGCTTAAAGGTGATGAAAATTTCTCAAAGAGCGTTGAAAAGGGCAAATCAGCCTTTGCAGGTCCTGAAATCAAGGGCAAAAAGCTCGGTGTAATCGGTCTCGGTGCTATCGGCGTGCTCGTTGCGAATGCGGCGCAGTCACTCGGTATGGAGGTTTACGGCTATGACCCCTATCTTTCTGTTGATGCGGCTTGGAATCTTTCAAGAAGCGTAAAGCACGTTACGAACATTGACGATATTTTCGCTTCCTGCGATTATATCACGCTTCATGTTCCGCTTACCGACTCCACAAAGGGCGTTATTAACACGATAAGCATTGCAAAAATGAAGGACAACGTTAGAATTCTCAATTTTTCAAGAGGCGAGCTTGTTGAAACAAGCGATATTATCAGAGCTCTTTCAAGCGGTAAGGTTGCGGCTTACGTTACAGACTTCGGCAACAGCGCATTGCTTGACGCAAACGGTGTTATCGTGCTTCCGCACCTCGGCGCTTCGACTCCCGAATCGGAGGACAACTGTGCCGTTATGGCGGTAAATGAAATTGTTGATTACCTTGAAAACGGCAATATCACAAACTCCGTCAACTTCCCGAGCGTATCCGTTCCGAGAAGCGGTAAAACAAGAATTACCATTCTCCACAAGAACGTTCCGAACGTAATCAGTAACATTTCGGCTTCGGTTGCGAATGAGAATATAAACATTGATAATATGGTAAATAAATCACGAGGCGAATTTGCCTACACAATGCTCGATACCGACACAGAGGTTTCCGTTGATGCGATTGAGGCTATCAAAGCCCTTGATAATATTATCAGAGTTAGGGTCATTAAGTAATAAGCGTATATACAGAGAAAGAGCAGAGTTTGAACACTCTGCTCTTTTTTTATAAGCTTAACGTTGTATTTTTTCCTCTTGCGGTTATCCGTGGATTAAGTTGCACAATCCCTCCGCCTCACATCGTTCGGCACCTCCCTTTACACAAGGGAGGCTGAATGTGCAGTTGTCCATACGGTATGATATATAATAATTTACGGCTAATATGACATTAAAAAATTTCGCACAATCCGTAGGGGCGACCTGCGGTCGCCAGCCAATTCATAGCAAATTAAAAACTGGCGAACACAGTTCGCCCCTACGATATGATATATAATTCAATCCGTGCGAAGCACCTGTTTCTTTTCGCTTTTCACTCTTCATTTTTCACTCTTCTCTGCCGTAAGGCTCGCCACCATCCTACTGATTGTGCCTTAAACTTTCTCTTTTTGCTTGCTTCTGTGCCTATCCTTTTGCGCTATATCGGAAAAGGTTTTCTTTGCCTCTACCCTGTCAAAATATCTTTTGTATCTTACGCTCACTCTGAAATTTTTATCACAGTTAGGGCAATAAAATTCAGCTCTGAAGGAATTGTTTACAAAGCCCCATTTTTTCTTCTTAACAACCTTTCCGCCGCAGGTATCGCAAACGCATTTGAGCTTTGACCTGTCAATATCGGGGTCGTTCAAATCCTTGATAACATAAGGCTTAAAAGAAAGCTTTTTATAAAATGCGGTGTCACATTTTCTTATGTATTTTTGAAGCTTTGCGCTGTCATATACTTTCTTTATGCACTCGACGGTCATCAAGCTGTCATCAAGTGCACGGTGGTGCGAAAAATCCTCGGGATTTACACCCAGCTTTTCACAAGCCGAGGCAAGTCCTATCTGCTGACCGCTTGGAGCGTCAATAAATGATTGACAGTATTTTTGAGCGTCTGCGTAATTATCGATAAACGGCAGGGCGTCGATATTAAAGAAATACTCATAGTTCTTTGAGAAAACCCGTATATCGCCGTCGCCCCAAGTTAAAAAGGTGTTCTCCTCGTCGCCGAGCCATTCCGAAAAGCCCTTTACAGCCTCTTCAAACGATATACCCGAAGAAATATCCTCATTTGTAATATGGGTTAAGTCTTTAACTCTGCCTCTTAATTTCTTGCCGATTTGAGGCTTTACAATTACAGAAGCGGAGTCCTTAATATTAAAATTTTCATCAAGCTTTACTGCGCCGATTTCGATTATTTCGTTAAAGAAGCAACCGAATTTCTTACAGTATGCCGTGTTCCATTCGAGGTCCATTACTACATATTGCAAACGAATATCCCCAATCAATAAAATAACTTTATAAATATATCATATTTTGTCGTTAAATTCAATACTCAACCTTATATTCGATTGACCTTTTAATCGGGATATTATATAATAAATTCATCAATGTAAAGAGGTGCGATATGAATAACACTGTATGGTTTGACTCCCCTGCAAAATATTGGACGGACGCAATGCCGATGGGAAACGGCTTTCTCGGCGGTATGTTTTTCTGCTCGGATAAAACCGACCGCATTGCCTTAAACCACGACACTCTTTGGACAGGCTGTCCGAGATATATCGAAAAGGACGGAGCGTATGAAGCATACAAAAAGGCTCAGTCTTTAGCTCTTAAAAATGATTTCATTTCGGCTCAAAAGGAGCTTACCGATAGCTTTTTGGCTTGTTGGACGCAGGCTTATCTTCCGCTCGGCGACCTTTATATCGAGCATCCTTTTTCTTTTTCGAGTGCGAAGAATTACAGAAGAACGCTCAACCTTGAAAATGCCGTTCTTGACTGTGAATATGAAAAAAGCGGTGTTAAAATCACAAAAGAAGCTTTCGTTTCCAATCCCTCGGATGTGCTTGTGTATAAAATAAACTCATCAAATGGCATTGATTTTTCCGTTAATTTCAAAAGCAAATTGAGAAGCACCGTTACTTATGAAAACGATACAATTACGCTTGACGGAATTTGTGCGAGTGACTCGGGCTCAAAGTTATCAAAATACCCTTGCGCAGAGCTTACATATTCGGAAAAGCCGGAGGAACAGGGCGTTTCCTTTAGGACTGTAATCAAGGTAATTTCAAACGGCACGGTAGCTTCCTCAAGCGACAAAATCAAGGTAAAGGGAAGCACGCAAACAACAGTTTTACTTTGCACAAAGACTAATTTCAAAGACGGTCTTACCCCTGCTTCAAAAAGCGGTATTGATTATAAGAGCAGCTGCGTAAATGCCGTAAATTCCGCTGTTCAAAAGGGCTTTGAGACGTTAAAAAAAGAGCATATTGCCGATTATTCAAAGTATTATTCGAGAACTTCTTTTACGCTCAATAAGAACAATCAAAATTCATCACTTCCGACAAACGAGCGACTTATCGCTTTCAAAGCCGACAAAACCGACCTCGGTCTTTATGAGCTGTTTTGGAATTTCGCAAAGTATCTTACAATTTCTTCCTCGAGAGAAAATTCAAGAGCTACAAATCTTCAGGGTATTTGGAGCGAAAACCTGCGTGCGCCTTGGAATTCGAATTACACGATTAACATAAACACGGAAATGAACTATTGGCCGACGCTCTGCTTCGATATGCCGGAGCTTATGCTTCCGCTTTTCGACTTAATAAAGCTTATAAGCGTTACGGGTGAAAGGACGGCAAAAGAATATTACAACGCAGGCGGCTTTGTCGCTCATCACAACACGGATATTTGGGGCTTTACCGCACCGACTCACGGCGACGCTCAATGGGGATATTGGCAAGGCGGCTCAGGTTGGCTCTGCCACAGTCTTTTTGAATACTACGAATACACGGGCGACCGAGAATTTCTTTCGGATTTTGCTTTGCCGATACTCAAAAAAGCGTGCGAGTTCTATTCCGATATTTTAACCGACATCGGAGACGGAAAGCTCTCTGTTTGCCCTGCAACCTCTCCCGAAAACACCTTCAAGTGCAATGAAAAGGCTGTTTCCGTCGCAAAAAGCTCGACTATAATGGATACTATCGTGCTTGACTGCTTTGAAAATTATCTCAAAGGCTGTAAAGCGGTAGGCATAAGTGATGAATTTACCGAAAAATTAAAGGAACAGATTAAAAATATAAAGCCGTTCAAGATAGGCTCAAAGGGTCAGCTGCTCGAATGGGACGACGAATACAAAGAATGTGATAAGCATCACCGCCATGTGTCGCATCTTATCGGCTTGCACCCGTTTAGCATTATAAATAAAGACGATACGCCCGAGCTTTTCGACGCTTGCAAGAAAACGCTTGAAATCAGAGGCGACGCAGGCACGGGCTGGAGTCTTGCTTGGAAAATCAACTTTCATGCTCGTTTAAGGAACGCACAAAAGGCATATGACCTTTTGAATTTGCAGTTAAGCCCTGTGAAATCGAGAAGAAAATCAGGCTTTAACTACGGCGACGGCGGCGGAACATATCCGAACCTCTTTGACGCACATCCCCCGTTCCAAATCGACGGAAACTTCGGTGCGGCAAGCGGTATAAATGAAATGCTTGTACAGTCCGACGGCGAAAATATTTATCTTCTCCCTGCTCTTCCGAGCGAATGGAAGGACGGCAGCGTCAAAGGCTTTAGAGTCAAGGGCAACGCTAAAATCGACTTTTCGTGGAAGGACGGAAAGATAACCGATTACAAATTACACTCGGAAAACGAAAAATTAAAGGTTATAATATAACAATTCCCCACTATGTAAGGCTGAGTGTTCATAAGGCAGTTTTGCTTCAAAACAACATCTTTTCTAACAATAATTCGTTAACCCCCGCAGATATGCGTCAGCATTATCTGTGGGGGTTGCCTTTTCTTGTATCAAAAATATATTATTTTGAAGTGCGTTGCAGTTTCGTAACTATAAAAATTCTTTTATGCCGAAGCCGAGAAATGATGCAAGGCTGTCGCCTTGTGAGGCTTTTTGGCAAAAGCATAATGGATTTTTATGCGAGAAACCAATACTTCCTTATGAACACTCAGCCAATCATAGTGGGGTTGGCTTTTGCCGTTTTATATTTTTGTCAATTTTGTTTTATCGGTTTCGTTATACTCCTTGTCGAAATCATAGCCGAAAATATTGTTTTCGGGTGCTAAATCGTGCAAAGGCACAAGCACAAAATCTCTTTGTCTGATAAACCTATGCGGAACTGTCAGCTCGTCCGTTGAAAGCTCGATATTTTCCAACAAAAGCACGTCAACGTCGATTATTCTCGGTCCGTTTTTGAATTTACGCACCCTGCCGAGTGCCGCCTCAATTCCGAGGCATGCACCGAGTAAGGCATTCGGCGAAAGCTCGGTTTCGATGAGAACAGCACAGTTTAAGAACCTGTCCTGCAGTTCATAGCCCCACGGCTCTGTTTCATAAACGGAGGATTTTTTTATAATTTTCGTGTTCGGCAAAAGCGACAATGAGGAATAAACATTTTCAATATTCTCAAGCCTGTTGCCGATATTTGTTCCTATTCCGAGTACAGCTTTCATTTTCTGCTCCTTGTAATTTCAACCGAAACATAATCAAAATCCGCTTTTATCGGTGCGAAAGGCTTTTTAACCTCAACCTTGACCATTTCGATTTTAGGAAATTCCGAAAGTATTGCGTCGGCAACAGCCTGTGCCGCCTTTTCAAGTAAATCGTACTTTTCCGCCAAGAAAACCCGTCTTGCTGTCTTTATGATTTTCGCATAGCTTACGGTGTCGTCAACGTTATCGCTCACGCAAGGCAAATCGAGTGGAAGATAGGCTTTTATGTCGAGGATAAACTCCTGTCCGTCAACCTTTTCCTCGGGATTTACACCGTGATATGCATAGAGCTTCAAGCCCTGAATTTTAATCTTATCCATATTATCTTACCACCGCATCAGTCATTTTTGCCGCCAAGCAAGCCTCTTTCACGTGATGAACACGGATAAAGTCCGTTCCGCCTGCTATTGCAAGCGTATCTGCTGCAAGCGTTCCGAACACTCTGTCGTATCCGTCCGCACCCGTTTCGTTTTTAACAAGGCGCTTGCAAGAGAGAGCCGTCAAAAGTGCTCTTTCGGGGAATTTCAGCTTGTCTGTATTCCTTAAAAGCTCTAAATTATCAAAATGAGATTTTCCGAAGCCGAAGCCCATATCAAAGCAGATATTTTCACGGCTTATAGAGTATTCCGCCGCAATTTTCTCCGCCTTATCGAAAAATGCAAGCACGTCATTTACAACGCCGCCGCATTTTGAATAGTCAGCCTCCTGAGATGCCGAAGCGTTTCCCGTGTGCATTACAATCCAGCCTGCATTGTGCTTTTTAACGACAAGCGCCATTTCCCTATCCATTTTTGAGCTTACGTCATTGATGATTTTCGCTCCGTTTTCAAGGCAGTATTCCGCAACCCTCGGATAAAAGGTATCAACCGACACGGGAACATTAACGGCAGAGGTTACGGCAGGAATGTATTTTTTGATGATTTCAAGCTCTTCCTCCTCTGATAAAAGAACGCTTCCCGGTCTTGTTGACTGTGCGCCTATATCGATTATATCGGCTCCGTCCTCTTGCATTTTGAGAGCGTGTTCAACCGCCTTTTCGGGACTGTTCCACTGTCCGCCGTCAAAAAACGAGTCGGGTGTAACGTTTAATATGCCCATTATATATGTTCTCTTGTTAATTTCAAAAGAAAAGCCGTTACCCTTGAAATAGTATGCCATTATTTACCTCCGAAAAGCAAGGACATAGCCTCTGCTCTTGTCCTCGGGTCTTTTTTCATCATTCCTCTTAATGCCGAGGTCTGAGTTTTAGCTCCTGCCGCCCTTGCACCACGCATTGTCATACAAAAATGCTCCGCTTCGATAACAACCGCCACACCCTTTGGCTGCAAATGCTCCTCGAGGAAGTCTGCAACCTGTGAGGTAAGTCTTTCTTGAATTTGCGGACGTCTTGCATAATCGTCAACAATTCTTGCAAGCTTTGAAAGTCCGATAACCTTGCCCTCCGACGGAATGTATGCAATATGAGCCTTTCCGACAAACGGCAACAAATGGTGCTCGCACATTGAATAAAGCGGTATATCACGCACCACTACCATTTCGTCGTTGTTACCCTCATTAAAGATTTTCAAATGCCTTTCGGGGTTAGCCTCAAGACCCGCAAAAATCTCCTCATACATATTTGCAACTCTTTTCGGAGTTTCCAAAAGTCCCTCTCTGTCGGGATCCTCGCCTATTGCGATAAGAATTTCTCTGACCGCATTTTCAATTCTCTGTTTATCCATAATTCACATACCTTTCCGAGTGCAATTACCAAAAATCAAGACAAAACAAACTGCATATAATACATTTCCTTGTTCTCGAAGGTTTGATACTGCGTGAATTTCATATTGCCGTTTTTACTTCGCAGCTCTATTGCAATTTCCGAAATGCCGTCCGAATCAACAAGCTTTTTATAAATCTCTTTATATGACTGCTCACTCACGGCAAAAATTTCAACATAGCTTTTCCCGTTTTTGAAATTATCGGTAATTCCCTTTTCAATCGCCGGTTTAATCGTTTTTCCGTAATTTCCGAACAACAAGCCCTCTGCCCTCGCATAGTTAAACTCGGTTGCGGTGCAGTCGATATTCTCCGGTCTTATGTTAAAGTGATTTTCGGAAATTTGCTTTGTTGTAAGGTTAAAATAAAGATGTGTTTTTATATAGGGCGAATCGGTCTGATCGTTATCGTCCCATGTAACGTCAAGGTGGTAATTATTGCCGTTGATTTTAACGATATTCCACATATGAGGCTCTATCTCGCCGTCGTCATTTTTAGCGTCGCCTATCACAAGGAAGTTTTCAACGCCGAGCTTATTGAGCAAAAGCTGCGTCGCTCTTGCATAGCCCTCGCACACCGCTTCTCCGTTGACAAGCGCATCATAAGCCGTAGATTTCAAATCGTCCGTCAAAACATATTTGCAATTTTCGCAGATATAATCGTGGACGTATTTTTCCTTTTCGTAATCGGAGGAAAGCCGGCTCGCCTCGTTCACAACCTTGTCAACCTGCAAATTAAGCTGAGCTGTAAGTGCGTTGCACTCCTGCTGCGAATGGGTGTAGTTCGGCTCAAAATAGTACTTGTTCCCCTCTGTCCTTATCTTGCATTGTGCGGAATAGCAAATCAAATCGGGATTATCGTAGGAAACGGCATAGTTCAAAGCCGTAAATTCACTGTCGGTAATTTTTGGAATTTCTATTAACTCGGTATGTTTATATACCTCGGGCACTATAAGGGTGTATGCGATTTTTGCGTTATCGCTCAAATGATTATAATAATACCGAACGTTCATATCGTCATCGGTGCGATTATCGTAAATCATTTCCACCTTAGAAAAATCCGTAGGAATAAAGCTTAAAATTTGCTTTCGGTTACTTACAATACAAATAACGAGTATCGTCGCAATCGCAATGCCTATGACCTTTAGTTTTTTACGCATTATTTTTTCTCCTCTTTCGAATAAACGCCGCCGTCGTTTATTTCCCCCTGAGTGTTGATAAATTCCGCAATTTTATCCTTTTCGCCTGTGTAATCGATTATTGAAATATCGGTTTGCGAGTTATTTACAATGTATTCGAAAAGATTATCCATCGCTCCTATGTGCGAAGCGTTAAAGGCTGTTTTCAGGAATGAGGAAAACGCCGAAGATTTTTCCGAATATCCGCAATATTTAAGATATTTCAAAAGCATATCCGCAGATAAGCTTTGTGTGCCTGCATTGAGCGAAAGTCCGCCCATAGTCTTAGGGTCGGTTGCCGTCGGCACATCAACGACAATATCCTTGAATTTTGAGGCAAAGCTCTTAAATTGAAGCTCGCCTATTGAAATATATCTGTCCGTCTTAATTCCCGAATAGCTTTCAAAAGCCTGTACAAACGCACCTGCTCCTGATTTTTTGAAATGCTCGGACAGGGCTGCGGTAATTCCGTTGTAGCTGCCCGTAAAGTCATTTTGAATGGAATTGACGGTAATTGTTTTCTTTTTAATATCGGTTGAAATGAGAAATGAAAATGAAACGTTGTTTTCGGTGTCGTAGCATATAAGGACAATTTCAGACTGCCCCTCCATAACCACGGGAGAGGTTGTTGTCTCCGTTTGAGGCTCTGTTGTCAAATCATCTGAGGAGGAAACAAGATTTCCGAAATTGAAGTCAATGGATTTCATAAACATAAGTAATGAAATGCCTCCGAGAATTACCACGAAAGCCGCAAAAGCTATAACAAAGCTCTTAAAACGCTTTGAGTCCTTTTTATCCTTGCTTGAAAAATCAAGCTTTCTGTTTTTTTTCAAGTCCTCACCGTCCTTTACCAAAAAAGCCGATTGCAAGCTGTGCAATCGGCTTTCTGTCAATTAACCTTTAGTCTTGTTTGTGCCGCCTGTCTTGTTTTTGCTTGAAGAAGCCTTCTCGATTATAGGTGCGGTACCGTTTTTGACCGTATCCGTGGTAATAATTACCTTTGACACCTCAGTATCCGAAGGAGTTTCGTACATAATAGGCATCAAGGTTTTCTCCATGATAGCTCTCAAGCCACGAGCACCCGTACCCTTTTCAAGAGTAAGCTCGGCTATCGCTTCAAGAGCACCGTCCTGGAATTCAAGTGAAACATTATCCATTGAGAAAAGCGCTTCGTACTGCTTAACAAGAGCATTTTTCGGCTCTGTGAGTATTCTTACAAGCGCATCCTTATCAAGATTGTCAAGCGTTGTTAAAACAGGCACTCTGCCGACAAGCTCGGGTATAAGTCCGAACTTGACAAGGTCCTGCGGAATTACCTGCGAGTAAATTTTGGTCATATCCGTATCGGCTTTCGACATAACCTTGCCGCCAAAGCCGAGTGTGGATTTGCCCGTCCTCGCTTCGATTACCTTTTCTATGCCGTCAAATGCACCGCCGCAAATAAACAGTATATTTGTGGTGTCAATTTGAATAAATTCCTGCTGCGGATGCTTTCTGCCGCCCTGAGGAGGAACGTTTGAAACAGTGCCCTCAAGGATTTTAAGAAGAGCCTGCTGAACACCCTCGCCGCTGACATCACGGGTTATAGAGGGATTTTCGGACTTTCTTGCAATTTTGTCGATTTCATCGACATAGATAATGCCCTTTTGAGCCTTTTCTATATCGTAATCCGCCGCCTGAATAAGCCTTAAAAGGATATTTTCGACATCCTCGCCGACATATCCTGCTTCTGTAAGCGTTGTAGCGTCTGCAATAGCAAACGGAACATCCAAAATTTTTGCAAGCGTCTGTGCAAGCATTGTTTTACCTACGCCTGTAGGTCCTAAAAGAACAACGTTGCTCTTTTGAATATCAACATCGCTCTTGTGAGAACAGTAAATACGCTTATAGTGGTTATAAACAGCAACGCTTAAAGTAATCTTCGCCGAATCCTGACCGACAACATATTCGTCAAGCATAGCCTTGATTTCAGCCGGCTTCGGCAACGGCTTTGATTTACTTCCCGCAGAGCTTCTTCTTTTAGGGGAAACATTCGAGCTTTTTTCTTCTTCGATTATACCCAAGCACAATTCTATACATTCGTCACATATGCAGACTCCCGGTCCTGCAATAAGCTTCTCAACCTGATCTTGAGTTTTACCGCAAAAGGAGCAACGCATTATCTTACTATTCGTTTCTTTTGCCATTATAGGCCCCCCTCAAAAACTATCTTTTACTGATAACCTTATCAATAAGTCCGTATTCAAGAGCCTCCTCGGCAGACATAAAATTATCTCTCTCGGTGTCCTGTGCTATGACCTCAACGGGTTTGCCCGTGTTTTCAGCCAAAATCTTGTTGAGCTTTGCTTTGGTTTTAAGAATGTGCTTAGCTGTGATTTCGATTTCTGTCGCCTGTCCCTGAGCTCCGCCTGAGGGCTGATGAATCATAATATCGGAATTGGGCAAAGCATATCTCTTACCCTTTGCGCCGGCAGAAAGAAGGAATGCACCCATGCTTGCTGCCATACCCATACAAATTGTTGAAACATCGCATTTAATATACTGCATCGTGTCATAGATAGCAAAGCCAGCGGTTACAGAACCGCCGGGGCTGTTTATATAGAGGCTGATATCCTTTTCGGGATCCTGAGCCTCAAGATATAAAAGCTGTGCTACGACAAGGCTTGCAGTTGCATCATTTACCTCGTCTGACAAAACTATAATTCTGTCGTTGAGAAGTCTTGAGAAAATATCGTATGAACGTTCACCACGGTTGGTCTGTTCAACTACGTAAGGAACTAATGCCATAAAAACTTACCTCCAAAATGTAATATCTTCCCTTTTCCCTAATAGATTATTGCTTATTAACAAGCCTTTTAATCAAAAATTATTCAGCGTCCTTCTTTGCGGGAGCTTTCTTTGTTGTTTTCTTAGCTGCGGGCTTTTCCTCGTCAGCCTTTTCGTCCTTAGCTGCTGCTGCCTTCTTAGCCGCAGGCTTCTTTTCTGCTGCGAAGCTTGCGTTTTCGATTACGAAATCAACAGCCTTTCTCTGAAGAAGCTCGGGCTTGAGATTGTCAGCCGAAATAGCCTTCTTAATCTGGTCAACATCCATATTATATGCTTTTGCATACTGAGCATATTCTTCTTCAAGGTCAGCGTCCGAAACCTCAAGGTTTTCCTTTTTGATGATTTCAGCCAAAGCAAGGTCAAGCTTAACCTGCTTTTCAGCCTGCTCCTTATACTGCTCACGGAAGGTCTTTTCGTCAGAGCCTGTGTATTTAAGATAGGTGTTGAGGTCAAGTCCCTGCATCTGAAGACGGTAAGCGAAATCCTGAACGTCGTCGTCCATCTTCTTTTCAATCATACAATCGGGGATAACAGCTGTTACAAGGTCAGCAAGCTTGTCGAGAACCTCGTTGTTAGCCTCAGCCTCAACCTCGTGCTGCTTCTTATGCTCAAGCTCTTCCTTAACGTTCTTCTTGAGCTCGTCAACTGTATCATATTCGCTCACGTCCTTAACGAACTCGTCGTCAAGTGCGGGAACCTCTTTAACTTTAATCTCGTGAAGCTTGATTTTGAAGGTTGCGTCCTTACCTGCAAGCTCTGCATGGTAGTCCTCGGGGAACTTAACGTTTACGTCAAACTCCTCGCCTGCCTTGTGGCCGATAATCTGATCCTCAAAGCCGGGGATAAACTGATTTGAGCCGATTGTAAGCTCATAGTTTTCAGCCTTGCCGCCCTCAAAAGCTACACCGTCAACAAAGCCCTCGAAGTCGATAACTGCAATATCGTTCTTCTTAACCTTTCTCTTTGTTTCAACGGTAACAATTCTTGAATTCTGCTCAAGCATATTGTTGATGTGAGACTTAACGTCCTCAGCAGAAACCTTAGCAGACTTCTTTGTAGCCTTTATGCCTTTATATTTGCCGAGCTTAACCTCGGGCATAACGGTAACCTTGAGCTTGATTACAACGCCGTCCTTGCCCATTTCGGGAACTTCAAGGTCGAACGGAGTGTCGATAACCTCAAGCTTAGCCTCTTCGATAGCAGCTGAAACTGCATCGGGATATACGATTTCAAGAGCGTCCTCATAGAAAACTGCCTCGCCGTACATCTTTTCGATGAAAGCACGGGGTGCCTTACCCTTTCTGAATCCGGGAACGTTGATTTTCTTTCTCTGCTGAAGGTATGCCTTATTAACAGCGTTCATAAAAGTTTCGCCGTCAACAGCAACTTCAAGCTCCCAAACATTCTCTTCAATTTTGTTTGATGATTTAAGACTCATTTAATCTTCCTCCTGAAAATTATACACTATCTTGAGCATTATATCACATAATGTATAAAATTGCTATACTTTTTTATTATTTTGTTAATTTAATAAGCTTAGGGCAGAATTTAAGGTAATCTGCCGACAAAAGCTCGAATTTAATTCCGTCCTTTTCCGAGGTAAACGCAAAATTTACCGCTTGACCGTGCAAATGAGCATAATAGCAATGCTTAATGCCCTCACGAAGCAGGACGTCATATATCGGCTCGCATATCTGCGAAATACTCACGGGCGGATAATGCAAGAACACAAGCGGCTCGCCGCCGAGCTCTTTCCCTGCCTTAACAGAAGCCTCAAGCCTTGCCGCCTCACGCTTGACAACCTTTTCGCTGTGCTGTTGGGTATCGTCAAAAAACCAGCCTCTTGTGCCGCAGATACTGTAATCGCCCACACGGTAGGCATTGTTGAAAATGAATTTAATCGTCGAAAAGGAATTCTCCTCCAAAAAGCCGTTCATTTTCGACATCGTGTTCCACCAATAGTCGTGATTGCCCTTTAATATTAACTTTTGACCGGGCAAGGAATTTATAAACGCAAGGTCGTCCGACGCATTTTCAAGCTTCATCGCCCACGAAACGTCGCCGAGTATGACCACGGTGTCCTCGTCGGTAATGAGCCTTTTCCAATTTGCCTCAAGCCGTTCAACGTAATTGTCCCAGCCGTGAAAAATATCCATCGGCTTATCCGTTCCGAGCGACAAATGAGTATCGCCGATTGCATATAAAGACATATAATTTTACTCCTAATAAATTAAGAAGCAAAAAGCGGAATAAATCCGCTTTTTTTCAATATATTAAAGCTGTTTTATATTCCGAGCATATCAAATACGACCTGAGCCATATCCTCTTTATCGGAAACCCTTGTAAATCTCGGTGCTTTGCCTTTAAGAGTTGCAAGCTGAGGCGGTACAGGCTCCTTTGATTTCTCAAACAGCTCTTCAACCATTGAGAATTCGTCCTCGGACTTAATATCATCGGTAATTGCCGAAAGCACGCTTGCGGAGAACTTATAGGGGTTTGCGGTCGAAGCGATAACCGTCGGCGTATCGTCGCCCGTCCTCTTTGCATATTCCTCATAAACGTTTACGGCAACCGCTGTGTGAGTGTCGCAAAGATAATTGTACTTTTTGAAAATCTCATTGATTGTAGCCTTTGTTGCATTATCGTCGCAATAGCCTGCGTCAAAGAGCTCTGAAATTTTCTTGTAAAGGTCAGAATCAACGCTGTACTTACCGTCAACGCTCAATTCACGCATATACTCTGCGGTCTTTTCTGCGTCATAGCCCGAAAGGATAAAGAGAAGTCTTTCAAGGTTTGACGAGATAAGAATATCCATTGAGGGAGAAGCTGTGCAATAGAAATCTCTGTTCTTATTATATGTACCGCTTTTTAAGAAATCGGTAAGAACATTGTTAGAGTTGGAAGCGCAGATAAGCTTTTTAATCGGAACGCCCATTTCCTTTGCGTAATAAGCTGCAAGAATGTTACCGAAGTTACCCGTGGGAACAACCACGTTCATTTCCTCGCCGAGCTTCAACGAGCCGTTCTCGACCATATCGCAGTAAGCGGATACATAATATACAATCTGCGGAACAAGTCTGCCCCAGTTGATTGAGTTTGCGGACGAGAAAGCAAGGTTATTTTCCTTGAATTTCTTTTCAATTTCCTTATTTGTAAAGATAGCCTTAACGCCGCTTTGAGCATCATCGAAATTGCCTCTGATAGCGCACACGCTGACATTATTGCCCTCTTGGGTTGTCATCTGAAGCTTCTGCATCGGGCTTACGCCGTCAACGGGATAGAAAACAAGGATTTCCGTGTTCGGTACATCCTTAAAGCCCTCAAGAGCAGCCTTACCTGTATCGCCCGAGGTTGCAACAAGGATTACGATTTTAGTGTCTTTAAGAGTTTTGCCTGCCGAAACCGTGAGCAAATAGGGAAGCAGCTGCAAAGCCATATCCTTAAACGCACAGGTAGGTCCTCTCCAAAGCTCAAGGATATTTTCCTTATCGTTAAGCTTGTAAAGCGGAGCAACCCTATCCGAGGAAAACTTGCCCTTTTTATAAGCGCCGTTTACACACATATCAAGCTCTTCTTCGGTAAAATCCGTAAGGAAAAGCTTCAATACCTCTTTGGCTCTGCCGATATAATCAAGCGTTCCTATTCTCTTAATATCGTCAAGGCTCAACGTGGGGATTTCGGTGGGAACAAAAAGTCCGCCCTCCGAGGAGATACCCTTTGCGATAGCCTCCGACGCCGAAACGCCGATCGATTTATCTCTCGTGCTTGTGTAAATCATCTGATACACTCCCTACTTAAAATTCAAAATATTTTATCATACATAAAGCCTTAATTCAATTGGCTTTATAAATTATTTTTCTTCTTCCTGATATGCGTTTTTTATATAATTGAACGAGGAAACCTCGCCGTTTTCCATATATACCTCAGCAACATCAAACCTCGGCTGCAAATCGAAGCTGTTTTTTGAAAGGAAGAATTTGGAGGTTGCCAAAATTCTTTTGCGCTTTCCGTAGTCAACCGCTTCCTTACCGCTTACAACAAAGCCGACGTCCCTTGTTTTGACTTCAACGAAGGCAATGTAATTTTTATCGCTTGCGATTATGTCGATTTCGCCGAACCTGCAACGGTAGTTAGCCGTTACTATCGAATACCCGTTATCACGAAGATACCTGCCCGTATAAAGCTCGCCGTATACGCCTGTCATTGCCCTGTTCATTTTTGTTCTCCGAGAATTTTCTTCAGAAAAGTGCGTCTGTGAATATCGCAAACACCGTATTGAGCAATTTTTTCATAGTGCAGCTTTGTGCCGTAGCCCTTGTGCCTTGCAAATTCATATTGCGGATATTTTTCAGCCATTTCAAGCATAAATCTGTCCCTGCTGACCTTAGCAAGCACCGAAGCTGCGGCTATCGACATTGATTTTGCGTCGCCCTTTATGACCGTAACCTCTTCAATATCCGTATGAGGCTTTTGATTGCCGTCAATCAACGCAAGGTCGGGCTTTACGGAAAGTGAATTGATTGCTCTTTTCATCGCAAGAAAGGTTGCGTTTAATATGTTAATTTCGTCGATTTCCTTTTCGTCGGCACTTGCGATACCGTAAGCCAAAGCCTTTTCTTTTATTTCGTCAAAAAGTGCTTCACGCTTTTTTTCAGTAAGCTTTTTAGAGTCGTTAAGCCCTTCGATTACACAGTACGACGGCAAAATTACCGCCGCCGCATAAACAGGTCCTGCCAAAGGACCTCTGCCCGCTTCGTCAACTCCGCAAATTATATCAAAGCCTTTTTCTCTGTATTCGTTTTCAATACTGTAATCAACCATCAAATTCTCCGATTGTGTCAAGAGTTATCCTGCCGAGCTTACCTGCACGGTATTCGTCAAGAAGCATAATCGAAGCTCTGAGCGTGTCAATCTCGCCGCCTCGCATCATCATACCTCTTTTTCTGCCGATAAGCTCAAGTATTTCATAAGCCTCAAGCTCTGAAAAATCATCAATTTTATATCTTTCCGAAAGCCTGTCGGGGTAATCCCTCGAAAGCACCTCCAAAAGTCTTACGGCAAGTGTTTCAGAGTCGAAAACCTCATCCTTGACAGAGCCTATAAAAGCAAGCCTGTCGCCGATTTTCGGGTCGTCAAACTTCGGCCACAAAACACCGGGTGTGTCAAGCAGCTCAATGCCGTTTTCAATTACAAACCACTGATTATGACGGGTAACGCCTGCCTTGTCGGCAACTTTCGCACGGTTTCTGCCTGCCATTCTGTTAATGAATGAGGATTTACCCGTATTAGGTATTCCGACAACCATAATTCTAAGCGGCTTGCCAATCATACCCTTAGCCTCGTTTGAAGCGATTTTGTCCTTCAAAACCTCTCTCAAAAGAGGTGCGTATTTATTAAGTCCGTTACCGCTTTTACAGTCAACGGCAAGCGCATAAATGCCTTTTTCGTTAAAATAATTGAGCCAACGTCTTGTAGCGTTTTCGTCTGCAACGTCGCACTTGTTGAGAAGCACAATAAGAGGCTTGTTGCCAATAAGCTCGTTGAGCTCGGGGTTACTGCTTGAAATCGGCATTCTCGCATCTAAAATTTCCGTTACAGCATCAACCGACGGCAAGCACTCCTTGATAAGCCGTCTTGTCTTTGCCATATGACCCGGAAACCACTGAACATTCTGTTTTATTGAATCGCTCATATTCTCAATCCCTCGTCAAAAGCGATCTGTCGCCTATTCTGTAAACCGCCTGACCGACAATGTATCTTTCGTCAATCATTCCGACCGCCTTGTATCTTGAATCGCCCGATTCGTTACGGTTATCGCCCATAACAAATACGCAGCCCTCGGGTACGGTTACGGGATAAGTAAACGCATCTCCGAGCAATTTTGTTTTTTCCCTGATATACGGCTCGTTCAAAACAACGCCGTCAACCGATACCTCGTGAGTATCGCCGTCAATATTTACGGTTTGACCGCCTGTTGCGATCACTCTTTTTACAAGCACCTCGTCATATGCGTTGGGCTGTGAAATGATTACAATATCGCCGTACTTAACGTCGCTGTCATGTGCTGTGATAATCAGCTGATCGCCGTTATGCAGGGTGTTTCTCATAGAGTCGCCGTTTACTGTGGATATTTTGAAGAAAAACGTAAATATTACCGCCACCGCAATAATCGATGTGAGTAATACCGACGCAAAATCATAAATTGCTTCTGCTTGTTTCTGTTTCATTACGCACCTATTTTCCAATGACCGATGGGGAAAAGTCTGAATTCTGCCGTTCCCAATAAATATCTTGTATCAATAAAGCCAACCGTTGTTGAACGGCTGTCAAGAGAGTTGTTTCTGTTGTCTCCCATAACAAATACGCAGCCGTCCGGCACAGTCACGGGGAAAGCAACGTCAAACATTCTCTCGGTAGGCTCAGCTATATAAGGCTCATTGATAAGCTCGCCGTTGATTTTAACCGTTCCCTGTGCAAAATTGATGTCAACCGTGTCCCCTGCAACAGCTACAACTCTTTTGATAAGCGGCTCATTGAGAGAATTCGGTTGAGTTATAACGACAATGTCGCCACGCTCGTAGGTTGTGTTAATTGCCTTTACGGTAAGCCAATCTCCGCTGTTAAGAGTAGGCTTCATAGATTCGCCGTTTACGCCCACAACTCTGAAAAGAAGTGTAAACACGATAGCGATACCCACCAACGCAAACACAAGTGAATCAATCCAGTTATATGCAAATTTCCACGATTTTGAAGTCTCCGAATAAGAGCTTTCAAGCTCGTCAAAGTATATCCTTATATCTTCTGTTTTTCTCAATTTACACACCTACCCTATTATATAGAGTAATTATAATACAAAAGCCTTGAAAATGCAAAGGTTTTCGTAAAAAAATAAGGAACGGAAAAACCGTTCCTTAATGCCTTGTTAAAATTATTTGACAAGCTCTTTAACCTTAGCTGCCTTACCGACTCTGTCACGAAGATAATAAAGCTTGCTTCTGCGAACTCTACCGCTTCTAACGAGCTCAACCTTAGCAACGTTGGGTGAGTTTACGGGGAATACCTTTTCAACGCCTACGCCGTAAGAAACACGACGAACTGTAAAGGTCTCCGAAACACCGCTGCCCTTGCGAGCAATGATTGTGCCTTCAAAAATCTGAATTCTTTCTCTCTCGCCCTCACGGATTTTAACGTGAACCTTAACAACATCACCGATGTTGATGTTCGGGCGCTCTTCCTTAAGCATGCCCTCTGTCATAATTTTCAATGCGTCCATAATGAACCTCCAAAATTGTTTTCAAGCGTTCATTCCGTAAAATACATACGCAGAGGACCGCCCGCTTTAATGTTGCCATTAACTGCCGTTTGTATATAAAAATACATACAAGCGCCGAAATGCTAAAATATAATATCACAAGGTAATGAAAAAAGCAAGTGTTTTTTCAAAATTCAGCAAAATTCCGACATATCTTCAAGATACATCTTTTCTTTTACCGTATCAACCGCTTCGATAAGCTCTTTTACATCGGCGGTTACTGCGTCAAGCAAAAGCGTGGGATTTATGTTATTTCTCATTCCTGCCGAAAGCACAACGGTCAATTTAACACCGCTTTCGCACTCGCAAAGCTCATACGTAGAAATATCGCCCTTAATATCAATTTGCTTTAAGACTTTTTTTCTGCCCTTTTTGCCCTGCTTCTCGACGATAATCTCACTTGCTGAAATTTTATTATTTACGCTTTCAATAACCTTTTGCTTTTCATCTGTTTCAAGCGTGATTATAAACCTTGCCCATCTGATTTCATCAGCCTTATGAACAGGCTCGGATGCCGAGGTAACGACAATTCCCGTAGGCATAACGCCGTTGAGCCTTTTAACGATTTCATCATCGGTCATTTCATTTGTTATACGCACGTCAACCGACTCGCAAAAGCTCTCCGTACCGAGTGAAAGCGGCAAGGAAAAGGTCATAAACGGTCTCGGGTTAAAGCCCTCCGTGTACCAAATTGAAATTCCCGCACGCTTTATCGCCCTTGAAAAGCAACGCATAAGGTCAAGGTGGGAAATATACTTTGCTATATCCTTTTTCTCAAAGAAAATTCTAACATTTCGCATCGCATTTTCCTCCGTTGAGCCTTGCCGCACCGCAAGCCGCACATTTTTGACGGCAATTAGGCGTTGTAACGCTCTCGTGTGCCTTTTTATTTTCTTCGATAAGGAAATCTTTTCTTATGCCGTAGTCGAACATATCCCACGGGAGAATTTCATCAAACTCACGCTTACGGTTTGCGTAGAATTCCATAGAAACTCCGCATTCCTTGAACGCTTCTTCCCAAAGGTCAAATCTGAAAAATTCATCCCAGCTGTCAAATTTACAGCCCTTGCGCCAAGCCGTTTCGATAACGTCGCAAAGCTTTCTGTCGCCCCTTGCAAAAACGCCCTCTAACACGCTTGTCTGCGATTCATGATAAGAAACCTGCACCTTATGAGTTTTAACGCTTTCAAGCAAATGCTTCTGCTTTTCCTCAAGCATAGGCTTTGTGTCCTGCGGCTCCCATTGGAACGGGGTAAACGGCTTCGGAACAAAGGAAGCGACGCTTATATTGACCGTAACGGACTTGCCCTTCGGTCTGTCGGGATTTTTATAGTATGTATTTACAACCGTCTGTGCAAGATTTGCTATACCCTCAATATCCTCAAGCGTTTCGGTGGGCAAGCCCATCATAAAGTAAAGCTTAACGGTAGTCCAACCGCCTGCAAACGCCTTTTCGGCAGTTCTTATAACCTCGCCCTCGGTTACATTCTTGTTGATAGCGTCACGAAGCCTCTGCGTGCCTGCCTCGGGTGCAAAGGTAAGACCGCTGCGACGCACCTTTTTAAGCTCCTCCATAAGCTCGTCGGAGAAGTTATCGACACGAAGCGACGGCAAGGATACGTTTATATTCTCTTTCAATGCCCAGTCAAACATTTTAGGAATGAGCTTGTCAATTTCCGTGTAATCGCTTGTACTCAAGGAACAAAGGGAAATTTCATCATAACCCGTATTATCGCAAAGCGTTTTCGCCTGCTTGTTTATAACGTCGCTCGTTTTTTCTCTGATAGGACGGTAAATAAAGCCTGCCTGACAAAAGCGGCAGCCTCGAATACAGCCTCTGAAAATTTCCGATACGGCTCTGTCGTGAACGACCTCAATAAACGGCACGACAAAATTTTCGGGATAAAACACGGTATTCAAATCGGAGATAATTCTCTTTTTAACGATTTTCGGTGCATTTTCCCTGTTTACAACCTCTTTGATCGTTCCGTCGCCGTTATAATTTACATCATAAAACGCAGGAACATAAACGCCCTCAAGCTGAGCCGCTTCACGCAGAAAATCAAGCTTTGTAGAACCTAATTTTTTGTGTTTTTCCAAAAGGTCGATAAGCTCGTTTACAATTTCCTCGCCCTCGCCGGGTGTGAAAATGTCAATGAAATCAGCTATCGGCTCGGGGTTACAAACGCACGGACCGCCTGCACAGATAATCGGCGTTAAATCGGTTCTGTCCTTACTGCGAACGGGCAAGCCTGCCAAATCAAGCATATTGAGGACATTGGTATAGCTCATCTCATACTGCATGGTAAAGCCTATCATATCGAAGTCTTTGATACTGTCGCCGCTTTCAAGTCCGTAAAGCGGAATACCGTTTTCACGCATGAGCCTTTCCATATCCTCCCACGGCGCAAAAACCCTCTCGCACCATGCTTCCTCACGGGCATTTATGAGAGAGTAAAGGATTTTCATACCGAGGTGCGACATACCGATTTCATAGTTGTCGGGAAAACAGAAAGCATACCTGAATTCCACCTTGTCCTTATCTTTAACAACGCTGTTAAACTCGCCGCCTGTATATCGTGCGGGTTTTTGAACATTTTTCAAAAGTTTTTCCAGTTTTTTAGAAAGCATATTTTACCTCTGTCAGTTTAATAGGTAAATCATACAACAAATAAGTAAAAAAAGCAAATGATATGTTGTAATGATGATTGAAGGTTTGATTAAATTTATGGACAACTGCATTTTCAGCCTCCCTTGTGTAAAGGGTGCGGGTGTTTCATCAAAATTTCAAATCAGATAAAAGCCGTATATAAGCCTTAAATTTAATTTTAAGGTGTAGGGCGGTGGCTTGCTGCCGCCCTACGGTATGATATACAATTCAATCCGTGCGAAGCACCTGCTTCTTTTCACTTTTCCCTCTTCTCTGCCCGTCAGGGCTTACCACTGATATTTTTTCAAATCGACATAGCCGTCGTCGCTTACCTCGACGCCCTCTTGACGAAGCAGGTCAATTTGCATATTCATTCCGCCGAACACAAACGCTTCCGATACTCTGCCGTTTCTGTTTACGACCCTATGACATTTTATCGTTGACGGGTCGGGATTTTGGTGCAAGGCGTAGCCGACTACCCTTGCCCATCTCGGATTGCCTGCAAGCAAGGCTATTTGACCGTAGGTTGCGACCTTGCCCTTCGGTATTTGCTTTACACATTCGTATATCTTTTCAAACGTAGTCATAATCACTTGTACAGCCTTGCGACCGAGCCTCCCACTCTCTCTATTTTCACATCAACCTGTGCGTTGTATTCACAGGCTTTCATCATTTCGCTCCAATCGTCAACATTAGCCTTATAATACCTCGGGCAAGTCCTTTTCAACCGCCTGCCGAAGCCAAAAACATCCGCCGACTCATTCATTATACACTCGTTTATACTGTTTTCAACATAATTTTTAATCGTTTGTTCCGCACAACTTCCAATATCGCTTATTTCCGAAAGTTCCATAACCTGAAAAACATTCTTATTGACCTCGCTTATATCAAGTGAGCATTTGATTTTTATATCAAAGCAGGGCTTGCCGTCCTTGATTTTAGTTTTGATTTTAGTTTTGCTTTTAATGACCTTTGCGGTGATTGTTACGCCGTTTTCATCATCAAAGGTTATCTCGCCGTTACCTATTCTGTCATTTGCCCAGAGTATGCCCGTTGCGATTTCGCCGTCTGTTTCGTCTATCAACCGTTCATCCTTGAAAATCGCCGTAGACGTGATTTCTATTGTATCGGATTTGTCGCCCTTTGTGCATTTTAACACAGGCAAAGCCGCCGAAGCCGTACCGTCGGAAAATGTATTGAGAAGCTCAAAAACCCTTGTGCTTACTACATTGGCGTTGAAATCCGTCGAGCGTATAATCTGCTCCGCACGTCTTGCAGATACAATGTTTTCGCCGAGCCTTGCAAAGATAATGTCCTCTGCCATTCCGTCGGCAACAGCAACGTAAACGGTCGTTCTGTTCTGCGTTGTACGCACAAAATCGTCAAGATAATCCTCTATGCCCTCTTGCGCAAACTCCCTGCCGAAAACCACAATTCTGTTTTGCGAAATAAGCGGATCGCTTCCCGTTATATCGGATAATTTTCCGATAGCCTCGGAAACGGATTTACCCTTTACGCAATAGTATTTTACAACCTCCTCGGGCGCACCCGAAGCAGCGGAACTGCTTGAAACATCGGTATTTAATGCTTGAACGGAGACGGAAAGCTGTCCGTCTGCCTTGTCTATGCCTATGCCCTGAACTATAAGTCTGTTTTTCAATTCAAGCTTTGAATTATGCGAGCTGCAACCGCCGAAAGCTAAAATGGCAGTCAACATCAATAAGATTTTTAATAAGGTTTTGAGGCTTTTCAACACGTCGTCCTCCGTTTAATTTTTTTCACGAGCATAAGCGTACAAGGGATTAAGACTGCAAACAGAATAAACAGCACCGATTTTTCGCTTACGTTTGAGGTGTAATGGAAATTTTCAATATTTTTAGACATTAGCATTACCGACGTAAAAATTATTGCACCCGAAAGATAGGAAATCAAACCCTTGCATTTAAGCTGGAAGCTGCGCTGTAAAATATCGTTTACGATATAGATAACAAACGCAATTTTTATAAACGCCGAAATTATCCATACACCCGTCAAAAGCACGTCAAGACGTTCAATTAAGCCGAATTCCGAGAGCATTGCCATTGAGTGAACGGGGAACATATTGAGAAGTGCGCTGTCGCCCGAGGTGGTAAAAAGCATGAAAAACAAAACCGACACAAATATCGCAAAAAACGACGTCCATATGATAACGCTTTTCTTGACGTTTCCCGTTACTCTCGGCAGCATTACGGAAATTGCAACAGGCTCGGTTGTTCTGATTACCACAGTCCACGCAACCGTCAAAATAGGCTTTGCACCGTCATAGAAAATGGGCGAAAGATTGTTTATATCCACCCTTGACAGCATTGTCAAAAGGACAAGAACAAATGAAGTGATGAGTATCACAAGAGAAATGCTCCCTGCCCTGCCGAGTGCCTCGATACCCTTTGTCGCCGAAAAGCAAACCGCAAAAAGCGTCAAAAGGATGAAAAAGCTTGTGTCTGTTTCGGGAAAAACCGCAGAAGCGACAAACAAATTAAGTCTTAAAAGGGTTGCGTATGCGTCAATCAGGAAAAAAGCGACGTAGAGCACGCACAACGCCCTTGAAAAGATCGGAGAAATATCCTGTGCAAGCTCTAAAACGCCCTTGCCGCCGCTGTTTTTGAATAGGTAATACATCGGCAAAAGAAAAAGGAGCATTGCGGCACTTCCGAGCAAAATGGCGACTATATAATCAAGATTATTGACTTTCATTTCGAAAACAGGCATAAAAGTAAGCGTTGTCAAAAGTCGTGAAAGCAAAAGCAACGAGAAAAACTGTGCCGTGCTGATTTTTTGTACCTTTTCCATTTATTTCTCCATATTCTGTATTCTTAAATCTCTGTCGCCTAATTTTCTCCAATCAAGCCGCATAAAGGTATCCCGCATTGCCGCAGGAGCAAACGGGGCTAAGGGAGAAAGCTCCGACACCTCATAAGGTCCGTCCTTGCACAAGTCAACGAGAAGCACACAGAAGCAAATTACAATTCCGTAAAAACCGAAAAAGCCGCCGATAACCATTAAAAGAAAACGTAACACCGCAACGCTTTGGTAGAGATGCGGAACGACAAATGAGGTTATTGCGGAAATTGCGACAACTATCAGCATAGGTGCTGCGACAAGTCCTGCGCTGACGGCGGCATCACCGATTACAAGACCGCCTACGATACTCACGGCGTGACCTACGGTCTTAGGCATACGCAAGCCTGCCTCTCTGACAATTTCATAAACAAAATGAATAAATATCGTTTCAAGCATTACAGGGAAAGGCGTTATGCTCTCCTGTATCGCCATATCGTACAGCATTGAAATCGGCAAAACCTCTTGATGAAAGGTGCAAAGCGCAACATAAATCCCCGGTAAAAATACGGCGGTAAAGAAAGAGACATATTTTAACAATCTTATAAACGCAACATAAAACGGACGCATATTATAGTCGTCCATTGTCTGAAAATTCTCTATAAATATATACGGTGCAATCAAGGCAAACGGTGTTCCGTCGGTCAAAATAATAACCCTGCCCTCGTTCATTTCTCCGCAGGCAATATCAGGTCTTTCGGTTGTGCCGAGCGACGAAAAGAAAGAGAATTCGCCGTTTTCCAAAAACGGTCTTAAATAGCCCGAACCCAATACCGTGTCAAGCCTTGCGTTTTTGAGTCTCGATTTGATTTCTTTAACCGTTTTCGGCTTTGCCCTGTCGGACATATAACAGACGCAAACCCTCGTTTTGCTCGTTTCGCCGACCTCGACGACCTCGCATTTCAAAACGGGAGAGCGTATTCTTCTTCGCAAAAGTGCAACGTTATCCTTAAAGCTCTCGGTAAAGCCCTCATGCGCACCCTTTTCCTGAACCTCGGATTGTGCGTCGTCGATATTTCTTTTAGGGAATCCTTGAACGCCGTAGCTCCAGCTCAAATCCGCACCGTCAACAAAGAAAACAACCAAGCCCGACAGGACGTCGGTAATTGCCTTTTCAAGGGTTTGCGTTTCGCTTTGGTCAATTCCCGCAACAACATTTGCGCTGATGTAATTAAGCATTTTCCTCGGCTCTGTCGGTAATTTTTCGGCGGTCAGTATAGGGCGCATTATCTGTTCCACCACAAGCATATTGTTGCACATACCGTCTGCCATAACAAAACAGACCTTACATTTTCCGACGTCCGAATACTTGTAAATTATGTCAAAGCTGTCGCCGAATTTTTCTTTCAGATATGAAATGTTGAATTGCAGCGACTCTGAAATCGGCGTTTCCGTGCTGTCCTTTTCCACTCTCTCGGTTATTTTATCGAGATTGAATTTTAATTTCTTAAACATATACTTCACCGAAAATATTGTTGCCTTTATTAACAGGAATATTCTGCACACAAACGCAAAATATATAATCGGTGATATAAATGCTTATAAATTTTGCAAGAACGGTAATTTTGTATATTGTGATTATCGCATCAATGAGAATACTCGGAAAAAGGCAGATAGGAGAATTACAACCGGCAGAGCTTGTTATTACAATACTTTTGTCGGAAATTCTCGCAATTCCCATGCAGGACACAAGTCTGCCGCTTATGAACACGATCATTCCCGTGCTTTTACTTGTCGGATTTGAAATTATTATTTCAATTCTCAACCTTAAAAGCGTTAAATTCCGTTCGGCTATGCAGGGAAATCCGCTAATTGTAATCCGTGAGGGCGTTATCGACCAAAAGCAGTTAAAGGAGCTTCGTTTTACAACAGACGACCTATTGGAAGAGCTTCGAAAAAAAGATATTTTTGATGTGTCGCAGGTTTGGTATGCCATTGTCGAAACAGACGGCACTTTAAGCGTGATGCTAAAGGCTGACGAGGAAAATATTAAAGTAAAAGACGTGAATTTGCAAAAGCCCGAAAACGTGTACAAGAGCGTTGTTATCTCCGACGGCTCGCTGATTGAAAAGAACTTTCAGGAGTGTAACACGACAAAGGCAAAGGTTGAACGGTTATTGAGAAAAAAGAACTTAACCGTCAAAGATGTACTGCTTATGACAATGGATAAAAACGAAAAATACGAGATAACCGAAAGGGATAAGAATTTATGAAAAGAGTTGTAATTGCAATCGTTTTAATAGCCTTTGTTACGACAATATCGGTTTATAGCTATTTCGACCTTAAAAGGACGGGAAATGAAATAATATCGTCGCTCGAAAAGACCGTTGAACAGGCAAAAGCAAACGGAGAAAGCTCGGCAATGGAGAATTTGACCGCTTCGGTCAGAAAATGGGAAAAGGCTCGGGTGCGCTTCGGGATTTACTGCAACCACGACGAAATTGACGACATTGATATAAATTTCAGAACGCTGAAAAGCAAGGCGGAGCGAAACACGGATTGCGACATTGTTGAAATTTGCTCGGAAAACATTATACTGCTTGAAAAAATGATAGATGCGGAAAAGCCTAAAATCGAAAATGTGTTTTAATAAAAAAAGCGTACCACAGAAAAATCTGCGATACGCTTAAATTTATATTTCACAATTTTCAACGGTATTTTGCCCCTCGACGACGGTTATCATTTCAGGATTGTATCCGTTTTCGAGGATATAGCGGTTACAATCCTCCGCACTTTCGCCTGTTATATACACAGTGTTATCCTTTTCGGAAACCGTTACCTTAAAATACGGTGCGTTTTCCATATTGCCGACAAGCTTTTCATAAGCCCCGTCGATTTCGGAGGAGGAAAATTCGACTTTGTTTATTATAACATCGGGATTTCCCGATGCGCTTTTTATTTCCTCTTTTATGCCGTCCGAAGCGTCCGTTACGTTTATTACAAGAAGATTATCCCCGTTGATATATGCGCCGGCATATACATCTGCGAGATTTTCTCCCAAAGAGTCCGATTGCACCGAATTTTCTTTTTCCAGATTTACGGCATCAAGAACTTTCCTGTACTCGTCAACGCTTCTGCTTTGACGGGAAATATCGGACTCCCTTGTGTCGGGCAAAGCACTGACAAACTGCACGCATAAAGCGGTAAGGATAAAAGCAAGGCAAAAAGTCAAAGCAAATATTTTCTTTTTCATAATCAAACCTCTCCTGTTTCAATACACAGCCAATACCAAATTGAGTAAACCTGTTCGTAATTTAATGTGCCCGAATCATAGTTTTGTGTAAGTGTGCTTATCCCCTCCTTTTCAGACCAAATCAAGACCGGTTCATTTTCTTTATAAATTAAGGTCAAAAAAGAAAATTTTCCGTTTGGGTCGGCAAAGCCTTCGGAAATCGTATTTCCGACGTTTTGTCCGTCCTTTAAGATGACCTTAAAAGCGATATTTCCGTTATATGTGCCGCAATAGATTATATCAAAATCCTTGCTTTCCATATCGCTTTGAGAATATGAAAGGTAATCGGATTTAATCTGCTTTTTAACTTTGCATTTAATGCTTTTAGGGTGCTTTTGAATTACAGCGGGAGCTGCAAGGTCATAAGCGGAATTGGTTGCGGAAAAATCTTTGGTGTAATCGGTGGTTTCGACCGCCTTATCGCTCGGCTGCGTGGAAACGGGTTCGTTTGTATAAAAATGCACAGCTAAAGCAACCGCAACCAAAACAGCTATCGTTGCAACGGCAGAAAGTGCTTTTTTGAAATCAAAAACGCCTGACCTTTGGTAATTATACGCTTCTTCGATATACTCGTCGGAAATATCCGTCATAGCCTCCGAAAGCTCTTGTATATTCATTAAAGCACGCCCTCCTTTTCCAAGTATTTTTTCAGCTTTTTTCTTGTCCTCGCCAGCCTTACCGAAACATTTTTCTCGCTCAAATTAACCGAAGCCGCTATTTCCGAGTAAGCCTGACAAAACCAATATCTTTTTAAGAATATTACCCTGTCCTCTTTTGATAAGGTCGCAAGAAATTTGTTAATGTACTCCGTCAACTCGCTCTTTTCCGCTTGAATTTCAACGCTGTCATTTTCAAAAATCACGTTTTCAAGCTCTTCGAGCGAAGCGTCATAATAAGAATTTCGCTTTTGCGCCGTATTGCTTTTGTACCTCGCCAAAGAAATGTTGCGAACGATTTTCATTAAATATGCTTTCAGCGGATTGGGCTTATTAGGCGGCACGGTGTTCCAAACGGCAAGGTATGAATCGTTCACGCACTCCTGAGCATCACAATCGTTTTTCAAAATACGGTATGAAAAATTCACGCACATTTTTCCGTATTTGGCGGCAAGCTCCTTTACAGCTTCCTGCGAGCGATTAAAGAATAATGCAATTATTTCATTGTCGCTTATCATACCCTCGCCTCCTTGTCCTCACTAATATACTATACTTTCGTATCAAATTGCTACACCTTTTGATAAAAAAATACACACCCATCAAAAGCTTAACAGGTGTGTATTGAAATTATTTGATTATAAACAGCGATTATTTCTTGCCGTTGATTATGTCGATAAACTCGGAATACTTAGTGCTTGAATCGCCGCTTGCTTCGTCAGAGCTTGTTGAGCTGATATCATCCATCGGGTAGAGCAACGGAGACTCTTCCTTAAAGAATGAGCCGACGCTTGAAGGCTTGCCTGCATTGTCGCCGAAGCCTGTTGCAATAACGGTAATAATCATCTCGTCGTCATCCGAATCCTCGGGGCTCAAATCAGCACCCCAGATAATATTTGCGTTTTCAGCAGCGGCAGAACGTACAATTCCTGCTGCATTTTCGATTTCCTCAAGACCGACATCAGCCGGAGCCTTAAAGCAAAGAATAACACCCGTAGCGCCGTCGATTGTTGACTCAAGAAGCGGACTTGTGATAGCTGCCTTAACAGCCTGCTCTGCTCTGTCCTTACCTCTTGCTCTGCCGATACCCATATGAGCATGACCTGCATTTTTCATAACTGCGGTAACGTCCGCAAAGTCAAGGTTTACAAGAGCCGCATTTACGATAAGATCGGAAATGCTTCTTACGCCGTCAACAAGTACGTCGTTTGCAACCTTAAAGCCGTTGGCAAGAGTAATCTTTTCAGCGGATACATTTTTAAGTCTTTCATTGGGGATTATGATAAGGCTGTCCACATTGCCTGCAAGCTCTGCGATACCTGCTTCAGCCTGCTGCATACGGTGCTTGCCCTCAAATGCGAACGGCTTTGTAACGATACCTACCGTAAGAATGTCCTTTGAACGGGCAATCTCAGCGATAACGGGAGCTGCACCTGTACCTGTGCCGCCGCCCATACCTGCGGTGATGAATACCATCTGTGTACCGTTAAGCACTTCCTCGATAGCTTCACGGCCTTCCTCGGCTGCCATTCTGCCAACCTCGGGGTTTGCACCTGCGCCTCTGCCCCCTGTGATTTTCTCACCTATCTGAATTTTAGTGGGAGCCTTTGAGAAGCAAAGAGCCTGTTTATCGGTATTTACGGCAATAAGCTCAACGCCGTCAATCTGCATTTCGACCATACGGTTGATAGCGTTTCCGCCGCCTCCGCCTACGCCTATAACTTTAATATTAGTAATGTCTTTGAAAGAATTGTCCATTTCAAATTGCATTTTGTAATCCTCCTATATATATTAGACTTTATTTCACACCTAAGTATAGATTTTAATACCTATTTAGGTTATTGTAACACATTAAGAATATAATATCAACAATTTTTTTAATAAGATTTATGCGGCCGCTCCCTGTGCTTCGGGTTGAGCTGCCACTGTCGGCGCAGTTGTCGTCTGCTCCTTCTTTTCGTTGACAAAAGCCTTGTTTTCAACCGTGAAATCGATACTTCCCTCGAAATTTGGCTCATCGGAATTGAGCTTGTCCAGAGTTGCTTTAATAAAATCGATTTTCTGCTCAAGAGTTGACACCATACCTACCTCAAGGGTTATTCGCATATCGTAAGTGAGGACAACCGAAGAGCTTTGCGTGATGTTTATGTCCGTGATTTTTTCAATCTGCTTATTGTCTATTATGGATTTTATATCTTTGAGCGTTTGGGTATCCTGCTCGTTTTCAAATACTATAATATCGCCCGGCGTCGCCGTTACTATTGCGCTTGCGGTAACGGTTGCAACGTCCTCGTTGATTGAAACAACGCCGTCCTCAAGCACCTTTCCGTTTTTATTGAGAAGTATGTAGCCCTCTCCGCAGTCAATGGCGAGCTCTGCCTTTGCGGCGGTAATCGTCAATGTAACATTACCCGTCGGACTTTTCTTTACATTGACGCTTTCAATATACGGCAGGCTTGTTTCAAGCTTACTTGAAATGTCCTTTTTTGATGATTTGAACATATTTTCGCCGACGTTAAGTCCCGAGGCCGCAATTATTGTTTCGGCATTATATATATCGTCGCCCGTAACGTTGATAGATTGAATTTTGAAAAACACCGTAAGCGAAAGAGCTATTGCGGCTGCAATAATCAGTATAATTACAACGGTATAGCCGATTATCCTGTTTCGCCTTCTCTTTTTACGCCTTTCAAGGCTTTTCTTGCGGCGCACCTCATCCCTCGACATAGGCTCGGCTGATTTTTGTGCCGTTTTCCGAGCCTGCGTCGGTGTTTTTTGGGTCGCTTGTGTTCTACTTCTTTTCTGTTCCATTCTCTTTAATCCTTTTAATGTCCGCACCGAGTGCCGACAACAATTTTTCGGGATTTTCGTAACCCCTGTCTATATGCTCGACACCGCTTATAACGGTCTCTCCCTTTGCCGCAAGTCCTGCAATCACAAGTGCAAAGCCGCCACGAAGATCGGGCGATACCACCGAAGCACCCGTAAGATACGGCACACCCTCTATGACCGCCGTTCTGCCCTCGACATTGATTTTCGCACCGAGCCTTATCAGTTCGCTCACATGCTTATATCTGCACTCAAATATATTTTCCACCACAACCGAAGTGCCGTCAGCCACGCTCAGCATTGCCGTCAGCGGAGCTTGAACGTCTGTCGGGAAGCCCGGATAAGGCATTGTCCTGACTGTTTTTACTCTTGAAAGCCTCGGAGGAGAAGAAATGCAAATCCATCTGTTGCTGACTGAAATATCACAGCCCGACTGTTTAAGTACAGGTATTAACGCTCCCAAATGAGCAGGAATTATCTCTTTTATGCAAACTCTGCCGTGGGTTATCGCCCCTGCAAGCAGGTATGTTGAAGCGGCAATCCTGTCGGGAATTACCGTGTGCGTGGTCGCCGTAAGCCTTTCAACGCCGTCAATGATAATCGTACTGTCGCCTGCGCCGTGAATTTTTGCTCCGCAGCCGTTTAAGAAATCTGCAAGGTCGCTTATTTCAGGCTCTCTTGCGGCATTTGTTATAACAGTTGTTCCCTTTGCAACGCACGAAGCAATCATTATGTTTTCCGTAGCGCCGACAGACGGGAACGGCAAAATCACTCTTGCCCCGTGAAGTCCGTTTTTACACTCAAAATGCAGTCTGCCGTGCTCTTCAAAGACCTCTGCACCGAGCTGTTCCATTGCGCTTATGTGCATATCGATAGGTCGAAGTCCGATTTCACATCCACCGGGCGTTGACAGCACAGCCTTGCCCGTTCTGCCCAAAATCGCACCCAAGAAAATAACCGATGAACGCATTTCACGCATAAGGCTGTCGGAAATTTCAAAGCCGTTTACATCGCTTGAATCAACACAAACGGTATGCTCCTCTCGCTTAACCTTACAGCCTAATTCGACAAGGATTTTCAAAGCGGCGTCAACGTCGGAGAGCATCGGGCAATTATGTATGATATTTTCGCCCTGCGACAGAACACAGGCGGCAAGTATCGGTAACACGCTGTTTTTTGAGCCGTGGACCTCGATTTCTCCCGTTAGCCTTTTTGAGCCGTTTATGACAAGTTTATCCATAAAGCACACCTCACAGTTAAAAGCATCGCTGTTTCATACTATGCTGTGTGCGGTTTTATGTTAATTTAAGAGTGATTCGATAACATCACAAATTCTCTGAGCCGAATCGCCGACGCTGAGTTTCTTTGCGTTTTCGCCGTAACGAACGAGCAAAGCTCTGTCGGAGGTCATTTCTCTGACTGTTTGCGTCAATAATTCGGGCGTTAAATCCTTTTCCTCGATTACCCTTGCCGCATCGGAATTCACAAGAGTCATTGCATTGTGATACTGATGATTTTCGGCAACATTCGGAGACGGGATAAGTACAGATGCTCTGCCGACAGCCTCAATTTCAGAAAGCGAGGAAGCTCCTGCCCTGCTGATTACAAGGTCGGACGCTGCAAGGCACATATCCATATCGTCGATATACTCTCTTATAATTACATTCGTTCCCTCGCCCGTTTTGACTCCGTCTTCATGAAGCTTATCGGGAACCCATTTGCCGTATTTTCCCGTTGAGTGCATAAAGAAAAGTTTTTTGTCATTATGCAAAGCCTTTATGACCTCAACCATATTTTCGTTTATCGCTTTAGCACCGAGACTGCCGCCCATTGAAAGCACAAACACCGTATCGTCCGATACGCCGAATTTTGAACGGGCAAAATCTCTGTCCGCATCAAAAATCGACTGTCTTACGGGAAGTCCCGTGATTATCGGCTCATTTTTAGGAGAAAGATATTTTTTTGCGCCCTCAACCGTGAGCATAACTCTGTCAACCTGCTTTGCAAGCGTTTTGTTTGTAACTCCCGGGAAAGCATTTTGCTCGTGAATAGCGGTTTTTATGCCCATTTTGACAGCCGTGCTGACAACGGGACCGCTGACGTATCCGCCGAAGCCTACAACGGCGTCGGGATTAAACTCTTTTAATATCTTTTTAGTCTGTGAGCTTGATTTAACAATAAGTCCGAGTGTTTTTATGTTTTTGATGATATTTTTCACAGTAAGCTTTCGCTGAAAGCCTGAAATCGTTATAGTCTTAAAATCAAAGCCTGCTTGAGGCACAAGGCGTGATTCCATATGGTCGCCCGTACCGATAAAAAGTATTTCGGCGTCGGGATGTCTGCGCCTTAATTCACCTGCCGCCGCAAGAGCCGGATTTATATGTCCGCCCGTGCCGCCTGCCGCAAATATAACCTTCATTGTATTCTCCTTTGAGTTTATTTTTTAGGCATTTTCGAATATCTTGAAACCGACAACACCATTCCCATTTCGGCAAGCAGCATCATTAGCGACGTACCGCCGTAGCTGAAGAACGGCAAGCTGATACCCGTATTCGGAAGCGTGTCGGTTACAACGCCGATATTAAGTGCCGTCTGCATACCTACCTGAAAAACAATTCCGATTGCGGTAAGTGCGCCGAATCTGTCTTTTGCGTGTATGCCTATCACAACACCTCTCCATACAAGAAGTGCAAAAAGCAAAATGATTATCGAAGCACCGACAAAGCCCAATTCTTCGCAAACTATCGAGAAAATAAAGTCGTTCTGCGGCTCCGATACGAAAAGGTGCTTTTGCTTTGAATTGCCGAGTCCTGCGCCGAAAAGTCCGCCAGAGCCAATGGCATAAAGCGAGTTATTTGTCTGCCAGCGTGCGCCCTTTGGGTCGTAATCCTTATCAAGCCAAGCGGTAATTCTTGCACCTGCGTATTTTTCGAGTATTTCGGGATTTGTAACAACAAATACAATCAAAACAACCGCCACAACACCGATTATAATAAACCAATGCTTTTTGAACTCACCCATAAACATCATTGTAGCACCGATAGCAAGTATCAAAAGCGTACCCGAAAGGTGGTTTTCAAGGTAAACCAAGCCTGCCGTTATAACGATTACAGCACCGTAAAGGCAAAGCTGAACAAATGAGTCATACACAACGATTTTTCCGTTTGTAAGCTCTGAAATTTTCTTTGAAAAGGCTGACTGATTTACGCTTTTTCCGATTATCTTTTTGTGGTTTCGTTCCATACCCCAAGCACAGAACAGAATTACCACAAGCTTTGCGATTTCAGACGGCTGAAATGAAATTCCGCCGATATATATCCACCTGTGGAAATCGCCGAATCTCGCAGGTAAAATAAGAACGATTATAAGCAAAAGCCATGCTATCGGAAGTCCCAAAACGCCGACAAGCTTAAAGTATTCGTACTTTACTTTAGAAATTCCGAGCATTGCGCCAACGCCTAAAACAGCAAAGAAAAGCTGCCTTTTGAAGAAATATGAGCTGTCGCCGTTTTTTTTGTAATACGCATAGGTGTAGCTTGCGGAAAAGAGCATTACTATACCTATTGTAAGAATTATAATTACCAAAAGAAGAAAAGGCACATCAAAGCTTCCTGTCGCAAACCAATCGGGGCGCTTTCTTTTCTTTTTTTTGCCCTTTGAAGCCGAATTTTGTTTCGGTAACGGCTTCGCTTTAGCCTCTGCCATAGCTTTCTCCTTTCAAGTTGATTTTTGTTTTATTATTTTGCGCCGTAATAGAAGAGTGCGACGCCTATAACGCTGCCGATTATATTTATAAGAGTGAATACAATTACGATTTTGACCTCTTTCCAGCCGCACATCTCAAAATGATGATGAATGGGAGCCATTTTGAAAATACGCTTGCCGTGAGTGGCTTTGAAATAACCGATCTGGATAAGGTCGGAAAGCATTTCGATTACATATATTATTCCGAGGAAAAGTATGATAAGCGGACAGTCGATAGCATATGCGAGAGCCACAACCATACCGCCGAGGAACATTGAGCCCGTGTCGCCCATCATTACCTTTGACGGATGCCAGTTCCAAATAAGATAGCCGATACAGCCGCCTGCAAGGCACGAAGCGAGTATGCCTACACCGAAGAAACCTTTAAGAGTTGCAATCACAACGAATGCGAGTGCCGCACTTGCCGTAACGGAGCCGCAAAGTCCGTCAACGCCGTCGGTAAAGTTTACTGCATTTACGGTAAGGTAAATAACGCCCATACCGAAGAACCAGAAGAACCATTTAAGGTCAACATTTCCGACAAAGGGAATACTCATAAAAGTATTTCCCGACATATAAAGTGCGCCGAGATATGCAAGCATAAGCAAAATCTGCGCTATTGACTTCTGCTTGATTGTAAGTCCTAAATTTCTTTTCTTCGCAACCTTAATATAGTCGTCTGCAAAGCCGATTATACCGAAGCCGAGTGCCATAAGTATTCCTGCGAAGGTTTTAACCTTAACACTGTCCTCGACAACGCTTCCGCTTGCAATTAAATTGCCGCCGAGAAGCTTATCTGTAATAATAACGATTGCAAACGATACAACCGTGCTTATTATGAACATTATTCCGCCCATTGTCGGCGTACCCTGCTTTGACTTATGCCACGCGGGACCTATATCAAGTATAGTTTGACCGAATTTCAGCTTTCTCAACTCGGGAATTATTACAAATCCCAAAAGGAACGAGATAAAAAAGCTCAAAACCAATCCAAATACCAAGCTGACCCAAACCTTCATTTACTTCTCCAACCCTTCATAGAGTTTTTCTATTATTTCCTCGAGCTTCATTCCCCTGCTCGCCTTAAACAGCACGCAGTCGCCCGATTTAACATCCTGTGTGAGCGTTTTTGCAAGCTGTGCCTTATCGTCAAACCAAAGCACCCTTTGGACGCCCTTTTTAGCTTCTTCAGCTATATATTTCGACTGTTCGCCGAAGGCATAAAGCACGTCGATTTTTTTCTCCGCCGCATATTTTCCGACCTCTCTGTGAGCAGTCTCGGAATAGTCGCCGAGCTCAAGCATATCGCCCAAAACGGCTATTTTTCTGCCTGCGTTCATATCGGAAAGCACGTTCAAGGCGGCACGCTGCGAGTCGGGACTTGCATTGTAGCAGTCCTCGATTATCTTAACGCCGTTTACCTCTTTAAGCCTCTGTCTCATTCCCGACGGGGTGTAATTTTCAAGTGCCTTTGCAATTTCCTCGGTGGGAAGCTCAAGCAAAAGACCGACGGTATATGCCGCAAGAGCATCATACACATTGTGAATACCGACAGTCGGTATTGTAACCTTTTGAATTTTGGAATACGCTTTAACAAAAAATTCCGTATTAGAGCCGTTTTCCTTTATATCAAAGGCTCTGACATCTGCGTTTTCGTTTTCAATTCCGAAAAAAATGAGCTTATAATCATCATTCTTTACGGTTGAAAGCTTGTCGTTGTCGCCGTTCAAAATCAACGGAGAGCCTTTTTTCATACCGTCAAGAATTTCAAGCTTTGCTTTTAATATGCCGTCTCTTGAGCCTAAATGCTCAATATGAGAAACGCCGATATTCGTTATTATTCCTATATCGGGCAAGCAAGTTTTGGTAAGGAGTGAAATTTCGCCGAAAGCACTCATTCCCATCTCAATTACAGCCGCCTGAGTGTCGCTTTCAAGTCTCAAAAGCGTTTTCGGAAGTCCGATATCGTTATTGAGGTTGCCCTCTGTTTTAATGGCTCTGTATTTTCTCGAAACAACCTCATAGGTCATTTCCTTTGTAGTTGTCTTTCCCACGCTTCCCGTAAGTCCGACAACCTTTAAGCCGTCAAAGGATTTTCTGTAATTCTTTGCAAGCTCCACGAACGCTTTTTTAGTGTCATCAACATAAATTACGGGCAATCCGCAATCAACCTCTCTGTGACACATAACCGCCGCAGCACCGCTTTTTTCAACGTCCTTTACAAAGTCGTGAGCGTCAAAGCGATCGCCCTTTATGGCAATAAAAAGCGTGGAAGCGTCAACCGTGCGAGAATCAATGCTGACATTATTTATTTGTTTGTTTTCTCCGCATAGCCTGCCGCCTACCCATTCGGCAACAGTCTGCAAGCTGATTGATTTCATCTTATATTTTACCTTTCAAAATGTCGGCAACTACTTCTCTTTCGTCATAATGAATTTTGCCTGTGTTGAGAATTTGGTATGTTTCGTGACCCTTTCCCGCAAGCAAAACAACGTCTCCTGCCTTTGCAATCGACATAGCGTATTTTATGGCTTCCGTTCTGTTTACAAGCGTTTTAATCTGAGCCTTACAGCTTTTCATACCCTCTAAAACGTCTTTAACAATCAATTCAGGGTCTTCGCTTCTCGGGTTATCGCTTGTAACAACTGCAATATCGGCTAAGTCGCCTACAATCTTACCCATTTTCGGGCGTTTTGTTCTGTCTCTGTCGCCGCCGCAGCCGAAAACGGTAATTATTCTGCCGTCAGTCGTTTCTCTGAGCGACGAAATAACGTTTTGGAGTCCGTCGGGAGAATGTGCGTAGTCGATAAGCACGGTATAATCGGTATCGGTATCGACAACCTCAACCCTGCCCGGTACGCCCTTTGACTGTGAAACAGCCGAAATAACGCTGTCAAAATCAGCACCTGCAAGCACGGCGCAAACTGCCGCACCCATTGAATTATAAACGGTAAATCTACCGGGGATTTTAATGTTAATTCTGCCGATATTGTCAGGGGTCAAGAGCTCATACTGAACGCTGTCGCTAAAGCATTTCACGTTTTTAGCCGAAAAATCGGTGTTGTCTGTTTTAACTCCGAAAGTATATACCTTACAAGGCAATGAGTCAACCATAGTATGCGCATATTCGTCATCCGCATTTATAACGGCGGTATCACAGATTTCAAAGAGCTTTCTTTTTGCCTTTGCGTAATTCTCAAATGTTCCGTGATAGTCGAGATGATCCTGCGTAAGATTGGTAAACAACGCTATATCAAAATGACAGCCGTCAACCCTGCCCTGTGCGAGCGCCTGCGAGGAAACCTCCATAATGCAGTATTTGCATCCGCTGTCAACCATTTCAGCATAGAGCCTTTGAAGCTCCTTGCTGTCGGGGGTTGTCAGCGACGAAGCATACTCCTTGTCGCCCGTAATGTTTTTAACAGTTCCGATAAGTCCCGATTTAATCGAGAGCTTATCAAAAATATTTTTTATAAGAAATGTGGTTGTGGTTTTTCCGTTTGTGCCTGTAACGCCGATAAGCTTTAATTTTTCGGCAGGATTACCGTAAAAAGCTGCGCAAATGCGAGAATATGCGTCTCTTGTGCTTTCAACGATAATCTGATTTTTAACACCTGTGTCGTGCTCGGCAATAACTGCGGCAGCGCCCATCTCTTCAGCCTGCTTCGCAACGGAATGTCCGTCAAAATGATTGCCCTTAATGCATACGAACACGCAATCCTTTGCTATCTCATTGGATTTATCGGTAATATCCGATACCTCACAATCGGTATAAATACTGTCGGTTTTTACATTTTTCAAAAGTTCTGAAAGTTTCAATTTCGTTTCCTCCGTAATTTATCCGCCTTTTCACAACCGTTAATTTATGCATCCTGTACGTTTACGGTTGACTTGAAGTAAACCGTAATTACGCTACCGAGCTCCGCCTCGGTATTGGGGTCAATGCTTTGCTTATATGATACGACCTCAGACGCATTTGTTGTGCCCGAAAATCTGATATTAAAGCCTGAATTTACTGCCGCCGAATTCGCCTGCGACATTGTCATTCCCGTAAGATTGGGCACGCTTGCCGTCTGCTTTTGTGCCTGATTATCCGTGTAAACGACAATTACGCCGCCTGAACGAACCTGTGAGTCCGCCGCAGGTGTCTGTGATACGACCTTGTCGCCCGAGCCTACGACCTTTAAGGTATAGCCCGACGTCATCGACCTTGCCTGTGCGACGCTCAAGCCTACAAGCGAAGGTGTTGTCGAGGATACATTCTTCATTTCGGCATCCTCATACTGCGGCTCTATGTTGAGATAAGCGAGAACCTTTTCAAGGATTTCGCCCGCTATCGGTGCTGCTACAACGCCGCCACCGTGTGCGCCCGTCGGCTCGTCGATCGCAACGAGTATCGCTATTTTGGGATTGTTAGCCGGTGCAAAGCCTGCAAAGGAGGCTATGTATGCGCCCTCTTTACCGATTTTCTCCGAAGTACCCGTTTTGCCTGCGACGTGATAGCCTGCAACATAGGCGTTTTTACCTGTTCCCTTTGAAACAACATTTTCCATCATATCCGCAACGGTTGAAGCTGTTTTTTCGGAAATAACCTGTCTTTTTACCTTTGACTGCGTTTTTGCGATTACATTGCCGTCCGAGTCAAGAATACTGTCTACAACATACGGCTGCATAAGCTTACCGCCGTTCGCAATGGTAGATATGGCATTTACAACCTGTATCGGAGACACCTGGAAGGTCTGACCGAAGGAGCTTGACGAAAGCTCGGCTATTCCCATTTTTTCAAGTGAATGGTAAGTAACATCCGCAACGGGAGAAGCCTCGGCAGGAAGGTCAATTCCCGACTTTTCCGTAAAGCCGAACGCCTCAAAATACTTAAAGAAATTCTCTTTACCTAATTTTTGTCCTATTGTAATAAAGAACGGGTTACAGGAATTCATAAGTCCCTGCGTAAGTGTTTCCGTTCCGTGACCGCCGGGCTTCCAGCATTTTTGATAGTGGTTTGCAACCTGAATACCGCCCGTACAGGTAAATGTTGTATTAAGGTCAACGACGCCCTCTTCGAGAGCCGCCGCAACAACAACGGTTTTGAATACAGAACCCGGCTCGTAGGTATCGCTTATCGTTCTGTTTCGCCATTGAGAGAATTTTGCGTTTTGCGTTTCCTTTGAGCGTTCCGCTTCGTCAACTATTTCCGCAATCTTGTCGGCAACAAGCTGATTTGAAATTACATTGGGCTTATTCAGGTCAAAATCGGGCTTCGAGGTCATACCGAGAATTGCGCCCGTCTGAACATCCATTATAATTCCGTATGCGTATTTAGCTCCCGTATCGACAAGTGCCTGATCGAGGCTTTGCTCAAGATAATACTGAATAACCTCATCTATCGTAAGCACAAGATTTGCGCCCTGCTGTGCCTCATACGTCATTTCGTATTCGCTCGACATTACCTTTTGTCTTGCGTTCATAGCGGTAATAATTCTTCCCGAAACGCCTGTAAGCTCGCTGTTATAGGACTGTTCTATACCGCCGTTGCCCTTATCGTCGGCATTGACAAAGCCGATTATCGTAGAAGCAAACGAGGAATAGGGATAATACCGCTTCGTGTCGGGGTCCATACAGATTATCTGACTGAGCTTTGCATCCTTGCTCTTTTTGTTTTCCTTGTCGTACTGCTTTATGTAATCCTGAATGTCGTTTTTGACGTTCTCCTCGACCTCACCCGAAATTTTAACGTAATTCGACTCCTTCAAGGTCTTTTCACGGATAACCTCCGCATCAATGCCGAGTTTTTCCGAGAGAACGGAAACGACAGCCTCACGCTGTGCGTCCGTTGTGATTTTCGACGGAACTATGTACACAAGCCACGCCGAAGCACTTTTTGCAAGCACATTCATATTTGAATCGTATATCGTGCCTCTCTGCGCCGAAACCTTTGTATCCAAAAGCTGACTTTGCTCCGCTTTAAGCTTATATTTCTCTCCGTCCACAAGAGCCACTCTGACGAGGCTTCCTATACACACCAAGAAAGCAAGAACAAGTATTAAAAGTGCGATTGTCGCTCTGTAGCTCATCTGCTTTAATGATCTTGCCTGCATATTTTCAGCCCCTTTCACATAAATTTTACGCCGAAAATTCGGCATTAAGATACAACAACGAGAGTTAAGAACATTTACTTAACCCTCGTTGTAATTTTATTTGATTATCTGCTCATATATTCCATAATCTTGGAATAAAGCGATGTCGAATTCGCATTGAGTGTTCTCGCACCGGAAACCGTTACCTTGTCAGCTCCCGAAAGGTCAATGTATTCTATTTGATAGCTTTCCATCTTAACCATACCGAGATTTGTCTGAGCGTATTCTTCAACGTTTTTAAGAGAAATCATAGAGTCAAGCTGCATATTAAGTCTGACGTTTTCGCTCTGTGCGGTTGTGATTTTAGTCTCCGCCGCAGAAATCTGTCTGTCAAGCTCATCAACCTTAATTCTTCCGTAAAGCAATGCGGAAAGCATTGAAAGCAGGAACACCGAAATCGCAATTATCTTTGCGCTCTGTAATGCGCTTGCGTGCATTTCCCTCTTAACTTGATTTAAGGTCTTTTTCGGCTTCTTGACAAGCTCAATTTTAGGCTTGTCCGCAGCCGGAACAGCAACTGTTTCTATTTTACGGGCAGCGTTTCTCTCATATGAGCCCTGCTTCGGCTCGAACATCGAAAAATCAATGCCGTCATACATATTATAATTCCTGTTCGCCATGATACGCTTCCCTTCCTCAATCCCTGATTTTTTCTATCGAGCGTAATCTTGCACTGTGAGAGCGTGAGTTATTTGAAAGCTCCTCCTCGCTCGGTGCAAGACCCTTTATTGTAACCTTGCCTCTCGGTGTTTTTCCGCACACACAAATCGGAAATTCCTTAGGGCAGGTACAGCCTTGTGCAAATGAATTAAATCTCTGTTTTACCATTCTGTCCTCTAACGAATGGAATGTAATTATCGAAAGTATTCCGCCGACCTTTAAGCAATCAAACATATCGTCAAGCGCCGTATTGAGCTGGTCAAGCTCGCCGTTTACTTCAATTCTCAACGCTTGAAATGTCCTTCTCGCCGGATGCGACTCTCTCATCGCCTTTTGAGGCATTGAGCTTTTGATAATATCTATAAGCTCAAACGTGGTTTCAATTTCCTTTTTCTCTCTCGCCGCCACAATGTTGTTAGCAATACGGTTTGCATATTTCTCTTCGCCGTAATCACGGAGAATTCTCGTAAGCTCGCCCACCGAAAGAGTGTTGACTAAATCCCGTGCGCTTGTTCCCTGCTTGCTCATTCGCATATCAAGCGGAGCGTCCTTGTGAAAGGAAAAGCCCCTCTCCGCCTCGTCAAGCTGAAAAGAACTGACGCCGAGGTCTGCTATAATTCCGTCGGCTCTTTCGCCGTTCAGAATTTCTTTTATATTGTTAAACGTATTGTGTACCACAGTTACCTGCGGATAAATTCCCAATCTTTCATTCAAGACCTTAATAGCGTCGGGGTCTCTGTCGATTGAAATAAGTCTGCCCGTTGTAAGCTTCTCGGCAATCGCTCTCGAATGACCTCCGCCGCCTGCGGTACAGTCAATATACAGTCCGTCGGGCTTTATGTTAAGAGAGTCGATAGTCTCATTAAACAAAACGGGAATATGTGAAAACTCCATATTGTTACTCCCGTCAGTTTATAATGCTCGGAAATCTCTTGTACGAGGCGTTGATCTGTTCCATTTCCTTGTCGTACTTTTCAGCGTCCCAAATTTCAATTCTTGTACCGACGCCGACAACCGCAACATCCTTTTTAAGACCTGCACCCTCACAGAACGACGCTTTAACGGTTATTCTTCCCTGCTTATCGGGCTCAACCGAAATAACATTTGAGAAGAAGAAGCGCTGCCAATCGGCATCTCCGCTTTCCTCGACGATCTTGCTTTTCTTCTCCCACTCCTCTTCGCCGTAAACGGCAATGCACGGTAAGCTCTCATCATAATAAAGATAAAAGCTGTCGCCGAGCTTAGCTCTGAACTTCGCAGGAATGAACAGACGTTTCTTTGAATCGATTGTATGCTTGTAGCTGTTTGAAAAAGACATCGTCCGTTCCTCCTTCCTTCGATAGTCAAAACCGTGGGATTTTGCCCCTCTTTTATGGAATTGCTATGCAATTGTCCACCACATTGATTACATTATACTTTTATTTACTGAAAAAATCAAGTGTTTTTACCGATTTTTTAACGACAAAAGGCGCACTTTTACAGGTAATTTTTACCGAAATTTTCAAAATGTTTTTGTGCAATAAGCACATATAGCGAAACAGCCTCGTTTCAGTCTGCCGTTTTTAGAATAGAAAATCCCCCACCGAGCACCACCGAAGCACCCGTGGGGGAAAATCCCACTGTAAATGCATAAAAAAGCCGAAAAGCACATATAAAACGTACTTTTCGGCTTATGCTTTATGTTATTGAATTTTAGCTGTCAAGGAACTGACCGTCAATTATGCCCGAAACGAATTCCTTTATATAGGAAACGCTGAATTTTGAGTCTTTGAGCCTGCCCGACTGCCTTTTTGCAAGGTCGTCGTTGTATTGAGAAAGCTTGAAAATCTGAACATCATGACCGCCGTTTACATAATGGGTTACGATAGGCTCAAATTTTACGTCGCTTACGGTAAGCTTACCCGTATTGAAATCCTTTGTAACGGTGTACCTAAGCATACCGCCGACAACTCTTGCAGGCGTGTTCTGCTGAGAAATGAAGTTTCCGAGCGAATAAGCCACAAGAGTCTTTGTTCCGTCCGCCTTTTCAATGAATTCAACAGGCTGTATAACGTGGGGATGGTGTCCGATTATAACGTCTGCACCCCAATTAGCCATCTTAGAAGCCAAGTCCTTTTGTGCTTGAGTGGGCGTTGTCTGGTACTCATTGCCCCAATGTATGTTGACAAGCACCATATCACAGCTTTCTTTAGCGTTCTTAATTTTTCTTTCTATTATATCCTCGTCGGCAGAATAGATGATTTTAAGCTCGCTGTCCTTAGGAAGTGAAAGCCCGTTTGTGTATTGAGTTACGCCGACAAGACCGATTTTCAAGCCGTTCGACTCTATGTATTCGACCTTGTTGAGCTCCTCCTCGTTTTTATATGCGCCTGTTCTGACAACGCCGTCAACGCTGTCCCAATACTCAATAGCCTCCGAAAGACCCTTTGCACCCTTGTCAATCATATGATTATTAGCCATTGCGATAACGTCAAAGCCTATTTTCGCAATTTCATCTCCGACCTCATGCGGTGAATTGAAAAGCGGATAGCCCGACGGCTTATTGCTTTTTGAAATAATCGTTTCCTGATTTATCGTCGCAACGTCAGCAGCCGCAACGTCGGGAGCAATGTTTTTATAGCAATACGAAAAATCGTAACCGTTGCCGCCTGCACGCTTGTTTGCCTGCTGATAAATTCCGTCGTGAATTAAATTGTCGCCGACAGATAAAAAGCTTACGCTGACCGTAGGCAAAGGCTCGGTCGTTGTTTCCGCAGGCGTCGAGGTGTCAACGGGTGCCTCAACCGGCACAGAGCCGTCCCCCGTCTTGGTCGCAAGCAAAACACCTATGCCGCACAGCAGCACCATTGTCAAAATGATTGACAAAAATACTTTTACTTCCCTTTTAGCCATTTTCCCTCTCCGTTATTTTTTATTTAACGAACTTTTCCTTGTATCTCTTTATTGAATCGTCGATTATATCGATCGCAGAGAGCACACCCTTGACCTCATCAATATCCGTTGTCTTATTTTCAAGAGTTTTGTAAACCGTGAAAAAGTGCTTCATTTCCTGAAAAATATGAGCAGGCAGCTGTGAAATGTCCTTATACTCGTTATATGTCGGGTCGTCAAACGGAATTGCGATAATCTTATAGTCCGCCGCACCGTTATCAAACATTGAAATAACGCCTATCGGATAGCATTTTACGAGTGCCATAGGCTCAATCTGCTCAGAGCAAAGCACAAGCACGTCAAGCGGGTCATTGTCCTCCGCATATGTTCTCGGAATAAAGCCGTAGTTTGCAGGATAGTGGGTCGAGGTGTAAAGAACTCGGTCAAGCCTTAACATACCTGTTTCCTTATCAAGCTCGTATTTCATCTTGCTGCCCTTGCTGATTTCAATTACAGCGTCAAAGGCTTTTCTTGTTATTCGCTCGGGATTTATATCGTGCCAAATGTTCATTTTGTTACTCCTTTATGCTCCTCAATAAGTCTGTTTCTGACCCTCCAAAGCTCCTTTGAAAGGTCAACATAATATTTGTGCGGATTTTCAAATCTCTTAACCTCGTCCCAAAGCGTATCGATCTGTCCTGAGCAATACTCTCTTATCTCGTTAAGGCTCGGCTCGTCATAAACACATTCGCCCTGCTTGAAAATCGGGACAAGCAGCGGTCTTGCGACAAATCGCTCAATATCCTTGCGCTTCCAAGTGAAATCGGGGTCGAAAAGCGTATACGGTTTTCCGTCATCCACCGTCTCTCCGTCAAGCGTTAAAACGTCGGCAATAGCCTTGCCCGACTCTGTGTCGAACAGTCTGTAAACAGATTTTGACGACGGAATGGTTATCTTGCTTACATTTTCGGAAAGGTTGATTTTCGGTATAATTTCTCCGTCCTTTTCAACCGCACAGAGCTTATATACTCCGCCGAAAAGCGGTGAGGTTGCGGAGGTGATAAGCCTCTCGCCGACGATAAAGCAATCAACCTTTGCGCCCTGTGATACCATATCGCCGATAAGGTATTCGTCAAGCGAGTTCGATGCCATAATATCGCAATCGGGGAAGCCCGCTTCGTCAAGCATTTTCCTTGCACGCTTTGAAAGATAGGTTATATCGCCCGAGTCTATTCTGATGGAATTGGGTCGCTTGCCCATAGGAACAAGCACGTCATTGAACGCCTTAATCGCATTCGGAATACCCGAACGGATAGTATCGTATGTATCGACAACCACCGTGCAATCGTCGGGATAGCGGCGTGCATACTCACAGAACGCCTCATATTCAGAGTCGAACATCTGCACCCAGCTGTGTATCATTGTATTTACGCTCGGAATACCGAACAGCTTTTGCGGAATAATTCCCGAGGTCAATGAGCAGCCGCCGATATAAGCCGCCCTTGCACCCAAAACAGCCTGCGAAAATCCCTGCGCTCTCCTTGTGCCGTATTCGGCAACGGTAGTTGAATGCGAAGCACGCACAAGCCTGTTCGCTTTGGTTGCAATTAAGCTCTGCTGATTGATAAACATAAGCAATGCAGTTTCGATAAGCTGAGCCTCAACGACAGGACCTCTGACCTTAACTATCGGCTCATTCGGGAATATCGGTGTTCCCTCGGGTATCGCCCACACATCACAGGTAAATTTGAAATCCTTGAGATAATCGCAAAAAGCGTCGCTTATCCCCTGCTCCCTTAAAAAGTCAATATCCTCTTTAGTGAAATGTATGTTTTTAAGGTATTCTATCACCTGCGAAAGACCTGCCATAATCGCAAAGCCACCCTTGTCGGGTACTTTTCTGAAAAACAGGTCAAAATACGCAACAGTATCCTTGACGGGGCTGTTGAAATAGCCGTCCGCCGTTGTAAATTCATACAATTCCGTAAGCATTGAAATATTATTTAATCCGTTTAACGAGTCCATAAGCTCACCTCTTTGCTAATTTTATCACAATTTTTTGTCTATGGCAATTAAATTTGATTGAAATATATATGTATTTATACTATAATACAGTAAATTCACAAGTTTAGGAAGTGAAACGGAAATGCTCGGTGTAACAATCTCCTGCGTAGCGGCTTTTGCGATATTCTTGGCAATATCCTATGCCTTCGGCTTTTATAAAACCGAATACAACCCGTCAAAGCTTTCTCATAATATAGTTATATTTTTAAGCTTAGGCGTTTTGATAGCAGGCGCAACGGTAATTTACAGCTTTCTCGCAAAGGATAATTTCGTCTATCCCTATTTACGCCCGTTAAAAAGTATGAACGCTTACGAGCAGCAGTTCGACGCCTTCTTAAAGGGGCAGCTGAATATTGACGTTGTTCCGGATCTCCGTCTGTCGATAATGTCAAACCCGTATGACGAAAGTGCCAGAAGGACAGAGGGATTTTTTTATCTTTGGGACAGAGCGTATTTCGACGGCAAGTACTATTCCTATTTCGGCATTGCACCTATACTTTTAATATATTATCCGTTTTATTTCTTAACAAAGACCGTCCCCGAAGCTAACACGGTATGCTATATTTTAACGGTATTATCCGCAATCGCAATAGCATTTCTTGTCATAAAGCTTCAAGAAATATTTGTGAAAAAGCCTAATTTTATAATGCTTATCCTTTCAATTTTTGCGTGTGAGCTCGGCAGCTTAATTTATATGGTGCAGGCAAGCGCAGATATGTATTACACCGCCGTTGCAAGCGGAATACTTTTCCTGTCGCTGTTTTTGCTTTGTACATTTTCGGCATACGCAAGCAAAAAGAACGGCAAAAGAGCCCTGCTTTTCGCATTGTCGGGCATTTCGCTCGTTTTCCTTGTGATGTCTCGCCCAAATCTTGCAATTTATTTCCTGTTAGCCGTCCCGATTTATATTAAGACCGTTTTCGGCAGGGAATTTAAGCCGTCGGAGAAAATATGTCAGGTGCTTGCGTTCGCCGTGCCGACCGTTATCGGCGCTGTCGGAATTATGTGGTACAATTACGCCCGCTTCGGCTCGGTTTTTGAATTCGGTGCAAAATATCAGCTGACCGTTCACGATGTTTCGGAATATTCAATCACATTGCTTTTGTTACTGCCGGCTTTGAAATATTATTTCCTTCAGCCTCCATATTTTTTGAGTAAAGCGCCGTATTTCGATATACCGTTTTCTCCGCTTAAAAATTATTCGGGGTATGTGTATATGACCTCAACCGTCGGCGCAATGGCTTTCCCGTCAAACTGGGCAATAGCAATTTCTCCGCTTCTCATAACCAAAAAAGCCGATAAAACAAAGCTTTCAATATTCATTTTGAGCATTGTATCGGTAGTTGGCTTAGCTTTCACGGATATGTGCCTTGCAGGCGTAAACATACGGTATCTTGCCGATATTGCACTCGTTACGGTGCTTATTTCAACGACTGTAATATCAAAATTTGTAAGCTTTGAAAAAAGAACAAGCCTAAACTTAGAATTTGCAATTTATGCCGTTTCGTGCTTGCTTTTACTGCTTACAATAACAGTGGGCTTGTTCCTCGTTTTCATAAATGAAAGAAATAATTTACTAAATCTCATTTATGATTAAAAAATGTGTTGACATTTGAGCTTTCCCGTTGTATAATATCTCTCGCAGTTGAGAAAGCTCAGCAATAAATAGCGGTATTGTGTAACGGTAGCACAGCGGACTCTGACTCCGTATGTTGAGGTTCGAATCCTTATACCGCTGCCAAATAAAAAGCAGACCTTTAACGGTCTGCTTTTTATTTTTGTGTTCGTATTGGATTCGAACCTCAACAATATAATAAAGAATCCTTTAGCAAGCGAAGCGCCGCCGAGGTTCTGCCGTAAGGCAGGTTCTCATACCGCTGCCAAAAAAGACAGGTAACTTCAGTTGCCTGTCTTTTTTCATATGTTTTAAGGATTCGAAGAATCCTTTTTACGGGTTTATAATTCAATTAAACCCGTAAAAACGTTCTGTCAAGTCTTTAAGGTGGAGATTTGCGAAGCAAATACTACCGTGACTTGACAGGTTGTTATACCGCTTCTAACCAAAGACAGACGACAAAGGTTGCCTGTCTTTTTTCATATGTTTTAAGGATTCGAAGAATCCTTTAGCCGAGCAAGGCAACGCCTTGCGAACGCCATCAAATTGCGAAGCAATTTGATATAACGCTGCCGTATGATAAATTTCAAATTTCCAAAGTCATTTTAGTGTGATTAAAGGCATTTACGACTGAGACTTTTGAGAGACATCGCTCAAATCAAAATCGTAACACGAATTGAAATGAGCAAAAAATTTGAGAGACATTCAAAAAATAGAGAGGGTTTAAAGTAATAAAACTTTAAACCCTCTCTTTAAGTTTGCTCTTTTATATTGTTTATCCATCAAAAATGCAAAGGTAGATATCAATTTTTTATTTGCAATTAGTTTATAGTTTATTGAATTACTCGGGGAATAATTTGAACATTATTTCACTGCGAGTTGTTCTGTTTCGAGGGCGTCAAGGCGAGCTTTTGCATCAGCGTAAAGTAACTTGATATCGTCGAAATGCGAATAGTTTGAAGCCTGAATGAGAGTTCTTTTTGCATCAAGATAAGGCTTTGCGGCACGGTAGTAAATTGAGTTCTTTTCGGTTGCGTCCTTGATTTCTTCCTTGATTTTTGCCTTTTGGAATTGCAACTGCCTAACCTTTGCTTTGAGTTGCTGAACCTCTGCTGTGTTTTTGTTTTCCTTTGCCTGCTTCATAGCCTTTAATGAATTATGAAGTTCAAGTTCGTTTTCGTCATCGGCTTTGAAAAGCTCCTCAAACACCGAGCTGTCAAACTCAACAATACCGTTTGGAAAATACTTTTTGATGGCCTTTTTGGAGGCTTTGATTTTTGAAATCCGGATGAGTGCATCCCTGCGTCTGTCCTTTTCCTCCTGGGTGTTCTTCGGCATTGTCTTTGCCTGCTCTTTGGTGATTGTTTGAACATTCAAAAAGCCGTCAAGACCTGCATCAACAAAGCGTTTTGCGGTTTCTATTTCTGCCAACCCCTCCGCTGTTTCAAAGCGATGAAGTTCACGCATAACATAGCCTGCAATCTCGATTTTTTCGTTTTCTTCTCTCTGTGCCTGATAATTTTTCTTTGCTACCTTGATTAAAGCCTTGTTTCTTGTTTTCTTGGCTTGCTTGATTTCGTCCTTTGAAAGTTCCTTTATTTCCTTGCCGTAATATTTCTCTGCATCATTGATGACATCAACAGCCTCAACAAGCGAATTGTCCGACAAAACATTGTTGCCGTAATCCTCAAACAATGCACGGATTTTCAAAACGCTGACCATTGCACGCTGTCTTGTTTCGGTCAAATCGTAGAAGAAAAACGGAATAACATTCATAATTGCACCTGCAACAGAAGCAATAACAAGCACCGAGCAAATCGAGATGAAATATTCCTTATTATAAAGAACATCATAAACATTTGAGCCGTCATATCCGAGCGAAACGGCAACAGTCTTGTTCAAGCCTGCTTTTTCGTAAATCATAGGCAAAACAGAACTTGTGGCAAGAGTGATTACATTACCGATAAGTGCCACGGCTGCGAACATTCCGTCAATTCTCTCACCTGTGATGTACTGCTGATAATCACGAATATCCGCCTGCAAACTTGGGTTCATCAAATGACCGAGCGACGAAATAAATGTGTTTATAAATGTAATAAACAACAGTGCCCAAATGATAATCGGCGAGCCTGTCATTTTGATTATCGGCAACATAGTTACAATAAAGATGATGTTGAGCAAGTTGGTGTATACCAAAATCTTCTTTTTTCCGTATTTTCTAATCAAAAAAGGAGCTACAAGATTTGGCCAAAATGCCGCATTGCCCGCAATGGCAGTGATGATTACATACTGCCCCGGTGTTGCAGCGTTTTGATAATTGTACAACCAACCGATAATGTTGTTGAACGAGCCTTCCAAAAATCCGAGCCAGCCTGCAAGAGAAATAATCCAGAAATACTTGTTTCTTGCGATAGCACGGAACGCATCTGAAAACTTGATTTGCACAACATGGGTCTTTGCCTGAACGATTTTTTCCTCGGTGTTTGTGTAGATTAACATCGAGATAAAGAAGCCGACAATAAGCATCGGAGGATACATAACTCTGTAAATCTTTATATCGTAAAGCGTGTTTTCGCCTGTAATCATTTTTGCAACAAGAGGCAAGAAAATATTTGCTATTGACGGAGCGATATTTTCAACAACCGCCTTGATTGAATTCACATCCGAACGCTCAACGCTGTTTGACGACAAAACATTGAGGATACTGTCGTTGACATCAATATAAAAATTGTAGAAAAATTGAAAACCGATGTTGAACAAAAGAACAATGGCACATTTCCAGAACAAATTGAAATGCTCATACGGCATCCAAATAAAACCGATACCGAGAAGCACGGACGGTATGCCCATACTGACTATGTACGGTCGGTATTTCCCCTTCATACTCTTTGTGTTGTCTATCATCTTTGCACGAAGCGCCGTAAGCGGAAAACTTGAAAGCACGCCGAGAAGATAGATGACATACATCGGTGTAGGGTCAATGCCTATTGTGTTGCCGATAAGCGAATTGCCAACGCTGAGCATCATATTGTTTATGCAATAATAAACGAATTTGACACCTATTCCGCCGACCGATAAGGAGCAGATTTCCTTGAAAGACATATATCTGCCTTTAGGCGGTATCTTCCAATATCGTTTAAAATCAGATATAAATGATTTGACTTTTCCTTTCATATTTTGCTCATTCCCCCTATTTTAATATATTATGTTATTGAAAATTTTGAATTGTTTTGATAAAATATGAGTAAATAAATTTTGAAAATGTGTATTTTATGGAGCGTTAAATATGCCTGTTTTTAACGAAGAATTCAATCTTTACGACCAAAACAACAACAGCGAGCTGTTTCATCTTCATTCATTCGGCAAGCTGTTCCCCGATTCGAGCTATATCATTTCGAGAAAAGAAAACAACAACACAATCATTGAATGTGTGCTTGACGGAACAGGATATTTTGAGCACAACGGCATTGTGACAATGCTTGAAAAAGGCGATTGCTACATCATAAAGCCGGGAGGTGCTCACACCTATTATTCAGACGATAAAAATCCATACACAAAAATTTGGTTCACCGTGTCGGGAAAAATGGTTGACGAATGGCTGAAATTCTACAAAATAGACACGCCGATTTTCGTTCGCCAGCTCGATATAACACCCTATTACAATCAAATCAAGCAAATAGGTCTCGGCAAGCCGAATTTCCAAAACGAAAAAAGGCTTATGCTGTTGACGCATAATGTGCTGTTTGAAATGGGAATGAACGCACCGAAAACAAACAAGCAACAAAAAAGCGAAGCCCATTACATAAAAACAAACGACAATGTCATTTTGGATGTTAAAAAATACATCGAAAAGCAGTGCAACGAGCAACTGCGAATGAAAGATGTTGCAATCAAATTCGGCATTTCTCCAAACATAATGAACAAGATGTTTATTGAAAAATACGGAATTTCGCCAAACAAATATCATATGCAGTGCAAATTGCATTCATCTGTATATTTCCTTGAAAGCACGGATTTGAGCATTGATATGATAAGCGAAACGGTAGGCTTTTGCGACCGAAGCCATTTTAGGAAAGCGTTTGTAAAAGAATACTCCGTAACCCCAAGCAGATACAGAAAAGAATTCCTAAAATCGCAGGCTAAAACATAATGGTATTCACAGATTTTGCAGATATTTTTATATCTGCATTTTTTGTTTTACGCTCTGTCAGATTGTTGTCTTTATTGGTAACGGCAACGGTTATTTCACTGTTAATCGCAGGAACTGTAACTGTCTTTTCGTCATCTGTATCATTGATGACAATCAGCACGGTTTTATTGTCTTTTGCAAAGGCAAGAAGTTTCAAAGCCTCGTCGTCGGCAACTGCTTCAATTCGTTTTGCTCCGTATGGAATATATTTTGAAAAATTGCCTGTGGCATAATATCTTTTGGTTGTTTCAAATGATTTGTCGGCTAAATTTATGTAAATCAAGCCGTCACAGTAGTCGCCCTCTGCGACAGCCACCCAATGTTGCCAAGAAGTGACATTGAGTATGGAAATATCCTCGTACATAATATTTGCCATAACAAGCGCCGAGTCCATACCGTAATCTCTGCCGCTTTGCATATGACACCATTCGCTCATTTTGACATCAACATTCGGATAATTTTTATCAAGCCATTTTCTGTATCTTTTTATGTATGCCTCTCTGCTGAAATACGGGATTGAAACGGGATTGAGAAAATACGAATGAACATCTATTGAATCAATTCGTTTTCTGACATTGACATATTTGAGCAGATTTCTTGTGTAGGATTTATTGAACCAGCGGACATCCGCACTCTCCAATCCCGAAAGTTTGACATCATCAAGCAACGGTCTTTTGTTCATTTCGTCAGCAAAAACGTTGAACACTTTTCCCGCGCTGCGAGGACTGTAATGGCAACCCTCTTGACCGCCAAGCCACAGCCATATAGGCTCGTTAATCGGCGAAAGATATTTTACGGGAATTCCTTTTTTGACAAAATGTTCTGTGACATCAAGGCAATATTTTGCAAAAGAAGTGTAATTCTTTGGACTGATATTATCCTGAAAAATCCTTGACGCAGTGCAATGAGTTTTGCCGTTTTTTGTGAGCCTTTCAATCGGAGAATTGACAAAAAGCACCACCTCATAAGCGCCGTCCCTCACAGCCTGCTCCATCATATAAACGGCATTTTTGTCACGATCAAAATCATATCTGCCGTCAGCCGTTTCAAAAGATTCTGTTCTTCTCAAAGGATTGTCGATTTTTCCGTTGTCGGATTGCTTTGAGCCACCACCGATATTGTAGCGATATGTACGCAGACCTATGCCCTCGGTTTTGCTGTACAGAAGCTGAGAAATTCGGTCACGAACAGCAAGGTTGCTCTCGGCATCCTTATGCTCCCAGCCACCGACTTCCTGTGCCCACCAAGCACCGCTTGCACCAAACCCCTCAAAGGTCTGAAATGTTTTTTTCTTGTTTATATAAACATTCATAACTATCCTCAAATTATGATTATTCCACAAATTTGTATATTATAAAAAAATATTATTAATACAATGTTACCATATTCCTCATCAAATAATAGGTACTTTTTATATAAAAAAGGGTACTTTATCACTTATTGCTGAGTAGGGCTTAAAGTAACAAAACTTTAAACCATCACTTTAAGTTTGCCCTTTTATATTGTTTATCCATCAAAAATGCAAAGGTAGCCATCAAAAAAATAAAGCAGTCGGTAATGCTAACGCCACATAAGGAAGTAATTTGAAAATACATCAAAATACAACTTTATGGGTGTTGCAAAGGCGGAAAGACAGCGTAGAAGACAGAAATGCTTTTTACGCTGTCTTTCTTTATATTCAAAACAAAATCGCACATTCGTCATCTTGAATATCTTTTGCTACAATATAGTTGCAAAGGAGGTCAAGCGACATCATAAGGTGCGATACACTAATCTGCTGACAAACTGCAAATTGAACGGCTATCTAGCTGACATTGACAAACAAGCTGAGGATATGTTTTTTCGGCTTGTAAAATAGATGGCAGAGCATGAGTGAATGACCGAAAGACTCAAAGCTGAAAATTAAATGGAGTAGGTTGTTAGGATGAACAGCATCCACAGCAGAGCTACAGAAATCGTAAATCACGATATAATTTACAACTAACCGAGAACTGCGGCAGGGAGATTTACACCTCTTTGCTGCAGTTTAATTTTTATTTACATGGTTCATCTATTTAGAAACTGTTTTTTTATTTAGATATTCAATTACTATATTACGGATTTCATTGGATGTATCTTTTGCTAGTTTTTTCTCTCGATTATTTAAAGATACTCGGTCAAATAACATGGCAGTAATCTCTTGCAACATTTGCACATCAGAAAGTGCAGTTGCTTTTTCTTCATTACTATCTAATAATGTAGCACTTAAAACACAACCACGATAACAGTGTCCTTCCAATATACCATTTGAGTCTAATGCAAGCATACTTCTTGACAATGCTGAAAGTGCTCGTGTGGGTACAACCTCAGTATCTGAAAGTAAGCAAACATTAATATGTTTTTCATCAATCAAATTATTAATTTGAAACACCCTTCCTTTTCGAGAAGCGTTTCTGCGGGAGTTTGCTTCATCAGCCGCTTTGATTATTAATTCTTTTATATCGTTAGTTATACTTAGGTTTATGTCGCTCATGCTTACAGAAAGATTATATTTAAACATATAACTACCTCACAAAAATGTTTTTTATAATAATAACACAATTATTTTTAAAGTGCAATAGAAACCAAAATATTTATATTTCTCTTGACGAAGCGACAATAAATCAGTATAATAAATAAAAACCAAAGTGTTTGTATTGCGGATTTAAAAGCAGAAATGAGGTGAGAAAAATGCATTGGGATAGCATTGTAAAGAAAATGTTTTCGATTTTTCGCAAGAGGAACTCATAGAATTAATAGAGCGTATACCTGAACTATTTAGTAGGGGGAATTTCCCATTATCTCAAAAATAAAACTATAATATTGTTAAAGGAGAAAATAAAATGAGTAAAAAGATTTGCGTTTGGAATATAAATTCTGCAACAAATAAAAAAATCTTCACACCTGAATTCGTGGGAGAAGAAATTAAGTATCAAGACAGCGACTTTTTTATATTAACTGAATTCTGCAAAACTCAAAATTACAAAAGCTTTATTCAGATGTACATTGTCAATAAAGGCTATGATTATGTCTTATCTAATAATCCGGCAAATCACAACGATATATTAGTAGCATGGAAAAAGGACAGGTACACTATGTTTGAAAAGGTAAACAATATAGAAACAAACCATACTACACCAAATTTTGCTTATGTTAAATTAAAAGATACCAATGGATTCGAATTTGTTTTAGCTGGCGTTCGAATCACCATTGAAAGCTATGAAAACAGGGAAAAACAACTCCGATTTGTTTTAGATACCTTAAAATCATATGATAGGGTTATTATTGGAGGCGATTTTAACTGCTTGAGAAGGGGAACAACCGAGAGAAAATGGAATATATCTATCTTATCTCAAATTAGCAAACAAGCGGGGTTTAAATTGGTTACTCCTAATGGTCAGAGCATTTATGCAGAAAATGCCATCAGTGGAGAATATGAGTTTGCTGAAGATCATTTTGTTGTTAAAGATATGCTAATTGAGAACGAAGCATACGATAGAGATTTTACAGACAGAAACGAGGATGTATATATACACGGCAAGAATTTTTCCGTATATGATTTTGGATTAAGAAGAAACATATGGTCAATTAATGTTGGAAGCGGGATTCCTGATCACGCTATTTTAAGTGGCAGTGTTTTTTCAGAAATTACATGATTTTACTAATATAAATTTACCCATTTTGACGAATGGAGTAAAACCTACATAGTGATAAAAACGCTTGGCTCGATTAAAAGATTTAAGCAAAGAATTTGATTAACTAAATAAAAAGGAAAAATAGGAGAATGGTAAAATGGCTAAATTTAAAGAACTTGAAAAAATAACATTAGACTTGTTCGACGATGTTGTCATATATACTGTTGCCGAACCCGGTGCCATGGGGGCACCCTGCTTAATGGAATTTGTGAAAGAAAATGGTGAATGCTTTTCTTTATTTTACAACTCTATGGATAGTGGAAAAATCACTTATGCTGATATAAAAAGCAAATTTCCAGCATTAGAGGGTTGCTTCTGGAATGGTCCTATGCCTGATGAAAAAACTGACGGAGAAATTGTATTATTTGTAAATGATGATACAAAAAACAAAAATCTGACGAGAGTTGCAAAAGGCTGGAAACACATTTATACAGGTTGCGGAAATCATTTGCTTATTAAAGAAACATATTTCCCAATTTTTAACAAATACATTTCTCAATATGAAAGTCCCGTTGAAATTTATTGTTCTTGGCAGAAACATATTGATGATTTTATAAATGAATTATCAAGCAAGTGAAAGGAGTGAATTTATGAATAGAACGGTTACTTTTGTTATAGGTGCTACGGCTTCTGGGAAAACAACTTTTATCATCAAAAATCACTTTTCTGACAATCGAGATACCGTCATATTAAATGTATATGATTATCAACAAGCCGCTTATAAGGAAGAAGGGTTTGGTAAGCATATTCCGTTTGGGCAAGAATTTAAATGTTTATATAAAGCAAACGAAAATCTTTTAGTTGACATTATTAAGACATTGCAAGAAGGTAAAGATGTGGTAGTTGAGCAGACTTTATACAAGGCAAAGCGCAGAATAGCGTACATAGATGCTATTCGTGATGCAGTTAAAAATACTTCCATCGAGGTCTACGTAATGTGTCCGAGCGATCCTGTTTGGGAGACATATATAAATGAACGAAAATTAGATTCTTCTATCCGGCGATTAAAATCTATTGCAAAAGAAATAGAATTTCCCAATCCCAGCGAAGGGTTTGATAAGATATATGAGGTTATAGATGGCAATATCGGACTTCGAATGGATGCTCCTAAACCTGAAATTGTTGATGCAGCACATAAAGAACTCAGCGAAGAGGCACAACAAATAAAAAAAGAGGAAGATAAAGAAAAACAACGATTAGAATTGCTTGAAAGTATGAATTCTCGAAAGTTCTGGCACTACTGTGAAGTCTGTGGCACTAAACTTTTCTGCACAGCACAAGAAGCTTTTGAAGCCGGCTGGGACTACCCGCCGAAAATCGGTTCTTTCGGATTATTAGGTCCTCGTACTTGTGGAAAATGCACGTGGAATGACACCTTATTCATTAAAGTGCACCAGCAGGCAATCCCCATTGTCATTGAAAAAACACTGACAGAGAAAGAACTACAAACTTGGCGTCGAATAAAAAAAGAGCCTGAAAGTTTGCTTGAAGAAGAAAAATAATATAAATCGAAACGGCAGGTGATGAAAAGTGATAATTGCAGGGTTTTCTGGTGTCGGTAAAACAACCTTTGCTAAAACATATCAAAATGTTATCGATCTACACGTTATGCCTTATAAGTATTCTAATTTAAACGAAATTAGCAATAGTTACGATGATGAGAGCATTAAAGCTGCTCCCGAGTTGATTTTAAACCCAAACTGGCGATACGAATATTACAAAAAATTAATATCTCTCTGCGTAGCAGAGCCAAACAAAATAATTGTGATTCCAACCGATATTCAAATAATGAATTGGTTATATTGTGATAATATACCATTTACTCTTGTTTTTCCGGCTTATGAATTAAAAGATGAATATAGAAACAGATATATAAAACGTGGAAATACCAATAACTTTATAGAGGTTTTTATAAAAAATTGGGATTACTGGATTGGTATGTTTAAAGTGCAAAAGGGATGTAAAAAAATCGAACTTAAAACAAATGAATTTTTATCAGATGTAATAATTGTTGAATCGGTGCAGAAAGTGTGGCGCAGTAGTTAATGTTCTAAATCTTTTGATAATGTTGATTATAAAAATTTGAGGAATTGTGCAGAAGTGAAATAGATATTTTAATTGAAAACAAATAGGAGTGTAATAAAGGAGAGGCTTATTATGTTTAAGTTAGGTATTAATTTGCCGCCATATATGACACTTTGTTTGTGAAATTAAATGTAGAACTTTTATATTCTTCGTCACCAAACGGTGCAATACCCTACTGTAAAAGATAATGTGGCTTTTGAGTTTCTTTCGACACCTCATTGTAAGGTTTGCAATTCCTCATACGAATTTGCTGTTCTAAGCAAAAATAAAATTCTGAGAGATTTTTGAGAGACGCAAAGTCTGAAAAACGGCTTAAATAGGCGGTTTTGAAAAAAGATTGCGAGCCTCTGACTCCGTATGTTGAGGTTCTCATACCGCTGCCAAAAAAGACAGGTAACTTCAGTTACCTGTCTTTTTTCATATGTTTTAAGGATTCGGAGCGCACCATAAAAATTAAATATATTTAATTATCTTTTTTCTTCCGAACAAGCAATACCGTTGCAAAGGAAATAGCCGCCAAGGTTATGAAAGCACCTGTGTAGGTTTCACTGCCTGTCATGGGCGAAATAACGCTTTCGTTTTTGTTCGGTTTGTCGGGCGTTGTACTGCCGCTTGTTTTATCTTGTTCGGGATTGATAATCGGCTGTTCCTGCGGCTTTTCTTCAAGTGCATCTATCGCCGCAAGTATTGCCTTTGTTTGGAGGTCTATCTCCTCCTGCTGCGTGATATTTCTGCCGCCGACATCAACAGCCAATTCCTTTTCAACCTGAGAGAAATCAACATATTTCTCTTTGTCAAGTCCCTTGGCTTTGGCAACCGCTTTGTCGTATTCGGTGTAATCCGCAGGCTTGTATTCAAGTGCGGAAATTGCGTTTTGCAGCTGCTCGGCGTAGGAGTTTACTACCTCCTGCTTTGTAATATCCAAGCCGTAATCAATGCCGTTTAATATTTCATTCAAGGCATTAACGGTTTTATCCGTGTAATATTCCAAATGCTCGGGAACGGTATTGATTTGCTCATTAACCCGTGAATAATCGGCAGGCTTCAAAACAAGATTATCCAAAGCGCCTTTGATTTTTGCCGTCTGCTCGTCAACAATGTTTTGCTGTGCGTTTGACAATCCGCCTATGTCAGCCGAAAGTGCTTCGTCAAGCTCAGTCAAATCGGTGTACAAGCTGCGGTCAAGTGCCTTTGCCTGTGCCACAACTTTGTTATATTCCGAATAATCGGCAGACACAAATGTTGTGTTCTCGCAAACGCCCGTGCGTATCTCGATTGAATCATATCCCACATCGGTACTTGTAACCACGCAGTAATAATATTTTGCAGGATAGTCGGCAGGGTTAAATTCTTTGCCTGTTGCGTTTGGTATTGGAGTACCTGTGGTGTTATCATTCGTATCATTTGCGTACCACTGATAAGTACGGTTAAAGCCGATTACATCTGCGGTTAAAACTCCGTCCGCATCGGTATATTTTTCGGGCAGTTGAGTAAGCACGGCAGTGTCCTGCGAGACTTCAATAAATGTGTGTCCGTTTTCATTTGCCCACTGCTCCGCGTATGTTCCTTTAGTGCCGTAAACCGTATAATTCCTGCCCTTTGTATCTTCGGTACATTCTCTAAATGTTGAGGGCATAGAAATTATACAGCCCTCTGTCTGTGGCAGGCTTTTTGCTGATTCCAGATGAGAGAACTCAATTCGTGAAGTTGGATACACTCCAAAAACATTTTCACCAATCATTTTAACATTATCGAAAAAATATGCTCTGGATTTTGCTCTTGGATTAGAAGATGTACTGCCGCCGAACGCATTTTTAGGGATTTCCAAAAGAGAGGGCATATATATTTTTTCCAAGCAAATACACATTTCAAATGCTGAAGTTCCAATTTTTTCCAAAAACGGAAAATACGCTTCTGTAATATTGGAACTGCGGAATGATTTTAAAGGCAATGCAGTTTCTGCAGGCATTACAACTTCACGTAACAAAGAACAATCCTCAAATATTCCGTACACAGGAATACCTGTATAGAATGAAACTTGCGGAAAATATACACGTTCTAAAGAATTGCAACAACGAAACGTCGCTGGAGCAAGTTCCTTAACCTGCGGTCCGTCAAAGCTTCGGATTTTTGAATATTGAAAAGCTGCACGTTTAATCGTTTCAACAGAGGAAAAATCGCCACCGTAAAATTTACTTGCATATGCAAATGCACCGTTTTCAATTACCTTTGTATTGGGAAATTCTGCATACATCAATGCCGAATTACAAAAAGCGCTCATTTCGATATTGGTTACACCTGCAGCCCTAATAAACTCTAAAGATGTATCTTCATAAAAAGCGTTAGCGGGTATTTCCGTTACAGTTTCGGGCAATGTTAAACTCAGTAAAGTGCCTTTTCTGAAAGCGCCCGCAACAAATCCAGTTACTTGAATACCGTTAATTTTTTCTTGAACATACAAATCGGCAATGCTGCCCGTATATTCGCGAATGATACCGTCTGCATCAATTTTAAAGGCAGAATCATCGTCGATATACTGTATTCTCGGCGTAACTTCTGTTTCTTCACCGTGATAACCGCTGTCCGCATAGTATGCAACTGCACGAATACGAGTACGTTCGGTTATAGAGAACGGTTCGGTATACATCGTGGCGTTTTGTAAATCAGGATAGGAGCCGTCGGTTGTATAGAGAATTGTCGCATTTTTATCTGCACAGGTGATTTCACATTTCTGTTCACCGACATACACTTTAGTTTCCATGTGTATTTCAGGGACTGCACATTCATCCTCTAACCCAAAAGCATCGCAAAATTGAACGATTCCCGAACCAATATACAGCGATTCCACATTGTCAAAATATTCTCCCTGTGAAGAATGATAAAAATTTTGATACTTTACCGGCAATGCCGTTTCTTTTAATCGTGTTTTCAAGGCGTCCACTGACATATTCGGGTTCACGGACAGAAGAATGGCGCCTATTGAAGCCACACACGGAGTAGAGAATGAAGTTCCTCTCCAAGTTTCATATTTGTTATGAAACGCTGCGACTTTAATATCCTCACCGGGAGCTGAAATATCAGTATTTGGCGTTACAATATTCCAATCTGCCGCTGTGTTATCTAAATCTGTAGCTGCAACTGCAATACACTCCTTTTTATTTGCCGGTAAAAAGTACATATTTGCTCCGTCATCATTTCCGACACATGCAAATACAGGAATGTTTTTTTGATAAGCATAATCTAAGCTTGCCGATATTACATCCGCGCTGTCATAAGCTGTCCAACTGGCGTTAATTAAATCGACTTCTTCATCAACCGCTGCAATAACAGCAGCAGCTAATCTGGCTTCTGTACTTTTTCCGTTTTCATCAAAACCGTTATACATAATAATTTTGACATTTTCGGGGGTGTTGTCTACAATAACGCTGCTCACGGCAGTGCCGTGACTTTTATAGATGCTTTCTTCATCTTCTTCGGCATCGCTGTTCTTAGGAAAATCAAATTTCGGATGTATAAGTCTTCCCTTAAGAAATTCATGGTTATAGTCAACACCTGTATCAACAACGCCGACAATAATTTCTCGCATTTGGATATTGTTTGATTTGAGATATTCCTGAAGTCGCTTAGACTGTGTTCTGTCCGTACTCCAAGCACAGAGATAATCTTTGGATATGTCAACTGTATTTTCGGATATCTCACCCTGTAACCCAGCAACAACCTCGTCAGGGGCAATTTTGGTTATGTTTTTTTCATCTTTTATCTGCTTAAAAGCCACCATAGCCGTTTCCGGACTTTCATATTGTAAAATATGAAAGTCCTCAAAGCCGCTGACGTCTTCTAATGCTCCGAATTTGTCAAATTTACCGTTTGCACGAACAATTAAGCGAGCAGTCTGGAAATCCTGTAAAGTATATTCAGTTTTAGTGCTGTCTGTGACTTCTTCTGAATTTCGACCCGAAAAAAATTGTATTTGTCCCGTTTCATTTTCTTCGGGGTCAACAAACTCTTTCCCCTTATCATACTCATGTGTCAGCTCAACAATACCGTCAATGAAATTGTTTATTCCTTTTGACTCTTTTTCTTCCTCCGCATAAACGGCAAAGCCTGTAAGTGCAGATGACATTGCAAGGATACAAGCAACTAAAATACTTATTGCTCTTTTCATAAATTCCAACCTACCTTTTAGCCCGAATCACATTTTAATTGAAAAGATAAGCATATATAGAACTATAATCATATATTCTGCTACGACTAAAACAATCTAAAATAATACCTTCGGTTAATTAAATGTAATATTTTTTTGTGCGAACTTTCAGTGTCTTTTTCGAAAATAGTGTCACCCTCATTGTTATCTGTTAAATCTAATACAAATAACTTGCTATTGTATGCAATATAAATTTCCTTATTTGTTATATAAAACAACGAATTGCTTTGGACATTACAATGCTTTTGTAAGATGGTATTAAATGCTTTATGTATAGTTTTTCGTAAAATAAACTCAATCAGAATGTTCAAAATGAAAAAGACAACTGAAACAAAAGTAAAAAAGCAACTGTATTTTGATAAATTTGCAAAACAAGAATACAAAATGCAAATAATCGACAAAGCAACTGATAAAACCATATTTGGCAAGGAATTATATTTACTTTTCAAAGTTGAAATCAAAGCGATATTAAGAATTAGCATTGTGCAAGATATAATCATTACAATGAAGCCACTATATTCAATTCTGCTCATAATTGGTATCTCCCATTAAAATCAATGTCGTTATATTTTTTCATAAAAACGCCTCCTTTTAGACTGTTCCCCATATAATATACAACAACTCTAAAATAGATTTATATTACAAGATATTTCTAAATAAATTTAACATTATATTTTTCTTTTTGTCAAGGTAATCCGCAAGGCTAAAACCGTTTTTTTGAACTTGCTATTGCAAAAAGGCTTCCGCCTCAAGTGAGACAGAAGCCTTATTTTTATGCGTTTATATTGAGAATACAGTTATAGCCTGTTATCAGTCTTTAAGTTCATCAACATACTCAGTATGCTCACGCAAGAATTTCTTTTCCTCGGGCTTGAGGTCAAGACCGATAGTTCCGCCCGGATTCATAAGATAATCGGGGTCGAAATAGTTTTTAAGAGTACGGATTACGCCGTATTCCTTCTCGCCGAGATAACCCTCGAGCCACGGAGCGAACATCTTACCGATACCGTGGTGGTGGCTGATAGCAGCGCCACTCTTCTGAATTGCGTCAAGAATGGTAGCGTGGTAAGCACGGAACTCTTCCTCGTCCTGCATCTTTGTCATAAAGATAAAGTAGAGGTTTGCACCCTGCGGATAGCAGTGCGACATATGAGTTGTAACGATTGTATTCGGAAGCTTATGGCAAACCTCACGAACCTCACGGTGAACACGACCCATATTTGACCAGTTGACCGTACATTCAAGAGTATCAATCATAAAGCCGAAGTCCATAAGTGTATCACGAAGATAAGGATCGTTGAAGCGTCCCTTTTCCCAGCCCTTGCATACATAGCCTGTCATCGGGATACCGCCGTGCTTAACAGCAATTTTCATAATGTTGTTGGCAACGTTCCTTGAAAAGCCCTTTTCGCCGTCTGTAAAGCCGAGGAAGAGGCAACGTTCAAAGTCCTTATAGCCCAATTTATCAAGAATAGGCTCAAGCGGTGTTTCATCAACGTTGTAAAGATGAAGCATCAACGAGGTTTCTTCGGGGTCTGAAAGACGGAAAACGGAGGAGAAGCCGCATTCACACTGCATCATTTCACGACCTGCACGCATTGCTGTTTCCCAATCCTTGAACATATATGAGAAACGCTTTCTGTTCTCGGGCATCCAGCGGAAAATCTTGAGTGTAACCTCGGTAAGAACGCCGAATGCACCCTCGCCGCCCATCATAATCTGATTGAGGTTAGGACCTGTTGCCTCTCTCGGATAATGGCTTGTTTCGATTTTACCGATCGGAGTAGCATATTTCTGTGAAACAACGATATCTGCGATAGTACCGTAATATGTACTGTTCTGACCTGCACCACGGGTAACAGTCCAGCCGCCTACCGAAGAATACTCAAATGACTGCGGGAAGTGACCGCAGGTATAAGCACGCTTCGCACCGAAAATGGTCTGTGCGTTCTGAAGAGTTTCCTCAAGCTTCGGACCTGACATACCTGCCTGAACGGTGATCGTCTGATCGGTTTCGTTAAACTTAATAACCTTATTAAAGTTACGGCGCATATCAAGGGAAACACCGCCGTTGATAGGCTCTACGCCTCTTGTAACGGAGGAGCCGCCGCCGTAAACATAAAGCGGAATTTTATTCTTTGTAACATAAGCTACGATTTTTTCAATCTGCTCGCTTGTTTCAGGGAAAACAACGAGGTCGGGAAGAGAGTCAAAACGGCGGTGACGCAAACGCAAAAGGTCGTACATTGTCTGTCCGTAGGAAACGGCAAGACGGTCATAGTCGCTCTGTGAAATATTCTTTTCGCCGACGATATTTGCAATAGCCTTTACGTGCTTTTTGTCAATCTTCGGAGCGTGCTCTGCGCCGAGATTTACGGGGTCTAAGCCCAAATCGTCATTGTACTGCTTAAAGTCTTCGTCTTTAAGGTTGCAACGACCCTTAACATACTTGTAGAGGCTTTCCTTCGGATACTTGAAGAAATCGGGATCGCCCCAACGGAAAATTGAACGGTAGCTGTCCTCGGGTGCTCTTGTAAGCATCCATTTAGGCTCGAAGCCCTTATACGGTTTTGTACTCATAATCAGTGTCCTCCTGTTTGAAAATGATGTAAGTATTTTTCTATCGGTCTTAATCTTGCGGCAAGGTGTGAATATGCCTTACCATAAATTTTCATATATGTACGGTGGTTTTCCTCGTTCGGCATAAACACATCCTTTTGATGCACCATATGAGAAATCGCATCCTCATAGCTGTCGAATACACCTTGTGAAAGAAAAGCAACCATTGCACAGCCGACTGCACTCGCCTCATGGGTTTGAATACGGTGAACGGGTAAGCCGAACACATCTGCGGCGATTTGGCAAACAACGGGACTGCTTGCTCCGCCTCCGCCTGCATAAAGCTCATTAACCGTAACCTTCGAACGCTTCTGCATTATATCGAGACCGTGGTACAGCTCCATGCAGATACCCTCTATTATTGCTCGATACAAGTGATAGCGTGTATGGAAATCGGAAAATCCGATTATCGCACCGCTTGCACTCGGGTTTGTAATACCCGGAGTCCAGAACGGCTGTAAAATCAGTCCTCCCGAGCCCGCTTCGATTTCTTTGATTTTATCGTCAAGGAATCGTTCAACGCAAACGCCCTCTTCGGCGGCATCGACCTTATCCTTTGATGCAAACTGCTCGATAAACCACGAAATCATCCAAAATCCACGGTAAACCTCAAATTCGGGATTATACATATCATTCGGAACTGCCGGATAAGCCGGCATATACGGCTGCGGCTCAAAATACTTCTTGACCGCCATCTGTAAGGTTGAGGTCGTGCCGAATGAAATTGCGGCTTGATTTGATTTTACCACCGACATACCGATAGTCTCGCAGCCCTTGTCAGAGCCTGTTGCGATAAGCGGTAAGCCCTCGGGAATTCCCGTTTTTTCGGACGCTTCCTTTGTGATTTTTCCGATAACCTCGCCCGACGGGACAAGCTCGCAAAGCTTCTCTGTCGGAACATTGCATACGCAGCGTGTAAGTGCGCTCGGCTTCATCCAACGGCGGTTTTTGTAATCGAACGGCACATGACCTATCATATTAGCCGCCGAATCCTTTAGTTCTCCCGTTAAAAGATAGTTGAGATATGACGGAAGCATAACGTATTTATCCGTTTTAGCCCATATCTCAGGCTCATTTTGCATAATCCAGTTGCCCGTCGAAGCACGGTAGATCATATCTACCGACTCCTCCATACCGACAAATGAGAAAATCGCTCGCTTATATGCAGGTATTTGCCCGTCAACCTTTGCCTCTCTGTCATCGAGCCATAATATTATGTCACGCAACGGGCGTTTGTCCTTATCGAGGCAAAGCACCGTGTCACGAATACAGGTAAGGCATACGGCTGTTATGCGGTCAAGCTTATCGGGGTTTCTTTCGATAACCTTTTTTGACATTTCGGCGATTATATTAAAGTAAAAATCCGGAGTTTGTTCCGCCCAGCCGGGCTGCTTTGACAAATAAGGAACCTTATATTTTTTCTGCTCCTTATCCTCAAAGCCTCCGCTTTCATTGACAAGTAAACATCGAGCACTCTGTGTACCGACATCAAAGGTCAGCACAAGTGACTGTTCCATTAAAATATTCCCCCCTAATTCTCCGTCAGGTTTCGTTATTCTCGTCTTTTAGGATGTTGCTTGTGGCAATCAAATCCACACCGAGATCAAGAATATTAGGTACAACAACATCTTCACGTCCGATTCGCTTTGAGACGGTAATTCGATTGACCTCATGCATTAAATCAAAGATTTTGTTCTTCGGTATAGCCCCCGATACACGAACGGGCAAAACAGGCACCGAAGGGAAGCTTGTTCGTACTGTCGTGCAAACGGTACGGCGGGGATCGGTCATCTCGTTTATAGCAAATTCTTTGCCCCTTTTGCAGGTGTTGCCGGTTACAACAAGCTCGTCGCCCTCTGATGTAATCGTCATTCTGCAAGAACGGGGACAAACGATGCAAACTAATTCTTTTATCATTTTACACCGTCTCCTTTACCGAGTCTTTCCAACCGAAGCTCTACTCGGCTGTTTTCGTTTAATTCGCAGCCGTCAAAATCAATCGTTAGATTTTCCATTTCGGGCGGTCGCATAAATGCATAGCGTTTTTTAAGTATTTCCTTGCCGTCTGCAAGAATATGGAGAACGCAGTTGTTTTCCTCCTCACGAACACGGAAATATAAGTCTGTTTTGCTGTTATCCTCATTGAGATTAAGCCTTTGCGGTACAACATAAAGAAGTCCGTCGCCGGGTGTTACCTCAATCAATTTTCTTGCCTTTTTAGAATACTGTGCGGCGGATTTACCAGCCTGCTCGGCATTCTGCGAAACATAGTCAACCAAATCGTTGACGTGAAGTGCGTTACCGCAGCTGAACACACCGTCTGTGCTTGTCATACACTGTCCGTCGCATACAGGACCTTTTGTGCGTGGGTCAAGCTGTACGCCGATTGACTCTGCAAGCTCATTTTCGGGAATAAGACCGACCGACAAAATAAGCGTATCACATTCAACACGGGTTTGAGTTCCGGGAATGGGCACCATTTTTTCGTCAACCTTTGAAATTTCAACCGCTTCGAGTCTGTCAACACCGAACACACGGGTTACGGTATGCGAAAGATGAAGCGGAATATCGTAATCGTGCAAGCATTGATGAAGGTTTCTTGTAAGTCCTGACGGCGTTGGCTTAGCCTCATACACACCGAGAACCTTTGCCCCCTCAAGGGTCAAACGGCGAGCCATAATAAGACCGATGTCGCCCGAGCCGAGAATTACACATTTCTTCGCAGGCATAAGTCCGAGAAGATTGGTAAAATGCTGTGCTGTTCCTGCTGTGAAAACGCCTGCCGGACGTGTGCCGTGAATAAACACCTGCTTTGCGGTACGCTCACGGCATCCTGTTGCCAAAACAAGCGCCTTTGTCGTAAAGACCGAAACACCGCTTCTGCCTACCGTGTGTACCGAAAAGCTTCCGTCGGCATTTTTATCTATTTTAGTAACAAATGTCAAGGTGCTGTATTCAATATTGCGTTTGTAGAGTTCGTCCTCAAAACGCTCTGCATATTCGGGTCCCGAAAGCTGTTCGCCGAAGTGATGAAGTCCGAAGCCGTCATGAATACACTGCTTGAGGATACCGCCAAGCCTTGCCTCTCTTTCAAGAAGGAGAACCTTTGCTCCGTTGTCATGTGCGCTGATTGCTGCCGCAAGACCGGCAGGACCGCCGCCGACAACAAGCACATCATAGTTTCCCGTCGTCATCACTTTTCGCCTCCTTCGTTAACCTTTGTTTCACCGTAAGTGATAACCGATTCCGCCGAAGATTTTCTAACCTCCGAAAGCGGAACGCCGAGGAATTCGGCAATTATCTTTGTAACAAGCGGTGAACAGAAGCCTCCCTGACAGCGTCCCATTCCGGGTCTGATACGCTTTTTAATTCCGTCAACCGTCGGAACGCATATCGGAGATTTCAATGCGTCGAGAATCTCGCCCTTACTGATTTGCTCACAGCGGCAAATAATTTCGCCGTAGTCGGGATTCTCCGCTATCATTTTTTCTCTTGTTTCGTCGTCCATTTCACGCAAAACGGGAACTCCCTTGCGGATAGGATTATAATTGTTATTCTTTTCAACAGTCTTTGACTTGCCGAGCATATCAACCGCAAGCTCTGCCATATCAACAGCAACTGCGGGAGCTGTCGTAAGTCCGGGCGACTGAATACCTGCAACGTGGATCAAGTTCCTTGTGTTTCTGCCTGCTTCAAGGATAAAGTCCTCCTCGAATGTAGGAGCACGAACGCCCGTGAAATATGTAATAATATCACGCTGTGAAATCTCGGGCATTGTCTGCGTCTGCTTATCAAATACAGTTTTAATGCTCTCTGCACGGGTTTCGGTGTTTTCCTTTTCAACCGTCTCAACTGCATCAGGACCTATAAGAAGGTTGTCATGCACGGTATGCAATATACCGCCGCCCTTTGAATGAGTTTTTCCGTGAACGCTTATATCCTTTATGGAAGCGACCGAATGCATATATGCGCCTGCTTTTTGGTCGAGAATCGAGTTTGTGCCACGGCGTGGATGAATCGAGAAAAATCTGTCATCAGCCATAGCGGCAATGTCCTCGGCGAAAACGCCTGCCGCATTGATAACGATTTTCGGATGGATAACACCTCTGTTGGTGGTAACGTTTATAATTTGATGAGCCGATACGTCCATTGAAAGAACGGCTGTATCAAGGCTTACCTGAGCACCGTTCTGCACTGCGTTTTCGGCATAGGCTATTGTAAGTCCGTACGGGCAAACGCAGCCTGCGCTCGGGTTATACATTGCAAATTTTGTGTCATGAGTAAGCTTCGGCTCACGGCGCATAAGTTCCTCGCCCGAAATCAGCCTTGTGTCCTCAATGCCGTCATGATATTTTCTCCAGAAAACATAAAGTGCGACAAGCGGCTTGAAAGCTGAATTGCGGAAAAGAACATATTGTCCGACCTGCTTAAACGGAACGTCAAGCTCACGGCAAACATCTGCGTACATATGGTTTGCACGGCGGATATATTTATGCTTGAGAGAGCCTTTTCCGAGGTCGATACCCGGATGCACCTCGCCGTCATTTCTGCCCGAAGCCTGAAGAGCAAGGTCTGCTTCCTTATCGACAAGCAAAACGTCAAGCTTCCACTTCGTGAGCTCTCTTGCAATCGAAGCACCTGAAATACCGCCGCCGATAACAAGAACATCGGGGCTTCTGCCCTCCAAAGAGTCGTCCTTAACTGACGGAATACGTGTCGGAGCAGGCTGTTCTCCCGTATAAACAATATCATTTACGACGTGAGTTGTGCTGTACTTCTTTGCCGCCGCCTGACAAGCAGAGATAATCTCGCTCCAATCGGAACTCTTACCACGCACAAATACAGAGCCGTTCTCCAGCGTTGCGTTAAATCTTCCGCCGAATTCTTTTTTCAGTCTTTTGTTAATTGATGATATACTCATAATTCAAGCCTCTTTTATCATCTTCACAGTCGGTCGAACGCCCGACTGCACTTAAAAAATATGTCGGTTAAATGACCGACTGAATAGATTAAGTATAAGTCTGTAAAAAGTGTTTGTCAATACTTTTAACTAAAAAAATCGCTTTTGTCCGATTTTTTTGTGGACATTGTTCAATATTCGTGTTATACTTTAGGCAATATTTTTAGTGGAGAGATATTATGGCAGCACAAAGACCCGAAAACATCAATGAAATTATTCTCGATACAGCGGAGGAGCTTTTGAAAGAAAACAGCTTTTCCGAGGTAACTCTCGCAAAGATAGCCGAAAAGGCGAACATCTCCAAAGGCACGCTGTATTATTATTATAAAAGCAAGAACGAAATCCTTTTCGCCGTTACAGACCGCTATCTTTCACGCCAATGGGACGAGCTGATACAGTGGACGGAAAACAAGGAGAAGGATACCTCCCCTCACCGTCTTGTCAACTATGTTATTGAAAGGAATATCGCTTACTCAGGCCTGAGGCTTCATTTGTTCGATGCCGCTTTACTCGGAGACGAGGAAATCAGAGCAAAGCTTATCCACCGCTACGATGAATTCCAAAAGCTCATTTCTTCTAAAATAGCCGAACGAACCGACAGGGTATCCGCCGACTATTTCACTTGGCTGATTTTGACGGTTTCCGACGGAATTATAATTCAAAACAGCCTTAAAAACGATGCCTTTGACACACAGCAATTCTTAAAGCAAAGCGCCGAATACATCAAAAAATTTGAAAATATGCACAAAGCATAACCGAAGCCTCTGTTTTATAAACGGAGGCTTTCATTTTGAATTTTTTATAAAAAGCATTACCGATAAATATATACTTATTGCCAAAAAGGTGAAATTATAACCGCTTTTAATAAGTATGTAAAATCCGAAAAAGGTCATAGGAACGAGAAAAACAACAGACACCGCAGTTATGATTTTTTCGCTTTTTTCAGCGGAAATTTTAGAAAGAAGCAAACTTTCAAGAGCTCTGCCGCCGTCGAGAGAAAACACGGGCATTATGTTAAAAAGACCGATTATCAGATTTATTGCCGCCATTTTAAGAAAAATATCCTTGCTGTAAAAAGCATATAAGAGCGCAAACACAAAAAGAAGAAAAAAGTTCATCATCGGTCCGCTTACAGCCGTGATGAACTCTTTTTTATAGTCTTGCGTTATGTCGTTTTTTCTGATTATCGTCATTCCGAAAATGCCAAAACGCACGGTATCGGGCTTTTCTCCGCATAAAGCAATCGCCAAAAGATGACCCGTTTCGTGCAAAATTGAAAACAAAATTGCATAGCGTATCTCGTCATTGATATTAAAGCTCATTAAAAAGGTTACGCAAGCCGCAAACAGAAAATCAATTTTAACGCTTACGCCTCTTACGGAAAAACGCATCAGCTCTCAAGCACCCACAGCGGATTATGTCGCACCGAGCCGATACGGATTTCAAAGTGCAAATGCGGACCTGTCGCCTGTCCCGTCGAGCCGACTTTAGCGATAATCTCCCCTGCTCTGACGTTTGCGCCCTCCTCGGCTATCAGCTCCGAGCAATGACAGTAAACCGTCGTGATATTTCCCTCTGATTCAAGAAAAATGTAGTTACCTCTTATATCGGAATAGGAAGCCTTTACAATTTTTCCGTCAAAAGCGGCTTTTATCGGCGTTCCCGATTTTGCGGCAAGGTCAACGCCCGAATGGAAGCCGTATTTATTTGTAACGGGGTTCATTCTGTAGCCGAAACGTGATGTAATTCTTGTATATTCAACGGGCTTTACCATCGGCTTGCTGAAAAACACAGGCGAAAATGAGGCGGTTGTTCCGTCAACATACATTAAATCTTCGCCGCCTGCGCCCGTCAGCTCCTCCTCGACGGCTGTTTCCTCGGGTGCACGGTTGTTAGGCTCCGAAACAAAGGCAATTACCGAACGAACACAGTCCGCCAAGTCCTTTGCCGTCAAATCCTTTTGCATTATCGAATTATAGAACTCGTTTATAGCGATAAAGGTCTTGCTCTCGGTCTTATAAAAGGCAAAAAAGAGAAGCAACACCAATGAAAACACGACCATTTGCGTTATAATAACAGAGGTCATCAAGTCGCTGACCTTTTTCGGCTGTTCGTCCTGTGCTGCGGCTCTCGACCTGCTGCGATCTCTGCGTAAATCACGGTAATCCGCTTCGTATTCCCTTAATTCATATTCCATATTATCACCCGATAAAGAATATGCTTTTCTAAGGGTAAATATGATAAAAGCCCGTTATTGGCACTCAGCCAATAACGAGCTTTTTATGTAAAATATTATATTGTATCAAGTCAACAACATTCTGTCATTGTCAAGAGCCTTACCGGCTGAGAGCTTAAACTGTTCAAGCAAATCTGAAACGCCGAGCTTTGCTCTCTCCTCGCCCTCAACGTCAAAAATAACAGTTCCCTTATCCATCATAACCGTTCTGTTTCCGAGGTCGAGAGCCGACTGCATATTATGCGTAATCATAAGGCAAGTGAGGTGGTTTTCCTCTACGATTTTTGTCGTAAGCTCAAGCACCTTTTCGGCAGTTGAGGGGTCAAGAGCCGCTGTGTGCTCATCAAGCAGCAACAGCTTCGGCGGAGTGTATGTAGCCATCATAAGCGTCAACGCCTGCCTCTGACCGCCCGACAAAAGACCTACGGGCTGCTGCATTCTGTCCTCAAGTCCCATATTCAAAAGAGAGAGCCTTTGACGGAATTCCTCTTTATCCTTTTTATTGATTTTGCTCAACCAACCGCCCTTGCCTGCCGCAAGAGCAAGATTTTCCTCAATGCTCATTCCGGGTGCGCTGCCACGCATAGGGTCTTGGAAAAGACGTCCGATAACCTTTGCCCTTTTGTGCGAGGGGGTTAAGGTTATATCCTCTCCGTCAAGAACGATACTGCCCGTATCGGTTATAAAATCGCCTGCGATAGCGTTAAAAAGCGTTGATTTGCCTGCGCCGTTTGCACCGATAATCGAAATGAAGTCGCCGTCCTTAACACTCAAAGAAAGGTTGTCGAGAGCGAGCTTTGCGTTGACGGTATCGGGATTGAAGGTCTTTGTAATGTTTGTTATTTCAAGCATTATGCCGCCCTCCTTGCTTTGTTGTGGTCTAATCTTCTCTTAAATTCGGGATATTTACTCTTGAGATAAGGTCCTGAAATTGCGATTATAACAATTACCGAGGATACCAGTTTGAGCATTGAAGCAGGCATATTGAAGCGAAGCGCAACGGTATAAACAAGGCGGAACACGATAGCTCCGATAACCACGCCTATCGCCTTTGCGGTAATCTTACCTTTACGCATAAACACGCCGCCGATAAGAAGCGAAGCGAGGGCAACTGTTACCATACCCGTACCTATATCAATGTTTACCGACTTTTGAGACTGTGCAAGCAAGCAGCCCGAAAGTCCCGTGAAAGCGTTTGAAACGCAAAGTCCGATAATCGTTGTAAACGCAGGGTTTATTGACGAAGAACGAACCATATCGGGATTGTTACCCGTCGCACGAATTGCAAGTCCCAGCTTTGTTTTCAGGAAAAGCGACAAGAACAAAATCACAAGCACCACCGCTATCAGCGAGACAATAAGCACCGACTGCTTTTCGAGGAAGGTGCCTGCAATAAGCGTTTTCATTTTTGTAAAAACGGTTTCGGTTTTATTCATATTAAGCAATGACGAATTGCCCATAGCCGCTATGTTTATCGAATACAATGCCGTGTTGACGATAATTCCCGCAAGCAGGCTGTCAACGCCCATTTTCGTCTGCAAAATGGCGGTTATGAAGCCCGATGCGATACCTGCGAGCATTGCCGCTGCGATTGAAAGATACGGGTGTCCCGATATTGCGACAACTGCGCCGACGGACGCTCCGAGTGTGAAGCATCCGTCAGTTGATAAGTCGCAGACATTAAGCATTGAATAGCTCAAAAACAGTGCAAGCACCGTAAGGGAGCTGATAAGTCCCAATTCAAATGCTGTTTGTAATAATGCTGTGGCTGATACTAAGCTCATAATTTGTTAAGTCTCCTGTTTATTCTGCCGCCGAGGTAAAGCTCTCTGCGGTTGTTATGCTCTGAATTTTTGTGCAATAGGGCTTGAAGGTTGTTTCAAGTGTGTTGTAATCGTATCCAAGCTCCTTGCATATATCGGTGTTGATTGTTGCCGTGCCGTTATCAAATACAGTTACGGGAAGAGTTGCCGTGTCTGCACCGTCAACAAGAATATTTGCAATCATCTTTGCTGTTTCAACGCCAAGCTTGATATAATCAACGCCGTAGCCGAGGAATGCGCCGTTAAGTGCAAATGAATCTGCGCCTGTGAAGTGCGGGATTTTAGCCGCTGCAAAGGTTTCGTAAATTGAAAGCTCTGATTTCATAATTGTATTGTCGGTAGGTGTGAATACTGCGTCAACCTTATCGTTTACAAGAGCCTGAGCTGCCTGCTGAACCTCTGCAATGGTTGTTCCTGTGCGTTCAACATATTTAATACCCTTTTTGTCGAGGAATTTCTTTGCCTCTTCAATCGGTGTTTTTGAGGAATCCTGACCCATATCGTAAAGGAGACCTACTGTTTTTGTTTCGGGGTTGTTTGCAAGGATAAGATTCATAATTGCCTCTGTATTGAGGTAATCCGAGGTGCCTGTGATGTTTGCGCCGGGGTTATCAAGTGAATTTACAAGTCCTGCGCCGACGGGATCGGAAACTGCCGAGAAAACAATCGGAATATCTGTTGTTGCCGCCTGCATTGCGATTGCTACGGGTGTTGCGATACCGACCATAAGGTCAACGTTTTCAGCCTTGAAGTTTGAAATAATCTGAGCGAGAACGTTTGAATCGGCGTTGCAGTTGTCGTAAAGGATATTGAACTTAACGCCCTTTTCCTGCTCGATTACCTTTAACTGTGCTTCGATATTTTCATAAATCTGATTGAGTGATGCGTCATCGACATAGTTGCAAATGCCGATTTTATAAGTCTTTGATGCGTTGTTGTCTGAATTTTTGCCGTTTGCGCAAGCCGCAAAGCCTAAAACAAGTGCGAATACGAGTAATATTGATAATGCTTTTGTAATTTTTTTCATGGTGATTAGCTCCTTAATTTTATAAAATGCTTTGATGATTTTCGGGTTTTAATTTTACTGTCGCCATCGCCATCGTCTTGTTAAAATTATCATAAAATCACTCCAAATAAAAATAAAAAATCCTGTCCCAATAATTGGGACAGGATATAAATACCTGCGGTACCACCCAAGTTGACGAAATAAATTCGCCCGCTCTGCCTCATACTGAAATATATGAGCTGTACTGTAACGGGTACACCCCGTCGGTTACTACTTGCGAAAACGCTTTCGACCGCCCTCATAAGTCCATTCGCCTTAAATTTCACTGCTGCCATCTCACTGTCGGCAACTCTCTTTGAGCTTCTGTAAAAGGTTACTACTCTTAATCGTAGGTTTTGTGTTGTTTTCTATAAGATAGCACAAGTAAAAACACTTGTCAACACTTTTTTCAAAAAAATTAGAAATTAAATTTGTCGCCGTCGTTGTCGTCTTTCGTTTCGGGAGCCTTTTCGTTCTCAACGGTAAAGTCAACGCTCATACCGTCCGAGCCGTATGAAAAGCCGTTGTAATCCATAGGATTGCGGTCAAAATTCATATTCGGCATAACAGGAATAATTCCGAAAGAGTCGGGCGATATAAGACCCGAGTCAATAGCGTGCTTTTTAAGGTTTTCGTAGTACATAGCCTTTGTTGTTTCAACATAGGGTGTAACATATATAATCGCAATTCCTGCGGTGCACGCAACAAGCAAGTACCAAGCAAAGAAGCTCAAATCAAGCACGAACAAGTCGGATTTATAACCCTTTGTCATAATATCGCTCATTCTTCTTGCGTCCTGTGAGTTGAGATTGGGGTTGTCGTGGAGAATGTACTTTACCTGCGAGTATGCATACCCCTTAATTACGCCCGGAATAACAAAGAGCAATGACCAAAGTCCGATAATAATATTTGTAACAATCATAGTCGAAAGGTATTTTCCGAACCTGTCGAAGCCCTCTTTGTATATAGACTTCCACTCGGGGTTAAAGCCCCTGATGTGATTGAGATAATACCCTGCAAGAGAAACGATAAACGGCAAAAGAATGATGCTGATTACACCGCTTACGCTGCCGATTCCGATGCTGCTATCAGAGCCCTGAGAATAGTAATCGTCAAAATAAGTAAAGCCGTCGGAAAAGATGCTTCTCACATTGTAATAAATGCTGATACCGTTATTCAAGATATAAATGATGATTGCCGCAAAGAACATTTTCAACCATCTTGTGTCGGTAGAAATGAAATTTTTAGCCTCATACTTAATTGCCGATCTGTTTAATACACCCATATTTTTCCTCCTTATTCCCTGTGCCACTTCACGCCCTGCGGAGTGTCCTCGAGTACAATGCCCTGCGCTTTGAGTTCATCTCTTATTCTGTCCGCTTCAGCCCAATTTTTCTCCTTTCGAGCGTTCTGGCGAGCTTCGATAAGCTTTTCAACCTCTTCGTCAAGGCTTCCTGTATCTCTATTATAAACGAGTCCGAGAACATTTGTCAATTCATCAAACAAATCAATGGCATACTTGATAAGCTCAGCCGATTTAGAGTCAATTACATTGACGTTTATATCCTTAACAAGTTCAAATACAGCCGAAATACCGTCTGCTGTGTTGAGGTCGTCGTCCATTGCCTCAATAAACTGCTCACGTCTTGAATCGAGCTGCTTTTTGATTTCCTGTGCATTTTCGGGAACGGTATCCGTTGCATTCTCCAATGCGAAATCAAGGTTATTGCGGCAGGTGTAAAGTCTCTGAAGCGAAGCCTTGCACTGCTCGATTATATCGACGCTGTAATTTATCGGACTTCTGTACTGCGATGAAATCATAAGGTAACGGATAGGCTCATAGCCGTATTTTTCCGCTACATCACGGACAGTAAAGAAATTGCCGAGAGATTTTGACATTTTAACGTTATCAACATTGATATATCCGTTGTGCATCCAATAATGCGAGAACGGAACGCCGTTGCAGCACTCGGACTGTGCGATTTCATTTTCGTGGTGCGGGAAGATAAGATCCTGACCGCCGCAGTGAATATCAATCGTATTTCCGAGGAAGCGATGAACCATTGCAGAGCACTCGATATGCCAACCGGGTCTGCCCTTGCCCCACGGAGACTCCCAATAGGGCTCGCCGGGCTTTGCACCCTTCCAAAGTGCGAAGTCCATAGGCTCTCTTTTGAGCTCGCCGATGTTAATTCTTGCGCCTGCCTCAAGCTCCTCAAGTGGCTGATGCGAAAGCTTGCCGTAGTCTGAGAATTTCTTGGGGCTGAAATAAACGTCGCCGTTTTCAACGGGATAAGCATAGCCCTTTTCAACAAGAGTTGTGATGATATTTATAATCTCGTCGATATTTTCGGTAGCCTTCGGATGAACGGTAGCCTCACGGAAATTAAGTCCCTTTGCATCCGTCCAGAACTCCTTGATGTATTTCTCCGAAACAGTCTTGTAATCCGAATTTTCCTCAATCGCCTTTTTGATTATTTTGTCGTCAATATCGGTGAAATTCTGAACAAAATTAACCTTGTAGCCTCTGTATTCAAGATAACGGCGAAGCGTGTCAAAAACGCAAAGCGGTCTTGAATTTCCGATATGAATATAGTTGTAAACCGTAGGACCGCAAGCGTAAATTTTAACCTCGCCGTCCGTGATGGTTTTAAGCTCCTCTTTTCTTCTTGTAAGCGTGTTATATATCCTCATTATGCTTCTTCCTTTCTTCCTCAAGCTCTTTTTGTAATTTATCTATCTTAACCGACATTCTGCAAAGCTCCTGCGACACGGGATCGGGAATATGAATGTGGTCAAGCTTGTCAACTCGTTTTCCGTACTGCTTGACAATCCTTGCCGGAACGCCGACGGCCGTACAGTTTTCTGGTATTTCGTCGAGCACCACCGCACCTGCGGCAATATTTGAATTGTCTCCGACCTTAAACGGTCCTAAAACCTTTGCACCTGCGCCTATCATAACGCCGTTGCCGATTGTGGGATGCCTTTTTCCCACATCTTTACCCGTTCCGCCGAGCGTTACGCCCTGATAGAGTGTAACGTCGTCGCCGATTTCGGTAGTCTCTCCGATTACCACGCCTGTTCCGTGGTCGATGAAAAATCTTTTACCTATTTTTGCGGCAGGATGGATTTCAATTCCTGTCTTTCTGACCGCCCGTTGAGATATTGCCCTTGCTATAAACTTATGATTATGCGTCCAAAACCAATGCGCCTTGCGGTGCATCCTTATAGCCTTCAGCCCGGGATATAAAAATAAGATTTCAGCGTTTGACTTTGCGGCAGGATCCCTGTCCTTGACGGTTGCGATGTCCTCTTTTAACTGTTTGAACATCAAAACACCTCCGATAAAAAATAAAAAAACGCCTTCAAAGTCTTACGACTCCGAAGGCGAAAAATTCGCGGTTCCACTTCGATTTGTAGCTCAAAAGGCTTTAACGCACCACTGCGTGCGAAGATACTGAAATTCCCTTCGCCTGCTCATAAGCGCACTTCGTAAATTTCCGTCTTAAAGGCGCTTTCAGCCGATGACGCCCTCTCTCTAAAAGCATAGAAAAATACTACTCTTCTTAATCACAGCATTTTTACAAATATATTGTACCACACTTATTTTGAATAATCAATCGAATTTTTACTGTCTTTTATATATATTATGCCTGAAATTACCGTAAGTACCGCAGTTATCCACAAAAGTCCGTTGGAAACATTGGAAAGAGTGAGCCAAGCAGGCAATTTTTCAAGGCAATTTGAATGTAAAACGTCGTTGATTATATAGTCAACCTCGCAAAGCAGCATTATGACAATCGTAAATGTCATTTGGCTGACCGTTTTGAGCTTGCCCCAGATATTTGCAGGTATAACAGTTCCGTTTGAAGCGGCTATCATCCTTATTGACGCAATGGCAAACTCCCTTGTGAGGACTATCATTACAATCCAAATGTTGCAAAGTCCCATTTCCATTAAAGCAAGCAGTGCCGAGGTTGTCAGCACCTTATCCGCTATCGGGTCAAGAAGCTTTCCGAAGTTGGTTATCTCGCCGTTTTTTCGTGCAAGCTTACCGTCTATGGCGTCGGTTATCGCCGCTACGGAAAATATCAGCGTTGCGATTAAAAATCTGTGGGGTAAGCCCTCCCAAAGAATTACCGCAAGGTAAATGGGAGTAATAATCATTCGAGCTATCGTGAGCTTGTTGGGTGTGTTTAATTTCATACTACTTCTCCGATTAAATCATATTCGTTTATACCCATTATCTCAACATCCACAAAATCGCCCTCGTTTAATTCGTAGCCGCAGGTAAAGTTGACAGTTCCGTCAATTTCAGGTGCGTCACGCCATGTTCTGCCGTAATAGGTGTCGGTGTAAGCGTCATAGCCCTCGACAACCGTGCGCAATACCTTGCCGATATTCTGCTCGTTGAGCTTTTCAAAGATACGGAACTGCTGCTCCATTATCGCTTCTCCACGCTCTTTCTTAACGTCCTCGTCAATTTGGTCGGGAAGCCTTGCCGCAGGTGTTCCCTCCTCCGCCGAGTAAGCGAAGCATCCGAGTCTGTCAAACTGTGCTTTTTCGACAAATTCCGACAGCGTTTCAAAATCCTCCTCCGTTTCACCGGGGAAGCCTGTAATGAGAGTTGTCCTCAATACAACATCGGGGATTTTCGCCCTTATTTTTTCAACAAGAGAAAGCAAGCTGTCCATATCGCCCACACGGTTCATACGTTTGAGAACGGGTGCGCTTGCGTGCTGAATCGGAATGTCAAAATATTTAACTATTTTATCGTTATTCGCAACAGCGTCGATAAGCTCGTCGGTAATCCTCTCGGGATAGCAGTAGAGAACTCTTATCCACTCCAAGCCCTCGATTTTGGCAAGTGAGGTCAAAAGTGCGGGCAATGCGGATTTTCCGTACAAGTCCTCGCCGTACCTCGTTGTGTCCTGTGCGACAACGACAATTTCCTTTACGCCTGAACGCACAAGGTCCTGAGCCTCTTTGATTATATCCTCCGGCTGTCTTGAACGGAATTCGCCTCTGATTGAGGGAATTGCACAATATGTGCAGTGGTTTGAGCAGCCCTCTGCGATTTTAAGATAAGCAAAATATGACGGAGTTGTGAGCATTCTCTCGCCGTTCAGCGGCAAGCAGGCTTTGTCCGCAAAGCTCTCGATAGTTTCGTCGGACTCCAACGCATTTTTGCATATTTCGCAAATGTCGCCGTTTGAGCCGATACCTACAACCGCATCAACCTCGGGAAATTCCTTTGCAATTTCCTCCCTGTACCTCTCCGCAAGGCAACCCGTAACGATTATTTTACCGATAACACCCTCGTTTTTCAGCTCGACCATATCGAGTATATTTTCAATAGCTTCTTTTTTGGCATCCTCGATAAAGCCGCAAGTGTTTATAATCACCGCATCTGCGCCGTCAACGTCATCTGTAATTTCAAAGCCGTTTTGAGCAAGACGTGCAAGCATAATTTCGGCGTCAACCTGATTTTTGGGGCAACCGAGTGAAATCATACCTATTTTTTTACTCATAGTAATTACCATTGCCTTTCAAGTCATTGTCCGTATCCGCAACCTCGTTCAACGCCTTTTTTATATCGGAATAGGAATAACCCATTCTCATCAAGCCGTTTATTGTCCGTTTGATATTTTTTTCGTCGGACAGCTTATTGCGGTATTTTGAATTCAACAATAATATAATACGATTAAAATCGTCTTTGTCAAGTGATTTTACAGTTTCGTTTGCAATTTCCGAGCTGATTCCCTTTTGCTTTAGCTCCTGTTCTATTCTTTTGGGGCTGTATTTTTTGCGTTCAAGCAATTCCTGTGCATAAAGCTCGGCAAAGGCTTTATCGTCAATAAGCCGAAGCTCCTCAAGCCTGTCGGCAGCCGACTGTGCAGCCTCTTTCGGATATTTTTGCGATAGCTTTGTTATAATTTCTTTTTTTGAATGGGCACGGCGGGAAAGCAGGCTCATGCCGTTTAAGAAAGCACGACGGGAGTTGACCGAGCGTTCAAGCTCAGCCAACTCCTCTTCATCTATACTGTTAAAATTATGCCATTTTTCAGAGTACCAGAAGTTACTGTCAACGGTCATTTTGTATTCGCCGTCGATATAAATATGTATCTTCTGCGCTCTTCCCGGTTTAACGCTAAGTTCCATAATTATTCGTCGTCAACGATAATGTCAATTTTTGCCCTTGCTTCATCCTTTGTTGTAGCGACAGGCTTATAAGCGATAACCTCATCCTCTGCGTCAAAATCATCGGTCTTATTTCTCGACTCTTCAATCTTCTCTCTGATTTTAGCCTCGATTTCGTTAGCAATTTCGGGATTATCTCTGAGGTACTGCTTGGTGTTCTCCCTGCCCTGTCCGACTCTCGTCTCGCCGTAGGAGAACCATGCGCCGCTTTTCTTCATTATATCCATTGAAACAGCCATATCGACAAGCTCGCTCTCTCTTGAAATACCCTCGCCGAACATAATGTCAAATTCAGCCGTCTTAAAGGGTGGAGCTACCTTGTTTTTAACAATTTTAACCTTTGTGTGTGAGCCGATAAATTCGCCGTTCGTTCCCTTGAGCGATTCCGTTCTGCGTACGTCCATACGGATACTTGCATAGAATTTAAGAGCACGTCCGCCCGTTGTTGTCTCGGGATTTCCGAAAACAACGCCGACTTTTTCACGAAGTTGGTTAATGAAAATGATTATTGTATTTGATTTTGAAATAACGCCTGCAAGCTTACGCATAGCCTGCGACATAAGTCTTGCGTGTGCGCCCATATGGCTGTCGCCCATTTCGCCGTCAATTTCAGCCCTCGGAACAAGTGCTGCAACAGAGTCAACAACAATCACGTCAAGAGCACCCGAGCGTGCAAGCTGCTCAACGATTTCAAGTGCTTGCTCGCCGTCGTCGGGCTGTGAAACAAGCAAGGAGTCAACGTCAACGCCGAGATTATGAGCGTAAATCGGGTCAAGAGCGTGCTCTGCGTCAACGAAAGCAGCCTCTCCGCCTGCCCTCTGAGCCTCCGCAACTGCGTGGAGAGCAAGAGTGGTTTTACCTGAGGACTCTGGTCCGTATATTTCAATAATTCTGCCCTTCGGGAAGCCGCCGATGCCCGTTGCGGCATCAAGTGCTATTGAGCCTGTGGGAATTGCCTCGATATTAAGAGCGTTACCCTCGCCCAAGCGCATAATTGCGCCCTCGCCGTATTTTTTCTCAATCTGTGAAAGAGCAGTTTCAAGAGCTTTCTTTTTATTATCGTTTTTTGATACACTGTTTTTAGGTGCCATTATTTCAACCTCACAATCGCACAAATGTTCGTTTTCTAAAATTATATATGATACCGTGTAAAAATGCAAGTGTTTTTTAATAATTTTATAAAAATTCAGGCAAAATATTTTACTATCGTCGTTTATTTCGCTGTTTTATCGGCTAAAAAGGAAAAAAGAGCAAATTTTTTATATTTTTTTGTAAAAAGGCTTGCATTTAGTTAAATATTCTGTTAAAATACTGTCTGTTATCGATTAAAGGAGGTGCCTCGCACTATGGCAAAATGTGAATTCTGCGGAAAAGATGTTGCTTTCGGCATTAAAGTTTCTCACTCACACAGACGTTCTAACAGAACTTGGAAGCCTAATGTAAAAAGAGTTAGAGCAATCGTAAACGGCTCTCCTAAAAGAGTTTATGCTTGCACTCGTTGCCTTCGTTCAGGTAAGGTTACAAGAGCTTAACTTAATTGCTGAATGAACTTACGCTCACCGTTTGGTGAGCGTTTTTTCTTTATGCTTTTATGTGCTTCAAATATATTTCACACGCAAAAACGGGATACCCTCTTTTGAGAGTATCCCGTAATTTTGTAAATAAATCAGTCAAGAATTACGCCCATAACACCTGCGGGAGCAAGAACTGCGTTTGCCTCGTCCGTGTCAATGTGCATTGCAAGCGCATACTGCGGATTTACTCTTACGACCGTGTCGCCGAAAACAAGTGAACGCTCTGCCGAGTCAATTTTAACAGATACAACCTGCTTATCCTTAAGACCGTACTTTTCAGCGTCCTCGGGAGTCATATGTATATGACGCTTTGCAACGATAACGCCCTCTTTAAGCTCAAGCTCGCCCTTAGGTCCTACAAGCTTGCAAGCACCGCTGCCTGCGATGTCGCCAGATTCTCTGACGGGTGCTTTAACGCCGATTGAACGAGCATCGGAAGCTGAAATCTCAACCTGGCAGGCACTTCTGACAGGTCCGAGAATTGAAACTGCCGGGAAAGAAGATTTCTCGCCGATTACCTGTACTCTCTCCTCGCAAGCGTACTGACCGGGCTGTGAAAGATCCTTTTTCTTTGTAAGCTCATAGCCTTCGCCGAAAAGAACCTCGAGAGCCTCCTTCGTTACGTGAACGTGACGTGCCGAAGTTTCAACCAAAACTGTTTTTTCCATTTCTAAATACCTTCTCTTATTGTATTATAAACCCAACTCGGCTCTTGCCGCCTTGATATTGGCAACAAACTTTTTACCGGTTTCGGTTATTTGCTTATAATCGCCTGTTTTTGCACCTGCGGTAAGCGACGAGCCTGCACCTACGGCAACTGCGCCTGCTTTTATCCATTCGCCGACGTTATCTGCGTTGACTCCGCCTGTGGGCATCATCTTAGCATACGGGATAGGTCCTTTTATATCCTTGATAATCTTCGGTCCAAAGAGGTCTGCGGGGAACACCTTGAGAATATCCGCACCGTTTTCCATAGCGATAAGACCGTCTCTGACTGTCATAATACCGGGCATCATAGGAACTCTGTAACGGTTGCAAAGATGTAATGTATCCAAGTCAAGAGCAGGACTTACAATGTACTGTGCACCCGAAAGCATTGCTATTCTTGCGGTTGTGGCATCAAGAACAGTGCCTGCACCGAGAATAATCTCGTCGGGAGTGTAACGCTTTGCAAGCTCCTCAATAACCTTATCGGCATGCGGAACGGTAAAGGTAAGCTCGATTGCGGCAACTCCGCCCTCAAGACAAGCGTCTGTAATTCTGATAGCCTTGTCAACAGACTCGGCACGGACAACGGCAACTATACCGCAGTCCTGAATTTTAGTAAGTATTTTTTCCTTATCCATATTTAACTCCTGAAATATTTATTCATTTTTCATGCACCAACGAAGTGGGTTTTCATCAATATATCTTTGCCTAAAATATAAATCTTCATCATCACGAATAATATGGTCATAAAAGCTTCGTTCCCATATTTTACCGACAATTTGGCTGTTTTCTCCACAAGTGTCAAGCCACTTATTATAAACCAAAGATTTATAAACTCCAATAATAGCGCTTACCGTAGGGACAGGGCTCGCCCCTGTCCGAGCATTGTGTTCCTTAACCTCAATAATCAAATGAATATGATTTGGCATTATAATATAGTTTACAACTTTAATATTAAAAAGCTTTTCTATATTAAATAAATTAGCTTTACAAATTTTGCCTAATCTTGTCAAAATAACCTGCGGACAGCCGCAAGGGCTGTCCCTACGGTCAGTAATATACGACAATGAGTACTTCTTTTCAAATGTGCATATAGTTATAAAATATAAACCGCTGTTAGAATAATCATATCCTTTGAGCCTAAGATTCTTTCGCTGTTCCATATTTACTCGTTACCTTTGCAACGTTATATATATTACGAAAAAAACTAATTCCTGTCAACCCTTATGGCTGCTATTTCAAGGTTGCAAAACACAATATTGCGGAAAAACTTGCTTTTTTCGTAAGACAAGGCGTGACGACGAAGGAATATGCGATATTTCGAGTCGTCAGAACGCAGTATTACGGAAAAAGGGGGATTATCTGTCTACTCTCGCACCGGCACCGGACACTATCTTCTCTACTTCTTTAAGTGAAGCCATAGATGTATCGCCGGGTGTGGTCATTGCAAGCGCACCGTGTGCGACACCGTAGTTAACGGCTGTTTGCGGATCGCCTGTTGTCATAAGACCGTAAATAAGACCCGATGCGAAGCTGTCGCCGCCGCCGACTCTGTCGTAAATTTCAAGTCCCGGCAAGGAAAGTCCGTTGTAAATTTTGCCGTCTGCGTAGCAAATTGCCGACCAATCATTTACGGTTGCAGTCTTAACTGTACGAAGCGTTGTTGCGATTACCTTGAAGTTCGGATATACCTTGCAAACCTCGCCGAGCATCTTTTTATAGCCTTCAATGTTAAGGGATTTGAGGTTTTCATCATTGCCCTCGATTTCGAAGCCGAGGCAAGCGGTAAAGTCCTCCTCGTTGCCAATCATAACATCGATATATTTCGCAATTTCCTTATTGACCTCCTGCGCCTTTGCCTTACCGCCGATGTCGTTCCAAAGAGACGGGCGGTAGTTAAGGTCATAGGACACAACCGTACCGTATTTTTTAGCTGCTTTAACCGCTTCGATAACAACCTCCGAGGTCGTTTCCGAAAGTGCGGCAAAAATTCCGCCTGTATGAAGCCAACGAACGCCGAGAGTACCGAAGATATAATCCCAGTCAATATCGCCTGCTTTAAGCTTGGAAACAGCGGTATTTCCCCTGTCGGACACACCGACAGCGCCTCTGATGCCGAAGCCTCTTTCGGTAAAATTCAAGCCGTTTCTGACAGTTCTGCCGATACCGTCATATTTTACCCATTTAATCAGAGAAGTGTCAACTCCGCCTTGAAGCATAAAATCCTCAACAAGTCTGCCGACCTCATTATCGGCAAGCGCCGTAACAGCCGAGGTTTTAAGTCCGAAGCAACGGCGAAGTCCTCTTGCGACGTTATACTCTCCACCGCCCTCCCACGCTCTGAATGAACGTGCGGTTCTTATTCTTCCGTCGCCGGGATCAAGTCTTAACATTATTTCGCCCAAAGAAATTGCGTCAAAAGTACATTCCTCGGGTTTTCTCAAAGCCAATTCCATATTTATATCCTTTCACAGTTATGCGTTTATTACATAATTACCCAAAAGAATACAGGCCTCACAAAGTGCCATAAGCACCAGAGCGATAATAATATCCTTTTTGGATTTCTTACCGAGCAAGCCCTGTCTTTCTTTTTCTGTCGAAACGGTAATATCGCCGTTTTCGCCTAAGCTTTCTTTTTGAACGGTCGCTTTACGGTTTCCGTCAACAAAGAATTTAATAACGAACACTATCGCAACAAGTAAAAACAAGCCTGCTATAACATAAATCCACATAACGTAACCGCCCTTTCAATAAAAATCAAACGCCCGAATATGCGTTAAAGCCGCCGTCAACCGCTATCGTCGTTCCTGTGATAAAGCTCGAATATGCCTCATCGCAGAGGAAAAGAAGTGAGCCCTCAAGCTCCTGCGGCTCGCCGAAGCGTTTCATCGGAGTTGCGGCAAGTATTTTGCCTGTTCTCGCCGTGGGTGTTCCGTCCTCATTCCAAAGCAAAGCCTTGTTCTGATTTGTCGAGAAAAAGCCAGGTGCGATCGAATTTACACGGATACCTACTTCGGCAAAATGCACTGCCATAAATTCGGTAAAGTTTTTAACAGCCGCCTTTGCCGCCGAATACGCAGGAATTTTTGTAAGCGGACGGAAAGCGTTCATTGAGGTTATCATTACAATACATGTATTTTCCTTTTTAGCCATATCGGGTGCGAACACCTGAGTCGGAATAAGAGTTCCGAGGAAGTTAAGATTGAAAACAAATGAAATTCCCTGCGGGTCAAGGTCGAAGAAGGTTTTGACATCGTTATTTTTCTCAACAAGGTCGATTTTTTCAAGCGTTTCCTTTGTGGTTGTACCCTTAGGATTGTTACCGCCTGCGCCGTTTAACAGAATATCGCAGGTTCCGAGCTTTTCGTTTACGATTTCCCTTGCCTTCTCCATACTCTCTTTTTCGAGCACATTACAGCCGACAGCTATTGCCGTACCGCCATTTTCGGTTATTTCATCTGCAATTTTTTGAGCCGCCGCTTCGTTGAGGTCGAGAACGGCAACTTTAACGCCCTGACGAGCAAGTGCCTTTGCAAAATCGCCGCAAAGAACTCCGCCGCCTCCTGTAACAACCGCTACTCTGCCATTAAGATTTTCGTGTGTCATATCAGTTTCTCTCCTTACTCTTTTTTACAGCTTCCCAAAGTCCGTTGAGATAAGCGACGCCGAGTGCTCTGTCATAAAGGCCGTAGCCGGGGCGTGCAACCTCTCCCCATATCATTCTGCCGTGGTCGGGGCGAATATATCCGTCAAAGCCGACGTCCTGTAAAGCCTTGACGATTTCATACATATCAAGCGAGCCCGTATTGCTCTCGTGCGCCGTTTCGTTGAAATGCTTGTCTACAACCTTTACATTACGCAAATGTGCAAAATATATTCTGTCGCCGAACTCTCTTATCATAGAGGGCAAGTCATTTTTTGAGCTTGCGCCGAGTGAGCCCGTGCAGAAGGTAAGTCCGTTATACTTTGACGGTACAATTTCCAAAAGCTTTTTAAGAGACTCCCTGTCCTTGATAATTCTCGGAAGTCCGAAAATATCCCATGGCGGATCGTCGGGGTGGATAGCCATTTTGACATCACATTCCTCACACACGGGCATAATTGCATCAAGAAAATATTTGAGATTGTTCCAAAGGTCATCCGAAGTAACACCCTTATACTTTTCAAAAAGCTCTTTGATTTCGGGCATTCTCTCCGTTTCCCAGCCGGGCATTGCATAGCCGTTTGAGTTATCGTCAATGTCCTTGAACATCTGCTCGGGGCTTTTACCCTCAATCTGCACTCCGTCATAGGAAAGGCAGGTTGCGCCGTCGCCCATATTCATTGCAAGGTCCGTTCTTGTCCAGTCGAAAACGGGCATAAAATTATAGCATATAACCTTAACGCCTGCTTTTGCAAGGTTGCGGATGCTTGTTTTATAGTTTTCGATATATTTGTCTCTTGTAGGCAAGCCGATTTTAATGTCCTCGTGAACGTTTACGCTCTCGATACATTCCATTGTAAGCCCTGCTTTTTCAATTTCTGATTTCATTTTCATTATGTCGTCAAGCTCCCACGCTTCGCCCGCAGGTAAATTGTGCAAAGCAGGAACAACGCCGACAACATTCGGGATTTGCTTAATTTGTTCAAGGGTTACGGTGTCCTTTTCGGAACCGAACCAACGAAAAGTCATTTGCATAGCTTCAACCTCCTATACATACACTTTTATTTTATCACGTAGTATTATTATTGGCAATAAAAAATATGATATTTTTACAAATTAAAAGCACCTCAAAACAGTACAAAACCGATTGAGGTGCAATTTGGCTGAGTGTTCATAAGGAAGTATTGGTTTCTCACATAAAAACACATTATGCTTTTGCCAAAAAGCCTCGCAAGGCGACAGCCTTGCTTCATTTCTCGGCTTCGGCATAAAAGATTTTTATAGCTACGAAACTGCAACGCACTTCAAAATAATATATTTTTGATGCAAGAAAAGGCAAACCCCGCAGATAATGCTAACGCATATCTGTGGGGGTTAACGAATTATTGTGCGAAAAAATGTTGTTTTGAAGCAAAACTGCCTTATAAACACTCAGCCTTATTATTTATTCTCTTTTAATTTGGCAAGGTATTCCCTGTCTTTTTTTGTAAGCTCGGCACTTTTAAGCATATCCGGTCTGCGTTCCAATGTGCGTTCAAGGGATTTTTCTCTGCGCCATTTATCGATATTTCCGTGGTGTCCCGACAAAAGTATATCGGGCACCTTCCTGCCGTGCCACTCGGGAGGACGTGTATATTGCGGATATTCCAAAAGTCCGCTGTAATGACTTTCCAATTCCTTTGCCTCGTCGTTCGGCAAAACTCCGTCAATCATCCTTGCGATACTGTCCGAAAGAATGAGCGCAGGAAGCTCTCCGCCCGTCAAAACATAGTCCCCTATCGAGATTTCCTCGTCAACTATCTCCTCGATTATACGCTCGTCAACGCCCTCATAATGACCGCACAGAATTGCGATATTCGGAAGCTGCGAAAGCTCCTTAACACGCTTTTGAGTGAGCGTTTTGCCCTGTGCCGACATATAAATAAGGTGCGGCTTTTCGCCGTCCTCGGAGCAAAGCGAAGCGAAGCAGTCATAGATAGGCTGAGTTTGCATAAGCATACCCATTCCGCCGCCGTACGGTGCGTCGTCCACTCTGTTGTGCTTATCGTGTGTGAAATCTCTGATATTTACAGTGTCAATTTCGATTATTCCGCTTTTCCTCGCCCTGCCGATTATGCTCTCGTCAAGCACTGCATTGCACATTTCGGGGAAAAGAGTCATTATTGTTATTTTCATTTTTCAACGCTCTCCCCGTCATCAAAAAGTCCTTTTATAGCGTCAATCTCAACGAAGCCTGCTTCTACATCCGTGCTTATAACCACGCTTTTGATTGCAGGAATGAGGGTTTCCTTGCCGTCATCCGACTTAACCGTCCAGACGTCATTTGCAGGATATTTCTGAATATCGGAAATTTTGCCGTAAACCTTATCGGTGCCCGTCTGTCTGACCTCACAGCCTATTAAATCCTCAATAAACCAAGTGTTTTCGGGCAAATTCGCATCTTCACGCTTCATATACAAGACCTTATTGCGAAGCGACTGCGCCTTTTCCATAGTGTCAACCCCGTCAAGCGAGAGTATGACAATGTTGCCGTGAGGACGAGCCGACTTCACAGCGATTTTTTCATTTCCGTTTTCGTCAAAATATACCGTTTTGAATTTTTTGATAAACTGCGGCGCATCGCACCACGGATTAAGACGAACTTCGCCCTTTACACCGTGAGTGCCGACTATCTGCCCGAGCTCAAGATAAGGTTTAAGCATATTTCCCCCATAAAAGCTAAGGGGTACATAATGTACCCCCTCTTAATCAGTCAATATCAATTTGAACTTTTTCCCCGTCCTTAACGGCACGTGCCTTAACAACGGTTCTGATTGCCTTTGCAATTCTGCCCTGCTTACCGATAACTCTGCCCATTTCGCTTTCGTCAACGTGGAGATGATATACAATGATACCTCTCTCGTTGGGCTCGTCAACCGTAACGCTGACCTTATCGGGATTTTCAACAAGACCTCTTGCAATAATTTCAAGAAGTTCTTTCATCTAAAAGATCCCCCTTGATTATTTAATAATGCCGTTCTGCTTAAGCAAAGCCTTAACAGTATCTGTGGGCTGAGCGCCATTCTTAATCCACTGCTGAGCCTTCTCTGCGTCGATATTAACGATTGCAGGAGTCTTCATGGGGTCAAATGTACCGATTTCCTCGATGCACTTACCGTCACGGGGTGCTCTTGAATCTGCTACGATTACACGGTAGAAGGGAGCCTTCTTTGCGCCCATTCTGCGAAGTCTGATTTTTACTGCCATTTTGTTTTCCTCCAAAATATATTATAAATAATTTTATGCCAACCACTTAAATTAAAGTGCTTAGTTGATAAGTTTACATCGGGAAGCCGCCAAAGCCGCCCTGTCCGCCTCCGAAATTCATTCTCGAAAGCTTCTTTCTCATGCCCTTTGAGTTGAACTGCTTCATCATCTTCTGCATCTGACGGTACTGTGAGAGAAGTCTGTTGACGTCCTCAACCTGCATACCGCAGCCTGCCGCAATTCTCCTTTTCCTCGACGGGTTAATAATGTCGGGATTTGCACGCTCCTTGGGAGTCATTGAGAAAATAATTGCCTGTATTCTGTCAAGCTGACCGTCGTCTATATCGACGTTTTTGAGCTTGCTTCCGACGCCCGGCAGCATTGAGAGAATGTCCTTCATAGAGCCCATTTTCTTAACCTGCTGCATTTGGTCGAGCAAATCGTTGAGGTCAAACTTGTTTTTGCGGATTTTAGCTTCAAGCTCCGCCGCCTTCTTTTCGTCAAGTGCCGTTTCAGCCTTTTCGATAAGCGAAAGCACGTCGCCCATACCGAGTATTCTCGAAGCCATTCTGTCGGGATAGAAATAATCAAGCTCATCAAGCTTTTCGCCCATACCGACAAATTTAATCGGCTTACCCGTAACAGCTCTTGCCGAAAGAGCCGCACCGCCTCTTGTGTCGCCGTCCATCTTGGTAAGCACCATACCGTCAATTCCGAGCGCCTCGTCAAAGGTACTTGCGACGGTAACTGCGTCCTGACCCGTCATTGCGTCAACAACAAGCAAAATCTCGTGAGGATGAACGGCAGCCTTAACGTTCTGCAATTCCTCCATAAGCTCACGGTCAATATGCAAGCGACCTGCGGTATCTATAATAACATAGTCATAGCCCTGATCCTTAGCGAGAGCCACAGCCTGCTTTGAAATCTCAACGGGATCGCCCTGTCCCTTTTCAAACACGGGAACTCCGACCTGCTCGCCGACAACCTGAAGCTGTTTAACGGCAGCCGGACGGTAAACGTCGCAGGCTACAAGCAACGGTCTGTGATTTTCCTTTTTAAGCTTGAGAGCTATCTTTGCACAGTGCGTTGTTTTACCTGAGCCCTGCAAGCCGCACATCATAACGATTGTAGGCGGATGAGAAGCATAGGCAAGCCTTGTCTGTGTACCGCCCATAAGGTCGGTAAGCTCTTCGTTTACAATTTTAATTACCATTTGGGCAGGAGTAAGGCTTTCCATAACCTGCGAGCCGATAGCCCTTTCGGTTACCCTTTGAGTAAAGTCCTTTGCTACCTTATAGTTAACGTCCGCCTCAAGCAAAGCAAGACGAACCTCACGCATAGCCTCTTTAACGTCCGATTCGTTAAGACTTCCCTTACTGCGAAGCCGTCCGAATGCGGATTCGAGTTTATCCGATAAACTTTCAAATGCCATTTCAATACCTCTTATTCAACCACGGACAATGCCAGAGATTTGATTTTAACAACGGTTTCGTTGACCTCTCTTGACAGGTCGTGTTCGAGATTGTAAACATTTATCTTTTCGGCGCAGTCGATTATACCGTTCATACACTCCGTAATACGCTCAAACTTAGCAGCAAAGCCAAGCTTTTCTTCCATCTCGTAAAGCTGAGCCTCGGCACGCTTAATAGCATCCCTTACGCCTTGACGGGTAATACCCTCATTCTCGGCAATTTCGGAAAGCGAAAGGTCGTCATTATAGTAATAATTGAGAAAATCCCTCTGCTTTTCGGTAAGAACGTCGCCGTAAAAATCATATAAAATTGTTATTTCAACGTTATTAGCCATTAAAAATGCCCTCTTCCGAATGTATAATTCGCAACAACACCCTGTAAAGTCCATTTACTTTACAGGGTGCTATTATACTAAATAAATATCAATTTGTCAAGAGAAATTTATCTCCAATCGATAACCGCATCATGCGAGCCGTTGTTTAAGTCGTCATTTCCGACAACAACCTTCTTTGTCTGATCCTCTGTCTTTTTTGCGGTTGTTTCAGGCTCGGTAGCAGGTGCGGGCGCAGCAGTCTCTGCTTCTGCCTTTTCTTTGTCCTTTGCTACCTGTGCGGCAGTCTTTGTAACAAGGTCCTCATACATCTCCGCATAGCCGTCCTTGTCGGTCGTTACGGGTATTTTTTCGCCGTTAACATTTGTAATAAACAAATCTCCGTTTTCGTCCGTCGAATACTCAACCTTATTATCGGTATTGGGCTTTTCCTTAAAATCCTCGTTCTTTTTACAAGCTGTCATAAGCGTTGCCATAGCAACAAGTGCAAGCGCAACGGCAATAATAGATTTCTTCATAGCATTTCCTCCAATATAAATCTAAGCTTATTTTAACACAAACGCCGATATTTGCAAGCGTTATTTCAATTCTGCTATCGTAACGCCCTCTTCGCCCTCGCCGTAAACACCCGTGCGATAGGTTCTGATATTAGGATGCTTCCTCAAATGAGCTTGAACAGCCTTTCGAAGCGTTCCCGTGCCCTTGCCGTGAATTACGGTAAATTCATTGAGCCCCGAACGCAAAATGCTGTCAATAAAGCGGTCAAGCTCCATAATAGCCTCTTCCCTGTCCATACCTCTTAAATCAACGCTCGTTTTTGCGCTCTGAGTTTTAAGCTCGGTATCGGTCGTTCTGACGGTACGGCGTTTCGACTGCTCGGTGTTTTTCTTTTTCTCGCCTAAAAGCCTTAGCGTATCCTCGGGAACCTTTGTTTTGATTATGCCTGCCTGAACCTCAACATTTCCCTTTGAGTCTGCAACGCTGACAACCGTTCCGTCCGTGCCGAGAGTGGTTATGCGGACATTATCGCCGACCTTCAACGGTCTCGGGAGCTTATAATCGCCGTCGTCATCGTCATAATAGGTCTCGCTCGTCAAATCGTCGATAGCGTTAAGGTGCTGCTTCATGGCAGCCTTTGCCTTTCTTGCCATCTCGGCGGCGTTTTTCTCCTTAGCCTGCTGCTTGCGAAGCATATCAATTTCAAGCATAAGAGAATTTGCGGCACGCTTTGCATTTTCGACAATCCGTTTTGCCTCGTTCTGCGCTCTTTCGATTTCCTTATCGCTCTTTTTCTGCGCCTCGTCAAGCTTTTGCTGAACAGAGTCCTTCATTTTATCGATTTGAGCTTTAAGCTCCTCTGTTTTGCGACGCTCATCCTCCATTTGAAGCCTTGTTTTTTCAAGGCTGTCAACAACATCCTCAAAGCGTGTGTTTTCCTCTGAAATAAGTGCCTGAGCCGCTTCGATTATTTCATCGTTAAGGTTCAAATGCCGTGAAATCGCAAAAGCATTTGAGCGACCCGGTACGCCGATTAAAAGCTTATATGTAGGACTTAACGTTTCAACGTCAAATTCACAGGAAGCGTTTTCGACCCTATCTGTTCTCAAAGCGTATTCTTTAAGCTCGGAATAGTGGGTTGTAGCGGCAATTTTCGCACCTTTTCTGCGAAGATATTCAAGCACCGAAACGGCAAGTGCCGCACCCTCAACGGGGTCTGTGCCTGCGCCGAGCTCATCTATCAAAATAAGCGATGATTCGTCGGCAATTTCGGTTATCGATACGATTTTTGTCATATGCGCAGAGAATGTGGAAAGCGACTGCTCAATACTCTGCTCCTCGCCGATATCGCAAAGAATATTTTTGAAAATGCAAAGACGTGAATTGTCGTTTGCAGGAATATAAAGTCCGCACTGTGCCATAAGCGTTAAAAGTCCGAGCGTTTTAATCGAAACCGTTTTACCGCCCGTGTTGGGTCCTGTAATAACAAGCGAGTCAAAGTCCTCGCCGAGTCTGATGTCAACGGGGACAACCTTTTGCGGATTGAGAAGCGGATGACGTGCTTTTTTCAATTCGATTATGCCCTCGTCGTTTATTATCGGCTTTGTGGCTTTCATTTTATAACCCAACTGCGCCTTTGAAAAAATCAAATTGAGCTCGACCGCACTCTTATAGCTTAAAAGTATGCTGTCCGCAAATTCCGAAGCCGCAACGGAAAGTTCTGATAAAATCCTGTCGATTTCATCCCTTTCCTTGCTCTGCAAAACCTTGATTTCATTGTTTGCCTCAACTACTGCGGCAGGCTCGATAAACACCGTTGCGCCGCTTGAGGAGGTGTCGTGCACCATACCTGCAACCTGTGAGCGATGCTCACTTTTTACGGGAACGACAAATCTGCCGTTTCGCTGTGTTACGATAGCATCCTGCAAGCTGTTTCGGTAAACGGGAGAACGCAGCATTTTATCAAGCTGTTCTCTTATCCTCGACTCTTGCGCACGCATTTTTCTGCGTATGGTTTTAAGCTCTGTCGAAGCGTTATCCGACATCTCACTTTCGGAGATAATCGCATTGTTTATCATATCCTCAAGAAATTTGTTCGGATAAAGCGAATTGAACAAATCGTCAAGCGCCGTGCTCATACCTGCCGACTTATCGTGCCAGGAAAGTATGCCTCTTATAACCCTGAGCACCTGTGAAATATCAAGTAATTCACGCATATTAAGCACGCCGCCTGCCTGTGCACGACGGAGTGAGTTGTCAATATTCATAAGGCCGCCGAAGCCGGGCGCTCCGAATTTCGCAATTAAAATATGCGCCGCTTCGGTCTTTGAAAGTAAGCTTGAAGCCTCGAAAATATCGTATGACGGCGTAAGCGCCAACGCCTCCTCCCTTGCGTCCTCGCAAGCGGTAAGGTCTGCAAGCTGAGAAAGTATTTTCGGTAATTCAAGTGAAATGTAATCCTTTTGCATTTATAAAGTCCTCATAGAATTGTAAAATTCAAGTGTTTTGAAATTTCTGTCCGATTTAACCCTTGTGTATATTTCGGTTATATATGAAAGCTCGGATAATTCGGAATCAGTCATTTTGAAGCTGAAAAGCTTTTCAAGGCTTGAGAAAACAATGTGCCGCATTGCCGTAACGATACGCAGCGGAAGCGGAAAAAGAGCGTTTCCCGAGGCACAGTTTTCGCAATAGAGAAGTCCGTGTTCAACGTCAAAATACATTGTAGGCGTTTCAAACTCTCCGCACCTCTCACACGCAACAAGGCTCGGTGCATAACCCGAAAGCGACATAAGCCTGAGCTCGACAATCGCCTTTAGCTGCTGTGCAGGCTTTTTGTCGTGAGCCAGCATATAAAGAGCGTTCAGCATAAGGCGCAAATAATCGGTAGCCTGCTCGTCCTGCGGCGACAGCTCACACGCAAGTTCGGCAAAATACTGTGCGAGAGCAAGCTTTTCAATATCGCTTCTCAATTCAAAAAACATTTCGATACTCTGCGCCTCGTCAATTATGTAGCTGTCCTTTCCCGAATAAAAGGAAAGCTGCGAATAGCAGAATTGCCCCGTGGTGGAATGCTTTTTGCTTTTTATGCTCTTCGCCCCTCTGACGAAAGCCTTTACGATACCCATATCCTCCGTCAGCACCGTAACCAGCTTGTCCCGTTCACCGATATTCTGTTCTCTGAGGATAAGACCCTTTGTGTTGTACCTCATTTTTCGCTTCCTCGGTTTTCTCTTCCTGTTTTATTGCGTTATATTTTATATAATCGTCAATTTTTCCGCTTTTGGAAAAAACGTACCAAAAATCCTCGCTTTTCATAACAATACCGCCTTAAAAGATTTATATAATTAACTTAACCTTTTAAGACGGCTGTATTACTGTTAATCTAAACCAAAATTGTGAATAATTCCTTCTCTGTTTCGCCAATCCTCTTTTACTTTTACCCAGCATTGAAGATTTACCTTTATATCAAAGAAGTTTTCAATATCCTGACGTGCATATGTAGATATTTTTTTGAGCATTTGACCGCCCTTGCCGATAATAATTCCCTTATGACTTTCACGCTCGCAATATATTGTCGCTTCGACGTCCATAATACTGCCGTCGTCACGCTCTCTCATTCTTTCGATTGCAACCGCTGTGCCGTGAGGAATTTCCTTATCCAAAAGACGAAGCATTTTTTCCCTGATAATTTCAGCGACAAGCACTCTTTCGGGCTGATCCGTCAAGGTGTCGTCGGGGAAAAAGTGGATGCTCTCGACCGACAACGCTTTTAACTCGTCAAGCAAGGCGTCAAGTCCGTCGCCCGACTGTGCGCTGACGGGGACAATCGCTTTGAAATCATAGAGAGCCGACAGCTCGGCAAGCTTTTTCATAAGCTCGGTTTTGTCCTTGAGCATATCTATTTTATTGATAGCAAGCACAACCGTCATTTTTTCCGTCTTGAATTTTTTTATAAGCTCAAGCTCTGCCGTGTTGAGCTTTTCGTCGTTTGCGTCAACCACAAAAAGGCAGGAGTCAACGCCCGATATACTGTCGCTTACAGCCTGCACCATCTTTTCGCCGAGCTTGTTTTTCGGCTTATGAAAACCGGGAGTGTCCGTAAATACAAGCTGAACATTGTCCTCAGTTGTCAAAACGCCCATTATTCTTGTTCTTGTAGTCTGCGGCTTTGACGAAACAATGGCAATTTTGCTGCCTATAAGTCTGTTAAGAATTGAAGATTTGCCGACATTTGCCTTGCCGACTATGGCGATAAACGCCGTTTTTGATGTATTGTTCATTTAATATTTCCTTTATTTTTTATCCTTTGAAGCCTTACCGAAGCCCTTGAATATAAACACCGTTGCAGGGATTATTGAAAGTATGAAAATAACAAGCATAACGGGCTTTTCACGGTAATATAAGAGCATTTGCGAAAATGCTTCGGGCTGACCGAGTATTGCAATTCCCGTTGCCACCGCAAAAATCGCACATACAAGCACCGCACCTGCCGCCGTGTCCTTTGCTATCTTGCCGTTATTGGTATATTCCTCACTCGCAAGGTCAACCGTCCGTTCAACCGCCGTGTTTATAAGCTCTGCCGCCACGACCGCCATATTTGCAAGGAAAATTACAGCTAATTGAGTTCTTGTAATTTCAAAGAAATCATAGACGAAAAGAAAAGAATACATATATATCATACATACAAAATGTATTCGCATATTTCGTTCGTATCTCAACGCCTCAAAAATCCCCGAAAAAGCGTAGCCGAAGCTCTTTATAAGACTTTTCATCGCTTATTCCTCGTCGAGATAATAGCTTCCGTTTCTTTTAAGACCGAGCTGTGTGAGAACGCTCTCTTCCTTCTCACGCATATGAACAGCCTCAAGTCCGCCGTTCTCGTGGTCATATCCCAAAAGGTGCAAAAGTGAATGTACCGTCAAAAATGCTATTTCCCTCTGAAGCGGATGACCGTATTCCTCAGCCTGAGCAAAAGCCTTTTCAATAGAAATGACTATATCGCCGAGCATCTTTGCACCTGTGTCGTGGTTTATGTCGTAAACACCGTTTTCGCCGAGTGGGAATGAAAGAACGTCTGTCTCCCTGTCTATGTTTCTATGTTCAAGATTGAGCTTGTGAATTTGCTCGTTATTTACAAAGGTTACGCTGATTTCAGCCGAGCCTTCAAAATTCTCCTGACGAAGCACGGCATTACAGCAACGGCGTACAAGCATACGCACACCCGTCGGTATTTTAATATCCTTTTGTTCGTTTGAAATAATTACTTTAATCTTATCCGTCATTTTCTCTTCTCCTCACTTTTTTCATAAGCCTTGATTATATCCTGTACCAATTTATGCCTTACAACATCCTTTTCGGTGAATTCATTGATTGCAATACCGGGAATGTTTTTCAAAATCCGCATTGCCTGTTTAAGTCCCGATTTTTTGCCGTCGGGCAGGTCAATCTGCGTTATGTCGCCCGTAACAACCATCTTTGAATTAAAGCCGAGACGGGTCAAGAACATTTTCATCTGTTCTTTAGTAGTGTTCTGCGCCTCGTCAAGAATTATAAAGCTGTCGTCAAGCGTTCTGCCTCGCATATACGCAAGCGGCGCAACCTCAATGCTTCCCCTCTCCTGATATTTCTGAAAAGACTCTGCGCCGAGCATATCAAAAAGAGCGTCATACAAGGGTCGTAAATACGGGTCTACCTTTTGCTGTAAATCGCCCGGAAGGAAGCCCAGCTTTTCGCCTGCCTCAACAGCAGGTCTTGTAAGAATTATTCTGTTTACCTCTTTCGCACGAAAAGCCGTAACAGCCATCGCAACCGCAAGATAGGTCTTTCCCGTGCCGGCAGGTCCTGCTCCGAGAACAATCGTGTTGTTTCTTATCGCCTCGATATATTTTTTCTGACCGAGTGTTTTTGGCTTTACGGGCTTACCCTTTGAGGTAACGCAAACGCAATCGCCCGTCATCTCGGAAAGCTTTTCCTCGGAGTCGTCCTTTACAAGCGATATAACATAGCGGACATTTTGATCCGAAAGCGACTCGCCCTTATTTATAAGCATAAGAAGTCCTTTAACGGCTCTTGACGCCTTATCGACGTTTTCCGCTTCGCCCGTGATTTTAAGCTCCGAGCCTCTGTTTATAACGCTTACGCCGAACTCCTTTTCTATAAGCTTGATATTCTCGTCAAAGCTGCCGAAAAGGCTGACGGCGTGCTCCATTCTGTCAACATTGATTATCTGCTCGAACACCGAACGACCACCTTTTGAAAAATCTATTTATATTTAATATATTTTACCACAATGTATTATCATTTTTCAACAAAAATTTCAAGTCTTTTGCCTATTTCTTTCTTGCACTCATAGTTTCCGCTGAACAGCGGCTCTCCGTTTACAAAATCGAACGAAAAATCCGAGGAAAGTATCTGCTCGCTCTCCGAATACATGGCTCTGTAAGAGCAAGCGTAAAGGTACGCCGAATAAACCTTTTTGTACTCGTCGGGGAAAGCCTCGCAAGGCTCGGAATAATAAACTCTTTTTGTGATTTTTCCGATAGGCAAGCTCATATCTCCGTTTGCCACAAAGCTTTTTTCGGTGTAAGCGTTATCCTCCCCCACGCCGATACCAAGCGGAATTTTAAGTCCGAATATAAACAGCGAATTCTGCTCCGACAGCTTTGAAAGCCTTGAAAATTGCGCATCGTTACAGGAGGCGTTGATTTCGTTTTTCACACGGGCGTGAACTTTACCCCTCGCCGATTTCAAATTATAGGTCTTGTCAAGATTTTCGGTAATTCCCGAAATAAGCAAATCGCCTTTTAATACCGCATCGCCCGAACGTACCTCGGCAACCCCGACCGTCGCTTCAATTCCCATAATCGTTCCGTCCTGTGCGGCAACTATATTGCAGGGCGTCGTACTGTCGGGAAATTCGGGTGCCTCGCTCAATTCGCTTACGACAATTTCAACCCTTGAGCCTTTTATATTTACGCTCGCCCATGCAATTTTCGGCAACAGCCGTTTAGCCTCATATGCCGCCTCCGACGGAGAAATCGCCGAACGTCTTGCGCCCACCTTTACGCCGACTGTTTCAAACGCCTCCAAAATTTGCTCGTCGGAAAGCGTTTTATTGCCCGAAACCGACACGCTCCATATCATTGTCGATAAAAACGAAACGGTAATTATCGCCGTCATAAAGCCTGCAAGCAAGCCTATTCTTCGCCTGTTTTTGTGGATGAAAAACGGCAGTCCGTGCTTTTCTGTTATCCTCACACGAACGCCCGAATTTTTAGCGGAAGCTTTTATAGACTTGTATCCGTTAACCGTTGTGTCGGCTGTTATACTGTCCTTACTCTTTTTCATATTCCAAAGCGGTATTTTATTCATGGTACAGAGGTTTACAAAGCGTTCGGGGAAGCCGCCGTAAGCGGTAAAGGTTACAAAACCCAATAAAAACCGTATTAGCCTTATTATCAGCATTCCCTCACCCCTGACCTTCAAATTCCACGCTTAAAATATTTCCGCTGATAACCGTTTGTATCTCGGAATAAGCCTTAATTTCCATATCGTCTCCGACAAAGGTTATAATGAGCTTGCCTGCATTTAATCGCACCTTATCCTGCGTGTATTCAATTATTCCACGGCATCCGTCAACGGATATTTCCCTGTTCCCCTCCGCTTCGATGTGCGGAAGCTCTGCCGTAAGTATTTCGGGTATATCCAAAGCAGTTTTCAGCTTTTCGCCTGCTATGCTTTTTCGCTTTTCTCGTGATTTCTTTCCGCCTGAACTCATTTGCTCACCTCGCTCATATATCTATATGACAAAGCATATAATTTGATACCATAAAGAGAGTGTGATGATATGGAAAAAATGAAAGCCCGTATAGGCAACCTGATTTTAATAATTTTTCCGTTAGGTGCGTGCTTCTGCCTTTTTTCAAAATCGCAGGTCTGCGCCTCGGGGATAAAAGAGGGTATGCTTCTGTGCGTCGATAGCGTTATACCGACGCTTTTTCCGTTTATGATAATTTCACAATTTATCGTAAAATCGGGAATATGCGATTTATTCGGCAAAATTTTCGGAAAAATTACGGTTAAGCTCTTTCGCCTGCCCCCTGTCGCCTCAAGCGTGATTTTAATGTCGCTAATCGGCGGTTATCCTATCGGCGCAAAAATGACCTATGAATTATTGTGCGAGGGTAAAATATCGCAAAAAGCGGCTCAAAAATTAGACCTTTTCTGCATTAACGCAGGACCTGCCTTTATAATCAGCACCGTCGGAACAATGCTTTTGGGCAGCACCCGTGCAGGTGTTATTCTCTACTGCTCGGTTGCTCTTTCCTCTGTTGTAATCGGGATTTTAACAAGGTTTATTGATACGGAAAAGGCTTACGAATACAAAAAAGAGTCGCCCGTAATTCTCAAAAACCCCATTGAAGCGTTTTCGTTTTCCGTTACCGACAGCGTAAAGGCTATGATTTCCGTTTGCAGCTGGATTGTAATTTTCAATTGCTTAATTAAATACATTTGCTCGTTCTCGTTAAACGGATATACGGTTGCGTTGTCGAGTATTCTTGAGGTTACAAGCGGAATTAAAATGTCGCTAAATTTACTGCCCGTTCCTGCCTTTGCGGCGATAATATCCTTTGGCGGTCTGTCCGTTCACTGTCAAATTTATTCATATGTAGCACGGACAGGGCTGTCGGCAAAGCTGTTTTATACGGCAAGGGTGTTATGCTCTGCGGTATCGGCGCTTATCTGCTCGGTAATTCTCAAATTTGTTCCGTGTGAAATTGAGGTGTTTGCAAATACGTCAACGCCGTCATTTGAGGCATATTCCGTATCTCTCCCCACCGCCTGCGCTCTGCTTTTGATGTGCTCTGTTTTGATTTTTGAGCTTGACAACGAAAGGAAATCAAAAAGAGAAATTCGCAAGCGATAGAAGGCTTTGAATTTTTTGAAATATTGTGATATAATTAGATTTAACATACCACGAAAAATATTTATCCGCAACAGGATGTGAAAAAATGAGAAAATCGGTTTTTAACACAGTCAACATATCCCCTGCCTGCGCCTACTGTCAGCACGGCAAGCCCTCGCCCGACGGTGAAACGGTGCTTTGCGTAAAAAAGGGCATTGTCGCAAAGGATTATAAATGCAGGAAATACAAATATGATATTATGAAAAGAGTTCCTCGCCGTGCGCCCGAGCTTCAGCAGTTTAATGAGGACGATTTCAAGCTTTAAGGAGTAAGCGGTAAAAAAGCACACTGTTCAAATCATATTGCTTTCAAAATTTTCCTATGGTGATTAAAATGTCGGATTGGAATTCAACACAGTATCTTAAATTCAAAAAAGAGAGAACACAGCCATCGCTTGACTTAATATCAAGGCTCACCTCTCTTGACCCGAAAAGAGCTCTTGACATAGGCTGCGGACCCGGAAACAGCACATTTGCGCTGAAGTCGCAGTTTCCGAACGACGATATAACGGGCGTGGATTATTCGGACGGTATGCTCAAAAAAGCAAAAGCCGATCATCCTGATATCAGCTTTCAAAAATGCGATGCGCCCGACGGGCTTTATGAGTTTGACAGAAAATTCGATTTGATTTTCTCTAACGCCTGCTTTCAGTGGATACCGAGGCAGTATGAGCTGTTCGACGCAGTATTTGAAAAGCTCAAGGACGGCGGAACGCTTGCGGTGCAAATACCGATTGTTCAGACTGCGCCGTTTTACGAAATGCTCAAAAAGGTCGTAAAGCAAGAAAAGTGGAAAAAGCTCGCTGATATAAGAGATTTTTACAATTTATCCGACACAGAGTATTATGACATCCTGTGCGAAAAGGCTTCGTCCTTTAATATGTGGCAAACGACCTATTATCACACCGTTGACGGTGCAAAGGGTGTTCTGTCATGGTACTCGGGCAGCGGTCTGCGACCGTATCTCGACGCATTGGCGGATGATGAACAGGCTGAATTTCTTGCCGAATTGGAAAAGAATATCAACAGCCTTTATCCCGTAAGGGCAAACGGCAAGCTGATACTTAAAATGCCGAGACTGTTTTTCACGGCGGTAAAATAAAGAACAAATTTTAATACAATACAATATTCTTAAAAGCGACGCTCCTGCAAAGGAGCGTTATTTTTTACGCTTAAATTTACTCAACAATTTATAAAAAACTGTCAATTTATTTGCTTAATACTATTTAATATATATAAGTAATTTTTTTATTACTTATTTTTAATTTTTTTAGAAAGGAGGTTTGTTCAATGAGCGTATTAAAAAAAGCATTTATTGCTAAGCTTGTCGATTTTTACATTAAAGACAATTTTATAGGAAACGCATCCGATTTAAAAACAAATTGTTTAGGTATTCTTGAAGTCAGAATGTCCTGCAATAAACACCCCGGTGAACATTTCATTGTATTTATTACGGGACACGAAACTTTGCAGACATCCTGCGGAACAATTTATTTTAGCGGAAACGAGCTTACAATTATATGCAAAGCAAACCGTTACAAGTTCGAATTATTGTTGGGCTTGGAAACACCGCCGACAATCACGTCAAGAACCCAGCCACCACCATTCTTGCTTAAGCAAGAAAAATCAAAAAGCAATCAGCGTATAAGAACTGTCTTGTGCTGATTGCTTTTATTTATTCAAAACAAAAGGAGTTTTTTATATGTGTAAAAGAAATTTATCAAACAAATCAGATTACAATATGTTCTCAATTTTTGATATGCTGTTCCCCGATGGCGGAGAAACATATACAAAAGACGAGTTGTTAGAACGAGGTATTACAGAAAAACTTTTGGAAGAAGCTATACAACATAATTTTATTTCAGAGGTGTCAGATGGCAAATTTACAAGATAACTTTAACCCACAATTTAATTCTTGGAGTGAATTTGTACGCTACGGCAGACAGAAATACTATGAACTGAATGACGTTGAAAAATGGCTGAAGCTCATATTTTCATATGCTGAAAGCAATCCTATGATAAACGAAAATCTTTGTATAGGTACACCCGGAATTTGGTGTGTTCACGAAGATGATGAAAAATATGACTGCTTTACCTGCCTTAGCGAAGAAATTTCAAAAGTAAAAAAAATGTTCGATATATCGTAGCACCGAACATACAAAAAAGGCAATCTGTTTTTCAGATTGCCTTAATTTTTTACTGTTTTCAGTCCTTGCGCCAAACCATTTTGTTGACAACGCCCGTATATGACTGAACTATTTTTATTATCTTTGTAGAGACATTTTCGTCCGTATAATCGGGAACGGGAACGCCGTAGCAGCCGCTTTCGTTAAGCTCAACGGCAACTTCGACTGCCTGTAAAAGTGATTTTTCGTCAATGCCCGCAAGCACAAAGCAAGCCTTGTCAAGAGCCTCGGGGCGTTCTGTTGAGGTTCTTATACACACAGCAGGAAACGGAGAGCCGACGCTTGCGAAATATGCCGACTCCTCGGGCAATGTACCGCTGTCAGAGATGACCGCAAACGCATTCATCTGCAAGCAGTTATAATCGTGGAAGCCGAGCGGCTCATGCCTGATAACCCTCTTATCGAGCTCAAATCCGCTTGCCTCAAGCTTTTTGCGGCTTCTCGGATGGCAGGAATAAAGGATAGGCATATCGTATTTTTGAGCAGTCTTATTTATAGCGTTAAAGAGAGAAAGGAAGTTCTTTTCGGTGTCGAGATTTTCCTCTCTGTGAGCCGACAAAAGAATATACTTGCCCTTTTCAAGTCCGAGTCTTTCGTGAATATCAGAATTTTTGATTTCCTCTAAATTCTTATGGAGCACCTCTGCCATAGGCGAGCCTGTAACATAGGTTCTCTCCTTGGGTAGACCCGCTTCGATAAGATAGCGGCGTGCGTGCTCGGAATAGCACAAATTGACGTCTGAAATAATATCGACAATTCTCCTGTTAGTCTCCTCGGGCAAGCACTCGTCTTTGCAGCGGTTGCCTGCTTCCATATGGAAAATCGGAATGTGCAATCTCTTTGCGGAAATAGCCGAAAGGCAAGAGTTTGTGTCGCCCAAAATAAGCAGAGCGTCGGGCTTTATCTGTGCCATAAGCTTATATGAGCATTTAATGATATTTCCGACGGTTTCGCCCAAATCGTTGCCTACTGCATCCAAATAAACGTCGGGCGAGCCCAGCTTCAAGTCCTTAAAGAAAATATCGTTAAGATTATAATCGTAATTTTGACCTGTGTGAGCCAAAATGCAATCAAAATATTTGCGGCTCTTGTCAATTACCTGCGCAAGCCTGATAATCTCGGGGCGTGTGCCGACAATTATCAGCAATTTCAATTTTCCGTTATTCTTAAAGCTTACGTCAGAAAAATCCGTTTTAATTCCCATTTATCATACCACCTTTAATATGCCGTTGATTTGTATTCATCATACCTCTTCAAAATATGTATCGGGCTTACTCGGATTGAAGCACTCGTTGCACCACATAATCGTAACCATATCGGTATCGCCGAGATTTTCGATGTTGTGGGTATAGCCTGTCGGTATATCGACAACCTCAAGCTTTTCACCGGAAACGAAATACTCGTAAACCTTTTCCTCGCCGATTTTGCGGAAGCGGATAACTCCCTTGCCGCTTACTACCAAAAACTTTTCGTTCTTCGTATGGTGCCAATGCTGACCCTTTATTATACCGGGCTTTGAAATGTTGACCGATACCTGACCTCTGTCCGTAGTCTTAATGATTTCCGTAAAAGAGCCTCGCTCGTCATCATGCATATTAAGCGGATAAGCAAATTTGTCGGTCGGAAGATACGAAAGGTAGGTTGAATAGAGCTTTTTCGAGAAGCTGCCCTCTGTCATATTCGGTACCATAAGGCTTCCCCTGCTGTTCTTGAACGAATAAATCAAGTCGGCAAGCTCACCCAATGTAACAAAATGCGAAACGGAAACGGTATAAAACTCTCCCTGCTTATGACCTCTGTCCATAAGCACCTCAAGCAGCTCGTTTATAACATCATCGATATAGATAAGCTCCATTTCGTGATTTCTGTCTCTTATCTCTATAGGCAAGCCGTTTGCGATATTATAGCAAAAGGTTGCAACAACGCTGTTATAGTTAGGTCTTGACCATTTTCCGAAAAGGTTTGAAAATCTGAAAACATAAACCTTTGCGCCTGTTTTTTCGGAATACTCAAACAGAGCGTTTTCGGCAGCACGCTTACTCTCCCCGTAAGGATTATCAAGCCTTGCCTGAATTGAAGATGAAAATGCAATTCTCGGTGTGTTGCCGTATTTTTCAAGCGTATCAAGAAGCTTCGTGAGAAAACCGAAGTTGCCTTTCATAAACTCCGAGTCATCCTTTGGACGATGAACTCCGACAAGATTAAAGACAAAATCACATTCTTTGCAGTAGCGTTCAAAATCCGCCTCGGGAGTGCCGATATCACAAGTAAATATTTCCAAATCCTTTGGAACATCCCTTGTATTGTCCTTTGAGTCTCTAATGTTTTCAAGAGTTGCAATTAAGTTTTTACCTACAAAGCCGTTTGCACCGGTAACTAAAATTTTCATAGTTAATTGTCCTCTTTTGCCAATTCGTCACGAATATACTGCAATGAAAGAAGCTTTTCCTTAACCTGCTCAACTGTCCAAAGATCTGTGTTGTTTGAGTTAAACTCGGTCAAGGTATTACGCTCCTTGTTGCCGTCATTGAAGTATTTATCGTAGTTGAGCGAACGCTTATCGGCAGGTACACGGTAGAAATTGCCCATATCGAGAGCGTTTGCACATTCCTCGTTTGTAAGGAGGGTTTCATACATTTTCTCTCCGTGACGTATGCCGATAACCTTTATATCCGTATCGGGAGCGAAAAGCTCTTTAACCGCCTGTGCAAGCACCTCGATTGTGCAGGCAGGTGCTTTTTGAACAAGAATATCTCCGCTTTCGCCGTTTTCAAAAGCAAAGAGCACCAGGTCAACAGCCTCCTCAAGGCTCATAACAAATCTTGTCATTGCAGGCTCTGTAATTGTAATCGGCTTGCCCTCTTTAATCTGCTCAATCCAAAGCGGAACAACCGAGCCTCTTGAGCAGAGAACGTTGCCGTAACGGGTACAGCAAATTTTTGTCTTTTCGGGGCTTACCGTTCTTGATTTTGCAACGACAACCTTTTCCATCATAGCCTTTGATGTGCCCATTGCGTTTACGGGGTATGCCGCCTTATCAGTTGAAAGGCAGATAACGCATTTTACACCCTCGTCGATAGCTGCGGTAAGCACGTTATCAGTTCCGAGAACATTGGTTTTTACAGCCTCAATGGGGAAGAATTCGCAAGAGGGAACCTGCTTTAACGCAGCTGCGTGGAAAATATAATCAACCCCGTGCATAGCGTTCTTGACAGACTGTATATCTCTCACGTCGCCGATATAGAATTTTAATTTATCGCTGACCTCGGGCATTGTTTGCTGAAATTCATGGCGCATATCGTCCTGCTTTTTCTCATCTCTTGAGAAAACACGAATTTCGCCGATGTCGGTCTGCAAAAAGCGACGCAATACGGTGTTTCCGAATGAGCCCGTACCGCCTGTTATCATAAGTGTTTTTCCGTTGAATAACGACATAACCCTTTATTCTCCTTTATCCTTTACAAGATTTGTTTTTCTTAATAATTTATTGAATAACCCGAAAACGAGATTTTTTTCCGATTTGTTCATACCAAACGCAAGCATACATACGCCGTAAAGCGCAACCGCAACCGCACAGTTTATAACAAATCCGAGCCAACCGTATTTTTCAAGTCCCAAAAGCGAGAAAAGCTTTCCGCCTGCAAAGCAGATTAAAAGCGACGGCAGAATACCCTTGAAAAGTCCCAAATAATACCCGGTAAGGCTTATTCCGATTTCCTTTTTGAACATTATGTTCATACAAATAACATCACCTACCGTCAAAGCGATAACGGAGCCGATAACCGCACCCTCAAGAGGCTTCCAGCTTATGAGTATCGCAGTTAAAGCAATGTTGACAAGTGCCGCAATAACCTGGACTATCGCCTGACCCTTGTGTCGGTTCATAGCCCAGAGTATTTGGTTGCCGATTGTTTGTATAAGAGTGAACATTGTCGGAGCCATAATCGCAATCGTAACAAAATACGACTGCTCGTACGCCTCTCCTGCCCATAATACCATAAAATGCTTACCGAAGGCAATAAACACGGCAAAAATCATACCGAGCATCATGAATATTATTCTGCCGATACGCACCATTTCATTTTGGAGTTCCTTGGGCTTTGCGCCATTTTCGACCATACGCACAACGCCTGCCATAAGCACACCGTTGAAATGCCCTCCAATTGTTTTGAAATACTGAATTATCTGCGCACCGACTCCATAAACAGCGATGATTATTGACGCATTTTTTGCAAGAATACCGAGAAGCACAGTGTCCGTCATGGAGTTAATCTGCGTTGCGAGCATCTGCAAAAATACAAACGACGAATATGTAACGGTTTCCTTGATAAAGGTCATATTCGGATTCTTAAATTTCGGTCTTATTTTCAGCTTGAAAAGGACATAGAAGGTATATGTAAGCCTTGTTAAAAGGTTGAGTACAAAATGAATTATTACAACGCCGAGAGCCTTAACGCCCATAAACAGGACAACCGTTGAAATAACCACCTTGAGGACAGAACAAATTATGCTCAAGCCCTTTGAAAGCGAAAAGCGTTCGTATGCAATAAGGGTTGTCGCAAAGCTTGCGGTGCCGAGATTAACAGCACAGGTAAGCATTGTAACGCAGAGCATTTTTTGCGAAAGCTTGATTTCCTCGGGCGTAAGTCCCTTTGCAAAAGCCGTAGGAAGAATTATTACAAGCACAATACCGACAATTACCGTAATTACCGCAATCGCCAAATAAAACATGGTGGCAATGCCTAAAAACTCCTCTTGCTTTTCCTTGTCGTTATCGGCTCTGAACTTTGCCATATAGCGGATTACCGCATTGCCGACACCTAAATCGAGGAGCATAAGGTAAGACGAAATCTGCGAGATTAACTGATAAACCGCATATTGCGACTGACCCAGCATCCTTATAAGGAACGGGGTAAAGAGCATTGCCGAAAAAACCTCGACAATCATAAGTACATAGGAGTAAACAACTCCGATTTTTCTGTTCAAACTATTTCACTCCTACAGCTGAATTACTTTGGCGATGTTTTTTACTGTCTGACGACTGAGTATAATACGAAAAGCGAAAGATTTTTCATTTTATCACCTTACTGCCAGAAGAAAGTATATTGATAATTGTAAGCATTCGACGCCGCAAAAAGTATCAGCAGCATTACGAAATATCCGAATTTTCGGTATTTCTTTTCAATCGCAAATACCATCTCGGGTATAGACAGCATCAAAAATATTGAGAAGTACTGAACCACACGCATTATCGCAGGGTTTACGAATACCGCCGGCATAAACACAAGTCCCATAAACAGCGCATTGTAATAAAGCTTATAATTCTTGGTGTTCTTCTTTACATATTTGAGAAGGATAACCGAAATCAAGGTAATCGCAATATACATAAGCAGGAAGGTATATGCGCCTGTGTTTTCGATTGCATCATATTCATAGCCAGAGATATAGCTGAGCAAATCGACATAGCGTTCACGGAAAATGAACAGCAACGGAGTTGCGGTAAAAACAAGTGCGATATACCTCGGGGTAATATCCTTTTTCGCAATGAAATAAAACGGTATAAATACTATTGATGACTTATGTATCGTAAACGCCACAAGGCAAACAATAAGAAATTTCCAAAGCTTTTTCTTTTTTATAAGCTCAGAGCCGATAAACACGACAAGCGCCGTGGCAACCGTCTGCCGAATTCCCGTAACGGCGTAAAATCCGAAAAGGAATGCCGAAAATACAAAATAACTCATGCACGGAAGCTTTGAGCTTCTGTAGACCCAGACGGCGAGACAAACAAAGAAAATTGCCGCAACAACTATCAAATAGCCTTGATAGTCCTTTACGAAAATCTGAATTATTTTCTCAAAAAGACTGTATCCCGCATCCTTGCCTTCGTCATTCACATAAACCTGATAAAAGTTTCCGAATATATCATGCCATGAAGTATTGAGCGTGTGATAAAAACGGGTTCGGTAGGAAAAGGTATCATCTCCGACGTCCATGCTGCGTAAACCGGAAATCAAAGTCCAGTTAATAGTAACAAAGGCGCAGAAAAGCCCCCTTTTCTTCCTGCTCGGCTTCCCCGTCAGAAAAATCATGCCGAGTAAAGCAGTCAATATGATATTGGCCAAAAAAATGTTCATAAAAACTTCCTTAAAGATTTATTGCCAGAAAAATTGATAGCTACTGTTGAATAGGTTAGATGCAATCAACAGTACAAGCGTCATTGCGGCATAAGCCGTTGACCTGTACTTTTTTTCGATTGAACACACTATTTCGGGAATCATAAGCATAATATAAAGAGTAAAATACTGCACCACTCTCATTATAGCCGGATTTACAAAAACCGCAGGCAGAAACAGCGAGCCCATAAACAGTGCGTTATAGTACATTTTATAATTTTCACAGTTTGCTTTTATAAATTTAATAAGTATTATGGATACGACGCAAACCGCCATATATATAAACGTAAAGCTGTATGCGCCCGAGCTTTCCAATGCATCGTAATCATAGCCCGAAATGTAATTTAGCACTTCGATATATTGATTTCTAAAAACAAAAAGTATAGGAAATGCGCCGAATATCGCAGCAGAGTACTTTACGGTAATTTCTTTTTGGGAGATAAAGTAAAACGGTAAAAAGACCATTGACGATTTATGTATTGTAAACGCTATGGCACATATAAGCAAAAATTTCCAAAATTGTCTGCGTTTGATAAGCTCTGTTCCCACAAGCACGACTAATGCCGTAGCGACAGTCTGCCGTGTTCCTGTTATTGCATAAAAGCGGAACAGGAACGCCGAAAATATAAGATAACTGAAGCACGGAAGCCGTGAATTTCGATATATCCAAACTGCAAGACAAACAAAAAATATAACCGCAACTATAAAAAGATATGCCTGAAAGTTTGTTACAAAAACCTGCGTTATCTTTTCAAAAAGCGTATAACCCGGGTCCTTTCCCTCCTCGTTTACATAAACATCATAAAACGTTCTGAATACCTGTTTCCACGACATATGCGTTGTGGTATTATATCTTAATTTATAGGAAAACATATCCGGGCTGACGCTCATACCTCGAAGTCCCGATATAAGTATCCACTGGGCTGCCGTTAAACCGACAAAGGCTTTCCTTTTATTCGGGGTCGGCTTTATCAAAAGAAGCATAAAACCCCATAACAGCGTCAGGAGTATGTTAACAACATAAATATTCATATCTTTCCTTTATTGTGTCAAATCTTCGTAAAGTTTGATAAATTCCTTTGTAATATTTGCTCTTGAAAAATTATCCCGTGCAAACCTGACGCACGAGTCGCTGTAGCTTTTTTTACCGTTTGCGGCTATCTCATTTATCGCCTTGAATATTCCGTCATTTTCATCGATATTAACCGCTTTTCCGCAATTATCTCCGACCAATTCGGGACAGGCGGTAGAATTATAACAGACAACGGGCGTTCCGCAGGAGAGCGCTTCTGCGGATACCTTGCCGAACGTCTCCTGATACGAAAATGTAACAAACACATCAGCAAGCGAATAGTAAAGCGCAAGCTCCTGCTGTGAATTTGTCCTGCCGATACAAATTACATTGTTCGGAAGCGTAACTCCCTCGGCAGGATTGCCGACAAGAAGAATTACCTTATCGTCGGATATTTTTTCGGCAAGCTCAAGGAATTGCGGCAACCCTTTTGCACTGCCCCATTGCTCAGCTACGCCGATTATAACAAATTTGTTTTCTATCCCCATTTCACGCCGTTTCTCCTCGGCAGGCACAGGGGTAAATTTTTCCATATCTATCCAAAGATATTCCCTTTTGATTATCTTTGCGTTCTTGGCTATGGGAGAGCGCCGACATTCATTGGTTACCCAGTCGGAAATGCCTACTATCGCAAGCCTCGGAATTGCATTAAACAGCTTAATTCTGTCCGAATGCACCTTTTTTGTTCTGTCAAAGAACCAACTGTCGTTACCCTCGTGAAGCTGCGGACAATCGTGGCACAGCGTTTCCCATTTATAACAGCCTGCCGTAGTATAGTGCATACATTTCCCCGTAAAGAACCAACAGTCGTAAAGAGAAATCACAGTCGGAATATCATTTTTCGCCAAATATTTGAGAAGCATCGGAAGATTTATAAAATTTGCATGGAGATTGTGCAAATGAACTATATCGGGTTTAAGCTCGTCAATATATTTAATTAGCTTTCTTGTATTTTCTTTTGAAAAATAACCTTGCATCCCCGTAAGCCGTGACATCAAAGCATGAGTTTTGATTGATTTCTCATTGCCGATTTGATATACATTTTCACAGCCATAGGTTCTTGAGCAGGCGCAATAGGACTCGACACCGTTTGCGTTCAAATCCTCGTTTAGCTCCATAAGGCTCCTACCCGTGCTGTACCGCTTATAAACAGCGTTAATGTGCAGTACTCTCATCTTTGTTACCTACCGTTTTCTTAATCTCCTCATACAACGCTTTTTGCATTTTACTGCGCTGATGATTTTTCTTTCCCGACTCCCACGCTTTGTCGGCATAGTCCTTTAACAGAGATTTATCCTTATACAGTTTTTCAAGCTGCTCTGAAATCTCGTTTTTTGAAAGCGCAACCGCACCGCAGGAATTTTGAATAAAATAATCTATCGAAGCACAGCTTTTATCGCCTATCGCAAGAATACAGCGGTTTGTTGCGAGGTAATCAACTATTTTTGTTGAAAATGACTGATGCGCAGCAAACTTTTCTTTTATATCAAACGCCTCCGCATGAACAAGAATGTCCGCTTGTGTCTGTAGAGAGCGTATTTCGGAATAGCTTACAGGCGGATGAAGCGCACTGCACCCGTCAATATTGAGCTTTGATTTTTGGCTTTTCGAAAGCGGAGTCGGAGTATAAATGTCGAGCGTGAACTTTTTGCCGTCCGAATTGAGCGTCTTAACAGCCTTTGCAAGCTCCGCAAGAATTTTATATCTGCCGCGGCTTACATTGCCTGCATATATCATTTTAAGAGTATCGCCGGGAGTCTTAAACTCCGGTCGCTTTGAATCGTCAAAGTCGGAGCACTTTGTCAGAATTTCAAACTTATCTCCGAATATTTCCGTATATTCCTTTTTCTGAACGGGAGAAATAACATAAATCTTTTTACAAAAGGAAAATACCTTTCGCATTTTCTTTCTTAAAATAATTCTGTCAATCCAATATAAAGGCGATAAAGAGAATTGCCGCATTGTATAAACATCGTCCGAAACATAACCGATTGCAGGAATGTTGAACCGTTTTAAGATAAACTCGTTTATATCGTGAATATAATGAGAATAGTAAATCGGTATAAAAAGCAGGTCGGGCTTAAAGCTGTCAACAAACTCAATAAATTCAGGCGAGCACCAATGACCTGCTTTCCATATAATTGCCCTTGCCCAGAACATTGGTGTACTCCTATGCTTTTTTGCCTTATTAAAAATCTTTTCACCGCTGTCAAGCTTCGGTGTTTCCTCATTTTCGGGCATAAATACCTCTTTGCCCGATTTTCCTTTTCCGAGCAGGTTGTTTATAAGTGTTTTTTCCGTTATTTGATAATATCTTGAAACACAGTTATTTTTCGGCATTCCGTACTTACAGTAAATATTTGCTATTTCCAAATCGGGTATGCCTTCAAATATATTTGAAAAGGAATTGCCGAAGCTGTTATCATTTCTCCACGGAGAATTTGATACAATAAGGATACGCAACGCTTTCACCTCAAACAGTAATTAGTCTTGACGCAATAAATGCAAGAAAACAAGTCAGCCGATACAATTTCATTCTGATAAGCTTTAATGAAATTCCCATATACATTCTTTTTAATTTACCCTCAAAAAACGGGGTTCCTGCTCCGCTTTTAAGCGCATTTTGAAGCCTTTCGTGCTTAAACATCCGTATGCATTTTTCTACTCTTTTGTGATACGAGGTATTTGTATCGCCCATAACAATTACGGAAAAAGCCAAGATATTACTGTACAATAGGGTTTCTCTTCTGCCGTAGATATGCGAATTGTATTTTTTGCTGTCAATTTCTTTAATAAAAGATTCAGCCTTTTCATCCATTTCCAGCACTGTATCAAAAAAGTTTTCGTGATATGATGCTGATATACTTCCGTCATGCTTAAGGTTGTTTAACGACGGTTTTTCATAAAGTGCTATTTTATCGGCAGCCTTTAAGAAATCAAGGTTAAAAAAGAAATCCTCGGATATTCTTCCCAACGGGTATCTTATATTTTTGTCTTTAATAAGCTTCAGGGAATACAAAACTGCTGTGGAACGCTTTGCCCTGCCCTTTCCGATAAGAACCTCAAGAGCAAATATTTTAGGGTCTTCGGAAAACATTTCGGGTGTAAAATGCAGCGATTTGATTTTTTTATCGGTGTTATCGTATGTCTTATAATATGTATTGGGAATTACGGCGTCGCACCCTTGCGCAATCGCTTTTTCCGTCATTTCCTCAATCGCATAATCCGCAAGCGTATCATCGGAATCAAGAAACAGTATATATTCGCCGTTTGCTTTATCTATACCTGCATTCCTTGCCGAAGAAAGACCGCCGTTTTCCTTATGTATAACCGAAATTCGATCGTCTGTTTTACGAAGCTCATCACATATTCCGGGACAAGCGTCGGGCGAGCCGTCATCGACAAGAATGACCTCAAGATTTTTATATGTCTGTGACAAAATCGAATTAACGCTCTTTATAACATATTTTTCTGTTTTATATACGGGTATAACCACACTTACCAAAGGATTCATCAAATCTGTATTCCTCATCTGTATTATTTTTTGCACAATTACCGTTACTGCTCAAAAGCAATTATGCAAATGTAATTTCTGTATATTCATATCATAAATAGTTCTGCCGTTATTTATTCTCAAGCATTTCATTAAAAAGTACAGCATACTGCTCCATACTTTTTTCGATGTTGAAATTATCTGTTGCAAATTTACGACATCTGCGTGAATAAGCATCCTTACCGTTTTTCAGTACTCGCCTTATTGCAAGCATTAAACCGTCAATATCACCGGGTGCAACCGCTTCACCGCAATTTTCTCCGACCAACTCCGGATTTGCGGTCATATTAAAGCATACGGCAGGTGTACCGCATGCCTCCGCTTCGGCAATAACCTTTCCGAAAGTTTCCTCCATAGACGGTTGGATAAACACATCGGCAAGCGAATAATAATTTACCAATTCTTCAACCGAATCGGTAGTCGGAACGGATACTATATTTTCATTTAACGAATACTCGCCGGAAATATTACCGACAAGCAGTATTCTTTCATCCTTTTCAAGCCTGTCTGACAGCTTCAGAATCTTATCAAGACCCTTTGTCATACTCCAAGCACTTGCGACGAAAAGAATAACCTTTTTGTTTTCGAGACCTAATTCTCTGCGGACTTCGGACGCATCAACAGGATGAAAAACATCCGTGTCAATCCAATTATAAATTCTTGTGATAACCTTTGCGTTTTTGAATACAGGCGCTTTTTCAGCCTCACCGCAAAGCCAATCCGAAACGCCGACAACCGCAAGGTTCTTTATGTTGCCGAAAAGCCTTTTTTTATCTTTAAGCATTTCGGGTGTTCTGTCAAAAAACCAACTGACATTATATTTTTTTAAGCTCGGGCAGTTACCGCAGCCCTTCTGCCAACGGTAGCAGCCGTCAAGGGTATAATGACAGCATTTGCCTGTGAAAAACCAGCAATCGTGAAGTACCGCCACTGTAACTATGTTCTTTTCAGCCAAATATTTCAAAAGCATCGGAAGATTTATATAGTTTCCGTGAAGATTTCTGAGCACAACAATATCCGGATTGAATTTGTCCATAAACTTCAGCAAATCCCTTGTGGCTTTGAAAGAAAAATACCCTTGCTTACCGGATATTCTGGACATAAGCCCATGTATTTTAACATCAACTTTATTTCCAATTATATATTCATTGTTTTCGTCAACCGATGGGCCCTTTGAGTAAGCAACAGCGCATATGTCGCCGTGAGTGTTAAAATATTTGCACATTTCAGCGGAAGTTCGTCCGGTTGACGATATTTTATTGACCGCATTTATCTGTAAAATTTTCAACAAAGCACCTCCGACAAATTATAAGTTCTCCTTGTACCATTCGATTGCAAGCTTAATTCCGTCTTGGAAGCTGTAATCGGGATCATATCCAAGAAGCTTTCTCGCCTTTGAAATATCGGCGTTCGAATGTTTTATGTCGCCCTTTCTGTCGGGACCGAAATTAGGCTCAACATCAATTCCGAGCGCCTTTGTAAGCCCATAATAAATGTCGATAAGATATTCTCTGCCGCCGTAGGCAATATTGAATGCGTTGCCTGCCGCCTCGTGAGAAGCAAGACACGCTTTAAGGTTAGCTTCAATTACATTGTCAATATAAGTAAAGTCTCTGCTCTGCTTGCCGTCGCCGTTAATTGTCGGCACCTCGCCGTGCATAAGCTGCTTTAAGAATTTCGGAATAACCGCCGCATACGCTCCGTCGGGATCCTGACGTCTGCCGAAAACATTGAAGTATCTCATTCCGTAGGTATCAAGTCCGTAATGCATTGTATAGAGCTTTGCCCATTCCTCGTCGCAACGCTTTGTAAGAGCATACGGAGAGAGGAGATTGCCCTCTCTGCCCTCGGTTTTCGGCAAATTAGGCTCGTCGCCGTAAACAGATGAGGAAGAAGCATAAACGAACTTTTTAACTCCGTTTTGTCTTGCCGCTTCGAGCATATTGAGCGTGCCCTCGATATTGTTTTTGCAATAAAAAATAGGCATTTCAAGACTTCTCGGAACACTTCCCCATGCAGCCTGATTGAGAACAAAATCCACGCCCTCACAAGCCTTCATACAGGTATCTAAATCCTTTATATCGCCCTTTATAAACTGATAATTCGGATTTTCGAGGAACATATCGACATTCCTTTGCTTGCCTGTCGAAAGGTCGTCGAGCGCTCTGACCTTATAGCCCATATTGAGAATAGCCTCACAAAGATTTGAGCCTACAAATCCTGCCGCACCTGTTACAAGAAACAGCGTGTCCGACGGAAATTTCAAATTTTTATATCCCATTGTTTTTTCTCCGATTAAAAAGGTAAAAATGAATTGATTGTGAAAATTATATTGAGCAATCTTGCTCTCGTGTCCGTTTCCTTCATATTCACAACACGAATGTTCATATTGTAAAGTTCGGGATTAAGGCGCTTTTTCAAATCAAGATGATGTTCATCCGAAATTCTTTTTTCAAGCGGTACTCGGAACATCAGGTCAAGGAATTTACGATTGTTATATGCAAACGTAATATCAAAACAATATTTCATTTCGCTTATATTCAGACCGCCCCAACTGCCCCAAGTTACTTCGTTGTAATGCATATCGGCAGGCGGATAGCATTCCGGAATTTTATCGTATTCAAACTCCTTGATATACTCCGCAAACACTCTGTCTATTTTATGTGCAAGACGCCTGTTAAAAATGAATATCTTATACAGGTTTCTGAAAAGCTTAGGCGACAGCTTCGGCATTTTACTCCTGCCGTAATGTTTATACCAATAAGCCCTAATCGTTTCCGACACCCACGACTTTACTTCAACATCGCATCCGCAGTTTTCTTCAAGATAAAATCTCTTTCTTGACTCATTGCCTTTTCTTTCGGCAATATATCCGCTGTTATGGCGTTGAATTTCAACCTTCAGCTCGTAATCTGAAATATCATCCGCCGAGTCCGGAATATTGTATATATGGTGCTTTACGCCAAAAGCATTTGCGATTGTTTTTGCCGCCTCAACATCCGGTACTTCCTTCGGTGCCGAAAGATAGCTGAAGGTTTCAAACCTTTCATATATCCCGTTTGCCGCTGCAAATGTAGTGTTGCTGTCGATACCGCCTGTAAGAGATATCCACGGATGCTCCCATTTCTTAGAAATTAACTCCATATTCTTCTTAAGAATATCGGCAGCCTCGTCTATTACCCTGTCATATTCTTTGCCGACGGCAACCTCAAATTCTTTAAGAGGCCAAAAGCGCTTGTGCGAAATTTTTTCATTTGCATATGTATATTCAATGCTCGGAACAATTCTCTTAACATTTGTAAACGGTGTCATATCAGCAGGAAGATATGGTCCCATAACCCTACCGTACCACTTATAATCTATAAGTTCCTTTACAAAATCATCCATATTCAGATTACAAATATCCCCTATAAGCTGAGGATGTGAGGATAAATAAAAATTGCCGTCTATAACTCCGTAACAGCCTGACTGCATACCGGAAGGATCAACCGAAAATTTGACTTGCCCATTCTCAATAGCCCCCGTAACATAAACACCGGTAATCTCGGAAATTCTGTCATAATATTTATCGGTACCATAATCCTTGAGAATATCAGTAAGTATTTTTTCTTCTTCGATTTCCATCAAAAAATGATCATAACAATGACCGAGCAAAAATAATGTTGCTTTGCCATTGCTTGCAAAATGAACCGATGTTTTATTATGAGTGTAGAAATAATATCCGTCTCTATGTGTTTCGTTCCAATTTCCGTAAAAAGGAAAAGCTTCGAGGTTTTCAATCTTTTTATCCGTAACCAAAAAGCCTCTGATAAATAAGAACTTTTGAAGATCCGATTTTTTGTCAAGCGCCTCTTTAAGCATTAAGTACATCTCCTAAAAATTATAGTCTCCAATAAATATATCCTGCGTTTTCGTATTCCTTGCGTGAAAGCAAGCCTTTTATATCAACAAGTACATTCTTGTTTTCGCTCTGCTTGAACATCGCTTCAAAGTCATTCATCGTTAATGACTTAAACTGCTCGTGAGCAACGGCGAGAATTACGGCGTCGCAAGCTTTAATTTCATTTATATCGACAAATTCTATTCCGTAAAGGCGTTTAGCCTCGTCCGCATCAGCCTCGGGGTCGGCGATTATCGGTGTAATGCCGTACTCACGAAGCTCATTGTAAATATCAATAATCTTTGTATTTCTTGTATCCGGACAATTTTCCTTAAATGTAAAGCCGAGAATTGCGACCTTTGCATTCTTTATTGAAACATCGGCTTTGATAAGATTTTTGACTGTATTTTCGGCAACATATTTTCCCATATCGTCGTTTATTCTTCTGCCCGAGAGGATAATCTGACTGTGATAGCCGAGCTCCTCCGCCTTATATGTAAGATAATAGGGATCTACACCTATGCAATGGCCGCCGACAAGACCGGGATAAAATTTAAGGAAATTCCATTTTGTACCTGCTGCTTCAAGTACGGATTTTGTGTCAATTCCCATCTTGTTAAAGATAATCGAAAGCTCATTCATAAATGCGATATTTATGTCTCTCTGCGAGTTTTCAATAACCTTTGCCGCTTCTGCAACCTTTATTGATTCTGCTCTGTGAACACCTGCCTCAACAACAAGCTCATAAACCCTTGCTACGGTATCAAGAGTTTCCTCGTCCATACCCGAGACAATCTTCTTTATCGTTTCAAGACGGTGTACCTTATCGCCGGGATTGATTCTTTCGGGGCTGTAGCCGATTTTGAAATCCTCGCCGCATTTAAGTCCCGACTCTCTCTCAAGTATCGGCACACAAACCTCCTCGGTAACACCCGGATAAACCGTGCTTTCAAACACAACAACCGAACCTTTTGTGAGGTTTCTGCCCAAAATTTCACTCGCACCCTCAACAGGTGTAAGGTCGGGTGTATGGTCATCATTTACAGGCGTCGGAACTGCTACGATATGAAATTTAGCCTCACGCAATTTTGTTTCATCGGAAGTAAAATCAACCGTACAATTTTTTATAGCCTCATCGCCGACCTCATTTGTCGGGTCAATGCCGCTTTTGTAAAGCTCGATTTTCTTTGCATTAAGGTCAAAGCCTACAACCTTAACCTTTTTCGAAAACGCAACGGCAATCGGCATTCCTACATAGCCGAGACCGACAAGCGAAATCTTTTCTTCGCCTTTTACTATTTTTTCATAAAGTTCCATATATATTACCTCTCTGCATTAAGCTCTAAATATTACAATATTTAATCATATCGGAATTGACTTTTCCTACCTCAAATTTTTCCATACAGTATTCAAGGCTCTTTTTGCCCATTTCTTCGATTTTTTCGGGATGCTCGACAAACCAAAGCATCTTATCCGAAAGTGCCTTTGCATCCTTTACAGGTACTAAAAATCCGTTTTCGCCGTCCTTGACGGTTTCTCGGCAGCCCGGAGCGTCGGTTGTGATTATCGGTCTTGCCGTCGCCATAGCCTCAAGTATCGTCCTCGGCGTACCCTCTCTGTACGACGGCAAAACATACACAGAGCATTTTCCGTAATAGGGCGGTACGTTTTCGGTTTCTCCGAAATGCTCGATTATTCCGCTGTCGGTATATTTTTTAAGCTCCTCAGGACCTATTGAATCCTGTATTCCCTCGCACGCTCCCAAAAGCATAAAATGCGTGTCGGGATATTTTTCTTTAACGATTTTTGCCGCCTCAAGATATTCTCTTATACCCTTTGAATTCATTACCCTTGAAAGCATAAAAAACGTTGTTTTCTCAGGGTACGGCAACGGATGAAATCGCTCCGTATTTACTCCTGAGCCTGCAACAAGCTTACATTTTTCTTCCTTTACAAGTCCCGAAGAGGTAAATTGCTTCATATCGTCGGGATTTTGGAAAATGACCGTATCGGCACTGCTCAACGCTCTTTTATAAAGCACCGACATAATCACTCTTATTATTTTAGCCTTTTTTGTCTGCGAGGTAAACGCATAGCCGAGCCCCGTAATCATAGCGGTAACGGATTTTACGCCTGATTTCTTTGCCGCTATCGAGCCGTAAATCACAGGCTTACTTGTATATCCGAGCACCGCATCGGGCTTTTCTTTGTCAAATAAAGCCTTGAGTGCTTTTTGATACTCCAAATCTTTTATCGGATTGACGCCGTTTTTATTCATCTGGATTTCAACGAAGCGTGCGCCGAGAGCCTCAATTCTTTCCACATTGTCCCTGTTAGGTCCGGTTACGATAACCTCATAGCCTTTAGAGATAATCAGCTTTATTAAATCCCCTCTGAAATTGTACGCCGTCCTGTTTTTAGGCGAAACCAAAACAAATTTCAACTCAAACTAACCCTTTCATCGAAGTTTTAAGATTGTCATAAGCAAGGGTAAAAAGTCTTGCCTGATTCTTTAACGATACAAATGAATTGTGCGGAGTGATTATTACATTATTCATATCCCAAAGCCTGCTGTTTTCATCAAGCGGCTCGTTTTCAAAAACATCGAGCACCGCACCCGACAGCTTCCTGCTTTCAAGTGCATTTATAAGGTCGTTTTCATCTACAACCGCACCTCTTGAAATATTAACAAGCACCGAGCCGTCCTTAAAATGTGAAAACATTTCGCCGTTGAACATACCTCTCGTTTCATCGGTCAACGGGATTGTCAAAACAACGGTATCGACAATGCCGAGCGCCTTTTTTATGTCGTTTATATTGTAAAACTCGCTGTATATTTCGCTTTCGGGCTTTGTTATATCAACTGCAACTACCCTTACACCGAACGCCGAAAAACGCTTTGCACATTCCGTTCCGACGCTTCCGCAGCCGACTATCGCAACCGTTTCTCCGCAAAGCTCACGAAGCTCTCTGTCCTTTTGCCACAAATGAGCCTTTTGGTTTTCGGAAAAGGTATTCAAATGCTTATAAAGGCTCAAAATTCCTGCTAACGCAAGCTCAGCCATCGGCACTGAATACACTCCTCTCGCATTAAAAAGAGCGATATTCCTTTTTCTTATCTCCTCAAGCGGTACTCTGTCAAGTCCTGCCGAGGTAAGCTGGATAAATTTTAATTTCTTAAATTCCGAAATATCGTGATAAAGGAAAAGTCCGTTGCAAATAACTGCGTCCGCTTCGGCAAAATCACATTCGGGTATACCCCGTTCATTCTTTTGATGCATAAGCTCAAATCCGAGTGAGGACAGCGTATCAAGTTGTTCCGCAGTGGCGTTAAATGCGCCCGTAACAAGCAGCTTCATATTTTCCCCTTATTTCTTACTGTTAATTATATCGACTACCGTTTGAGTACATTCAACGGTTTTCTTTCTGTTTTCCTCAAATTGCTCTTGAGTCCAAGCTGAAAGAAGCTTTTCGTATTCTCTTATATCGTGAACACCGCTTTTAAGCTTTTCGCCCACCGAAGCAATATCAGGCTCCTTTGAGACATCGCAAAAGGCTCTCGACAAAATAACACACTGTGAGCCGAGGCGATAATGCTCTCCCAATATACACTCGGCAGGGAGAGTACCCGTACCGACTCTTGCAACACCGCCGAAGCCGTAGCGTATGCCCTTTTGCTTAATCTTGCTTGTGAGTGCTTCAACAGTACCGTCGGCAAGAAGCTCAAACATAAAGGTCATATTCTTACTCAAATGCAAATCGTTAAGACCGATATACACCTCGTCAATTCCGCGAAGCTCCAAAACCTCGTCGATTATCTCCTGCGCTTCGCTCGTTTCAAGCAAAAGACAGGTCTTTGCCCTTCCTGCGACAAGGTCAATGAAAAGCTTGACCTCACGCACCGTCTTGAAATAAGGAAGCATTATTATATCTGCGCCTGCCTTAACGATTTCGTCGATTTCCCTCGCAGATGAAAGATAATCCTTAGTAGCGCCGTGAATGGGATTACACCTTACAAGAAGCTTTGATTTTGTTAAAACAGATCGCAAAGCTTTAACATCCTCAATTGTGTGATGCGACTGAACGGTATCCATTCCGCCCTGACGGAGCTCTTTACCTATGTATTCCATATCGACAAATATTCTGTCAACGCCTGCGTCCTGTGCCAACAAAGCAATATCCGTTCTGTTTGTGATATACATAAGCTCCATAATAAATTAAACCTTTTCCTTTGCTTTTTCTTCCTGCTTAACGGTTGCCTCTGTGTTTTCGTTATCGGCGTTGGTAAGCACCTTAAACACCGTCATAAACATAATCTTTATATCCAAGAGCAAGGATACATTGTTGACATACCAAACATTGAGTTCAATTCTCTTATGCCACTCAACGCCTTTTCTGCCGTTGACCTGCGCCCAACCGGTAATTCCCGGACGCACCTGAAACATATTCAGCTGTTCTTCGCTGTATTCCTCAATCGGCCACGGATGATATGTAAGCGGAGGTCGTGGACCTACAAAGCTCATATCGCCGTTCAGGATATTCACAAGCTGAGGCAATTCGTCAATGCTTGTCGCACGAATAAACTTACCTACCTTTGTAACTCTTGCGTCGCCCTTACCCGAATAAACGCCGCTGCCTTTACCCTCTGCACCGACGCACATAGAACGGAATTTGTATATATTAAACACCTTTCCGTCCTTGCCTATTCTCTTTTGCTTGAAAATCACGGGACCGTTGCTGTCAAGCTTAATCGCAAGTGAAGCTATCGCAAAAACAGGGCTTAAAATAACCAACGCAACAAGCGCAGTAACAAAATCGAAGAAGCGCTTTACAAAACGGTTATAAAAGCCTGTATAATTGTGTTTTTCAACATTTGTTAATTTACTGTCCAAAGGTCAAAACACCCCTATTTCCCCTTATAGATATACACTATAATATTATATATTCATACGCTATAAAAGTCAATGAAAATCATACGCCGACAGGCAACGGAAAAGATAAAAAAGGCTGTAAAAGATTTACACCCTTTACAGCCTTTTTCTTATTTGGATAATTGCTTTACAATCTGATTTCCGAACACGGAGGTTCCTGTTACAAGCACTCCCTGTATGACGGAATCAACGCTTATTCCGAGCAATCCGACTGTTCCGAGAACGCCGAAAGCAAGTAGGATAAGCGGTATATATTTGTCATTGATTTTTTCGAGACGCTTTATAATCATTCCGATAATGTTCAACACGGGAATAAGTATAAGCGCTTTATCGGTTACATATCCCAAAATTTCCATAAATCCACCTACCTTATATCCGTTTTGTCAACGAAGCCCGTAACGTTTTCGCCGACAGGCTTTTTTTGTGCTCTTGACGGCGAAGAGGTAATACGGTATCTGCCGTTAATTTCAATGCCGTCATAAATATAAAATGTGCCCGATTTTCTCGTTACAGGCGATTTTGAAGTAGCTGAAACATACAGCGGCGTATTTGAGAGCGAAATCATCATTCTCGGCGGAAAGCTTTTTTCGGCAGGCTTGGGAACAGGCTTGGGAACAGGCTCGGGAACGGGCTTGGGCGCAGGCTCTGATCCCTGCTTCGGAAAGCCGTTAAAACCGTTACCTTTGATAATTTGAGAATAATCCTTATAGCTCTCATCAAGGTCGCACCTGCCCGAAATTCCGTCAATACTGCCCTGCGACGAATACTGCCAAATTCCGTAATTTCCGCCATATGTCGCCTTATCCGACCATTGAGCAAGCCATATGTCATACTTTTTCTTGCAATCGTCGTCAACATAGTTTTCAAGCCAATATTTGTTCGCATAAACGCACACATAACAGCCTGCTTTTTCAACTGTTTCACAGAAAGCCCTTATTATATCCGACACAAACTGCTTTCCTTTATCGGACTGTGCCTTTTCTTCAACATCAAAAGCAACAGGATATTCGAACTGCTTTCCGCTTATCCATTTGAGGAAAACCTCAGCCTCTTTTTTGGCGTCGTCAACGCTCTTTGCATAAGAATAGAGATATGCTCCGACCTTTATCCCTGCCTGCCTTGCGTTTTTATAATTTTCCTCAAAACGCTCGTCCTTTTGATTATCATATTTGCCGTAGCCGGCTCTTATCATAGCAAAATCGATACCGTTAGCCTTAACCCTCTGCCAGTCTATCGTGCCTTGATGCTTTGATACATCTATGCCCTTACTCATAATATTCATTCCTTTCAACAATTTATATTATCTGTTTGCAAATTCAGCTCTCGCCTCAAAAAAACGTATTCTGTCAACCGAAATTTGTGCTTGTCTGCATTATTTCAACGCATTGGCAAATATGTTATATCTGTCTTTGTGAAAAAACATTATACTTCTTCGTACCAATATATGCCGAAAGCAGCCTTTTTGTGCTTGTGTATACAGCCAAGCCTTACGTGTCAAGCTATTATTTTGTCAGCAAATTCAACATATAGTTACGCTGACCGTTATTGTGCAAAATCCGTATGACAACTGCCTAAACGATAACCCTGTGAAAATATATTTTATTTCACGAGAGCTGATTTTCAGCTTCAACTATTGTATTTTCAGCTTACCTTTCTTTCCAAATCGTCTATTCTGTGATTTGCGACTTTGATTTGCTGTTCAATAACAGGAATTCTTTCGGCAAAGCTATTGTGCTTATCCACCTTTTTTTCAAGCTGCTGAATTCTGTAATTCGTAAGCTTTGCGCTTGTCAGAATTCCCCCGACCGTTCCGACAGCCGTTCCAAGAAACGAAAAAGCCGCTATCCATACTTCAAGACTCATCGCAAGCACCCCCTAAAACAGCCTTTGCGCTGCTTCTTACCTGTGCAAGCGAAGTAGCCGTGCTCAAGCCCTCTGCAAGAGAAGTCAAGCCATCCTTATTTTCCGTTGTTTCCTGTTCGGCAAACGACATAACCGCCGTCTCTTCTTCAGCCGTCATATCTCTGTATATGCCGTTATCGTATATTCGCATATTCAATCCCCCTTAAGCGTTATAGTCAATGCCGAGAAGTATAAATCTGCTTCCCTTTTTCATCTTTATTGTTTGGTCATGAACGCTGAAACGAAGCTCGTTTATAGCCGCAGGGAACGATAAACCCACTGAAACTAACGATATATCCGAATCAACCGACGTATTGTTGTCCTTCAAGCCTTGCGCAGTTCCGTATGAGAACTGCTTGAGGAAATCGTCCGAGTAGGTGCTTTTAATACCCGAAGCTGAGGAAGTACGCAAAAAATTATCAGCTTCGAGCCACAAAGAGCATTCCTTATCGGCGGCAACAGTAAAGCTTTTATACATCAGATACTGAATACCTTTTTTTACGCTCAATGACAAAGGCTTGTTAGATAATGCCGCATCAAATTTTCCGATAAACAGGAAAAATAATTTTTGCAGGTCAAATGCATTGCCGTTATCGTCTTGTGAGGTTGAAAATACGCTTATATCCTCCGTAATTGTAATATCGTTGATAATTCTGTATTTAATTTTATCATCCGCATACTTCTTAACAACCTTATTCTGCACGGGATTTTCTGACGTGTCCGACATTGCGGCATCAATTGTTACAGACGGTCCTGTCTCTCCCCGAGGGCCTTGCGGTCCTGTGTCGCCTTTGTCTCCCTTGTCTCCTTTTTCGCCCTTTAAGCCTTGAGCTCCGGTAGCTCCCCTGTCGCCCTTATCGCCTTTTATGCCTTGTGCTCCCGTATCGCCCTTATCGCCCTTGAAATCGCCGTTTTTGACAGCTTCAAGCAAGGAATTTACCGAAAAATCGTATTCCTCCCGAAGTGCGTCGTCGCAAGCGACTATCGGCGAAAAGCAAAGCTTAATTTCCTTTGCTTTGATAAGCTTTTTTGTGTCATAAGTCGTCTCGTTGACTTCGACAACATTGAAATAGCAGAGCATACTCATACTGCTTGTAAGGCTCGCAGGCAAATCAAAGCTGATTTTACCGCTTTCATTCGGCGTAAGATATTCCGTTCTGACAACTCCCGTCGGCAATGCAAACTCAAGATAATATCTGTACTGCGGCGAAATATACTGTGCATCTATTTCAAATACGAGGGTAGTCGCATTATGCTCATACATTGTGCCCGCATTGTATATTTCATCGGACAAAGAGCCGTCAACCTTTACGGTTACTGTTTTATTCATATTCAATTCTCCTCGCTGATATTATTTATTATTTGGTCAAAGCTTTTCGGAAGGTCAACAAGAGAAAAGCCGCACAAATACGCATATTTAAGCACCGAATACAATTTGTCGGTAGCTGCCTTGAGCGTTTTGTAGACCTGCTGTCTTGAAACACCGTGCTTTTCTGAAATATCGGTTATTTTCATATTTTCAAAATACCTCTCACGCAAAAGCTCCCCCTGAAAATCAGTCAACTCGGACTTGACCGCTTCGGAAAAAATCCTTTTGATAGTGTTTTTCCTCGTTGTTAAAATGTATTTCGGAATTTCTTTTGTATCGTCCTCACTCATAAATTCAAACCTCTCGGACAAAAGCCTGTATTCGCCGACGTCAATTCCGATAATGTCCCTATTATCCATTTTCCACCTCCCGAAAGCTCTGTAAATTAAAACAACACCTAACAACCAAAATCGGTCGCAGGTGTCGTTTTTTTATGTGCGTCGTTCACTCGCACATTTAATTATAGGACGCTTTTTGTTACTTGTCAACACAAAAAAATAAGACCGACTTATCAGCTTTCGCCAAATCAATCGGTCTTATATGTATTAAAATATTATGCTTCGTTGGTTACAACAATGTCAATTCCCGTTCCGAGAATATCCTTAACCGCAACATCGCCGAAGGTAACAGGTGCTTTAAGAGTAACCTTGTTAACCTCCTTCATTGCGTCGAAAAGCATCTCCTTCGGAATAGGCGAAGCTGATTTTACGGGTACAACGGGAAGTCTGCCGCCCTCGACCTTAACGGTAGAAGTGAGCATTCTTTCGGGATGAGTGCATTCCTGACGAGCGTACTTGTCGCCTCTCGGACAGGTGTTACCCGTTACGGAGATAACCTCGTTGTTGTCGTCAAGTTCAACCGTTATAGCGCAGCCCATAGGACAGGATACGCAAACCATTTCTCTCTTTGTCATAATTTACGCCTCCTCGATCGTTACTGTAAGTGTGCTGTCGGCAGGAAGAGATTTAACTGTGTCGAGCTTAATGAGAACATTCTCCATTTCGCCGGGAGTCATCTTCTTCTTATTCTTAGACATTATAACCTCGTCGCCGCATTTAACAACAAGCTTAACATTTTTGAATACCTGACCGACACGGAAGTAAAGCTTAACATCCTTATCGGTTTCCTTGTTAATTCTCTGAGGTACGATATAGCGAACGCCGTTAGTTCCCTGAGTATTGATATAGTCGCCTGACTTCTTCTCGCCCTTAATGAACTTAGCTGCACCCTCGCCTGCTATCTGGCTTTCCTCGGTAACATAGTCAACAAGGTCATGAACCTGCAATACGTTACCGCAGGCAAATACGCCCTTGTGGAGAGTTTCTCTGTACTCGTCAACCGACGGACCGTTAGTAATGCGGTCAAGCTCGATACCTGCGTTCTTTGAAAGCTCGTTCTCGGGAATAAGTCCGACAGAAAGCATCAAGGTATCGCAGGGAATGTACTCCTCCGTGCCGGGGATGGGCTTCAAATGCTCATCAACATTGGCAACCGTAACGCCCTCAAGTCTGTCCTTACCGTGAGTTGAAACAACCGTGCAAGAAAGACGAAGCGGAATATCAAAGTCCTCAAGGCACTGAACAATGTTTCTTGTAAGACCGCCCGAATAAGGCATAAGCTCACAAACAGCCTTAACCTTTGCGCCCTCAAGGGTCATTCTTCTTGCCATAATAAGACCGATATCGCCCGAACCGAGAATTACAACTGTTTTACCGGGCATATAGCCGTCAATGTTAACATATTTCTGTGCAGTACCTGCGGTCATAATGCCCGAAGCTCTGCAGCCTGCGATTGAAAGTGCGCCTCTCGGTCTTTCACGGCAGCCCATTGCAAGAACAATAGCCTTAGCCTTGATTGTAAGAAGTCCGTCCTCCTTATTGCAAGCCGTAACAACATTGTCGTCCGATATATCGAGAACCATTGTGTCAACCTTGACATCAATATCGGTTTCCGATACCTTCTTTATAAACCTTCCTGCGTATTCGGGGCCCGAAAGCTCTTCGCCGAAATAGTGAAGACCGAAGCCTGTATGAATACACTGCTCGAGAATACCGCCGAGTGTGTCAGCTCTCTCGAGAATAATAATTTTTTCAATTCCCTCTTCACGTGCCTTGAGCGCCGCTGCCATACCGGCAGGGCCGCCGCCGACTACCGCTAAATCATAATTAAGCATTCTACACACCTCACTTCGTTCTCTCGTAAATAATCTTGGAGTCTCCGCCGAACTTTGTAATCTCGTTCATCGGAACGCCAAGCTCTTTTGCAAGCAATTCAACAACCTTGCTGCCGCAGAAACCGCCCTGACATCTGCCCATGCCGGCTCTTGTTCTTCTCTTAACGCCGTCAACGTCTCTTGCGCCTGCAGGAGCGTGAATAGCGTCGAGAATTTCGCCCTCGGTTATTGTTTCGCAACGGCAAATAATTCTGCCGTAAGCAGGATTTTTCTTAATAAGAGCCTCTCTCTCCTCTTTCGACATATGTCTGAAGCGAACGGGAGCCTCTCTTGTCATCTTATAATCAGTCTTTTCGTTAGCCGAAAGCTTTTCAAGCAAAAGCTCTTCAACATACTTTGCGATAGCAGGAGCAGCCGAAAGACCGGGAGACTCGATACCTGCACAGTTGATGAACTTATCGCTCTTATCCGAATAGCCGATAATAAAGTCGTCTGTAACCGGATGCGCACGAACACCTGCAAAGGATGTGATTGCACCTCTGAGGTTAACAGCCTTTACGCTCTTGAGAGCTCTTGATACAACAAACTCAAGACCCTCGGGAGTTGTATCAGTATCGTCCTTGTCGGGCTCGTCCGTCGCTGACGGTCCGATAAGAAGGTTGCCGTCAACCGTGGGAGTAACAAGAACGCCCTTGCCCATCTTATTCGGGCACTGGAATATTGTATGATTTGCAAGGTAGCCGAAGGATTTATCAAGAAGATAATATTCGCCCTTTCTTGCAATAAGCTCAATGCTGTCATCGCCAATCATTTTGGCAACCTCGTCAGAATGGTTACCTGCCGCATTGATTATGTACTCAGCCTCGATAGTACCGAGGGTTGTGTCGAGTTCATAAACGTCATTTTCCTTCTTAATTGCCTTAACTTCGCAATTTCTGAGGAATTCAACTCCGTTAGTAACCGCTACCTCCGTCGCCGCAATTGTCAATTCATACGGGCAAACAATACCTGCCGAATTTGAAAGCAACGCACCGACAACCTCTTCGGAAACATAAGGCTCAAGCTCTCTGACCTTGTCTCCGTCGATTATTTCAAGCTTCGGGACACCGTTTTTGACACCTCTGTTATACAGCTCCTTAACGTGCTCCATTTCCTCCTCGGAAAAGGCAAGAACGAGAGAGCCGTTGTTTCTGTAAGGGACGTTTAATTCCTTACATACCTCAGGCATCATTTCGGTTCCTTTCACATTCAATTTTGCTTTCATTGTTCCCGGGATAGCGTCGAAACCGCCGTGAACAATTGCGCTGTTAGCTTTTGTAGTACCCATTGCCACATCATTGCATCTTTCGAGCAAAGCGACCTTAATGTCATATTTGGACAACTCCCTCGAAATGAGAGCGCCTACAACGCCCGAGCCGATGACTGCAACATCGTACTTCATAAAACCTCACCCCTTGTAAAATATATATTAATCAATGTTCTGACCGGCAAAGTCATCCTTCTCCTGCTTTTCAACGATAACCATACCGCTGTTACCCTTTGTCTTTGAAAAAGCTTTGGAGATTTTTGAGTTTAAGCCGAGAAATTCATCTCTGTAAGGAAATGTGTCCTGATAATATTCCTCGAACTCCGAAAAGTATTTCCCGTCAAGCACCGCCGAAACAGTAAATTTCGGTCTTTGCTTGAGAGTTCTGTTTTCTTTTTGAGAAACAGTTTTATCGGTGTCAAACGCACTTATAAGAAAAAGGGTTATTATCACACCGACAAAAGCCAAAATTATGAAAAATGCACCCGCCTTACTCGGAGTAACATCTTTTTTTGTTTTCGTTCTTGTATACATAACCATATGCCACCGTTAAAATCTGAAATAAAGGAAGGGATTGTAGCTGTCGCCGATAAGCGAGGCGGTCGAAACCGTCAACGAGAACAGCACGAACAGTACGATTGACAAATTGACAAGAGCCTTACCCGATTTGCTTGCGGAAATATTCTGCGCAAATCGTTTTATAAGACTTGCAATCGGGAGCGATGCTATTATTCCGATGATTATTACCGCTATATAGTTTTGAGCAACTGTTTTTTCGGTAAGCGTAGAAAATCCGTTTTGGAAGAAAATCGCTCTGAAAAAGTTTTTGAGATTGGCGAGGTCTTCAAAATAAAAAAACGCCCAGCCGATAACCACTACAAGCAGAGTGTAAATGTGTTTGATGACGGAGCTTGTCCTTGAAAGTCGCTTGCCGATATAAATCTTTTCAAGCATAAGGAAAAAGAAGTAGTAAAGCCCCCAAAGTATATAGTTGTAGCTTGCACCGTGCCAAAAGCCCGTAAGCACCCAAACGATAAGCATATTAAATGCCCAATGTTTTCTGTTGCCGCCGAGCGGAATGTAGACGTAGTCCCTGAAAAACGAGCTTAATGTAATGTGCCAACGTCTCCAGAAATCATTTACGGAATCGGCGCAGTAAGGATAGCGGAAGTTTTCAGGGAAATCAAAGCCGAAAATCTTGCCCAAGCCTATTGCCATATCCGAATATGCGGAAAAGTCAAAATAAATCTGAAGAGTAAATGCTATTATACCGATCCAAGCGCCTGCAAAGCTGACGCCGTTCATATCGCCGCCGATAAGCTTTGTTGACAGCTCACCTGCATAGTTTGCGATAATCGTCTTTTTAATAAGACCTATGCAAAAGCGTAAAATGCCGTCAGATGCTCCCTTTAAGGTAACTGTTCTTGAAGAGAGCTGCCTTTCAACGTCGCTGTAACGGACAATCGGACCTGCGATAAGCTGCGGAAACATCGAAACATACAAAAGCAACTTGAAAAATGAGTCTTGAACCCTTACCTTGCCCCTGTAAACGTCAACGACATATGTAAGAGCCTGAAAGGTATAAAAGGAAATACCGATAGGAAGCGCAAGCCCGAGCGATTTAATATTGAGTGAAAACGCCGAATTAAGGCTCTGCGCAAAGAAGTCCGAATACTTGAAGAGTGCAAGGCTCGAAAGCGTAATTGCCACGCTCAAAAACAGGAAAAGCTTTGAAAGCAGCTTCCCTCTGTATCTGTCAACCAAAAGTCCGCCGATATAGTCTACAAGCACGGTAGCAATCATCAAAAGTATATATTTCGGCTCTCCGTATGCATAAAACACCAATGAGAAAACCAAAAGCACGGCGTTGCGGATTTTTATATTCTTCGTCAAAAAATAAAAGACAAGACACAGAGGCAGGAAAATATATAAAAATACCAAGCTTGAAAAAACCAAGAGTTTGCCTCCGATAAACGTTATAGTTAAAAATTATCTATTGTGTATGTGTTTTAACAACCGTTTTAACACACTTATATTTAATTTTCCGCAGAATTGCATTGCGGAAAGCATTTGTGGCAACATTATACCACATTTTTTATAGAAATAATAGTGTTTTTAGAATATTTTTCATTATATTTTGCACAAAATTACACCGCTTTTTCCATTTCTTTTTTCAATCTTGCTATAATTCGCTTTTCAAGGCGAGAAATATAGCTTTGAGATATGCCGAGAATGTCCGCAACCTCCTTTTGCGTATGCTCCGTTTCCCCTCCGAGACCGAAGCGCATATTCATAATAAGCCGTTCCCTCGGTGACAGAGAATTGACCGTTTCCAAAAGCACCTTTTTCTCGTCCTCACATTCAAGCCCTCGGTTTATCTCGTCGGGTTCACTGCCCAAAACGTCAGATAAAAGCAGCTCGTTTCCGTCCCAATCGATATTCAAAGGCTCGTCGATTGAAATATCTGTTCTGTGCAGATTTATTTTGCGAAGATACATCAGAATTTCATTTTCAATACACCTTGAAGCGTAGGTTGCAAGCTTTATGTTTTTCTCGGGCTTAAAGGTGTTCACGGCTTTAATAAGACCTATTGTTCCGATTGAAACAAGGTCATCCGTCCCCACGCCCGAATTGTCAAACTTCTTCGCAATATAAACGACAAGCCTTAAATTGTGTACAATCAACGGCTCTCTCGCACTCTCGTCCCCGTCCGAAATGCGTTTTAGATACTCCTCCTCTCGCTCCTTAGTAAGCGGCTCGGGTAAATTTTCTCCGCCGCCGACAAAGTTTATGTCGGTTTCAAAAAACAGCTCTTTAATTTTGCTGAAAAGCAACCGTATGTACTCTTTTATCATCACTGCTCATCCTTTCAAAAAAATCATTGTTGAGTATTGCCGAATATTCTCCGTTTGTAAATTCCGTTTTGCTTTGAGCGACAAGCACGTTTTTTGCAACGTAAGCTTTTCCGTCGGCTTCCACGCTCACTCCGTCAACCGACAAAGCCCTTAAAAAGCCCTTTTCCCCGACCGTGTTATATGCCACAAGTCTTATTTTGTTTTCAGCACCCAGCATATCTATTGCGTTATTGCCACGAAAGCAATCCTCGGGAGAAAAGCCCACAAGCGAATCAAAAACGCTGCTGTCGGCTATGATAACGGGCTTCCCCGAAAAGCCGTCCTTGAGAGTGTTTCCCGTGTCCAAAAGTGCGTTTACGGTAACGCTTCGCCCTGAATTGAAAAACGTTACGCTGAAAATCGACTCGGGCGGTGCGCTGCGCTTTATAAGCCTTAAAATAACGGTAATCACAGCATAGCAAATAACCGTCGAAACCGTCAGTACCTTTATATCGATATTGAAATAAACCACGCTGTTGTTAAAAACCATTCCGCTTGGCTTAAACGCAAGCCAAATACCGAGCATTATACCCGCAAAGGCGAAATTCACGGCAAAGAACACTCCGACCTCTCTTAAAAACACCTTCAGGCTTTTCGGCGAAAAAGCGATAACCGTGAGCACGGCGGATACGGCAAGATTTATAAAAACGGTCAGCACCTCGGGAAGCTCGGGCAGAAAGATTATCAATGAATATAAGCTGCCGAGAGCAGACGCCGAGAACAGCCTTATCCGCTTTATGTCACGGCGAAGAATTTTGGCGCTTGCCAAAAGCAGAAAATAGTTTACAAATATGTTCACGGCAAGCAATATGTCAACGTAGACGGTCAAAGCTATCACCACACAAAAAAATGAGCCTGAAGCCAATTATATAGGCTTCAAGCTCAATAATTTGTCATATCGTGGTGTTAATTTTGTTTCCTGAGATAATCCTCAAGAATAAGCACGGCAGAAACCGCATCAACAACAGCCTTACGCTTTTTTCCTCTTGTGTCGGTTGCGTTTAATATGTTGTGTGCGGAAACCGTCGTCAAACGTTCGTCCTGAAAATCTACGCTCAACCCCGTCTTTTCCGAAAGCAGTTTTGCAAATTCCTTGCAAGCCTCGGCACGAAAGCCCTCGCTTCCGTCCATATTCTTAGGAAGTCCCAAGACGATTTTTTCCGCCTTTTTTTCAATGCATATTTTTTTTATTTCCTCCGAGAGAAGCTCGGGGTCTTTTTGCTTTATAACGGTTACGGGAGAGGCAAGCAGCTGTAGCTTATCGCAAGCTGCCACGCCTGTTCTCACATCGCCGTAATCAACGGAAATTATTACCATATATTCTCCTATTCGGCAGGCGGAAGATTTTCGGGCGCTGCGGTTGCAGGCGGAGTCTGCTCGGGTGTGCCCTCATTTGAGCCCGACGCATCGGGATTTTGCTGCTCGGGGGTCTGTACCGTTTCGCCCTCGCTGACAGGCTCTTGAACGCTCGGTGCGGCACAGGTTGTACAATGACCCGGAAGATTGCTCTTTGTGTACCAGCCCGTCGCCGTGCTCTGACAGCCCTCGCTCGCAAGGAAGCCCGACTGCGTGCAGTAGGTTTCACTCACTAAAAGATTGGAATGGACGTCAAACGGCTTTGCCGTAAGTCCCTTGTGTATTCTCTTCATTACCTCGGCAAAGACCTTACCCGAGGGGCTTCCCGAAACATAAGCGGAAAGCTGTTTGGGCATATCGCAACCGTACCATACAGCCGCAACATAATAAGGTGTTCCGCCGACAAACCAACGGTCCTTATCATCACTCGTCGTACCTGTTTTTGCAAAGGTCTCAAAGCCCGAAACGCCGTAATTTCGTGCCGTAGCCATATGTGCGGCATCTGTTACGACCGTCTGCAAAAGCTTGTTCATTACATCTGCGGTATCGGGAGAGATAATCTGCTCGCCCTCCGAGTCCTGATGCTGAAGATATATCTTTGTGCCGTTTGCGTTCGTAACCTTATAATAGCAATACGGCTCGAAGTATTTACCGCCGTTGCCGAAGGCAGCAAACGCAGCCGCCATCTGTACCGTCGTAACGCCCTTACTTGCGCCTCCGACTGCAAGCGACGACATATTTTTATCGGTATCGTTCAAATAAGTGAGCTTGAATTTCTCGGTTGCGTATTTATAGCTCAAATCAATTCCCATCTGTCTGAGAAGCTGTGCCGGAACGGTATTGTAGGATACGCAAAGTGCGTGCTGAACGGTAACATATGAGTCGGGAGAGCCGGGATCGTTACCGTAGTTTACAGGACCTGTTCCGCCGTCGGGGTAGTAGTGTGCGACACCGTAGTTCTGCACCTTTGTACTCCAGGTTACATATTTTTCCTCAATCGCAGGAGAGTAAATTGAAATCGGCTTGATTGACGAACCGGGCTGTCTCGGTGTTGTGGCACGGTTAAGACCTCTGTTTTCCGTCTTTTCGCCGATACCGCCTACCATTCCTAAAATTCTGCCGCTGTAATCCATAATGGTCATAGCCGACTGAGCGTCGGGAACATTTTTGTTGTATGCAGGCATTGTTACCTTATTGACGTAAACGTCCTCAAGCTGCGACTGAATACTTGTATCAACCGCCGAGTAAATTCTCAGTCCGCCGTTGTAAATAAGCTTTGAAGCCTGTGATTTTGTATAGCCGCACTGCGATACAAGGTCATTTATAACAGCCTGTATAACATAGTCAACGTAGTAGCTCTGAATTTCGGTGTTGACAGCCGCCTTATTTTCGGTTTTTGTATCGCCGTTATCTTTTTTAACATAATTCTCACTGTTTGTGAAAACCATCTCATAAGCAACCGCCTCATCATATTCTTCCTGAGAGATATATCCCTCATTGAGCATATTATAAAGGCAGGTAAGCTGTCTTTTCCTGTTTGTTTCGGGATGAAGCAACGGGTCATTTGTAGATGGGTTTTGCGTAATCGCCGCTATCGACGCACACTCTGCGATATTGAGCTCGGACAAATCCTTTCCGAAATACTTTTCAGCCGTGGTTTTAACGCCGTAGCAGCCGTGGCTCATATAGACAGTATTCATATACGCTTCAAGGATTGTAGATTTGGAAGCGTGCTTTTCAAGATTTAAGGCATTGAGAATTTCATAGAATTTACGGCTTACGGTCTTGCCGTTCTCGCCTGTAAGGTTTTTGATAAGCTGCTGTGTAAGCGTAGAGCCGCCGCCTGCCTTACCGAAGGTAATAACAGCCTTAACGGTTCTTATCCAGTCAACGCCGTCGTGCTTTTCAAAACGCTTATCCTCAAGGGCAATATACGCCTTTTGGAGACTTTCGGGAATTTCGTCAATACTCGTCCAAACACGGTTTTGCTCGCCGTGAAGCCTTGTGAGCTCAACCGCCTCGGCATTTGAATTGTAAGCGTAAACTATTGTCGTCTGCGCCTGATTTTCCTTGTAGTCGGCAATATCGATTTTAGCCTCGCCGTTGACATAAGAGGTCATAAAAATCAGCAGATATGTGCAAACTATTACAAGAGAAACAAGTGCGGTAAAAGCCAAAGCCAACAAAGCAGTAATTGCCTTCTTAGCCTTTGGACTGAGCTGTTTCTTCTGTTTTTTCGGTTTTGTACGCACATTTTTTGCCATATGTAGTTCCTCCGTACGCTATAATTCACCATAAAAAGTATTGTAACATAATTTTGCGATTATTTCATCTGTTTTATAAAAAAATATAAAATTTTGAATAAGTGTTTAATTTCAGAGCCTTTTGCCGAAAATAACTCAAAGGAGTGATTTTGTGCAAAGGATATTTATCAAGGGCATAGCCGCCGCCTCCGTTTTGCTTTTGACGGTGTTTGCCGTCGCCGCATTTTCTCTCGGCGCAAAATACGAAAAAGCGGCACCTCCGCCCGAAACAACAAGCACCTCGCCGCTTTATACGCTGTCGCAATATGACGGAAAGTTAGCTCTTTTCAAGCGTGGATATTCAATGCCCGTTGAAATATACGAGGTATATCTTTCTTCGCTTCCGCAAGCTGAGCAGAACAAAATCAAATCGGGTATAAGCGCTCAAACAGACGAAGAAATATTGAAAATCATTGAAGATTACACAAGCTGAACGGATATTTCAGCCGTTTTTACATCCTCGGGAATTGCAATTTCAAGCGTTCCCTTTTCTCTGATTACAAATTCGGCTTCTTCTCCGTTTACGGTTACATTGTAATCGTAATTATCGTTCATTACAACAATTACCGTTGACCTTTTTGCGTTGTAATGGCTGACGGTTGCGTTAAAGCTTGTAAAGTCCTCGGAAAAATCGCTGTTCTCACAGAAAACATCAAAGCCGAAGCTGAATGTGCCCGGATTATAATAGGCATTTGCCCAAATATTCACAGGTGCGGAAAGTCCGCCGAAATTGTGGAACCAACCGCCTCTGCCCGTTGTAATGGACATCATTTCAAAGGTGTAATAAGAATATTCAACCTCTTTTTTCCATGCGTCAAGTGCAGTTTTTGCGATTTTATATGCAAAGTCGCTTTCGCCGAGGTCAAGCATTGTTTTCCATACAAACCATTGGTGCGAAAACCATACATTGCCGTTCCAATAGCCGTTTGTAGCATAATAGCCTGCTTTCATATTGACTGCGGAAATGCCGACCTTGCTCATCATTTCATCCTCACTCTGAATGTGAGAAAGGAGCTTTTCGGTCTGATTTTCGTCTGTTATGCCTGCGATAAGCGGATAAATGCCGTCCATTGTCTTGTTCATATTTTCGCCGCTTTGGCTTCTCAGCTGCTCTTTAGGCTCGCCGTTTTCATCGTGAACGACATATGAGAAATAGCCTGCGTCCTCGTCCCACGAATAGGTCTGCAAGCCGTCAGACACACGCTTAATATCCACCCTGTATTGCTCTGAATCCTCTGCTTTTCCAAGGTGTTCTGCAATTACAGAAAGGATTTTCGCACATCTTATTACCTGCGACGAGGATATGCACGGGGCTGTCAAAAGCTGAAGCTTTCTTCTGTACATTTCAACCTGCGGCGGTAAATCGTCCATACCCGAGCAGTTGTAGAAATACTCAAAGGTAGTTGTCATACCGCTTTTGAATTTTGCGGTTGTCGAGCCGTCTACCCTGCCGCAAAGGAATTCGTAAAATCTCTTTACACGGTCATAATAGCCATAAAGCTTTGTCTTGTCGTTGGTGCGTGAAAGCATATCGTAATATTGATAAATATGCACGGGAACGGGAGAGCCGTGAAGCAAAAAGGCATAGTCCCTGTTGTCCTCCTCGCTCAAATAGAGGTCGAGAATATACTCCGCAATTTTCGGATTGTACATATTCATTTCAAGACCGATAAAGCCCGAATCCCAAGTATAGAAGGAGTCCCAACGCTTACCGGGGGTGTGATGCACCACATAATCGCCGTGATGATAAAGCGGATACACCGTATTTTGGAACATAGCCGCACGCAAAAGCTCATTTGAAAATTCGTATTTTTTTCCTGCCTCATTGAGCTTTATTTTTTCAGCCGAATTTTTGGCGGAAAGATATATTTTTTCGTATTCCTCGGTTGTTTTATATTCGGTTTCACAATCGGAAATTACGGCGTACTCAATATGGCTTGTGTGAGACGGCACATAGAGAGTATGTACAAGCGTGTTTTGATAATATCCCTCGTCGGAATGCTTCCACGAAAACTCACCCGAAAAGGTCTCCATCATATTATCAAAGCTCGGGTCGGGCTGTGAAATTCTCGGCGTCGGAACGTCCTCAAGGCAGCCTGTCGGAATTTCACGAAGTCTTGTTTGAGCATTAAACGTTCTCAAAACAAAGGTATCTGATATATCCTGATATTTCATTTTGACGGTTTTTCCGTTTTCGTTTTCCTCGCACGTTACCGTCGGCATAAAATTATTTTTTTCGATTGCGGTCGTAATTTTTTTGCTGTCCTCTGCCTCGGTTATTGCAAAAAAGTCGAATTCGATACCGCCCGTTCCCTCGGAAATGAGCTTCAATGTGAATTTTTCTCCGTTTAACGCTCCAAGCGGAATTTCAGCAAGCTGCAAATCGTCGCAAGCCTTGAAGCTAAAGGAATTGCCGTTGATTGTAAAGTTAGAAGCCTTTACAGAGGTTGTATGGTATCTGACCGTTAAAACAGCATTGTTATAGTTGTTTTTAAGGTCAAAATCATAGATAATTGTATCATTTTTTTCCTCGCCGAGCTTTGAGTATTTCGGAAGAATATATCTGTTGTTATCCCTGTCGCCCAAGCCCTTATGAAGATAAAATCGGTCATCGAAGAACTCGCCCTTGTGCATAGCGTCCATAGTTTCCTTATCCCACGGACGAGGGGTGTTATATTCGTAGCTTTCATAATCGAGCGCTTTTTTGAAGTCGCACTTTTCGGGCAAGGTAAGTGTTACTCTGTTGACAGTCGGGAACTGAACGGAGGAAAAGAAATTGACAAGGCAATTCTGCATCATCTCGGAATTGTTAAAAATTTCTGTTCTGACAAGCGTTGAGTGGTCATCAAGCCTTGTAAACGAAACATCGGAATAGATAACGTCCTTCCATTCGATGTCCTGCCTGTAAGAATAGTAGGAATAGTCGCTCTTACACTCCCACGGATGAACACCGACGGGAATTGTAACGTTCGGAACTTTAGCGTCCGTGTTTGAAACGCACGGAAGTACCACAAGGTCAAACCGCACACCGTTTTCGCTCTTGTGATCGACTATTTTTGAAATTCCAAAATACTTTTTTGAATAAGGACCCCATTTGGGCATAACATTTATCATATTTTTTACCTCTCATCGCCGAGAACTGCCTCGGCAACCTTAATTCCGTCAACACCTGCCGACACTATACCGCCTGCATATCCTGCTCCCTCTCCGCAAGGGTACAAGCCTCTGATTTTTGTCTGCATAAACTCATCACGAACAATGCGAACAGGTGCAGAGCTCCTTGTTTCAGGACCTGTCAGCAATGCATCGTCACACGCAAAACCCGAAAGCATTTTATCCATTTTAACAAGGGCGTCGCACATTGTATTTGTAACCTTTTCGGGAAGCAAAGCCCTTAAATTTGTATATTTTACGCCTGTCGGGAATGACGGCTTAACATTTTTACAGCCTGTCGAAGCAACATTATTCAAGAAATCCTTTACAAGCTGCGACGGTGCGGAATAATCTCCGCCGCCCATCAGGAAGGCTTTTTCTTCGATTTCACGCTGCATATACATTCCTGCAAGCGGATGGTCCGAATTGAAATCCTCGGGCGAAATCCCGACAAGCACGGCACAGTTTGAATTTTCCTTATCTCTTGCGTACTCGCTCATACCGTTTGTAACGACCGTGTTTTCCTCACTCGAAGCACACACGACCGTACCGCCCGGGCACATACAAAAGGTGTATGCACCTCTGCCGCCCTGCGGATGGCAGGCAAGCTTATAGCTTGCTGCTCCGAGCCTCGGATGATTTGCGAATTTGCCGTACTGCGACTCGTTTATCATCTCCCGTTTATGCTCAATTCTCGCACCGACGGAAAACGGCTTTTGAAGCATCGGCACGCCTTTATTATATAGCATTTCAACGGTATCTCTCGCCGAATGACCGATAGCCAAAATAACGGTATCGGTTTCAAAATCATAGACTTTTCCGTTCTTCTCTGTAAGCGTAACGCCCTGAACAGAGCCGTTATATACGATTATATCGGTAAGCTTTGTTTCAAATCTGAACTCGCCGCCGAGTGAAATAACCTTTTCCCTCAAGGACCTTACAACGCCCTTGAGTTTGTCCGTTCCGATATGCGGCAAGGCGGAAATCATTATTTCTTCGGGTGCGCCGTTACGGCAGAACTCGCAAAAGACCTCTCTTACTCTGCTGTCCTTAATTCCCGTTGTGAGCTTTCCGTCGGAAAAAGTGCCTGCTCCGCCCTCGCCGAACTGAATGTTCGAATCGGTATTAAGCACTCTGTCATTCCAAAAGGCATAAACGCTTTTCGTTCTCTCGTCAACCCTTTGACCACGCTCGACTATCAACGGCTTTAAGCCTGCCCTTGCAAGCATTAGCGAAGCGAACATTCCGGCAGGTCCGAAGCCGACAACGACAGGTCGAAGCTGCGACGTTCTTTTGTTTTCGGGCAAGGTGTAAACGTATTTTTCTACCTTTTGAACTCTCGGAGCAGTGTTTCTCATAAGCAACGCTTCTTCGTCGCCGTCAACGGTAATATCGACGGAAAAAATGAATTTTATATCATTCTTCTTCCTTGAATCGACGCTCTTTTTGTATATTTCAAGCGTTTTGATGTCGCCGCTTTTAATTTTCAAAAGTCTTGCGACTTCTTTTTTCAAATCGTTCTGCTCGTCCTCATAGTCAAGCGGAAGCTTAATTTCATTTATTCTTAACAACGGTATTCTCCTTTAATATTGCCTCTGCGCAAAGCCGTCCCGAGCTCCACGCCCATTGAAGATTATGTCCTCCGCACAAGCCGTAAACATTCACGGCTTCGCCCGTAACATATAGGCCTTTCACGTTTTTACATTCAAGCGTATGGGAATTTATTTCGCTTTTCGGCACTCCGCCCGAGGTTACCTGAGCGAACTCAAAGCCACGAACTCCCACCGCCTTTAATTGAAGCTTTTTGACCTTGTTTGAAAAGGCTTTGATTTTGCCGTCGGGTATATCCCCTATCGGCTGAGCGTTCTTGATATTTGAAGCAAGCAAAGCATAGCTTCCGAGTGCTTTCGGTAAAATTCCCGAGGCTAACTCCTCGGCTGTTTTGTCTGTATATTTTTTCTTTTGTGAAAGCAAAAACTGTGCAAGCTCATTTTCGTTTATATCGGGTAAAAGGTCAAGGCAAAGGGTTATGTTTTTCCCCTTATTCTCTGCGACTATTCCCGAAAGCTGCATAATCGGAATACCCGACACGCCGTAATCGTTGAATTGAACCTCGCCCTTTTCTTTATATCTGCTCTCGCCGTCAACAAAAAGCTCTGCCGTACAGATATTGCGGACGCCCTTTACAGATTTCGGAAAGCCGTCGATTATAACGCCTGTCAAAGCAGGAACGGGCGGTACGATTTTTACGCCTAAGCTCTTGAGAAGCTTAAACGAGCCGCCGTCCGTGCCCTGAGCCCTTGCGGCACTTCCTCCCGAAGCTATAACGAGCTTGTCAGCCTTGTACTTTCCGTTTAACAAAAATCCGTTTTGAGTACGCTTAATTTCTGTTATTTCGGTATCGGTCAACACTTTAATTCCTGCCCTTTTGACCTCACACAGCAAGGCGTTTACCACAGCCGAAGCCTGTCCCGATACGGGATAAACCCTGCCCTGCGCCTCCGTCCTTGTCAAAAGACCTAAGGAATTGAAAAACTCAATATTGCTCTTGGGCGGATATTTTGAAAAAGCGTCTGCCAAAATTTCCGTGTCGTCTCTGAAAAAATCCTTTGACGAGTTTTCGTTTGTAAGATTGCATCTTCCGTTTCCCGTAACAAGAATTTTTTTGAGTATCCTCGGCATTTTTTCGTAGACTGTAACGCCGATATTTCTATTCTGTTGTTTTAATGCAACGGCGCAGGCAATACCCGACGCACCGCCGCCGATAACAGCAACTTCCATAATGCACCCTTTTGTCGAAACATAATTTTACATTTTATTGTATCACACTTATATAACGCAATGCAAATAATTGTTTGAGTAAATTGACAAATTTTATTAGGTAGGGTAAAATTAGAGGGTAATTAAATACTTAATTGGAGAACATTATGGAATTTGACGCATTTGACGCAGGAATTGAATTGGGCGGACTTCGCAACCGTGAGGAAATTCGTCTGCTTATCTGTTACCTGCTTAAAACAATAGATAAGCCGCTTGAAAAAAGTCAGCTCAATGACGCTGTGCTTGAAAACGGACTTGCAAACTACTTTGAAGTAAATCAGGCTTTGACGGAATTGCTCTCAAACGCAAGCATTGATACGGTTATTGAAAATGACGAGGAATGCTTTGTTATTCTCCCGAGGGGCAGAGAGATTGCGGAAAGCCTTGAAACGACCTTGCCGATCACCGTCAGAGAGCGTGCTGTAAACTCGGCAATTAAGCTTATGACCTTTAAGAGAGTCGAAAAGGAAAATAAGGTTGACATTATCAAGCTCGACAACGGCGGATATAATGTGGTGTTCTCGCTTATGAGCGGTAACGACGAACTTATGCGCCTTACTCTCTTTGCAGGAGACAGCCTGCAGGCGCAGACGATTAAAGATAATTATCTTAAAGACCCCGTTAAGCTCTATTCAAGCATTATAACGGCTCTTACGGTTTAATTTAATATTCGGACTTGCAAATTTCACACCTTTTGCTCATATTATCTTGAGAAAGGGTGTGATTTTTTGTTGGCTTTATTGTTCCAATCGATTTTTGCAAATATGTTCTACCTTATGCTTCACATTCAAAATCAAGGCTCATTTCCGAAGCCCTTGACCGCAAAGCAGGAGCGTGAGGCACTTGAACGCTTGCAAAACGGAGACGAAACGGCAAGAGATGAGCTTGTAAAGCACAATTTGCGGCTTGTGGTGCATATTATCAAAAAATATTATTCCAATTATTCCGATCAAGACGATTTAATATCCGTCGGCACAATCGGACTTATCAAGGCGGTAAACAGTTTTAAGCCCGATAAAGGGACACGGCTTGCAACCTATGCCGCAAGGTGCGTTGAAAACGAAATATTGATGTATTTCAGAAATCAAAGGAAAACCTCACAGGATATTTCAATGAGCGAGCCTATCGACACCGACCCCGAGGGCAATCCGCTGACGCTTTCGGAGACTATTTACACCGATGACACGGTCTGCGACGACATATATCAAAAAATGAAAATCGAAAAGCTCAGGAAGTACATTTCCGAAATGCCCGACGACAGAGAAAAGGCGATTTTGATAAAGCATTACGGGCTGAACGGCTGTTTCCCGAAAACGCAAAAGGAAATTGCAAAGGAGCTTAAAATTTCACGCTCATATGTTTCGAGGATTGAGAAAAAAGTTTTGGAGGACATTAGAAATTATTTTGACGAGGATGAGCAGGTGTGATAAAATTAGACATTATAAAGCAATACGGAGAAAATGATGATTGAGGAAATTTTGAAAAATCAATCCGCTTGGGAATATCTCAAAAACACGGAGCTGCCGATAATTCTCTACGGCACGGGCAACGGTGCGGACAGGGTTATTGACGAATATGAAAGACTCGGGATTAAGCTTTCGGGCGTTATGGCTTCGGACGGCTTTGTCAGGGACAGATACTTCAGAGGCTTTAAGGTCAAGGGTGTTTCGGACTTTGAAAAGGAATTTTCGGACTTTGTAATTACCGTCGGCTTCGCTTCGCAAAGGGAAGAGGTCATTGAAAACATACTAAAGCTTTCAAAAAGGCATAAGCTGCTTGTTCCCTGCGTTCCGGCTTTCGGCGAAACTTTTTTGAACAGGGAATTTATCGTTTCTCACAAATCGGAGCTTGAAAAGGTTTATTCGGTGCTTGCAGATGAAAAATCAAGGCTTGTTTTCACGGATTTTCTCAATTTCAGCTTGACGGGAGAGCTGTCATATCTTTTCGCAAATGAAACGGATAAGGACGAGGCGTTTTATAACATTCTCAAATTGGGAGAAAATGAAAGCTACCTTGACCTCGGCGCATACAAGGGCGATACCGTTGATGAATTTCTACATTACACGGGCGGTAAATATTCGTCTGTAAAGGCGGTTGAGCCTGATAAAAAGAGCTTTAGGAAGCTAAAAGAGCATTTCCCAGACAAGGATAATTTTTATTTCGAAAACTGCGGAATACTCGACGAAAACAAGACGGTTTATTTTAACGGAAAAAGCGGACGGAGAAACGCAATTTCCGACTCGGGCGACGAAACAAGGGTCTGCACGGTGGATTATCTGTGCGAGGATTTCCCCGTAACATACCTGAAAGCCGATATTGAGGGCTGTGAAAATGAAATGCTACGCTGCTGTGAAAGGACATTCACACAGTTAAAGCCGAAGCTCAATATCGCCGCCTATCACAAAAGCGAGGACATATACTCGATACCGCTAAAAATACTCGAATTAAACCCCGATTACAAAATATATCTGCGACACCACAGATACATTCCCTGCTGGGATTTGAATTATTACTGTATATGAAAAAAAGGAGCTTACAGCTCCTTTTTTTATTTATTGTCGGAATTTCCCTCGTCAAACCACATTGAAAATTTACATCCGCAATAGTTTTGCCTGTAAAGGTCAAATTGCTTCGAAAGCTCGGTTGAACGCTTGTAGCCCTCTTTTTTCTTGAAATCGGACAATAGATATTTTACGCCGTACTCCTCTTGCAATTTCATTCCGATACTGTTGATGACCTCGGCGTTCTTATGGGGGCTTACGGTAAGCGTTGTACAGAAATAATCTGCGGCGATTTCCTTTGCTTTCCTTGCAGTCTCACGAAGTCTTAAAACAAAGCATTTCGCACATCTTGCTCCGCCCTCTTTTTCGTTTTCCATTCCTTTGACAAAATCGAAGAACTCGGCTTGGTCATATTTTGCCGCTACCTGCTCTATCCCCTCTCCGAAGCCGTCGGAAAGCAATTTATCAAACTGCTCAAGGCGTTTTTGATATTCCGCTTCGGGATATATATTCGGGTTATAAAAATAGAGCTTAACCGTAAAATGTTCCCGAAGCCTTTCGATAACGGCACTTGAACACGGAGCACAGCAGCATTGAAGCAAAAGCACAGGCTTTTTACCCGTACCCTCGATTTTTTCAAATTCATTTTCCATTAAGGCTTGATAATTCGTTTTCACTTGAAATTGCTTCTTTCGGTAAATATTAAACAACGGAATATGCCGAAAGCTCCGACACATTCCGTTATGTGTTATCAGTTAGCTCTGATACAGCTCATAGGCTCAACGGTAATTGAGTTTACCGTAACCGCTTCGGAATTGTAGTTAAAATAGATAACAATGCTGTTATTGTATTCCGTGCAGTAAACTCCGTTTTGGATTTGATAGTGGTTTGTAATTCTTGCCGAACGGAGATTGCCTATTGTGTTATCGGCGAGCGTGTAGTTATCTGCCGCCTGAGTTATCTGCGATTCATAGTTGTACTTTGCGTCAAATTCCTCATTATCGGTCTTTGCGTAAGTCCATTCATACGACGGCATTGCACCGTACTCGATTGATTTAAGAAACGCCTGCTTTGAATTCTCGCTCAGGTTTATCGGCTCATTAGAATAGTCAACTATTCCGTGAAGAACGATTTGTGCAAACGGAATTGCTTTGTAAACAGCACCGTCCTCCTCATATGCTGTCTTGGTCGGAAGATTTACAACGGCGTTTGCATTGGCAAGCATACAGAAATTGCCGTTTTCAATCATTATTTGATGGTTATTTCCAAGCACGGAAAGCTGCGAGGTAATTATATTTACCGCATTGCTTCTTGTGTGCTTTTCCCCCGAATAGTCTGAATAAAGACTGCTTCCGACATCGTTTATGCTGTAGCCGTCAACCTGATAATTCTTGTTATTCTTGATAAATGAGAGCACGCCGTCCTCAAGCTTTGAAAGATTGAGAGCATAGCTTGTCCTGTTTTCCTTTCCCGCAACGGAGGAATAAATGTTATTATAATCTGTTCTGAGCTTTTCGCCCGTTATATCGTAAGCAGCCGACGACGAAGAGCCTTTTTTGTTATAATTTACAAGGCTTAAATCGGTAAACATTGTGAACTTCTGCGTTTTTACATACTGCTCAAGTGCCGCAAAGTCCTTTTTGCTGCCGAGCGATTTAATCGGAGAAGCCGAGGATATTTCATCCTGATTATCCGCACCGTCAAGCATACCCTTATATCTCAAGGTGATACTGTTTACGCCCTTTGCCTTTAACTGTCCGAGAAGGTCAAGCGTTTGCTCGTAGTCGGACAAGGTCTTATATGAATGTGCGGAATTCTTAGCTATCGCACCCTGTACGGTCAGCATAAGCGGAATGTGGTCTGTGCTCTCAACAGCCTTTGACGGGATAACGGACTCCCTTATAAGCACCTCTCTGCAAGCGCAGGCAAGTCCGGAATAAACAGCGTTTTTGCCCGACAAAAATCTGTAACAGATATTTATTTCGCCTGTATAAGTTTCGCCCACATATCTTGTGGTCTTTTTGCCTGTTGAATTTGTGATATACGAAACATCGGTTATTCTAAAGCTTGCGCCGACACGGTTGTATGTGCCGCCCTCGTTATAAACCTTCCTGTGCGAGGTAATATCGGCTACCGTATCTCCGCTTAAAACTATACCGAGAAAGGCGTTTTGCGAGGATTTCATACCGAATACGGGCATAATAGCGTCCGCAGAAATTTCATCTGTCGAAGCCTGCTTCAATGCCTTATCCTTGCCGTAAACGGAATAGCTTCTTGTCTCATAAGCGTCCGTCGCACCGCTGCCTGTCATAATAAGCGCACCGCTTGCGTCGGGAACAAAGATATAGTCGTCGCTCTCTGCAACGGTTGACGCACCGAAATAGTTAAGAAGCTCAAGCTTTTCAATAACATAGCCCTTACTTACGGTTATGTCGCCGCTGTTGATTTTAGCGTAAAACGCACCGTCCGCAAGCGAGAAGGTAACGCTGACGGAAGCATAGATTTCTCCGTTTCCAACCTCGTTATAGGCTTTAAGTGCATTCTCGGCGGTCAGAGCCATATTATAGGTAACCTGAATACCGTTGTTTACAGGCTTAAAAGAAGCCGAGGAAAACGCAACCGAGTTATCCTGCGAATTGAGTTTATACTTTCCGCCCTCCGAGGAGAGTGTCATTTCAAGCACCGCCGCAGGGGTGGTTTCGTCGCCGTCGGAAGCCACGGGAAGCGCATACCAGGTTTTGTTTGTGCTTGTATCCTTAATTGCAACGTTGTAGGTCGTTCTGTCAAAATAGAGCTCAAGCAAGCCCGACTTTGCAACATAGATCAAGGAGTTTGTGTTTGTAATGTGATTGTTGCGTGCGGAATAAGCGGCTTCGTTGATTTCGGAAGCGGCAGACACCGAGGTTTTGACCTTCGTGGAGCAGGATGACAACGACAGCACCGCAATCACGATTGCCAAAACAGTTGCTAATATCTTTTTTATAAAGTGATTTTTTTCAAAATTCATATGCTACACCTCACAAGCTCGACACACGTCGATTTATATATAATAACATACTTTTCTGAAAATTTCCACTACTAAATCTATCCTGTCATTTTCCTACGCATTTCCTGAAGCAATAAACGCTCTCTGCGTGACACCTGCACCTGTGAAAGTCCTAATTTTTCCGCCGTAACAGTCTGTGTTAAGCCCTTGTAATATCGAAGTTCTATAAGCCGTCGGTCGCTTTCGGGCATTTTCCCGATTATCTCTCGCAAAGCTATTGAATTGTGTATCTGCTCTTCGCCGAAGTCAACGGGAATATCAATTTGCCGTTCCCCCTCCTCGTCGGTTGCGGTAAGCGACGCAGGCGGTACTGCGATATTCAAAAGCTCAACCGTCTCAAACTCGTTTATTCCGAGCCTTTCGGACAATTCGGAAACCGTCGGCTCTCTGCCGAGCGACACGGAAAGCTCATCACGGAGTTTTACAGCCTCTCTTGATTTTTCCTTTAACGAACGGCTGACCTTGACTGCGCCGCCGTCCCTGAAAAGCCGCTTTATCTCGCCTAAAATCGCAGGCACGGCATAGGTTGAAAAACGGTAGCCGAGCGTTTCGTCAAAGCCGTCTGCCGCCTTGACAAGCCCGAGACATCCTGCCGAATACAAATCGTCATATTCGATACCCCTGTTTCTGAATTTGTTTGCGCAGGAATGGACAAGCCCTAAATTATTGCTTATCAGCTCATCACGAGTCATTACAAAGCGTTTCTGCCTTTGATTTTTTTGATAATCGTTACAGTCGTACCCACATTTACCCTTGAACGAACCTTGATTTTATCCGAAAAGCTTTCCATTACTGTAAAGCCGAGCCCTGCCCTATCCCCTCCGAGCGAGGTGTACAGCGGCTGCATAGCCTGTTCGATATTTTCGATTCCGCACCCCTTATCACGGATTTTTATTTCAACAACCGAGTTTTCAAAAATTCTGACGGTTATGTAAATTTTGCCGACCTTATTCTTGTAAGCGTGAACAATGCAGTTAGTTACCGCCTCGCTGACGCTTGTTTTTATGTCGTTTATTTCCTCAACCGTTGGGTCAAGCTGTGCGGCAAACGACGACACCGCAAGACGTGCATAGCCCTCATTTACCGAACGGCTTTCAAGCTGAATTTTCACTTCGTTTAAGTATTTCATTTTACCGACTCCCTCGCTTTCTTTTTCAATACCGCTATTTTTTCAAGTCCTGCAAGCTGCATAACCCTGTATGCGTGCTCAGACAGATTGACGATATAAAACGAGCAGTTTTTGCCCTCGATAAGCCTGTATCTGCCCATAACAAGCCCTATCCCCGAGCTGTCCATAAAGGTTACATCTCCGAAATCGAGTATCAGTCTGTCCGGTTGACGAAAAGCCACACATTCATCAATCGCCTCTCTTATTTGCGGTGCGTTGTGATGGTCAATTTCTCCGCTTAAAAAGGCTGTGACCGACGTGCCGTTTATTTCTGTTTTAACGTTCATTTAATCATTCCTTTCAATGAAATATTACACCGAAAGCGTCAAAAAAATTGTCAAAAAAAGAGTCTTATGAAAAGGCTGAGTGTTCATAAGGCAGTTTTGCTTCAAAACAACATCTTTTTGCGCAATAATTCGTTAAACCCCGCAGATATGCGTTAGCATTATCTGCGGGGTTTGCCTTTTCTTGCATCAAAAATATATTATTTTGAAGTGCGTTGCAGTTTCGTAGTTATAAAAATTCTTTTATGCTGAAGCCAAGAAATGATGCAAGGCTGTCGCCTTGCGAGGCTTTTTGGCAAAAGCATAATGGATTTTTATGCGAGAAACCAATACTTCCTTATGAACACTCAGCCCACTCATAAGACTCATAATTATATTTACTTCTGTTTTTATCAGAAAAGTCCGCCGCCTAATTCGCCGAGCAGGCTTTTCTTTGTTGTCGTAGCCGTTGTCGGAGGAGCACCCCAAACCTGAACGTAGATTTCCTTGCCACGCTCATATTCCTTACCTGCCTCGGGCGTTACCGTAATAACCTCGTTTGCCGTGTGCGAGCCGTCGTTGTTCTTTTCGACCTTTTTGCATACGAAGCCTGCCTCGGTCAAAAGGTTGAACGCCTTGTTGTAATCCATACCCGAAACGTCGATAAGCGTAACATATTCAATACCCTTGCTGACGGTCAATTTAAGCTCGGAGCCTTGCTCTATCTGAGTTCCCGCTTCAAGGTTTTGACCGATTATAACGCCTGCTTCGGCGCTGTCGGAATACTGATAATCAACCGTAAACTTAAAGCGTGTTTTCTGAACTTCGTCATTAGAAATTCTCGAATAACTCTGACCGACAAAATTCGGTACTTCAATCATCTGTGCAACGCCGTCTGAAACAGGCTCTTTGGGATTGTTTTTGAAATGGTCGTAGGTCAGCCATCCTCCGAGAGCCAACACACCGATTCCCAAGCAAATCGCAAACGCAATAAGCGCCATTTTAATTTGCTCGTGTTTCTGCTGCTCCTGACGTGCAAGCTTTTCAAGACGTTTTCTTTCAGCAACCTCATCCTCTGTCGTTGTGGGAGCTTCTGCCTCTCGCTCTCTGACCTCGTGGATAGCGTTTGACGCCATAGTGCTCGGCGAGCCCGAAAGCTCTTCACGAAGCTCGTCTACGGTCGCTGTTCTGTCTCCCGGTTCGATTGTAAGAGCGTGGTCGAGAGCCGATACAAGATATGCAGGCAATGCCTCGGCAAATCTCGGCGGAATCATAAGCTTATCATTGGTTATTCTCTCCGAAGCCTCTGCAGGTGTGCTTCCGATAAGCGCTCTGTAAATTACGGCTGCAATACCGTAAACATCCGTCCACGCACCCGTATCGTCAACATCGTGATACTGCTCGATTGCGGCATAGCCGGGGAACATTTCCGGCTTAACTCTTGTTTTAAGGCAACGTGCGGAGGAAATCATAAAGCCTGTAAGACGAAGCTTGCCGTCTCTTCCGAGAACAAGCGTATTCGGCGAAATGCCTCTGTGATAAATATCCATTGAATGAAGCGAAGCGACCGTTGTAAGCACAGGCATCATAAGAGTTTTAACCTTGTCCCAGCCGAGATAGCCCGTTCTGCTCTTTAAGAGAAAATCCCTCAAGGTAATCGTTTCAAGATATTCGCTTACCGCATACGCTGTGTTGTTTTCCTCAATTATATCGATAACGGGGATAAGCGCAGAAAGGTTTCTGCTCATTGCAAGCTTTCTGTTAAGAGCGAGGAATTCACGCACGCTGTCATAAAAGACAAGTCTGCTGTCCTCGTTTACAATAACCTCAGTCTGTCCTTGCAGTCTTGTTATATTCTCAACAGGCAAAAATTCACGGACTGTTACGGTTTCTCTGCTCTCATTATCCCAAGCAATATATGTAACGCCGTCGCCCGACGCTGAAATTACCTTGCCGACAGTGTATCTTCCGCCTATAACGGTTCTCAAGGGCAAATACGGTGCAGGTGCAGCCGTATCGTTGTGAAATCCGCAAAAGGGGCACTGCTGTATATTTCCTATCTCCTTCATACAACCCATACATAAATTATCTGCTGTCATTTTTATCCTCCGTTAATTCTTCGGTCGATTATTGCATAATTTGAAGCGTTTTTATTTTGTGCCTGTCGAGCCAAAGCCGCCTGCGCCTCTTGAGGTTTCGTCCAAGTCCGACACCTCTGTAAGCTCGGGAAGCTCAACGGGCTTTATAATCATCTGTGCAACTCTTTCAAACGGCTGAATTTCATAGGCTTCCGAAATCTGATTGATAACACCGACGCAAATTTCGCCTCTGTAATCGCTGTCGATAACGCCTACGGAATTGAGAAGTCCTATTCCGTGCTTTATTGCTATACCGCTTCTTGAATAGATAAACGCAGCATAGTGCGGATCGTCAAGTCCTATTGCGATACCCGTAGGAATTATTGCGGTTTCGCCTGCCTTCAGGGTCAACGGCTTATCGATACAGGCATATAAATCATAGCCTGCCGAGCCCTCGGTTGCCCTTGTGGGAAGCTTTGCGTTTTCTCTTACTTTTTTGATTTTAAGCTCTTTCATTATTCTACTCCTCTGTAAAAAAGTCCTCGGGTAAATTCGCCGTCGGGCGCAGAGTGCTTTTTATAATCGGATATAATATCTGCCGCCTGTTTTTTCGTTTCAAGCGTGAAAAACATTATATCAAAATCCGTGTTTTTAATCTCCGACAATCTGTCGAGCATATATGTAGGCCTTGAATTGAGAAGCTGTGAAAAGCCGTTTTCGCAAATCACATGGAACGAAATTCCCTTTCTGTCGGTCAAGGAGCTGCTCTTTTTACACTCGGCACAGGTCTTTGCGTTTTTAACGGGGCAATTCCTCGTAAGCATAAGCGGAGTTCTGCCGTAAACAGCGCAGCCTCGCTTGACATTTCCGCAAAGCTGTGAAATTTTCGCAACAGTCAATTCATATGACAAAACCGCTTCTTTAATTCCGAGATTTTCCAAAACCTTTAATGATTGAGAGTTAAATACATTCAAAAACGGGCCGCCGATTATCTCAACTCCTGCCTCTTTCGCCGCACAAACGGCGTCAAGGGTGTTGCAAAGGGCATATTTCGCACCGCTTTTTCTGATTTTCTCAACTATCTTATCGTAATTTCCGAAAATTCCTCTCGGCACGCTCACACCTGCAGAATATTTTTCCAAAACGCTCCTATCGGTATCAAGCGGCAGGAACATTCTGTCGCATGAAGCATTTTCGGGTATGCTTTCGGCATTACTAAAGCAGAGATAGAGCCTTTTGCTCCCCTTTGCCCTGTCCTGCAAGCGAAAATCGAATTCTTTTAATTCTCTTTCGGGGACTTCGGTCAATTTTTCCGATAATTCCGCCAACACCTCACGCCTTAAAGCGTTTATCGCCGAAACGGGTATGCTTATGCCGTCGGAAATATCCGTATGTATTTCTCCCGAATAAAAGACAGTTCCGCCGCACTTTTCAAGCTGTGTTTTGACCGCTTCCTCTGTCAAGGGTCTGTTTATCGCCTTTTCGCAGACAATATTCGCCTGCTTAAAAGCGTTAATTCTGCCCGTCCTTGCGGCAAGAGTAGGTGCTTCGTTTTCATAAGCCGTAAACACAAAATCCACCTTATGCACGGGCGTTTCTTTTTCGTATATTTTTTCGTATTTTTTAAGTAATTCTGTTGTCGCAGAGGCTACGTTTTCCTTTTCCCTTTTGCCGAACATATTCCGTCCGAGAGAGGATATATAATAGCCATCTGTAAAGCCCGAGCGTGAAAACAGCGACTGCAATTCATTTTGCCTCTGCTGTGTATATGCTCCGTCAAGGCTTTCCCTGCAAGCTGTAACCGCCGCCGCAACGTATTCGGGACGTTTCATTCTTCCCTCGATTTTGAAGGAGGCTATGCCCATATCGGAAAGCTCCGAAAGATATTCGACAAGCGACAGATCCTTTAAGCTCAAGTCCGTACCCGTACCGCCGTCAATTTTGAACGGCAATCTGCAAGGCTGTGCGCAAAGTCCTCTGTTTCCGCTTCGTGAGCCGAGCATTGCAGATAAAAGGCATTGACCCGACACGCTCATACAAAGTGCGCCGTGGACGAACACTTCAAGCTCTATGGGAGAATTTTCGGCTATATATTTAATTTCCGATTTTGAAAGCTCTCTCGGCAAAACCGCCCTTGAAAAGCCCAAATCGGCAAGTGCTTTAATTCCCTCAAGCGTTCCTGTGGAAAGCTGAGTTGAGGCGTGCATTTCCATCTCGGGGCATATGCTTTTTACTATCCTCGCAACGCCCAAATCCTGAACTATAACGGCATCTACTCCGCTTTCGCATATCAGACGCACGGTTTTTTCAAGCTCCGGAAATTCGCTGTCCGAAACAAGCGTGTTAAGCGTAATATGACATTTTACCGAATGGAGATGGCAAAAATCAACCGCCTTTTTAAGCCCGTCGCCGTCGAAATTGTCGGCATTTCTTCTTGCATTAAAAGCACCCGTACCGAAATACACGGCGTTTGCACCGCTGCGCACCGCCGCAACAAGAGAGTCAAAATTACCTGCCGGCGCAAGAATTTCAGCCATCATTGCTCTTCGGAAAACAGATTTATCTGATTTGATTTTGCTTTCGCATCTGCTTTCATTCTGTCAATTTCTCTTTTATAGAAATCTCTTTCGGACTGTGCCTTTGCGGTGTCCTCAAGATAATTTTTCATATCCGCACGAAGCTCCTCCGTTTTCTTTTCAGCCTTTTTGCAGTTACAGCCGTATTCGAGTGCTATAAGCACTGCAATCTGACTTGTGGAAATGAAAGGATTTTCCGTTCTTATCTCGTTTATTTTGGAGTCAATCTCCTTTGCGAGCTCCATTGTAAGTTCAACGCTTTCATCCGTTCTGAGGGAGTAATCCACTCCTGCTATATTGATTTTAACGCTGTTCTTTTCCATAATCAAAGCACCTCTGTTCCATTCCTAAATTACGTCTACTCTTTATTATACATTAAAGTTGCAAAAACTGCAATAACATTATACTTTACAAGCCGTAACAAAGCACTTCAAAGCTCAAGGTTACGCTAAGTCTCTGTAAAGTATTTAACCTTGCCTGCTCCTTTTCGCCCGTTTTGTAATAATACGGCGTCATCGCAAACAAATTTTTTATATCCTCCGTGCAGGCTATGTCTGCTGTGTATTCGACCCTCTCACTCTTTAAGAGCTTGAAACCTTCTATTTCAAAGGAGGACGGCTCATTTTTATAAGCCTTATCATAAACCGCCTGCTTTAATTCAAGCAAATGATTTTCAAGCGGAATTACCATAAGCATACGGCCGTCGGGCTTTAATATTCTCAAAAATTCCTTTTCGCTGTGCGGAGAGAAAATTTCGGTTATCATATCGGCGCAGCTGTCGGGTAACGGAATATCAAACGAGCTTGCGACGGCATATTCAACGGCTTTATTTCTCTTTGCCGCTACCGCAAGAGCGTCCTTTGAAATGTCAAAGCCGCAAACCGTCCTGTCAGATAATACTTCGGCTATTTTCGAGGTATAATATCCCTCTCCGCAGCCGCAATCGACTATTATATCTCCCGAAGCCGTAAATTCACGGCACATTTTAACAATCGCCTCACGCAACGGCTCATAATATCCTTTATCGAGGAAATCACGCCGTGCAGATACCATTAACTTATTGTCGCCGTGGTTTCCGCCTGTGCTTTTGAGCAAAAGATTTACATATCCGCTTTTCGCCATATCGAAGCAATGACCGTTTGAGCAGATAAGAGATTTTCCCGTTTTATTGAGTTCGTTTTTACAAACAGGGCATATAAACATATAATCACCGATAATATATTATTATAAATCGACGAAAATTTCAACCGCTAATGCATTAGAAAAAATTATATCTTCATTTGCCCGAAAAAATTGCCATAAAAGCACTTTTGCGTTTACCTATAAACAAAAAATCCTGCTAAGCAGGATTTTTTCATTATCATATAAATTATTTCGAAGCAGTGTTCTTTTTAAGGAAATCAACAAGCTCAATTTTCTTGCTGTCGGACAAAAGTCTGTACTTTGCAAGAACGCCCTTTTCTTCTTTTGAAAGCGTGCTCACAAGCTGATTACCGCTTTTTTTCTTATACTGTACGGGAATATCCTCCACATTAAGCGGAACAGTCGTATCAATTTCAAGTATAAAGTCGGAGCTGACGCCGAAAACCTTAGCAATTTTACTAAGGAGAATAACATCGGGCTTATTCCTCCCCGTTTCATAGGAAGCATAGGTGGAGCGCTCAATTCCGATTGCATCCGCAAGCCCCTGCTGGGTAAACTTATTGGCTTTTCTGATTATCTTTAGTTGTTCACTCAACATATCAATCACCGTTCCTTTAATACTGTATTTTAATTATAATTCCAAAGTCAATCAAAGTCAATCAAAATTGTGTTTGGATATAACAAAACCGCCTGCCGAAACAAGCGGTTCGTTTGTAGAAAAACTCTGTTTCGGCGAAAACCGGAGCAGGATTTTTCTACAGTCTGAGAAGAGGTCGATAATTACATCTTCTTTCAATGAATCAGTATTTTATTAGAAGATAAAATTTATATTTAGAAACGTTCAGTTGCTTTAGTTTCTGTATTCCATATTATTTTCCCATTATAATCTTTAACAGTATGATATCCTGTTGCAGAAGCGTTACCACCATCTTTCGCATTAACTTTTTTTGTAGTTGCAGTAGTGCTGGTTTGATTATATGAAGATGCCGTAGGAGATGAAACATAACTTGGACTTCCGTTAGAAACCCGCATTTGACACATTGCCATTAGTGTCCAATCAGGTATTCCGTCTGGTGTATTTGAAAAATAAGATGATAACCAAGTTTTAGATACGCACCATACTTCTACGGATTTATTAAACATATGATTATCATCTATAATATCGGTATTTCCACGAGACACTGCATAAGCTCCTGAATCGCCTGCTCTTGTTAATGAGGCATCAGCACCTTGAATATTCGCCGAAATTTCTGTACCGGAATCATCTAGATTAGTATCCTTACCAACCGCAAAAACAGAAGTTACTGACAAAGACACAATCATAATAACAGCGCAAAATGCACATAGTAATTTTTTTAATTTCATAATTAGTTCCTTTCTTATTGGATTAACTCAACCGATTCATTGAATTTATAATGATAATAACAAATATTATTATATGCTATTAGTTGATAACGTTCTGCTTCTTGATAATTTATAAATGGGTATGGTAATAATATTAATACAATATCATCTTTATCAGTCGTGTTCGATATTGCAGTAAAAGTTATCTTCCCGTTTTTCCCTATCGTACTTTCACTCCACACAAATTGATTAAGGTTATTTATTTGCAATAATTTACGATTTTCAAAAATCATTACTGCAAAGTCTAATTTTTTATCCAAGTTATTATTATATTCTCCGATAAATTGTTCGCCTTCATACATTTTATTGATGTTTATTTGCAGTTCGCAATCTATTTCTTTTCCTACTTTCTTAATATTAGGGTTTAACTCTAAAAATATATTTTTTTCTTGAGCAGTAATAAATGGAATTTTTGTATTAGAAACATTTTCATTAAAAACATTTTTTTCACCGTTTACATTTAATCTTAAAAAATCATATCCTCGTATACTTTTGTTTTGAATTTTTGTATCATTTTTTATGAAAAAAATTAAATCGTGAAAATTACCGTTTACTTTATCTATTTGTATGATGATGTTACTTGTTTTAAATTCTTCGTCCGTTTTAGGTAAGTTTACTTTAAAAATAGTATCTTCTGTAAATGTGTTTTCTTCTTTAACTTTAATTGTTCTTTGAGTGAAATTATCGATTAAACCAAATTCCAAAGTAAAGGGAATATCAGATTGAAAAACAATTTGTAATGTTAATTCTAAAGTATCATTTTCCGTTTTAATAAACGATATAGGATTCCCCTCATACAAGATATTGTAATTAGTTAAAATAGAATAATTATCATACTGTTTAGCATTATCATGTTTCTCTATTGAACAAGAACTTAATATCATACAAATAACCACCCATATTAAAAGTATAGTAATTCTTTTGTTTTTAATTTCAATCGTCTCCATTATTTTCATTGTTAAATGTATTTTAACATATTATTTTTGTATTTCAATTATTTTTACAAAAATTTCCAAAAATTATATAACATATAATTTTTGGAAAATAAAAAAGCAAAAGCAAATTACAATTTAATTAAGTCATTTTCAATTCAGAGATAAATACACAAACACAAAAATATGACCAAAGCGGTGTGTGGGCAGATTACATAGACAAGTGCAGAGACATCAGGCATACAGACAAAAGACATAAAACTGTATTGACTGAAAAGCCCTGCTCCGGCTTTCGCTGAAACAGGGCTTTTCTACAAGCTGAAACCGCTTGCCGAAACAAGCGGTTTATTTCATTAAATCAGTTAATTTCCGAAAGTTTAACTGCTCTGTGCTCGTTTGCAGACTTTTCTGCTGCGAGTGCGATTTTAACAGACTGCAATCCTGCGTGGATACCGACGGGTGTTTCGGTGTTGTTCTCAACTGCCGAGCAGAACTGTCTTACCTCCTCGGAGAAGCTCTCCATATATCTTTCAAGGAAGAAGTAAAGCGGTTTTTCGCCCGTTACGCCGTCAGCGGTAGAAATTACGGCAGATGAAAGCGTATCGTTCGAGGTTGCAACCATACCCTTTGAGCCGAAAAGCTCTGCTCTCTGGTCATAGCCGTACATAGCCTGACGGGAATTGTCGATAACGGCAAGTGCGCCGTTTGCCATTTTAAGCGAAATGATAGCGGTATCAAAATCGCCGTACTCACGGATTGACGGATTGATAAGAGCGTCTGCGTAAACATAAAGCTCTTCAACGTCGCTGTTTGTAAGGAAGCAAGCCATATCAAAATCATGGATTGTCATATCAAGGAAAATGCTTGCCGCACAGTAGCCAACGGGTGGTGCCTGCGGATCTCTTGATGTAATTTTAAGAATTTGAGCATCGCCGATCTTGCCCTCGTCATAAGCCTTGCGAATAGCGGCAAAGTTATGGTCAAAGCGACGGTTAAAGCCAACCTGAAATTTAACCTCGGGATGAGCCTTGAGTGCGTCTGCAATTTCAAGGATTTTATCAACTGTATTTGCAAGCGGCTTCTCACAGAAAACGTGCTTGCCTGCATTGATAGCCTCGATTGAAATGGGTGCGTGTGTGTCGGTTGACGAGCAAACCATAACAGCGTCGATTTCAGCGTCGTTTATGATTTCCTTGTAGTCCTTATAAACCTTTTCAACGCCGAAGCTTCTGATAAAGCTTTCTGTCTCATCGTTCATAAAGGGGTCAGCCATTGCAACTACGGTTGCATTTTTTACATGGTAGCTAATTGACTCAAGATGTACCTTGCCGATACGACCTGCGCCGATAATACCGATTTTTAACATAATTTTACCTCCAACAAATTGTTATTTACAAAGTCTGTCGTAAATCTTCAAAATATCGTCAACGGATATTTCTTTGATTGTGTTTGACGGCGAGCCGGATGCAAATGCGTCCTCTGCCATCTTGGGCATTGCCCTGCGGAACTCATCTAAATCAATTCCGTAACCCGATACGCTCGGGATATTGCATATGTCGCAAATTTCCTTGCAAGCCGCAACAAATTTCCTTGCGCCCTCTGCGTCGGAGTCCGCTTCGTCTGCTTTTCCGATTGCACGAGCCATATCGGCAAAGCGTTTTTCAGCACCGTCGCAAACATAATCGAAGCACTCTGTCATAAGCATTGCGTTGCTTATTCCGTGCGGAACGTGGAAAAGTGCGCCTATCGGACGAGACATACCGTGAATTATCGTAACCGAAGCGTTATTAAACGCCGTGCCTGCCTCAAGTGCGGCAAGGCTCATCTGCGCTCTTGCTTCAACGTTTTGAGGCTCACGGTATGCTATCGGAAGATACTCAAAAATTCTCTTAACAGCACTCAAAGCAAGGTCATCTGTCATAGGCTGCGCCTTGCGTGAGGTGTAAGCCTCGCTTGCGTGACAAAGTGCGTCAAGTCCCGTAGCCGCCGTAACGGAAGCAGGTGCGGTCATAGTAAACGCAGGGTCGTCGATTGCAAGGTCGGGCATAAGCACCGCACCCTTTAAGAGCATTTTGATATCCTTTTCGGTGTTTGTGATAATCGTAAACTGTGTAGCCTCAGAGCCTGTACCGCTTGTGGTCGGGATTGCAACCATAGGCGGAGTCGGAACTGTGATTACCTTGCCGAGGAAATCATTGATAGAGCCGCCGCTTGTGGCAACTGCGCCGATTGCCTTCATGGTGTCAATCGGAGAACCGCCGCCGACAGCGATAAGAAAATCGCATTTCCCGTCATTCCAAGCTTTCAAGCCTGCTTCGACAATTTTATCGGTAGGCTCGCCCGTTACACCGTCAAAAATCGCATACTGTGTACTGCTCTTATCGAGTATATCCGTAACTCTTTTAGCGTTTCCGAGCTTAACCATCATAGGGTCGGTAACAATAAGAGCTTTTTTGCCGAAGGCGGAGATATGCTCCGAAGCATCGGACAATGCGTTTTCGCCGTAGAACACCTGTTTGGGCATAATGAACTGATAACTCATTTTACACCCTCCGATTAAAGTCCTGCTTTTTCAGCAATATATTTTCTTGCTTTTATAGCATATTCAAGCGGATTTGCGATTGCCGGGTCCTGCTCTGCCTCAACAAGAACATATCCCTCATAGCCTGTCTTTTCAAGAACGTCAAAAATGGGCTTGAAATCGATTACGCCGTCGCCGGGGACTGTAAAGGTGCCGAGCCTTACGCCCTGCAAGAAGCTCAAATGCTCTCTCTTGACCTGTTCAACCTTTTCGGGACGAATATCTTTAAGATGTACATGGCGGATACGGTCTGCATATTTATTGAGCACCGACATATAGTCCTCGCCGCAATATGCAAGGTGTCCGCAGTCGAAAAGAAGTCCGAAAAGCTCGGGATCTGTGTTAGCCATAAGTCTGTCGATTTCCTCTTCGGTCTGAACAACCGTACCCATATGATGATGGAAGCAGAGCTTAATGCCCATATCCTTTGCAACCTTACCGAGCTTGTTGATTCCTGTGCAAAGAGTGTCCCATTCCTCGTCGTTCATAACATATTTAGCCTCGAAAATCGGCTTATCCGTGCCCTGAATTGAATGTCCCTGCTCGGAAATTCCGACAACCTTAGCACCCATTTCCTTTAAGAAGGTAATGTGCTCGATAAAGTCCTTTTCAACCTCTTCATAAGGCTTAGTTGTAAGGAAGGACGAAAACCAAGCGTTGCAAATCTGCATACCGCGAAGCTCAAGTGCCTTTTTAAGCACAGCGGTATCACGGGGATACTTATTACCAACCTCACAGCCTGTAAATCCTGCAAGAGCCATTTCGGAAACGCACTGTTCAAAGGTGTTTTCCGCACCCAAATCGGGCATATCGTCATTTGTCCACGCTATCGGCGCAATGCCGAGCTTTACTTTGTTTTTGTCAAGCATATCAATATTTTCTCGCTTTCTCTTGATTTTCTTTTTTATTCAAATAAGCCTTTTTAACGGCTTCATTTTGAGATGTACTTGCAACGCCGACATTCCACCACGCACCGTAGCCGTCGGTCATTGATTTGGGAAGAACCTTTATATCGATAAGCGTTGAAACGGTCTGTTTTTTGGAGTCCTCCAACGCAAATCTAAGCTCCTCGGGAGTTCTTGCGGTGTAAGTTTTTACGCCGTAGCCCGAAGCACATTTAGCAAAGTCAATCGGCACAAGGTCGCCCAAAAGATTGTTGTTATCGTCTCTGAAACGGAACTCTGTGGCAAGGTTGCCGATACCGTTTGACATTTCAAGGTTATTTATACAGCCGAAGCCGCTGTTGTCGAAAAGAAGCACGTTTATTTTCTTCTTTTCCTGAATTGCGGTTATAAGCTCTGAATGGAGCATAAGATAACTGCCGTCGCCGCACATTGCATAAACTTCTTTATCGGGGCAGGCAAGCTTTGAGCCGAAAGCACCTGCAATTTCATAGCCCATACAGGAATAACCGTATTCCATATTGTAGGAATAAAGGCTGTCGGACGTCCACATTCTCTGAAGGTCGCCCGGAAGCGAGCCTGCCGCACCTACGCAAATTGCGTCGTCGTCGATAATCTCACGGACCATTGAAACGGCAGCGGTTTGAGTAATAGTGCCGAATTTCTTCGCAAATTCAGGAATCGTGCGTTCATCTCTCGCCTCGATAAGCGGCTCGAAGCTTTCATCATATTTATACTCTGCAAGGCGTTTCATTTCGTCTGCCCAATCCTTGCGAGCCTGCGAGATTTCGGTGGTGTATGCCGATTTATAGCCGTTTTCTCTCAATTTATCCGAAAGAGCCGCAAGACCTAATTTCGCATCACTCACAAGTTTTGCGGCACCGAGCTTGTAAGCGTCAAAGCGTGAGGTATTGATTGTCAAGACCTTTGCATCACTTCTGAAAAGCGACTTTGAGCCCGTTGTGAAATCGGAAAATCTTGTTCCGACGCCGAGAATAACATCAGCCTCTTTCGCTATTACGTTACCTGCCGAGTTGCCTGTAACGCCAAGACCGCCGAGGTTATATTCATTGCTTGAATGGCAAGCGGTTTTACCCGCCTGAGTTTCGGCAAACGGGATATTAAACTCCTTGCAGAAGCGTTCAAGCTCCTCGCCTGCCTCCGAATATCTAACGCCGCCGCCGCAAATCACAAGCGGCTTTTTCGCTGTGAGAAGAATTTTGACAATATCGTCAACCTCCTCAACGGACGGAGCAGTTCTTGTAATTTTATGTACTCTCTTTTGCAAGAATTCGTCGGGGAAATCGTAGCTTTCGCCCTCAACGTCCTGCGGAAGAGAAATGCAAACAGCACCCGTTTCGGCAGTATCCGTAAGCACTCTCATTGCGTTTATCATAGCGGTCATAAGCTGCTCGGGACGTGCAATTCTGTCCCAATATCTTGTAACCGCCTTGTATGCGTCATTGGTGGTTGTGGCAAGTGAATTTACCTGCTCAAACTGCTGAAGAACGGGATCGGGCTGACGGGTCGAAAACGCATCTGCCGGTATGAGCAAAAGCGGAACGTGGTTGACCGTTGCCGTTGCCGCCGCCGTAATCATATTCGCAGCACCCGGTCCTATCGACGAAGAGCAAGCGATAATTTTTCTGCGGTTGTTCATCTTTGCAAAAGCGGTTGCGGCATGAGCCATTCCCTGCTCGTTCTTGCCCTGATAAACGGTAAGTCCGCCTCTGTCGGAGTCAAGTGCCTCGCCGAGACCGCAAACTATACCGTGTCCGAATATCGTAAAAATTCCGTCAACAAACTTTGTTTCTTTTCCGTCAAAGGAAACATATTGATTGTCAAGAAATTTAACAAGTGCCTGTGCGGTAGTCATATATGCCATAGTTTTATCTCCTTATTTCTCGTCTAAAAGCCATTTGTGCTCGGGTGCGTCAATTCTCGTCTTTTTCCACGGATCGCCGTCAAGATGTCTGATCATCCAAACATAGCACATTTTGTATCCGGGCGCAGCCACCTGCTGATGTGTGTGCATAGGTGTTACGCAAAGACAGCCCTTGTCGCCGACCTTGTAGCAATCGTCTCCGTTAAAGCCGACGCCGAAGCCCTGCGGTTTTTCAAATTCATAATAGTAAACCTCAGGTTGCGGATGATAATGCGGCGGATAACTCGTCCAACAGCCCGGCTTGTGGAAAACCTCGCCCAAGACAAGATTTGAATACGGAGCGTTTTCATAGTCAAACACCGTAAGCACCTGCCTGTCAGCCGTGCCGTCCCATTGGTCTGCGCCAAAGTGCTGAACGGTCATATCCTCGCCTTTATAATAATGAACGCCGAAATCGTTTGAGTTATCAGTCTGCTCAATTACAAATCTCGACTCCTCGTTTGCTTTAACGGTTACTGTATTATTCCTTGCAAAATGAATTGCCGTCGCCTTGTCAAGAAACGGAGAACGCCTCTTTGCGTTTTCGGTTTTACCGTCAAAAACAAAATCGACATCGCCTGCCATCAAAAGCAGAGCCGTTTCGTTTTCCGCCTCGCAGAAGGTCATTTCCTCGCCTGCTTTGAGAATTTTAACTCTTATATCCATCAGCATATCGGAGTTTTTGCCGTTTCTCTCGCAGAGGATTTTTTCATTGTTTTCGTTGAATTTAGGATTTTCGTACATAATATTACCCTCGTTCATATAAATTAAACTTTTGTTTTATCATCGGTAAGCGAAGCACTTGCGGTTTTTATCGGTATTTCCTCGCCGAGATAGGTGGGCTCGGGCTTTGCTATGCAATAAAAGAAATCCTTTACCCTTGCCGCCGCTTCTCTAATGTTATTTGTAATGGGATATTTAAGCTCCTCCCTGTCAAGCCCATACGCCTCAATACCAAGCTGTCTTGCAATATACACAGCTCTGTAAAGATGATATTTTTGCGTTACGATAAGCACCTTTTGAGCCTTAAAAACGTCCCTTGCACGATACATTGACTCATAGGTTGAAAAGCCTGCGTGATCCATAAACACGCAATCCGCCGAAGCGCCGTTTTCAACAAGGTAATCCTTCATAGCGTTTACCTCGTCATAGCTTTTCGTGCCGTGATCGCCCGAGACAAGAAACCTGTCGCTGCAATTTTTATTGTATGCCTCAAGAGAAAAATCAAGTCTTTCCTTTAGCATAGGCGACGGCTTGCCACTCCAAAGCCCTGCGCCAAGCACCAAAATACAATCATAGCTGTCCGCCTTTAATTCGTCTACGGTAACAAAATTCTTTTTAGAAAAAGAAATCATATATGCGTTAATGCCGATTACCGCCGAAAAAAGCAAAATACAAATACATAAAAGCGTACCTATAACGCCTTTGAAAATCTTGTTTTTGAACAGCTTTTTCATATGGTGTCCTTTCTGCAAATCAAAGAGGGAGCGAGAGAGTGATTTACACCCTTGCAATCATTTCGCCGTATTCTTCTTTTTCTTTCTTAATGAATTCCTTGACCGCTTCGACAGAGGGCATATCCTGTGAGCAAGCGTGAGAAGCCACAAGCATAGCCGCCGAAGCCGAGCCGAATTCGAGAGCGTCGATTATTTCATAGCCCTCAAAAAGTCCGTAAAGGAATGCGGAAGCGTAACCGTCTCCGCCGCCGAAGGATTTAAGAAGCTTAACGGGGAACGGTTTAATGTTATAGCTCTCTCCGTCATTTGTATAGGCGGTCGAGCCCTCCTTGCCGTGCTTGATTACCACGATTTTAGCATTTTGCGAATGCCAATATTTAGCTGTTTCCTCGTCGGTCATACCCTGCTTTATGAGCTTTTCGGTAAGGTCATATTCCTCACGGGAGCCGAGAATAATATCAGCCTCACGAGCCACTGCGGAATAGTAAATTGAAATTTCGTCGTCATTTTTCCAATTATATGCACGGTAGTCAATATCAAAAATAATCGGAACATTATTTCTCTTTGCAAGCATAACAGCCTTGAGCGCCGCCTCTCTTGACGGGCTTTCGCAAAGTGCCGTGCCTGAAATCAAAAGAGCCTTACCCTGCTTTATGTATTCCTCGTCAATATCCGAAACCTCCAATTTCAAGTCCGCCGCTTCGTTACGGTACATAACGATTGAGCTTTCCGTCTCGGATTTAATTTCGGTAAAGGTAAGACCGATTTTCTCGCCATTTTCACATCTCTTGACTCTTGAGGTGTCAATTCCCTCTTTCTCAAAGAAATCTGTTACGAATGTGCCGAGCTGGTCGTCGGAAACACGGGCAAAAAATCCGCATTTTTTACCGAGTCTTGCAAGTCCTACCGCAATATTTGCAGGAGAGCCGCCGAGGTATCTCTTAAATGTCGTGCTTTCGTTAAGCGGACAGTAATAATCAACGGGATTCAAGTCAACCGCAATTCTGCCCAAAAGGATAAGGTCATATTTTTTTGAAGAGTCGAATTCTATGTATTTCATAATTATCTCCTTAATTATTCCATATTGAAAACTTTAATATGTCTTTTAACATTTTGATAAACTCCCTCGACCTCACAGGCAGAGAGCTCAAAGTAATTGGCTTTTTCCTTGTTATCGCAATAAGCCTTTGCGTAAGCCGCCAAATTGTCAAAGGAAGCGGTTGCTATGTTTATCTTGCGAACACCGAGTGAAATTGCCCTTTGGAACTGCTCGTCGCTTATTCCCGTACCGCCGTGAAGCACAAGCGGTGTGCTGACCTTTTTATGTATTTCCTCAAGCACGTCAAAGCGAAGCTCGGGAAGAACGGGATAATTTCCGTGTGCGTTTCCGATTGCCACCGCAAGAGCGTCAACTCCCGTTTCGTCGCAGAAGCGTTTAGCGTCGTCAGGGTTTGTGCAAAGAATTTCATGGCTCTTGCCCTCGCCCTCGTTTCCGCCGACAACTCCCAATTCAGCTTCGACGGTTGCACCGTATTCCTTCGCTGTCTCAACCACGCCTTTTACCGTTTTAATGTTTTCCTCAAGCGGTAAAAGTGAGCCGTCAAGCATTACCGATGTAAAGCCTATGTCAAGAGCCTGTTCAACCGTTTCAACATGTAAGCCGTGGTCAAGATGCACCGCAATATCCACTTCGGCATTTTCGGCCGCCGCAAGCATCATCGGTCCCATCAATTCCAAAGGAGAGCTTTTAAGCCTTACCTCCGCTATCTGCAAAATAATGGGGGTTTCAAGCTCCTCCGCCGCCTTGACGGCACCCATAACCATTTCCATATTTCCGACTGAAAAAGCACCGACGGCAACGCCTTTCTTTTCGGCTTCTTCAAGCAATTTTTTCATCGGGACAAGTGCCAATTACAACACACACCTTTCTGCTTTTAAGACCCGTAATTTACAGCGAGTTATATATGGATAATATACCACTAAAGCGGCTGTTTTTCAATGTATTTTTAATAAAAAATTGTGTAATAATCGTAAAAAAATCAGCTGCAAAAGGTCTGACCGAAAAAAAGACAGTCCGCAGCTGAAAATTTTTTGTTTTAATATCAATACAGTTTAAAAATATAGCATATAATTCCGTATAAAAAGGCTGCCGACGTACCGTAAACGATTACAGGTCCGGCTATCGAAAACAGCTTTGCGCCCGTTCCGAGAATTTTGCCCTCACTTCGAAATTCCATTGCAGGCGAAACTATGGAATTTGCAAAGCCCGTTATCGGAACAATCGTGCCTGCTCCTGCGTGCTTTGCGATTTTGTCAAACACGCCGATACCCGTCAAAATTGCTGTCAATACTATAAGCACGACCGAAGTCAAGGTCTTTGTTTCCTGCTCGTTAAAGCCTGATTTTTGGAACAGATACATCAGCACTTGACCGATAAGGCAGATAAAACCACCAATTAAAAACGCTTTAAGACAATTTGTAAGCTTCGGAGATTTCGGAGAAGCCTTTTTCGCCATATCGGAGTATTCTTTTCCTGTTGTTGACATAACAATCACCTCTTTTTGTATTTTTACCGTTAAAGACTTAAAAATTCATAAATTATTTATTGATTTATGTTAGGATTTACTATAAAATTTATATTGTTAGGCGGTGTTTATGAAATGAGTTTAATCGAAGTAAAAGATATTTACAAAATTTATAATCCGGGAGAAAACGAGGTCAGAGCACTCGACGGCATAAACCTCACTATTGAGAGAGGCGAGTTTGTTGCAATCGTCGGTCAATCCGGCTCGGGTAAATCAACGCTTATGAATATGCTCGGACTTTTGGACGTTCCGACAAGCGGCGAATATTTCCTTGACGGCGAAAACGTTTCACATATGACGGACGATCAGCTGTCAGAAATACGCAATAAGCAAATCGGCTTTATTTTCCAGGGCTTCAACCTCATTTCAAGCCTTACCGCACAGGCAAACGTCGAGCTTCCGCTTGTTTACAGAGGTATGCGACCCGACGAACGGCACAAGCTCTCTAAAGAGGCACTTGAAAGAGTCGGACTTGCACACAGAATAAACCATCTTCCGAAGCAGATGTCGGGCGGTCAGCAGCAAAGAGTTGCGATTGCAAGGGCAGTTGCCGCACGTCCGCCGATTATCCTTGCCGACGAGCCGACAGGCAACCTTGACAGCCGTTCGGGCGAGGACGTTATGAAAATCCTCAAGGGTCTGCACGAAGAAGGCAGAACAATAATTCTTATCACGCACGACAACGGAATAGCAAATCAGGCAAAGCGTGTTATCAGAATACAGGACGGTCAAATCGTTGACGACTATATTAACAAATAAAAATTCAAGTAGCTATTGTAATTTCGATTTAATTGGTATATAATAGCAAATGTATATTGATTTTCTTAGGAGGTGGCAAAATGTTAGATCCGAACAAGACCATAAAATTTTCCATTAAAGATGAGTGTGATGAGCAAATGCGTCAAACCCTGCTTGCAGTTTACACCGCTTTGCAGGAAAAGGGCTACAATCCCATAAGCCAGATTGTCGGATATATACTTTCAGAGGACCCGACGTACATTACCACTCATAATAACGCACGCAGCCTTATACGCCGCCTTGACAGAGATGAACTTTTGCAAACTCTCGTTAAAGAATATCTCAAATCAAGTTCCGAAAAGTAATTGAGGTGTAAAAATGGCTGAAAAGAAAAATGATTTTTTGACTTATAAGGGCAAGCCCCTTGTAAGGAACGGAAATACCATTTACTATGGCGATATGAACGACGATTTCGTTATTATGATGCGTATTTTGAGCTCGAAGGAGTTCGGCGATACCGATCTCGCTTCAAAGGTATCCGTTCAGCTTGTCAATACAGACCCGAATGTCAGCATTAAAGAAAAAATCGTTAAAACAAGCGAGAAAAAAGGTCTTTATGCGGCAATGGATATTGCAGACATCTGGTTGACAAGAGCGTTGAATCCCAAAGATGAATAATTAAAGTTGAAAAATCCGCTTAACCATATCGGTTAAGCGGATTTTTTCTGTCCTTTTTTATTCAATTTCAGCTTTCGGGTCATCGCCGAGACGGTAAAGGAAGTGCATACTTAAAAGGCAGATAAGCGCACCGATAAACGGAATAGCTCCTGTCATAACATATATCCTTTCCGCAACGCCCGGAGCCTGCTCCAATGCACCGAGGGTTTCATCATAGCCCGTAAATCCGAGTGCCAACGAAATCAATGCTGCTCCAAGTCCCTGCGCCACTTTTCTGAACAGCGAATAGGTTGCGTAAATCGAGCTTTCCTCTCTCCTGCCCGTTTTCATTTCCTGATAATCTATGCAGTCCGCAACAAGCGCCCAAGTAAGAACAAGATAGAATGCCGAGCCGAACATTGCAATTCCGATAAACACAATCCAGATATACGGGTTTTCAAAGCGTACAAAGGTAGCGATACCGCTTGCGATTGCCGAAATCAAGAAGGGATATGTGCAAAGCTGCTTCTTTGTAAATTTCTTTGAAAGAGGCTTTACCGCAACTATGCCCAAAACCGTCGGCAAGCCTGCAATTATTGTAGCTATCGGAATTATGCTTGTATTCTTAAAATAGCACATAAAAATATACTGCATTGAGGTTGTAACGGTCATCATCAACGCAAGATATGACATTGACGAGATTGTAACGCCGAGCATATTTTTATTCTTGAGGAATGAGGCAAAGGTTTTGAAATAATTGAATTTCTGCGACTTGTCAGCTACAGCGGGAGCAAGTCTTTCGGTTGTCAGCTTGCGAAGAAGAATAAACGAAATAAAGCCGATAACGCCCATCACAGCAACGATTATAAAGAACAGATTGCCTCTCGGGTTTTTGTCTTTATCATAGACGATAGCAGGAAGCAAAACCATAACAGGAACCTGTGCAAACATTGCGCCGACGCTTCTGACGGTTGAAAGAGCACTTCTCTCCTCGGGAACATTCGTGATTACCGACTGCATTGAGCCGTAAGGGACATTTACGCTTGTATATGAAATACTCCATATGCAGTAAAGTCCGAAGCACATTGCGATTTTAACGCCGTAAGGAAGTGACGGAGCGTAAATGAAAAGCAATACGCTTGAAATGAGAAGCGGTAAGCTTGCCCATTTTATCCAAGTCTTAAACTTGCCCTCTTTACCGGGTTTTGCAGAGTCGCAAAGTCCGCCGATAATCGGGTCGTTAATTGCGTCAAAAATCTTTGCAAGTAAAATGATAATTGCAAAATGCTTGGGCTTTATGCCCATACAAGTTACATAGAACAGCATAAGATAGTTATTGATAAAGGCGAAGCTCATATTACAACCGAAGTCGCCGAGAGCATAGCCGACCTTGTCCCGTATGCTAAAAGGTCTTATTTGTTTTTCCTGCATCTTAATCCCCCTAATTGAATTAAATTAAATTAAAATATATAAATATTATATACTTATTCTATATAAATTATCAATTCGCAAAGTCACTATATTTCAATGCGGTAATACGGCTAAAATCACAAGAGAAAATTAAGCAAAAGAAAAAGCACCCACACATTAAGTGTGAGTGCCGAATATCAGAAATATAAATTCCTTAGTCTTCGTTCTTTTTCTTCATTGTAACTGCAACTGCTGCTGCGCAAACTGCAACTGCTGCTGCTGTTGAAACATAAAGCTTTCCGCCTGTTTTCTTAATATCAACCGAATTCTTGTTGCTGTCGGTGTTAGCTTTGGGAGCTGTTGTCTCGGGAGCCTTTGTGCCCTTATCTGTTACGTTGATAGCAAGCTCGTCGCCGTTAACTGTAACAGCTGCGTTTGTGCCGTCAATAGCATCTGTTGCAGAAGCTTTGAAAACGCCGTCCTTCTTGAGAACCTTGAACTTAGCTGTGAAAACCACACCTGCATCCTTAGCTTCGCTTGCAACGCTTGCTACTGTGATTTTGCCGTCAACAGTATCGTTGATTTCAGTTGTGAAAAGATCAGTAGCCTCAGCCGAGCCTGCTACATACTTGTAGTTTTCGGTGTTGTATTCAAGAACACCCTTGAAGCCCGAAAGACCGCTGCTTACTTTGAAAGAAACTGTAATTACATCGCCTACTGCTGCTGTATCTGCAGATGACTCAACGTCAACCTTGTATGCGTCAGCTGCGAAAGCCGGAACGCAAGCAACAGCAATAAGAAGAAGTGCTACGAGAACTGAAAGAACTTTTTTCATATCTTTTTACCGCCTTTTAATAATTTTCGCATAATGCGAGTCGATATTATGATAGAAAAGCACATAAAGCCTTTACTATATGACTAATGATACTATAATTTGGTTGAATTGTCAACAGAATTTTATTTATCTTTATCAATATTTTCGTTTACTTGTACCGTTGCGTCAGACTCGTCCTCCTGCTTTTTCTTTTTAACGACAAGTGCGATAACAATTGCCGCCGCAAGAGCCAAAACCGTAGCCAAAACAACAATAATTATAGCCTTTTGGTTTGTCTTTTTTTCGATTTCGTGTTCTTCCTGCGCCGTTGTGGGCTCATTCGGCATTATGTCGGCAGGAAGCGTCTCGTCGGGTGCGGGAGCGTTAGCGCTTCCGGTTATGCCCTCGACCTTTTTTTTCTGCTCTGCTTTATTGCCCACAGCAGGCTTTGTAACCTTGTTTGCAGGTTCTGTCTGAGGCTGAGGCGGAATTGTCTCCTCCGCAGCCGCACCTGTTCCCTCTGCTATCGTAAGAACGGCACCGGGAATTGATTCTGTAATATCCTTATCCGCACCGTCAATGGCTTGAGTTGCCTTCACGCTGATTTTTCCGCCTGTTTTAAGCACCTTGAACTTTACGGAAAACAATGTGCAGGCAGACTGCTCGCTTGTTGAAACCGCAACCGCAATAAGCTTGCCGACAGTTTTATCGTTTATAACCGTTGTGAAGTTCGGACTTAAGCTGACGCTGTCCGAAACAAGCGCAAAGCAGGTCTTATCGTACTCAAGCAAGAGCTTTGCGCCCGAAAGTCCGCTCGGTACGTTTACGCTTACCGTTATTGTATCGCCCTTATTCGCCGTTGACGGAGCTGAAACGAGAGACAAGGCTCCTGCGAATGAATTGAGGCACAAGGCCGACATAAGCATTGTTATTATCAGTATTACGGATATAGTTTTTTTCATAGGTTAAACCGCCTTTTCTGTTTATCTTCAATATAATACATTTTTTTACCGTTTGAGTCAATATTTGTCGCCATTTTTAATGTAAAGTTTTTTACTTTACAGCTGAATATCCCTGTTAGGAGTAACATATACGGTGTTATAAACGTGATATATGACCTTACCGGGCTTTGCGTTGTTCGGCTTCTTGACATTTTTTATCAAGGTGTAGTCAACGGGAACTTTGTCCGCACCGTCGGCGGAGCTGAAGCGAGCAGCTATTCTTGCCGCCTCCTCGATTGCCGTATCGGTAATTTCTCGGTTATCCGAGGCAATGACCGTATGCGAGCCTGCAAAGCCTTGAGTGTGAAGCCACATATCGTAGTTCTTTGCCGTCTTAAACGTCAGCTTATCATTTTGGACATTGTTCCTGCCGACAAGCACACGAAAGCCGTCGCTCGTGGTAAATTCATACGGCGGCAAGGTCTTTGGAAGCTTGATTTTATCCTTGCCCTTACGTCTTATGTATCCGCCTGCAATCAATTCCTGTCTTATCTCTGAAATTTCCGCTTCGCTGTCAGCTCTTGAAAGCTCGTCGAGGACAGAGTCGATATACAAAAGCTCCTGCTCTCCGCTTTCGATTAAATCGGCAAGCATTTTTTCCGCCGTCACGGACTTTTTATATTCCTTATAATACTTTTGCGAATTCTGAACGGGCGAAAGCGCAGGATTCACTTTAATTCGAACAACATTGTTGTTGTCATAATAATTTTCAATATCATAAAACGCCGCACCCTTTTCCAATCTGTAAAGATTTGAATTTATAAGTTCGGCATAGATACGCAGCGTTTCCTTATCGTCGCACTTTTCAAGCTGCATTTTTTGAAGGTTGACCTTTTTCGCAACTCTCTGCGAAGCGTTATTCAAAAGCTTCAGCATATCGCCCGCACGGCGTTTGATTCTGTACATTCTGTCCGTTTCAAAGCAGAATTCGTCAAGCAGCTCCGAAAACGAAGAATATTTTTTGACGGGATAATTCTCGCCGTATTGAGTTATATCCATAAACGAAAAATCAACGGGATTTCCCTCGGGGTCAAAAATGACCTGCGGAGACGGCTTGTTTTCGGCTATGATATTCTGAATTTCAACGATTTTGTCATATAAAACGCTCTCGTCAATAACCGTCATATCCTCAACCGCTTTGTCTGAGCACGCACAGGCAATTTCACGGCAGACAATCGGAGAAACGCCCAAAACGCTTGAAAGAATTGCCGAAGATAGCTTTTGATTTTTCTTTTCGCAAACTGCTTTTACAATCTCCCCTGCCGAACAGCTTGAAATATCAAGCTTGTTTTGGCTCGGAGGCAAAAGATATGTTCCGCCGGGCAAAACCTCTCTGTATGTGGATTTGGTTTCGTCAACCCTTTTAACTGCGTCGATTACCTTGCCGTTTTCGTTGACAAGCACGATATTGCTGCGCTGTGCCATAATTTCGATAAACACCTTGAGCTTTACCTTGTCGCCTATCTCATTGGTGGCATCAAAGCACAATTCAAGCACCCTGTCGAGCGATACCTGATTTATTTCGGTAAGCGTTGCTCCGACAAGGCGTTTTCTCAAAAGCATACAGAGCATAGGCGGTTTTTGCGGATTTTCAAGCGTTTGCGAGGTTATGTGTATCCTCGGAGAAATCGCCTGCGCCGACATATAGAGCCTGTACGCACCGCTTCGGGTACGCATAAGAAATACAAGCTCGCATTTCGACGGCTGATAAACCTTTTCCACCTTTGCTCCAAGCAGATATTCACTTATTTCATTTTTTATAAAGCCTAATGTTATTCCGTCAAGTGCCATATTTTCCTCAAATATATGTTATGGGTGTTTTCTGCTCAAACACCGTAAATTTTACATTTCCAAATTTCTCTTGAAGTCTGTCGCAAAGCGGCTTAATTGAAATTGTCTCTGTTTCAAAATGACCTGCCGCAATAAGTCCGATATTGAGATTTACAGCGTCGAGAAAATCGTGATGACCCGCATCGCCCGTAACGAGCAAATCGCAGCCCATTTCCTTTGCTTCAAGCAAATAATCACTGCCTGCGCCACCGCAAAAAGCAACCCTTTGAACTTCCTTTTCGGTAAGGCAAGCCCTCACGCTTGCAGAAAGAGCCTTTCCGACAAGCCTTGCATACTCTCCGACCGTCGTTTTTTCGATTTCACCGACAGTCAATATTCCCGACGGAGATTTTACGGTATTTTCAGCCGAAAGCGTCTTTGCCAAAATATCGCTTACTCCGCCCTCTGCGACATCATACGAGGTATGAGCGCAAATTACCGAAAGTCCGTTGTTGACGGCGGTATAGACCTCACTTCCGACTTTCACCTGCTTTAACGCACCGAAAATTATCGGATGATGGGTAATTACAAGCTCACAGCTTGATTTTTTTGCGTATTCAAGCACCTCATTTGTGCAATCAAGCGCAAGTAGCACGCTTTTAACCTCGGTGTTTTCGTCGCCAATTAAAAATCCGCTGTTATCCCATTCCTCCTGCTTGCAGAACGGTGCAAGGCTGTCTATATATTCATATATTTCCTTTGCCTTAGGCATTTTCAATACTCCTTATCAGCTCGAGAATTTTCTCGTCCTTTGTGCCGTTGTATTTATTATAAAGGCTCTTGAGAACCTTTCCGACAAACAGTTTGTCGGTTTCGTTGTCGCTTTTCGGTAAATTTCCGACATAGTATTCGTATAGCTTATGCTCGGTTTTCACACCCGAATACCTTGCGGAAATGATAAGATAAACACGCTTATCCTCGCACACGGTTTTTTCCGCTTCAATCCGAAAGCCGTTATCAAAAAGTGCACGCCACACATCCTCAAAATGCGTCATAGGCTGCAAAATAAGATGTATTTTTTCATCCCTCAGCCACTCGGTTGCGTTTATCATATCGGCAATCATAATTCCGCCCATACCCGCAACGGCAATCTCCTGCGCCTCATAAGGCTCTATATTCTCAAAGCCTGCCGAGAGCCGCAGCGTGATTTTATCCGCCAGCGAATATTCGTCAAGCGTCTTTTGAGCGTTCATAAGCGGATTTGGATTTATATCCGAAGCTATTGCCCTGTTTGAAATTTTATTTTTTACTATGTATGCCGGAAGATATGCATGGTCCGTTCCGACGTCCAAAAAGGTGTCGCAATTATTTACCATACCTGCCACGGCATCAAGTCTCGGTGTCAATTTAATCATAATTAAAAAAATGAGGGTTGACAGAGCAAAACACTCAGCCAACCCCGTCGCCTTCTTTATTTGCTTGATTTACTTGCAAGAAAATCGTTTATCTTTTTAACAAGCTCGTCCGCATCAACGCCGTGAACGGCACAAGCCTCCTCAACGCTCTCGCCTCTCGAAGCAGGGCAGCCGAGACAGTGCATTCCCATTTCAAGGAAGAAAGGAACGGTCTCTCTATCCGCATCGAGAATGTCGCCGATTGTCATATCCTTTGTGATTGAAGTCATTGCTTTTACCTCCATTAATTAAATTGAATTATACTTATTTATTGCCCGAATTTGACTGATTATCAATACCTTCGGGTAATATATTAGTTTCGTCAATAATGTAGTTCGGTCTGTTCTTAACCTCAAGGTAAACCCTTGAAACGTATTCGCCGACTACGCCCATTGAAATTAAAATAAGTCCGCCGATTATCAAAACCGAGCACACAAGCGACGGATAGCCGTCAACATCAGGTCCGAAGCAGAGCGTTTTAATTATCGTATAAAGCGCATAGATAAACCCTACAAGGCTTGTTACAATGCCGCAGAAAAGTGAAATTTTAAGCGGTGCGGTTGAAAAGCCGATTATTCCGTCAACCGCATAGGCAAATAATTTCCAAAACGACCATTTTGTTTTGCCTGCCGCACGCTCACGGTTTTCGTGCTCAAACCACTTTGTTTTGAAGCCGACCCAGCTGAATATGCCTTTTGAAAAGCGGTTGTATTCGGGCATTGAGATTATTGCGTTTACGACCTTTCTTGTCATAACCCTGTAATCCTGTGCGCCCTCTTCGATATTTGCGTCTGAAATTCGGTTTATCAGCTTATAAAAGCTTCTTGAAAAAGCACTTTTAAGCTTAGCCTCGCCCTTTCTGTCGGTTCGTCTTGCGGCGGCTATATCGTAGCCCTCCTCGTTGACGCTTTTAACCATTTCGGGAATGAGCTCGGGAGAATGCTGCAAATCGGCATCGATAATTCCGACATAATCAGCCGTTGACATTTTAAGACCTGCAAGCATTGCCGACTCTTTTCCGAAATTCCTTGAAAAAGAAATATACTTGACCGTTTTGTCCCTTTCGGCAAGCTGTCTTATAATATTTACGGTGTTATCACGGCTTCCGTCATCGACAAAGATAAAAGAAGCCTTTATTCCGTCGAGCGAGTTCAATATCGGAGAGACCGTATCATAAAAAATATTCAAAACGGCTTCCTCGTTATAGCACGGAACTACAAATTCAAGCGTTTTCATACGTTCTCCCCTTTCTTAAATCATCATTCATTTAATTATACAATCAAACCTCGTCAAACGCAAGTGCTTTGTTGAGCACGGTAAAGCTCTTTATCGAACTTGAAAGCTTAATATCGGCTTTCGGAATAGTCATATTGCCGACTCTCTCGTCGTAATAAGAGCCGTCAAGCACGCCGTCGATATAAATTTTAATCATAGCGTTCTTTTCTCTGACAAGTGTTATTTTTCTGTCGCCCGTGTTACAAATATCGGTGTGACCCATACATTTGAGCGAACAGCAGTTAAGTCTGACATTGCCGTTTGTAAGCGAAACCGCAAGCGAATTGCCCTGTGAGAACAAAAGCGTTTCCTTTGTTGCGGTATTGACGGTCATGGTGAGCGTGAAATCATCCTCAATCTCGCAAGGCGCTTCTCTGTTCGAGAACAAAAGGTTATCCTTATAGCAGGCAAGCGTTTTTTTAGAGGTCAGCCTGTTGCCGTAGAGATCACGGACGCTGTACTCAACTGTGTATTTCGAGCCTGCCTGAGCATTGTCAAAATGCAAAAGCACCTCGCTGTAATTTGCAAGCAATTCCGCCTTTACGGGCTTGCCCATATAAGTAAAGCTGTTTTCGTCAAGCACAATATGCCTGTCAAAAGAGAACACCGCCTTGTGCTCCGCCTCAAACTTTGCACGCTTTAATACGGGTGCGGTCGTCTTTTCTCCGCCGAATTTGTATATAACAATTTCATGTGCGCCAAGCTCAACCGAAAGCGTGTCGCCGTAGGAGTATTTATTATCGCACTTCTCTGTTTCATAGGGAATAACGTTTATGCGTGTAAGTCCCTTTACATCCTCGTTTACGCCGATTTCCTTTTCAAGCTTAACGGAAAATTTCTGCGATCTTTCGGACGGATTGCGAAGCGAAATAATACCCTCCTTGCCGTTCCATGCGCTGTAACCGTAAATTTTGCCCGTATCGGCACTTTCGCCGATAAGCTTTGAATTTCTGAGCGTTTCAAAGTTTTCTCTGACAAATCTCAATACATCCGCATTTATACGCCACATATTGTCATTGAAAAGGTCAAAGCTGTAATAAAGCTCCCAAAACGCCGTGCCTCTTGATGAAATCATATACATATACTTACGGTACTCGTCATCGGTCATTTTAACCTTTGCGGTGTGTCCGTAAATAGGCTCGTGGTTATACATATTCGAGTTCGGGAACTGATACTGCCTTACCCTGTGGAAATCATAGTAAAGCGCATCTCTGTAGGTGAGCATACGGTCAAAATCCTTGCCGTTTAGCTCCTCTCCGCTTACCGATTTATCCGTAAAGCCTATATCGCCGCTGTTTTGCATCCAAACGCTGTTGACATAGCTCAAGAACCACGGACTCGGAACGGCATAGCAAGTGAGGTTTATCCAAAGCTCCTTGCCCTGCTCTGCTCTGAATTTACGCATATCACGGAAAATGTCAATCCACTTTTCCCATGCGTCGGTCATAACATACATATCATTATAGCCGCCCGTCGGGTGTCCGTGCCTTTTGCTGCGGCAGGGCTTCAACATAAATCCGTCGAGCTTCCAATAGTCTATGTCAAAGCGATTCATATAATCAAGGAAAAGCAATTCAACGTTGCGAACATATTTTTCATCCGCAATACAGATGTCGTATGACCTTCTGTTGTAGCCGCCCTTGCCGTGCCTTTGCATACGCTTTCCGAACGGTCTGTTAAAGTTATAGCCGCCTCTCGGTCCGAGCCAAAGTCCGAAATGCGAGGAAAAATTATTCGCAAGCCGTGATGAATTGTAAAGCTCGTGAGGGAATTTGTCGTTAAAGCACCAAAAATCGCTCTTGTAATCGTTCCAGCCGTCGTCAACAACATAGGCGTCAAGCGGCTTAACAAAATTCTGCGTCAAGCCCTTTTCAATCTGATAAAAAGAGCCTGTTATATTCTCCTCGGTAATGTTAAGCATATGGTCATACCAAGAGTTATATTGAGTGCGAAGATAGGTTTTTTGCGAAACTGTTTTGATATATTCGAGAAAATCTGCTCTGATAACGTCAAAGGACATTGTCTGTGCGCTTCCGAAAACGGATTTGTGGAACGAATGCTCCTTTTTACCGTTAAGTATCCTTGCGATGCTCTTTCCGCTGTAATAACGCAAATGCAGGGTGTTTTCAACAATGTTGTTGTCGTTCATCGGAAATTCCGAGCCCGTGAACATACCGTTGATATAAACAGGCTGTCCGAGTGAAGCGTGGAAGCCGTCAATGAACGCCTTGTCCATCTCGGGATGCGTCCATTTTTGCTTTATGCCGTCCGCAAGCACCAAAAGCTCGGTATCAACGGTGTCAATACGCAAATTAAGGTCGCCCGAGGCAGAAAAGCAAAGCTGCTTTTTCATAAAGAAATCGTCATTTTTAAGCTTATAAACCAAGCGGAAATTCAGCGTGGTATTGCGATAAATTGCAGGCTTGAAAACGAATTCCAAAATCGAGGAGTCCGACTTTTCATAGGAATTTATCTTGTCAATCGTAAGCATTGACGCTTTAAGCTCAAACTTTCCGAATTTTTTCAAGAATGTAACGGAAAATTCCTCGCTTCCCCTACCCGTAACAAACGGTGCGGACTCGTTAAGCCTTTTATTTGTGAGCGTGTCGGGTAAAAGCTGTCCTTTTTCAACAGAAAAGCTTCTTTCGATATACTCGTTTCCGATAACGACCTTTTTATCGTCGCTTTTAATGTATGTCATAGTTAATTTTCCGCCTCAAAAAATTTTTCATCAAGTATTTTCGCCATATTTTCAACAAGCTCCGAGCAAGGACGCTTTTTATAATAATGCTCCGTTCTCGCTTCGGGTGCTGCCGTCTCCTTTGCCTGCGCCTCTTTTGTAAGTCCCAAAAGCTCACGGCAAATTATTGACGGATTATCCTTCTTAAATTCTTCGGCAATTTCCTGCACCTTTTCATAGGTTTCCTTCTTCTTTTGAGTGTCCTTGCCGTCGGTCGCACCGTAAAGCATACCTATAACAAGAGCCGCACCCGTTACCGTTCCGCAAACCTCTCTCATTCTGCCGACGCCGCCTCCGAGCCCTGCCGAAACACGCAATGCGGTTTCCTCATCCATATTAAATTTATCACAAAAAGCACAGAACACCGCCTGTGAACAGTTATAACCTTGTTTGAACAATTCAAGTGCTCTGTCCGAATGTTTTGACATAGTATCGCCTCCGAATATCACTAAACTATATAATACCATACTTGCAATATTATATCAAACAAAATAAAAGAAAAAATCCCTGCTCCTTCAAAAAAAAAGAACAGGGATTTGTAATCGACAAATTAAAATTACTTAAGTGTAACTTTAGCGCCAACTTCTTCGAGCTTAGCCTTTGCAGCGTCAGCGTCATCCTTAGAAGCAGCTTCCTTGATTACCTTCGGAGCGCCGTCAACCATAGCCTTTGCCTCAGCAAGACCAAGACCTGTGATCTCACGAACAGCCTTGATAACCTTAATCTTCTCTGCGCCTACTTCTGTAAGCTCGATGTCGAACTCAGTCTTTTCCTCAGCTGCTGCTGCGCCGTCGCCTGCTGCGGGAGCTGCTACTGCTACTGCTGCTGCTGCAGAAACGCCGAATTCATCCTCTACTGCGTGTACGAGCTCTGAAAGCTCAAGAACTGTAAGAGCTTTGATTTCTTCAATCATAGCTGCAATTTTCTCTGATGCCATTTTATTTTCCTCCAATAATAATGAAATAAATTTTTAAGTTATACAGCAAAAATTATTCTGCTGCGGGTGCTTCCTCTGCGGGAGCTTCGCCGCTCTTGTCAACAACTGCCTGAATAGCACGTGCAAAAGCTGCGATAGGTGCGTTGAACGCACTGCAAACTGTAGCGAGCAATACTTCTCTTGACGGAAGCTTTGCAAGGCTTGAAATCTTTTCAAGAGAAATTACCTCATTGTCGAGGAAACCGCCCTTAATGCTGAAATTCTCATTCTTGTCAGCGAATTTCTGAAGAATTCTTGCTGCTGCAACGTAATCGTCCTCAGATGTAGCAACGGCTGTTGTTCCCTCAAGAACACCGTCGAGCTCTGCGAGATCAGTGCCGTCGATAGCAAGATGGATAAGTGTATTCTTGGTTACTGTGTACTTAACACCTGCTTCACGGAGCTCCTTACGGAGAGCTGTGTCGTCAGAAACGGAAATACCCTTGTAATCAACGATTACACCTGCGCAAGCATTGTCAAATCTTGTTTTAAGATCTGCAACCTGCTGCTTCTTGATTTCTAAAACTTTCTCACTTGGCAAACGAATTCACCTCCTATAAAAATGTTACGCTTGCTTTATGAGATAAAAAAGCCTCTCTGCGAAAGACAGAGAGGCATAAAACTTTAATAATAAGTTCCATTTCCTCGGTAGGCAGATAAACTTTACGCATAAATGCACCTACTGTCTTCGGCAAGCGGATATTATATTAACATACCCTGACGGGTTTGTCAAGCACTAAGATTAAACAGAGTACTTGTTTGCGTTGATTTTAACGCCGGGGCCCATTGTTGTAGCAACAACGCAGGACTTAATGTACTGACCCTTGAGTGTAGCGGGCTTAGCCTTAACGATAGCTTCCATAAGAGTATTGAAGTTCTCGCTGAGCTTTTCAGCACCGAAAGAAACCTTACCGATCGGGCAGTGAATGATGTTTGTCTTGTCAAGACGGTACTCAATCTTACCTGCCTTTGCTTCGGTAACAGCCTTAGCAACGTCGGGTGTAACAGTACCTGCCTTGGGTGAAGGCATCAAGCCACGAGGACCGAGAACCTTACCGAGACGACCTACAAGACCCATCATATCGGGTGATGCGATACATACGTCAAAGTCAAGCATACCGCCCTGAATGTCTGCAAGAAGATCCTCAGCACCGACAATGTTAGCACCTGCAGCCTTTGCAGCGTCAGCAGCGTCGCCCTTAGCGAAAACAGCTACTCTGACATCCTTACCTGTACCGTTGGGAAGAACAACAGCGCCTCTAACCTGCTGGTCAGCGTGTCTTGAGTCAACGCCGAGGCGAATGTGAGCTTCAACAGTTTCATCAAACTTAGCAGTAGCTGACTTGCAAGCCAAATCAAATGCTTCGTTTGTATCGTAGAGCTTTGTTTTTTCAATCAATTTTGCGCTCTCGTTATATTTTTTTCCGTGTTTCATAATTTACTTTCCTCCTATTAAGTGGTTAATCGGATTTTTCCTCCCACGAAGGAGCATCAGTCTTCGACAGTGATGCCCATTGAACGAGCTGTACCTGCGATCATGCTCATTGCAGTTTCAACAGTTGCTGCGTTGAGGTCGGGCATTTTCTGCTCTGCGATCTTCTGAAGCTGTTCTTTCGTGATTGTTGCGACCTTAGTCTTATTCGGTACGCCTGAACCGCTCTCGATGCCGCAAGCCTTTTTAAGAAGGACTGCTGCAGGAGGAGTCTTTGTTATGAATGTGAACGAATGGTCTGCATAAACAGTGATAACAACGGGGATTATAAGTCCTGCGTCGTTCTTTGTGCGCTCATTGAATTCCTTTGTGAACGCCATGATGTTAACGCCGTGCTGACCGAGTGCCGGTCCAACGGGCGGTGCCGGTGTTGCCTTGCCGGCAGGGATTTGAAGCTTAATAAAGCCTATTACTTTCTGAGCCATTTTAGCACCTCCAAAAATCGTGGTAGTGGCGGAATAAGTGGCTTCGCCTATTCCTCCCACAGCGCATATGCGCTATAAAAAGCGACTTGTCGCTTAATACCATGTTTACTGTTGTTTTTCAACCTGATCGAGCTCAAGTTCAACCGGCGTTTCTCTGCCGAGCATTGAAATTATAACTCTGACCATATTGTTTTCTGTGTCTATTTCGTCAACTACACCGATAATGCCGTCAAAAGCACCGTCGATAATGGTAACCATATCGCCCTTTGCGTAGTTTACCTCAACAACACGCTTTTCAACGCCGAGAGCGGCAATTTCACTGTCCGAAAGCGGAACAGGCTTACCCTCGGGGCCTACAAAGCCCGTAACACCTCTCGTGTTGCGAATGACATACCATGTGTCATCTGTCATCTCAAGCTCGCCAGAGTCCTCATTTTCAAAGACAGCAAGCTTTACGATAACGTAACCGGGGAAAATTTTTCTTTCAATTTCTTTCTTGGTTCCGTCGTCCTTAATCTCGGTAACGAGCTCAGTCGGCACTTGAACATCAAGAATATAGTCCTGCATCTTACGATTTTCGACTACCGTTTCGATATTCGCCGCAACCTTATTCTCATAACCCGAATAAGTATGAACAACGTACCACTTGGAGATTTCTGCCATTAGACATCCCCCTTATAAACCAAAGAATCCGGAAATGATTGAACCTGCTACGGCTGCTGTTGTTTCTGTGTCAGCCGGCGCATTTTTCGAAGCATTTACGAGAAGCTTAATAAGTTCCGAAAGACCTGTGTCGATACCCCAGATTACCAAACCCAAAACAAATACGCAGAGCAAAACTACGCCTGTGCTTTTGAGAACGGTTTTTGAATCCGGCCATACGACCTTTTTGCACTCGCCTCTTAAATCCTTAAAGAACTTCTTAATGTTCTTACCCATTGTGGCAAAAACATTCTTCTTTTTCTTAGGAGCTTCGGGCTTGTTTTCTTTCTTGGACTTTTTTTCGGGAGCAGCGGCAGAATCCTTTTTAATTTCGTCAGCCATTGTTTTAACCTCCGCTTACTTCGTTTCTCTGTGGAGAGTATGTTTCTTGCAGAATCTGCAGTACTTGTTCATCTCCAACCTGTCCGGTGTGTTCTTCTTGTTTTTCATTGTGTTGTAGTTGCGCTGTTTGCACTCTGTGCAAGCCAATGTAACCTTTACTCTCATTTTCGGCACCTCCATTATTAGCGTTACACGCTTGTTTAGCCTACCTCAAAAAAAGTGGGCACAAAAAAAGAACCCTCTTTCAGAGGTACAAGTAATATAACATAAACCGTTGCGTAAGTCAAGAAGAATTTTCTCAAAAGCGGTTATTTATGCGAACATTATTGTTATGCGCCTATGTTCGCCTTATATTATAATGAAAAGCGACTGAAAAAACCGTGTTTTCGCAGCCGCCTTTATTTAATAAATTATAAGGAATTAAGGTCATAAGGAGTTCTTTGGTAGACAAAATAGTTAAGCCAATTTTGGAACAAAAGACTTCCCACCCCACGCCAAGTAATCGGCGGTGTTTTCCTCGGGTCGTTATCGGGGAAATAATTGTAAGGCATTTTGATATTCATACCTTTTTTCAAATCCCTGAAATATTCCTTTGCAAGCGTATCACTGTCATACTCGGAATGTCCCGTGCAGAAGAAGTTTCTGCAAGCCATATCGGAGATGAGATGCACACCTGCTTCGTCGGAATAAGACAAAATCTGCAAATCCTTGACCTCGGCAATATCCTCCCTGCGAGTTTCGGTATGCCTTGAATGAGGAACATAATAAACGTCGGAGAAGCCACGGAGCAGCGGATGATACAGGTCAAGCGGTCTGTGCTTGAAAACACCGAAGAGCTTTTCGTCAAGCATATGCTTCGGAACGCCGTATTTATAGTACAATGCCGCCTGAGCACCCCAGCATATATTATAGGTAGAATACACATTGGTCTTTGCCCAATCGAAAATCTCGCAAAGCTCGTCCCAATAATCAACCTCTTCAAACGGCATCATTTCAACAGGCGCACCCGTTACAATCATACCGTCAAACTTGCGGTTTTTAACGTCGTCAAAGGTCTTGTAAAACTTGAGCATATGCTCCTGTGAGACGTTCTTTGCGACATGCGACTTAACCTGCAAAAGCTCGACGTCAACCTGAAGCGGAGAATTACTCAAAAGACGTAAAATCTGCGTTTCGGTTTCGATTTTAGTCGGCATAAGGTTAAGAATTATAATATGAAGCGGACGAATATCCTGCGTCATTGCTCTGTTTTCCGGCATAACGAAAATATTTTCAAGCTCAAGGCTATGCCTTGCCGGAAGCTGATTATCTATTTTAATGGGCATTTGTCCACCTTCTTTCTTAAAATTTGCAAAAAGTATTTTAACACAATATTTTTAATATATCAACCTTGAAATGACAGTATTTGAAAGCAAAAATCCGTTTCGGGTAAGTCTGATACCCTCAGAGTCCGAAATTACAAGCCCGTTCTTTTGCAAAAATTCAGCCTCACGGCGCATTTTTTCGGGTATCGGATGAGAAAACCTGCATTCCGTTTCCGCTTCGGTTATCCCCTGCTTCAGTCTTAACTTCAGCATTGCATATTCCGAAAAATCGCCGCCCTCGCCGTCGGGAACGCAGACAAATTTATCCGTTCTTTTCTCACAGTAAAAGCGTTTTCCGTCAATAAAGGAATGAGCCGAAGAGCCGATACCTAAATATTCCTCGCAATTCCAATATTTCAAATTGTGTCGGCTTTCAAAGCCCTGCTTAGAGTAATTTGAAATTTCATACTGATTATAGCCGTGCCTTTCAAGATATTCGCACATAAACAAATACATATCTGCAACGGTATCGTCGTCGGGCAGCGAAAGCGTATTTTGCATTTTATAAAACGGCGTGTTTTCCTCAATTTTAAGGATATAACAGCTAATGTGCGGTACGTTTTGACCTATACAAAAATCAAGCGTAGTTTGCAAGCTTTCGACCGTGCTTTCGGGGATACCGAGCATAACGTCAAGCGAAACGTTTTCGATACCCGCTTTTCGTGCAAAATTGACGGCATTTTCAACCTCTTTTTTGCCCGATATTCTGCCGAGTTTTTTACGTTCATTATCGTTTGCCGATTGAAGCCCGAGCGACACTCTGTTTACTCCGACAGACGCAATATTTTTGAAAAATTCATAGGAAACGGAGTGCGGATTACACTCGACCGTTATCTCTGCACCGACGTTTAATGAAAAATTAGATTTTACACATTCAATGATTTTGCAAAGACGTTCAAACCCTATACATGACGGGGTTCCTCCGCCTATGTAAAGTGTATTTACTTTACAGTTGATTTGTCCTGATTTCGACTTTATTTCGTCGCATAAAAGGCTCACATATTGCTCTTTTTCGTCATCCTTGCAGCGAAAAGAATAGAAATCGCAATACGGACATTTTGAGTCGCAAAACGGAATGTGAATATATAAGCCTATATCCTTTTTCATACCTTTATAAAGCGAATATCGTGTGCGGTGCTTTCGACATATTTTATCACGTCGTCAAAGCTCAAAAGTACGGTAGCCGTGTTGTCGTTCGGATGAAAGCCGAGGCACGGAAGCGTTTTCAAATCCTTGTCAAGATAGACCTCAACCGCATCCGCAGTATCGTTTATGATACCCAAAAGCGAAACAGAGCCTTTTTTGACGTCGAGATACTTCGAAAGTCGCTCATCCGAGGCAAAGCTCAATCTTGTTGAGCCTATTTCATCACGGATAAGCGGTAAATCTGCGTGCTTATCTCCTCGCAAAATTACAAGGGCGTGTCTTTTTCCCTTGTAATCACGAAGAAACAGGTTTTTGCATATTTCGTTGTTATCGTTGAGGTGCAATTCGTCAAGCTCTTCCATTGTAAAAGCGGCAGGGTGCTCCTTTAGCTCATATGAAACGGAAAGCTCGTCCAACCTCTGCAAAATGTTATCTCTGTTATTCATCTAATTTCAACACCGACATAAATGCCTCCTGCGGTACTTCAACCGTACCGAACTGACGCATTCGCTTCTTTCCTTCCTTCTGTTTTTCGAGAAGCTTCTTCTTTCTTGTAATATCGCCGCCGTAGCACTTCGCAAGCACGTCCTTACGCATTGCCTTAACGGTTTCACGGGCGATTACCTTTCCGCCGACTGCTATCTGAATCGGGATTTCAAACATCTGTCTCGGAATATTCTCTTTAAGCTTTTCTGCGATTTTTCTTGCTCTTGTATATGCCTTATCGGAATGAATAATAAACGAAAGAGCGTCTATTACATCGCCGTTTAACAGCACGTCAAGCTTAACAAGCTGTGATTTTTCATAGCCTTTGAGCTCATAGTCAAAGGAAGCATAGCCTCTTGTTCTCGATTTGAGAACGTCAAAGAAGTCATAGATTATCTCGTTAAGCGGAAGAATGTATTTCAAATCAACTCTGTCCGCATCAAGATAGGTCATCCCCTCATAAGTGCCACGCCTGTCCTGACACAAGTCCATAATTGCACCGACATATTCGGGCGGAGCGTAAATGTGTGCCTCGACAACGGGCTCTTCCGAGTAATCAATCGTCGCAGGATCGGGATAGTTCGACGGGTTGTCGATTTCAACCACCGATTTATCGGTAAGATGAATTTTATATACAACGCTCGGGATTGTTGTTACAAGGTCAAGATTATATTCCCTATCAAGGCGTTCCTGTATAATTTCGAGGTGGAGAAGTCCGAGGAAACCGCAACGGAAGCCGAAGCCCAATGCACCCGAGGTTTCAGGCTCAAAGGAGAGCGCCGCATCATTTAATTGAAGCTTTTCAAGTGCGTCACGGAGATTTTCATAGTCCGCACCGTCGGCAGGATAAACTCCGCAGAACACCATCGGATTTACCTTTCTGTAACCGGGAAGCGGCTCTGTGGCAGGTCTTTCGGCTGTTGTAACGGTATCGCCGACACGGGCGTCGGAAACGGTTTTGATTGAAGCCGTGATATATCCGACCTCGCCCGAAGAAAGCTCTTTTGCAGGCTCAAGAGAGGTTGCTCTCATATAGCCTGTTTCAACAACGGTAAATTCCGCACCCGTAGCCATCATACGCATAGTGTCGCCGGGCTTTATCTTGCCGTCCATAACTCTGACATAAACGATTACGCCACGGTAGCTGTCGTAAATCGAGTCAAAAATCAACGCTCTCAACGGCTCGCTGTCTCTGTCCTCGGGAGGAGGAACAAGATTTACGATTTCCTCCAAAACAGACTCGACATTTTCGCCTGTTTTTGCAGAAACTCTCGGCGCATCAAGGCACGGGATGCCGATTACGTCCTCAACCTCATGAGCAACACGCTCGGGATCTGCGGCAGGCAAATCTATTTTATTTATAATAGGTACAATTTCAAGATTGTGGTCAAGCGCAAGATATGTATTTGCTAGAGTCTGCGCCTCAACGCCCTGCGAAGCGTCAACGATAAGCACCGCACCTTCACAAGCCGCAAGAGAACGGGATACCTCATAGTTAAAGTCAACGTGACCGGGGGTGTCAATCAAATTAAGCTCGTAGGTCTTACCGTCCTTTGCGGTATAGTCAAGCTTTACGGCGTGAGCCTTGATTGTAATACCTCTTTCACGCTCAAGATCCATATTGTCAAGCAGCTGATCCGCCATATCACGCTTTGCGACAGAGTCGGTAAGCTCCAAAAGTCTGTCCGCAAGAGTCGATTTGCCGTGGTCAATGTGAGCGATAATCGAGAAATTTCTGATGTTTTCCTTTTTTGCCATAAACTACCTCTTATATAAATTTACAGTTTTTCTTTATTAAAGCCGTTGCCGTAAATATCGTCGGCATCGGTAACTATCATAAATGAATTTTTGTCAACCTGACCTATAAGCTTTGAAAAATACGCAACCTCTTCGGCTCTCACGGCACAGAAGATTATCTGCTTTTCGTTTCCCGTATATGCGCCCTGAGCCTTAACAGATGTAACTCCCCTGCCGAGTGTAAAAAGTATTTCCTGCGCCATTTCTTTTCCGTGTTCGGTAACGATAAGCACGGTTTTAGAATGTGAAAAGCCCGAGCCTACAAGGTCTACCGCCTGAGTTGAAATGAAAACGGTAACAAGTGCATAGAGTATTGCATCTACGCTTTTATATGCGAAATACGACAGCAAAACTATCGTAAGGTCAACTATAAAAATGAGCCTGCCCATTGAAAGATGAGGATATTTAAGTCTTAATAATGTTGCGATAACATCCGTTCCGCCCGTTGTCGCACCGTGCAGGAAAATAAGTCCAAGTCCCGTGCCGAGCAGTACACCGCCGAAAACAGAGCTTAAAAGTCTGTCGCCCGAATAGCCCTCCATAAAGCTTGCAAACAGGTCAATAAAAAACGAGCTTTCAAAGGTGGCAACGAATGTTTTTATAACAAATTTATATCCTAATTTCAGAAAAGCAACAACAAATAACGGCACATTCAAAAGGAATACCGAAAGACCTATCGGAAAGCCGAAAAGGAAATTTACAACCGTCGCAATTCCCGAAAAGCCGCCTACGGTTATCTCATTCGGCGCAGTAAAAAGGTTGATTGCAGCCGCAAAAAGTATGCTGCCCAAAGTCCACCAAAGGAAGTCCTTGAATGTGTTTTTAATATTAGTCCTTGTCGCTACCCGTTTCAGAATTGAGCACCCCGTCGCCGTTGATTATTTCAAATAGCTCACGAAGTCTTTTTTCCTCGCCCAAAAGATACAGATAACCGAAAAGTGTTTCAAGACCCGTGGCGTAATGATAATCGCCCTCGGACTGATTTTTCGGAGTGTGCTTTGTGTGGGTGTTTCTGCCACGCTTAAACACGTCCGATTCCTCTTGAGTCAAAACAGATAAAAGCTTTTTTGCACCCTTTGCCTGTGCGGCGGCATTTACCTGCTTTATCGAAAGCGTATGTAGAACACCCGCAGGTCTGTTACATTCAAGAACGAGCTTTTCACGCACCAAAAGTCCGTAAACCGCATCGCCCAAAAACGCCATAGCCATAGGACTGTAATTCGATATGTCATTTTTGTTTGCAATTTTATTATTGTCCATTTTTCACCTGATATAAAAAAATAGGTTGTTTATAGGTATTTATTTTAATAGATTTTAATTTTGTGTGATTTTTGTGCTGAGCAAGGCGCAAGCACGACGGCGTATGAATATACTTCGAGTGCGAAGCAACGAAGCTATACGCAAAAAGTTACAATAGATTTTAATTTTGAGTGATTTTTGTGCAGAGCAAGGCGCAAGTGCGATGGCGTATGCCATACGTCGAGCACGCAACAACGCAGTATTGCGCAAAAAGCACCAAAATTAAGGGATGTAATCGAATTCGAGGTCGTAGATTGATACTGTATCCCCTTCGTGAATACCCTGCTTGATAAGCTCATCGATTATACCGCTGGATTGAAGAACATTTTGGAAATATTGAAGTGAGGAGTAGTCGTCGGGATCGGTTTTGAGAAGAATTTTGTAGAGCCATTCAGCCTCGACAATGTAAACGCCGTCCTCAACGGTAACCTTGAAGCCGTCATTTTTCTTCTGTGCCATAACCTCAAGCGGAATTTCTTCCGATTCATATTTTTTAACAGGCGGAAGAGAAGCAAGCTTTTTCGCTACGGCGTTGATAAGCTCTTTCGTGTTATGCTGAATGGGCGCACAAATTTCAAAGTATTCATAGCCCTTGCTTTCAATGTAATTCTTAAATGTTGCAAGCTGTTCGTCTGTGGCAAGGTCGATTTTGTTACCTGCGACAATCTGCGGACATTTTGCAAGCTCGGGATTGAATTTTACAAGCTCTTCGTTTATCTTTTCAAAGTCCTCAATCGGGTCTCTGCCCTCACTGCCTGCAACGTCAACTATATGCACAAGCATACGGCAACGCTCAACATGACGTAAAAATTCATGACCTAAGCCCACACCGTCAGCCGCACCCTCGATAAGTCCGGGAATATCGGCAATTACAAAGCTGTTTTCGGGGCCCATTGAAACAACACCCAAAACGGGGATTATAGTTGTAAAGTGATAATCGCCGATAATCGGCTTTGCCTCACTGACAACGGAGAGAAATGAGGATTTACCGACATTCGGGAAGCCTAAAAGTCCCACGTCGGCAATGAGCTTTAATTCAAGGCTTACCTCCCACTCCTCGCCGGGAGCGCCGCTTTTTGCAAAACGGGGCGTCTGCCTTGTCGGAGTTGCGAAATGAGAGTTACCCCATCCGCCGTTACCGCCCTTTGCCGCAATAAACGGTTCGTTTGAGGACATATCTGCCATAACAACGCCGCTTTCAACCTCACGGATAACAGTGCCTCTCGGAACTTTGATTATAAGGTCGGGAGCTTTTTTACCGTTACAACGGCTGCCTCTGCCGTTTTCGCCGTTTTGCGCCTTGTATTTCCTTTTATAACGGAAATCGGCAAGAGTTGAAATATTGTCGTCAACCTGAAAAACAATGTTGCCGCCTCTGCCGCCGTCGCCGCCGTCAGGACCGCCGGAAGCCACATATTTTTCCCTGTGGAAAGCAACGGCACCGTCGCCGCCGTTTCCTGCTTTTATATAAATTTTCGCTTTATCTACAAACATAATTAAATTCCTTTTCTTTTATCAGCTTTATTTTAACCGCTTTTGTTCGGAAACAGCCGAACAAACACTCAATATTTTTATCAAGATATTATATCAAATTTTATCACATTTATAAACAGTAAAGTGATAAAAAGTTGTATTTTTTTACATAGGTTGCATAAATTGTGCTTACATTGGTTGACACACACTATATGTTGTGGTATTATATTCATAGGACAGGTCATATAATGAAAATGAACAAATCGGCAGGTTATCGGATAAAATTGAGTAAAGTCCTTTTATGCGTACTCTGCTTAAAATATTTTCGAACATTTGTGTTGACAAATAAAAAATGCATGCTATAATAAGGGTGTAATCAGCAAGAACGAATGTTCGACAGTGAACGGAGGAAATTATTATGTTAGCTATTTTCGCAAAAACAAGTATTGAATTGGCAGTTGTTTTACTTCTTATATACGGTTTTATTCACGAAAAAGAGGTTATCAAATTTGAACAGTATGTCAAGATGGTCATTGTCGTAAATTACCGCAGATATAAGAAAAGAAAAAGAATTGAGCAAATGAAGAAGAACAGAGAGTTCCGTGTCGTTAAGGGCGGCAAATCGCCTAACGGTGGCACTCCCCATTCATTTGACGTGGCTTAATGCAGCCATATTAAATCGCTACCTCTTTCCATAATAGATTTTTCACACACAGACAAGCAGGAGACGGATTTTTATCTGTCTCCCGTTTGTCTTTTTTTGATAAGTGTGGTACAATACCTCTTCGATAGGAGTGTTTGCTTTGAACAAGGATAAAAAATCAACCGTCAAGCTGATAATTCGTCTTGCGGTAATCTTCGCCGTTATGGCGGTTGCGATAATAAAATATGATAAGCTATCCAATATAGATATAAGAAACATTGTGGCAAATTCGCCGTCGGTCGCACTTGCAATACTGAGCGTGCTCGGAATATACGGCATAAAGGGCGCTGTTTTCGTAGTCCCCGCTTCGCTCGTTTATATTTCGGTGGGAATGGCTTTCCCTACGGCGCAGGCGGTAATAGTCAACCTTTGCGGAATTGCCGTTGAGGTAACGGTTTCGTATATTTTCGGTTGGTTTGTCGGCGGAGAATATGTAAACGACCTTTTGAAAAAGAGCAAGGGCGGAGAAAAGCTGCTTGCGTTTGAAGAGAAAAACAAGTTTGCCTCTATATTTGTAATCAGATTTTTACCCGTGTTCCCTATCGACTTTGCAAGTCTGTTTTTCGGCTCAATGAAAATTCCGTTCGCAAAATATTTCTTGGCTTCCGTTCTCGGAATTGCACCGAGAGTAATATTTTTCACAATTCTCGGCGACGCCGCATACGACTATATACCTATGAAGCTGATCGTTATAGGCATAATCTGCGCAATACCAATTGGTGCGATATATTTGATTGTGAAGTGGCTAAAGGATAAAAAAAGCAAAGAAAAATAGAGCTTGCTATTGTAAACAAACGGTAGCAATGCTACAATATAAGAAATGATTGAATTGAGGTATGTATATGGTATATGAAAGCATAAAAAAATTAGTTACCTACGGACTTGAAACAGGTCTTATCGAAGAATGCGACAAGGTTTATGTTACAAACAGAATTCTTGAGGCACTTCGCCTTGACGAGTATGACGAGCCGTCGGAAAGCTTTGAAAATGTTGACCTTGAGAGCACGCTTTGCGAATTGCTCGACTTTGCGGCTGAAAACGGTATCATCGAAAACAGCATAGTTTACCGTGATTTGTTCGACGCAAAGCTTATGGCTTGCCTTATGCCCATGCCTCACGAGGTAATCAAGACCTTTAACGCTCTTTACAGCGAAAGTCCCGAAAAGGCAACGGATTGGTTTTATAAATTAAGCGGCGATTCCGACTATATCAGAAGATACAGAATTAAAAGGGATATGCGTTGGTCAGTTCCGAGCGAATACGGCGATATTGACATTTCAATTAACCTTTCAAAGCCCGAAAAGGACCCGAAAGCAATTGCCGCTGCAAAGCTTCAAAAGCAAAGCGGTTATCCGAAGTGCCTTTTGTGCAAGGAGTGCGAGGGTTATGCAGGCAGAGTGAATTTCCCTGCAAGGCAAAACCACAGAATTATCCCGATTACAATCAATAATACGGCTTGGGGCTTCCAGTATTCTCCGTATGTTTACTACAATGAGCATTGTATAGTGTTTAACGGCGAGCATACACCGATGAAAATCGAAAAGGCAACATTTATAAAGCTGTTTGACTTTGTAAAGCTGTTTCCCCATTATTTCCTCGGCTCAAACGCAGATTTGCCGATTGTCGGCGGCTCTATCCTCTCTCATGACCATTATCAGGGCGGTCATTACACCTTTGCAATGGCAAAAGCTCCGATTGAAAAGCATTTCACAATCAAAGGCTTCGAGGATGTTGAATCAGGCATAGTTAAATGGCCTCTTTCGGTTATCAGACTTCGCAGCAAGGACAGCGACAGAATTATCGAGCTTGCAGATGTAATTCTTAAAAAGTGGAGAGCTTACACGGACGAGGCGGCATTTGTATTTGCGGAAACCGACGGCGAAAAGCACAACACAATTACGCCGATTGCAAGAAAGGTCGGCGACACATATGAGCTTGACCTTGCGCTTCGTAACAACATAACAACAGAGGAATATCCGCTTGGCGTTTATCATCCGCACGACAAGTATCATCACATTAAGAAGGAAAATATCGGTCTTATCGAGGTTATGGGACTTGCGGTGCTTCCGTCAAGGCTTAAAGAGGAGCTTGCAATCCTCGGCGATTACATTGTAAACGGCAAGGATATACGCTCAAACGAGCAAATTGAAAAGCACGCTGATTGGGTTGACGAATTCAAAGCGAATTACGGCGAAATCACAGCGGAAAACGTTGACGAAATACTCAAAGCAGAGGTCGGCAAGGTCTTTGTCGGAGTGCTTGAGGACGCAGGCGTTTATAAGTGCACGGAGGACGGCAGAAATGCATTTATGAGGTTTGTAAACAGCATATAATCATCAATAAAAAGCACAAAACGACTGTAATGGTTAAAGCCTTTACAGTCGTTATTTTATTAGTATTTACAAGGGTTACGCCTATTTTATTACAATCAAAACACAAAATATCCGAGCAAGCCCGACAGCAAGCCGATTGCCGCACCGACAAGCACATCAGAGAGATAATGCACGCCGCCTATTACCCTAACAGCACACAGTAAAACGCCGATTATAAACAGCGGTATGCTAAGCATGGACTTGACATACAAAAAGGTCATCGCTATCATAAAAACGGAAAATATATGTCTGCTCGGCATTGACTGCCCTTTTTTATCCTTATTTATAAGCGGTCTGATATTCAGCGTTTCATAAGGTCTCGGTCGGTTTATGACACGGCGGAGTCCGCTGACGAACAAAAGCATACCGGCAGGTATCAAAACGCACCGAAACAGCTTCGTTCTGTCTGAAAATGCAAGATATGCCAATAATGACGGATAAGCGATATAAACTATTACCGTCAGCACTGTATTTAATAAATTAAAGCCTAACACCGAGTTCTTATTTTTGCGAAACGGAGCTGAAAGCTTTCTGTATTGGCTCGAAGTCATTTGCTTCACCTCACTAAAAGTATATAACATCGCAGAACATCTTTCAATCTTTTTTGACAAATTCCTACGTTCTTCATTGACAAAGACGATTTATAAACTTATACTATATATACTTATTTATAATATAATTTCAGGAGATAAAAATATGAATCAATATTCACAAGAGGATAAAAGACGACGTCAGATGAAGCTCTCCGGTAAGGCGGCGGCAGCTTCAAAGGAAAAAAGGACTATCTTAATTATTGTATCGTGCATTCTTGCAATAATTCTCATTGCAGGCACAATCGCACTTGTAAAGCATTTTAAGAAGCCCGAAACGCCCTTTGTTCCCTCGCAGAGCGAGCCTGCCGTATCGGAGCAACAGACCGAAGCACCCACGCAAGCACAAGCACCCGAAACCACAACCACACTCTCGGGTGATGTTACTATTACGGACTATTCGGCGACAATGTATTCGACAACCGTTACATTGAACGTCAGAAGCTCACCGTCAACAGACAGTCAGATTTTAGGTCAGCTCGGTCAGGATACGCCGATTAAGGTAACGGGCAAATGCTCAAACGGTTGGTTTAGAATTGACTTTAACGGTCAGACAGGCTACTGCTCAGAAAAATATCTCAAGGGCAGTCAGGACCTTTCGGACGCACCTTACTATATCAAGGTCAACCGCACACAGAACATTGTCATTGTCTATACGAAGGACGCAAACGGCGGCTACACCGTTCCGTACAAGGCTATGGTTTGTTCGGTAGGCTTGAATGATGCAACGCCGACAGGCTCATATAACACAACCGACAAATACACTTGGAGACTTCTTTCGGGCAATGTTTACGGTCAGTATGCGACGAGAATTACAGGACACTATCTGTTCCATTCCGTTCCGTACGTTACGCAGAACAAGGCTGACCTCGAATATGACGAGTTCAACAAATTGGGCGAGGCTGCTTCGCTCGGCTGCATAAGACTTTCCGTTGAGGATGCAAAGTGGATTTACGACAACTGTCCTAAGGGTACGCCTGTTACAATTTATGACAGCAACGATCCCGAGCCGTTGGCTAAGCCCACACCGATTAGAATTGACACGAATGATTCAAGACGTGTTTGGGATCCCACCGACCCCGATCCGTCAAACCCGTGGAAGCAGTAATTTAAGACACATATTAAAGGCACATTTCGTTTTGAAATGTGCCTTGTTTTTTTGCCGAAAAACGGCTTAATTTAATTTTTCACAAGCGAGCCTTTCAACCGCTATTGCGTTGTTGTATCTCTCCATATATTTGTCGAAGCCCTCAACGTCTCTCAAATCGGGGTCAACGCTCACGGACTCGGCAGAAGCAAAAATCTTATTGTCGAGATAATTTTCAAGGCTCTCATCGCTTTTTGATATGGAATAAAGTGCAAGCACCGCCATACCCCATGGGCCTCCCTCGCCTGCCGTTTTCATAACGGTTACTTTTGTGTTCAATGCCGCAGCCGTTATTTTCTGACCGACGCCCTCGGTTTTATAAAGTCCGCCGTGTGCGGAAATTTTGTCAAGCTTAACATTTTCCTTTTTCAAAAGAATATCGTTTCCGTTTTTCAAGGCGGCAAAGGCTGAATACAGTTCGTTTCTCATAAAATCGGCAATAGTAAGCTTTGAATTCGGAAGTCGCATAAGCATAGGTCTGCCCTGCGAAATATCCAAAACAGGCTCGCCCGACAGGCAGTTATATGAAACTATTCCGCCGCAATCGGGATTGCCCTTGAGAGCCTCGAAATATAGCATATCGTAAACCTTTGATTTCTCGGTCGGGTGTCCGCTGAGCGTTAAGAGCTCGCAGAACATTTTTACCCAAGCGTCAATATCTCCCGTGCAGTTGTTACAATGCACCATCGCAACGGGCTTTCCCGTCGGAGTAGTTACAAGGTCAATTTCCTTATATACGTTTTTAAGCGGCTTTTCCAAAACAACCATTGAAAAAATACTCGTTCCGGCGGAGACGTTTCCCGTCTTTTCCCTAACGGAATTTGTAGCGGTCATACCCGTACCTGCATCGCCCTCGGGAGGACAAACGGGAATTCCCGATTTGAGTGTTTTGCTCTCGTCAAGAAATTCTGCGCCGCTTTCTGTAAGCGTTCCTGCATTTTCTCCTGCTACAAGGACCTTCGGCAAAATATCACGGAGCGAAAAATCATATCCGTCTTTTTTCGAGAGCGTGTCAAATTTTTTAAGCATTGCCTCGTCGTAATCGTTTATTGCGGAGTCAATCGGAAACATACCGCTTGCCTCGCCGACGCCTGCGACAAACTCGCCCGTCAATTTTGAGTGAATATACACTGCAAGCGTGGAAAGTCTTGAAAGCTTTTTCAAATGTGCTTCGCCGTTCAGCATTGCCTGACGAAGATGCGCAACAGACCACCTTTGCGGAATATTAAAATCTAAAAGCTCGGTTAGCTCTTCGCTCGCCTGTGCGGTCGAGGTGTTCCTCCATGTTCTGAACGGAGTGAGCAAATTGCCCTCGCTGTCGAATGCCATATAGCCGTGCATCATTGCGGAAACGCCGATCGAGCCTACTTCGGTAAGCTCAATTCCGTATCTGTTTTTCACGTCATTTTTAAGGTCCTTATAGCAGCTTCGAAGTCCCGTGTGAATGTCGTCAAGCGAGTACGTCCACACGCCGTTTTCAAATCTGTTTTCCCATGTGTGACTGCCCGACGCAATGGGTGTCGCCTCGTCGTCAATCAACACCGCTTTTATTCTTGTCGAGCCGAGCTCAATGCCCAAGCTCGTCCTTGCAAGGAGTATTTTTTCTTTAATTTCCATTTGCTCACCGCCGCAAAAATATTGTGTAAATCTATTTTAATATATATCCCGATATTTTTCAATACAAAAAATAAAGTTCGAAAACCCTTGATAATACGTGGTTGCGGAGCTTCGCAACCGATAGTTTCCTTGAAAAACTGCATTTGTAAACTAAAGTTGGTAGCGCAACCGAGGATTTTTTTGTAAGATATCGGCGTACCGAGAAACAAGAGCGCAAGCCACTCGGATAAATTCAAAAGCTACTTTTTATCAACAATAAAATTTGACAAACAAGGAGACAAACACATGAAAAAGACAAACACAATACACTTCGGAATTCAGAGAAAAATCGTTTCAAATATGACCGCCGAGAGCTGGGAAACAATCCCTCATGTAACATATAATTATGAGCCTGACGTAACCGCTTTTATGCGTGAATATAAAAGATTGAATTTCGGAAGAGACCGCAACGACAAGATAACAATAAATACTCTTATGTTAAAGGTTATCACGGAGGGTCTCAAGGACGCACCGATTCTCAACTCGCACTTGAATTTCAACCGCAAGCTCGTAAGAGGAGAGCTCAACACCTATGAGGACATAAATATTTCAATGCCTATGATTCTTCCCAACGGCGAAATGATGACGGTTAATCTTCACAACTTCGAAAACAAAAATCTCGACGAAATGACAGCTGAAATCAAAGACGTTACCCGCCGTGCAGAGAACACGGATTTGAACGAGGTAATGTTTGACGTTTCACTTGACAACACTGTTACCGCACTAAAAAAGGGAAAAATTATGCAGACTGTTTGCAGACTTATCGGCTCAAAGACAGGCAAGCACAGAGTTAAAACTCTCAGTGGTAAAGCTAAAAAGGCTTATGAGTCGATTCCCGTTGAGGACAGACTTACAAAGCACGATATTGAGCAAGGCACAACGACAATTTCAAATATCGGCTCAACCTACCGTCAGCAGAGAGGCTCAACCTGCCTTCTTGAAATTATACCGCCGCAGGTTACAGCTTTCGCAGTAGGCGCCGTTCAGGATAAGCCCGTCGTTGTAACAAACGAATTCGGCAAAAAAGAAGTCGAGGCAAGACAGGTAATGCCCATTTGCATTGCGTTTGACCACAGAGCACTTGACTTCGGAGATATAGTTCCTTTCCTTGAAAGACTCGACGACATTTTTGAAAATCCCGAGCAAATTCATTCGTGGGTTTCAAATAATGAAGCCGACGGGCTTTCACAAATGCAGGACGCTTAACTAACTTACCCATCCCTATCTATAAATACCTTAAAGCATGACACCGCCGTACCCGAAAGAGTGCGACGGTGTTGTGCTGTTTATTATTAAAAATAAGTTTTAAGCCTCAATTTCTCTCATTGCCTTTTTGAATTGGAAGCCAAACAAAACGGATGTGAATATAACCGCAATAATATCCGCTATCGGCTCTGAAAGGAATACGCCCGTTGTCTGATTTGCTACTAAGTGCGGCATAATGTAAATCAGCGGAATTAACAGCACAAATTTTCTTACAACCGCAACAACGATTGAATTTACAGCCTTTCCGAGAGATGTAAAGGTCATTTGGCAAGCAATTTGAATTCCGAACAAGAATATGCCTGCAAGATAAATCCTGAGCATAGGAGTTGCAAACTCGACAAGGCTTACGTCCGATGTGAAAATGCTTATAAACGCTTTCGGGAAAAGCTGTACCACACTGCAAAGCAAAACGGAATAGCTCAAGCAAGTTACAAGCAACAATTTGAATGTGTTTTTAACCCTCGGCGAGCATTTAGCACCGTAGTTGTAGCTTAAAATCGGCTGCGCACCCTGCGCTATACCCTGCAACGGAAGCATAGCGAACTGCATTACACTTGATAAAATCGTCATTGTTCCGACCGCAATATCTCCGCCGTATTTAAGAAGCGAGGAGTTAAAGCAAACCGTTACAATGCTTTCGCTTGCCTGCATAATGAACGTTGCAAGACCTAACGCAATGCACGGTAATATAATATTCTTTTCAAGGCGCAAATTCTTTTTCTTGATACGCAAATAAGTCTTTTTACCTCTAAGGAACGAAACGACCCATACGGCTGAAATCGCTTGTGAAATAACGGTTGCAAGCGCACCGCCCTTTACGCCCATATGAAGTCCGAATATGAAAATCGGGTCTAAAATAATATTGCAAACAGCACCGATAAGAACGGACACCATTGAAATATTCGTAAAGCCCTGTGCGGTAATAAATGCGTTCATTCCCAAGGTCAGCTGAACAAAAATTGTACCGAGAGCGTAAATGCCCATATAATCGGTTGCATAGGAAATGGTATTTTCACTTGCGCCGAACGCCAACAAGATAGGCTTGTTCCATATCAAAAGAATAACTGTCAATACACAGGAAATGATTATTTGCAGCGAAAAGCAGTTGCCGAGAATTTTCTCCGCCGTATCGTTGTCCTTTTTTCCCATATAAATCGAGGCTCTCGGCGCACCGCCCGAGCTTACCAATGCCGCAAACGCCGTAACGATCATAATAATCGGCAAACAAACGCCCACACCCGTCAAAGCCAAGCTGCCCTCAACAGGGATATGCCCGATATATATCCTATCGACGATATTATAAAGCATATTGATAAGCTGTGCGATTACCGTAGGAATAGACAGCTTTAGCAACAGCTTTCCGATTGGATATGTGCCTAAAATGTTTTCATCTTTTTTCAATTCAAACTACTTCCTTTATTTTGACTTATTTATTGAATTTGTCTATATTTTCCAACAGGGCGGAATTAAGCTTTTTTCTTATTCTCATAAATTCTTCGATTTCCTCTTCGTCCAAAGCCGACAGCACGGCTTCAAGCTTTTCAATGGCGTTTTTCCGAAGCTCCGCTACTTTTTCAACCCCTTTCGGAGTCAACACGATAATCACTTTTCTGTTATCCTTTTCATCGCATTTCCTCGAAATCATACCCTGTGAGTCTAAATCTCCCAATATTTTTGCAATTCTTGCCGTGCTGACAGCCATTGCGTCGCTAATTTCTTTCGGGTAGGCTTTGCAATTATGCGTGTACAAATAATTCAGTACAAACGAGTCGCCCTGTGATATTTTTATAAGCCTTCTGTCCATTATCAGCTGCCCTGTGCTTAACAGCTGTTCCAAAAACCTTATTGCCAAATCCTCCGACACCGTAAAACACTCCTCAATAAATTGCTAACATTGTTAGCTATCTACCATATTATATCACGCTACAGCAAATTGTCAACATTATAAAATGTTAAACAGCTTAAAATCATTTGAAATAAAAAGTCCCGTATTAAACACCGTTTTCTGCGTAAAATATTACAGGATAAAATTAACTTTATAAGGAGAACGGTATGAAAGCTACAGGAATTGTCAGACGAATTGACGACCTCGGCAGAGTTGTCATTCCAAAGGAAATACGCCGTACAATGCATATGCGAGAGGGCGACCCGTTGGAAATATTCACAGCGGCGGACGGCGAGGTTGTGTTCAAAAAGTATTCACCGATAGGCGAATTTTCATCCTTTGCCACTCAATACGCAGAGGTTTTAAGCAAGACTACGGGAATGACGGTTATGATAACCGACAGGGACCGAGTGGTGTCCGTTTGCGGTGCACAGAAAAAGGCTCTGACCGACGGCAGAGTATCGCCGGAGCTTGAAGGTCTTATGGACGAGCGAGGCTCATTTACGGCAAAATCAGAGGTCGGAATTAAGCCGATTATGAATAGCGAGCTTGAGGCGTCGATTGTTTATACGATTATCGGCTCGGGAGATGTCGCAGGCTCGGTTGTGATGATGTTTGACGAGCAGAGAACTCCGCCTGATGCCACAAAAGAAAAGCTTATTTCCGTTGCCGCTTCATTTCTCGGAAAGCAAACGGAGGATTAAATTTAATAAATAAGAGCGCCAAACTTGTTTTTACACAAGCTTGACGCTCTTAATAATTATATACATTGTGTTTCACACATCTTTATTTGCCATTCACCTTATACAATTCCCCAACCGTCATATCTTTATGGGATACGGCGATTGGGGTTCTTTCAGAGTAAATTTATTCTTATATCATCTTACCGGTAATACAGTCATATTGAAATTACTTAATTATAAAAAATTCAACATGCATGTTTTTTGAACCAAATTATGTTTTATTTATTGAGTGTTTGTGAAACTAAATCTAAATATGTACTCAAATTACCTATAACATAATTTTCGGGTTTATCTGTTCCTCCCAGTAAAATCCATGGTTTAAGAATAAATGTTTCTCCATATTTGAGATAGCCAAATAGTGATGTGATTTTTTCAAATTTTTCCTCTTGTAATAATCCCGATTTTATACTTGGATGATTGAATGCCTCATCAAACAATTCATCTATATTTTTTGTAATCATATCGTTAGTATTGTATTGTGGCTGAAAATAGTACACATATTGGTTGGCAACACAATACAAAAATAGATCGCCAAATGCAGTTGCTACAATAGGAATAAATCTTTTATTGAATTTCCAATTCCAACTTTTAATTATATTAACAGAAGTATCGATATCCAAAATGCTGAAAATACCATCTCCGTAGTTTCCGGCGGATAATTTATTCTTTCCTTTCGTAATATAATCAATCGTCGATTGCACTTGACAGTATTCTGTAAGTTTATATTCATCTGAAAATTTCATTTCTATATTCCTTTCGACTAAAAATGTAATCAATCACATTAACTTTTACTGATATGATTGAATAACAGATTTCATATCCTCATAGGTGAGTGAACTTAACAAGATGGCATTATCGTTTTTATCAGAAATGAATTTTTCCAACTTTCTAAATATATCAAAATAATTCATTTCAAATACGATTGCATCTTCAGTTGTACTGACAAAAACCAATTTTCATATATTCACAGGCTTGTTTTCTACCATAAATTGCTTTTGTGGATAGATTGGAAGAATTGTATCAGTGCCTTCGGTTAGTGCAAATGCACCAAAAATGCGACCTTGTTCATCAGAATAAAAACGAGGAGTAGGCTTAAATGCTGAATTCAATTTCGCTTTTTTTGCCCAAAATTTCATAGCAACCTCCAAAATTAAAATCAAGCGGCTTATGGCAGTAAAAACTTATAAGTGCTTACTGCTGTGGTTACTTTTTAATATCAAACCAAAACTCAACGCCGTTTTCGTGATTTATCACTCCGTAATCGAGTCCGTAAAGTTTTTGAATTGCGCTGACTATCGAAAGTCCCAAGCCGTATCTGCCCTCACTTCGACTTCTCGACTTATCCGCACGGTAAAAGGCAATCCAAATCTTATCTATATCCTCGTCGGCTATCGGCTTACCCGTATTAAAGACGGAAATCCTGTATCTGTCGCCCAAATCATTACTTGAAACTGTAATCCGCTTCTCTCCGTCTGCATGCGACACGGCATTTGAAATATAATTGTTTATAATCATTTCCGTTTTCACTCTGTCGCCGACAACCCTTGTGTTTTCAGGGATTTTGTTTGTAAAGGTTATACCCTTTACACTTGTTTTGATGGAATTTGCGTCTGCGTAATCGTCTGTCAAAGCGGAAATATCAAAGTTTTCATCCTTTAGTGCAACATTTCCAGACTCGTACATTGAAAGCTCCAAGAGCTGTAATACAAGCGTGTTCATTTTTTCGGTTTCTCCGACAATAACATCGCAATATTTTTTTGCCGACTCGGTTTCGCCGTTTTCAATCATCAGCGACGCACCCTCGGAATATCCCCTTATTATAGAAATCGGCGTTTTCAGCTCATGAGAAACGTTTGAAATGAAATCCTTTCTGATTTTTTCAAGCGTTTTTTCTTTTTCAATATCTTTTAATAATCTTTCGTTTTTGCTGTGCAAATCATCAAGCGTTTCATTAAGCGAATCGGACAGGTGATTGATACTTGACGAGAGCACGCTCAATTCATCATTGCCCGTAACCTCGCATTTCTCGGAAAAATCCATTTCCGCCATTTTTCCCGTTACCTCGCTCATTTTAATAAGCGGCTTTGTGAATTTACCCGAATAAAAATAGATAACGCCCATCGCCGCAAGCATTGCGACAACGCTTGTAACGCTTGTAATCATAACTGCAATATCAGCCGTGCGGTCAACGTCGTCCTTACGGGAATACATTTCAATTTCCTCGCCGCCCGAAAGGTGTGAGCCGTAAACTATATACTGTATATTTTCGTTTTCAATCGTCTGAATTTCAAAAAACGAGCCGTCGTCGTAGTCCTGCCGCTTTGAAACGGTAATTTTACCCTTTGACGAGAAAATGTCCGTCGTACCGAAATAAAGCGGATCGCCGTTTTGAGAATAAATATCAATGGAAAAGCCGTACTTCTTTTCAAGCGAGCTCAGCTGCGATACATAATCGCCCGCATTAAAATCAAAGGTGCTTATTTCATTTTTAACATCAATCATAGAACGCTTTTCGTTCTTTGCGTAAATTGTCGGCAAAAGGAAATTGTTAAGCGACAAAATAAGCAGTACGGCAACAACCACAACTGCCCCGACCTGCAAAAACAGTCGGGTGCGGATGCTTATTATCTTTTTACTCTGCTTATTATTCATCGGAATTCTCCTGAAGCTTATATCCGACCGCATAGACGGTTTTCAAATGAGCCTCTCCCCACTCGCCAAGCTTTGTGCGAAGCCTTGCAACGTGCGTGTCAACAGTCCTTATATCTCCGAAATAATCATAGCCCCACACGTCATCAAGCAGCTGCTCACGGCTGTAAACCCTGCCGACAGCCTGCGAAAGCTTTTCAAGTATCTTAAATTCCTTAACGGTAAGGTCAATTTTCTTTCCGTCAATACGAACATCAAGAGCCTCGGGGTCAATGACAAGCCCCCACAAGCCCTCTTTTTCGGACTTCAATGCACCGTTACGGCGGAGCAATGCCTCCACCCTCTTAACAAGCACGACGGGAGAAAACGGCTTTGTAACATAGTCATCTGCGCCCGAATCGAAGCCTGTTATCTGGTCAAAATCCTGACTTCTTGCGGTCAAAAGCATAATCGGAACATCCGAGGTGCTGCGTATCCTGCGGCAGACCTCCCAGCCGTCAAGCTCGGGCATCATAATATCAAGAATACAAAGTGCAACGTCCCTGTTTTCATTAAAAAGCTCAAGCGCTTTTGCTCCGTCCTCAGCCTGCAAAACGGTATAGCCTGCCTTTTCAAGAAAATCCGAAACAAGGCTTCTGATAAGCTGCTCATCATCTGCAACAATGATTTTTGACATAAAAAGACACCGCCCTTTCTGTTAAATTGTAACACAAAGGACAGTGTTGTTCAATATTATTTATTTAATGTACTTTTTAAGCTGCGTCTTTTCAACCGCTATAAGCAACGGAATTCCTGCGGCATAGCACACGACAAGCTCGCCGAGACCGACCCAAAGCGCCTGAATAAGATAGCCGTAAAATGTAAAGCCCTCGGGAAGAAAGGCTGTAATCTCCGCACCGACAATAAGTGCGTTGCTGATTACGGGGAACAGAGGTGCCAACACGGATATACCTTTTACCTTGACATTTCTTGTCTTATAGGAAAGAAATGCGGCAACGAACGTTGCAAGAGTTCCGCAGATAATATCAATCATACCGTACGGACTTCCGAGATTTCCCAAAAAGCAGCCGATTGTAAGCCCGGGAATTGCTGCCGGAGTGAGTGCTGCAAGCACCGTAAGAGCCTCCGAAAATCGAAACTGAACAGCTCCGTAAGCAAGTCCGACCGATGATGCGGCGTAAGTCAATGCGGCGTAAAGTGCGGCAATTACCGCACCCGAAACAAGTGTGTAAACCTTTTTGTTTTTCATATTCAATTCTCCTTAGTTTTGATTGACACAAAGTGTCGGTCAGGATGGTTACGAACTGACCGCTTCGCTTGAAGCAATGAAATGATACAGTATATCCCCTGTTTTGTCAAGGCTTAGACATAAAAACGGACTGTAAAAGCAGCAGTTTTACAGTCCGTTGATATATTCCGTTTTCAGTTGAGCGTAAACTCAACCGTTTTTGTTTCGCCGGGCGCAAAGGTAAGCGTTTCGGTTTTGTCGGAAAGTCCGCAGGAAAGCTTTATCGTTTGCTCAATATCTGAGGTTACAGTTACCTGTGCGGTTTTTGCGTTCACATCCCATTTAAGCGAGTCAACGGTGGCACGGGTTCTCGCCTTTATGCCTGTTATCTCGCCTGCGTCAAAGCCCGACTCAAACAGTGCCGGAAGCACCTCTATCTCATTTGTGTTTGAATAAACAAGCGCTTCATTGACAATTCCGAGGTAGCCTATTGCAAAATCAGTACAATAACAGCTTCCTTGGTCGTAATCGTGGTTTGTCATAAGAGAATTATATCTGATTTTATGGTTTTGAAGCTTCAAAAGAGCCGATGTGATACTTGCTCTGTCCTTGAGCCTTGCCGCAATAAGCGAACGGTGGACAAGTGCGTGGCTTGCCTCATTCTCCGAAGTTCTGTTATCAATCGCCTGTATGCAAGCCTGCTTGAGCTGTTCGTCGTTCTGCGTTTCAAACAGCGGCCATACACAGTAAAGGTGGCTTAAATGTCTGTGCTTGTTGTTCTCGCTGAACTGATTGCACGCCCATTCCTTGAGTGCTCCCGTCTCGTCATAGAGATACGGCGGAAGCTTTTTGAGCATATACTCCCACCTTGCCGTATCCGTTTCGGGTGCAACAACCTTTACAACGCTCAAAAGCATATTTATATTATCCCTGCATGCGGCAATGTCGATAGCCGTGTTTGCGTCGGACGGAGACGGATAATTTGACGGGTTGTTTTCGGGAGAATAGCTCGGCAAAATGCAATAGTATTCATTGTCGGCAAGCTCCGTCTTACCCGCTTCGTAATGAATATCCCCGTTCGAGTCAGTGTAATACTCGGCGGTCATAAGCTGTTCCCAATAGTTTACAGACTTAATAAGAAGCGGCATAAGCACATCTTCTTCAAGCTGCAAGTAACCCCTTGCTTTAATCGCTTCTATATCACTGTCCGTAAGGTCGTCGGCAGTCGCCGAAAGCACGGATTTGAGCTTTTCAAGGTCTATTTCGTCGCTTAGCGGAATCTGTATATTGCCGTAGCACTGCAAGGTTTCATACAGCGGCTGAATCATCCAGCTTGAGCCTGCGTTCCAATATCTGAACGGATACGGATAACACGTTTCCGTGATTACCGCCTTGTCGCCGTCGGTGTTTACGGGAGCCTGTATTGCATCGGTAAAGCCGTGGGTCGCAAGGGCGTTTTCCTCCCAGTCGGGCAGCTGACGGAGTATAAAATATGTATAGCCTATCGGCGAAGATGAAATATTGCCCGTATTCATGGACGAGGTCTGCAAATTAACATTTGCGTCCATTGTATATTTACTGCCCCAGCCCGTGTTCCATTCTCCTGTCCACATACCGTAAAGGCGTGAGGTAGAATATCCGCTGCAGCAGAGGTATGCGTATCTGCCTGCATAGTACGAACGCTGACTCAAAGCGGAATTGAGCTTTTTCTTAAATCGCTGCGAGCGTAAAAGCGATTCGTTTGACTTGTCGGAGCTTCCGTCCTTCAAGGTAAGCGTTACTGCGTCAAACTGCGGCTTGTATTTTGCAAGGTGTGCATTGAGCGCAGAATCATAGCTGAATTTTCCGTCAGCCGTATATTTTTTTGCAAAATCAGCAGCTCTCTCATAAAGCGAGTTTACAAGCGAATAGTCTGTTTGAGCGTCAAAGTCGGAATATTTGCCCATATTATAATCCCTGCCCGTAACGGCTATGAGATAAACGCTGTCCGCACCGCTTACTGTAACCTGCGGTTGAGAGTCCGAAGCATATTGCTCATCGGAAGGCTTGGCTTTTTCCGAAAAATCGAGCGTACCGCCATCCGTTACAATATATGTAAGAGTGGCATATCCGCCGTTTTTAAGCTCCGAGTTTTCATAGTCGGGATAATGTGCGACAAAGGCAAGATATCCCTTGTCGCCGTCGGCTGTCTTTTTGTATCTTATATTCACCTCGTCGCTCTTTGAATAGTTCGCAAGAGTGGAAATATCGTCATAGCCGAGCGTAACGGTTACGGGTGTATTTTCACTTGACTTTTCGATTTTAGTTACGGTTACGCAGTCGGCAAGAGAGGTAAAGGTCGTCCTCTCCCAAGTACCGTTTTTATCGGTGTATCTCACGCCGACCTGAGCCGTTTCATAGTCGGTATAGCGTACATAGTCCTTTGTGCGGTGTTTCTGCGAGGAAATACGCAGCTGACCGCCCGGATGGAAGCGGTAGACATCGTCATAGCTTGCATTGTCAACTATATCCTCGCCCTTTACAATGCTCTGCTTTACCGTTTCAAACTCGTCCGCCGTATCGGGACAGGTTCGGGCGTTTTCGTTAGGCATAATGAAATGCATATTCTGGTAAATAATCGTATCGCTGTACGGACTTCCGCTTGTGATAAAGCCCTCAAGACCGTTACCGCCGACCATTCCCTGCCGCCACGACTTTTTCTTATTTGTCTTTTTGTCGGAAAGCTGTGTGTAGGAGGTCGAATATGAGATTTTCTCATTATCCTTAAACACATCACTAATATCGGGCGTTTTTGCACAAGCGGTGCACGAAAAGCAAACCGCCGCAACAAGAGCCGCCGAAATCAACTTTTTCATATTTTTCATTTCCTCACCTCTTGAAAAGTATATCATAAAGTATATCATAATATTTTTTATAATACTATAATTTTTTTGCAAAGCTTATTGACTTTATCAAGGTAAAGTGCTAACATATTAGTACGACAGAGTAAAGGAGCTATTGTAATGGCAGATTTCAGAACAGAGGCAACGGATCGCCTTTTCCAAACCTTTCTAAATCTTGAAAGTCTTGACGACTGTTATAAATACTTCGACGACCTATGCACTAAAAAGGAAATTATCGATATGGCGCAACGTCTTGAAGCCGCTATAATGCTTGAAAAGGGTGCAAATTACCTTACTATTTCAAAGCAAGTGGGCATAAGCACCGCCACGATAGGCAGGGTCAGCAACTGTCTGCGCTACGGCTCGGGCGGATATGAAAGTGCAATTAAAAAGCTTGAGGAGAGTGAAAAGAAATGATAATCGAAACCGACAATCTCAAATATGACGAGCAGGCTGTGTTTCTTCTTCGCTCGCTCTATTCAAAATACGGCTACAAGCAGTACAAAATGCGTAAGTTCGAGGAATACGACCTCTATGTTCGCAACAAGGATTTTTTAATTTCCGACAGCGTAATAACCTTTACCGACACCAACGGCAAGCTTATGGCATTAAAGCCCGACGTAACCCTGTCGATAGTCAAGAACACGAAGGACTCCGACGGCTCTGTACAAAAGGTATATTACGACGAAAATGTTTACAGGGTATCAAAGGGCACTCATTCATATAAGGAAATCAAGCAGGCAGGTCTTGAGTGTATCGGCGACGTTGACACTTACTGTGTATGCGAGGTTTTGAGCCTTGCCGTAAAGAGCCTTATGACGATAAGCGAAAGCTGCGTCGTTGACGTTTCCGACCTTGCGATACTTTTTGCGCTTTATGATTATATCGGTCTTTCATATGAGGCAAGAAAAAGAATGACCTCGCTCATTTCCGACAAAAACACCCACGAAATGAAGCGGCTTTGTGAGGATATGTCGGTTTCGGCAGAAAGCACGGCACTTTTGGAGGAGCTTATCTCCTACAACGGCACTCCCGACGAGATTTTGCCGAGGCTCAAGGCTATGGCCGAACGAATAGGCGCACAGGCTGAATTTTCGGAATTTGAAAGCGTTGTTTCATCACTTGATGAGGAGCTTCAAAGCAAGCTGCGTATTGACTTCTCGGTAGTGAGTGATATAAACTATTATAACGGTATTGTTTTTAAGGGCTTTATCGACAAAATTCCCGACAGCGTGCTTTCGGGCGGCAGATATGACTCGCTTATGCAGAGTATGTCAAGAAAATCAAAGGCGATAGGCTTTGCCGTATATATAGATATGCTTGAACGCTTCAATGTAAAGGAACGGGAGTTTGACTATGCTGCGGTTTTGCTCTATTCGGAAAACGACAGCATTTCAACGGTCAAAAACGCAGCGCAAAGGCTTATAAACGAGTACGGCTGCGTATTCACGGCAAAAAAGCTCCCTGAAAAAGCAACCTACGGTAAGCTTTTCGAGCTTCGAAACGGAGAGGTGATTTTAATTGAAAACAATGCTTAATGTTGCTCTCCCGAAGGGCAGGCTCGGCGAAAAGGTTTATTCCATGTTTGAAAAGGCAGGCTTCCCCTGCCCGTCAATCAAGGAGGTAAACCGAAAGCTTATATTTGAAAACGAAGAGGCAGGCGTTCGCTACTTCTGGGTTAAGCCCTCGGATGTTGCCATATACGTCGAAAGAGGCGCCGCAGACATAGGCATTGCGGGCAAGGATATTCTTCTTGAATACGAGCCGGATATTTATGAGCTGCTCGACCTCGGAATAGGCAAATGCAGAATGGCGGTTGCCGCACCTAAGGGCTTCCGTGACGACGTTCGCAAAACGCTTCGGGTCGCAACGAAATTTTCAAACATAGCTCAAAATTATTACGCCTCACTCGGCAGAGATATTGATATAATACATCTTAACGGCTCAATCGAGATAGCTCCGATTTTAGGACTTTCCGACGTTATTGTAGATATTGTCGAAACGGGTACGACGCTTAAAGAGAACAATCTTGAGGTCGTTGAAACGGTCGTTCCGATTTCGGCAAGGCTTATAGCAAACAAGACGGGCTACAAGTTCAAAACGGCTCAAATCGAAAAGGTTACAAATTGCTTAAAGCAGCAGGTGGAATGTAAAAATGATTAAGATAATGAAATACGGCGAAGTGCCGAACAGTGAAATTTTTGCCCGTTCCGTTCCGAAAACCGATGTTGCCGGTACGGTTGCGGAAATAATAAAAAACGTAAGAGAGAACGGCGACAAGGCACTTTTTGAATACTGTGAAAAATTTGATAAGGCGCAGCTTTCCTCACTTGCGGTAACAAAAGAGGAAATCGACGAGGCGTTGAGCCTTGTAGAGCCTGAATTTTTGGAAATACTTGAAAAGGCAGCAAAGAACATCAGAAAATTCCACTCCCGTCAGGTACGCAACAGCTTTATAATCAACGACGAGGACGGAATTGTGATCGGTCAGAAAATAATCCCCGTTGACAGAGCAGGACTGTATGTGCCGGGCGGTACTGCGGCTTATCCGTCAACAGTTCTTATGGACGCCATCCCTGCGAAAATAGCAGGCTGCCGTGAGGTCGTTATGGTAACACCTCCGACAAAGGACGGCAAGGTAAATCCCGTTATACTTGCGGCGGCGCACGTTGCAGGCATTGACCGAATTTTCAAGGTCGGCGGAGCACAGGCAATAGCGGCACTCGCATACGGAACGCAGAGTATTCCTAAGGTGGACAAAATCGTAGGTCCGGGAAATGCCTTTGTGGCTGAGGCTAAAAAGCAGGTTTTCGGCGTTGTTTCAATCGATATGATAGCAGGTCCGAGTGAGATACTGATAGTTGCGGACGGCAAGTCAAATCCGTCATATGTTGCGGCGGATCTTCTCTCACAGGCAGAGCACGACAAAATGGCGAGCGCAGTGCTTGTTACCGACAGCGAAGAGCTTGCAAGAAATGTCAGCACGGAGCTTGAAAAGCAAATTCCGTTGCTTGAACGCCGTGAAATCGCAAGAGAATCCATTGATGTAAACGGCAAAATAATCGTTGCCGATACACTTGACGCAGCGATTGAAATCGCAAACGAAATTGCTCCAGAGCATTTGGAGCTGTGCGTTGACAATCCGTTTGACAAGCTCGACAGCATACGTCACGCAGGCTCGATATTTATGGGCAGAAATTGTCCCGAGGCTCTCGGCGACTATTTCGCAGGTCCTAACCACACCCTGCCGACAAGCGGAACGGCAAAATTTTCAAGTCCGCTTTCCGTTGACGACTTTATAAAGAAAACGCAATACACCTATTACACAAAGGACGCACTCAAAAAAGTTGCCTTCGACGTTGCGGCTTTTGCGAAAAAAGAGGGCTTGACGGCACACGCAAAGAGTGCTGTTATCCGTGTGGAGGACGAGCAGTGAGCAGATACTTTTCAAAAAAATTCAAGGCACTTGTCCCCTACACCCCGGGAGAGCAGCCAAAAGAGATGAAATACATAAAGCTGAACACCAATGAGTCTCCGTTTCCGCCGAGCGAAATGGCAATGAAAAAAGCAACCGAAGCGGTTAAAAATCTTCAGCTTTACTGCGATCCCGAGTGCCGTGAGCTTGTAAAAAAGGCAAGCGAAGTATTTTCGGTCGATACGGATGAAATACTTTTCACAAACGGCTCGGATGAAATTCTAAACTTTGCCTTTTCAGCCTTTTGCGACGAAACGCATCCTGCGGTTTTCCCCGACATAACCTACGGCTTTTATCCCGTATTTGCCGAAATAAACCGTGTGCCATATGAGGAAATTCCGCTAAAGGATGATTTCACAATTTCTGTTGATGACTACATCGGAATAAACAAAACGATTTTTATAGCAAACCCCAACGCCCCGACAGGTATTGCGTTAAGTCTTAACGACATTGAAAAAATCGTCTCCTCAAACCCCGATTCGGTAGTTGTGATAGACGAAGCGTATGTTGACTTCGGCACAAAAAGCGCTGTAAGCCTTATCCACAAATACAGCAACCTGCTTGTTACACAGACATTTTCAAAATCACGCTCGCTTGCAGGCGGACGGCTCGGCTTCGGAATTGCCTGTAAGGAGCTTATAGCAGACCTTAATACAATCAAGTATTCCACAAATCCATATAACATAAACTCTCTTACTCAGGCTGTGGGAGCAGGCGTTTTAGAGGATGAGGAATACACAAAAAGCAACTGCAAGACGATAATCGAAAACAGAGAATATCTTACGAAAAAGCTTGAAGCTATGGGCTTTTTCGTTCTTCCGTCAAAGGCTAATTTCGTGTTTGCAAGGCACGACAAAATAGACGGACGGGCACTCTATGAGGCTCTCAAAAGCAAGGGCGTGCTTGTAAGGCATTTCGACAGTGAAAAGCTCAAGGACTATAACCGTATCACGGTGGGAACAAAAGAGCAAATAGACATACTCATACAAAAAATCACGGAGAAAGGCGATTAAAATGAGAACTGCAAAAATTGACAGAAAAACCAACGAAACCGATATAAAGCTCTCGCTGAATATCGACGGAACAGGCAAAAGCGACATCAACAGCGGCTGCGGCTTTCTTGACCATATGCTGACTCTTTTCGCCTCTCACGGAAAATTTGACCTTGAAATAAAGTGCGACGGCGACACCTATGTTGACGACCACCACACGACCGAGGACATTGGCATTGCTCTCGGGCAGGCTTTTTCGCAGGCTCTCGGCGACAAAATGGGTATCGTTCGCTACGGGGACACAATTCTTCCTATGGACGAGGCTCTTATTCTTACGGCGGTTGATTTTTCGGGCAGGAGCTGTCTGAGGTACTCGCTTGACATTCCTGCACAAAAGGTCGGCTCCTTCGACACAGAGCTTGTAAAGGAATTTTTCATCGCATTCACAAGCAACGCAAAGCTCACGCTTCACATAATGCAGCTTGACGGCGAAAACTCACACCACATAATCGAGGGTGCGTTCAAGTCCGTTGCAAGAAGCATCAGAGCTGCGGTAAAAATCGACAGCGATTTTGCCGACGAAATTCCGTCCTCAAAGGGTGTGTTATAATGGTTGCAATTATTGATTACGGCGTGGGAAATCTCTTTTCGTTAAAAAGCTCCTTTTCCGCTATCGGTGCAGACGCCGTTGTTACAAGCTCAAAATCGGAGCTTGAAAGGGCGGAGTCGATTATCCTGCCGGGCGTAGGTGCGTTTTGTGACGCCGCAAAGAAGCTCAAGGACAGCGGTCTTGAGGACACGGTTATTTCCCTTGCTAAAGCTGGAAAGCCGCTTATGGGCATTTGCCTCGGTATGCAGCTCCTGTTTGAGAAAAGCTATGAATACGGCGAGCACAGGGGCTTGGGGCTTATTAAGGGCGAGATAAGACCTATCGAAGCAGTCATTCCGAAGGACTATAAAATTCCGCATATCGGCTGGAACAGCCTTGAAATTAAGAAACAAACACCGATTTTTGAAAACGTAAAAAACGGCGAATACGTTTACTTCGTCCATTCATATTATGCCGCCGACTGTGAAAGCTCGGTAACGGCGGTATCAGACTACGGCGCACCGCTTACGGCGTCGGTGCAATCGGGAAATATTTTCGGCTGTCAGTTTCATCCCGAAAAAAGCGGCGAAACGGGACTTAAAATACTTCGCTCATTTGTAGCCTTAGGGGAGGAAAAATAATGTTTATCTATCCTGCAATAGACCTTTACGAGGGCAAGGCGGTAAGACTTTTCAAGGGCGATTACGCACAAATGGAGGTCTTTTCGGAAAATCCGCCCGAGGTCGCAAAGGATTTTGAGAGCTGCGGCGCAACGCACATACATCTTGTTGATTTAGAGGGTGCAAAGAACGGAAAAACGCCGAATTTTGATACGGTTATGGAAATTCACAACGCAACAGATATGTTTTGCGAAATCGGCGGCGGAATACGCAGTATGGAAACGGTCGAAATGTACCTTGAAAACGGGATTGACCGTGTAATTCTCGGCACGGCGGCTGTAAATGACAGAAAATTCCTTGAAAGAGCCGTCGGAAAATATAAAAACAGAATTGCCGTCGGCGTTGACATAAGGGACGGCTTTGTCGCAATCAAAGGCTGGACGGAAAAATCGGAGCTTGAAGCGTTTGCGTTTTGCAGAGATATGCAGGCTCTCGGCGTTTCGACGCTCATATGCACCGATATTTCAAAGGACGGTGCAATGAAAGGCACAAACCACAGCTTATACAAGGAATTGAGCGAGCAGCTGAAGATGAACATAATTGCCTCGGGCGGAGTTTCCTCGCTCGACGATATAAAAAAGCTTCGTGCGCTCAATATTCACGGTGCGATAATCGGCAAGGCTTATTACACAAAGGCTATCGATTTGAGAAAGGCGGTTGAGTTAGCTCTGTGATTACAAAAAGAATTATCCCCTGCCTTGACGTCAAGGACGGGCGTGTTGTAAAGGGTGTAAATTTCAAGGGCTTGCAGGACGTTTCATCCCCTGTTGAACTTGCAAAATATTACACGCAGAACGGTGCCGACGAGCTTGTGTTTTATGATATAACCGCTTCCTCGGACGGCAGAAAACTGTTTACCGACATACTTTGCGAGACTGCAAAAAGCGTATTTATTCCGCTTACCGTCGGCGGCGGTATAAACACCGTTGAGGACTTTGACAGGGTATTAAAATGCGGTGCCGACAAGGTCAGCGTGAATTCCGGAGCTATCAAAAACCCTGATTTAATCTGTAAAGCTGCAAAGCTTTACGGCGACCAATGCGTAGTGCTGTCGGTTGATGTCAAAAGGGTTGACGGCGTTTTCAGAGTTTTCGCAAAGGGCGGCAGAGAAAACACGGGATTGGAAGCCCTTGAATGGATAAAACGCTGCGTTGCAAACGGTGCAGGCGAGGTCGTTGTCAATTCCATTGATACGGACGGCGTAAAAAAGGGCTTCGATCTTGAAATGCTCGAAAAGGTATGCGATGCAGTAAACGTGCCTGTAATCGCCTCGGGCGGAGCAGGAAAAATTGAGGACTTTATAACTCTTTTCAACACCGTTCCAAAGGTTGACGCAGGTCTTGCCGCTTCGATTTTCCATTTCGGAGAGGTCAGTATAAACGACCTGAAAAAAGAGATGAAACGCAATAACATTCCGACAAGGATATAAGGAGAAAGCTATGTTGAACATTGACGAACTTAAATTTGACGAAAAGGGTCTTATTCCCGCAATCGTCGTTGACGCAAAGACAAAAAAGGTCTTGACTCTCGCATATATGAACAGAGAAAGCCTTGAAATTTCACTTGAAAAGGAGCTTACCTGCTTTTGGAGCCGTTCAAGGAACGAGCTGTGGCTCAAGGGCGAAACAAGCGGAAACTATCAGCACATTGTTTCGATAACGGCAGACTGCGACAATGATGCTCTTGTCGTTACGGTCGAGCCCGACGGTCCTGCCTGCCACACTGGCTCATATTCCTGCTTTACAAAGCCCGTTTTCCAAAGCGAAGAGCGTTCGGAATTTTCCTACGAGGGACTTATGGAGCTGATAAGGGGCAGAAAGACAAATCCGCAGGACGGCTCATATACCACCTATCTTTTCAACAAAGGACTTGATAAAATTCTTAAAAAGGTCGGCGAGGAGAGCACAGAGGTAATCATTGCCGCCAAAGCCGAGGACAAAAGGGAAACCGTTTACGAAATTGCGGATCTCGCCTATCATATTATGGTACTTATGGTTGAAACGGGAATTTCACTTGACGATATAAGAGACGAGCTGGCATCACGCCACGTTATCGACCACAAGGTAAAGCAGGAGAAGATGACCTGATGGAGCTTTTTGATTTACACGTTCATTCCATTTTCAGCGACGGCAGGGACACGCCGAGGGATATAGTTATTTCGGCGATTGAAAAGGGTGTAAAAACGCTTGGCTTTTCCGACCATTCTTACACCGAATTTGACGAGCGATATTGCATACAAAGGGACAAGCAAGCCGAATACATCCGAACAATCAATGAATTGAAAAATGAATTTTCGGACAAAATAAAAATCCTTTGCGCCACCGAGCAGGATTTTTATTCGACCGCACCCACGGCAGGCTATGATTATGTCATAGGCTCTGTTCACTATGTTTTGATTGACGGGGAATACATCCCTGTTGACGAAACCGCCGATATATTAAAGCAAGCGGCAGATAAATATTTTTCGGGCGATATTTTGAGCCTTTGCGAAGCGTATTTTGAAAACGTCGGCAAGGTTTATGAGAAAACCAAGTGCGATATTGTCGGACACTTTGACCTGATAACAAAATTCAATGAGCAGGAACAGCTCTTTGATGAGAACGACCCGAGGTATATAAATGCCTACCGAAAAGCCGTTGATAAAATAATCGAGGGCTGCAGGGTGTTTGAAATCAATACGGGTGCTATCAGCCGAGGCTACAGGACTACCCCCTACCCGTCCGAAAATATACGAAGCTATATTTGTCAAAAGGGCGGAAAATTCATTCTTTCAAGCGACAGCCACCAAAAAGAAACACTGTGCTTTGAGTTTGACAAATTCCGTAATTTGCTGTAATAAAAATAAAAATCTGTAAAAGCTAAATATTTTTCAAATTACACTTGCAAAACCCGAGGAATTTATATATAATATAAAAGCATTTGCGAGAGCAATAATCTTTCGCAAAATAAATAATTGCTACTGTGGCTCAGTTGGTAGAGCAGCGCATTCGTAATGCGCAGGCCGTCGGTTCGAGTCCGACCAGTAGCTCCAAAACCTGCGTAAACACGGCGTTTTCGCAGGTTTTTTCTTTTTCTGAAATGAATTTCAAAATTCAATATCCAACAAAAAATCTCACTCTTTTTTACGGAGTGAGATTTTGTGATTTTTGGTGTTAAATATTTCGTGACCATCTATTGACCATTTATGAATTGATATTATTTTTAGTTAGGCTTATCACTAATTTGTTCCATTCATTTGGTTGTTCAAAATTAACCATATGAGCAGCATTTTTTATTTTTATAAATTCTTTATGCGGTGCTTTTAAATTATCAAACCAATTTTGTGTGGCTTGTACCGGACAAATCATATCGTCCTCGCCGGAAATTAAAAGAACCGGTACATTTAGTTCGGTAATGCGGGAAATACTGTCTTTTTCGTTCATTTCTATATTTAGAGTTTTAGACGATTTTAACATGCCTTTTATTACTTTAATAATATTGATTTTATAGCATTTGATATAGTAATTCAAATATTTGTTAGTGTTAAATTCATTTTTATCGCTGATATATCCGCCGTATTTATGAATCATTTTGCCCATGTATTGCTTTGCTTTTTTATCATCGTGACTATATGTATATTTTATTGGTTCGCCAAAATGGACTAACTTTTTAATAACTTCGGTGTCACTTCTCAGCTCGGCTTGCTCTTTGACGAAATTATATTTATAAATTTCATCTGCAAATGAAGAAATACCCTGACCCGTTCCTATATAATATTTTACATATTCAGGGTGCATAAACGAAAAACGCAAACCAAGATAGGCTCCCCAAGAATGTCCTGCAATATAGATTTTATCTTGATGATATCTGTTTCTTAAAAATTCAACAACACTTTTTAAGTCATTCAACATAATATCTATTGTTAAATTCTCTTTTTTTGTATAGCTTAAACCGCTACCTCTTTGGTCCCAACACACAACGGTATAATATTCAGCAAGTTCACTATTGTATTTCTTTACTAACGGTCTGTCCGGAGAACCTGCTCCGCCGTGAACAATAAGTAAAACAGGATTGCTTTTATCTGTACTCATTGTCATAATGTTTTGACGAGAATTATTTATATATTCGGTCGTTATGTTAATACTCATGCATTTTGTTCTCCTAAATATCATCCGATTTAATTTTAATGATAGCAAAGAAACAAATGAATATCAATACTTTATGACATCTTTTTTACAATCTTATCAGTCAAACTATTGCACAAGCAATATAATTATAAAATAATGAATTTGAAACACCATACAATTTTGATGATTATTGTGAAAAGTGTTGAAAAAAGTCTGTATGCAAATTATAATAAATACAGTTACGATTATATTTGTGTTGTTTTTACAAACTACAGATCACTCTGCTATGTATAGTTTAAAATTATTATGTGAGAGGATAATATATGAGAAATCCCGTCAACAATTACGATTACAGTTCGGCATATATAAAAAAATTTTATCCATACACTGTAATTGAAAAAAACTCTATCAATCAATATCATTATACCTCACCAGATGCATTCCTTTCTATTATTAAAAATGAAAGTGTCCGTTTTACTGATATTAGATTTTTAAACGACCGCTCTGAAGGGATTTATTTGGTTAAGTTAATGTGCGATTATTTTAAGAAATATCCTCAAAAATTTCCAAGAACGGAAAATGCATTTAACGACTTGATAAAGGAAAACACATATTCAGATATTCAAAATCTTAAAGTTACAAATGTTAAATATACTCCTGCATTGCGCGTATCTAATGTGCGTCACTTTGTGTTTTGTATGTGTGCGGAATGTGATTCATTACACATGTGGAATTATTATGTTAATAATGGTTTATATCAAGGTTATAATATAGGAATAAATATTCAACAGTTTTTAAAGACTTTTACAATGGGGAAAAATGAATTAGACCCATTTTTAGTGTATTACGGTAATGTTCTTTATAACACGAAGTTGCAATTTAAGGAACTAGAGAACATATTTACCGAATTGGAACAAGAAAAAAACTTCTGTTACATAAGCGTTAAGCTAAAAATGTATATAGATACGTTTTGTGCTTTTTTCAAAAATTCTAAATTTAGTGATGAAAAAGAATTTCGTATTGTTATTGAGATAAACGATTCCAAAGTTAATGAAATCAATAAAAGCAGTAAAAATTATATCGGAAGTAATAATAAAGATATAAAATATGATTTCTGCATAAAAAATGGTATAATTGTACCGTTTTTAACGGTAAAACTTATTAGAGATTCTTTTAAGCGAATTACAATTTCGCCAATAATGGAATCACAGATTACCCAAGAAAGTATAAGAGAACTGTTAAATGCAAATGGTTATAAAGATTGTAAAGTTTATCAGTCTATTATACCAATAAGATTCTAATGCTATTATTGTATTCCATTTATTGGTTCGAGTCCGACTATCAGCTCCAAAACCTGCGTAAACACGGCGTTTTCGCAGGTTTTTCTTTTTTAGAAATGAATTTCAAAATTCAATGTGCAACAAAAATCTCACTCTTTTTTACAAAGTGAGATTTTGTTCGTTTATTCGATTTTCAGTCCAAGACCATCTATTGACCATTTATGAAATTTAGGATAAAAACATTTGCCCAATAGATTAGAAATTTATAAACAAAGCTGTTATTTCGGGATTCGCATGAATAAATGCGCTTCATCTTCGCCCGCAATATAAGCCCCATTATTCAACATGACCTTCTGCGAAGCGATATTATCCTTATTTACACGAAGGTATATCTCTTCTTCCAAGATAATGCTTTTTGCTTTATCAATAGTAAGTTTCAATCCCTCCGTTCCATATCCTTTCCCTCGCTTATCTTTTTTGATGCTGTAGCCGATATGTCCAGCTCCTTCCCGAAGCGTTTCCGTTAAATAATGTCTTATTCTGAATTCTCCGATTAGACAATCTTGGTCCCACAAATAATAGTATGTTTCGGGAACAAACCAATTCGGCATGTTAACAGGATGCTCATACGAAATCAAGGTTGGCAGGACAGTTTCAATATAGTCCTCGTATGAAACACCATTATACTGATTTGTTAAGCCGTTTTCATCAACAGGCAATGCTGTTGTGTATTCCCATTGAGCAATTGCGTCCTGTATATTTATTTTTCGCAGTTCCATCACATTATTATCTCCGCAAATCATAATTTATCAAATTTATTATACCATGCCTTAAAGCATAAACTCAACCGCCGATTATTCGGCGGTTGAGTTTATGTTGAAAATAGAATTTTCTTCGTATCCTTGCCTACGCTTTCTATTAGATTGCCCATTGTGTTTGCAACATTCAGAGCGGTCGGCGTGCAAGCTTGCCGTTAATGCAGAAAAACCTGTTTGTAAAATGCCCAGTTCGTACCAACCAAATACAAAATGAGTGCAGGCACAGCAACAGCAAAAACGCAAACCGTGAGCACCTTATCCAACTTTTCACGATTCTTGCGGAAAATACGTGCCAAAACGGCGTATGACAAAAATCCGAAACCCCCGCCTGCCGTATTCATTAGAACATCCGTCACATCTGCGGCACCCAACCACAATATATACTGGAGCGTTTCAATGCCTAAGCTGACCGCCAACGGCAAAAACAGAAAAAACCAGCCGTGTTTTTTTCCATATACTTGCATAGATAGCAAAAAGCCGAGCGGACAAAAGGCTAAAAAGTTTAAGAACAATTCCAATTTAAACCTTGCGACGCGTTGACCGTCATGGGCAAAGGGAATGAGGTTGACGGATTGGCTGTAGAAGCGGTCGGATGAGAACAACACTTCACCCAAGCTTGCATATTTAAACAGCGTGACACGCATCAAAAGAAGAAGATAGACGCACATGGAAAACCAAAACAAAGCATGAAATATCTTGGCTTTGGACTGTGTCTTCATAAAACACCTCGCAAAATGTAAGTAGTTTCGAAATTTCTCATAGTAAATCAATATTGATTCGTAATATGCCCAATCCATTCGATCACGGATCGTAATATATTATAACATTTGTTTCTGTTTCGTCAATACACTACTATTTTTTGCCGTGTTTTATTTCAACTCAATGACTTTTTTCACAGGGTATTGCGAAATTACCAATGACATTTTTTCTTTTTGCACCCGTTCCATAGGATAGCGTTCGCTATACACCGCCTCAACAACAAATGGCAAGTGAAAGACCATTTCCGTATTTGGATGCAAGCGGAAGGAATAAGACCCTGCAAGCTGAGGGTACATACAATCCCATAAATCCGCATCCACCCGAAGCATAAGCGCATCGTTATTGACCAAAAGCGTATCAAACATATCTACAGTGCCTTTTTCGTTGTCGGTATTCGAGAAACGAACTTCGACATCGTACACATATTCGGGTCTGTACAAGAAATTGCCCGTTTCATCGGTCATGCGTTCAGGCGGGGTGATTCCCTGTTTTTGCGCATATTCTTCATAAGGTACAATTTCAGCTGACAAAACGGTGACAGTGTATCCGTCAATGATGTTGTCGGAACGCCGAAAGTAATTTTTCCCGTATGCCACCGTATCCTGCATAGAATAAGTTTCAACGATAGGCTTTTCGGCGGTTGCATTGATATTCCATACCGCAAACGCCCAAACAATAAGAAAGAGTACAATCGGTGAAAAAACGGCTATCTTCTTTTTCATATTTCATCCCCCACTGTGTGCTCCGCCAAATGTCCGCTTTCCAATAAAAAGATTTCATCGGACAAGCCTTTTAAAAGCTCTCCGTCATGGCAGGATAGAATAACTAAAGCACCTCTTGCCTTTTCTTCTTGCACAATTTGCTTGACGAGTGTCACACCGTCTGCATCCAGAGAGTTTGTCGGTTCATCCAAAATAACAATATCAGGCTTTTCCATGATTGCCGCTGCAATGCCTAAGCGCTGTTTCATGCCAAGCGAATATTTTCGATATTTCTTTTTGTCGTTAGGCGACAAGCCGACACGGGAAAGCGTTGCACGGATATCCTCGTCAGTTGCCACAGACTTAATGGAGGCGAGTATTTTCAAGTTTTGAAATCCGGAATAGCTATCTAAAAAAGCGGGATTTTCCAAAAATACGCCGACACTTTCGGGGAAGGACAAATCTTTGCCCAATGTCTTTCCGTTTATCCGAATTTCACCCTCTGTTGGACGGATTAAACCGCAGATCAAACGCATTAGCATCGTTTTTCCCGAACCGTTAATACCTTTAAAGCCATAGATAACACCGCTCTTCAAATTCATGGAAATATCTTGAATCACCGCATTGCCTTTGATGGTTTTGGAAAGATTTTGTATCGCAATTTCTGTCATGTCAGTCACTCCTTGTTTAAAATATCATACCGCCGAAACGCACAAAGCCCGACCACACAGGAAATGAGCAATAAAACGACGGAAAATACAATGCCGATTTGACAGTCCACACCGTTTTGGATAAGTATACTGTTCCGTTGTGACATCGCATAATTTCCCAAGAATGCGGGGTGCAGATAATAGGCGGACAACACCAAAACCCCTGCGCTGATGCAAAAGCTGAAAAACGGCTTTATCCACAAGGATGCGGTCATTTGCAGTATAGAAAAAGCTGAAACAATGAAAACAGGCATTAGGAACATTTGCAAAGTCAATTTTCCGCTTACAATCATTTCCCCCGAAAACGCATAAACATTTTCAACAGGCATGGGAATCAGCTTATAAATAAGTGATTTCGATACACCTAACGAAAGTGTTCCTCCACCGCACAGGCAAAACAGCGCAATAACACCCCACAACAGCAGAAAATACAGAAAAACAGAGGCTACCGCCCAAACACATTTGGAAAGCCACCACGCCGAACGGCTTTTCGAATTTACCAATACATTTTTTCCATATTCTGTTAAATCCTTAAAGGGATAATACAGTGTCATATACAGCGGCACAAGCATCAACAGCATCCAAAGTGCCGGAAACATAAAAACATTTCCGGGCATAGGTACATATTCTTCCATACCCGCTGTCATGTAAAACAGAAAATCCCCGAATGTGCGAGTCATTAAATTGCGCCCCTTTGTGCAAACAAAGCCGATGCAAAAACCGAGGAAAAGCACGAGGGAAATGAGATATTTCAAGCCCTCCCGCAACATACCGTTTTTAAAATCGTATTTGCACAACCTAAAAAATGTCATTTTTCTTACCTCGCAGTACGGTCACGGCAAAGGAAACCACGAACAGCAAAACTGCCTCACAAAGAACAACACCAAGTGAAACATACACCTTTCCGCTGTGCAAAAACTGTATCGGCGAAATTTCAGGTGCATTGCTTAGGGAATTGGAAATATAGTTTATGAGAAGCAGGAAAAACAACGGTGTCAGTGTAACAACAAATACATTTTTGTTAAAAAATGTAACGGTAAGGCTTAAAGTTGCAATCAGTCCTGCAAATACAAAGGTTGCCGTGGTTTTCAAAAGCATATATATGAACGGATATGCATAAAAAAGCGGCGTCAGCGTTGACCACGGATGTGCACAGTAATAGACATCGTAAAAAACATCAGGCTGTATAGCGGGTACAAAAACGGCAACCAGCATAATGTTCAGGAGAATCGGTATGGTAACAACTGCACCGCCCGACAAGAACACAGCGATATATTTGGAAAGAAAATAGTTTTTTCGTGATGTTCTTGTGACAATACTTTTGATATATCCGCTTTTGCGTTCATTGCAATACGACCATCCATAGCCGAGCGCTGCAAGCAACGGCATTAACAGATAAAACAAGGAGCTTGCGGGCGAAATGAATTCTTTTCCAATCCACTGCGTAAAAAGTGAGGTGCCCGGAAGTTCGGGGTTCAGCTCATATCCCGTGATTTGTGCTGAATTCATATCCATTTGTCCGAAGGTATGGTAAGCATGAATACAGAATACAGCGGAATAAACGGCAATTGCCGCCGAGAGGCACAAAGCACAGAGAAACAACTTGTTCGTAAATGCTTTTTTAAGTTCCATTTTCAAAACCGATTGCATGAAAGCACCCCCCTTTTATTTCGAATAAATATACTGCGTTTTTTCGGGGTTCAGCCCCAACGCAAAGAACAAATCTGCCGTGTCGTTCACGGTGTTTTTCGGAACAAAATAGCCGACTTGGCAAGTCACAGATGCACTCTCGTCTAAATACACGCCCAAAAACTCATTCGGATTTTCAGAGCGTTTTGCTTTGTCGTTTTCCGAAAAGGAAAAATATTCCATATCGCCCGCAGGAAGAATTTGCCCATCAGCTCCCGCATACACCAAACGAAGCGTATTGACAAGTTCTGCTTCACCCAAAACAACGCCGTTTTTCTCTTTTTTCAAGGTGAATTCCACCACTACAAATGTGTAATCGGGATTTAACACGCCGTTTTCCGAGAGCCAGCCGTTCTCGTAAGCTCTTTCTGAAAAATCATTCTTTGAAAACGGGGCGGTTGTATCGTAGCTTTGCATGTTTGTGACAGTATAACTCGTGACACCTGTCGCCTCGCTCTCTATAAAAACGGTTTCGCCGAAAGTATGGCGGTTTTGCTCGTTCGGCGGTGTATCTGTAACAATGCCACCAAATTGAAAGCCGTCACTACCGCTGCCGACATCGCCCACGACCTTTTGGAACTGTCCCTTCACATCCTCTTTTGTGCACCCTAAAAAGCACCCGATAATGAGCAACAAAACGAGAACGATTGAAATATACCCCTTCTTTGGGTATCTTTTCATGGTATAAGCCTCCTTGCTGAAAGGGGCGAATTTTAAACAATCCGCCCCGAATTTAAGCTTGCAAACTAATTTGCATATGGAGCGGTTCCTACGGAATCAGGGCTCCATTTCCCGTTAATAGTTAAACTAGATTGTCCCGAAGATGGAGCTAATCCGATAAATGCATATGAATATCCCAATTCGTATACATATTGTCTAATACGTCTTTTTTGCCCTGCATAGATAATTGCGGAATCGTTTTTTGTGCAGTTGGTATATCCATTTGCAAGTGATGATGTGTGTCCTCCATGTATAGAGTAATAACTGCCGCCCGCAGGATTAGAGGAATAACTGTATACATATGAGCCAGAAGCATCTTCCTTTCTCTGCCCCACACCGTATACCCTGTAATATCCTTCATTCGGCATGATATAACCGAATGCTATATCGTGATTGTTTTTAGCAAAAGCTGTTAAAGATAGCGCCGACATAAGCATAACAATTGTCAAAAACAATGTAATAATCTTTTTTCTCTTCATAATAGTTATCTCCTTTTTGGTTAAAATTATTAATCTTGTGCAAAACCTCAATCTTATTATGGCTTATTGATATCACAGCCTTTTGTTTGCAGATTTGAACTAATCTTTATTTACTGTACATCGGAATCACACCTTTCAATGAATTTAAAAAGCAAAATAGAGTTTCTTTACCTGTTAAAGACTGCCGCAATATAAACAGAGTGAAACACACACGGGTATTGAATGTGAAATTAATCTTCATATTATCTTTTATCTTAAAACTACAATTTTTTCAAGATTTTACGACGAATGCAGAACGAGAGAGGATAAACGCAGAAAATCGGGCTGACGAGTAAAAATGTCAGCCCGATTTCACATGCAATATATATCAATTTTTCTTCGGAAATACGATATCCGTTTCAAAGATTTTTGAATTCTCATCATATTTCCAACCGTAAACAGCATCATATTTTTTGAGCGTTTTCCGTATGCTCTTTGTCCCTACACCATGTATTTTTTTATTTTGCTTGGTTGTTTTCAATTCACCGTTTTCTGCTTTTGGCGAAATCGCACAACTGTTTTTAATGACCAATCCATCGTGCATAGACCCCTTTGAAAAGATATAGACCTGAATAAATCTTTCGTCTGCTTGTTCGGCGGCTTCGACAGCGTTATCAAGCAGATTGTTCATCAGCGTAGATAAATCCGAATCCGATACATAAGCAAGATTTGCCGTTTTTACATCAACGGAAAACTTAATATTTTTCTTTTCACAAAGCGTAGCATACTTGCTGATAATTAAATCAAGCATTTTGTTTTTGCTGATGCCCGTAAAGCTGAATTTTTCGATATTCGGATAAATACTGTCGATATAACTTTGAACAGCCTCTATATTTTCAAGATTTCTTATCTGTGTTAAATGATTCTTTATATCATGCGAAAAAATACGCATATCTTTGTTAGATTGCTCGATAATCTCAAAATATCTCTTGTCCTGTTCTTCACGGTCTTGAATCTTTTTAAGCTCATAGAGCTCTTTTGTATTTTTTAAAGAATACTCATAAATTATAAATACCAACACATTTGCAAACATCAATCCGATACACGAAATTATCCATAAAATGCTCATGTTTTGCGTAAGCAGCATCTGATAAGCGATATATCTAAAACAAATTAAAACCATTATGCTCGTTAGCGGCATAATAAACAGCAGCCAAAAGTATTTATTGTATTGTTCATTCTTTTCCTTTTGCGCAAACAACTTTAGAATAATTATCATCAAACTAAAGTATATCAACTTACTTGTAAGTATCATCACCAAATAAGCAGAAGGACTGCTTTCAAAAGTATTAAATCCCTTATCTAAAACGGAACTTATCGCCATTACCAATATTTCAGAAGCAAACATTACAACCGTAAAAATCAATGAATGAAATACTGCTGTTTTAAGAGAAATATTGTAAAGGTACAGAAGAAGCAGAGTGTATGTAACAAATATCAAAATTGTATTTATGTATGTAATGTTTAACTGATATATTACGCCTAAAAAAGCAGTATTTAAAAGCATTAAAGAAACTCTTTTTGAAGTATCTTTTTTAGCGTCAAACAGTGAATCGGAATAATACCAAAACAGCAAAAATTCAAAAAGATACATGAATATATCTGTTATAATTTTAGTCATTGTCTATATCCTCGCCTATAAAATCTAAAAAACGCCTTTTAAATTCAGGTTGCTTTCTCGTCGCAACGGAAATTTTTATATCCGAATACGGCTGTGCCAATGTAATTTCATTTCTTTGAAAGTTTTTTATATAGTTCATATTCACTATATAACTGTTATGGGGAACGGCAAAACAGGAGGCGGTAAACATGGAACGAAGTTGTTTCATGGTTTCTTTTATATTGTAATTCGTTTCTTTTGCATAAATAAAAACACCTTTAAGCTTTGCTTCGGCATAAATAATATCGGAAATTTTGAGCCTTGCAACCTTACCGTCTTTCATATGCAATGTTATAACACTCTCGTTTATAACCGACATCGCTTTGTCAAGCGCAGAAAAAATACGGTTCTGTGTTGCGGGTTTATCGATATACCTTGTAACCTGAATGTCCATTGCGTCATCTAAATACTGGTGATACGCCGTAACAACAAGGATAACCGTATTTTTATGCTTTTGCTGAATTTGCTTTGCAACAGCTATGCCGTTTGTATCTCCAAGCTCTATATCGAGAAATAATATGTCGTAAATTTCATCGGACTTTAATAAATCAGTTCCCGTTTGAAATTCATCAATACTGCATTCTGTATGACGCAGGTTGAAATATTCTTCCGCATAGCACTTCACCGACAGCCTGCATTCTGTTACATCATCGCATATTGCAATTCGCATAATATCCACCCTTAAATAAAAAATCGTATAATCATCACTTTGATTATACGATAGTAAAATACATTTTGCAAGTCATCGGGATTTTAAGAAGGCATCAATTATATCGGAAATTATAATTTTATGTTCATCTGAGCATTTCTTTAACTTGTTGTATATTAGTCTAAAAGGAGGCGTTTTTATGAAAAAATATAATATAACGACATTGGTTTTAATGATATTGGTTTACCTCTGACCGCCGCTGAATCTTTTATTTGAATACTTTGCTTTACATCAAAATCCGTCTCCTGTTTTATGGGGTACAACGATTTTTTCGATGGATTTATATTACAAGATATTTCTAAATGCATTTAATATTATAATTTTCTTTTTGTCAAGGAAGCATATATTATTCGCCCTGAAAATTCAAATGTAAAAAACGGCATAATTCATTTACTGTCATATATGACATTTTACCTATAAAAAACTGTGAATTTGCTATTTCAACAAGAAAATTCTCATAAATAAATATCTAATGTTCTGCCTTGTACCAAAAATATAAACCTATACGCATCTTAGAACAAAAATGCATATAGGTTTATCATAGTTTTATTGAATTCTCTCTCCGACTTCATAGTAGCAAAAGCACTAATTTAAGTCAAGTACTTTTAGTTAGAAAAAATTTTTGACCTTTACATATTGTTTATCCATCAAAAAGGTAAAATTATATTTCTCTCATTCAGTCTGTCGGTTTAATTTCTATCATCTTTTTAGTCGGATACATTGTCATAAGCAAGGAATAGTCTCTTGATAAAAGCTTTTCTTTACTTGTTTCCTCATATTCCGCATAGGGCAGGTGCATCGTCATATCGGAGTTCGGTTTTAAGGAAAATGCCATATTCCCACCCAAATGCGGATATAAAAGACCAAAAAGTCTGCTGTTTACCTGCATAGATGCATTCGCTGAAACCAAGCGTGAATTTACAAGGTCGATTGCTTTCATTTCATCTTCCGTTTTGTGATTTTGTATATACACTTCTACATCATAAACATAAGTCGGTCGAATCTCATTTTTCGGAATAAAATCCTCAGTCTGTCCGTGCAATTCAACAAATTCCTTGTAAGTCATCAGCTTTGCAGATTTGACAGTAAGCACATATCCTTCAAGTCCTTCATCTGCAAAATGAAAGAAATCCTTTTCATACGGCGCAGGCTCTCCCATTTTATAAACTTTGACAGGTGTTGGCTTTGTCTCTGCGTTGACCGTGTGAAATCGAAATCCCCATACTGCAACAAAGCATACAGCAAGGAAAATCGGCACTATGACTTTAAGTCTTTTTTTCATTGTGCATCCTCCTTATCCGCATAGGAAGATAGCCTTCCGACATTCATCAGATAAATCACATCGGACAGCTCTTTCAAAACATCCAAATCGTGACAGGAAATTAAAATCAGAGCACCACGTTCCTTTTCCTTCTGCAAAATCCGTTTTACCATCTGCACACCGTCGCTGTCCAAGGCATTAGTGGGTTCGTCTAAAATGATGATATCGGGATGCTCCATCACAGCGGCGGCAATACCAAGCCTCTGTTTCATACCGAGAGAATATTTACGAAATTTTTTCTTATCGTCAGGATTCAGTTCAACCGCTATGATTGCCTCTCTGATTTCTTCATCGCTGATTTTCCCCTGAATGGAAGCCAACAGCTTTAAATTTTGAAAGCCCGAATAATTATCTAAAAATGCGGGATTTTCAATCAGCGTACCGATACTGCGTGGAAAAGTAATGTCCTTTCCGAGCGTTTCGCCATCAATTATGATTTCACCCGAAGTCGGTAAGATAAGACCTGATACCAATCGCATTAACATAGTCTTGCCCGAACCGTTCACGCCTTTCAGCCCGGTAATTTTTCCGGAATTCACCGTCAGACTGACATTGTCGATTACGGTATTGTGTTTAATGATTTTTGTAACATTCTTTATCTCAATCTGTGCCATAATGATCACCATAGCCTTTCAGGCAACAAATAGTTTATTGAAAAATCACCGATTCAACCTGCGTTGCCTGAACAGGCGTGATGGCAATACAATTATGAGCAGCGTGATTTTTCACGCTGATTCTCCCTTTAACTTTCGTTTCCTTTTCTGAGAATATCGTACCGCTTAAAATAAAGCAAACCGACAAGATATGAAATTGTTGCAATCCCAACCGAAAGCAAAACACCGTATATCGGATTGACACCGTTTTCAACCATACGGCTTGAGCGTATCGGCATTGCGTAATTTCCAATTAAAAACGGTGATTGGTAATAGGTTGACGCCAATAGCAATGCTCCGGTGATAATATAACTGTAAATCGGACGTACGAACAAAGACAAGGTCATCTGCATCAGATTAACGGCAATCATCACAAGCGGTGGCAGTACAAGAATTTCAAGGGATAATTCTGTCGGATATAAAAACGGCGATGCGATACGCATTTCTAACAGCATATTGATATTCCGTGACAGCTCCATTGACAACGGAATGCCCTGTATCAGACAAGCCGTAATAATGACAGCCCAACCTATCAAAAAAAACAGTACAACCGTGCAGATGTTCCAAAGACATTTGGAAGTCCACCAAAGTCGCCTTCCGCCCGAACGAAGAAGAATATTTTGTCCGCTTTCTTCCAAATCATTGTATGGATAATACAAGGTGAAATAGGCAAGTACCAAATAGAGAAGCATCCACACAGCCGGGAAAATAAACTGCGTATCTATCTGCGGGTCATACTCCTGAATTCCTGCGAAAATATACAGCAAGGTGTTGCCGAGCGTATTTTCAACCGTAAACGGCGTGTCAAGCATTGCATAGCTCCGAAACTGCATAAAACAGTCCAAATAGACACAAACGAACAACACCAAAACAGCAATCAGCTTTTTGTAGTGGTAAATGATGCCAACCTTACAATCATACCGCAGTAGCTTAAAAAACATCGTCCTTGCCCCCTTTAAGAAGCGCAAGTAGGAAGGTTGGGACTAAAATTACCCCAAGCTCCAAAATAACAGCCCACAGCATTTTGGTATTAAATCCATATCCGCCTAAAAGATAAATCGGAGACAGTTCAGACGATGCGTCCTGAAGAAGATACTGACCGAAATGCAAGGCAAGAACGCCTAAAAACGGGAGAAGTATCACTGCAAAACGGTTACGGATAAAAAAGGCAAGCGCATAGCTTATAGTTGCCATCGCACCGCTGAACAGAAACACAACCAAAATCCGCAGGAACACATATAGGAAGGGTCGGGTATAAAAACACTCCGAAAACATCGAGTTTGTTTTGACAGTCCATCCTATATCATAAAAAACATCAGGCTTTACCGCCGGAACAAACATTGAAACCAACAGGAAGTTGAAAATAACAGGAATAGAAACGATAGCACCACCCGAAAGAAAAGTGGCAATATATTTTGAAAGGAAATAATCCCTTTTTGATACCCTTGTTACAACATTTTTGATATATCCGCTTTTTTGTTCAGAAAAAAGCGACCAGCCGTAACCTAAAACGGCGAAAATCGGGAACAGCATAAAAAACATCGTTGAAGAAAGTGAAGAAAAATCTTCGCAGATCCAATGGTTAAACAGGGAGTATAACGGAGCATTCGGGTTGATTGATTCAACACCGAACTGTGCACCCGCATTCGCATAATAGTATTGTTTTTCCTCTTGCATATCTTGAATATTGTATATAGCACTGAGTGTTGCAATGACGCCTGCAATCAAAAGTGTAATCCAAAACAGCTTATTTTGAAAAGCCTTTTTCAGTTCGATTTTTAAGGTGCTCTTCAAGACAGGTCGCTCCCTTCATTGGTTGACTGCGCTTTTGTCAGCCTGATATAGTTTTTTGCGGAAATGTCTGCGCCGATGTGTAATATCAAATCATCTGCATTTTCTATCGGATTTCGCAATACCCACCCAAGTTGACACTGCATTTCTTCTCCTTCGGGAAGCGTATAGTGATAATATTCCGAGCCATTATTCTTTGCATTGCTGAAATAAGTAAGCTCCGGCAAGGACTGCTTCCACGGATCAGAATCGAATAGGGTTTTGTTCATAAGATGAAACACGCCGATGTTGTAATCATCTACCTGTCGGATAACCTTTTTGTTTTTAACTGTAATATCTACAAGTACAAACAGATTTTGTTTTGCATTGTCAGGAACATATCCGCAAACTTTTGCTTCGTCAATTCCGGATGCTTTCAAGTTGTCATAGACAGTTACTTTGGTGACGGTATAGGACAATTCGGCAATACTGTCGTTGATGATAATTTCATCTCCGATTTGTTTGAGTTGAGTATTTTCATCCGGCTTTGCCTGTTGGTCAAATTCATTCATATCCACTTTATCATCATTACCGGGCATAATTCCTTTTTTTAATTTGTTCTCGAAGTCTGCGTAGGTGCAGGAAGAAAACATCATAGAAATCAGCAGTAAGCACAAAAAAGCACAACATTTTTTCATAGTTAACGCCCTTTCTCAAAGTCGGTAAGGCAGTGCAGAACACTACCTTACCATAGCTTAAATTAAATTGATATTTTAGTTGGCATGGGGAGCTTTACCAACGGAGTCAGGACTCCATACGCCGGTAGACTGACCAGAATATGGATTGTTGATTGATGCTAATGCACACGTAGACCATCCATTCTCATAAACATGATTGAATATGCGGCGTTCTTGCCCAGGACTTATTGGTGCAATACCTTTGCCAGAATTCTGATTGCTCCCGTTCGGTGCGAGAACATAGAAGTACGTAATGGTAGGGCCGGATAAGCTTTTGACATAAACAGAGGTATTATTTGTTTTTTCTCTGTACTCTGTTCGTGCTTGCCAACCCTGACCGACAGTAAAACTATACCCAGTATCATGGTTATTGGCTGCAAAAGCACCAACCGAGGATGCAGATAAAAATGCTGCCATAACCAACAGCATTGCACTTGCTTTCTTTAATTTTGACATTTTTAGACCTTCTTTCTTTTTTATTTATTCCACAGCGCGCACTGCAAAAAACTGTAATAAATCGCAGGGTTGGGGTTCCTTATGGTTTGATAGTATCACACATATTATATGTTTGTCAATACTAATATTTAGTTTTCTTATGTATTTACAAAATTATGTTTTCGTATATAATTATAAAAAAGGATGTGTATATTTTGGAAAATAAAAGCAATTTCAAAAAAGGCTCTGTTGAAATGATTATTCTTGTACTTCTCAACAGCGAATCTATGTACGGTTATCAAATATCCCAATCAATATTTGAGAGAAGCGGCGGATTTATCAATGTCCCCGAAGGCTCTCTTTATCCCACGCTCTACAAATTGCTTGATAATGGTTATGTCGTCGATGAAAAAAGGCTTGCTGGCAAAAGACGAACACGCATTTATTACAGCATTACCGACAGCGGCAGAAAGCATCTAAAAGAATTGTATATTGATTACATTGCCGTAAAAGACGGAATACAAGGAATTATTGAGGCAAGCTCTTTTGACGGAGGAAAAGACGATGAATAACATTCAAAAAGTATATTTGACTAAAATAAAAAAAGCTCTCCCCACCTCAAAAAAGGTAAAGCGAGACTATATAAATGAATTATCGCAAAGTGTAGAAGAATATTGCAATGAGCATGCCAACTTAACATACGAGGATATATGCACTGTTTTCGGCACACCGCAGGATATTGCGCAAGCATTTTTGGCAGAGCAAGACGGGAATCAAATTCTACAGCTTAAAAGACACAATAAAATCAAGCAAGTTGTCATACTTCTCTTTTCGGCTATTATCGTATGCGTTGCTATTTGGTTTTCAATATTTACAGCCAACAGCAGAGCATTAAATTCCATAATCAGTAATGAAACAGTCAGCATCAACTCACAAAACACCATTGATTTATCTGCTATGCCTGTTCAAATTTCTAACAGCACTCAATCGGGAATCTCTTTAGCAGATAATTCAACTTGCACAAATGCCTCAAAAACAATTACATATTACGATAAAGATAACAACGCTATATGCGATTGCGTAATAACAAACGAGTTTATACAGCCAAATACCAACAACTATAAACCCAAAACCGAGCCAAATGCCACTATCACAATATACAATCCTAAATATTCCGCACAAATTAAAAATCTGACTTATGATGATAACTGTGTTAATGTTATTTTAGAGTTCAAATATAAAAACCGTACGACAGAAAAGGTTGCAACCTTTTCTTGCGAGGAGTTTTAATATCAAATGATTTTTCTATTGCATTTTTGCTATGTTATTATCATTATAACAAACAAAAAGACCCGCATAAGCGAGTCTTCAATAATCACACACTGTGATGTTGGCTGAGCAACGATTTGGATAAATCTTTATTTGAACTTAATAGTGTAAAATAAGGTTTTAAACAAGATTATAGTAGCATTTTTTTGCACAGTTGTCAACAATGTTTTTTAAGGGGGTAATTTTATGGAAAAAGATTATTATTTAGGGCTTGATATAGGAACAGATTCAGTAGGATGGGCGGTATGTAATCCTTATTATCAAATTCTTAAATTTAAGGGAAACGCTATGTGGGGAATACGACTTTTTGACGAGAGCTGTTCAGCTGAAAAACGCCGAGGATTTCGTTCCGGTCGCAGAAGGAATCAGAGAAAACGCGAAAGAATTGCTTTACTTGAAATGCTTTTTGATAAAGAAATATGCAAAGCGGATCCGGCTTTTTTTATTAAGCTCCATGAAAGCAATTTGTATTTTGATGATAAATCAACAAATGTTCCTTACAGCGTTTTTTCCGATGATAACTATACAGATAAAGATTTTCACAAAGAATTTCCTACGGTTTATCATTTGAGAAAGGAACTTATAACTAACAAAGAGCCTCACGATGTAAGGCTTGTTTATCTTGCCCTTCATCATATTATAAAACATCGTGGACATTTTCTTTTTGATTATTCATATAAGGATGATATTTCGGGAGATTTTTTACCTGTATATAACAATTTTAAGAATTATATCTTTGATAATTATGAAATTGAATTGGAATGTAATGATGTAGAGAGACTCTCTCAAATATTGAAAAACAAAAACATCGGAAAGAAAAATAAGAATTCAGAAATTGCCACACTCTTTGGGGTTGATAAAAAAACCGATAAAAGCTTATATAGTATGCTTTCGCTTTTAAGCGGCTCAAAGATTGCTCTTTTTGATATTTTTGAGGATGAATCGCTTAAAGACGTTGAAAAAAAGTATGTTTCGTTTTCTTCGGGATTTGATGATAATGAAGGTGAATATCGGTCATATCTCGGTGAACGATTTGAACTTTTATGCAAATTAAAAGCAGTGTATGATTGGGCAATACTTGCCGATATTTTAAACGGAAAAGAATATATTTCATTTTCAAAGGTTGATGTATACGAAAAGCATGGCAGAGATTTAAAAGCTCTTAAAGAATATGTTATAAAATATGCACCTGAAAAATACAATGAAATATTTAAAAAAAGCATAGAAAAAGTAAATAATTATGTTGCCTATTCAAAGCATATAAAAAGTAATAATGGCACAGGTGTTTTAACTTCAACCTGTTCTCAAGAGGAGTTTTGCGCATACTTAAAGAACGTTTTAAAGTCTTGCCAAGACGAGCAGTACATTAAAATGTTTGATGAGATTGAAAACTCGACATTTATGCCAAAGCAAGTAACAAAGGATAATGGTGTTATCCCCATGCAGGTTAATGAAAAGGAACTTGTAGCTATTCTTGATAACGCAAAGGAATATTTGCCGTTTTTGCAAGAAAAAGATAGCACCGGAAAATCTGTTTACGACAAACTTATTGCATTGTTTGAATATCGTATTCCATATTATATTGGTCCGCTTAATACTCATTCAAAAAAGAGTTGGCTTGTAAGAAGTGACGAAAAAATATATCCGTGGAATATCAAAGAGGTTGTTGACTATGATAAATCTGCAGAAGAATTCATCAAAAATTTAACAAGCAAGTGTTCTTATTTGCCTGAATTTGATGTAGTTCCTAAACATTCGTTAATATATAGTAAATTCTGTGTACTTGATGAACTGAATAATCTTCGAATTAACGGTGAAAAAATCAGTGTTCAGTTAAAGCAGGATATTTATAATAATATTTTTAAAAAATATTATAAAGTCACTAATAAAAAACTTTGTGATTATTTAAAATCTCGAAATATTGAGTTTGATGAAATAAGCGGGATTGACAATGATTTCAAATCATCATTAAAGTCGTATAAAGATTTGCTTGAATATGATTTAACCGATGAACAAAAGGAATCCGTTATCAATGCGATTACTGTTTTCGGAGAGGATAAAAAGCTCTTGAAGAAGAGACTCAAAAACGAATTAGGCGATTATCTTTCAGATGATGAAATTAAAAAAATTTCCAAACTGAAATATAGCGGATGGAGCAGACTTTCAAGAGAGTTTTTGACTGAAGTTGAAGCAACTTGCAAAGAATCAGGCGAGGTTGTAAATATTATTACAGCTATGTGGCAAACAAATAACAATTTGATGCAATTGCTTTACAGTAATGATTTTTGTTGTGATGATAAAGGCAACAAGTCTTTTATTGATAAAGTAAATGAGCTGAATTCGTTTGGTGCTGATAAAAGCTTAAATGATATAATTGATGGATTATATATTTCACCTCTTGTTAAAAGGCCTATTCATCAGTCAATTTTAATAATCAAAGAAATTGAAAAAATAATGAAGCATCCTCCGAAAAAGATATTCGTTGAGGTGGCAAGAGGTGCCGGGGAGAAGAAACGTACGGTTTCAAGAAGAAGTGCTCTTTTGGATTTATATAAATTCTGCAAAAAAGATTATTCTGATTTGTATGAGTATTTGCTTAATAATACAACCGATGACGATTTGAGAAGTGACAAGTTGTATTTGTATTTTACTCAATTTGGCAAATGTATGTATAGCGGAGAAGAAATCAAATTAGACGACTTGTTCAATAAAAATCTTTATGATATAGACCACATATATCCGCAATCAAAAATAAAGGATGACAGTTTAAATAACAGAGTTCTTGTTAAGAAAAAAACAAATTCCAAAAAGGATAATGAATATCCTATTTCAAGTCAAGTAAGAGAAAAAATGACACCGTTTTGGAAGATGCTCCTTGACAAGAAACTTATTGACAAGAAAAAATATGAGCGATTGGTGAGAAATAACCCACTTAGCGAAGATGAACTTTCAGAATTTGTATCTCGCCAGCTTGTAGAAACTCGCCAGTCAACAAAAGCAGTTTCAACTATCCTTAAACAACTTTATCCTGACACGGAAATAGTTTATGTCAAGGCGAAGTTAACTTCAGATTTTCGTAAAGAATATGATATGCTCAAATGCCGTGAAGTTAACGATTTTCATCATGCAAAGGATGCATATCTAAATATTGTTGTCGGCAATGTTTATAATGTTAAATTTACACATAACAAGATTAATTTTATAAAACACTTGCAAAATAACGATAAGGGATATACCGTTAATCTGACTTCAATGCTAAAGCATAATATTGACGGAGCATGGGTAGCGGATAATAATGAAACTTTAAATACTGTTATAGCAACAATGAATAAAAACAATATTCGTTATACTCGTTATGCTTATGAGAAAAAAGGTGGATTTTGGGATCAAACTATATCCAAAAAAGGAAAGGCACAGGTTCAACTAAACAATGTTTTAAGCGATAAAGAAAAGTATGGCGGAAGGACAAAAGTTTCTGCAACATATTTTTCTTGCGTTGAACACGGCGAGAAAAATAATCGTGTTGTGTCATTATTTGCAATTAATCTTTATGACAAAAAGAAGTACGAAGAAAGCCCTTCGGATTATTTGATTGAAAATTATAATTTGATTGAACCTGTGATTAAGGTTAAAAAACTTAAAGTTCAATCATGTATTTCTTTTGACAATATGCGTTGCCACCTTGGCGGTAAAGAAAGCGGAGGAAGCCAAATAGTTTATCGTCCGGCTGTTCAGTTGGTACTGGGCTATCAAAATGAACGATATATTAGAAATATAATTCGCTGTGCCGATGGTGATTTGCATTTGCAATCATGTAGTGATTCGAAAAACAATGTAACTTCGGAACAGAATTGTCAGTTATATGATTTGCTTTTGGAAAAAATGTCAAATAATATTTACGGTGTTATGTTCTCTGCTTTGGCTGAAAAACTCGTTTTAGAAAAAAGCAAGTTTGAGGAAATAGACCTTGTTGAGCAGTGTAAAACAATAAAGAATATTTTGATTATTCTAAAGAATAATGCATCAAAAGGCGACCTAAAAAATATAAATGTTAAATCAAACGGAGCAATAAGACTCAACAATAATATTTCTAAAATCAAAGATGTTAAATCGATTAAGCTTATAAATCAATCTATTACAGGGCTTTATGAAACCGAAGTTGAACTTGTAAGCAAGGAATAAGGAGAAATTAAATATGAGTTGGCGCACAGTTGTGGTAACAAAACCGTCAAAACTCGATTACTCAATGGGGTATATGACGGTAAGAGATGTAGAAAACACTGTTAAAATACATTTAAGCGAGGTTTCAATTCTTATAATTGAAAACACCGCTTGTTCCATAACTTGTGCGCTTTTAAGTGAACTTTCGGCAAAGAAAATCAAAGTGATTTTTTGTGACAGTAAAAGAAACCCTCAAAGCGAACTTATATCATATTACGGAAGCCATGATTGCAGCCAAAAATTAAAAAATCAAATTGCATGGCAAGATTATTCAAAGCAGCAAGCTTGGACTGTTATAGTTGCACAAAAAATCAAAAATCAATCATCGCTTCTTGAATTTTATGGACTCAAAGAAGCCCAAATGCTTGATGGGTATATAGAAGAACTTGAATTTAACGATATTACTAACAGGGAAGGACATGCTGCGAAGGTGTATTTTAACGCTCTGTTTGGCAAAGGCTTTACTCGAAGTGATGACACACCGCTTAACGCAATGCTTAATTATGGTTATAGCATTATTTTGTCGTGCATAAATCGAGAAGTTGTAAGTAGCGGATATTTGACACAACTTGGACTGTTTCACGGAAATATGTTTAATCAGTTTAATTTAAGTTGTGATTTGATGGAGCCTTTTAGACCGCTTGTTGACAATCTGGCTAAAAACACTAATCCTAATTCTTTTGATAAAAAAGAAAAGCAAAAAATTTTGGCATTACTTAATAAAGAACTGATTATTGATAATAAAACAAATACCGTTTTAAATGCAATTAAGATTTATTGTAAGAGCATTTTTTCTGCTATTGAAGAAAATGATGTTTCTTTAATAAAATTTCCCGTTATGAATTATGAGTTATAGGTTTATGAGAGTGATTGTGTTTTTTGATTTGCCTGTTAAAACAAAGAAGGACAGACGAGAGTATTCGAATTTTAGAAAATATCTTGTTAAAAGCGGTTTTATGATGATCCAAGAATCTGTTTATGCGAAACTCGCATTGAATCAAAATGTAGCAAACGGAATATGTGACGGAGTCAAAAAACATAAACCATCAGCAGGAGTCGTTCAAATGCTTACAGTTACTGAAAAGCAGTATTCAAAAATGGAAATGGTTGTTGGGTCAAATGACAGTAATGTTATTTCTAATGATGAAAGGCTTTTGATATTATGATGTTTGCGTGTGAATATCTTAATAATAATGTAGAATTTACAGATGGTGTAATTCCTGTTCTTGTTATTGAAAATAAAAAGATTTTTCGAAAAATACTTTATTCTTTTTGTGAAGGTACGGTTGAAGAACTGTTTACATTTTCTCAGGATTTTAAGCCATTTGATTTTGAAAAAAGGGGATTTTTTGTTGCAAATATATTAGAATTGAATTTTCAAAATAAGAAGTTAACTTCAAAAATCAATTCAATTATGCAACAAACTGCTATTAATGATTATTCTGAAGATTTGGTTTTAATAAAGGCACAACTTGTACAATTATTTGACAAATTAAATCAGGATTATGATTTTGAATATGATTCAAGTTTTGAAATAGATTTCCCTTCAATATTAAAGCTTTTGCAATTCAATATTAATGTTTCGTGCCGTGACTTATCAGAATTACTTGTTTCATACATATTATTGCTTAATAAGTATCTTAATTTTGATTTGTTTGTTCTTCACAGTATTTATGATTATTTCGATTATGATGAAATTGAAAAAATATTTAGAACTTTAAAGCTTTATCATATCCATGTTTTGGTTATTACATCATCAAAGCCGAAAAAGATTTCCAGATTTGAAGAAATACATATAATTGATTCTGATCTGTGTCTAATTGACACCTGTGACAATTAGAGATATAATATACTATATCTTGTGAATTACCCTGTGCATAATAGTGGCGCAGTTTATTTGAGGTTTGAGAATAGTGTAAATTCATAAGGTATTTAAACTATATCAGAATGCTTTTCACAATGATACCAAGTTTGAGAATAGTGTAAATTCATAAGGTATTTAAACCCGCGGTTAAGTAAATCATTGCGGTATGCGTTTGAGAATAGTGTAAATTCATAAGGTATTTAAACGACAAGCAAACACTTAACCCGTCAATGCTCGTTTGAGAATAGTGTAAATTCATAAGGTATTTAAACTATGCAGGAGACGTGAGACATTATGACCCGTTTGAGAATAGTGTAAATTCATAAGGTATTTAAACAATTGGAAGTGGTTTATTACTGACATCAGCGTTTGAGAATAGTGTAAATTCATAAGGTATTTAAACAGACACAAAATCATTGTTTATAGCGTATCGTTTGAGAATAGTGTAAATTCATAAGGTATTTAAACCGCAGCATCGGGCGACGAAGACAACGTGCGAGTTTGAGAATAGTGTAAATTCATAAGGTATTTAAACCTGCGTTGCCTCATCAAGAAAAATGACGTGTTTGAGAATAGTGTAAATTCATAAGGTATTTAAACAACGGCGTATATTATTATGCCGACATTCTCGTTTGAGAATAGTGTAAATTCATAAGGTATTTAAACGGAAAAAATACTAACCTACTTAATATATAGGTTTGAGAATAGTGTAAATTCATAAGGTATTTAAACATCTCTTTTGTAACGTCGTTAAGAATTGAAGTTTGAGAATAGTGTAAATTCATAAGGTATTTAAACCGGTTGTCAGGTCGTGCGCCATTCCACAGGTTTGAGAATAGTGTAAATTCATAAGGTATTTAAACAAGTCAGGCGGACTTGTTATCAGTAAGACCGTTTGAGAATAGTGTAAATTCATAAGGTATTTAAACTTACAAAATAATACACGATATAAATATAATGTTTGAGAATAGTGTAATTTCATAAGGTATTTAAACGACAGTAAACATTTCAATTACTCCTTTTTGTTTGAGAATAGTGTAATTTCATAAGGTATTTAAACCAGACATTATCTATTGACGACGTTATGAACGTTTGAGAATAGTGTAATTTCATAAGGTATTTAAACTAAACTTCGAATGTCATATCGCTTATATCGTTTGAGAATAGTGTAAATTCATAAGGTATTTAAACTGTTAAGTTCAAGGTGCAGCTCATCGATGAGTTTGAGAATAGTGTAAATTCATAAGGTATTTAAACTTTAGCATATCGTCTTAATAACAAACTGCGGTTTGAGAATAGTGTAATTTCATAAGGTATTTAAACGGAGTAGTAACTCACGCTTACACTTTGCCCGTTTGAGAATAGTGTAAATTCATAAGGTATTTAAACAAGCCGTAGGTGCAGTTGATGAGGTCTTTTTTTGAGAATAGTGTAAATTCATAAGGTGTTTAAACTCCTTTCAGAAATAAAAAAGAGCCGTAGCGTTTGAGAATAGTGTAAATTCATAAGGTATTTAAACGAAGATAAATTCTGCTAAAGCGTTGTCATAAGGATTACCACGACTTGACATTGACAGCGTTATGCCGTATGATTGTGTTAGATTGAAGTATGCATGGTATGTGTACTTAAATCCTTGGTCACTGCGGAGCTGCAACTCCGCAGTGATTTTTTCTTTCCTCTTTGCGGCTTTAATCGCATCGAGAACCGATTTAATACTTCGTTCTTTATCCATTTTATATGCAACAATACTAATATAATACAAGTCTCTGATAATTGATAAATACAGAAAGCCTTGAGCAGTTTTAATGTATGATATATCCGTTATCCACTTTTGATTTGGTCTTTCGGCATTAAATTCTCTGTTCAAAAGATTTGGGTATCTGTACAAGTACTGACTGCAATAATAAAATTTCTTTCTGCTAACTACAGACAACAAGTTACATTTCTGCATTACACGAAGTACAATCTTTGGATTGCGGTATATTTGTAATCTCTGCGTTTTTAAGGACGAATCAAACTTTAAAAATAAGAGATTACAAAAAATGTTTAAAAACCATGATAAACAAAACAACATTTGTTTTACACGCAAAAAAGAAGAAAAAAACCGCAAGCAAAAGGAACATATTGACTCTTTCGTGACAATAAAGTATTGAGTGTATATAGTGATTTATTGACCGGTTACGAACGGAAAGCGGGATAAAAACACAGCACTAAATTAAAAAACAGCCATTTCAAATGAAAAAGAAATGGCTGTTTTTTATTTTGGTTGATTATTCTGTTTTTTTCGGCGGATGCCTCGCCTATTTCATTTGTGCAGCTTTGATTATTACTTTCTCCTTTTGAAAAGCACGGCAAACGCAAGTCCCAAAGCGAGAACAAGTACGCTTACTCCGACTGCTATATATGAGGAAGCGGATATGCTGCTTTGCTCATTCGGTTGTGATTTTTCTTTGTTGTCGGCAAGGCTGTCGGCGGCGGATTTTTGAGTGCTCTGTCCGTCCTGCTGCGGAGCTTGCGCCATTCTTTTTTCATCCTCAACAAGTAAAAGCCTCATAAATACACCTCCGATTATATCAATTATATCATAAAAGCTTGAAAAAACATTGAACAAAGTAAAAACAGCAAACGAAAAATCTCACTCTTTTACGGAGTGAGATTTTGTTTGCTTTTAGTTTATCATTATGCTAAACAACACTATAAACACTGTTGAGAAACAAATCGTTAGATATCGTTTTTTCAATTTCGTCAGTTTCAGCGATACGAGGACCATCAACAAAGAATATTGTATCGCTTTCGTCATTACCAAATAATTTTGGCGGACTTATAATATTATTTGTATTCTCGATTGGATAAACCAATCCGGCAAGAATCACATTTCCTCTGCCCTGAAAATAAGATGCGTATGTATGGATTTGAAAGAAATCGCTTCTGTCAACATCTTGTTTTCTATACATCATTTTTTTGTATTTCGCATCAAAAACGCAATACTTATCACCGTTTTTGAAAACAATATCAGGGATAATGTCTCGTTCAAAAAATTGACCCTTATACAAGTGATATTTGGTATCTATTAATTGCCAACCTTTCACTTGAAGCTTCTTTTGCAGTATCTTTCTCACATAACATTCCCATATTTCCGCCATGTCCAACAAATAACCCGAAACGCTTAATTCTTCAGATTTACCGTTAACACCCCAAGAAGTGTTTATTATGCTCCATGAAAAATCAACAATTTCTTTAAATTCTTTGTAGATTGGACTGTAAGTTATCCTATTGTACTCGTTTTCAGTAATTCGAGTGCATTTCAAACTGCTATATAAGCTCTCAATGCCTTTAATTAATTTTTTAGTGCTTGGCGAAATCGGCAGCCGATCAAAACAAAAATCTTTACATAGGATACGATATGCTTCACATAATATCGAAACTATTCTTTTATCATAACAATTATTTCTGCTTACGGAAATAATTGTTTCGTCTTTGTGATATGAAAAAACTGACGGTAAAACAGCCAGTTTACCTTTTACAAAATATCCTTTATTTGTTTCTTCTTTGCTCGTGCGCGGCAAACCAAACCTGTTTGATTGGTTAAGCTTCTGTGTCCAAATCATAGAAATAAGCATTTTTATATAGGCTGAACTGTCTTTTGCTAAACCGGATGTCCCTTCAGTTATTTTTATATTGAATATTTCACTTAGCATATGCACAAGTGCAGATTCACCGAATCGAGGCGATATAGACAAACAGTATTCATTTTTTCCATCTCTATACTTAATACTGCCTATATACCGTCCTGCCTTCCATTTTCCATCTCGGTAATCATATTCAACAATAGGAGATTCATCAAGAAAGTGTTTAGAAGAAATACGAAATCTTTCAAGCTCATATGAATTGGATTGAACATGATGAAGAAAAGTATCAGAATAGCTTAAGCTTTTATCTTTGTAATTAATTTCCGAACAATCCTGAGCCGTGTAACAGATAACTTCTTTTTTAGCCATTATATGCTCCATGTATTTCATCAATTATTTCCTTATGCCTTTCAACACTTATGTTATCAAGATATGAATCTATCATAGGCATAATAGAATATTTCCATAAGGCTTTTTTAGCTTCTTCGTTTTTTGTTTTCCTTTGTTTTCCTTTGTATGCCGGATTATTATATATTTGATTAAGGAACTTAACGATTTCTGCGAAGAAAACATGTCCAATTTTATATTGGGAGCCTAACTCCGGAGTTTCTGAAATAATATCATTTACATTGTTAGAATTTTCTATAAACTTCTGTATTTCTTCATCGCTATCGCTAAAATACTTATCAAGTTTTCCTTCAAGCATATCATTAAGCATATCATTAAGCATATCATTCAAAGTTTCCGAACTGTAGCTATGTTCAAACCACAAAAATCGTCTTCTTAAAGCGAAATCAATTCTTTCTAAAGAAAAATCGATTTCATTCATTGTCCCAATAATAAAAATATTATCCGGCACAGTTAGTGTATATTGGTTTCCGTCTTTATCCTTAAAAGGAAGATCTATAGCTTCATTACGGTTTTCAATCGCCGAAAATGCCTCTCCGAACAATCTGGCTAAATCGACTCTGTTTATTTCATCTAAAATCAATACATAAATATTGTCTTTATCTTCTGACGCTTCCTTACAAAGTGACAAAAAATACCCCTCTACAGGTACAATTTCATTATTCTTTATGGTTTGCCCGATAATAAAGCTATCATAGGTATAATTTGTATGTAATTGAAGAATTCTTATATATTCATCAGCATTTCGGTTTGAAAAATCTATCATATCCTCAATTTTCATATTACCTGTCTCAATTAAATTTTTTGCTATCAATGTTCTTGCCAATTGCTTTGCAGAGTGAGTTTTACTTGTTCCCGGAGGTCCATAAAGCACAATATTCTTTTTGAAGCTCAATGCACCCAGTCTATCTTCATCGTCTTCACTATAACCTACATCCCACAGCGTTCTTAAATCAGGATCATAAAAACTAAAATTTTTATCTCCTTTAATTTCTCCTATTTTTTCTCTAATCTTTCTAATCTGTTCATCTACCATATTGGGTACAGGTTCAGCGTCTTTTATAAGATTATAAAAACAATTTACGATTGCATTTTTGTGAGTCGTTGATACAATCGGTTCATAAATTTCAGGCTTTGATAAATATAAAAGAATATCTGCCATCGGTCTTTTTCCATTTTGTTTTTTTACAACATCAAGTTCTTCATAATATTTGTATTTCTTATAAGCGTTTTCATACTTATATGAAAGACATACACCTTCAATAAAATCCTTAATTTCGTCTTTGGCTTTGCTTTCACATTTATCAAAAATCGCCTTAAAAAGTCTGATAACAAAACAGATTTCTTTATATTTGTCAGATAAATGATACTGTCCGCAGTTTCCAAAGCCGTGCTTCGGACGACAATTACGTTTTTCTATAAAAACAAGATCGCAATTACGACTTCCATTCACAGAAAATCCCCAAAGCCATATTGCATGTGCAAAAAGTTTTTGCGCCCCAACACTTGCTCCTTTAAACTGTTCTTTTAGTTTTTCGTTAAATGTTTTCTTACTATCAACAGGTTCATCAATGAAACACTTAATACACTCTTTGATATTAGCTTCTGTGAATATGTCGTCCTCATTATTTTCCAAAAAATTTTTCTGAGCGATAAAAAGTCTGTCTATATAGCCACCATATAGCTCATAAATTTTTTCATCATTCTTCCTATACATAATAAATCTCCTCCACAAGTATTATAATAATTGTAATATATACACTTACACGTGTCAATGATATAAATATACTTTCAACAACATCTCGCAAAGTCTCACTCTAAATAGTTTATAAAAGAATTTCCGAGATGAGCATTGCTATAACTCCAACATCTCAAATTCCTCCGCCAACATATCAATATATTTCTCCTATTTCAATGTGTTTCGTTTTGCGGACAATTAAACATATCTGTATTGTATTCAGCATATTGTATTCACAACCATTCCTTGACCGCCGGGAACAGAAAGTGGGATAAAAACACAGCGCTAAATTAAAAAACAGCCATTTCAAAAAAAGAAATGGCTGTTTTTTGTTGGTTTAGGTATTGAATAAATCGTTACCTTATAAAAGCAATTTTATATTATACGGGAGCGTCAACCTCGGTTTTCACAAGCTCCAAAACGAAATAGCTCTCTTTTTCAACTTGTTTCGAATTAAAACCGCCGGCTACCTGAAATTTGTATTCTCTGTCAGGCTCGTCCATTCTGAAAAAGTCAATCAAAATAAAGGGGTCAACGCCGTTATACGGTCCGTCGTCAACTCCACCTGCCGTGATTTTTTCGTCCCCAAGCTCAAGCTCGAGCAGATAATCGGTGTAGGTATAATAAGAGTCGGAATCGGGATTTATTTCTTCCTCGGAAATCAAGCTTCTGATTAAATTCGGAATTGCTTTTGCCTTTCCTCGTGCCTTGTGTGAGCTGTCCCTTTCGGTAAAAGCAAAAGACAATTTACCCATACGCTCATCCTCTTCTTCATCGTCATCATACGAAGAATCGTCAAAATACTCTTCAAACTGTCTTAAATAGTCCTCGCCGTCAAATTTGTCACTGCTTAAAAAATACTCTTTCAGAGCATTAAAATAGTTTTCTCTTGCTTTTTCAAAGGTTGAATAAGTCCGAACGCCGTGTTGGTTAATTCTCTGTTCATCCTTAACAAAATCCTCGTCAAAAATTATGTTCCAAACATATTTTTTATCCATTTTAATTCTCCTTTACTTACTCCGAAAGCATTTTGATAAACTGACCTTCGGTTATTATTTTAACCCCGCCGGCAAGAGCTGCAGAAAGCTTTTTTGTGCCGGGTGCTTCGCCGACAATAAGGTAAGAGGTTTTGCCGCTTACCGAGTCGGACGGTATTGCACCGAGAAGCTTCAACAGTTCTGTAATTTCCTGACGGCTCATACCGTTTACCGTTCCTGTTACAACCACGTTTTTACCTGCAAAGGCATTGTCCCCCTCGCAGCACTGACTATCTGTATCAATAAATATCAATTCCTTTAGAAGCGGCTTCCACAGCCTTTGTTGCGCTTCATCATTATACCATTTGATTATATTTTTGCTGAGTGCCTGAGAAACTCCGGAAATATGGAAAAAGCAAAACTCCTCTTTTACCGCCTTTTCAAATTCATTCCAAGAGCCGTTGAAGTATTCGGAAATTTCCCTTGCGTTATTCGGTCCCATAAGCGGAATACCGACAGCGACAAGGAACTGATGAAGCCGACATCTTCTGCTGTTTTCCGCTTCCTTAATAAGCTTGTCGCAGCTTTCAAAGCCGAAGCTGGGAGTGGTTAGCATCTGCGCTCTCTTTTCCTTGAGATGATAGAGATCGGCAAAGGTTTTAACAAAGCCGTAAGCCATAAGCTTTTCAAGCATAGTTGCCGTGCAGCCGTCAATGTTCATAGCGTCCTTGTCGCAGAAACGTGCAATCCTCTGTGCGTTTTTTGCAATGCACTCTTCATTTGGGCAATAAAGATTTTTCACTCCTGAGGCCGATGCTTTTATTTCAAGCTTACTGCCACAGCAAGGGCAGAGCTCGGGCAAGCTGTATGTTCCGCTTGAAGTGATATTTTCGGCAACCTGCGGAATAATCATATTTGCCTTGTATACTTTTATCGTGTCGCCAATACCGAATTTATACCTTTCAAAATTGCTCAACGAATGAAGATCGGCACGACGAACCTGCGCCCCATCAATATTCACAGGATCAAACAAGGCAATCAGAGCGACAGCTCCGCTTCGTGTGACGGACAACTCAACGCCTCTGAAGGTCGTTTCGTAAAGACCGTCCTCCCATTTTAACGCAAGCATACGGTTTTCGTGATGTGCGGTTGCTCCGAGGCTTCTGCCGAAGGCAATATCGTTGTATTCCGCTATTATTCCGTCAACAGGATAGGGATAGCCCTCCGGATTAAAAGCGTCAATCGCTTCTCTTATGACTTTTTCACCGACACAGCCGCTTACACGGTTATACTCGACGCATATAAAACCATTGAGTGCAAGAAAATCAAATTGTTCCTGCTTTGTTTTGCTTTTATCGTGAGGATAAATAAGCTCAAAAGCGAAGAATTCGGTATGCGAAAGCACTCCTTTATCGGGGCTCAGTGCTCTGACAGCACCGGCGGCGGTATTTCTCGGATGACCCTGTGAGCCGTTTCGGCTGACTATACTGAAATCAGTCCAAGACATAACGCCCTCTCCCCTGACTTCAAAATCATCCTTACATTTTACTTTTTTGGGAACATTTCGCATATGCTTAACATTATCGGTAACATCCTCGCCGACAAGTCCGTTTTCGCCTCTGGTAATTGCCTGCCTGAGCTGACCTCCCGAATATCTTAAAACAAGAGTCAGTCCGTCAAGTTTCCACGAAAGTATTATTTCATTGTTTCCCGCAAATCTGATTATATCGTCAACGGATTTTGTCTTTTTTGCGGAAAGCATCTGCTTTGTATGCCTCACCTGTTCAAGTCCCGTTTTGTTTGAGCCGCCGACCCTTTTTGTCGGAGAATTTGCAAAAGCTATACCCGTTTCCTTTTCAAGTGCAAGCAATTCATCAACCAACGCATCGTACTCTCTGTCGCTTATTGAAGGATTATCCTCGCCGTAGTATTTTTTATCCGCTTCGGATATAGCCGAAATCAATTCTTTTATTCTCACAATTTTATTAGTAACAGCCAAAACCAACTCCCCTTTCTTTCACACCCCATTATATCAAAGCAGTATGTACCGCTTCGAGTTCATACTGTTTCATTTTTATTCTTTTCAACAACCTCGTCAAGCCACCCTTTGAGAATGTACTTAATAATATTCTTGTCAAAGGTACAGCTTCCTGAAAGGCAATCGCTTTTTAGGGCGACGTTGTCGCTTATCATCTGATATTTGCAATCGTTGATTGTAAATATGTCCCCTTTTTTCAGTCCCGACTCATCTTCAATATCAAAAACCAATGTTGGTCTGATATGTGCTATTCTCGGAGCATCCGACTTATCCGTTTCTGTATAAATTATCTTATCTTCATAAGCACGAACACCTTGCCTCAACCACCAATACTGAGGAACAGCTTTGATTTTAGCTTCGGGATTATCAAGCCTGATATAATACGGAAAATCTGCACCGTCAAGTGTTATTTTGCCTTTTTCTCCGTTGCTGTTTACATATGTAAGCATGCAATGCTTTTTATATGTTGTTTTCATCATATCACACAATCTGTTTTTTGATTCTTCGTTTTTATTCTTTGAGATATTACTTCTATATGCGTTGAGTGAAGCGATAAGCTCTCTCGTCTCATCCTCGCTCATGCTTTTTAGCATTTCCGCAATTTTCTCGTTTGAAAAATGCTTGTTCATTTACTATTCCTCCCCAATATCAAGCCTTACTGTTTTACCCCACGGCGGAGTAGCTTTTTTATTGTTTATAATCCAAAGCACGGGAATACCCTCCGCTTCATTTTCATCAGGGAACGGTGCGTATCCGTCTGTCAGAATTATTATGCTGACAGGCTTAAAATCAGCATCCGTATTTTCTCTTATATAATCGAAAATACATTTGAAGCTTGTGCCGCCTCCGCCCTTTGGCGAAATAACTCTGAGCTCATCCTCGTCCGAAAACCTTTTCGGCGGAACGACCGAAGCGTCAAAGAAGCCGAGCCAGCCCTCAAGTCTGCCGTTGAACTGATCAATTGCGCCATTGATTTCCGAAAATGCCTGAGTAATCATTTTGTCGCTCACGGAAGCCGAGGTATCAACCATAAAAAGAATATCCTTGACAGCTTCGTCCTTTTCGTTATAATCGGGCAGAAGAAACGGCGAAGCCTGAAATCGGCGGTCGGGAGGATTAAAGGAATAATCGTTGATTTCCTCCTGAACAAAGTCGTTAAGCACCGTTCTCCAATCGGTTTGAGGCTTTAAGTATTCATCAACTATTCTCTGTGCACCGAGGGGAATATTTCCGCAACCGTCCGTTCCTTTTTGAGCCTTGAAATCATCTGCGATTTTTGTCGCTTCAATCATCCGCTGAAGCCAAGCATTGGCTGTAATGTCTGTTCCCCTCTCCTCTTCGAAGCCGCCCTGCCAGAAAGTGTGGTCATCAAAGCCGCCGTCATTCCGATCGGCAACACCGCCGTTTTCTCCGCCGACAGAGTCCTCTCCTCCCGCTTCATTATTGTTTTCTCCACTTTCTTGAGGCTGCCGCTTCAGCATATCGTAAACCTCTTCCGCAGTAAAAAGATATCCCTCTTTCCCGTCAGGCGTTCGGTGCATACTTTCGCCATATTCGGAAAGCGTTACAGCCGACAGGTCCATATTGCACGAATAAAGAATATTGGAATTGACAACTATGTCGCACGCCTCGTTGAACAAATCAAAATCATAATCTGCCGAGGATCTGCCGCAGTGATTGAGAGCAACGTGCAGCACCTCATGCATAAGCACAAATTCAAGCTCGCTGTCCGAAAGTCGCTTTATAAAATCGGAACAAAAAGCAATTCTTTGTGAGTCTGTATATGCCGTTTCGCAGCCCTCGTCAAGTGCAAACCTCATATGCATTAAAAGCACGGCGTAAAAGGGCTGTTTTACCATAAGCGCCATTCTTGCACGCTGGAGCCTTTTAATAATTTCACGTGTTTTCTTATTCACCATAGCCGTTTCTCATACTCCCATTTTTAGAGATGCATTTTCTGTATTCGGGAATACTCATAAGAAAATCGCCTGAAGTCAGCTCAATACTCTGATAATTCTGAATAAGCAGCTGCGTAAAATCGGCAGGCATAAGCTCTGCATAAGCTATTGAATTGCCTATTTGCTCGTAATTATCAATATGCTCACGACAATAAGCGGTCATTGAGGAAACAAGCGCATACATCGCATCGGGACTCTTCGGCACCTCTCTTGCCCTTCCCTCAAATATTGAGTCAATATCGGGCAAGTCGGCATAAACATTACACCAGCTCTGAAATTCAATCGCAGTTCCCGAGCCGACAAGTCCTGCTATGAGAGGGAATGTTTCTTTAGCGTCCCCATTTACACAGTTAAGAATATTACTTACCATTTCCCATGAACGTGGCGTTGCAAAAGCGAGGTCGTCATTTCTCGTGTCGAAGCCGAACAGCCTATCGTTTCTGAACGAAAGATAACCGAGCACCTTTTTATTTATGCCGTTTTCAACCGCCCATTTTCTCCACGAACGGAAGCTGCCCTCGATTTCAATATGCAGCAGTCGGTTGGCAAGTGCCTTGGGCATCTTAAATGCAACGGATTTATCCGTAACACGGTTTCCCGCAGCAATTACAATACAGTTATCGGGCAGCTTATGCTCGCCGACAACCCTGTCGAGAGTCAGCTGATACGCAGCCGCCTGAACGGACTGCGGTGCGGCGGATATTTCGTCAAGAAACAAAATGTTTACCGTATTTTCAGCGCAATCCATTTCAAATATTTTAGGCTTTAGCCATACGGCAAGCGTTTTATCGGCATTTGCCACGGGAATACCACGCAGGTCTATGGGATTGAAAAGCAGCAGGCGAACATCCGTAACATTAACCGTTTTTTTCGTTTCTTTTTCAATCCGCCTTGCAATCTGCCTTACCGACTGAGATTTTCCGACGCCCGGTGGTCCCCACAGCATAACCGAAGGAAAATCCTTTGCCGCCGCACCCGCTTTAATCAGGCTTATATACGATTTGCTCAGTATTTCAACGGCATTTTCAACCGAAATAACCGGCAGATTTGTTGAAAGATTTTTTCCCATTACGCTACCCCCAGCTCCTCATTAAGCGTCATAAGCTCACCCTTCAGTTCTTTGATTTTATCCATATAGCCAAAGCGTTCCTTTTTAAGCTCTGTTTTGATGCTTTCAAGCCTTGTTTCGTACTCGAGCTGCTTATCCTTATATTTTTCTTCAAGCTTTTCAAGGTCATCAAGGAAGTTGTTAAGCCTTCTTGTTATGCCCGATTCGGATTCAATCTCAAGAAAATACGTTCCGTTTCTGACAAGATTTACATAATAGACCGGCTTGCTTATCTTACGCTTATCGCCGTTTTCTTCATTTGTAAAATAAACCGTTCTCGGCGCCATATAGGCAGGCACTACAACCTCAAAGCCCTGATAATCAAGCACATGGGTAATTTGGCTATTGTTCTGATTTGCAAAAACCGCATTGTAGATTTTTTGCCTTATTTCCTTTTGCTCGGAATATTTCATATTCTTATAGCCTTGCTTTTCACGGGCATACTCCTGTATATCAAGCCCGATATTTTTAATTTGACGATTTATCTTTTCAAGCTTTTCGGGAAGCTCGGCAAGCTCTTTTTCCTTATTGCGTCTGTCGTTTACTATATCGTTCTGCAAAATAGTATATTTATCAAGCTCGTTGCAAACCTCAACACGCCTTTTAATTTTCGGATTGCCCACCGCAAGCGCCTTGACCTCGGCATAATTCAAAACGGTATCATTGATATCTCCGCCCTCACGCATATTTGCGGCGCCCGACATAATCTGACTTATAAATCTCTGCTTGGTTTCAAGCAGCTGCCAGGAATAAGCGTCGAAGCTCGCCTTTGTGATATAACGGAAAATCTTTACTTTTTCGTTTTCGTTGCCCTGACGCAGTATTCTTCCCTCACGCTGAACCATATCAGTCGGTCATTTTTTGCGGACAGTTCATACATGCTATCCTTTTCTGTTCTCTGCTCCTGCGTTTGCTCTC